>NZ_LSRE01000044.1 GCF_001575205.1 Tsukamurella pseudospumae
CGCACCAGGCCGGCCGACTCGAGGCCGAGCTGAAGAAGATCAAACGCTACAAGCTGATCATCGTGGACGAGATCGGTTACATCCCGTTCGACCCGGACGCGGCGAACCTGTTCTTCCAGCTCGTGAGCACCCGTTACGAGCAGGGCTCGATCATGGTCACCAGCAACCTGCCGTTCGGCCGCTGGGGCGAGACGTTCTCCGACGACATCGTCGCAGCCGCGATGATCGACCGACTGGTCCACCACGCGGAGGTTCTCACCCTCTCGGGCGATAGCTACCGCACCAGATCCCGCCGAGAACTCCTCGGCAAGGATCGCGACTAAACACCCGACAGCTGCTCAACTTTCAGCCGTCGTCTGCTGATCAGATTTCACCCGCCGTTGACAACGTCAAAGCCGCATTCGGCGCCCGTAATCCCGGCTATCCCAAGTGGCTGGAGCAACAGCTCTGGACCGACTGACCACCGACCCTGCACCCAACATCATTCAAGCGTTCTGCGACGAATCCGGCGGGTGGATCCAAGGGGCTAGCGCAACACTATGCGGCCAGGTCCGATAGTAGATGTTCGAGCGCCTCGGCGGGTGTGCGCCAGTCGAGGCGTTTGCGGGGCCGGCCGTTCAGTTCGGCAGCGACGAGATCGAGGTATCCCGGTCCCCATTTGGAGAGGTCTGTACCTTTCGGGAAGTACTGGCGAAGAAGACCATTGGTGTTCTCGTTGGTTCCGCGTTGCCACGGAGAATGGGGATCGCAGAAGTAGATGTCCATGCCTGTGGCGTCGGTGATCGATTGATGGTGAGCCATCTCGGCCCCTTGATCCCAGGTCACGCTTCGTCGTAGTTGCTCGGGCAGCGCGGTTATTTTCGCGATCATCGCCGCCGCGACGTTATCGGCGCTGTGGTCGCCGGGAAGGTGCAGCAGCATCACGAAGCCGGTCGCCCGCTCGACGAGTGTGCCGATCGCCGACCCCGACTCGGTCGACCCGAGGATCAGATCCCCTTCCCAGTCGCCGGGGATCGCTCGATCCTCCACCTGCTTGGGGCGCTCGCTGATGTTGACCATCTCGTGGATGAACCGGCGCCGTTCCGTGGTCCGATGCGGCTTACGCATCGTCCTTCCGGTGCGAAGATGCCTGGTCAACTCTCGTCTGAGTTCACCGCGCCCCTGCACGTACAGGGCCTTGTAGATCGTCTCGTCAGACACGCGCATCTCCGGATCATCGGGAAACTCCACCCGCAGCCGGTGGGAGATCTGCTCCGGACTGTAGTTGCTCGTCAGCCACTGCTGGACCACCTCATGCAGCCGCGGGCAGGCCGCCAACTTCGTCGCAGTCGCTCGATGCGCAGCAGCTTCGGCCCGCCGCTGCGCAGTCGACGCCCGATACCGCGCCGGATAGACGTACTCCTTGCCCTTGACGAACGTCGACGTCGTCCCCATCCGCCGCAGTTCACGACTGATCGTGCTCGGTGCCCGATCGAGGCGCCGCGCGATCTCGTTGACCCCGACCTTCTCGGCCCGCAACAGCGCGATCTCCTCCCGCTCGGCGAACGATAACCGCTGGTAAGAACCACGACACGGGATACGAACAGCTCGCTTCACACCACCACGCTGCCGGAACCACTTGCGGGCGGTGTTGTCCGCCACACCGGCAGCGACGGCGGCCTCAGCAACCGTCAACTCCCGCCGGATCCCAACCCAGAAATCACGCTCACGCTCTGCCAGATACACGACACTTCACCCTTCAGAATGGGTGTTGCGCTAGCCGCTTGGAGCCAAGGCGCCAATCCGTCGCAGAACGCTTCGAAAGATGCTCCGGCCGAGCCATGCTCGACGATCGCCCGTCCGATAGTGTCCGTGCATGCATCCGCTGATCACCAGTCTGGACGCGGCACTCGAGGTCAACTACCCCGAGTTCCACGCCGCCCTCGGTCCCGGCTCCTCACAGGAGGATCTCGACGAGTTGGAGCGCGTCTTCGGCATGCCGCTCCCGCAGCTCTACCGTGACTTTCTCGCCTGGCACGGCCCGCGCCCCCGAGGCTTCCAGCAGGCGGTGCTCTCCGTCGGGAACTACGACATCACGTCCGCGCAGTTGGTGATCGAAGAGGTGCGGCTCATGCGCGACCTGCGGCACGCCGAGACCGGTTGGGTCGAGACCGCCTGGTGGGGCGAGTACTACCTACCCCTCATGCGGCACGGCGGTCCCCAGATCGTCATCGACATGACCGGCGAAGCGCTCGTCAAGAAGTGGGGTGAGCCCCAGTACGCCGGCGCGCCGGGTCAGATCCTCGAGTTCCACCACGCTGACGAGCTGCGAGACATCCACGCACGGGACTTGGAAACGTGGATCGAGACGGTCGCGGTGGCAGCCGAGCGCGAGCTCTTCGCGGACCGTAGCAGGGGTACGTGGGCCGAGCTGGAGCTCGACCAGGACGTGTTCGACACGCTGCTCACAGAGGCGGATCCAGAGTTTCCAGTTCCGGTCAGCCAGTTGCTCGACCTGTCCGACTTCGAGTGACGAACGCGCAGCAGCCCCTCACCGAAACCGGTGCGCCAGTTCGACTCCGGCACCTTCACCGACGAGGGGAACACCTTCACCGGCGCCGCGCCCGGACACCTGGCAGTTGTACGACGCCGTGTCCCCCGCCATCGACGAGCTCGACGCCCGCTCACGATCCGCTGGACTACCCGACTCCGTCAGGTCTGCCCGCGATCAGGGTATGCAGCGGGCGCATAACCCACCGCAAGCATCACAGGTCAGAGGGTATGCGCGGGACGCATCGCTTGCGGGAAGGACCATCGGTTCTCGGCGCGCCCCGACCCCCGACTCCTACCCCGCGGCCAGCGCCCCGCGGCTCCCGCTCAGCCCAGCGTCTCCATCCAGCCGTGCGTGTCCGGCACGGTGCCGCGCTGGATACCGGTGAGGGTCTCGCGCAGGGCCATGGTGATCTCGCCGGACTCACCGTCGCCGATGGTGAAGTCCTCGGATGCGCCCTTGACCCGCCCGACGGGGGTGATGACCGCGGCGGTGCCGCAGGCGAAGACCTCGGTGATGGCGCCGGACGCGGCGCCCTCCTTGAGCTCGGTGACGGTGATCCGGCGGACCTCGGTCTCGAAGCCCGCATCGCGCGCGAGCTGCAGCAGCGAGTCGCGGGTGACGCCCGGGAGCAGCGTGCCGGTGAGCTCGGGGGTCACCACGCGGGCCTCCGAGCCGGAGCCGAAGACGAAGAACAGGTTCATCCCGCCCATCTCCTCGATCGTCTCGTGCTCGAGCGCGTCGAGCCACACGACCTGGTCGCAGCCCTGCTGCGCGGCCTGCGCCTGCGCGACGAGCGACGCGGCGTAGTTGCCGCCGCACTTGGCGAAGCCGGTGCCACCGGGGGCGGCGCGCACGTACTCACGCGAGAGCCACACCGAGACCGGCTTGATGCCGCCGGAGAAGTAGGCGCCGGCCGGTGAGGCGATCACGAGGAACCGGTAGCTGTTGGACGGCTTGACGCCGAGGGTCTCCTCGTCGGCGAAGATGAACGGCCGGAAGTACAGGGCCTCCTCACCACCGGCGGCGGGCACCCAGTCGGCGTCGATCGCGACGAGCTGCTTGAGCGCCTCGATGAACACCTCCTCCGGCAGCGGCGGGATCGCCAGGCGCTCGGCGGAACGCTGGAAGCGCGCCGCGTTCGCCTCGGGCCGGAAGGTGGCGATGGCACCGTCGGGCTGACGGTAGGCCTTGAGACCCTCGAAGATCTCCTGCGCGTAGTGCAGCACCGCCGCGGACGGCTCCATCGGAATGGGGCCGTAGGGCAGGACCTCGGCGTCGTGCCAGCCCTGCTCCTTGCTCCAGCGGAGGGAGACCATGTGGTCGGTGAAGTACCTGCCGAATCCCGGGTTCGCCAGGATCTCGGAGCGCTCAGCCGCAGAGCGGGGGTGGTCGTTGCGGGTGAGGGCGAAGGCCGTGCCAGTTGTCATGAAAGCTGATTCTACGACCCGCGCCCACCCACGCGGGCCGTACCAATCAGTAGGAACCCCGAGTATTTTTTCGGAGTCCCCGCCCGGGCCCCGCGAAGGGGCCCGAGCGCCTACTTCGTATTCGCCTCGACGAACGGCGGCAGCACGACCTCGCACTCGATCCCGCGGCCGCGCACGTCCACGCTCACGGTGTCGCCCTTGGCGACGCCCGCCTCGGAATCGATGAGCGCCAGCGCGATTCCCGTCTTCAGAGTGGGACTGAAGGTTCCCGACGTGGTGGTGCCGATGGGAGCACCGTCGGCCCCGAGGACCGTCAGGTCCGCGCGGAGGACGCCCTTGCCCGTGGCCCGCAGGCCCCAGAGCTTCCGGGCCGGGCCCGCCTCCTTCTCGGCGAGCAGCGCGTCGCGCCCCACGAACTCCGGCTTCTTCCAGCCCACGGCCCAGCCCGCGCGAGCCTGGACGGGGCTGATGTCGACGGTGAGCTCGTGCCCGTGCAGGGGATAACCCATCTCGGTGCGCAGGGTATCGCGGGCGCCGAGGCCGGCGGGCTGGCCGCCACGGGAGGTGATCTCGGGCAGGAGGGCGCGGAAGACGGTCTCGGCGTCGCCCCAGGCGGGGATGAGCTCGTAGCCGTGCTCGCCGGTGTACCCGGTGCGGCACACCCGCACGGGCGTCCCGTTCAGGGAGGCGTCCTCGTAGGCCATGTACTCCATGTCCGTCGGCAGCCCGACGGCCTGCAGCACCTCCGCCGACGTCGGCCCCTGGACCGCGAGCACGGCGTAGTCGCGGTGCTGATCGACGACGGTGACCCCTTCCGGAGCGCGCTCGCGCAGGTGCTCGACGACGGCCGCGGTGTTGGCGGCGTTGGGCACGAGGAAGAGCTCGTCGTCGGAGACGTAGTAGACGATGAGGTCGTCGATGACGCCACCGGACTCGTTGGTGCACAGCGTGTACTGCGCCTTGCCGGGGTGGATCTTGCCGAGGTCGGCGGTCAGGACACGATTGACGAAGTCCGCGGCGCCCGGCCCCGCGACGGTGGCCTTCCCGAGGTGGCTCACGTCGAAGATCCCCACGGCCTCGCGCACGGCAGTGTGCTCGCCGACGGTGCCCGCGTACTTGACGGGCATCGACCAGCCGCCGAAGGGCGCGAACGCCGCCCCCAGCTCCACGTGCACGGCGTTCAGGGGGCCCTCGATCAGCGTCTCGCTCATGACAGCACCCTATCGGGGCCGTGCCGCGCGGGAGATCAGTCCAGTGCCGAAAGGTTGATCCGGAGGGCTAACGGCATCGTCGTCAGGTACTCACCGCGCGCGACCACGCCCTCGTAGGCGCCGTCCACCAGGGTCGCTCCAGCGAGAGGAACTGCGGATCGGGCGCGGCGGTCTTATCCGGATCGTGCGCCCGGGTGACGCGGGGCTACAGGTCCAGCCTGATCACGGCGCCGGGCTGCTCGATCAACACCGCGGTCCCGTCCATCCGGAAGCCGTTGCGGGACCCGATGAGATCCACCTCGCGGTCCAGTGCCGCGAGCCGCTGGGCGGCGTCGGTGTCGGCCGGATCCGCTTCGACCGCTGCGACCAGGGCGGCGCGTTCCGCGTTCCGAAGCCGGGCGAACTCGCCGACCTCCTCGATGGTGGGGTTGCGGCGGCGCAGCTGACGCACCACCGCCGCCACGATCAGCGCGAGCGCGAGCACCACGACGATCACGGTCACCGTCCACGCCACCGGATGTGAGGGGTTTGCGGCGTCCGCGACCATCTGGTCGTAGGTCTTGGTGTACTCGAGCGTGCCGTACTGGCTCCCTCCGCGGTGGTACTCGCAGACGTCGCCGGGGCTCATCGCCCGACCCTCGCACTTCGCGTCCGGTGCCATCTTCGCCGCGAGCCACCAGACCCCGCCGAGCACCACCGCGCAGAACACGACGGCCCCCGCCGTGAATTTCAGGAGGTACGCCCAGCCACCGGTGACCCCGGCCGGCCACGTCGCCCATCCCGCGACCTTCTGCGCGACATCCGCCCGAGCATTCATCGTGGAACCGAACCGGTCCAGCCGGCCGCGTTGCTCTTTCATGGCGTGCACGATACGGCTCACCGATTGCGGATGCCTTGTCCCGCGCTTGGGGCCGGCCGTGTCAGCCGAGCGCCTCCGAACCCCGCCGACCGAGCAGCCTCATCCCCTGGTAGATCACGATCGCGGCGACGGAACCCAGCGCGATACCGGTGAACACCACCTGCCCGAGCGACCAGGTGAAGTCCGCGATCCCGATGATCAGCGGCACGGCTGCCGTCAGTTGGTTGATCGGCTGCGAGAAGTCGACCCGCGCCTGCACCCAGATCCGCACACCGAGGATGCCGACGAGACCGTAGAGCGCCGTCGTGATCCCGCCGAGCACGCCGGGCGGGATCGACGCGATGACGGCGCCCACCTTCGGCGACATCCCCAACAGCACCGCTGCCACGCCGGCCACCCAGTACGCGGCGGTCGAGTATACACGGGTCGCGGCCATGACGCCGATGTTCTCCGCGTAGGTGGTCGTCGCCGACCCGCCGCCCGCGCCGGCGAGCACCGTCGCGAGTCCGTCGGAGACGAGGGCCCGGCCCATCACGGGGTCGTAGTCCTCGCCGGTCATCTGCGCGACGGACCGCACGTGCCCGACGTTCTCCGCCACCAGCACGAGCACCACCGGCAGGAACATCGGCAGCACGGCCCACGAGAACGACGGGGCGTGGAACTCCGGGAACCCGATCCACGACGCGGCCGCGATCTTCGACGTGTCGACCTCGCCGCGGAACGACGCGACGGCGTAGCCGATGAGCACCGATGTGAAGATCGCGAGTCGCCCGAGCATGCCCTTGAACAATGCGAGCGAGGCGATCAGGCAGACCAGCGTGATGGTGGCCGTGACGGCCGCCTTCTCGTAGTTCGCCTTCGCGGCCGGCGCCAGGTTCAGGCCGATCAGGGCCACGATCGCGCCCGTCACCACGGGCGGCATCAGCTTCTCGATCCAGGCGGTCCCCGCGACGTGGACCACCGCGCCCACCAGCATGAGCAACACGCCGACCGCGACGATCCCGCCGAGCGCGGAGCCCATCGAATGCGACGCGGTCGCCGCCGTGATCGGCGCGATCACCGCGAAGCTCGACCCCAGGTAGCTCGGCAGCCGGTTCCCGGTGATCACCAGGAACAGCAGGGTCCCGACACCGGAGAAGAGCAGCGTCGTCGCGGGCGGGAAGCCGGTCAGCACCGGCACCAGGAACGTGGAGCCGAACATGGCCACCACGTGCTGCACGCCGATGCCGAGCGTCTTGGGCCAGGGCAGCCGCTGGCGCGGACCCACCACGTCGGTGCCGTCGACCTCGGCCCAGGTGAACCGCTCACGCAATGTCATGCGGTGCATCTTGGCAGGCGCCGTCCGGGACCCGCGCGCCCCTACCCGTGTGCCGCGAGGTGAACGCTCGCCCGACCCCCGTCGACGTCGAGGACGGTGCCGTGGACGAAGGCCGCGGCATCGGAGGCGAGAAAGACCACCGCGGCCGCGATCGCTTCGGGCGCACCGGATTCCCTGGCGGGTGCGGTCGCCATCAACGGATCGCCAGGGAACCGGCCGGCAGCGACCTCGGGCGGGCGGATCACGCCCGGCGACACCGCGTTCACCCTCACGCCCGACGGACCGTACTGTGCGGCCCACGAACGCGTCAGCGCTTCGAGGGCCGCCTTCGTCGAGGCATACAGGCCGTCCCCAGGCAGGCCGAGCCGGGCGACCCAGGACCCGAGGTTGACCACGGCGGAGCCGGGGGCCATGCGCGGAGCAAGGTGATGTGTGAGGAAGAACGGCGCCTTGACGTTCACGCCGTACATGCGGTCGACAAGAGCGTCGTCCGCGATCGGAGCGTCGGTGCCCGACGGGTAGATCCCTGCGTTGTTGACCAGGACATCTATCCGTCCGCCGGTCAACTCCCATGCGGCGTCACCGAGTGCACGACTGCGAACGGACGAGCCGTCGAGGTCGGCACGGACGAAATCGGCTCGACCTCCGGCCTGCAGGATGGAGTCGATGACGGCGGCGCCCCGCGCCTCGTCGCGCCCGGAGACGACGACGTGCGCGCCTTCGGCGGCCATCGCGATCGCGATGGCGCGGCCGATGTTGCTGGTGGATCCGGTGACGAGGGCGCTGCGCCCACTGTGAATTCCCATGGCCGCGACGGTAGGAGCATTTTTCTGGACCCACGAGTCCAGAAAACGTACGCTCCCCCCATGGCGATCACGGCGAAAGGACGGGCGACCCGGGAACGCATCGTGGCCGGCGCGGCCGACCACCTGCGACGGGACGACCCCGCCGACGTCACGCTCGATGACATCCTCGCCGCCACGAGAACCAGCAAGGGTCAGTTGTTCCACTACTTCCCCGGTGGCAAACCCGAGTTGCTGCTCGCGGTCGCCCACCACGAGGCCGAGCGAGTGCTCGACGATCAGGAGCCCCACCTGTCGGCCCTGACCTCGTGGAGCGCCTGGGAGTCATGGCGCGACACCGTCGTCGCCCGATACCGCGCGCAGGGCTCTCACTGTCCACTCGCGGCGCTCATGACCCAAGTCCGCGCGTCGCCCGGCTCGGACGAGGTCGCCGCCGTCCTCCTGGCCCAGTGGCACGCCCGCCTCGCGGACGGAGTTCGCTCCCTCCGCACGCAGGGACTGGTTCGGGCGAGCGCAGACCCGGACGCCATCGCCTCGGCGTTCGTCGCGGCGATCCAGGGCGGCGTGCAGATCCTCCGCGCCACGGGCGACATCCGGCACCTCGAAGCGGCCCTCGACGTTCTCCTCGCGGACCTGCACCGGCCGTGAGCCGGCCCGGTTCTACCGCCCCAGCACGGCGTCCAGGTAGTCGTTGGCGAAGACGCGGTCGGGATCGAGCTGCTCACGCACGGCCAGGAACTCGTCGAACCGGGGGTAGGCGCCGCGGAAGAAGTCGGCGGTGCGGGTGTGCATCTTGCCCCAGTGCGGGCGGCCGCCGTGGTCGATCATGATCCGCTCGACCTCCGCGAAGTAGTCGCTGGGCTTGTCGCGGATGTAGCGGTGCGCGGCGATGTACCCGGTCTGCCGGCCGGACGCCGTCGAGAGCATGAGGTCGTCGGCGGCGGCGACCCGCACCTCGATCGGGAAGGTCAGGTTCCAGTCGTGGGCCTCGGTCGCGGCCTTGAGTGCGGCGAACGCGGGCATCGTATTCTCCAGCGGCACAGCCCATTCGGTCTCGCGGAAGCGAACCGCGCGGTCGGTCGTGAGCACGTTGGTGGAGTAGTCGATCTCGGTGTGCTCGGAGAGCATCGACGTCGCGAGCGAGACCAGCCGGGGCGTCAGCGACGGGATCGCGCGCCCCGCCTCGCACACGGCGAGCAGCGCACCGGTGCCCACCACCTTGTCGTCCAGGAATCTCTGCACCGCGCCGATCGGCTTGCGCGCGTGGTCGCCCGGGCGGCGGATCTGCGATTTGGTCAGCGTGCCGTCGCTCCCGGGGAACCAGAAGAACTCGAAGTGGTCGACGCCGCGCACGCGCTCGACGAAGCCGTCCACCGTCTCCGCCAGGGACATCGGCGCCTCGGTGGCCTCGAGCACGAACCGGTCCACGCACTGCAGCGTGACCTCGACCAGGATCCCGAGCGCACCGAGACCCAGGGCCACGGCCTGCAGCCGCGGGTCGTCCTCACCGACGGTGATCACCTCCCCCGTCCCGGACACCAGGGTCGCGCCGACCACCTGGGTGGCGATGCCGCCGAAGCTCAGCCCAGTGCCGTGCGTGCCGGTCGAGATCGCGCCGGCGAGGGTCTGCTTGTCGATGTCGCCGAGGTTGCGCATCGCGAGGCCGTAGGGCTCGAGCAGCGCGGGCACGTCGTAGAGGCGGGTGCCGGCGCGCAGCGTCACCCGCTTGGCCTCGACGTCGACGGTGACCAGGCCGCCCTGATGGTCGGGCGCGAGAGCGACATCGCGGGGCGCGGAGATCGCGGTGAACGAGTGCCCGGCGCCCAGTGCCTTGACGGTGCCGCCGCGCTCGCGCGCCCGCTCGACGGTCGTGACCACGGCCTCGATCGTCGACGGCCGCGAGACGTACGCCGGGAACGCGGACGCGGTGCGTCCCCAGTTGCGCCACTCGCCGGCCTTGCCGGTCAGTTGGTCGAGCCCCGGGATCCACTTGTTCACAGGAAGCACTTCCCCTCGCCGCGGTAGGTGGGCACCGTGGCGTGCACGGCACCGTCGGACACGATGACCAGGTTCTCGGAGTGCTCGGCCGGCTCCCCCGCCTTGGTGTGCCGGAACCACACCCGGTCGCCGAGCGAGATCCGTTCGGCGCGATCGCCTTCGAGCGGGGTCTGCACCTCGCCCGCGCCCTCCCGGCCGGTGAGCTTGAGACCGGCCGGCCACACGGGCAGCGGCAGCCTGTCGGATCCGGAGGCGCCGGAGGCGATCCAGCCGCCGCCGTGACAGGTCACGGTCCGCGCGTCGGGGCGGCGCACGACGGCGAGCCCGAAGCCCATCGCGGGCGCGGGGCGGAAGTGCGAGTAGCCGTCGAACAGGTGCGGGCCGTAGAGGCCGCTGCCGGCCGCGATGTCGGTGATGTTCGGGTCCTCGGCGTTGCGCTCGAGGGACCCGGTGCCGCCGCCGTTGACGAACTCCAGGTCGGTGATGCGCCGCAGGTCCGTGAGAATCTCGAGCCGCCGCGCGACGAGCTCGTCCCAGGAGGCCCGCTGCATGGTACGCAGCAGCGCCCCCGCGCCGGGGCGATTGATGCTCAGGTCGCCGACGCCGGCGATCTGGGCGTCGTAGGTCATCACGCCCACGAGTCGGAAGCCCTTGCGGCCCACCACGGTCGCTGCCAGGACGGCCGCCTCGGCGCGGTCGCGGATCGGCGAGCGGCGCGCCCCGATCGTGCCGAGCGCCGGGGCGCGGTACGAGGCGTCGATGTCGATGCACACCCGCAGCTCGGGGCGGCGGCTCGGGGGCACGGCGGCGTCGATGAGGTCGAGCTGGTCGGCGTCGTCGATCATCAGCGTCACCCGCGCGGCGGCCGCCTCGTCGGCGCCGAGGGCGGCGATCGCGCCGAGGTCGGCGCTCGGGTAGGCCACCACCACGTCCGGACAGCCGGGCCGCGCGGCGCCGGTGTGGTCGACGCCGTCCGCGGCGAGCCAGTGCGCCTCCGCCACGTCGTAGGCGAGCACGCCCGCGTAGCCGGGCACGCGCAGCAGCGCGTCGATCACCGGCCGCGATCGCAGCGACTTCGACGCCACCCGGATCGGCGTGCCCGCGGCACGGCGGAGCATGTCGGCGGTGTTGTACCGCAGCGCGTCCAGGTCGGCGGCCAGGATCGGCGCGTCCAGGCCGTGCGTCGCGGCGTCGATGGTGGCCCAGTAGGACAGCGGGTCGATCTCCCAGTCCCGGTCCAGTGACGACGGTGCCGCCCCCAGGTCCAGCTCGATCGCTCCGGTCGTGGTCTCGCCCGTGCCGTTCCCCGTCATGAGGACCGATCGTACGTGCGGCACGGGGGATGTCCCAGGCGTAACATCGCGGCGACGCGACGACCCGTCCCACCCCGACGAGAGGAACCCCCTTGAGCACGCCGTTCTCCGGACCCGCATTCACGCTGACCGACGACCTCGGAGCAACGACGGACGTGCTCGTCGTGGGTGTGTTCTCCGGATCGGACGGCGCGGCGATCACGCTGGACGCCGGCGTGCCCGAGGCCGCGCGCGGCCCCGTGGCGGACGCGCTCGCGCTGGTCGGCGCGACGGGCAAGGCGGGCGAGACGGTGCGCGTCCCGACCCCGGCCGGTTCGGGTTTGGGTGCTGCGACGGTGCTCGGCACGGGCCTCGGCGCCGCGCCGGCCGAGAGCGCGCTGGTCCCCGCGGAGACGGTGCGCCGCGCGGCGGGCGTCGCGGCCCGTGCCCTCGAGGGCACGGCCGCCGCGGCCACGACGCTGTCGTCGCTCGACCTCGGCGCGACCGTCGAGGGCGCCCACCTCGGCGCCTACCGGTTCGCCGAGTTCCGCACCACCTCGGCGCCGAAGAAGGCCCCGCTGGCCGCCCTCGCACTCCTGGCGACCCCGGGTTCGGAGGCCCTCGCAGCGGAGGCGCGCGGCACCGTCGAACAGGCCCGGCTGACGGCGGCGGCCGTCTCGCTGGCCCGAGATTTCGTGAACACCCCGCCGAACGTGCTGTCCCCCGGCGAGTTCGCCGACCGGGCGCGGCGGCTCGGCACCGAGGCGGGCCTCGAGGTCGAGGTCTTCGACGAGGAGTACCTCGCCGGGAACGGCTACGGCGGCATCGTCGGGGTCGGCCAGGGCAGTTCGCGCCCGCCGCGCCTCGTGCGCCTGCGTCACGTCTCCGGGGTCGACGGCGCCAAGCACGTCGCGCTGGTCGGCAAGGGCATCACGTTCGACACCGGCGGCATCTCCATCAAGCCGGCCGCGGGCATGGAGAACATGACCTCGGACATGGGCGGCGCGGCGGCGGTGATCGCCACGGTGATCCTGGCCGCGCAACTGGGCCTGCCCGTCGACGTGACCGCGACCGTGCCGATGGCGGAGAACATGCCGTCCGACACCGCGCAGCGCCCGGGCGATGTCATCACGCACTACCCCGGCGCCGGCAACGGTGGCGTCACGGTCGAGGTGATCAACACCGACGCCGAGGGGCGCCTCATCCTGGCCGACGCCATCGTCCGCGCCTGCGAGGACGATCCCGACTACCTCATCGACACCGCCACGCTCACCGGCGCGCAGATGGTGGCGCTGGGCACCCGCACGCCGGGCGTGATGGGCACCGACGCCTTCCGCGACCGGGTGGCGGAACTCTCGCAGTCCATCGGCGAGAACGGGTGGCCCATGCCCTTCCCCGAGGAGCTGCGCGCCGACTTGGGCTCGCGCGTCGCCGATCTCGCGAACGTGAGCCCGCACCGGTGGGGCGGCATGCTCACCGCCGGCGTGTACCTGCAGGAGTTCGTGGCCGACGGTGTGCAGTGGGCCCACATCGATGTCGCCGGACCGGCTTTCAACACCGGCGGCCCGTTCGGATACACGCCCAAGGGTGGTACGGGCGTCCCGGTCCGCACCATGCTGGCCGTGCTTCGCGACATCGCGCAGCGGGGCTGAACTCCCACCCGCTGGGAGTTCACGGCGAGTAAGCCCCCAACCGCCGCGCGGACCGGGCCCCTGAGGGTAGGGTCTGATGTCGGCGGAGGCCACCAGCCGAAGCCCGCGTTCAGCTCGTATCACAGCAGATAACCGAACCTGAGGAGTCAGAGGACATGGCCTTCTCCGTCCAGATGCCGGCACTCGGCGAGAGCGTCACCGAGGGCACCGTCACCCGGTGGCTCAAGCAGGAGGGTGACACCATCACGGTCGACGAGCCCTTGCTCGAGGTCTCGACCGACAAGGTCGACACCGAGATCCCCGCCCCGGCATCGGGCGTGCTGCTGAAGATCCTGGCGCAGGAGGACGACGTCGTCGAGGTCGGTGGCGACCTGGCCACGATCGGTGAGGCCGGCGAGGCCGCGCCCACCGCCGCTGCCCCCGCGCCCGCCGCTGAGCCCGAGCCGGCTCCGGCCCCCGCTGCCGCCGCCCCGGCCGCGCCCGCGGCCCCCGCTGCTCCGGCCGCCCCCGCGGCGCCCGCCGCGCCCGCGTCCGGCACCGAGGTGAAGATGCCCGAGCTGGGCGAGTCGGTCACCGAGGGCACCGTCACCCGCTGGCTCAAGAGCGTCGGTGACGAGATCGCCGTCGACGAGCCGCTTCTCGAGGTGTCCACGGACAAGGTCGACACCGAGATCCCGTCGCCCGTCGCCGGCACGCTGCTCGCGATCAGCGCCGAGGAGGACGACGTGGTCGCCGTCGGCGGCGTGCTCGCGATCGTCGGCTCCGGCGCGCCCGCGGCTGCTGCCGCACCGGCGCCCGAGCCCGCGCCGGCCCCCGAGCCCGCGCCGGCCGCTCCCGCCCCGGCTCCTTCTGCTCCCGCGGCGCCCGCTGCTCCGGCACCCGCCGCTGCGGCACCGGCGGCTCCCGCCCCGGCCGCTCCCGCGTCGTCCAGCGGCTCCTCCGATTCGACGCCGTACGTGACCCCGCTGGTGCGCAAGCTGGCCGCGGAGAACAACGTGGACCTCGGCGCGGTCACGGGCACCGGCGTCGGTGGCCGCATCCGCAAGCAGGACGTGCTCGCCGCGGCCGAGGCCGCCAAGGCCCCCGCTGCGGCCCCGGCTGCTGCCGCCGCCCCCGCGGCTGCCGCACCGGCGGCACCGTCGGCGCCGAAGGGCGCACGCCCCGAGCTGGCGGCGCTCCGCGGCACCTCGCAGAAGACGAACCGCATCCGCCAGATCACCGCCAGGGTCACCCGGGAGTCGCTGCAGGGTTCCGCGCAGCTCACCCAGGTGTTCGAGGTCGACTTCAGCAAGATCGTCGCGCTGCGCGCGCAGGCGAAGGCCTCGTTCAAGGCCAACGAGGGCGTCAACCTCACGTACCTGCCCTTCATCGCGAAGGCGGTCATCGAGGCGCTCAAGGTGCACCCGAACGTCAACGCGTCGATCAGCGACGACTTCAAGGAGATCACCTACCACGGCGGTGTGAACCTGGGCATCGCCGTCGACACCCCGCAGGGCCTGCTGTCGCCGGTGATCAAGAACGCCGACGATCTGTCGCTGGCCGGGCTGGCGCGCGCCATCGTCGACCTCGCCGAGCGCACCCGCAACAGCGGCCTCAAGCCCGACGAGCTGTCCGGCGGCACCTTCACCATCACCAACATCGGCAGCGAGGGCGCGCTCTTCGACACCCCGATCCTGGTCCCGCCGCAGGCGGCGATGCTGGGCACCGGCGCGATCGTCAAGCGCCCGGTCGTGGTCAAGGACGCCGCGGGCACCGAGTCCATCGGCATCCACCCGATGGCCTTCCTGCCGCTGACCTACGACCACCGCCTCATCGACGGTGCCGACGCGGGTCGCTTCCTCACCACGGTCAAGCACCGTCTCGAGGAGGGCGCGTTCGAGGCCGACCTGGGCCTCTAGGCGCACGACACACCCGGACTCATGGAACGACGGGTCGCCCTCGCCGGATCGTCGGGGCTCATCGGCAGCGCGCTGTCGAGAGCACTGACCCGGCGGGGCGACACCGTCGTTCCGCTCGTTCGGGGCGATGCCCTCCTGCCCGCCGGTGCGCTCCCCTGGGACCCGCGCCGCGGCGAGGTCCCGGACCTCGCCGGGTTCGACGCGGTGATCGTGCTCAACGGCTCCCCGATCGCCGGCCGCCGGTGGACCGGCGCGGTCAAGCAGGACCTGCGCGACTCCCGGATCGAGCCCGCGGCCGCGCTCGCCGAAGCGGCGGCGCGCGATCGCGTCCCGGTGTTCCTGGGCCCGAGCGCGATCGGCGTCTACGGCGATGCGGGCGAGGCCGAGTGCGTCGACGGCTCCGTCGGCACGCCGCCCGGCACGGGGTTCCTCGCGGGCCTGTGCGTCGAATGGGAGGCCGCTGCGGATCCCGCCCGCGCCGCGGGAGCCACCGTCGCCCATCTCCGCTTCGGCCACGTGCTCTCCGGAGCCGGCGGGCTGCTGCCCGTGCTGCGCCGGGTCTACCGCCTCGGCCTCGGCGGACGCCTGGGCAGCGGCCACCAGTGGATGTCCTGGATCGCTCGCGACGACGCCGCCCGCGCCGTCCTGCACGTGCTCGACGGTGCCCTCGCCGGCACGATCGCGGGCCCCGTCAACATCGCCTCCCCCGCGCCCGTCCGGCAGCAGGCCTTCAACGAGGCCCTGGGGCGCGAGCTGCATCGCCCCGCGCGGTGGGTCGTGCCGCGGTTCGCCCTGCGCGCGGCGGTCGGCGAGATCGCCGACGAGGGCCTGCTCGGCTCCCAGCGGGTCGTGCCGCGCGTGCTGCACCAGAGCGGATTCCGCTTCGCGCACACCGCACTTCCCGGCGCTCTCGCCGTGTCGATGACCGACGAGGCGTAGCGTCAACGGCATGCCCGCACGCTCCGCCCGCGCCGAGTCCACCCCGATCGTCGTCGAGGACCTCGGCACCATCGGCTACCAGGAGGCCTTCGACCTCCAGCACGATCTCGCGAACCAGCGCGCCGACGGCGCGATCGACGATCGGCTGCTGCTCCTCGAGCACCCGCCCACGTTCACGGCGGGCAAGCGCACCGAGCCGCAGGACCTGCCGACGGACGGCAGCACCGTCATCGACGTGGACCGCGGCGGCAAGATCACCTGGCACGGCCCCGGCCAGCTCGTGGGCTACCCGATCATCAAGCTCGGCTCCGCGATGGACGTCGTCGACTACGTCCGCCGCATCGAACAGGCCCTCATCGAGGTCTGCCGGGGCCTCGGGCTCGACGCCGGGCGGGTCGAGGGCCGCTCGGGCGTCTGGTTCCCCGCCGACGGTGCGCGCCCCGAGCGGAAGGTGGGGGCGATCGGCATCCGCGTCGCGCGCGGCGTCACCCTGCACGGCTTCGCCCTCAACTGCGACAACACGCTCGGCGGTTTCGACGCGATCATCCCGTGCGGCATCCCCGATGCGGGCGTCACGACGCTGAGCGCCGAGCTGGGCCGCGATGTCACCGTCGGTGAGGTCCGCGACGCCGTGGTCGACGCGGTGCAGCGCGCGCTCGACGGCGACCTGCCCGTCACGGACGAGTCCCTGCACGCCGCCGATCACGCCTGATCGGCAGGCCCCTCCTCCGCGTCGTCGCGGACGCCGCGGGCCCAGGCCTGCGCCCACAGCTCCAGCGGGCCGAGGGCGATCAACAGGGCCTTGCCCTGGTAGCTGAGGCGGTAGGCGCCGTCGGCCGTCTGCGTGACGATGTGCGCCGCGGTCAGTTCCGAGAGCCGCTGCGAGAGCGTGCTGGACGAGATGCCCTCGATCGCGGTGCGCAGCTCCGAGAAGCGCGCCCTGCCGAACCGCAACTCCCACACGATGCGCAGGGCCCATCGCCGGCCGAAGAGGTCGAGCGCGGCCATCATCGGACGGCCGCTGTCCGACCCGCGGACCGGCCGCCCCGGTAGCGGGCGGTCGACGTCGTCGTGATCCACGTCACTCCTCCTGTCGCTGTGCGTCCGAACCCACACCGGATCCCACTAGGCGAACCTCAGCGATAGAGATACGGTTCACACCTATCAGTTCGGTTCGATTTTTGGACCACGGCCGGAGTCCCTCCGGCGAACCGGGAGGTAACCGTGATCGAGGCCCATGGTAGTTCGGCGACGAAGGAGCCCTTCTTCGCCCGGATCGGCCGGCTCTGCGTGCGCTACGCAGCCTGGATCCTGCTGTTCTGGGTCGCCCTCGCGGGCATCCTCAACGTCGCGGTCCCGCAGCTCGAGGCCACCGTCCACAAGCACTCCGCGCCGTTCATCCCCGGCGACCTCCCCGGCGTCGACGGCCTGCGCGCCATGGCCCACGAGTTCGGCACCCCGTCGTCGACCGCGCAGGGCAATGTCATCATCGCCGCCGAGGGGAGGATCGGACCGGAGCAGGAGCAGTACTACCGGACGCTCACGACGGCGTTGGAGGCCGACAAGGAGCACGTCGCCTACGTCATCGACACCTTCGGCAAGCCCGCCGCCCGCGAGGTGGGACTGAGCCCCGACGGCAAGGCGATCAACCTCCTGGTCGCCGAGGTCGGCGACATCGGTTCCACCCGCGCGCAATCGAGCACCGAGGCGATCCGTGCCACGATCCGGTCGATCCCCGCGCCGCCCGGCACCACCGTCGAGTTCACGGGCACCGCACCGACGCTGTCCGATCTGTTCACCGCGATCGACTCCTCGCTGCTGGTGATCACCGCCGTGTCCGTGGCACTGATCACGGCGCTGCTGCTCATCACCTACCGGTCGGTGGGCGCCGCGCTGGTGCCGCTGCTGACCATCGGCCTCTCCCTCGCGGTGGCGCGTCCCATCGTCTCGCTGCTCGGCGAGCACGAGGTGATCCCCGTGTCGAACTTCTCCATCGCGATCATGACCGCGATGGTGCTCGGGGCCGCCACCGACTACGCGATCTTCGCGGTGGCCGGCTATCACGAGGCCCGCCGCGCCGGGACCGCCTCCGACGAGGCCGTGGTCGCGGCGTCGTCGCGGGTCGGCCGCATCATCGCCGCCTCCGCGCTCACCATCGCCGTGGCCAGCGGCGCCATGATCTTCTGCAAGGTGGGCATCTTCGTCACCGCGGGCCTGCCCACGACGATCTCGATCATCACCACCTGCTTGATCGCCCTCACCCTGCCGCCCGCCCTGCTGCGCTTCCTCGGCGCCCGGGGCTGGGTGGAGCCGCGGCCGGGCACGGAGAAGCGCTGGCGACGGACCGGTGCGCGGGTGATGCGCCGCGCGGTGCCGCTGTCCGCCGCCGCCCTGGTCGTCCTGCTCGCCGCCGCGGCGGTGCTCCCGAGCATGGTGATCGGCTTCGACGAGAATCGGATGCAGCTGCGCGCCACCGACTCCCGCAACGGCTACGAGACGGTGACCGAGCACTGGGGCGTGAACGAGGCCGTCCCCGAGTTCCTCCTGATCCGCACGGATCACGACATGCGCAACACCCACGACCTCGCGGCGCTCGAGGCGGTAGCGATCGGCGTGAGCAACCTGCCGCAGGTCGCGTACGTCCGGTCCATCACCAGGCCCGACGGTAAGCCCATCCCCGAGTCCGCCGTCGGGTACCAGACGCAGCAGGTTGCGAACGGCCTGGGCGACGCGAACCGTCAGCTGACGGAGGCGTCGCCGCAGCTCAAGGCGCTCGCGGCCGGTGTCGATCAGCTCAACTCCGGGGCGAGCGAGGCCTCGCGCCGCGTGCCGGAGCTCGTCGCGGGCACCCAGCGGGTGACCGGCCTCGCGTCGGGCGTGCTGGACGCGCTGACCTCCGCCCAGCAGGCGCTCGCGACCGCGAGCGGAGGCACCGTCGACGTGAACGCCGCGACCGCCCTGCTGCGCACCGCCGTGTCCACCCTGACCACTGCGGCCGACGCGGTGCGGACCGCACAGCGACAGCAGTCGGCCGCGGGCATCGGCGAGGTCTTCGGGCCGCTGGTCGGCCCGATCTCGCCGTCCTGCACCGCCGACGCGAACTGCGCCGCCGCGCATCGGGCGTTCGCCGAGCTCGATCGCGCCACGTCCGGGCGGGCGTCCACGGCGGTGCGCGCGGCCACCGTCGTCCTGCCCACCGGCACGACCGATCGGGCCGCGACCGCCCTCGCGCAGGCCGACGACGCCCTGGCCCGGCTGCAGGGTCTGCTCAAGGGCCTGGGCGGGCTCAGCCCCGAGCAGGTGAAGGGACAGCTCGCCGAGCTCAACGCCGGCGTCACGCAGTTGAGCACGGGCCTCGCGCAGCTGAGCACGGGCCTCGGTCAGGTCAAGACCGGCACCGACCAGGTGGTGGAGATGACGGGCCGCCTGCAGGTCGGCCTCGGGACCGCCACCGACTACCTCACGGGACTGAGCGCCGGCACCACGTCCGGCCCGGGCCGGGGCTTCTACCTCCCCGCGCAGGGTTTGCACTCGGACCGCTTCGTCGACGGCTCCCGGGTGCTCCTGTCGCCCGACGGCCGCACGGCCCGCATGCTCGTGGTCTGGAACATCAACCCGTATTCGGACGAGGCCCTCGACACCGCGGCGTCGATCCCCGCCGCCGCGCGGGCAGCGGCGAAGGGCACCGTCCTCGAGTCGTCCACGATGGACGGTTTCGGGCTCGCGTCGATCTCGGCGCAGATGCGGGAGCAGGTGCTGCGCGACTTCCTGTTGTTCGGCGTGGTCGCAGTGATCGGTGTCTTCCTCGTGCTGCTGGTGCTGCTGCGCTCGGTGATCGCGCCGCTGCTCATGGTCGCCACGGTGGTGCTCTCCTTCGCCGCCGCAGCGGGGGCTTCCGTCCTGTTGTGGCAGCACGGCCTGGGCATCCCCGTCGACTGGTCGGTGCTGCCGATCTCGTTCATGGCGCTGGTGGCCGTGGGCGCGGACTACAGCATGCTGTTCGCCGACCGGATCCGGGAGGAGGCCGCGGGCGACTCGACGGTGCGCGGCGTGCTCCGCGCGTTCGGCACCACCGGCAGCGTGATCACCACGGCCGGCCTGGTGTTCGCGATCACCATGTTCGCCCTCATGAGCGGCAGCGTGATCAACCTGCTGCAGATCGGGTCGACCATCGGCATCGGGCTCCTGCTCGACATCGTGGTGGTGCGCACCGTCTTCGTCCCCGCCGCGATCACAGCCCTGGGCGACCGGGTCTGGTGGCCGTCGAAGCCCTGATCCGCCGGGCCTACCCGGTCGGCTCCGGACCCACCCGCGCCGGCGCCGCGCCGAGCCGGACGGACAGCAGGCACAGCACCGCCGCCGCGAGCGCGAACCCGGTCGCCGTGGCGGCGAACCACGGGCCGCCCACCACGAGCGCGCCGAGGACCGAGGTGCCCGCCGCGACACCGGCGTTCGTGCAGGCGTTGTTCCAGCCGAGGACGGCGGCACGACGGTCCGGGTCGGCGGCGGACAGGTAGGTCTGCTGGGCGGAGAAGAAGGACCCGCCGCCCGCGCACCAGACGGCGACGGCCGCGATGACGATCGCGGGCACGGTCGCCGTGGTGGCCACCGCGACACCCGCCGCGACGACCACGGCCGCGCAGGCCGGCACCAGGGCGGGGTGCACCCCGCGCCGGGCCAGGCGGTCCACGAGCACACCCGTCCCGACGGAGCCGATCATCGACCCGATCCCCACGACCAGGCCGACCAGGCCGAGCGCGGTCAGGCCGTAGCCGAACCGCTCCGCGAGCAGGACTCCCACGTAGGTGTAGGCACCGAGCCGACCCGCCTGCAGCAGCAACGAGGACGTGAAGGCCAGCGCGATCCGGCGGTCGCGCCACGGCGCGAACAGCCCACCCCGCCCCGTGCCGGGTTCGGCGGCCCCGGCGGACGGCAGGCGGCGCGCCATGACCGCCGCGACCACGAGCATCGGGACGCCGATCAACAGGTACGGTGCGCGCCAGCCGAGAAGGGTCGCGAGCAGCGCACCCAGCGGCACGCCGAGGACCTGGCCGCCCGCATAGGCCGCCGCGCCCAGCGAGACCGCGCGGCCGCGCTGCCCCGGGGCCGCGTACTCGGCGAGGTACGCCCAGATCGACGGTGCGCCGAGCGCGGCTCCGAGCCCCGAGAGGGCACGCGCCAGCACGAGCAGCCCCAACGACGGCGCGAAGTAACTCAGGACGTCTGCCGCGGCGAAGATCGCCATCCCCGTAGCGATCGCGTGCCGCCGGGACAGCCGGTCGGACAGTCGACCGAAGAGCGGCCCCGTGACGGCGTAACAGAGGACGTAGGCGGTCACCACGCTCCCGGCCGCTCCGGTCGACGCCCCGAAGGCGCGGGCGATGTCCGGGAGCAGCGGTGCGACCAGGTTCATCTCGGCGCCCATGAGGAAGAACACCAGGTAGAGCACGCCGAAGACGGCCCACGGGGTCCTCCCCTGAGTCATCGCCGCACCTCCTGTTCGAGTCAGATTAGATGACCGAACGAATGGGGCCCAACGGGCGTGACCCGCGCCACCGTCGGGCTGCGGGACCGGGCGTAGCATGGGGCGGGTGAGTACCCCGGAGAACCCCCGCAAGCTACTCCGCCTCGAGGTCCGCAACGCGCAGACCCCGATCGAGCGCAAGCCGAACTGGATCCGCACGCGCGCGAAGATGGGCCCTGAATTCACCGAGCTCAAGGGCCTCGTCAAGCGCGAGGGCCTCCACACGGTGTGCGAGGAGGCGGGCTGCCCCAACATCTACGAGTGCTGGGAGGACCGCGAGGCCACCTTCCTCATCGGTGGCGAACAGTGCACCCGCCGCTGCGATTTCTGCCAGATCGACACCGGCAAACCCGCCGAGCTCGATCGGGACGAGCCGCGCCGCGTGGCGGAGTCCGTCCAGGCGATGGGCCTGCGCTACTCGACCATCACCGGCGTCGCGCGCGACGACCTGCCCGATGAGGGCGTCTGGCTCTACGCGGAGACGGTCCGCCAGATCCACGCGCTGAACCCGAACACGGGCGTCGAGAACCTGATCCCCGACTTCCACGCGAAGCCGGAGCTACTGGCGGAGGTGTTCGAGTCGCGCCCCGAGGTGCTGGCCCACAACCTGGAGACGGTGCCGCGCATCTTCAAGCGCATCCGGCCCGCGTTCCGCTACGACCGCTCCCTCGACGTGATCCGGCAGGCTCGGGACTTCGGGCTGGTCACCAAGTCGAACCTGATCCTCGGCATGGGCGAGACCCCCGAGGAGGTGACGGCCGCGATGCGCGACCTGCACGATGCGGGCTGCGACATCATCACGATCACCCAGTACCTGCGCCCCTCGCCGCGGCACCACCCCGTGGAGCGGTGGGTCAAGCCCGAGGAGTTCGTCGAGCACACCGCCGCGGCGGAGGAGATGGGCTTCGCCGGCGTCATGGCCGGGCCGCTGGTCCGCTCGTCGTACCGCGCGGGCAAGCTCTACGCCAAGGCGATGGCGCACCACGGCCGGCCGATCCCGGAGAACATGGCGCACCTGACCGCCGAGGGCGACGCGGCCCAGGAGGCCACCTCGGTCCTGCAGCGCCTGGCGGCTGCGAAGTAGCCCGACACGCGGCCGCAGGGCCCCGAACGACCGCACATTAAGCTGGGAGACATGGCACAGGACAAGGCAGCCGCCGACAAGCTCAAGGCGCAGAAGGCCGAGGCGAAGCGCGCCCGCAGGGCGGCATCGAAGGAACGTCGCACGCAGATGTGGCAGGCGTTCCAGATGCAGCGCAAGGAGGACAAGGCGCTGCTGCCGATCATGATCGGCGTGTTCGTCGGCGCGATCGTGCTCGCGATCGTCCTCGGCCTCGTCATCAACCAGCCGTGGTGGATGTTCCTCATCCTGGGCGTCCTGCTGGGCGCGCTGGGCGCGTTCATCGTGTTCACCCGTCGCCTCGAGCGCAATGTGTACAGCAAGAACGAGGGCCAGGTCGGCGCCGCGGGCTGGGCGTTGGAGAACATGCGCGGCTCGTGGCGCGTGACCCAGGCCGTGGCGCGCACCACCCACGCCGACGCGGTGCACCGCGTCATCGGCAAGCCCGGGGTGATCCTCGTGGCCGAGGGCAACGAGGGGCGGGTCAAGGGCCTGCTCGCGCAGGAGAAGAAGAAGACGGCCCGCGTCGTCGGCCAGACCCCGATCTACGAGTTCGTGGTCGGCACCGAGGAGAACCAGGTCCCCCTGCGCAAGCTGCAGCGCTCGCTGAACAAGCTGCCGTCGAACATCAACGGCAAGAAGATCGACGAGCTGGAGGGCCGCCTCGCCGCCCTGTCCAACCGCGGCGGCGGGGCGCAGATGCCCCGTGGCCCGCTACCGCAGGGCGCCAAGATGCGCAGTGTGCAGCGCACCGTCCGGCGCAAGACCGGCTCGAACTGATCTCCCCGACGGGGCCCGCGCTGCGGGCCCCGTTCGCGTCTTACGGAGCTCCGGGACCGCTATCGGGACCGGACGACGACGGTGCCGGTGGCCCGGTCCTGCATACCGCGCCCGTCCACGTCCTGGATCAGCGGCGGCACGATGAACAGGATCAGCAGGTTCCGGGCGAGCGCCCGGACGATGCCGACCCGCATCTGCGGGTTCTCGATGCGCGCCACCCGCAGGCCGGCGAAGTACTGACCGGGCGTGAAGCCGAACAGGGTCACCGACAGCACGCCGACGACGAACCAGATGCCGAGCGCCAGCGTGTCGTAGGACGTGGGCTCCCCCGCGAACACCTTGCTCGGGCCGACCACCGCGACCGCGATCAGCGCGGACGGCACCCAGTCGAGGAACAGCCCGAGCACGCGGCGACCGGCGCCCGCGACCGAGCCGGCACCGTCGCGCGGCAGGCCCAGCTGCTGGCCCCGGTAGTCACCGTGGGCGCCCTCCGGCAGTGCCGCGGAGGCACCGGAGAGCCATGATCCCGTTTCTCGACGCATGTGTCCCAGGGTACGTGGGCGGCGCGTTCCAACGCGTGTCGGACAGGTCCCGATGTGTAACACCGTTGAAACATTGCGTTAGTTCCCGGGCAACACCTCGTCCATACCGTTCATTCTCGTAACCTCGGTGGTGGTGGTCACGGTACGACCGCGTCGCCACCGCCGGACGACGAAGGAGCAAGTAACAGGTGTTCACTACCAAAGAGGAACTTCTCGACTACCTGAAGAAGGAAGACGTCGAGTACGTCGACATCCGCTTCTGCGACCTGCCCGGAACGATGCAGCACTTCAGCATCCCCGCCGAGGCCTTCGACGAGAGCGTCTTCGAGGACGGCCTGGCGTTCGACGGATCGTCGATCCGCGGCTTCCAGTCGATCGACGAGTCCGACATGATGCTGCTGCCGGACGTCACCACCGCGCGCATCGACCCCTTCCGCGCTGCGAAGACCATGAACATCTCGTTCTTCGTGCACGACCCGTTCACCCGTGAGGCGTACAGCCGCGACCCGCGCAACATCGCGCGCAAGGCGGAGGAGTACCTGCTCAGCACGGGTATCGCCGACACCTGCTTCTTCGGCGCCGAGGCCGAGTTCTACATCTTCGACTCGGTCTCCTACGACTCGTCGATCAACGGCTCCTTCTACGAGGTCGATTCGATCTCCGGCTCCTGGAACACCGGCCGCCCCATCGAGGAGGACGGCTCGCCGAACCGCGGCTACAAGGTCAAGACCAAGGGCGGCTACTTCCCCGTCGCGCCGTACGACCACTACGTGGATCTGCGCGACAAGATCTCGACCAACCTCAAGAACGCCGGCTTCACCCTGGAGCGCGGCCACCACGAGGTGGGCACCGGTGGCCAGGCCGAGATCAACTACAAGTTCGACACGCTGCTGCACGCGGCCGACGACGTCCAGCTGTTCAAGTACATCGTCAAGAACACCGCGTGGCAGGAGGGCAAGACCGTCACGTTCATGCCGAAGCCGCTGTTCGGTGACAACGGCTCGGGCATGCACGCGCACCAGTCGCTGTGGAAGGACGGCAAGCCGCTGTTCTACGACGAGGCCGGCTACGGCGGCCTGTCGGACCTGGCGCGCTGGTACATCGGCGGCATCCTGCACCACGCCCCGTCGCTGCTCGCCTTCACCAACCCGACGATCAACTCGTACAAGCGCCTGGTGCCGGGTTACGAGGCCCCGATCAACCTGGTGTACAGCCAGCGCAACCGCTCGGCCTGTGTGCGTATCCCGATCACGGGCAACAACCCCAAGGCCAAGCGCATCGAGTTCCGTTGCCCCGACAGCTCGGGCAACCCGTACCTGGCCTTCGCCGCCATGATGATGGCGGGCCTGGACGGCATCAAGAACAAGATCGAGCCGCACGCCCCCGTCGACAAGGACCTCTACGAGCTCCCGCCGGAGGAGGCCAAGGGCATCCCGCAGGCCCCCACGCAGCTCGCGGACGTGATCGACCGTCTCGAGGAGGACCACGAGTACCTCACCGCCGGTGGCGTGTTCACCGAGGACCTCATCGAGGAGTGGATCTCGTACAAGCGCGAGAACGAGATCGCGCCGGTCAACCTGCGGCCGCACCCCTACGAGTTCGAGCTCTACTACGACGTGTGAGTCGTAGCCCTGCACCACGATTCGAGCCCGCACCGGTTTCCCCGGTGCGGGCTCGACCCGTTCCGGGGCACAGACGGTAGGTTCGAGGGATGCGCCCCTCCCGCCTGCTCCTCGCCGCGACCGCCGTCACTCTCGTCACCGGGACCCTCACGGCGTGCTCGTCGAACGCCGCGGCGACGTGCCCGACCGGGGCACCCAGCACCGCGAACTCGCCGGACTGGACGTACCAGGGGCAGTCCGGCTCGATCGTTGCCACCGGCCCCACCGACAGCGCGTCCCCGCAGATCACCGTCGAGAAGCCCTTCACGGTCGCGGAGACGCACATCCAGGCCTTCAATCCGTCCGGCGACGGTGCCGTGGTCGGCGACACCGCGACCGTCTCGGTCTGCTACCTCGGCGTGAACGGCCGCACCGGCGAGCGGTTCGACAGCACCTACGACCGCGGCAAGCCCGCGTCGTTCTCCCTCGACGGCGTGATCCCCGGCTTCAAGAAGGCGATCGCCGGACAGAAGGTCGGCAGCGCCGTGGGCGTCGCCATCGCACCGACCGACGGCTACCCGACCGGCCAGCCCTCCGCCGGCATCCAGCCGGGCGACACCCTGATCTTCGTGATCAAGATCCTCTCGGCGAAGTAGGAGCCGGCATGGATCCGCGAACTGTGCCTGCACTGCAGGTGCCGATCCGGATTCTGAACTGGTTCAACGCGCGACACCCGTTCAACCACAACGACCACTTCCACGGTTGGGTGCTGAGCAACCTCCCCGATCGACGTCGGCGAGCGCTCGACGTGGGCTGCGGCCAGGGCCTACTGGCGTCGCGACTCGCGCAGCGTTTCGGCCAGGTCGACGCCGCCGATCGAGACGAGGAGATGCGGATAGCGACCGCCGGACTCGAGGAGCCGCACGTGCGGGTCCTCGGCGGCTTCGATGCCGCGGCCGGGCCGTACGACCTCATCACCATGGTCGCAACGCTGCACCACCTCGACCTGGAGTCCGCTCTGGAACGATGTCGCGAACTACTCGCACCCGGCGGCAGGCTTCTCGTGGTGGGACTCGCCCGCGAGGAATCGCTGACCGACGCCCTGTGGCTCACGGGATCCGCACTCGCCAACCCCGTCATGGGCTTCGTGCGCAGCCCGATTCCCACGTCGGTACCTGTGCCGGAGCCACCGTTCCCGGTCCGCGATCCCGAGCACACAGTCGATGAGATCGCAGACGCCGCGCACCGGATTCTTCCGGGATCGCGGGTCCGCCGGCGCATACCGTTCCGGTACACCCTCGACTGGACGGCCGGCTGACCCGCTGCGAATCCGGGTTCTCCCCGATGTGCCGTCGCCCGCGGCGACGCGAGACTGGTGGGCACACCGAACGTGGAGGCCTCATGCGCGTACTGTCCGCCGTCCTCGGAGCCGTGGTGCTCCTCCCCCTTGCGGCGGTCGCCGTGATTCTTGCGGGGATCCGATTCCGGATCCGGCCCATCCTCGACGTGGTCCGCCGCTTCAACCGGGACGTCACCAATCCACGCGCCGTGCACAGCGCCGGGTCCCCGGATTCGACGCGGACCGTCGTGCGCCACGTGGGACGACGCAGCGGGAAGGCCTACGAGACGCCCGTCGACGCGTTCGCCACCGATCGGAGCACCCTGCTCATCGCGCTGCCCTACGGACCGGACACCGACTGGGTCCGCAACGTCCGCGCGGCGGGCACCGTCGAATTGCTGCGGCAGGGCGAGACATTGACGGCGAGCGAGCCTCGGACGGTCGCGACGGCCGACGTGCTCAGCGAGATCCCGCCCGGCGCGCAGCGCACGCTGCGGCTGTTCGGCGTCGAACAGTGCCTGGAGCTGCGCGTCGCCTGATCAGCCCACCCGGGCGAGCAGCGCCAGGTGATCGGCGCCGGACACCTCGTGTCCCGTGACCTCGGCGGCGCCGAGCCCGCGGACGAGCACGTGGTCGATCCCCACCAGCGGCGGATAGGTCTTGTCCGTGGGATAGGTGGGCAGCCATCCCGCGCCGGCCAGCTGCCCGGCGTCGCGGTAACCGTCGGCGAGCAAGCGGCGGAACTGCACGTGGTCGTACGTGGCGTTGTAGTCGCCGAGCGCGATCACCGGTCGCGGCTCGGGGACGCCGTGCAGGAGCGCCTCGATCTTCTTCAGCTCATCGGCCCAGTCCGAGGGTTCCAGCGGCGGCACCGGGTGCACCGCGAACAGCTGGACGTCTCCCCGGCCGGGAACCGTCGCGACCGCCGTGAGCGTCGCGAGCGCGAAGCCGGGCACCGTCGCCGTGCTGGAGAGCGGATAACGGCTGTAGAGGGCGGTTCCGTAGGCGAGCCGGTCCGGGCGCACGAAGGAGTGCGGAAGGTCCGCCGCGATGGTGGTCCCGGCGATCCGCTGCGCCGCCTCGGGCGTGAGCTCCTCGACGGCCAGGAAGTCGACGTCGTTCTCGCGCACCAGCTTCGCCAGCTCGCCCACGTCACCCTGTCCGAGTTGAATGTTGGACGTGAGCACCGCCAGCGTCTTCCCGCTCGGCGCGGCCTCGCCGCGCCAGAGCGGCGCCTGCACGACGATCGCGGCCACCGCCACGGCGATCGCGACCGCCAGCCGGATGAACGCCCGCGCGTACAGCAGGCACACCACCGCCAGCGCCACGGTGGCCGTCAGGAGCAGGGGCACCATCGCCGCCGCGGCCACGGTGACCTTCTGGGTTCCCGGCCAGTAGTGCAGCCCGATGGTCGCGAGTGCGGCGAGCGCCGCCACGGTGCCGACGATGCCCGCCACCGGCCGGATGAAGATCCTCATGCCGACATTCTGCCGGGCGAACCGCTATTCGCCCCAGAACACCCGGTCGACGACGGCCCGGGCGCGCCGCGTGGTGCGCAGGTAGTCCTCGAGGAAGTCCAGCGCGGGCCCCCTCCAACCGGCCACGTAGGCGACGTTCGCAAGCACCGCGCCCGGTCCGGGCAACTGATCGATCGGCTTGCCGCGCACCAGGAACAGGGCGTTGCGGGAGCGGGTCGCGGTGAGCCACGCGTCGCGCAGGAGCTCCACGTCGCCCTCCGGCTCCAGCTCCGCCGCCCCGATGGCGTCCAGGGACTCGAGGGTGGACGTGTTCTGCAGCGAGGGCACGGCGCTCGCGTGCCGCAACTGCTCGAGCTGCACGGTCCACTCCACGTCGGAGAGCCCTCCGCGCCCGAGTTTGGTGTGGGTGGCCGGGTCGGCGCCGCGGGGTAGCCGCTCGGAGTCGACGCGCGCCTTGATGCGACGCAGCTCGTTCACCGTCGCGGCCGAGACGCCGCCGTCCGGGTACCTGATCTCGTCGACCATGTGCAGGAACTCGCGCGAGAGGTCCTCGTCGCCCGCGACGTGCGTGGCGCGCAGCAGGGCCTGCACCTCCCAGGGCTGCGCCCATTGCTGGTAGTAGGCGCGGTACGCGGCCAGGGTGCGCACGACCGGCCCGTTGCGGCCCTCGGGGCGCAGCCCGGTGTCGACCTCCAGGCCCGGGTCCACCGACGGTGCGCCGAGCCGCTTGCGCACCGCGTCGGCGACCAGGTTCGCCCAGCGCACGGCGTCGGACTCGTCGTAGCCCTCGTTGGGCACGCAGACGAACAGCACGTCGGCGTCCGAGCCGTAACCGATCTCGTGCCCGCCGAGCCGCCCCATCCCGATCACCGCGATCCGGGCGGGCGCGCCGGGCTTGTAATCGCTTCTGCTGGACTCGCGTTCGGCGACCGAGGTCGCGACCTCCGACACCAGTGCCGCGTCGAGCGCCGCGCCCCAGACCGAGGACAGCGCCGCGCACACCTCGGGCACCGTCATCATCCCGAGGATGTCGGCGGACGCGACGCGCGCGATCTCGCTGCGGCGCATGGCCCGCGCCACCGCGATCGCCCGATCCCGGTGGTGCGCACGGCTGACCGCCGCGAGCATGCCGTTGTAGACCTCCCGCGGCGAGGTCTCCGTGAGCTTGGGTCCGGTGGCGCCGTCGGCGTAGAGGCGGATCACCTCGGGCGAGCGCGCGAGCAGCTCGGCGACGAAGGTCGAGGAGCCGAGCACCGTCATCAGCCGCTGCGCCACGACCGATTCGTCGCGTAGCACGCGCAGGTACCACTCGACGTCGCGCAGGTCCTCGGACAGCTTGCGGTAGTTCAGCAGCCCGGCATCGGGGTTCGGTGTCTCACTGAGCCATTCGAGGAGCGTGGGCAGCAGGATGGTCTGGATGCGGCCGCGACGCGACGAGTCGGCCATCGCCTTGAGGTGCGCCAGGGCGTGCTGCGGCTGATGGAAGCCGAGGGCACCGAGTCGCGCGACGATCGCGTCGTCGGTCAGGCTCACCGCGTCGGCGTCGAGGCCCGCGATCGCGTCCAGCAGCGGCCGGTAGAACAGCTTGGTGTGCAGTCTGCGGACGCGACTGTTGTGCCGCTTGAGATCCACGCGCAGCACGCCCGCGGCGTCGCGCTCACCGTCGGGCCGGACGTGCGCGGCGCGGGCCAGCCAGCGCCAGGCCTCCTCGTGGTCCGGCGGCGGCAGCAGATGCGTGCGCTCCATGCGGCGCAGTTGCAGCCGGTGCTCCAGGCGGCGCAGGAACTCGTACGAGGCGGTGAAGTTGGCCCCGTCCTCGCGGCCCACGTAGCCGCCCGTCGTCAGGGCCTCCAGGGCGTCGACGGTGCTCCGTTCCCGCAGGGTCTCGTCGGTGCGGCCGTGCACGAGTTGGAGGAGCTGGACGGCGAACTCGACGTCGCGCAGGCCGCCGCGGCCCAGCTTGAGTTCGCGCTCGCGCAGGGCGGGGGCGATGTTCTCCTCGACGCGACGGCGCATCTCCTGCACGTCCTGCACGAAGTCCTCGCGCTCGGCCGCCTCCCACACCATGGGGCTGAGCGCCGCGAGGTAGTCGTAGCCGAGCTGCATGTCGCCGGTCTGCGGACGGGCCTTGAGCAGTGCCTGGAACTCCCAGGTCTTGGCCCATCGCTTGTAGTACGCCACATGGGAGTCCAGCGTGCGGGTGAGGCTGCCGGCTTTGCCCTCGGGGCGCAGGGCGGCGTCCACGTCGAAGAAGGCGGCGGAGCCGATCCGCATCATCTCGCCGGCCAGCCGCGCCGAGGGACCGTCGGCCGGCTCGGCCACGAAGATCACGTCCACGTCGGAGACGTAGTTCAGTTCCCGCGCACCGCATTTGCCCATCGCGACCACGGCGAGACGGCCCTCCGGGTCTGCGTCGGGGAAGGCCGTCGCGACGGCGACCGACAGGGCCGCGGTCAGCGCCGCGTCCGCGAGGTCCGCGAGGTGCGCGCCCACGACCGAGAAGGGCAGCGTGGGCTCGTTCTCCACGAGTTCGGCGAGGTCGCGCGCCGCGAGCACCATCGCGAGGTCGCGGTAGCCGTCCCGCAGCTGCGCGATCGCCGCGCCACCGGTGACGGCGGCGCGGTAGAGCAGGTCGTCGTCGCGCCGTCCCGGGACCTTCACGGCGTCGACGGTGGCGAGCATCGCCGCGATCAGATCGTCCCGTGACTTCAGCGGCGCCGTGTCCAGCAGCAACCGCCACGATTCCGGGTGGCTGATCAGGTGATCCCCCAACGCGTCCGAGGCACCGAGCAACCCGAACAGGCGGCCGCGGAAGGTGGTGTCGGAACGGATCAGGCCGTCGATCTCGGCCCAGTCGTCGCCCGTCGTCTCCCGCAGCCGCACCAGAGCGCGCAGCGTCCAGTCCGGATCTGCGGCGCGCGAGAGCGCCCACAGCACGTCGGAACAGGCCGTGTCGGCCCAGTTCAGGAGTTCGAGGTTCGACTCCGCCGCAGCGTCGAGCAGGCCGAGCCTGCCCGCGCTCGGACGGCGGACCTCACGACTGGTCGGCGGCACCGTCGACCCCCTAGAGGGAGAGGAAGCGGTCGAGCTCGAACGGCGTGACCACGGAGCGGTAGTCGTTCCACTCCGCCCACTTGTTCCGCAGGAAGTACTCGAAGACGTGCTCCCCCAGCGTCTCCGCCACGAGCTCGCTCTTCTCCATGAGCACCAGCGCGTCGTCGAGGCCGGAGGGGAGGTCGCGGAAGCCCATCGAACGGCGCTCGCGGGCCGTCATCTGTCGCACGTCGTCCTCGGCGGCCTCGGGCAGTTCGTAGCCGCCCTTGATGCCGGCGAGCCCCGCCGCGCACAGCACCGCGAACGCCAGGTACGGGTTGCACGCCGAATCCGGCGAGCGGACCTCGATGCGCCGGCTGCTGGCCTTGTTCGGCGTGTACAGCGGCACGCGGACCATCGCGGAGCGGTTCGCGGCGCCCCAGGTGGCGGCGGTCGGCGCCTCGTCCCCGGTCACGAGGCGCTTGTAGGAGTTCACCCACTGGTTCGTCACGGCGGAGATCTCGGGCGCGTGATGCAGGATGCCGGCGATGAACGCCTTGCCCGTCGACGAGAGCTGCAGCTCGTCGTCCGGGTCGTGGAAGGCGTTGGAGTCGCCTTCGAACAGGCTCATGTGCGTGTGCATGCCCGAGCCCGGGTGCACGCTGAAGGGCTTGGGCATGAAGGAGGCCTTGACGCCCTCGGTCATCGCCACCTCCTTGACGAGGTAGCGGAAGGTCATCACGTTGTCGGCCATCGACAGCGCGTCGGCGTAGCGCAGGTCGATCTCCTGCTGGCCGGGCCCCGCCTCGTGGTGGCTGAACTCCACCGAGATCCCCATGGCCTCGAGCGCCTCGATCGCCTTGCGCCGGAAGTTCGGCGCCGCCTCGTGCACCGCCTGGTCGAAATAGCCGCCGGTGTCCGCGGGCACGGGCAGGCCGTTCGGACCCGCTTCCTTCTTCAGCAGGTAGAACTCGATCTCCGGGTGCACGTAGCAGGAGAAGCCGAGGTCCGCGGCGCGGTTGAGCTGCCGCCGCAGCACGTGCCGACTGTCGCCCCAGGACGGCGTACCGTCGGGCATCGCGATGTCGCAGAACATGCGGACGGAGTGCATCTCCCCGTCGCCGCTCGCCCACGGCAGTACCTGGAAGGTCGACGGGTCGGGCTTGGCGACGGTGTCCGCCTCCGAGACGCGGGAGAAGCCCTCGATCGAGCTTCCGTCGAAGCCGATCCCCTCGGTGAACGCGCCCTCCAGCTCCGCCGGGGCGATCGCCACGGACTTGAGGAAACCGAGCACGTCGGTGAACCACAGCCGCACGAAGCGGATGTCCCGTTCCTCGATGGTGCGAAGGACGAACTCCTGCTGCCGATCCATGCTCACGACCCTAAGCGAGAAGGTGTTAACGGCGTGTTACATATGGCCTTCTGGTGCCCGGGGACCGGCGGTTCCCGCACGAACGTCGCTCCCAGCGGCGCTCGAATTCCATGACCTGGGCGAACACCGAGGGGCCGCCGCTGGAGACGACGTTCGTGCGGGCAGGTCCACGACCGATCGGCCACGAAGCGATCACGGGAGGAGGCTTCCGCGCTAGGGTCCGGGGCGTGGACACACCGTTCGCGCGGCTCACCGCCGCCGCAGCAGCCTCCGCGGCGATCGTCGTCATCGCCGGGTGCGGCGCGACATCGGAGCAGAGCGCCGCCACCAGCAGTCGCGCGCACTCGATCGACGCGTGTCCCTCGTCCGCGCCCACGGACGACGCGCGGGCGATCACCCTGCGCGGCGTCACGGGGAGCGCGTCGGTCGTCGCGCCGACCGCCGACTCGGCGCCGAGGATCACCGTCACCGCGCCGTTCCAGGTGGATCGGCTGCAGGCCGAGACCGCCCGCGCCGGAACCGGGCAGACCGTCACTGAGAAGTCCGTCGTGACCCTCTGCTACCAGGGCGTCAACGGCCGGACGGGCGAGGTCTTCGACGACGCCTTCGCGCGTGCGACCTCGGCGGAGATGGCGTTGCCGGACCTCGTCCCGGGTTTCCGGGCCGCGCTCGTGGGGCAGAAGGCCGGCGCCGCGGTCGTCGCCGCGATCCCCGCCGCTCAGGCCTACCCGAAGGGCGAGCCCGACGCCGGCATCGCGCCCGGCGACAGCCTGGTCTTCGCGATCAGCGTGATCGCCTCGAACTCCTGACTACGGCGTGCAGCGCAGGCCGGCGGGCGGGATCGTGAGGTCTCGGAAGTACGCGCCCACCGCACCGTCGACGCACGCGTTACCCTCCAGCGAGACGGTGTGCTGGCTGCCCTCGAAACTGATGAGCGATGCGTCGAGCTGCTTGGCCAGGCTCACGCCGTTCGCGTAGGGCGTCGCCGGGTCGTGCGTCGTCGAGATCACGACCATCTTGGGCGCGCCGACCGCGTGCACCTCGTGCGGCTTGAGCGTGGGCGCCGCCGCCCAGAAGGCGCAGGTGCCCTTCGCGGCGCGACCGGTGCCGCGGCCGTCGTCAAGGAACGGAGCCGCCTTGCGGATCCCGGAGTCGAGGCGCGACAGGTCGGCGGGATCGGTGACCGCCGGACCGTCGACGCAGTTGATGGCGGTGTTCGCGTCCATCATCGGCGAGTAGCGGCCCAGCTCGTCGCGGTTGAGGTAGAGGTCGGCGATGCGCTGCAGGAGCGAGCCGTCACCCTTCTGCAGGCCGGTCAGGCCGCGGCGCAGCGGCTCCCACAACTGCGTGGCGTACATCGCCTGGATGGTGGCGGTGGTCGCGTCGCTGTAGCTCAGCTGTCGGCCGCCCTGGCCGCGCACCGTCTTGTCGATGAGCGGGCGCGTCAGCTGCTGGAAGCGCTCCGTGGCCTTCGACGGGTCGGTGCCCACCGGGCAGGTCGGATACTTGGCGCAGTCCTTGGCCCAGTCGTCGAACACCGTCTGGAACCCGGCCATCTGCTGGATGGACGAGTCGATCGGGTCCTCCGCCGGGTCGACGGCACCGTCGAGCACCATGGCCCGGACCTTCTCCGGGAAGGTCTCGGCGTAGATCGCGCCGATGAACGTGCCGTAGCTGTAGCCGAGGTAGGTGAGCTTCTCGTCGCCGAGCACGGCCCGCAGCACGTCCAGGTCGCGGACGGTGTCCGCGGTACCGACGTGCTCGAGGAACGTCTTCCCCATCTTCTCGGCGCAGAGGTTCGCCTGCGACTTGTTGAAGTCCTCCTGCTTGGTGATGCCCGCGGGAGAGTTGTCGAAGGCGATGGTGGAGAGCCGGTTCTCGTCGCGCTGCTTGTCACTGAAGCACTTGACCGCGGGCGAGGACGCGCCGACGCCGCGCGGGTCCCAGCCCACCAGGTCGAAAGTCTGCGCGATGGGCAGCTTGTCCGCCTCCAGCGACTTGCCGGCCACCTGCTGGACGCCGGAGCCGCCTGGGCCGCCCGGGTTCATCAGCAGCGAGCCCTGCTTCTGCCCGGTGGCCTTGACCCGCGCGACCGCGAGACTGGTCTCCCCCGACCCCGGATCGTTGTAGTCGATCGGCACGGTGAGGTGCGCGCACTCGAGCTTGGTCTTGTCGTACTCGTCGATGTCGTCGGTACGCGCCATTTCGGCGCACGACCCCCACGACAGCTTCTGCCCGTAGTACTTCTGCAGGCCCGACGGAGCGCCCGCGACGGTGCTCGTGGGCCCGGCGGTACCGCCGCTCACCGTCGACCTGTCCGACGGTGCGGGGCTGCCCCCGATCTGCACCGAGCATCCCGCAAGGGCGACGACGGACACGACCGCGAGCGCGGCGAACGGGAGCTTCCTGGCCTTCACCCTGACGATCCTGCCACGCGGCGGGCGCGCTTCCGGGGACGCTAGGGTTGAGTCATGACGCCCCTTCGTGTCGCGGCATGCCAGATCAACCCCGTCGTGGGCGATCTGGACGCCAATGTCACTCGCATCACCGCCGCCGCCCGGGACGCTGCCCAGAGTGGCGCGCAGGTCGCCGTCTTCGGCGAGATGGCCCTGACCGGCTACCCCGTCGAGGACCTGCTGCTGCGCCGGTCCTTCGCCGTCGACTCGCGGCAGGCCGTGCAGCGCCTCGCCCTCGCCCTCGACGACGCGGGCTGCGGCGACCTCATCGTGGTCGTCGGCTTCCTCGACCGCGACCCGGACGCCCCGGAGACCAGCACGAACCCCACCGGTGGCGCCCGCAACGCCGCCGGCGTGCTGCACGGCGGAGAGCTCGTGGCGCGCTACGACAAGCATTTCCTGCCCAACTACGGGGTCTTCGACGAGAAGCGGTGGTTCACGCCCGGCGACCGGCTCGTGGTCCTCGACGTCGACGGTGTCCGGCTCGGCCTGGCCATCTGCGAGGACGTCTGGTGGCCCGACGGTCCCGTGGCCGGGCTGGGCGAGCTCGGCGTCGACGCGGTGCTCTGCCTCAACGCCAGCCCGTTCGAGGTGGGCAAGCCCGCGCAGCGGCGCGAGATCCTCGCCGCCCGGGTCGCCGAGGGCGGCGCGCCGATCGTCTACGTCAACCTCGTCGGCGGGCAGGACGAGCTCGTCTTCGACGGTGACTCGTTCACCGCGCTTCCCGGCTCCGACTGGGCGCCGGGGCCGCAGTTCACGGAGGCCACCACCTTCACCGAGGTGGCCGCGCTGAGCCGGGAGCGCGCGGGCGCCGTCGAGGGCTGGACCGTCGAGTCGGTGGACCTGCCTGCGCGCCCCGCCGCGTCGCTGCACGCCGGGGCGACACCGGCGGCCCGTCTCGACGAGCTCGCGCAGATCTGGGGGGCACTGGTCACCGGTACGCGCGACTACGTGCACAAGGTGGGCGGGCGCACCGTCGGCCTCGGAATGTCGGGCGGCATCGACTCGGCCCTCGTGGCCGTCATCGCCGCCGACGCGGTGGGGGCGGACAACGTGTACGGCGTGGGCATGCCCTCGAAGTACAGCTCCGACCACTCGAAGGACGACGCCGCCGATCAGGCGCAGCGGATGGGCATCCACTTCCGGTTCGAGCCGATCGAGCACATGGTGGAGGCCTTCGTCAGGCAGCTGAACCTCAGCGGCCTGGCCGAGGAGAACATCCAGGCGCGCTGCCGCGGCATGACGCTGATGTCACTGTCCAACCTGGACGGCCACCTGGTGCTGGCCACCGGCAACAAGAGCGAGCTGGCCGTGGGCTACTCGACGATCTACGGCGACGCCGTGGGCGCCTACGCCCCCATCCGCGATGTCGAGAAGTCGCTCGTGTGGGAGCTGGCGCGGTGGCGCAACCGGGTCGCCGTCGAGCGGGGCGAGACGCCGCCGATCCCGGAGAACTCGATCACCAAGGAGCCGTCGGCCGAGCTGCGGCCCGACCAGAAGGACAGCGACTCGCTGCCCGACTACGACGTGCTCGACGACATCCTGCGCCGCTACGTGGAGCAGGACCAGGGCGTCGCGGAGATCGCCGAAGCGGGCTACGAGCCCGAGCTCATCCGCAAGGTGGCCCGGCTCGTGGACCGCGCCGAGTACAAGCGGCGCCAGTACCCGCTGGGCCCCAAGATCACGCCGAAGGCCTTCGGCCGCGATCGACGGATGCCCGTGACGAACCGCTGGCACGACCCGGCCTGAGCGCCGGACCTGGGACTGCCCGGACCGGAGACACCGGCTGGGACTGTGAAAGGGAGAGATCCATGAGCGAGAACCCGTTGTACGGAGGCGGATCCGGCGCCGAACCCGATCCCGCGAGGCCGCCCCGCAAGAAGGTGCGCATCCACCACCTGGCCGAGCTCAAGGAGCGCGGTGAGAAGTGGGCCATGCTCACCAGCTACGACCACATGACCGCCTCGATCTTCGACGAGGCCGGCGTCACCGCCCTGCTCATCGGCGACAGCGCAGCGAACACCGTGTACGGGTTCGACTCCACACTGCCCATGGAGCTGGACGTCATGGCCGCGATGACGGCCGCGGTACGCCGCGGCACGAAGTACGCACTCGTGGTGGCGGACATGCCCTTCGCGAGTTACGAGGAGTCGCCCGAGCAGGCCTACCGGAGCGCGGCGAAGCTGATGAAGGCCGGCGCCGAGGCCGTGAAGCTCGAGGGCGGCGTGCACATGGCGCCCACCATCGAGTTCCTGCAGCGCCGCGGCATTCCCGTGATGGCACACATCGGCTTCACGCCGCAGTCCGTGAACTCGCTGGGCGGCAACCGGGTCCAGGGACGGGGTGATGAGGCGGCGGACAAGATCCGCCTCGACGCGAAGGCGGTCGACGCCGCCGGCGCCTTCTCCGTGGTGCTGGAGATGGTGCCCTCGGACGTGGCCGCGCAGGTCACCCAGGAGATCGCGATCCCCACCATCGGGATCGGCGCGGGCAATCGGTGCGACGGCCAGGTGCTGGTGTGGCAGGACTTCTCCGGCCTCAACCGCGGCCGCACCGCGCGGTTCGTCAAGAAGTTCGCGAACATCGGCGACGAGTTGCTGCGCGGCGCCCAGGAGTACGTGGCGGAGGTCGCCTCGGGCGAGTTCCCCGGACCGGAGCACGGATTCTGATGCGAGAGTTCTACCCCGAGATCGACGCCTACAGCACGGAGCTGCTGGACGTGGGCGACGGCCAGCTCGTGTACGTCGAGCAGAGCGGTAACCCCGAGGGCAAGCCCGTGGTGTTCATCCACGGCGGGCCGGGCGGCGGCACGTCCCCCGAGTGCCGGCGCTTCTTCGACCCGGCGGTGTACCGCATCGTCGTGTTCGATCAGCGCGGGTGCGGGCAGTCCAAGCCGCACATCGCGGATCCGTCGGCCGGGGAGGGTGATTCACTGGCCGACCGGCTGGCGGTGAACACCACGCCGCACCTCATCGCCGACATCGAGAAGGTCCGCGAGCACCTGGGCATCGACCGATGGCAGGTCTTCGGCGGCTCGTGGGGCTCCACGCTGGGTCTGGCGTACGCGCAGGCCCACCCGGGGCGGGTCACGGAGCTGGTGCTCCGCGGGATCTTCCTGCTGCGGCGCAGCGAACTGGACTGGTACTACAACGACGGTGCCTCCCACGTCTTCCCGGACAACTGGGAGGACTACCTGGCCCCGCTCGACGAGGCGGACCGGGCACCGTCGGCCGACAAGATCGCGGCCTACCACCGGCTCCTGCACTCGGGCGACGAGGCGGTGGCGCTGCGCGCGGCGAAGGCCTGGTCGATGTGGGAGCGCAGCACGAGCCACCTGATCAACACCCCGGAGAGTTCGGCGGACGCCGACGACCCGCGGTTCGCGATCCCCTTCGCGCAGATCGAGAACCACTACTTCGTGCACGGCGGATTCCTCGACGAGGGGCAGCTACTGCGCGACATCGATCGCGTCGCCGGGATCCCCGGAGTGATCGTGCAGGGCCGCTACGACGTGGTGTGCCCCGCGCGCAGTGCGTGGGACCTGCACCGCGCCTGGCCCACCGCCGATCTGGTGATGGTGCCCGACGCCGGCCATTCGGCCTTCGAGCCGGGCATCCGCTCGGCGCTCATCGAGGCCACCGACCGATTCGCGAAGGGCTGACCGATGCCGGAGCAGCGTGAGATCGAGACGAAGTACGAGGTCGCTGCCGACACCGTCGCGCCCGTGCTGACGGCGGTGACCGGCGTCGACCACGTCACGACCGACGAGGTCTTCCACCTGGTGGCGGTGTACTACGACACCGACGCCCTGGACCTGGCCGCGAATCGGATCACGCTGCGCCGCCGCACGGGCGGCAAGGACGACGGGTGGCACCTCAAGCTGCCCGACGGTGCCGACCGTCGCGAGGTGACCGTGCCTCTCGACGCCGTCGCCGCCGACAGCGGCGGCGGCGACGTCCCGGCGGGCACCTCCGAGGACGTTCCGGAGGAGCTGGTGGAGCGCGTCCGCGCCCTGGTGCGCGGACGCGCCCTCGCCCCCATCGCCATCGTCGAGAACGAGCGGTACACGACGTACTGCCACGCCGTCGACGGGGAGCTCCTCGGCGAGTTCGTCGACGACCACGTGCACTCGGTCTCCCTGCTCCCCGACGGCCCCGAGAAGACCTGGCGCGAGTGGGAGTTCGAGGTTCCCGACACTGCTCTCGGCCGCAAGACGGCGCTCGCCGTCGACAAGGCGCTACGCGCCGCGGGCGGCGAGCGGCCGGACGCCGCGTCGAAGCTGGCCCGTGCCATCGACGCCGACGTGACCCGGGGACCCGTCGACCTGCCGAAGAAGATCGCGCACGCGACCGCCGGGCAGCTCCTGACCGCCGCGCTCGCGGCCTACCGGGACAAGCTGCTGCGAGAGGACCCGAGAGTTCGTGCCCGCGGCGAGGATTCGGTGCACCAGATGCGCATCGCCACGCGGCAGCTGCGCAGCGTCCTCACCGAGTTCTCCGGGTTCTTCGACGGGCCCGCGCGTGCCGCGCTGAGCTCGGAACTCAAGCTGCTGGCATCGATCCTCGGCGCCGTGCGCGATGCCGAGGTGCTCGCCCAGCGATTCGAAGCCCTCGACGCGGGCGGCGAGTTCGGGGGCGCCGGAGCGGCTCTGGCGCAGCGGCAGCACGCGGCGGAGGCGCGCGGCTGGAGCCGGGTCGACCTGGCGTTGGACTCCGACCGCTACTTCGTGCTGTTGGACGCGATCGACGCGTTCATCGCCGACCCGCCGCTGCGCGAACGGGCCGATCAGCAGGCATCGAAGAGCCTGGCGCCGCTGCTGGACAAGCGGATCCGGTCCTTCGCCCGGCAGTCCGTCGTCCTGCTCGCCGATCCGGCGTGCACCGACCACGACGTGCACGCGATCCGCAAGCACGCCAAGCGGCTGCGCTACGCGTCGGCCGTCGCCGACCCGGTGGTGCGCGGCGACCTGCGGTCCGAGGTCAAGGGCCTGGCGAAGGTGCAGAGCCGGCTCGGCGAGTTCCAGGACGCCACGATCGCCCGCGACGCCATCGCCGGCCTCGCGGCGGAGACGATCGACCCGTCGATCGCGTTCCGGCTCGGCCGGGTCGACGCCGTCGAGGAGTGGCGGGCCGCGCAGGCCCGCGACAGCCTCCCCGCGTTGCTCCGCAAGCTCCGCTAGGGGCGCCGCGACCTACAGCCCGGCGATACTCGCGACCCGGCCGCCGATGTCGGCTCCGGAGTACGAGGTGTGCGAGTCCACCACCGCGTCACTGAGGTTCCCCGTCCACTGGCACACCGGATCGCCCGTGTTGCAGATCGTGATCGTGCGGCTGCCGGTACGCGCCGGCAGCGGGGCGGGGTTCGCGCCGCTGATCATCGCCGAGGCCTGCGCCATGCCCTGCGTCCGCGGTGCGGTGCCGAGGTAGCGCGTCGTGTCGTTCGGGATGCGGTCCGGATCGGCGATCAGGCCGGCGGCCACGATCTGCTTCTTGTCGCCGAGGCGCTGCAGGGCGCGGTGCACCGCGGCGGCGCCCTGGGAGTAGCCGACCATCACGATCTTCGTCGACGGGCAGGCCTTGATGACGATGTCCGCATCGCCCTGCGTGTTCGCCGCGCCCGTGTTCATGCTGGCCAGGAATCCGCCGAGCTTGTCCAGGCTGGTGGGCACCGGCGCGGCGGGGTAGTAGATCGGGCGGATCGCCACCGTCTTGCCCGCCGCCCGGACCCGGCCTGCAAAGGCCTGCGCGGCGGAGTTGACCGTCGGGCCCAGTCCGCCGGCCTCGCGTCCCTCCCCGGAGCCGGCGGCGCCGATGAAGGTGTAGTCCGCGCACGTGGGCGCGGCCGATGCGGGAGCGGCGACGAGCGCCGGCACCAGCGGGGCGACCAGGGCTGCGAGGGCGGGAACGAGGACGAGGCGGCGGCTCATGGTCTCAAACTAGCGCTTCTCGTACGCGAAGGACACCTTTCGGGCGGCCACGTCCGCCGTCTCCAGGCGAACCGTGACCCGCGCACCCTCCGGCGGCCCACCGGTGCACGGGGCGATGACCGCCGGATCGTCGAGCAGCACCTGGTCCTCGCGCATCGTGATCGCGGTGAAGTCCTCCCCCACCCGGTCGGCGAGGATGACCGCCTCGGTGAGGTCGATGCACGCCCGATCCACCTTGTTGGCCAGGGAGTTGGTGCGCTGCATGATCTCGGCGACCTCGTCGAGCGCGCCGCGGGACCAGTCCGGGACGGGCTGGCCGGCGCACGCGGCGAGGCACACCTCGGTGGCGTACCGGTCGGCGAGCCGGCGCAGCGGGGCTGTGACGTGCGCGTACGGCGCACCCACGCCCGCGTGCCCGGCGTCCTCGGGCGGCTGCGGCGCTGCGCCGGTGCCGAACGCGGCGTAGCCGGAGCCGCGGAGCAGGCGCGCCGCATCGGTCATGACGGCCAGGCCCTGCGGGGTGCTCACGTCCAGGCCCGCCAGGAAGTCGCCGACGACGACCCCCGCCGGCCACTCCTGCCCGAGGGCCGTGGCGGCGCGGCGGAGATCCTCGACCGCGTCGGCGGGCGCGGCGGGCAGGGTGCGCAGCAGCCCGACGCCGGCCTTGAGCATGATCGCGGCCGCACACACGCCGGTGAGCAGCGAGATCTGCGCGTTGTGGGCGTCGAAGTCGGTGCGCGGCTCGATCCGCACGGTCCAACCGTCGGGGCCCTGCACGGCCTCCTGGGCGGGAAGCCGCAAGTCGATGGCGCCGTGCGCGCGGCCCCACGCCGCCCGCAGCTTCCCGACCTCGGGCAGCAGCACGATGCTCGGATGCACCCGGCCGGCGTCGAAATCGGCCTGCACCCCGGCGTAGTCGAGGCGGGCGCGCGAGCGGACGACGGCGCGCCGCACGGTTGCGGATCGGACCTCGCCCGCGGCGTCGAGCCGGATCTCCCACAGCGCGGCGGCCCGGTCCTGTTCGGGCAGCAGTGATCCCGCGCCCTCCGACAGCGACCGCGGGTGCAGCGGGACCGAGCCGTCGGGCAGGTACATCGTCTGGCCCCGTCGGCGGGTCTCCGCCTCGAGCGGGCCGCCCGGCTCGACCAGGGCGCCGACATCGGCGATCGCGTAGTGCACCAGGTAGCCGTCGCCGTCGGCCGCGATGTGGACGGCCTGGTCGAGGTCCATGGACCCGGGCGGGTCGATGGTCACGAACTCGATGTCCCGACGGTCCGCGCGCCCCGCGGCCAGCAGATCCGCCGCAGCGTCGGCCTGGGCCTGCGCCTCGGCGGGGAACTCCTCGACCAGCTCGAACTCGGTGCGGACCGCGCCGAAGTCGACGGCACTGGACGGGACGGGGCCGCGCATCGGGATACCGGGCACGCGCCTACTCCGCCAGCGCCTCGACGCTCATCGCCGCGGCGGTGCGGTCCCCGGCCATGAACCACACGTACAGCACGTCCCCGTCGCGGTGCGCCAGCAGCCGGGGCTCGTCCTCGAGTTGCAGCGCCGAGTTGTGCTCGACGATCCCGCGCAGCGGCAGCCGCTCGCGCAGGTCCGGCTGGGTGGCCAGCGCCTCCTCCAGCGCGGTCCAGTACACGGCGTTGTTCACGTGCTGGATGATGTCCAGATCGGCGGCGCGCAGCAGGAAGGGCACCTCGACGGCGTCGGGGTGCGGCTTCGGGTCCAGCCACTGCTTCCAGCGCAGCACACCGGGCTCGGCGGCCGCGCCGAAGGTGCTGAGGAAGGTGTCGCTGAGCGCCGACGGGGTGAGCGTGTCGATGTTGAAGTTGATCCAGAAGGCCTCGGTCTCGATCCGGGTGCCCTTCTGCCCGTCGATACCGATCCGCACGTTGCACCAGCGCGAGCCCATCTTCGAGCCCCAGCGCTCGACGGTGAGGATGTCCGGCTGCTCGCCGCCCTCGAGGATCTCGATGACGGTGCGCCGCACCACCCAGTACGGGTGGATGTCCTCGTAGTCGACGTGGCGCAGGTGGTCCTGCCCGGTGTCCTGCAGGTACCGGGCCACCCCGTCGAACTTGAGCCGGCGGTCGGGGCTGACGGCGTCACCCCGGACGGAGCGCTGGGCGGTGTAGATGGCGCCGCTCTCGAGCAGCTCGGCGCGGCGGCCGGGCTCGGTGATGCGCGGGGGCAGGGGTTCTCCGATCACGCCCCGAGCCTAATCGACGGTGCGCCGGTTGAACGCCCGCACCGCGAGCGGCCCCCAGACCGCAGTGAGCGCGACGGACCAGATCACGGTGGCGAGCACCGGGTGCTCCAGCGACCAGGGCGCCCCCGGCCGCAGCGGCATGTCGTTACCCCAGAGCACCCGCATGGACTGGACCAGCGACGACACGGGATTCCACTCGGCGATCACGCGGAGGACCGGGACCATGCCCTCCGTGGGCACGAACGCGTTCGACAGGAAGGTCAACGGGAAGACGCTGGCGAACATCAGGCCGTTCACGGCCTCGATGGACTGCATCATGCAGCCGACGAGAATGCCGAACCAGATCATGGCGAAACCGAACATCAGGAGCACGAGGAAGCCGAGAACGGCGTCCACCGGGTTCGTGCGGATGCGCCAACCGATGGCCAGGCCCGTGAGACACATGACGACGATGCCGATCGACGAGTGCAGCAGGCTCGCGATGCTGCGCCCGATGAGGACCGACGCGCGGCTGATCGGCAGCGACCGGAAGCGGTCGATGACGCCCTTCTCCAGGTCCGTCGTGAGGCCGCCCGCCACCACGAAACAGGTGAACACCATCGTCTGCCCCAGGATGCCGGGGAGCAGGTACTCGCGGTAGGACACGCCCTGGGTGGGGATCGCGGAGCCGAAGACGAACGCGAACAGGACGGTGAACATGATCGGCTGGATCGTGACGTCCGACAGCATCTCGGGCATGCGCTTGGTGTGGATCATGCTGCGGCGAACCATGATCCAGGACTGCTGCCACAGGCTGGTCTGATGCGTCTCGACGCCGCCGACGCCGGGCTCGGTGGTGGCGGTCATGCGGATGCCTCCTCGGTGCTCGTGGTGTCGGTCTCGGTGCGACGGCCGGTCAGCGAGAGGAAGACGTCGTCGAGACTGGGACGCGAGAGCCCCAGATCGTCCACGCCGATCCCGCTCTCCGCGAGCAGCGCGGCGACCCGGTTCAGATCGTCCAGGCCGCCCGCGGGGCTGCTGACCCGCCGCGCCCCCTCGTCGACGAAGACCTCGCCGCCCAGCTGCGCGAGGATGGACCGGGCCTGCGGCAGATCCGCCGCGCCGGACACCGTGAGCACCAGGCTGGCGGCGCCCGCACGCTCCTTGAGCTGCAGCGGGGTGCCCTGCGCGATGATCCTGCCCTTGTCGATCACGATGATCTCGTCCGCCAGCTGATCGGCCTCTTCCAGGTACTGCGTGGTGAGCAGCAGCGTGGTGCCGTTCGCGACCAGCGTGCGCAGCACGTCCCACAACTCGGAGCGGGCGCGCGGATCGAGGCCGGTGGTGGGCTCGTCGAGGAACAGTACGGGCGGCGCGGTGAGCAGGCTGACGGCCAGGTCGAGCCGGCGGCGCATGCCGCCCGAGTACGCCTTGACCTGCTTGTCACCGGCCGCGGTCAAGGAGAACTGCTCGAGCAGCTCTGCGCTGCGCCGCTTGAGCACGGCCCGTGGGATGCCGTACAGCCCGCCGATCATCGCCAGGTTCTCGCGCCCGGTGAGGATCTCGTCCACGGTGGCGGCCTGCCCCGTGAGCCCCATGTTGCGCCGCACCTCGATCGGGTTCTCGATCACGTCGTACCCCGCGATGCGCGCGGTGCCCTCCGTGGGCGGCGACAGCGTGGTCATCATGCGCACCGTGGTCGTCTTGCCGGCGCCGTTGGGCCCCAGCACACCGAGGACGGAGCCGCGGGGCACCTGGAAACTCACCCCGTCCACCGCCGTGAAATCACCGAACCGTTTCACCAGGCCGATCGCCTCGATCGCCCAGTCACCGCTCTCACCGTGTGTCATGGGGCAACGGTAGTTCGCCCCACTGACAGGTTTCTACCGATTTGTCGCGTGCGCGTGCGCCCGCTCGATCAGCGCGGCGACCTCCGGGCCGGTCCCGGGGTTCACCACCGACACCCAGCCGAGCTTGGCGTACAGCGGATGCGGGAGCACGGCACCGTCGGCGGCGTAGTCCCACTCCCCCGCTCGCGCGGCGTGCTCGGCGGGCGGGTAGCCGATCAGCTCGGTGAAGGCCTCGCGGCCCACGTTCGCGTTGAGCCGGAAGGCGTCGGGCCGGTCCAGGCGCGAGTCCTCGTCGTCCGGATAGTCCTTGGTGATGATCGTGAGGTAGGGCATGACGCCGGGCTCGCCGTTCGGCGTGTAGTAGACGAAGGTGTCGCCCCAAGCGATCTCGGGGATCTGGGTGACCCCGTCGGGGGCGAGCGCGCCTGGCGCGATGGTGTCGACGGTCGATCCGGGCAGGTTCTCGAGCAGCGCGATCACGGCCTCGCGGGCGGTCGGTTCGGTCACGTCTGCAACCTACTCGCCGGCCCTGCGCACCGTCAGGACGCTCTCCGATTCGCGCTCGGCGCGGTACGCCACGGCGCCGCCGTTGATCCCGAACAGCCGCTTGCTCCACACCAGCCATACGACGGCGGCGATGTTGATCAGCAACGCTCCGGCGCGCAGCACGGTGACCTTCTCGGTGATCTCGTAGATCTCCAGCGGCAGGAACACCGAGGTCGCGATCACCGCGAAGTACTCGCCCCAGCGGTGGCCGAGCCACAGGCCGACGGCCTCGACGAGCTCGATCGCCGCATAGGCCACGAGGGCGACGGCGATCCACATGAGCGCCGTGCCGGAGAGCCCGAGCGCCCTGTCCACCGTGTGCACGATCTTCGAATCGCCCACGTTGAAACCCAGTTGACTGAGCACCGGCAGCTTCTCCCGGAACACCTCCCGCAGGTGCACCCGCGAGTCGCGGAACTGCCAGACCACCACGCCGGCGGCGACGAAGACGAGGCCGCGGAGCACCCGCTCGACCGCGAGGAAGCGCATGATCAGCTCGTCCCGCAGTGCCCGGCCGCGTGGGACCGACGGTGCGCGCCCCGCCGGCCCGGAGCCGTGCGGGTCGCCGACGACGAAATCGTCGCAGCGCAGGCAGCGCCAGGCCTCGCCCTCGGGGGTGTCGGTGCGGACGCGGTCGCGCAGGTCCGCCTCGTCGGGTGCGTAGGTGACGTGCCCACGGAGGCCGCAGGAGAGCACGGAGAGGTCCATCGGACCAGGTTAGCGCCGGTCCGGCGCGCGAGCCCCCACGCGAATGCGGCGATTGTGGGCGGACGAGCTGACGTGTAAGCCGGATCCTGTCCCCCGCCGCATCGCTGCGCCGGGGTGGCGACCATCCATCTGGACACACCGTTGCCGGGTGCCTCGAGCGGTCCACCCGCACGCTCGGGCGAGCAGCCCTCGTGCACGTGCGCAGCGCCACCGTGAGGTGGCGCCTTCGACCTTGCTCCGGGTGGGGTTTACCGAGCCGCGACGGTCACCCGCCGCGCTGGTGCGCTCTTACCGCACCGTTTCACCCTTACCCGGGCCGGAGCCCGGGCGGTCTGTTCTCTGTGGCACTGTCCCGCGGGTCACCCCGGGTTGCCGTTAGCAACCACCCTGCCCTGTGGAGTCCGGACTTTCCTCGACCCGGGCGTACTGGTCTCCCAGCCGTTCCCGATGCCGCGGCCGCCCGGTCAGCTCGTCCGCGCCGACCAGGATACCCCGCCGCGCGGCCCCTCAGAGCGCGGCGGTGCGGTTCACCTGCCGCACCGACGCCCCGCCGTCCGGGTAGAGGTCGGCGATCGAGATCGACGCGAGGTCGAGGTGCAGCCGGTACAGCAGCTGCGGCCCGACGTCGAGCGCGATCCGGAGAATCGTCTTGATCGGGGTCACGTGCGAGACCAGCAGCACGGTGCGGCCGGGATGCTCGACGGTGACCCGCTGCAGCAGAGCCGTGACGCGCCCGTGGACCTCGTCGAAGCTCTCGCCGCCGGGCGGCGCGACGGAGGTGTCGCCCAGCCAGCGGCCGTGCAGCTCAGGATCGCGCTCGCGGGCCTCGCCGAACGAGAGCCCCTCCCACGCACCGAAGTCCGTCTCGATCAGCCCGTCCTCGACCTCGACGGTGAGCCCCCGGGTCGCATTCACCGCGTCCGCCGTCTGTCGGGCGCGGTCCAGTGGCGACGACAGGATCGCGTCGATGTGCGTGTCCCGCAACAGGTCCGCGGCTGCGTGCGCCTGCTCGCGACCGAGCTCCGTGAGCGACGGATTGCCGCGGCCCGAGTACAGCCGGCCGACGGACGCCGGGGTCTGGCCGTGCCGCAGGAGGATCAGGCGGGTGGGCTCGTGCGCGGAGACGGTCCAGCCGCCGCGCTGCTGTGCACCGGTCACTCCTCCGGCTTGCCCTGCGGCAGGCCGGATTCGAAGGTGCGCACCAGGATGGCGCCGCACTCGTCGCAGTGCACGACCTCGTCCGCCGGTTTGCGCGCCACGGCGTCGAGGAAGCCCCGGTCCAGCTCGAGACGGCAGGCGCCGCACCGTCGGGCCTGCAGGAGCCCGGCGCCGGCACCCGAGGCCGCCCGGCACCGCTCGTACTCGGCGGCGAGGTCCTCGGGGAGTGTCGCGACGAGCTCGGCGCGGGACGCGGCGGTGCGGGCCTGCGCGACCGCGATGTCCTTCATCGCCTCCTCGCGGCGGCGGGCGACGGCGGCGATCTCGTCGTTCGTGGCGTTCACCGTGGCCTCGGCGCGCTGCTGGTCGAGCTCGACCGCCTCACGCTTCTCCATGAGCTCGAGCTCCTCGTCCTCGAGGACCGACTGACGACGCTCGAGGCCGCGCAGCTCGTGCTCGATCTCCGTGAGTTGCTTCGCCGGGACGGCGCCGGAGGCCAGGAGCTCGCGGTCCTTGCGCTCGCGCAGGCGGGTCTGCTCGACCTCCTTCTCGACCTTGGCGATGTCCCGGTCCAGGTCCTCGACGAGGATCGACACGCGCACGGACTCGTCGCGCTCGGTGGTCGCGCGCTTGTCGAGTTCGGCGATCTCGGCGTCCTCCGGCAGGTGCGTGGTGCGGTGGGCGAGCCGGGAGATCTCCGCGTCGACCCCGGCGAGGTCCAGCAGGGATTTTTGAGCGGCCGGATCAGCGTTCATCTGCGCCACTCTACGCATCCGCCTCGGGCGCGGCCCGCACCGTGAACGGATCCGTGGGCGGCTCGTGCACCGCGACGTCGAGGAAGGGCCAGAGCAGCTCGGCGACCGCTCCGCACCAGGGGAACTCGGTGCCCCAGTGCCCGGCGTCGATCAGCGCGGGTCCGCCGGCTCGCAGGTGCTCGTCGACGGGGTGATGCCGCAGGTCGCCCGTCACGTAGGCGTCCACCCCGAGCCGCGCGACGACGCCCAGCAGCGAGTCGCCCGCGCCGCCGCACACCGCGACGGTGCGGATCAGCGCGTCGGGATCACCTGCGGCCCGGGCGGGCGCGCCGAGCACGCTCGCCACGTGCTCGGTGAACGCGGCCAGCGAGATCGGCTCGGGCACGCTGCCCACGCGGCCCAGGCCCCACTCCCGATCACCGCCCACGAGCTCGATCACGTCGTGCGCCGGCTCCTCGTAGGGGTGCGCGGCGCGCAGCGCGGCCAGGACCTCGGAGCGGCGACTGCGCGCGGCCACGAGTTCGGCCCGCGTCTCGGTGACCCGCGTCAGCTCGCCCGTCGTCCCGATGGCCGGATCGGCCGACGCGCCGGGCCGGAACTGGCCGGCACCGTCGACCCGCCAAGCGCACTCGGAGTACTCCCCGACCTCGCCCGCCCCGGCCTCGAACATCGCGGCCAGGACCTCGTCCGCCTGCGCGGGCGGGACCATGACGCCCCACCGGTCCAGCGGCAGGGGCGTGTCCAGGTATTCGACGGGGCCGGTGACGGTGAGGCCGAGTGCGGCGGCCAGTGCGTCGTTGACGCCGCCCCGCGCGCGGTCGGCGTTGGTGTGCGCCGTGAACAGGGCGCAGCCGCCGCGGATCAGCCGGTGGATCAGCGCCCCCTTCGGGGTGCTCGCGGCCACGGTGTCCACCCCGCGCAGCAACAGCGGGTGATGCGCGATGATCAGCTGCGCTCCGCGAGCGAGCGCCGCGTCCACCACGTCCGCCGTGACGTCCACGCAGACGACGACGCGCTCGACCTCGGCGGCCGGGTCTCCGCACACCAGCCCGACGCTGTCCCACCCCTCCGCGAGTCGCGGCGGATACGCCCGATCGAGCGTCTCGATGACCTCAGCCAGATTCATGGCTGCCAGCGTAGGCGGGCCGACGCCGACCACACCGGAATCGCGACTCGCCGCGGTCGGGCAAGATGGTGGGGTGAGTACTCCGCTGCATGTCACGTTCGTGTGCACCGGCAACATCTGCCGGTCACCGATCGCCAGGATCGTCTACGAGCAGGCGGTGGCCGACGCCGGGCTCGCCGCCGCGGTGCGGGTCACGAGCGCCGGCACGGAGGGATGGCACGAGGGCAGCCCGGCGGACGCCCGTGCCCAGGACGTGCTCGCCGAGGCGGGCTACCCCACCGCGCACCGCGCCGCGGAGATCACCGACGACCATCTCGGCGCCGACCTGGTGGTCGCGCTCCACCGCTCGCACGTCGCTCCGCTGCGCGGTCTCGGCGTTCCCGACGAACGGCTCCGGCTCCTGCGCAGCTTCGACCCGGACGCCTCGCACGAGAGCGTGCCGGACCCGTTCTACGGCGATCACGACGACTTCCGCACCACGCTGGCGCAGGTCGAGGCCTCGATGCCGGGCATGATCGAGTGGACGCGAGAGCGCCTTGCCTAATTGGGTCAAGGTGGTCTTCCAGCCGCGGTGGATCGCGCTCGCCGTCGCCGCGCTGGCCTTCACCGCCCTGTGCTGGTCGGTGCTCGCGCCCTGGCAGCTCGGTAAGAACAGCTCCACCAGCCATCGCAACCAGGCCATCACCGACTCCGTGAACGCGGCCCCCGTGCCCGCCGCGCAGCTGCTCGGCGGCCGCACAGCGGTCCCGAAGGACGCGGAATGGCGCAAGGTGATGCTCACGGGCCAGTACCGCGCGGACCAGCAGTCCCTCGCCCGGCTCCGCAATCAGGACGGCAAGCCCGCGTACGAGGTGCTGGTCCCGTTCGCCGCGAACGACGGCGCGACCTATCTCGTGGACCGCGGCTTCGTCGCGACGCCCACCGGCGGCGTGGTGCCCGGGTTCGCGCCGCCACCGTCGGGCGTCGTGACGATCCAGGCCCGCATCCGCGCCCCGGAGCAGACCGATCCGGCGCGGGGCCCGCGCACCGAGGGCGGCTACCTGCAGGTGTTCGCGATCGATCCGGCGGCCATCGGGCCTGCTCAGGGCATCACCCTCGCCCCCGGATACCTCAACCTCAGCGACGACCAGCCCGGCGGTCTCGACCCCGTGCCGCTGCCCATGCTCGACGCCGGGCCGTACCTGTCGTACGGCCTGCAGTGGCTGGCCTTCGGGATCATGGCGCCGCTCGCGATCGGCTACTTCGTGTGGGCCGAGGTCAAGCGCCGCCGGGAGGACAAGGCGGTCTTCGACGCGGGGACGGCGGACCCCTCCGCCCCGGTCGACGGTGCCGAGGTCGTCGAGGACGCGCCCGAGATCACGCCCGAGGCCGCGCGCGCCGCCAGGCTCGCCGACCGGTACGGACGCAGAGGACAGTAGCGACCAGCGCGCCGAACTCGACGTTCCGCGACAGGGCCGCTGCCCGCCGCAGGTCGCCCGGCTCCGGCGCCCGGCCGTCGCCGAGTGTCGGCCGCAGCTCCACGCCGTGCGCGTACTGCGTGCAGCCGCCGAGCTGCAGCCCCAGCGCCCCGGCCGCCGTCGCCTCCGCCACGCCCGCGTTGGGGCTCGGGTGCTTGCGTGCGTCGTTCCGCCACGCGCGCAGGGCGTCCGACGGTGCCCCGCCCACCGTCGGGGCCAGGGCGACGGTGACGGCACCCGCCAGCCGGGCGGGCACGTAGTTGAGAGCGTCGTCGAGCCTGGCGGACGCCCAGCCGAACTCGGCGTACCGGTCGTTGCGGTAGCCGACCATGGCGTCGAGCGTGTTCGCCGCGCGGTACGCGAGCAGGCCCGGGAGGCCTGCGACGGCGCCCCAGAACAGCGGAGCCACCGCGGCGTCGGAGGTGTTCTCGGCGACGGATTCGGTGGCGGCCCGGGCGAGTCCGGCGGTGTCGAGGACCGACGGGTCGCGGCCGCAGAGGCTCGGCAGCAGGGCTCGCGCGGCGGGGAGGTCGTCGCGCTCGAGGTCGGCACCGAGCGTGGCGCCGACCCTCCGCAGTCCCGCTCCCCCGACGACGGCCCACGTGCCGATCGCGGTGGCGCCGGGGACCTTCCGCGCCGCGTACCCCAGCGCCGCGGCGCCGCCCACGAGGATCGCGGTGTGGGCGGCGCCCCGGAACTTCGACGGGGCGTACATCCTGGCCTCGAGAGCCAGTGCCGCGGTGCCGAACCCGGCCACCGGGTGATAGCGGTGCGGGTCGCCGAGGAGCTCGTCGGCGAGGACGCCGAGGGCCAGTTCGGTGGAGCGGTTCACGGCTCGATCCTGCCAGCCGCGATTCAGCCGGCGGGCTGCGCCTCCAGGAGGGACCTCAGCGGGGTCTCGAGGTCCGCCAGCAGCGCCCGGTCCGGAGCGAGCCCCTGCGCGATCGCGCGCTTGCTGAACATGAACTCCTGCGCCCGGTTGACGCAGTCCGCCGCGATGAGGCGGCCCTGCGCGAAGTAGAAGCACGCGAAGCCGCGCCCGTCGGCCGGGTCACCGCGCAGCACGATCTCGTCGTACCCCGCGTTCAGGCCCGCGATCTGCAGTTTCAGGTCGTACTGATCGGACCAGAACCACGGCAGCGCGGCGATCTCCTTCTGCCCGCCGCAGATCGCGGCGGCGACGCTCTTGGCCTGCTCCATCGCGTTCGGCACCGACTCCAGCCGCAGCCGACGGCCGTAGCGCGTGTCGTGGTAGCTCGCGCAGTCCCCGGCGGCGAAGACGTGCGGGTCGCTCGTGCGCCCGTACGCGTCGATGACGACGCCGTTGTCGACCGGCAGCCCCGCCGCCGCCGCGAGTTCGACATTGGGGACCACGCCGACGCCGACGATGACCAGCTCGGCGCGGACGAGCTCACCGTCGGACAGGCGGACGCCCGTGACCCGGCCGTCGTCACCCTCGAGGCCCGCGACGCCGACGCCCACGCGGATGTCGACGCCCTCCTCGCGGTGCACCCGGTCGTAGAACTCGGAGACCTCGGGCGCGGTGACGCGCTGCAGCACACGGTCGGCGACCTCGATCACCGTGACCCCGATCCCGAGCTTGCGCAGCGAAGCGGCCGTCTCCAGCCCGATGTAACCGGCGCCGATGATGACGGCGTGGCGCGCCGTCGCCGTGTCCTCGCGGATGCGCCCGATGTCGGCGGCGTCGCGCAGGTAATGGACCCCCTCGAGGTCGGCTCCGGGCAGCTCCAGGCGTCGCGGCCGGGCTCCGAGGCACAGCACGAGCTCGTCGTAGCCGAGGCTCTCCCCGTCCTCGAGGTCGACGGTGCGGGCCTCGCGGTCGATGCCGACGACCCGTCCCTGCCGGAAGTCGACCCCCTCCTTGGTGTAGAAGTCGGGCTTGCGGATGAGCAGGTCGTCCAGCGTCGTCGTGCCTGCCAGGTAGGTCTTCGACAGCGGCGGGCGCTGGTACGGCAGGGAGGGCTCGTCGCCGATCAGCAGGATCCGCCCCTCCCATCCGTCCTGGCGCAGGCCCGCGCACAGCTGCGCGCCGGCGTGGCCGGCGCCGACGATGACGACGCGCTCGGGCTTCGGGAACCGTTCGTCGTTCATCGGGACGCCTCCTCCGAGTCGTCCGAGCGACGTGGCGTGAGGGTGACCATCATCTTCTCGTAGCCCTTCACGAAGTTGGACTGCACGTACGCGGGCTCGCCGATCACCGTGATGTCCTCGAAACGCGGGAGCAGTTCCTCCCACAGGATGCGCAACTGCATCTCCGCGAGGCGGTTGCCCATGCAGCGGTGCACGCCGAAGCCGAAGGCGATGTGGTTGCGGGCGTTCTTGCGGTCGATCACGAAGTCGTCGGGATTCTCGAACTGGCGCTCGTCGCGGTTGCCCGAGGCGTACCACATGACCACCTGATCGCCCTTGCGGATGAACTGCCCGCCGAAGTGCACATCCCTCGTCGCGACGCGGCGCATGTACGCGAGCGGCGTCTGCCAGCGGATGATCTCCGAAACCATGTTGGTGATGAGCGACGGGTCCGCCTTGAGCTTGGCGAACTGGTCCGGGAAGCGGTTGAGCGCGAGCACACCGCCCGACATCGAGTTGCGGGTGGTGTCGTTGCCGCCCACGATGAGCAGCGTCAGGTTGCCCAGGAACTCCAGCGGCCGGTTGATCAGGTCCTTGGTGTCCTCGGAGGTCTGCATCAGCGTGATCAGGTCGAACCCGGGCTCCTCGCCGGCCTCCCGACGCGCGGCCTTGTCGTACCAGAGGTCCATGAAGGCGCGGGCCATCTCGCCCGTGGCCTCGTAGAAGCCGTCGAGGTCAGTGGTGCCGCCGGTGCCCTGCCCGGTGCCGCTGATCGTGTCGGACCAGTAGGTCAGCTTGCGCCGCTGGTCGTAGGGGAAGTCCAGCAGCGTCGCGAGCATGCGGCCCGTGATCTCCATCGACACACGATCGACCCAGTCGAAGGGCTCGCCGATCGGCAGGCCGTCGAGGACCTCCTGGACCCGCTCGCGGATGAGCGACTCCATCTCCTTGAGATTCTTCGGAGCCACCACGCCCTGCACGGCCTTGCGCTGCACGTCGTGCTTCGGCGGGTCCATGGCGATGAACATGGCGATGTCGAGCGGGGGCTGACCGAGCACGATGTACGGCTCCGCCGAGAAGGTGTCCGGATCGGTGTCGACGGCGCGGATGTCGTCGTAGCGCGTGATCGACCAGAACGGCCCGAACGGACTCTCCGACCGGTAATGCACCGGGGCCTCGTCGCGCAGGCGGGCGAAGTACGGATACCACTTGCCCTGCCGGTTCATGAACGGGTTGCTGACGTCGATGTCGGTGAGGGGCACGTCCGCCGGATCCGGGATCGGCTGTTCGACGAAGGTGACCGGCTTGCTGATGCCGGTGAAGCGCTTCGCACGCTCCACGAGGTGCGCCGCCTGCACCTGCCGGTCGACGGGCACCGTCGACTGCACCTTGTCCAGTACGCGGGCCTTGGCCCGCTCGAGAACGCTGTCCGTGGTGTTCATGATTCCGTTCGACCGCCTGTCTGATGGGAGAGTCTTTGGGCTGCTAGAATTTTCGGGCTGTTGAGCGCGGCTACATCTGGTACTCGGGCAGGTGCACCAGGATCCCGTCGAGCTTGGCCTGGGCCCGCACCTGGCAGGCGAGGCGCGAGTTCGGCACGCACTCCGGCGACATCTCGACCATCTGGCTCTCCTCGTCGGAGCGCGTGCCGGTGACGCCGATCCAGTCCGCATCGACGATGACGTGGCAGGTGCCGCAGGCGGATTCGCCGCCGCAGTCCCCATCGATGCCGGGGACGCCGTTGCTCGTCGCGATCTCCATCAGCGACTCGCCCTCGACGAGGTCGACGTCGTGGACGGTGCCGTCGTGTTCGACGAAGGTGACTGTCGACATGGTTCATCCCTCTTCCGTGTGCTGCTGGTCCCTGCGGTTCTCGCGGGCTCCGTGCTCCCCTTGCGGGTGAGGGGCCGCTGCGGGGCTGCTTCGGCCTGCTTACAACGCTATGAGCAGGTGACAGGGCTCACAATGGTGTCCCGCGCCATTCCGGGGAGCCGCGACTGGTGCGGGGAGCCACCCCGCCGAGAGCGGGCGCGGAGGTCAGTCGTCGGCGACGGGATCGGCCGCGGCGAGGCGGAGGGCGGCCTCGATCTCGCGCCGGCGGCTGAGTACCGCGTGGCCGAGGAGGTCCTCGACCTTCTCCATCCGGTTCACCACCGTGTTCTTGTTGACGCCGAGTCGTCGGGCCGTCCGGATCGGGCTGAGGTTCTCGTCCAGGTAGACCTGCACCGTGCTGCGCAGCCGCGCCGCCTGCTCGTCGTCGACGGCAAGGGGGCCGAGCTCCGCGCGCACGAATCGCTGCGCAGCAACGGGATCCGCGGTGAGCAACTCCAGCAACGCGACATCGTGATGGAACACCACCCGCTCGCTCCGGTTCCCCGCGAACCGCGCGACGCGGCGCGCCGCAGTGGCCTCGTCGTGCGTGCGGATCAGCCCGTCGATGCCGGGCGACGCATCGCCGACGGTGACGTGAACCGGGTCGGGAACCACGAGTTCCGCACGGACGCGATCGAGGTCGTGCGCGATGACCCGTGCCCACCCCCACACGACCCAGTTCCCCACGGGCACGAGCATGACCTCTCCCCCGCGACCGACGACCGATCCGACTCGAGCGGCGACGGATTCCAGGGTCACGGCGTGCCGGCCGTCGGGTTCGGACGGTTCCATCCAGACGATGAACCCCACATGGGTGCCACTGACGTCGTAGCGCAGCGCGGCCGACGCCCGGTCAGCCGGCATCGAGCCGCCGTCGAGAAGCTCGCGGACGGTCTCGGCGCGCAGCACGGCCGCGCCGCGGTTCCGCCGAGCACGTTCCTCGATGTAGGTATGGGTGAGCTGCACCGACACGGCGTCGACGTAGGCGAAGAAGAAGCGCGACGCGCGGAGCAACGCCTCGGCTCGCACGTCGTCGTCGGCCTCGAGCCTGCTGATCGTGGTCTGCCATGCGGCCTCGACGAGCTCATGACCGAGGCGGTAGGCGCGCAGCATCGCGTGCAGCTCGATGCCGCGGTGGACCAGCTCGGCCGGCCATGCGGCGGCGACGGGCGGGGGGTCGAGCTCCGCGGTCCGCGAGCTGCGCCGCAGCCCGCGCCACACGTCGTGCAGGGTCCGCGTGGCGACGGTGCCGGTCATGCGGCGCAGGTCCTCGTCGCCGTCCTCCGCGAACTCCTCGACGCGGGTGTAGATCGCCTCGAGGATCTCGTCGCTCAGTCGGTCGGGGTCGATGGCGTCCGCCAGGCCGCCGAGGAGCGCCTCGATGGCCCGATCGCGGTCGGTCCCCGCGGAGCCGAGGTCGATCTCTGCCATGCGTTCCCGTCCCGATCCGAGGCGCCCACGACGCCGGCCTGCCCGATGCGCCGCTCATGGTAGCCACCCGCGCCGCCCCGGCGGGCCGCCTCGCCCATCAGCCGTGCGGTACGCGGCGGCGCCACCACGACTGCGACCGCCAGGAGTACGGGTCCTCCACGGTCACGAGCAGGAATCGGCGATCCAGCTCCTCGACCGCGACTCGCAGTCGCCGAGCTCTGCGACCGCCGTTGCGCATCATGCTCTCAAGGCGATCCCGTGCGTCCGTGAGCACGTTGCCGTCGCAGCACTCACATCCCGTGCGATAGCCGTAGTCACCGTCGCGGACACGTTGTTCGGTCCGCTCGACGTGCTCGCGCCATTCGTTCAGCAACGTGATGGCGGGAACCGCGGGCCGCGGTTTCCGCGGCCGATGCGGATTCACCGCTGCGGGGCGGACGCCCCGTTCTTCGAAGAGAGTGTCATTCGCGGCGCCGTGACGTGGCGCGGCCGGTGCGGGGCGGCCGAGTCGCCGCAGGGAATACCGTAGCGCAGCACATCGGGAACCGAACCGCCTCCTGATGCGTCCAATGTATAGGGGGACCGCCGACCGCCACCGAGGTCTCCCGACGAAGGAAGCGTCGATGGTGGAACCCCGTTCATCCTGCTGGGACGAGCCCCAGCAGCGCCCGTTCGCAGCAGTTCCCGCGGATTCGGTACTCACTCACCTCGGCAAGATATCGGCCGGCGTCGCCGTGTTCAACGAGGTCCCGCTGTGGCGCGAGCATGCGGTGGAACGTTGGGTGGAGGTCGATGTCTCCATGATCGAGGGAGCACAGACCATCGAGGAAACGGTTCGGCAGGTGCGGCGGAGACCGCAGTCGGCACGATCGCGGAAGAAGGACTGCGTTCGCTACTTCCGCGCCGGCGACCTGATGGATGCCGGATACTTCCCGATGCGCACGCCCTCGATCGGCATCCCTCGACACGTGAGTGTCTACGGCGACATGACGGACATGATGGCCCGAGCGGACAAGGATTTCGGTGCGACTCTGATCGATCAGGCCGTACACCGCTGGTGGTGGGACCTGCCCGGTCGTGCCACACTGGAATCGATTGAACTTGCAAGGAGGCTCCCCTGATGCCTGACACCTCATGGATGCACGAATCGCCGGTCCAGGCTCCGACGGTCATTCAGCATTGGGACGGCCTGACGTCGATCACACTCTCCAAACTGCCCGACTCCTCGGCTCGACTGCTGTGGGTGTTCGAGGAGGACCATCCTGATCAGCTGGGGATCTTCGTCCATCTGACCACCGATGAGGCACAGGTGGTGTTCGACACTGCCCCGGAGGTCGGACTACTCGAGAAGGTCCGCGGCACCCTGGCCGACAACACCGCACTGATCTGGCACATCGACCAGCAAGTGATGAGCGCGAAGGTCATCGAGCTGCCGCGTTCCGGATCCGAATCGGACCTGTGGGAGTTCATCGACGGGCAGATCGATGCGGGCTTCGATCGATCATTGAGCATGCGCGATCCCGACTTGCGCATCGCTTCCGATGACATCGCTCTCATCGCGCTGCAAGCCAGAGAAGCCACCTTGATCGGCGCAGCGTCCTAACACGATTCATTCGCAGGATTCCGGCCGAAGGCAAGAGGCGGCAGGTCATCGAGGGCGATGGCCGGTAGCCCAGGCCGACTCACTGCCAGACGAAGCCGTCGGGGTCGGTGAGGGCCCCGAGGACACCGTCGATGCGCAGGCGGTGGGAGCCGCTGCCCTCCGCGGGCACGCCCGCGTCCTTCGCCGCTGCCCTCCGCCCGTACAGCGCGAGTTTCACCGCACCGGGCGCTGCGTCGAACTCGACGTACTTGCGGCCGAAGCTCTTCGCGACCGTGAGGCCGTGCTCGACGTAGAACGCCTTGGTGGCGGCCACGTCGTCCACGCCCAACAGGAGGACCACGTCGTCGATGACGCGCAGCGGGGCGCCGGTGGTCTTCTTCGAGGAGGAGGCCACCTTCCAGATCGTGCCGTCGGGGGCTCGGAACACGCCGCCGTAGCCCCAGAAGGACTTCCGCGCGGGCTTGATCTCCGTCGCGCCCGCCGCAAGGGCGGGCTCGACGAAGGAGTCCACGACGGCCGGCTCGGCCACGACGAGCGAGACCACGCAGCCGCGGAAGCCGGTGGACTCGCCGGCGGCGGGCGCGACGCGCAGTCGCTCGTCGGGGCCGAACGCGGTGTCGTAGAAGGCCCGGGCGGCAGCCGGATCGGCGACCTCCAGGGTGAGGGAACGGACCGGGGTGGAAACTGATGTCGTCATGCCCACAACGCTATGAGCTGGCCGTTCCGGGTGCTTCTCGATTCCTGACCGATCCGCTCCCCGCCGGTCAGCTGCGGTACCGGAACAGGATCCGGCCGCGCGTGAGGTCGTAGGGGCTGATCTCCACGAGTACCCGGTCGAGCGGCACGATCTTGATGTAGTTCTTCCGGATCTTCCCGCTGATGTGGGCGAGCACGACGTGCCCGTTGTCCAGCTCGACCCGGAAGGTCGCGTTCCGCAGCCCTTCGACGACGGTGCCTGAGGCCTCGATGCCGCGCGCTGTCTTCGTCATGCCCGCACCAGCTCGACCGTGGTCTCGACGGCGGACCCGCCCGCGGCCTCGAGGGCGTCGATCGTCGCCCGGTCGGCGGCGTCGACGTCGGCGGCGAGGAAGGGCGTCGGCCGTCCCGCGTGCGGCCGGACCGCGCGCACCACGGGCAGGTCCGCGATCGGCGGAGGAGGCCCGTCGGGGTCGAACGGGATGCGGTACAACACTTCCCGACGGCGCTCGGCGAATCCGTGGCGGCGCCAGGCGGCCAACAGGTCGTCGTCGCCGGCGGCGACCAGGGTGCACAGAGGCAGGGGCAGCTCGGCGAGGATCGCCGCCGCGATCAGGTCGAAGGCCGGTGCGCTCCAGGCGTCGACGCTGATGAAGCCGGGCCTGCGCGAGGTCCCGCCGCGGCCGATGACCAGGCCTTCGGCATCGACGGCGAGCCAGTCACCGTCGTCGGCGCGCTGCAGAGTGAGAGAGGAATCGTTCATGGTGGTGCCTTTCAGGAAAGCCTGTGCGGCGCTCCTGGTGATGACACCTAGTTCAGCCGTGGGATCGGAGGGAGCACCGACATCGTTGAAACGTTCACGGGTCTCACCTCCTCAGGGCCTGTCACGGTCCGGCCCAGCGTAGCCAGTGGTCGCACGCCGCCGCATCTTCTTTTTCCGGCGCCCGCACTACGGTGGTCCGAGGAGGTGCGCGATGGACGAGACGACCTATGACGTGATCGTGATCGGAGGCGGGCCGGTCGGCGAGAACGTGGCCGACCGCGCCGTCCGGGGCGGGCTCACCGCCGCCCTGATCGAGAGCGACCTGTACGGCGGCGAGTGCTCCTACTGGGCCTGCATGCCGTCGAAGGCGCTGCTGCGACCGGGCCAGGCCCTGCGCGAGGCGCAACACGTGCGCGGCGCCCTCGCCGGCCCCGCCGCGCTGGATCCGTCCGAGGTCTTCGCGCGGCGCGACGCCGTGGCCCACGACTGGGACGACACCGGCCAGGCCCGCTGGGCGCCTGCGTCCGGGATCGTCACCGTCCGCGGGCACGGCCGGCTCGCGGGGCCGCGCCGGGTCACCGTCGCCGGGCCCGACGGTGCCGAGACCACCCTGACCGCGCGACACGCCGTCGTCGTCGCGACCGGGACGGACGCGTCCGTGCCCGACATCGAGGGCCTGCGCGCAGCGCGGCCGTGGACCAGCCGCGAGGCCACCAGCGCGAGGTCGGCGCCCGGGCGGCTCGCGGTGATCGGCGGCGGCGTGGTCGCGACCGAGATGGCCACGGCGTACGCCTCGCTCGGTTCGGCGGTGACCCTCATCGCGCGCAGTGGCGTGCTGACGAACCTCGAGCCCTTCGCGGGCGAGGCCGTCACGGACGGGCTGCGCGCGGTGGGCGTCGAGATCGTGACCGGCGAGTCACCGACGCGGGTCACGCGCACGGACGGCGAGGTCACCATCAAGACCTCCGGCGGGCGGACCGTCGTGGCCGACGAGGTGCTGGCAGCCACCGGGCGGACTCCGCGCACCGCAGACCTGGGGTTCGAGACGGTCGGGCTGGAGCCCGGGTCGTGGCTCGCAGTGGACGACACGATGCTGGTGGACGGCTTCGACTGGCTGTACGCGGCCGGCGACGTCAATCACCGTGCCCTACTCACGCATCAGGGCAAGTACCAGGCGCGGGCCGCGGGCGACGTGATCGTGGCGCGGGCGAAAGGCGAGGCCGTCGATGACGGGCCCTGGGGCGTGCACGTGGCGACCGCCGACCACTCCGCGGTGCCGCAGGTGATCTTCACCGACCCCGAGGTCGCGGCGGTCGGCGTCACCGAGGCGCAGGCGCGGAAGGCCGGCACGGACATCGCGGTGGTCGACTACGACCTGGGCTGGGTGGCCGGCGCGAGCCTGTACGCGGACGGCTACGCCGGGCGCGCGCAGATGGTCGTCGACGAGAGCCGGGGCGTGGTGATCGGCGTGACGCTCGTGGGCCCGGCCGTCGCGGAGCTGCTGCACGCCGCGACCATCGCGGTGGTCGGAGAAGTACCGATCGCCCGGCTGTGGCACGCCGTACCCGCCTACCCCACGATCAGCGAGGTGTGGCTGCGCCTGCTCGAGGCGTATCGAGACAGGTGATCGCGGCGAGGCGCATGTCAGCAGGCTGTCATGAGTATGGAGATCGTCTCGTAGTCGCTGCGCGGGATCGCGAACAGTCCTCGACGGAACGGTAGGCCCCAGTGCGCGGGGTCGGTGATGAACGACAGCCGATCGATGAGCTGCTTCGCCTCGATTCGCCGGCACGGATGGAACTGGACTGCGAGGCGCCACGGGTGGAAATCGTCAGTGACGTGGGCCTGGTAGGGCTCATTCCCGGTGATCGTGGCGAGCGCCGTGAACCGTCGGACGGGTTCGCCTCCCCGCAGCTCCGTGCGGGGGGAGTAGAAGATCATCTCGTCACCGCGGCGCGGCTGGCGCAGCCGCTTGTTGGCACCGTGGTCGGCTTGTGCGAAACCGCCTTCGATCGCCGCGTCGACGTGGTCGAGGCTCACGGTGTTTATCCAGAACCGCTGCTCGTCGGCGGTGACTGGATCGGCTAGCTGCAAGCCGGTGACATTGCCGCGCATCCGGGCGGCGGGACGCCGGTTCATTGAGCTCTGAGTCCTTCGACGATTCCGGTGCTCGGCCGTCCGATGAGCCGCGGCAAGTCGTCGCCGGAACGGGCGTACAACCCGGAGGCGATCGCCTCGTCGAGGCCCACGAGAAAGCTCGCCGTATGCCCGTCCACTCCAGCCCGGGTGAGCGTCGTGCGTAACTCGTCGGCGGTCACCGCCCGGTACTCGACATCCCGGTCGAGGACCACTGCCATCGCCTGGGCGATGTCCGCGTAGGTGTCCCCGGACAGGCTGTAGGTGATGTTGTCATGGCCCGTCGTGGTGACGACGGCGGCCAGGGCCTCTCCGAGGTCCTTGCGGCTCGCCGACGCACCACCGCATCACCCACCGCCGCTGCAAAGACTCCCGAATGCCGCGGACCGTCCAGCGAATGGAGGTAGTTCTCGATGTACCAGGTATTCCGCACAATGGTTTACGTCACCGTGGAAGCCGCCAAGGCTTGTTCGGTGGCCCGGTGATCGACGTTGATCGGGAATCGTTCGTCATCGGCGCGGATCCCGCTCGTGTAGTAGATGTGATCGACACCCGCCGCGCGTGCAGCCTCGATCACGCCGCGATGTTGGTCGAGGCGATCAGGGTCCCCACCGGAGATCAGCACGACCTCGGAGTGTCCGCTGACGACCTCGGCCGCGCGGGCCGGAGACGATAGATCGACGGTGGCGGTCGCGAATCCTCGCGCCGCCAACTCGTCCAGGCGATCGCGGTTCCTCCCCGCGGCCGTCACCGTCCCCGGGCGTAGCCCGCGGGCAACAAGACCGTCGAGTGTGTGGCCGCCCAGCGCTCCGGTCGCGCCGAATATGAGAACCCGCCGCTCAGACCCGGTCATCTCAGGCCCGATCATGAACGGTGATGTGGTAGCCGTCCAGGTCCGCGAAGGTGAACGTCCGCCCGAACGGACCGTCGATCGGAGCGGACACGATCGTATGTCCGTCAGCCTCGAGGGCGTCATGGATCTCTTGCACGCCGGTGGCGTGCAACCAGATCGCCACGCCCACCCCGGGCTGCGAAACGGCGTCGAGATCGGTGCCGGGAACGAGGTCGCGCAGCGCGAAGGCGATCGGTGAGGTCTCGAAGACAACCGCGTGCGGGGGACCCGCGGGCGAGCGGACGAGGCCGAGGTACTTCTCGTAGAAGGCCTGCGCGGCGTCGAGATCACGCGTCTGCAGGGAGAGGAAGTCGGGGCCGGTCACTGGCATGGTGCTACTCCTTGATTGAATGTCAATTTCCTGACATATCCAATGTATGTCAGACTATTGACATGAGTCAAGTCGACGGCATCAACCTGGAGGACTCGATGGGGTATGCGCTGAAGGAGGCCTCCAGCGCCCTACGGACCGCGATGGAGCAGGTCCTACGCCCCCTTGGAATGAACGTGACTCACTACTCGTGCCTGGAATTGCTCGCCCAGCGGCCCGGTCTGTCGAACTCCGAGCTCGCTCGTGGAACGTTCGTCACCCGGCAGGCGATGAACGTTCTCCTCCAGGCCATGGAACGAGACGGCGACGTCACCCGGCCCGCCGCCGCCCCCACCGGCAGGGCCCTCCCGGCCCGACTCACCACTCGTGGGCGCCGCAAACTCGTCCAGGCCTCCGCGGCCGTCCGAAGCGTTGAGAACCGGATGCTCGCCGGCATCACCGCGGCCGAACGGGCGGCCACTCTGCGGGCCCTGCGACGGATGACGCAGTCCCTTCAAGCCCCTGCGACGGATCCGGCTCAGCCGCCCTCGCGCGGGTAGTGGATTCGACGACGGCCACCCGACCTCGTCGGACGGCTCCGACGACGTGAACCGCCCCGGCGAGTCCGGAGACTCTGATGTGTCCCGGACCGAGGCGCGCGTTCAGATCGTCGCGACTTCTGTGTGACACATGTCGCGACTCATCACAATGGTGCGCGCGGAGGGACTCGAACCCCCGACAACTGGTGTGTAAGACCAGGACTCTAACCAACTGAGCTACACGCGCTTGCCGGTTGAGGCTAGCGCAGCGAGGGCGTGTTCCCAAAGCGACTGATCACGCGGGACCCCGGGCTCGTTCATCTCGGAGAAGCGGATCACACCGTCGCGGTCGATGACGAAGGTGCCGCGATTGGGGTAGCCGTTGCGTTCGTTGAGCACGCCGTACTCCCGCGACACCGCGCCGTGCGGCCAGAAGTCGGACACGATCGGGAACAGATAGCCCTGCGAGCCCGACCACACCTTGTGCGTCGGCGGCGGGCCGACGGACACGGCGATGACGGCGGCATCGTCGTTCTCGAAGGACGGGAGCGAATCGCGGATGCCCCCGAGCTCGCTCTCGCAGGTGCCCGTGAACGCGAGCGGGAAGAACACCAGCAGCACGTTCTTCTTCCCGCGATAGGACTCGAGCGAGACCGGCCGGTTGTTCTGATCGCGCAGCGTGAAGTCGGGCGCGACCGCCCCGACCTGCAGTGGTGCGGACGGCGCACCGTCTGGGCAGGGCGTGGTCACCTCTTGGCCACGCGCCCCGACTTCGGCTGCACCAGGCGCGAGCCGATCCACGACCCGAGGTTCGTCGACGAGGTCTGGGTGAGGCCGGCGGTGGGCGCGGCCTCGGCGATCTCGCTGGGCTGCACGTGACCGGGCTGGCCCGTCTTGGGGCTGAGCACCCACACGTAGCCGTCGTCGGACAGCGGCGTGATGACGTCCATGAGCGTGTCGACCAGGTCGCCGTCGTCGTCGCGCCACCAGAGGATCACGACGTCGACGACCTCGTCGACGTCCTCGTCGAGCATCTCCGCGCCGGTGAGCTCCTCGATGGCGAGGCGCAGGTCGTCGTCGGTGTCCTCATCCCAACCGATCTCCTGCACGATGTTTCCGGGCTGCAGGCCCATCTTCTGGGCGAATGACCCATTCGTGGACACCGGTGGGAGCCTCCTCGCGTTCGCACGGACGGCCCGACGCCGTCCGTTCAGCAGTGTTGCGTGTCAACTTACGGCACGTGCGCCCGCACGCAAGCGGGGTACGCCGAAGTCGCACCTGCGGACCTGGCGAATTCCACCACGCGGAATCCGACTGTCGAGTAGCTTTCGAATGCGGCAGGATGGGATCTGCGACACACCGCACACCCCCGGCATCATCCAGTACCGCCTTCGCGACCCGTGAGGAGCACTTGTGACCGACTCGACCGTCACCACCCCGGCAGCCACTTCCGGAGGGGGCCCCGCACCGTCGAACGACGGTCGTCCGGACCGCGTCCGCGTGATCCGCGAGGGCGTGGCCTCCTATCTACCGGACATCGACCCGGATGAGACGGGCGAGTGGATCGAGTCCTTCGACGACCTGATCGCGACGCACGGTCCGGCCCGTGCGCGCTACCTGATGCTGCGCCTGCTGGAGCGCGCGAGCGAGCAGCGGGTGTCCATCCCGTCGCTCACCTCGACCGACTACGTCAACACCATCCCCACCGACCTCGAGCCCTGGTTCCCGGGCGACGAGGAGCTCGAGCGCCGCTACCGCGCGTACATCCGCTGGAACGCGGCGATCATGGTGCACCGCGCGCAGCGTCCCGGCGTGGGCGTCGGCGGCCACATCTCCACCTACGCGGGCGCGGCCTCCCTCTACGAGGTGGGCTTCAACCACTTCTTCCGCGGCAAGGACCACCCCGGCGGCGGCGACCAGGTGTTCATCCAGGGCCACGCCTCCCCCGGCATCTACGCCCGCGCCTTCCTCGAGGGCCGCATCCCCGCGGAGCGCCTCGACGGCTTCCGCCAGGAGAAGTCGCACGAGGACAAGGGCAAGGGCCTGCCCTCCTACCCGCACCCCCGGCTGCTGTCGAACTTCTGGGAGTTCCCGACGGTGTCCATGGGCCTCGGTCCGATGAACGCCATCCAGCAGGCGCGGTTCAACCACTACCTGCACGACCGCGGCATCAAGGACACGTCCGACCAGCACGTGTGGGCGTTCCTCGGCGACGGTGAGATGGACGAGCCGGAATCGCGCGGCCAGATCCAGATCGCGGCGACCGAGGGCCTGGACAACCTGACCTTCGTGGTCAACTGCAACCTCCAGCGCCTCGACGGCCCGGTCCGCGGCAACGGCAAGATCATCCAGGAGCTCGAGTCCTTCTTCCGCGGCGCCGGTTGGAACGTGATCAAGGTGATCTGGGGCCGCGAGTGGGACGAACTGCTGCACAAGGATCGCGACGGCGCCCTCGTCAACATCATGAACAACACGCCCGACGGCGACTACCAGACCTTCAAGGCGAACGACGGCGCGTTCGTCCGCGAGCACTTCTTCGGCCGTGATCCGCGGACCAAGGAGCTGGTCCAGGACATGACCGACGAGCAGATCTGGGGCCTGCGGCGCGGCGGCCACGACTACCGCAAGCTGTACGCGGCCTACAAGTCGGCCATGGAGCACAAGGGCCAGCCCACGGTGATCCTGGCGCACACGGTCAAGGGCTTCGGTCTGGGCCACAACTTCGAGGGCCGCAACGCGACCCACCAGATGAAGAAGCTCACGCTCGACGACCTCAAGGGCTTCCGCGATCACTTGCGGATCCCGATCACCGACGAGGAGCTCGAGAAGGACCCGTACCTCCCGCCGTACTACACCCCGGGACCGGAGTCGAAGGAGATCCAGTACATGCTGGATCGCCGCAAGCAGCTCGGCGGCTTCGTGCCGTCGCGCCGTACGCAGGCCCAGGCGCTGCAGACGCCCGGCATCGACGCCGTCAAGGTGATGCTCAAGGGCTCGGGCAAGCAGCAGGTGGCCACGACGCAGGCCGTGGTGCGCATCTTCAAGGAGCTGCTGCGCGACAAGGAGGTCGGCCCGCGGATCGTGCCGATCATCCCCGACGAGGCGCGCACCTTCGGCATGGACAGCTGGTTCCCCACGCTGAAGATCTACAACCGGCTCGGCCAGACCTACACGGCCGTCGACGCGCAGCTCATGCTCGCGTACAAGGAGAACCCGCAGGGCGTCATCCTGCACGAGGGCATCAACGAGGCCGGTTCGACGGCGTCGTTCACCGCGGTGGGCACGTCGTACGCCACGCACGACGTCCCGATGATCCCGCTGTACATCTTCTACTCGATGTTCGGCTTCCAGCGGACGGGCGACGGTCTGTGGGCCGCCGCCGACCAGATGGCTCGCGGCTTCGTGCTCGGCGCGACCGCCGGCCGCACCACGCTGACCGGTGAGGGCCTGCAGCACGCCGACGGCCACAGCCACGTGCTCGCGTCGACCAACCCCGCGGTCGTCGCGTACGACCCGGCGTTCGCGTACGAGCTCGCGCACATCGTGATCGACGGCCTGCGGCGGATGTACGGGGAGAACCCGGAGAACATCTACTACTACATCACCGTCTACAACGAGCCGATCCACCAGCCGGCGGAGCCCGAGAACCTCGACGTCGAGGGACTGCTCAAGGGCATGTACCTGTTCAAGCCCGCGGAGGGCTCGCACGAGAAGAAGGCGAACATCCTCGCCTCCGGCGTCACGATGCCCGACGCGCTCAAGGCCCAGGAGATGCTGGCCGCGGACTGGGGCGTCTCGGCGTCGGTGTTCTCCGTGACCAGCTGGGTGGAGCTCTCCCGTGACGGCATCGAGTCGGAGAAGGCGGCGCTGCGCGATCCGTCCGCCGAGTTCCGCACCCCGCACGTGACGAAGGTGCTCGCGGGCACCGAGGGCCCGACGGTCGCCGCGTCCGACTTCATGCGCGGCACGCAGGACCTGATCCGGCAGTGGGTGCCAGGCACCTATGTCACGCTCGGCACCGACGGTTTCGGATTCTCGGACACGCGTCCGGCCGCCCGGCGCTACTTCAACGTCGACGCCGAGTCGATCGTCGTGGGCGTTCTGCTGGGGCTCGCACGCGACGGGGCGCTCGATTTCTCGGTCGCCGCGGAGGCCGCGAAGCGGTACCGGATCGACGACGTGCTCGCCGCCCCGAAGCAGGTTTCGGACCCCGGCGTAGCCTAGGACTCCATGACCGCCGATACGGGCTCGTTCCCCCTCCCCGGGAGGCCGGGGAAGGGGGGCTTCACCAGGAAGCGACCCGAGCCCCGTGAGGTGTTGCCCGAGGCGATCCTCGCCAGGATCCGCCAGTACTCGGGCCGCGTCGCGACGGAGGCGGTGCGCTCCATGGAGGAGCAGTTGCCCTACTTCGCGGATCTGGAGGCCAGCCAGCGGGCGTCGATCCAGCTGGTCGTCCAGACCGCGGTGGTCAACTTCGCGGAGTGGATCGACCACGGCGGCGACGTGGCCTACACCGTGGCGGCCTTCCAATCGGTGCCGCAGGACCTGGCCCGGCGGGTCACGCTCCTGCAGACCGTCGAGATGGTCCGCGTGGCCATGGAGTTCTTCGAGCGCTGGCTGCCACTGCTGGCGCGCAACGAGGAGCAGCTCATCGCGCTCACCGAGGCCGTGCTGCGGTACGGCCGGGAGATCGGGTTCGGCGCCGCGGCGATCTACGCCTCGGCCGCCGAGGCCCGGGGCGCGTGGGACTCGCGGATGGAGGCGCTGGTCGTCGACGCGGTGGTCCGGGGCGATACCGGCGCGAACCTCCTCTCCCGCGCCGCGGCGCTGAACTGGGACCCGGTCGCGTCGGCCACCGTCATCGTCGGCAATCCCCCGCCGGACCAGAACGTCTCGGTGGCCGGATCTGTGCACGACACGGCACGGTCGCACGGCCGCTCGGCCCTCGCCGTTGTGCAGGGCACCAAATTGGTGGTCATCGTCAGCGGCGCGGTCACCACCGGGGACCCGTTCGGGGAGGCGCTCATGCGTCACTTCGCCGACGGTCCCGTGGTGATCGGGCACACCACGCCCACCCTCGAGGACGCGCACGCATCGGCCCTGGAGGCCATCGCCGGCGTCAACGCGGTGGCGGGGTGGCCGGGGGCGCCGCGTCCGGTGCACAGCTGGGAGCTGCTGCCCGAACGCGCCCTGATCGGCGACACGCACGCGGGCCGCACGCTCTACGAGTTGCTCGTCAAGCCGCTCGAGGAGGCCGGTTCGGCACTGTCGGACACGCTGGACGCGTACCTGGACTCGGGCGGCGCGGTGGAGTCCTGCGCCCGCGAACTGTTCGTCCACCCCAACACCGTGCGGTACCGCCTGAAGAAGATCGCGGAGATCACCGGGCGGGATCCGCAGGACCCGCGCGACGCCTTCGTGCTCCGTGTGGCAGCGACGATCGGGCGTCTCGCAGCGGCCAATCCGGACCGCTTCACCCCCGCCGCTATGACGCGAATCACAGATCTCTCACTGAGCTAGCCGAGTCACAAATAACACTCTGGTAACAGCCAGGACTCGCTGAGCAGCACTTTTGTGGAAACCCCACAAATTACCTGGGGCAGGTTCTCAGGCTCCAACACCTTCCTTTCAGGTTCCCGGGGTGTTTCCTGGTAAGCGTGATTGCACTGCTCGCACCCGGACAGGGTTCCCAGAAGCCCGGCATGCTGACGGCATGGCTCGACCAGCCTTCTGCCGTGGAGCGCCTTCGCGCGTGGTCCGAGATCGCCGATCTCGACCTGGTCCGCCTCGGCACCATCGCCGAGGCCGACGAGATCACGGACACCGCCGTGACTCAGCCGCTCGTCGTGGCCGCCGCACTGCTCGCGTTCGAGCAGATGGGCGACCAGCCGTCGGACACCGTCGTCGCCGGCCACTCCGTCGGTGAGCTCGCGGCCGCCGCCGTCGCCGGCGTCATCACGGCCGACGAGGCCGTGCGCCTGGCCGCGATCCGCGGTCGCGCCATGGCCGCGGCCTGCGCGCTCGTCCCCACGTCGATGACCGCCGTGCTCGGCGGCGTCGAGGAGGACGTGCTCGCCACCCTCGAGTCCTTCGACCTGATCCCGGCCAACATGAACGCCTCCGGGCAGATCGTGGCCGCGGGCACCGTCGAGAACCTGGCGAAGCTGGCCGACAACGCACCCGAGAAGGCGCGCCTGCGCCCGCTCGCGGTGGCCGGCGCCTTCCACACGGAGTTCATGGCTCCCGCGCAGGAGGCCGTCGCGGCCGCCGCGCAGTCCATCACCCCGCGTGACCCGCAGCTGACCCTGCTGTCCAACCGTGACGGCAAGGCCGTGACCTCCGGCGCCGAGGCCCTCGCGGCCATCGTCGCGCAGGTCACCCGCCCGGTCCGCTGGGACCTGTGCACCGCCACCATGCGCGAGGCCGAGGTCTCGATGGTCGTGGAGCTGCCGCCGGCCGGCGCCCTCGTGGGCATCGCCAAGCGCGAGCTCAAGGGCGTGCCGCAGGTCGCCGTGAAGACCCCGGCCGATCTGGCCGAGCTGCTCGCCCCCGCGCAGTAGCCTTCTCGACCACCGACGGGGCCGCCCGGCACCGTCGAACCCGCGACGTACGTCGCACAGATACTCCCGTCTCCGTGAAATCGCGGGTCGGGTCACACAAGGAAAGGGACCCACTGTGGCCACCAGCCAGGACGAAATCGTCGCCGCCATCGCCGAGATCATCGAAGAGGTCACCGGCATCGAGCCCTCCGAGGTCACCCTGGACAAGGCGTTCATCGACGACCTGGACATCGACTCGCTGTCGATGGTCGAGATCGCCGTGCAGCTCGAGGACAAGTACGGCGTCAAGGTGCCCGACGAGGACCTCGCGGGCCTGAAGACCGTCGGCGACGCCGTGGGCTACATCCAGAAGCTCGAGGCCGAGAACGCTGATCTCGCTGCCGAGCTCAAGGGCAAGTACGAGGCCGAGAAGGGCAAGTAAACCCTGCACCTCCCGATTCGTCGGGGGTCGATTGCGGGCGCTCACCCCGGTGAGCACTGAGCATTTCTCCAGAGACCGGCCGTCGGGGCATCCCGGCGGCCGGTTTCGCATCTCCGACGGTGCCCGGGTCGCCCACGCCGGGCCGGGCCGGCGGGGCCCAGGCCGGGCAGGGGGCCCAGGCCGGGCAGGCGGGGCGCGGGCGGGTCCCGACGCGGCGGATATCTCCGACTCCCGCAGAAATCTCCGCTCGCCCCGGGAATCAACGGGGCGACCGGAGATAGCTGCGGGGAGCGGAGGTTCCTACATCGTGAGGTCGGCGCCCAGCCAGTGCTCGGGCTCGAGCACCACGGTCAGGTGCTCCCCCAACTGCCCGAAGGCGAAGTCGAGGTAACCGTCGAGCGCCGGGCCGGACAGGTAGCGGGCGGCCATCTCGCGGACCTCCTCCTCCGTCGACGTCCTCGACTCGGCGACGGGCCCCTCGACGCTGACGTACATCGTGCGGGGTTCGACGGTGTCGACCATCAGGGAGAACCGCCCCGAGGCCTCGAGCGCGCGGGCCTTGCGGGACGTGGGGCCGATCGTGATCCACGGCCGGCCGCCGGGCTCGTAGGCGTACCAGACGGGCACCGTCAGCGGGCCCCGGCCGGGCTCGGCGACGGAGAACGCGGCGACGTGCGGTTGGGCCAGGAACTGCTGCTTCTCGGACGTGGAGAGTGCCATGTCCCGATGGTGGCAGATCGGGCTGACAACTTCTCGCCGATGAGCGGCGGGTTATCCCGGTCCCGGCGGGGCGCCATCGCTTCACAGCGCCGCGCTCGCCCGCCCGGGCCGGGTTTCAGGCAGGTCTGAAGTGGACCGTCAGCTGACGGCCTGCGAGAGCCAGGTGACCTCGGCGCCCTGGCCGCCCATGCGGAAGGGCTCGAGCGCGTCGTCCCAGGCGGTGCCGAGGAGCGAGTCCATGGCGGTCTGCATGCCCTCGGGGCCCTGTTCGAGCATCATCGAGCGCAGCTGCGCCTCGCCCAGCAGGGTGTCGCCGGACGCGCTCATGGTGCCGCGCCACAGCCCCAGTCCCGGGGCGTAGCAGAACCGCTCACCGTCGACCCCCTCGGAGGGGTCCTCGGTGACCTCGAACCTGATGGAGTTCCACTCCCTCAGGGTGTTCGCCATCCGCGCGCCACTGCCGACCGGGCCTACCCAGTCGACGACGGCGCGCTGCGTGCCGGGGACGGCCTCCTGCGCGGACCACTTGAGGGTGGCCCGGGCGTCGAGGGTCCTCGACAGTGCCCACTCCACGTGCGGGCACAGTGCAGCAGGTGCGGCGTGAATCCAGACGACTCCCGTCGTCACCTCTGCAAACTGACTCAGCTGCTGCATGGTTGCCACCTTCTTCGTTTCGACGAGGACGTCTTCCCCAAGCCACCTGTCGAGAACGAGCGGAGCTACCAGCTGCTGCTTTATCACATCGATGTAGTTATGAAGCCATTGTGCACCATGATGCGCGTGTTGCGCCAGTTACACGCCTTGAAGTTCCTGAGAAATCAGCCGGTCGTTGAACTCGGACCACAGCGGCTTCGCCCACGCCCCGAACGGCCGGTCCGTCAGGATCACCGCTGCGAGCTGCAGGTCCAGGTCGAACCACAGGTACGTCCCCGCCTGTCCGAAGTGCCCGACGGTGCGCGGCGAGTTCCGTGTTCCCGTCCAGTGCGCGCGCTTGTCGCCCTTCACCTCGAAGCCGAGCCCCCAGGTGTTGTTCGCGAACTTGCCGTAGCCGGGCACGAAGCCCCGCAGGCCCGGGAAGTGGACGGACAGCGCACCGTCGACGGTGCCGGGGTCGAGCAGGACGGGCGCGGCGACCTCGGCGGCGAAGCGGGTCAGATCGGCCACCGTGGACCGCGCGCCGTGCCCCGCCGGCCCCGCGAGCTCCGTGTTCCGCATGCCGAGTGGCGCGAACACCGCCTCGCGGAGATAGTCGGGAAAGGGTATTCCGGTCTCGTGCTCGACCAACTGCGCCAGCAATTCGTAGCCGTAAGAGCTGTATATACGTTGGTTGGCCGGTGGCGCCTGGACGGCGGGAGAATCGAAGGCGACGCCCGACGCGTGCGCCAGGAGATGTTCGACGGTGCTCCCCTCCGGCCCGGCGGGTTGCCGCAGCGCGATCGCCTCCTCCTCGACCGCGACCAGGACCCCGTAGGCGACGAGAAGCTTGGTGACAGAAGCCAGTTCGTACTGTCGGTCCACATCACCGTAGCTCCCGACGGTGCGCCCGAGGTCGGTGCGCAGCAGTGCGCCCGCCGCGTTCTCGACGGGCCATTCGGACAATTCCCCGAGGCTCATTCGCTCCCTTTCACTCGTTGCTCCCACCCTATCGCGAGCCATTCGAGAACTTAGGTTCGGTCAATAGGAGAGCGAGAAACACTTGACGTCCAACTCTCTAAATTTGCTTTTGCACAATCGCGGATGTTCAAGACTACAACGGTCGTATCCTCAGCGCGGATGCGCGATTGCAGCATCTGCATTTCGTCCGAGAGGAACCTCCCACCATGAGTGCGAAGCATCGCAAGGCGTCGAAGCTGGCCGCGAAACGAACCGCCGTCGCCGCGACCGCAGTCGGCGCCACCGCGGCCGTCGGCCTGATGAGCGCGCCGGCCCAGGCTGCGACCACGCCGCCCAACTACAGCCAGGCGATCAGCGACTACTCGCACGCGTTGGACAACTTCCTCAACGCAGCCAACAACGTGAACGGCAGCGCCGGGTCGGTCTGGAATCCGGTTGCCGGACAGACCGGCGGCGTACTCCCGACGTTCGGGTCGTCGTTCAACAAGGTCGATGTCACGAAGATCTCCAATCTTCCTACTGTGCTCCGAAACCTCGCCGGGTTGAACCTCCCCACCGGAGTCCCTGGCGTCGTTCCGAACCTCGTCATCCCTGGCGGCTCCCAGATCGACCTATCGAAGGTCTTTCCCACGTCGATGCCAGGCGGAGACCTCTTAAACGGAGCGGCCGACCTGATCGACGGCGTTCTCACGATTCCGATCGTCGGCGACGCCGTAGCTGGCCTTCCGCCGCTGAGTTCGATCATCTTGGGCCTCGAAGCAACCCAAAGCAAGTACACAAGCAAGTACACGTGGCCGCTGCTGGGAATGGCCGGCCAGACCAACTTCCTGAACACGTTCGTCAAGACGCCAGACGGCCTGACCATCACGCTGCCATCCACTGTGAACATTGGAGGCCTGCCTGTACCGGTCCCCGGCGGTGGACTGCCGTTAAACATTCTCCCAAACGGGAGTCTGCCTTCCGGCACGGTTTGGATCCCGCAGGGTGATGGCACCTACACCTTCCCTCTTGGCGGGAAGGCAGGCTGGTGGGCTGCGGCCCCCACGGCGGCACTGAAGATCCCCGGATGGCTCGGCGGCTCGGAGACCGTGATCTCAGTCCCGATCGGCGCAGCTGGTGTCGAGCTTCCGCTCGGTCTAGCCAAGGCCGGAGTCCTTGGCGCGAACGTCTTGCTGCCGACGCAGAACGGCGTCTACTCGCCGGTCAGCCTCACCATGACGAACTTCAACTCGATCCTCCCGGTCGGGCTGACCAACATCAACGTCACAACCGGCAACTACATCGGCACCAACGGCATCAACGTCAACAACGGCCAGAACCTGATGCTGGTTCAAAACCCGCTCGGCATCCCGCTACCCATCCTGTACGGCCTCGGCGGCTTCAACTTCGGCGTCGAAGGGGCGGGCCTTACGTCACCGTCGCTCTTCGGGATCAAGCTGTTCTCGGACGACCTGCTCCAGGTCGGCACGAAGACCGGCCCCAATACCAGCGCCGGGCTCATCCCGCCCGGGATCCTGCCTACCGATCCGCTGAGCCAGATCACGACCGGCGTACTGTCGCCGCTGGGCGCCGATTCGATCACGCATCTGATCGGCCTCGACACGGTGATCAAGCCCGTGATGACCGCGTTCGGACCTGTGTACCAGGTGTTCTCCAGCGTCGCTCTGAAGCCCATCTCCGATCTCGCGACGCAGCAGTACGGTCCGTTCGTCAACGGCTCCGCGTCGCAGCTCCTGGACCTCTCGAAGACGCTGTCGCAGCAGACCGCGAACCTCCCCGGTGCCCCGAACACCGTGCCCGCTACGGACTCGAGCACACAGAACAAGGGCATCGCACCGCAGGCTCTCGCTGCGCCGGAGCAGAACCCGGCGAGCAACCTCACACCGATCAACCAGCCCAACCTCGCACGACATTCATTGGATAACGGCGGAACTCCGGTCTCCGCGTTCCTCACCGGCAATGGGAGCAACCCCTCAAACACCGACCCCAGCAATGAGCCGGCACCGGTGCCCCCGGCAACCGGGGGCGAAACCACCGGGAGTGGAACGACCGGCGGATCGAACCTTCCGTCGCACGGTTTGGGTGACCTCCTCGGAGGCATCACCGGCGGGAGCACCGGCGGGAGTGCTGGCGGGAGTGCTGGCGGCGGTACGAACAACACTGGTGGCACGAACGTCGGCGGTACGGACAACACCGGTGGCACGAACGGTGGTGGCACAGTCGGCGGTGGCACTGTTGGTGGCGGAACGGTCGGTGGAGGAGCGGGCGACCTGACGAACACGTCGACGGCCAATGAGCCCAGCACTGTCAGCAGCTCCGACAGCTCCAGCAACACCGGTAGCGACGCCGGCACCGGCAGCGGCTCGGGGAGCAACGCCGCGTAACCCCCTCCCCCACAACCGAACACGACCCACGGCCCGGCAGCTCGACCGCCGGGCCGTCGGCGTCGTTACCGGACGGGGAGCCCCGTCGGGAATCCGTCGATGCTGTGGACGTTGCGCTCGCGCTGGTACCGCTCCAGCCCCTCGTCGCCCTTGTTCTCGGCCCACGAGTCCATGAGGGTGCGCTGGCCGTCGTATTCGTAGAGGGGCACGCCGAAGCCGCAGGAGGTCTGCACGAGATCGACCTCCACGTCGAAGATGTTGCGGGCGCCCCGCATCGGCGGGAAGGAGGCGAGGAGCTCGGGCCAGCCCGGGTCACCGTCGTGCACCGCCCGTGCCGTTCCGTACAGGCGCAAGATGAGGGGCTTGCCCTCGAAGGCGCAGAACATCAACGTGATCCGCGGGTTCCGCAGCAGGTGGGCGGCCGTCTCGTTGCCGCTGCCGGTGCCGTTGAGCCAGACCACGCGGTTGGGGCCGACGATCCGCAGTGAGTCGAGGCCCTTCGGGGAGACGTTGACCCGGCCGTCGGGCGCGGCGGTCGCGACGAAGAACATGTGCTGCTCTTCGATGAACGCCTGCAATCGCTCACTGATGTGGTCGTACTGGGTCGCCATCGGTCCAGTATCGCGTCGCCGGCGCCCAGCGCCCAGCGGATTTCGAGCCGGAGCCCGAACCGGACTCCCACTCGCGGCTCCGGCCTACTTCGTCGCATTCGGGTGGCTGGTGTGGACCTGCTCCAGATACACCGTGCGCCCGTCGACGTAAAACCAGATTCGAGCATCGCCCTGCTTCGTGGGCTTGTGCTGCCATCTCTCGTGGGCCCGTCCATCCCGAGTGACCGTGCCGAGCGCGCCCTTCAGCGGATAGTTGGTCGGCACGTTCGCCAGGGGCGTTCGGGTCAGGAAGTCCCAGGTATCGGCCAGCGGACTCCGTATCGTCGCAGCGAGATCCTGCCAACCCTTTCGAGCGTGGGAGGTGGCGAAACGGATCTCGTACTCAGTCCTCTTCGCCGGCCGGGGCACCAGCTCGCCTTTGCCGGCCACTACGGGCGCTCCACAAGTGTGTCGTCCGCGTCATCGAGCCATTCGTGGTCGGATTGCCCCAGACCGGCAGCGATAGCAGTCGCGGTCTCCTTCCAGGAGGTCAACTCGGAGAGCACCCGATGAGGTTGCTCGGTGGAGAACGACGCGCGCGCAGCGTCGACCAGGTCCTGCGCACACCTGCTGCGGTCCGCGGCGGACAGGGCGAGCATCCACGGGAACGCCTTCGCCATCCGATCCGCGAGGGGCCCATCACCGTCCACTGCGACACCGATGAGCTGCGCAGCGAACTCGAGCATGCGTTCGCGCCCGTCCGCCTCTCGCTGAGACATGAGCACGAGATCCTCCCCGTCACGGCGTGTCACCGTCACCGGATGCCCCTCCGCCTCGGCGAACACCTTGGCCGGGTTCTTACTCAGCTCCGATGATCGTCGGGTAGCTCGCTCGCTCATACCTCCACGATATTCGGAACGTGTTCGGAAGTCCACCCGGATTCATGGGGGCTCAGTATCGCGTCGCCGGCGCCCAGCGCCCAGCGGATTTCCTACCAGTCGGCGGGTGAATCGCCGACGACCAGCGTCGCACCCGTGCCGAACAACGCGGTGGCGCTGAGCCCGAACATCGCGAGGAACGCGTCGCTGAAGTGCGACGGAGACGCGAATCCCGCGTCCGCCGCGGCGCGGGTGAGGTCGGCACCGGCGGCGATCGACTCGGCGGCACGCAGCATCCGCATCCACAGCCGGTACCGCCGGAAGCTGGTCCCCGTCTCCCTGCTGAACAGGCGGAGCACGTACGGCGTCGAGAGGCCCTCCGCCTGCGCGAGGGAGATCGCCGTGCAGCCGACCGGGTCGGCCCGCACGCGCTCGATCGTGCGCCGGATCCGCGGCTCTGGAGCCGTTCCCTCGCCGAAGGCCGCAGCGCGCAGATCCTTGCCCGACGGTGCGCCTCCCCCACACAGGCGCAGCAACTCCGCCTCGTGGCGATGGCCGGTCGCGAACACGCCGGGGCGAGTCATCAACACGGTCAGATCGCGCGCCCGAGCGGCGGTGGCGTCGTTGTAGCAGAACAGGATCCGCGTCCCGGGCTCGGCGAGCACGCGGTGCACGGTGCGCGGCGGCACCAGGACGCTGCGTCCCGTCACTGTGTGTGCTCCGACCTCGATCCGGACCGGACCGTCCGCCCCGACCACGAGGCAGTGCACCGAGGTCGAATGCGCCGCGAGCCCGAGCGACGGCCCCAGGTACAGCGCCGTCGCGGGCGAGACCCACAGCACGCCCGGGACTGCGCACGTTTCCGGAAGCGCGGCGGCGGTCATTCTCCGATGCTAGAAGCACCGCACACCGACCACCGGAGGAATCCCACCGTGAACACGCACCGACTGCAGCGCACACTCCTCGCCGGCGTGGGGCTCGCGCACCTGCTCCCCAGCGTCGCCGTGCTCTCCCGTGAGCGCGTCGAGAGCACCTACGGGGTCGCGGTGCCCGACGCCGGCACCGAGCTCCTGCTGCGCCACCGCGCCACCTTCTTCGGGCTGCTCGGGGCGGCACTCCTGGCCGGAGCCGCGGACACCCGCTACCGCCGACCGGCCCTCGCCGCGGGGACCGTGTCCGTGGGCTCGTTCCTCGCGCTGGCCGGATCCATCGGTGCGCCCAGCCCGGAACTGCGGCGCGTCCAACGGATCGACGTGGTCCTCCTCACCGCGCTCGGCGTCGTCGCGGCCTGCGAGGTGGCGCCTCGCGCGAACTGAGCCGCGGGAGCCTCTCGGGATCGTGTCGAAGACGGCCGGACAGCTCCGATGTCACACTGAAGGGCCGAGAACCGGCCCTCACGACGGAAGGCGCAACGGTGAAGTACGTGATCCTCATCCACTCGAATCCCCAGCCCTGGGGCCATCCCACGGGCGACTACCTGGCCGAGCACAAGGCGCTTCCGGCCGAGCAGCGCGAGAAGATGAACGCCGACTTCGAGGATCTGCTCGGACAGATGCAGGAGCGGGGCGAGCTGCTCGGCGGTGAGGCCCTCGGCGACCCGGCGTCGTCGACGTTGTACCGCTGGGAGGCGGGCGCGCCGACCTCGAGCGACGGTCCCTATGCCGAGAGCAAGGAGCACCTCGCGGGGTTCTTCCTGATCGACGTCGCCGGACCCGAGCGCGCTCATGAGGTCGCGACCCGGTTCGCCGGCCCCGGCGAGACGGTCGAGTTGCGACCCCTCATGTGGCCCGGAGGCGACGACGACGCATGACTCCCGCAGTGGGCGAGGACATGTTGCGCCGCGAGACGCCGCACGTCCTCGCCGCGCTCGTCCGCCGGTACGGCGACTTCGCCGCCTGCGAGGACGCGGTCCAGGAGGCTCTGGTCGACGCCTCGCGCCAATGGCCGGCCGACGGGGTGCCGGCGAAGCCGCGCGGATGGCTGGTGCGCGTGGCGTCGCGCCGGTACCTCGACGGCCACCGTCAGGACATCGCGCGGCTGCGGAGGGAACACCGAGTGGCGTTGCTCGACGGTGTCGACCGGGTCACCGATCCGGCTGCGCCACTGGAGGATCACGATGCGTCGTTGGAGGTCCTGACCTATTGCTGTCATCCCGCGCTCACCATCGAATCCCAGGTCACGCTCGCGCTGCGAACAGTGTTGGGGCTCAGCACGAAACAGATCGCTGCCGTCTACCTCATCCCATCGGCCACCGTCGGTCAGCGCATCAGCAGGGCGAAGGCGACGATCGACCTGCAGCACCGGCGGTTCCCACCACCCGCCACGCGGCAGGAACGCCTCCCGGCGGTGATGCACGCCCTGTACCTCATGTACACCGCGGGCCACAGCCGCTCCGTCGGTGGGCATCTGCTCGACGTCGATGTCACGACCGAGGCGATCCGCCTGGCGCGACTGCTGCACAACGAACTCCCCGAGGAGACCGAGACCGCCGGACTGCTGGCTCTGATGCTGCTCAGCGAGGCCCGTCGGCCGGCGCGCACCACGCCCGACGGTGACCTCGTCCCACTCCGGGACCAGGATCGGGGCCGCTGGGATCGCACCGGGGTCGCCGAGGGCGTCGTCCTCATCGAGGCGGCGCTTCCCACGGGGCCGGTCGGCCCCTATCAGTTGCAGGCCGCGATCTCCGCGGTGCACGCCGAGGCCCCGACGTGGGAGCGGACGGACTGGCCGCAGATCGCCGCGCTCTACGCGATGCTCGCCCGGAGCGCCCCCTCCCCCGCCGTGATGTTGAACTACGCGGTGGCGATCAACGAGGTACACGGACCGGCGCGGGCTCTACGCATGCTGGAGCCCCTCCTGAACGATCCTCGCTTGCGGGGCAGCCACCGTCTGTACGCGGTGCGTGCGCCGATCCTCGAGGCCTTCGGCCGCCGCGACGAAGCCCTCGCCGACTACCGAACCGCCGCCAGACTGTGCACCAACATCCCCGAACAGCGCTTCCTCAACGCCCGGATCGAGGCTCTCGGGATCGAGCCCGACGGTGCCGGCCCCGCCTGATCCGCGCCCGGGCCGGGCTCATACCCCCAATGACCCGACATCGCGCGGGAGCTCAGCCCCGTGAAAGCAGAAAGCCGCCTCCGAAGAGGCGGCTTCTTTGCTCCCCCAACTGGACTCGAACCAGTAACCCTTCGATTAACAGTCGAATGCTCTGCCAATTGAGCTATGGGGGATTGAACTTTGACCGAGATGAGACTCTAGCGCATGTGCGCGCGAGGATGCCAATCGCCTGGTCAGAGCCCTACCTCACCCGCGCCCGGGCCAACATCATCAGCACCGCCGGCACCGTCGACAAGGCCCGGGCGCGCACCGTCATCCGAGAGCAGCAGCAGAGGGCACCACGACGGCGAACAGGTCCCCGATGCCGGCGAGGGCGCTGTCGTGCAGCTGACGGGCCGAGACGGCGCCGGCGGGCGAGAGGAGCGGCCGGGTCGCGCAGGCGTCGGCGACGACGGTCGGCCGACTCCCGTGGAGGAACGCACCCTCCGCGGTGTACGCCACGCACATGTGGGTCATGAAGCCGGCGATCACCACCTGCGCGTTGCCCGCGGCGTCCACGAGGTCGCCCAGCTCCGTGCCGACGAAGGCGTTCGGTGCGGTCTTGACGACCACCCGCTCACCGTCGACCGGCGCGACGCGCGCGTGGATCGCGCCGATGTCCTCGCGGACGTCGTAGGGCGTCCCAGGGCCACCGTCGTTGACGACGTGGATCACGGTGGCCCCCGCGGCCCGGGCACGACGCAGAAGCGCCTCCGCGGCCGTCAGCGCGCTCTCCCAGCCCTCGAGCTCCATGACTCCCCGCGTGTACGTGTTCTGGTAGTCGACGAGGATCACGGTCGCCTCGGCCACCGTCGCCGGCTCGCTCCCGAAACCGTTGAGCTCCCGCAATGTACTGCGCGCCATGAATTCTCCTTCACATGTCCTGGAATCGCGATGACCCGATCAACGCTACGAAGCGCACCGCGATGTCGCAATGACACGTATGCTGCAGATCCAGACATCAGAGGAGGGCGCGGATGAACCGGCTGATCGTCGTCGTGATCTTCGACCAGGTCGACCTGCTCGACGTCACGGGACCCCCGGAGGTGTTCTCGTTGCTGCAACGCGAACTCGACCGGCCCACCGGCTACCGGGTACTCCTGGCTGCGGCCTCCATCGACCCCGTGACCACCTCCGCGGGCGTGCGCGTGCTCCCCGATGTCACCTTCGACGACGTACCGCGCACGGTGGACACGCTGATCGTGCCGGGCGCGGTCACCGTCGGGCAGGACCGACGGATCGCGGCCCTCGTCGACCCGGACGCCGCCGCGTTCGTCGCGCGCACGGCCCCGCGGTGCCGGCGGGTGGCGTCGGTGTGCGTGGGCGCCCACATCCTGGCCGCCGCCGGCCTCCTCGACGGTCGGCGCGCCACCACGCACTGGTCGACGGCGCAGCAACTGGCCGACGAGCATCCGGAGATCACGGTCGACCCGGATCCGATCTTCATCCGCGACGGTGACATCTGGACGGGCGCCGGCCTCAGCGCCTGCCTGGATCTCGCGCTCGCGCTCGTCGCCGACGACTTCGGTGACGAGGCGGCGCAGCGGGTCGCCCGGCAATTGGTGGTCTACCTCAAGCGTCCCAGCGGTCAGAGCCAATTCAGTGTGCCGCTCGAGCAGGGCGGGGCGTCGCGACGCGTCGACGAACTGCGGCACCACATCCTCACCCACCTGGATCGCCCGCTGTCAGTGGGCGAGCTCGCGGCGCACCTGCACCTCAGCGAGCGCCAACTCACGCGGGTGTTCAGGACCGAGCTCGGGACGACGCCCGCGGCCTACGTCGAGGCGGCGCGGGTGGAGGCCGCCCGCAATCTGCTCGAGACCACCGACGACACCGTCGCCCGTGTCGCCGCGACGTGCGGGTTCGGCACCGTCGACACCCTGGCCCGAGCGTTCCGCCGGACCCTGAGCATCACCCCCGCGCAGTACCGCGAACGGTTCCGGATCCGCTGACCCCGGACACACGAACGCCCTCGGGGAGGCCTCCGAGGCGCCTGTGGCGCTCCGAGGGCCTCCCCGAGGGAGTCATGCGATCCGACTGTTAGGAACCGGTCGAGCAGGTGCCTGCCTTGACCTGAGCCGGCGTGCACACGGTCGCGTCGGCACCAGCGGTGACACCGGCGCTCACAGCGGGCTTCTGGGTCGCCTGCGTGCGGGTCGCGGCCTGCGGGGTCACGGCCGGGGCCGTGGTCGTGGTCGTGGCGGCCGGAGCCTGGGTGGTCTCCTGAGCCTGCGTGGTCTCAGGCGCCTGAGGCTTCGTCACCGTGGTCTCCGGAGCCTGCGTCGTGGTCTGCGCCTGCGTCGGCGCAGCCGGACGCTCCGCCGGCTTGGTGGTGGTCGTGGTGGCACCGGCACCGCCGGTCACGCTGCCACCCGCACCACCGGTCACGGTGCCGTTGCCCGCACCGGCGCCGCCGGTCACGTTGCCACCCGCACCACCGGAGACGGTGCCGTTGCCCGCACCGGCGCCGCCGGTCACGTTGGCGCCCGCACCACCGGTGACGGTGCCGTTACCCGCGCCACCGTTGACGGTGGCACCCGCGTTGCCCTGGACCTCGACGCGGTTGGCGTTGTCCGAGCTGGGCTTCGCGACGGTCGCCTGGACCGACGTACCGATCGCCTCGTTCAGCGACGCGGTGGTGCCGGCCTGGATCGTCGCACCCTGCAGGGCGACGGGCAGCGGCGCGACGACGCTGGCGTCGAGGTTGACGTTGCCGGTCACCTTGGCGCCGGGGAGCGCGAGAACGGGCTCCACCTTCGCCGAGGTCGGCAGCGGCTGCAGCACGACACCGGGGGCGACGGGCGCCGTCACGGTGGTGGTCGTGGTGGTCGACGTCGTGGTCGTGGAGGTGTAGATCGGAGCGGTGATCCGGTCCTGGTCACGGACCTCGACGACGCGACCCGGGGTGACCGCCCACACGGGGTAGTACGGGTCGTTGAACTTCGGGTTCGCGTGGCGGTACGGGTTGTTGCCCAGGTTGATGCCGATGGACACCGAGATCAGCGGCTGCGGCTTCGGCTGGGTCCAGCTCTTGGGGTAGACCCAGAACACGGGCACGTCGACGTGGAAGTCGGCCTCGAACCACGGCTTCGGGTAGCTGGGCTTCTCCCACGGACGGGGCTGGCCCGGGTGCCACGGCTTCACGCCGAGCTGACGGCCGTACAGGGTGTAGCAGGTCTGGGTCTGGACCTCGGTGCTGACGCTGCCACCCGGAGTGGTGGAGGTCTGCTTCCACGAGCCGGTCTCACAGATCTGCTGGTAGATCGCGATCTCGTCGCGGGTGTAGTTCCACGGCTTGTAGTTCGCCGGGCGGACCATCGGCGCCGGGGGTGCGGGCTGGGGCGCGACGCGGATGCCCGGGATCTTGGGCGCGGCCGGGTAGTAGACCGTGGTGTTGTTGCTGGTCGAGGTGATCGTGCCCTGCGGCAGACCCGAGTTCGCGACGGCCTGCGCGGCGACCGCGTTGCCGACCATCGTGACGCCCTTGGGCGGCACGGCGACACCGTCGGTCTGGAAGGCGCCGGGGTTCGCGGTGAACTGGTCACCGGTCACGGGCTGGAAAGCGACGGGGCTGTCTCCGCCGGTCGACTTGCCACACCCGGCGAGGAGGCCCGCCACGGCCACGACGGCGAACGACGCGGCTCCGATCTTCTTCGTATTCATGTGGTTCCCATCCTTGGGTGATTCGACGGTGCGCTGTCGCGCCCCGCTGGACTCTCGGACTCGATTCACACGCTCTATACGGACCTTGCCACGGATCGTTACAGCCCGCGGTAAGTATTTCGAGAAGTTCAGGGTTGTCCCGGAGGTTCAGTACAGCGGGCGCACAGAGAAGACCTGTAGCTTCTGCGGCGCGCCCTTGGCCTTGAACCGGCGGGGTCGCACCTGGTAGCGATCCCTTTCCGCGATGGAGAAGACCGTCTCGGACGCGAGCACCTCTCCCCCGTTCGCTGCCTCCGCGACCCGGGCGGCGATGTTCACGTCGACCCCGATCAGGTCGCCCTTGACCCGCCGCGGCGTGCCCGTGTGCAGGCCCGCGCGCAATGTCGGGCGGTAGTCCTCGGCGAGGTCGATCATGCCGACGGCCTCGATCACCTCGTACGCGGCCTCGATCGCACTGTCGCCGTCGAAGGCGGCCAGGGCACCGTCGCCCATGGTCTTGACGATGACGCCGCCGTGCCGCTCGACGATCTCCTTGGTGGTCTTGTTGACCGCGTGCAGCAGCCGCACGATGTCGTCGTCCGAGCGCTCCAGCGCCCACGTCGAGAAGGCCACCAGATCGGTGAAGAGGATGGTGATCGGCTTCGGCGGCAGGTAGTCGCGGTCGCGCCGGCTGATCATCGCCTGCCAGGTGGCCGTCGCGAGGGTGCCGAGCTCGCGGGTGACCGTCGGCTCGTCGCCCACGATCCGGTCCACCAGCTTCGACAGCCGTTCCGTCGACTCCGCGTCGGGCTGGAACAGTTCCTTCTTGGGGCCGCCGGGCATGTTCTCCCGGGCCGCGCGGACCAGCCCCGTCATCGCCTTGCTGCGGTTCGCGGCGTGCGCCGCCGCGGCCCCCTTGGCCAGCATCTTCCGCCCCTTGCGGGGCTCGGGCCCGGCTGCGTCGTCGGGCAGCGCGAGAGCGTCGTCAGCCATGCGGTCGAGCGTAGTCGTCCGGTCCTGCGGCTACGACGATGCCCATCCCTCGCGCCGCGCGCCGTAACGCGCCGCGCACACGTAGACGTCGAGCTCCGCCGCCGAGTTGAGCACCGCCTTGACCACCCGCCACACCCCGAGACTCGCCCGGCGACCCGCCGGCGGCCGGATTCCCAGGTTGAAGTAGCCGCTGCGCACGTCGTAGTGGTCGAGCACTCGTACCCCCATGTCCGTTTCGGGTGATCCGCATCACACGTTAGAACGAGTTCCTCCGTTCTGGATCGAAACGGCGCACGACGCGCCGGACCGGCGTGTTCGGTAGCTTCGGCTCCATGTCCGAGGACCTGTCGTTCCCGATCTCGACGGTGCGTCTGCGGCTGCGGCCGTACCGCGACGACGACATCGAATGGATGCACCGCGTGTTCTCCCAGCCCGAGGTAGCGCGGTACCTCCTCGACGAGCCGTGGTCGCGCGAGGTCGCGGCCCGCAAACTCGCGGAGCGCCTGGAACGAACCGGCTTGGAAACAGAGAGCAGGTCGCTCTCGCTCGTCGTCGAGCTCGACGGTGCGCCGATCGGCACAGTCCTGCTGTGGCGCACCGACGACGGGAACCACAAGGCCGGGATGGGCTGGTCGTTCGACCCCGCGCACCACGGCCACGGCTACGCGCGTGAGGCAGCGCAGGCACTGGTCGACCTCGCCTTCGATCACTACGGCCTGCGGCGCGTCACGGCGAACATGGACGGCCGGAACTCCGCCTCCGCGCGCGTCGCCGAGGCGATCGGCATGCGGCGCGAGGCTGTCCTCCGCCAGGACTTCTTCAGCAAGGGCGAGTGGACCGACGACGTCGTCTACGGCATCCTGCACGCGGATAGGTAGACGGGCCTGCGCAGGTGTCGGCACGCGCCCGGCCGCCGGGATCGGGTTCGACGGTGCGCGGGTACTATCGAGCCGCTGCGGGCCCCGCCCGCGCGTCGGGGGCAGTAGCTCAGTCGGTTAGAGCCGCGGACTCATAATCCGCTGGTCGTGGGTTCGAGCCCCACCTGCCCCACCACATCTCCTGCGATCAAACCGCGTGTCATCTGATCGAATGAATCTCAGCCCGACGACGTGGCGAAAATCAGTCATACTTGGCCAATTCCCCCTCTGCCAGGTCTAGAACGTCCCCCATAAATAGCAAGCGAAGACATTCTTCATTGTCGGCGAGCATCCGGAGGCGTACTGTCAGGCAACCCCGACAGTCGTGCACGAAAAGGAGTTTCCATGTTCGCCGCTACCAAAGGTCGATCTGCCTATTTCCGCACACTCGCAATTGTCGGACTCACCGCGTCAGCCACGCTCGCGGTCGCTCCCGCCGCCAATGCCGATTATTTCCTGGTCGATCAAGACAGCTTCAACTTCGTCAACGCGAATCAAGGCGTGCGGGCAGCAGGTTACGTGAACTGGTACCAAGGCGCGCGAACGCTCCGCCCTGACGTGTTCCGTGGTCAATTCACCAACGGCTCGACGGTTCGCCTGGCGCGTACAGGTTGCGCGTATGTGCAAATTGGCTGGAATACCCTCACAGGCTCAGCGAGCTGGCCACCCGCAGGGAGTGCGAGCACCACCAGCGATGGATGGTACCGCCAATGCGGATCAGCCGGGACTGCGATAGACCTCGCAGGCCAATCGTATGCCTCTACAAGATTATTCCGCGTATGCCTGAACATCGGCTACAGCGCGAGCGCTTCTCAACCCCGTTCGTGGCAATCCAACTGGTGCGCAATTGAAGGTGGCCGGTAAAGTAGCCACTGTAGCGATCCGAGAATCGCCCGACTTACCGCTCATCCAGGTTCGTCACTATTCGATGTGGACGGCGTTCAGCAGATTCGCCTGCCGACGAAGCTGATGGCTGCCCACCAATCGCACCGCTTCTCGCGACAAAACCGGTTGCCGCCGCCAGATACGTTGGATCCGTGACCAGCACACCGACGCCGCTACTGTGGATCAGTGGCGCACCTGGAACCGGTAAGACCACCACCGGGTGGCGGGTGTTCGAGCGGCTCATAGCCTCAGGAGGGAACGCGGCGTACGTCGACATCGACCAGCTCGGACTCCTCGGCCCCTTCGACCGGCTCACGGGCTCGGCCCCGCACACAATGAAGGCCAATAACCTCGCCCGCGTGGTCGATGTGCTTCGCACTCACGGACTCCGGCAGATGATCGTGTCCGGAGTCGTGGATCCCGAGCACGGCGCCGCCCGGTTCGACGAACTCGCGGCACCCACCATCGCCCCGACGCACGTCCGGCTCCGCTGCGACTGGGCGGAGCTGGAGCGGCGCTACCTCGGCCGCGGCTCCGACCCGGACACCATCGCCGCGCTGCGTGAGATCGCCGACTTGTACGACCGCAGCGCGATCGGCACCGTCGACACCACCGGGCTCGACGTCGACGACGTCGCCCATAACCTGGCCGCCAACCATTGCGCGGTCCGGCCCGCTCCCTGGTCACCCGCCCCCGCCGTCGACGCCGCCCCGCTCCCCACGACGGTGCTGTACGGCGCGACGGCCGTCGGGACCTCGACGGTCGGGTGGGAGCTGGTGCGCCACCGGTGGGCCCGCGGTCGCGCGACCGCGTACATCGACGCCGGGCAACTCGGATTCCACGGCGCCGCCTACGACCCCGCGGTACACGCGAGCGCCTACGCGGCGTTGACCCGTGGCTACGAGCGCGCCGGCGCGCAGGACCTGATCGTGGTCACCCACGATCCCGAACTCGTCCTGACGGCCCACCGGCACCACGCACCGACACGCGTCCTGCTCGACGCGTCGGACGCCGCGCTCACCTCCCGCGTCGGGCTGCGTTCGCGCACCAGTACCGGTCTGCTGCCGGGCGACGAGATCGTCCGGGCCGATCCGACTCGGCAACGTCTCCTGGCGGAACGCGCGCACCGGCAGGCCGCACGACTCCGCAACGACGACGGTGCTGACATCACGATCGACACGACGGACGACGAGCCGTCGGGCACCGTCGAACGGGTCGAGAGGGCGCTGGCAGAACGGGCCTGAACCGAGGTGGGGATTCGGTCCAACTCCGCATTCCTTCGGCGAGGTGCACATCCCCAGACATCTCCTAAACGAGTTCGTGAGGTCGCTGACGCAGAGCGCTATCGGTAGCCTCGACCCGTGAGCCATCCACCTGAGCAACGCCGAAACGCGGATGTGACGGGGCTGGAACTGATCGGCGGAATCGAGAAGCGGGACATCGTCTTGGTGGAGCACACCGCCACGTGGGCCGACGTGTTTGCGACACACCGTTCCCGAGTTGCAGCGGCGGTCGGACTCGCTTCTCGCGGTATCGAGCACATCGGCTCGACATCGGTTCCGGGACTCGCGGCGAAGCCGATCGTCGATGTGCTCCTGCTCGTTGACGACATCACCGCCGAATCCAAATATCTGGATCCGCTGACCCGCAGCGGCTACGTCGTCCGCGTCCGCGAGCCCGGGCACCGGATGCTGCGGACACCGGAACTCGATGTTCACCTGCACGTCTTCGAACCGGGCACCCCCGCAGCGGAGGACCTCCTACTACTCCGCGAGCACCTCCGCCGGCACGAGGCCGATCGAGATCTGTATGAACGCACGAAGCGCGATCTGGCTGAACGAGATTGGCCGGACATGAACGCCTACGCCAACGCGAAGTCGGAAGTCATCGCGCACATCCTTCACCGCGCACGCTCCGCCCCAAGGGATTTCATGTGACAATCGACTATCGTCTGCCGGGACGCTTGACCGATCTGACCGCCGTACCCGCCGAAGCGCTCGCCGGTTTCGGGAGCGAACCAGTGACCATCTGCGCACCTATTCACTCGCTGGTGCTCCAACCAACCGATCCGGCTGCACGCCATCTCTCCGAGGCCCGGCTCGCGGAGAACCAGATCAGGCCCGCCCCTGAGCTGGCACTCCGGCTTCTCTCCCTCGAGAACAAGCCACTCACCGAGCTGCGCGAGCCGGGTCAGCGAGTCGTCGGCACGTGTCGGCATTTCGCCGTTCTCGCATGCGCCCTGCTTCGCCACAGGGGCATTCCTGCTCGGGTTCGTTGCGGATTCGCTACGTATTTCGAGGAGGAGAGGGCCGTCGATCACTGGGTGATCGAGTATCGGATCGCCCAGCACGACCGGTGGGTACGCCTGGATCCGGAGATTCTCGGACAAACAGTCGTGGAGCATCCGGAGGACCTGGCGGAAGGATTGTTCCTGTCCGGCGCGGAGGCCTGGATGGCATTCCGGCGAGGCGAGATCGATGCCTCACGTTTCGGTGTCCACGGCACCGAGAATTGGGGGCCGGCCGAGATTCGCGGGAACCTGGTCAAGGATCTGGCCGCCCTGAACAAGGTCGAGATGCTCCCGTGGGACGAGTGGGGCCGGATGACCGAGGCCTACGACGGCGAGACAGGCCCCGACTACGACATGCTCTTGGACCGAGTTGCCGCGATCTGCATCTCTGACGACCCCACCGAGATCGCCACCATCTACCGGAACCCAGATCTGACAGTCCCTGACACGCTGGTCTGCTCCTAACCGCGCCTCGCAGGCATCGGCCCGCGAACGAACCTCGCCGCGGGCACCGTCGAACGGGTCGAGAGGGTGCTGGCAGAACGGGCCTGAGCACCGTCGGCCCCGGCGACGCGAGCCGACCGCCTTGCGACCCGATAATTCGCCTCCCTCACCATCGCCCCAGTGGCCCACCGGGAGCGCGGTGACATGCATAATGTGGAGCGTGACGCAACAGCTGGATTCGGATTCCCCTTCGTACGACGCCAACGCCCGCGGCGCGTACGACAGCCACCGCGACGCCTGGGTGGCGCGCGAGGAGCAGGCCGAGCGCCTGATCCCGATCATCGGTCGCCTGTACCGGCAGTTCGGCGTGGTGTCGTCGATCCACGGGCACCGCCTGATCAACCTCTCCACCTCCGCGGTGATCTCGGCGCACGAGCGCGCCGAGGAGCTGGGCCACCAGGCCCTCACCCTGGAGCAGACGGAGAAGGTGCTGCGCGGCCTGCTCGCGATCGAGCCGGAGCCCGCGTCGATCGACATCGCCCGGCTGGCGAAGCTCACCGGCGACCTCGACTCCGACGAGGCCATCCAGGAGCTGCTCCGCGCAGAGATCGCCAAGCGCAACGTCCCCGTGCACGGCGAGGACGGCGGCGCCGACGTCGTGCTGTACGGCTTCGGCCGCATCGGCCGCCTCCTGGCCCGCATCCTGATCAGCCACGCCGGCAACGGCCACGGCCTGCGCCTGCGCGCCATCGTCGTGCGCCGCAGCGTCAAGAACGACCTCGAGAAGCGCGCCAGCCTCCTCGCCCGTGACTCGGTGCACGGCCCCTTCGCCGGCTCGGTCTCGATCGACGCCGAGAACGACGTGATCATCGCCAACGGCACCCGGATCCAGGTCATCTACTCGGACGATCCGTCGACCATCGATTACACCGCGTACGGCATCAAGGACGCGCTGATCGTCGACAACACCGGCCGCTGGCGCGACGAGGAGGGCCTCGGCCAGCACCTCAAGAGCAACGGCGCCGCCCGCGTGCTGCTCACCGCGCCGGGCAAGGCGCCGCTGAAGAACATCGTGCACGGCATCAACGACAGCACGATCGAGGACGCCGACACGATCCTCTCCGCCGCGTCGTGCACCACCAACGCGATCACCCCCGTGCTCGCGGCCCTCGACGAGGCGTACGGCATCCAGCGCGGCCACGTCGAGACCGTGCACTCGTTCACCAACGATCAGAACCTGATCGACAACCTCCACAAGGGCGACCGCCGCGGCCGCTCGGCGGTGCTGAACATGGTGATCACCGAGACCGGTGCGGCCAAGGCCGTGTCGAAGGCGCTGCCGCAGCTCGAGGGCAAGCTCACCGGGTCCAGCATCCGCGTCCCCACCCCCGACGTCTCGCTGGCGATCCTCAACATCACCCTCGAGAAGCCCACCACCAAGGACGAGGTCAACGACTACCTCCGCCGGGTGTCGCTGCACTCGAAGGTGCGCCAGCAGATCGACTACATCGAGTCGCCCGAGGTCGTGTCGAGCGACTTCGTCGGCTCGCACCGCGCCGGCATCGTCGACGGTCTCGCGACCATCGCCGACGGCAAGGACCTCGTGCTCTACGTCTGGTACGACAACGAGTACGGCTACTCGTGCCAGGTGGTCCGCGTGCTCGAGCGCATGTCCGGCGTGCACCCGGTGGTCATCCCGGCCCGCGCCGACGTCCGCGTCGAGGCCTGATAGCCGGGCCCGATAACCGAAGGCTCGCAGCAGAACCCGTCACCGCCCCGGTGGAAGCTCCCGCTTCCACCGGGGCGGAGTCGTCTCCGTCGAGGACCGATGGATTCCGCCTACGACGGCGATTCGACGTCTTCGTCCGCGACCCTGCGGGAGCTCCCGTTGAACACCGCTGCCAGCTGGCAGATGGATGTGTTGGTGTTGATGAAGCTCCGCTTGTACGCGTGCCTCGATCAGCGCGAGGAGGTACGGATCGTCGTCGACATCAACCGCGTCACGTCGGCCGAGATCGTCCCCATCGACTTCGGGCGCCGCGGGGGGACCACTCTCCGCGCTGCGCGGTAGGTGACCGCCCCGCGCAGATCGATCAGGCTCCCCAGCCCGAGGTTGAACATCGTTCTCTTCGCCACGCGCCCCGCCGACCGAGCACTCATGTGCTCGGTCTCCCCCGCGCGGTCCATCAGCGTCATGTGCCACAGCCTATCCATTCCGACAGGTTTCGATCGCCGATGTCGCTCAGTCCGCGGGGTAGTCTCACGAGCAGTCGCAGCACCCGCCGTCACAGCAACAGTCGCCGTCGCAGCAGCAGTCGCACCCCTCGCTGCCACCCTTCGCGGCCTTCTTCCCGACTCCGCCCTTGCGGTCCTTCTTCTTCAACGACACCGCGTCGGCCGCGAGGACCGTGGCCATCGCGGTCAACAGCAGCGGTCGGACCAGCCGATCGTCGCGCAGCTGGACCCGACCCAACCGGTCGATGACGATGCCCTGCAAGACTTTCAGGCGATCCACCGCCTGCGCGACAGTCGTGCCCGTCGCATCGAGCGGGTTGTAGTCACCCCGCTCTCGATCCCGCGGAAGATCCTCCACCGCATCGGCGAGGTGCGCGAACTCGCCGTAGGCCCGTCCCATGTCGTACAGCGGGTCGACATTCTCCGGACGCCCGGCCAACGTCGCCGACGCGGCGAACATCTCCCCCACGGCCTGCGCGGTCGGCGCCGTCACCTCGGCCAGCGACGTCGCTCGGGTCTCGATCCGCGCCTGCTCCGCGAGACCGCGCAGACTCGCCGGCACGTGCGCGGCCTCCGCGACCGCAGCGTCCGCCACCGCGACGCCCGCCAGCCGCCGCTCGGCCCTCCGAACCAGTCCGACGGTGCGCCGCCCGACCGCGGACGTCCTCCCCGCGAGACCGTTCTCCTGCTCGGCGACCCGGTCGCCCAGCTTGGCTGCGGCCAGCGTGAGCGAGGCCGTACTCGCCAGCCGCACACCGAGTTCCGCGGGCGCGATCACCTCGGCACCCCGCATGCCCCGCAATGCGCACGGTCCGGCCGACCGGGTGGAGGCGGGAACGCCCTGCTGCGCCTCGACCAGCGCGGACAGCATCGCCGCATCCGTGTTGGTCGCCGCGCGGGCGGGCTGCCCGCCGGTGTCCCGCAGCTTCAGGCACAGCCCGCACAGGTGCGCGCGCCAGCGGGCGCGCAGCTCCGGTTCGAGGTGGGCGACACACGGGCGTACGAGTCCGAGCACGGGCGGGTCTCCGATCAGTGGCTACAACCGGGTCAGTACCGCCCATTGTGCTGCACCGGTCAGTCGTCGAACTCGAAACCGTCGGCCTCGGCGGCGGCGACCACCTCGCGCAGGCGTGCGGGATCGTTCACCACCGGCGCCAGCTTCGCACCCAGCCGCACGAGCACGTCACGATCGTCGGCCCGCGCGCAGAACATGCCGGACTCGCTGTCCAGGCTCACCCGTTCCACGAGCTGCGGCGCCACCCGCTCGGCGACGCCCTGCCAGAAGTAGCCGTTCGGCTCGTGCCCCGACTCGGCCACGGCATCGTCGGCCGGGGTACCACCGGCCACGAGCAGGAGCGAATGCGCGCCGGACGAGGTCTCGACCAGCGTGAGCGGGGCGATCCGCGTCGCGTCGCCGCCGGACCGGATCTCGAGGAGCTTGCGCACCCCGCGCCAGGCCATCAGGACGACGAAGGTCCCGAGCAGAATCGCGGGGTACTTCAGCCACGGATTGAGCGGGTCGAGAAGCCAGAACAGGAGGCCCAGTGCCACGACGACCGCCAGAAGTTCAGCGATGTCGGCGGGCTTGAACTGGCGGTCCTCGTCGTCGGTCAGCACGTGGCGAGACTACCGATCCGCGGGCCAGTAGTGACTGTCGGGCAGCGCGCGGGAGCCGAAGATCGCCTGGCCCACCCGAACGCACGTCGAGCCCTCCTCGACGGCCAGTTCATAATCGCCGGACATGCCCATCGAGAGCTCGGTGAGCTCGGGCCACGCGTCGAGCGACCGGTCCCGCACCCCGCGCAGCACCCGGAAGCACTCGCGCACCCGGGCCTCGTCGGAGGAGAACTCCGCGAGGGTCATGAACCCGCGCACCCGCAGCGCGGTGAACGCGGGCAGCGCCTCCAGGAAGGCCGGCACCTCGGCGGGCGGCAGCCCGTACTTCTGCTCCTCCGCCGACGTGTTCACCTGCACGTACACATCGAGCCCACGGCCCAATGCCTGCAGCCGACGGTCGAGCGCCTCCGCCACCCGCAGGCTGTCGAGGGCCTGGAACTCCGCGGCGACGGCCGCGACGTCCTTCGCCTTGTTCGTCTGCAGGTGCCCGATCACCGACCACGACACGTCGAGGTCCGCCATCTCGGCACTCTTGCGCTTGGCCTCCTGCGGCTTGTTCTCGCCCAGCTCCCGGCACCCCGCCGCGACGGCGAGGCGCAGCCGCTCCTGGGGCACCGTCTTGCTGACGGGCAGCAGTCGCACGTCCGACGGTGACCGCCCCGCCCGGACCGCGGCCGCGTCGATGCGGCGCAGGACCTCCGCGATGTTCGTCTCGAACTCTTCGACGGTCTGCGGGGGCGGGTACGAGCTCATGGGTCGAGCCTATCGGCCGGGCGGACCGCCATGGTCCCGGCCCGCGGCCGGTACAGTGGCCTCATGATCCGACTGGTTATCGCCGCAGGTGCGGGGTACGTGCTGGGCACCAAGGCCGGACGCCGCCGCTACGAGCAGATCAATCGCACCGCGAAGGCCATCGCCACCAGCCCCGCCACGAAGAAGGCCGTGGAGATCGGCCGCCGCAAGCTCGCCGAGCAGCTCAACCCGGACCCGAAGATGCGGACGATGCGCGAGATCGACGCGCAGACGGTGATCTACTCCCCCAAGACCGACCTGGACTAGAAGGCGCTGTCGCCCACGGCCATCTTGAGCAGGCTCTGCCGGTAGCTCTCGAGCGCCACGAGGTCGCCGAACAGGCGGTTGTAGTCACCGTCGGCGCCGGGCGACATGCGCCGCAGCTTGGACTTGAGGTCGGCCACCTGGGCACCGACCCACACCTCCTGCAGCCGCGCCATCACGGACTCCACGTACCGCGGCGACGGATCGCCGGCCACCTGCAGGGGCTCCACCGCCAGTTCCGTGACCAGCGGTTCCAACACCGGGCCGTCGACGCTGCGCACCACGGTGTCGACCCACTCCGGGCCGCCGAGACCCGCGGCGATCCCGCCCGCGGCCTCGATCGCCAGGCGCACCGCGCGGTACGCGGGATCGGTGAACATGTCGTCGGACAGCGCGTCGAACACCATTCCCGCCAGCGCGGGAACCTGCAGCGCGGCCTTGAGCACCTCGCGCTGCACCCACAGCACCGGGTCGCTCGGGTCCGGACGCTGCGGCCCCGTCGGGCGAGGGGCGGGAGTCTCCGGGAACGGCGCCACGGGCTCGCGCAGCCTCGTGTTCGACGGTGCCGGCGCCCCCGGCCCGGGACGCCCCTCGCCGCGACGGATCCGCGCGGACTCCTCGCGCACGCGACGCAGCACCTGCGTCACGTCGTCCCAGCCGACCCACCCGGCCAGCTGGCGGGCGTACTCGTCCCGCAACGCCATGTCCTTGATCCGGGCGACGACGGGCACCGAGCGACGCAGTGCGTGTACGCGTCCCTCGGCGGTGTCGAGGTCGAACTCGGTGATCAGCGTCTTCACGGCGAACTCGAACATCGGGACGCGCTGCGCGATGAGGTCGCGGACGGCCTCGTCGCCGTGCTTCTGCCGCAGCTCGCACGGGTCCATCCCGTCGGGGGCGACGGCGACGAAGGTCTGCCCGGCGATCTTCTGGTCGCCGTCGAAGGCTTTCATCGCGGCGGCCCGGCCGGCGGCGTCACCGTCGAAGGTGTAGATCACCTCGCCACGGAAGTAGCTGTCGTCCATCATGAGTCGACGCACGAGCGAGACGTGGTCCTCGCCGAACGCGGTACCGCAGGAGGCGACGGCGGTCTCCACGCCCGAGGCGTGCATCGCCATGACATCGGTGTAGCCCTCGACGACCACCACCTGATGCCCCTTGGCGATGTGCTTCTTCGCATGGTCGAGCCCGAACAGCACCTGGGACTTCTTGTAGAGCATGGTCTCCGGCGTGTTCATGTACTTGCCGAGATTGTCGTCGTCGAACAGCTTGCGCGCGCCGAACCCGATCACGTCGCCGCCGAGGTTCTTGATCGGCCACAGCAGCCGGCGGTGGAACCGGTCGATCGGGCCGCGCTGCCCCTGCTTGGACAGTCCCGCGGCCTCGAGCTCCTTGACGTCGAAGCCCTGGCGCAGCAGCGCCTTCGTCATCGTGTCCCAGCCCGACGGGGCGTACCCGCAACCGTAGAACTGCGCGTCCTCCTCGGTGAACTCCCGGTCCCGGAGATACGTGCGCGCGGTCTCGGCCTCCGGCGTGCGGAGCTGCTCCGCGTAGAACTTCTGCGCGGCCGCGTTGGCGGCCACGAGGCGCATGCGGGTCCCACGGTCCTGCTTCGGGCCGGGGCCGCCGCCCTCGTAGCTGATCTGGATGCCGACCTTGTCGGCCAGCTGTTCGACCGCCTCCACGAACGGGACGTGCTCGATCTTCTGCAGGAAGGAGATGACGTCGCCGCCCTCGCCGCAGCCGAAGCAGTGGAAGAAGCCCTGCGTGGGCCGCACGTGGAAGCTGGGGGTCTTCTCGTCGTGGAACGGGCACAGGCCCTTCATCGACCCCACGCCGGCGGGCCGCAGTGCCACGTACTCGCCGACGACGTCCTCGATGCGCGCACGGTCGCGGATCGCCGCGATGTCACGCTCCGGGATTCTGCCGACCACGAGTTCGAGTGTACTGCCGCTCAGCCCTCGAGGACCTTCTGGTCCAGCCGCTCGAGCCGGGTCTCCGTCATCGACGCGATCTGATCGATCACCACGCGCAGCCGGACGGCGTCGGTCTCGGCGGCCAGGTAGGCGGGCGAATACAGCGGGTCGATGTGCGACGGCGACCCACCCATCAGGTAGTCCGCCGCCCGGTGGATCCGGTCCCGTTGCCCCTGCTGGACGGCCAGGTGCAGCTGATTCGAGTAGATGTACTGCAGCGCCATGGTTTTCAGCAGGATCACTTCGGCGCGCACCGTCGGCGGCACCGCGACATCGGCCTCGTACCGGCACACCGGCTCGTTGCCCGTGGCGGCGCGGGTCGCGTCGATCGCGGCGGACGCGAACCGGCCCACCAGCTCACTCGTCATCCGCTTGAGGGCGACGGACGAGGCGAGGCCACCGTCGTACTGCGCAGCAGCGGCGACGACCTCGAAGGAGGCGAGGCGGGCGCCGGCCTCCTCGAGCTCGGCGGCCTCCGCGCCGCGGAAGCTGTCGGCGCCGAAGCCGGACAGGCTGCGCACCTCCTCCCGCGAGGAGAGCGCGCGCAGGTCCAGCCGGCCCGACAGGACGCCGTCCTCCACGTCGTGCACGGAGTACGCGACGTCGTCGGACCAGTCCATGACCTGCGACTCCAGGCTCTGACGGGTCCCGTGCGGCCCGTTCTCGCCGCCGCGCATCCAGTCGAGGACGTGCGCGTCGTCGTCGTACACCCCGAACTTGCCGCCGGGCTCGCGGCGCAACCACGGGTACTTCGTCGCCGCATCGAGGGCGGCGCGCGTGAGGTTGAGGCCCACGGAACGTCCCTGGTCGTCGAGCACCTTGGGTTCGAGCCGGGTGAGGATGCGCAGGTTCTGCGCGTTGCCCTCGAAGCCGCCGATGTGCCGGGCCACCTCGTCGAGCGCACGCTCGCCGTTGTGGCCGTAGGGCGGGTGGCCGATGTCGTGCGCGAGCCCGGCGAGGTCGACGAGGTCCGGATCGCAGCCGATGCCCAGCGCGATGCCTCGGCCGATCTGGCTCACCTCGAGCGAGTGGGTCAGCCGGGTGCGCGGCGTATCACCCTCGCGCGGGCCCACGACCTGCGTCTTATCCGCGAGGCGGCGCAGGGCGGCGCTGTGCAGCACACGCGCGCGGTCGCGGGCGAAGGCAGAGCTGTGCCCCTCCCAGCGCAGCGCCTCCCACTGCGGCCCCGAGAACAGCGTCGGTTCGGAATCCGCCTCGAGGCCCGCCGTTTTGGGTCGCTCGGCGACGAGCCTCTCGACATCGGCCGGCTGGTAGGCCGCCGGCCCGGGCAGCAGCGGCACCTACTCGGTGACCCAACCGCGCGCGAAGGCGAAGTCCGCGATGCGCTGGCGGATCTCGATGATCTGACCGGCGGTGAGATCGTCCGAGGAGTCGAGCAGCAGCTCGGTCAGCTCGTCGACGAAGGACTGCATGTCGAGCGCGCCGGCGACGGCGGCCGCGCGCGGCGCGGAGTCCCGACGGGGCGCGTGCTCACGCCGATCGCCCCGGTTGTCGCGCTGGTCGCGGTTGTCGCGCCGGGGCGCCGACGATGCCGCAGGCGCGCCGCCCACGACCGCCACGTTCACGGCCTTGAGTCCCTTGTCGCCCTTCTCGACGTCGAAGGTCACCGCCGTGCCGGGCCGCAGGGCCGACTCGTCGAAGTCGATGTCGTTCACGTGGAGGAAGACGTCCTCGCCGCCCGCATCGGGCGCGAGGAAGCCGAAGCCGCGCTGCGTGTCGAAGTGGACCACCTTGCCGTTCGTCATGCCGTCGAGTATCCCACGGCCTGCCGCGATCCGGCCGGTACGGTGTGTCTATGAAAATCGCGCCAGTCGTCCTCGCGGGCGGCGTCCTGGTCGCCCTCGCGGCCTGCACCTCCCCCAACACCGACTCCAGCACCGTGGTCGAGATCGACGGCAAGGCCGAGAGCGCAGCCGAATTCGTCAATGCGGGCTGCACCCGCACCGGCGATTCGATCACCATCGGATCCGGCAGCGTGCAGACGGCGCGGGGCATCGGCGCCATGCTCACCGAGGGCAACCCGCCCACCGTGTCGAGCCTGTTCATCGCCACCGGCGGCAACGTGATGACGGTGCTGAACACGCCCGTGGGGCAGGTCGGTTCGGCGAAGGCGTCGAAGGCCGGCAACCGGTACACCATCACGGGTGAGGCCCGCGCGGCGAACCTGAGCACCAAGAAGTTCCGCGTCGAGATCACCTGCAGCTAGAAACGCCGCCGCCCGCCCCGCGAGCTGCGGGACGGGCGGCGGCGTCAGCGCCTGATCAGCAGCCGGCGAGGCGCGCGGCCAGGTACTGCTGGATCTCCGCGAGCGGCACCCGCTCCTGCTCCATCGTGTCGCGCTCACGCACGGTCACGGCGTCGTCCTCGAGGGTGTCGAAGTCGACGGTGATGCAGAACGGCGTCCCGATCTCGTCCTGGCGGCGGTAGCGCTTGCCGATGCCCTGGGCATCGTCGAACTCGACGTTCCAGTACTGGCGCAGCTGCGCGGCCAGCTCGCGCGCCTTCGGCGAGAGCTTCTCGTCGCGGGAGAGCGGCAGCACCGCGGCCTTGACCGGAGCGAGGCGACGGTCCAGCTTGAGCACGACGCGGGTGTCGGTGCCGCCGTTCGCCTTCGGCACCTCCTCCTCGGTGTACGCGTCCACGAGGAAGGCCATCAGCGAGCGGGTGAGGCCGGCCGCGGGCTCGATGACGTACGGCGTGTACCGCTCGCCGGTCTGCTGGTCGAAGAACTCCAGCGACTCGCCCGAGTGCTTCGAGTGGGTGCCCAGGTCGAAGTCGGTGCGGTTGGCGATGCCCTCGAGCTCGCCGAACTCGCTGCCCGCGAACTCGAAGCGGTACTCGATGTCGACGGTGCCCTTGCTGTAGTGGCTCAGCTTCTCCTGCGGGTGCGTGAACAGCCGCAGGTTCTCCGGGTTGATGCCGAGATCCGTGTACCACTTGAGCCGGTGGTCGATCCAGTACTGGTGCCACTGGTCGTCGTCACCGGGCTTGACGAAGAACTCCATCTCCATCTGCTCGAACTCGCGCGTGCGGAAGATGAAGTTGCCGGGCGTGATCTCGTTGCGGAAGCTCTTGCCGATCTGGCCGATGCCGAACGGCGGCTTCTTGCGCGCCGTGGTCATCACGTTCTTGAAGTTCACGAAGATGCCCTGCGCCGTCTCCGGGCGGAGGTAGTGCAGCCCCTCCTCGGACTCGATCGGCCCGAGGTAGGTCTTGAGCATCATGTTGAAGTCGCGGGGCTCGGTCCACTGTCCCTTGGTGCCGCAGTCCGGGCAGACGATCTCCGTCATCGGCACGTCGTCCGGGTTCACCTCTTCGCCCTTGGCGGCGCGCTTCTCGGCGTAGGCCTCCTGCAGGTGGTCCTGACGGTGCCGCTTGTGGCAGTTCAGGCACTCCACCAGCGGATCGTTGAAGACGGAGACATGGCCCGAGGCGACCCAGACCTGGCGGGGCAGGATGATCGCACTGTCGAGGCCGACCACGTCGTCGCGCGAGGTGACCATGTTGCGCCACCACTGCTTCTTGATGTTCTCCTTGAGCTCCACACCCAGCGGCCCGTAGTCCCAGGCCGACTTCGTGCCGCCGTAGATCTCACCCGACTGGAAGACCAGCCCCCTGCGCTTGCACAGGTTGGCGACGGTATCGACTTTGGTTGCTTTGGCCACGGCGCGCTTCATCTCCGACGGGTTGTGGATAGGAAAAACGTACGGATCGACTCTACCGTTCGCTCCCCCGCCCGCGGCGCGATGGGACGCCTCCACCGGCGCGCTTGACGTAGTCGATGCCGCATATGAAAATGATTGTTGATAACAGGAGGTGTTCCCATTCCCACCGACATCGACATCGTCGCCGAGTGCCCCGTCGATCCCGAGTCCGCGCCGAACGCGCAGCCCGATCCCGAGGTGCTCACCGCCACCGGCGACCTGCTGCGCGCCCTCGCCGCACCGGTCCGGATCTCGATCGTGCTCGAGCTGATGCACTCCGAGCTGTGCGTGCACCAACTGGTCGACGCGCTCGGCGTGACCCAGCCGCTGGTCAGCCAGCATCTGCGGGTGCTCAAGTCCGCGGGCGTCGTCCGCGGTGAGCGCAACGGCCGGGAGATCATCTACCGCCTCGTCGACGACCACCTGGCGCACATCGTGGTCGACGCCGTGGCCCACGCCACGGAACGGGCGGGCGCATGACCGAGGCGACGCGCGCGGCGAAGGGCACCGGAATCCGCGCGACCAAACAGCGCGGCGCCATCACCCACGCGCTGCAGTCGGTATCGGAGTTCAAGTCGGCGCAGGAGCTGCACGAGCAGTTGCGCACCGACGGGGAGTCGATCGGCCTGACCACGGTCTACCGGAACCTGCAGGCGATGGCCGACGCCGGCGCCGTCGACACCCTGCGCACCGACAGCGGCGAGGCCCTGTTCCGGCTGTGCTCCGACGAGCACCATCACCACCTGGTGTGCCGGGAGTGCGGGCGCACCGTCGAGGTCACGGACCGGTCCGTGGAGGCCTGGTCCGCGCGGACCGCCGCCGCCCACGGCTTCACGGAGGTCACGCACACGCTGGAGATCTTCGGACGGTGCGCCGACTGCTCGGCGTGAGCGTCCCAGCCCGACGGGATGCCGACTGCGTCAGGCCCGGACGGCCTGGGTGAGGAACGGCGACAGCACGATGGAGACCTCACGCGCGGCCTCGTCCGGCCCCTCGATCGGCATCGTCAGGTGGCTGAAAGCCAGGCGCACCAGCACGGCCGCCGCGACCTGAGCCTCGGACCGCCGGACCTGCGCCCAGCTCATCGCCAGGATCTCCGCGAGCCCCTCGGTGGCCCGCTGCATGATCGGCGTACCGTCGATCGTCACGATGCCCATGAGGTCGCGGTGCGGGTTCGGGCCCACGATGTTGAGCACCACCGGGTCGCCCATACCGATCTGGAACACCCCGCGCATCGCGTCCTCGACGGCCGCGTCGATCCGGCCGGGGTTCGCGTCGATCCGCTCCTGCACGAAGGCCAGCAGGCCGTCGACGAACCGCGTCACGTAGGCCACGGCCATCCCCTTGCGGGAGCCGAACTCGTTGTACAGCGTCTGCCGGCTGACGCCGGCCTCCCGGGCGACCGCCGCCATGGTGACCGCCGACCACTCATGGCCGCGCAGGAAGCCGCTCACCGCATCGAGGGCCTGATCCCGCACGGACTGCTTGGGGGCGGCATCGGCGTCACGCCCGGCGAGGACGGTCATCGCGCGACCGCCGCCGCGATCTGCTCGGACAGCTCCCCGCGCGCCGCGCGCAGCTCCTTGGGACGGCCCATCGCAATGGCGCCGACGAGGGACCCGCCGCGGTTGCAGCGGGCGAAGAAGGCACCACCCGTGTTCGTTTCCATCGAACCGTCCACCTCCAGCGCGTCCTCCGCCGCGGGCCATCCCGCGAACTGCAGCACCGCACCGAACTGGGCCGACCAGCCCCACGGGACCGTGGGCGCCGGCGACTCGCCGAGGAGCACCTGCGCGACGGCCGTGCCCTGGTCCTGTGCCGCCGACCAGTTCTCGGCCCGGTAGGTGCCGCCCTCCAGCGGATGGGGCACCCGGGCGCAGTCGCCGATGGCGTACACGCCGTCGGCGGATGTGCGGTACCGCTCGTCCACCAGGATACCGTCGTCCACCCGCAGCGCCAGCCGCTCGGCGAGCCCGGTATCGGCGACGGAGCCCACCGCGACGACGAGCAGGTCCGCGACCAGAGCGGCACCGTCGGGCAGCGCGACCGCGACCTGGTCGGTCTCGACGGTGATCTCGCCCGGCCGGACGCCGAGCAGCAGGTCGATCCCGGCGTCGCGATGCAGGCCGGCGAGTCGCTCCCCGATCGACGGTGGCACGACGCGCACCAGCGGCAGCGGCGCGGGTTCGATGACGGCGACCGACGCGCCCAGCTTCGCGGCGGCCGAGGCCACCTCCGAGCCGATCAGGCCCGCACCGAGCACGATCACACTTCCGGCCCGGCCCAGCTCGTCGCGCAGCCCGACCGCGTCGGCGAAGTCGCGGAGGTACCGGACGCGGGGGCCGGGCGGCAGGTCCGGCAGGTGCCGGGCCGCGCCGCCGGTGGCCAGCACGAGCGAGCCGTAGGTGAGGGCGGAACCGTCGGACAGTTCCAGGGTGCGCGGGCCGGTCTCGCCGCCGGTCACGGTGACGCCCGTGCGGACCGCGACGCCGATGTCGGACCAGTGCTCGGCGGGCTTGATGAGGGCCTTCTCGATCGGCATGCCCGCGAGCAGCACGTCCTTCGACAGCGTGGGCCGCCGGTACGGGAGGTGCGGATCGCGCCCGATGAGGGTCACGTCCCCGTCGTATCCGCCGGTCCGCAGCGCCAGGGCCGCGGTGGCGCCCGCGACGCCCGTGCCGACGATCACCACACCATCGGTACTCATGCCCGTGACACCTCGACCATTTCGAAATCGGCCTTGGCGGCGCCGCAGTCGGGGCAGGACCAGTCGTCGGGGATGTCGTCCCAGCGGGTGCCGGGGCCGAAGCCGTCCTCGGGCCAGCCCTCGGCCTCGTCGTACTCGAATCCGCACTGGAGGCAGCGGAACAGCTTGAAGGGTGCGTCACTCATGATGGATTCCTCTCTCGTTCTTACTGATTCGATCGTGCGGCGGCGGTCGTTCAGACCGGCTCGAAGTCGATCTTGTCGCGGACGCCGCAGTCGGGGCAGTTCCAGTCGTCCGGGATGGCGGCCCAGGCGGTGCCGGCGGGCCACCCCTCGCGGGGAGCGCCGACGGCCTCGTCGTACACGTAGCCGCACACGGGGCACTTGAAGGAGCTCATGCTGCGGCCTGCTCTCCGGTCGCGGGGGCGCCGTACTTGGCCAGCACCTTGTCGCGGACGCGGGGATGGATGTTGACCTTGGTGATGTCACCGTCGTAGTGGTCGAGGACGCGGTGGTCCATCAGCCGGCGCCAGAGGGGCGGGAAGTAGGTCAGGCCGATCAGCGTGGCGTAGCCCTGGGGCAACGACGGTGCCTCCTCGAACGAACGGAGCGTCTGGTACCGGCGCGTGGGGTTCGCGTGGTGGTCGCTGTGGCGCTGCAGGTGGTACAGGAAGACATTGGTGATGATGCGGTCGGAGTTCCAGGAGTGCTTCGGGGCGCAGCGCTCGTAGCGGCCGGAGGCCAGCTTCTGGCGCAGCAGGCCGTAGTGCTCGAGGTAGTTCACCGACTCCAGCAGGCTGAACCCGTACACGCCCTGCAAGATCAGGAAGGGCAGCACGTACCAGCCGAAGCCGGCGACCAGCGCGCCGAACAGGACGACGGTCATGATCCAGGCGTTGAGAACGTCGTTCTTCAGCGTCCAGGGGCTCTTGCCGAGCCGCTCGAGGCGGGTCTTCTCCAGCTCCCACGAGGACTTCAGACTGCCCCACACGCTGCGCGGCAGGAACTCCCAGAAGGTCTCGCCGAAGCGGCCGCTGGCCGGATCCTCCGGCGTGGCGACGCGGACGTGGTGGCCGCGGTTGTGCTCGATGAAGAAGTGGCCGTACATGGCCGGCGCGAGGGTGAGCTTGGCGATCCACCGCTCGTTCTCGGGCTTCTTGTGGCCGAGCTCGTGGCCCGTGTTGATCGCGATACCGGCAACGACGCCCAGGCTGAGGGTGACGCCGATCTGGCTGATCAGGCCGAGCCCGCCGCCATCGGCGTAGACGCCGCCGAGCCAGCTGAGGTCATCGGCGGTGATGAAGTAGCACATCGCCACCAGCGACAGCAGCTGGAAGGGCAGGAAGATGTAGGTGAGCCATTTGTAGTACCTGGAGTTCTCCAGCGCCTCCATCACCTCCTCCGGCGGGTTCTCACCGTCGTCGCCGGCCTTGATGTCGACGATCGGGAGGATCACGTACAGGAGGATCGGGCCGATCCACCAGAGCACCGGGGCGAGGTACATCAGCGGGGTGCTGCCGATGCCGAGCAGCATCATGAGCCCGACGGCGAAGAACAGTGCGGTGGGAACGAACAGGCCCCACAGCCACAGGCGCTTCTTGTGGTCGGTCCAGACGGCGGGGTTGCCGTCCGCGTCGATATAAGCCAGGCCCTTCATGGTGCCCTCCTCATCGTTGCGCCCCGAGTGGGGCTGTGACTGATGTCATACGCTCTGACATGAGTATTTGACACCTACGGCCCATTTGTCAAGCGATTCGTGGACACACTTAGCGTTCATGTAAACCTGCAGGTAGACAGCTTGGAACATTTTGTCGAGTCCGACGGTTTTTAGTTGCACACAATCGAATTGCGTGCAATCATTCTGGTGTGGACGCGGACCAGACACTCGACTCGCAACTGTGCTTCGCCCTGTACTCGGCGGCGAAGGTGGCCGCCAACGCGTACCGCGAGGAACTCACCACCCTCGGGCTCACGTACACCCAGTACGTGACGCTGCTCGCCCTGTGGGAGCAGGACGCGGTCACGGTGCGCGCGCTCGGCGAACGCCTGCAGCTCGACAGCGGCACGCTCTCGCCCCTCCTCAAGCGCCTCGAGGGGATGGGCTACGTGGAGCGCCGCCGGGACCGCTCCGACGAGCGTCTGGTCACCATCCACGTCACCGACGCCGGCCGCGCCCTCCAGCCCGCGGTCGCGGCCGCCCGGCGGCGCGTGTACGAGGGCTTCGACTTCCCCGTCGAGGACGCCGTCCGGCTCCGCGATCTCGCCATCCGCTTCAGCGAAGCGCACACCCGATAGAACCCACAGACCCCTCACGAACAGGAGATCAGACATGGACGCCGTCTACACAGCCGAGGCCATCGCCACCGGAGCCGGCCGCGACGGGCGCACCCGTACCGACGACGGGCGGGTCGACCTGCAGCTGGCCATCCCGAAGGAGATGGGCGGCTCCGGCCAGGGATCGAACCCCGAGCAGCTCTTCGCCGCGGGCTACGCCGCGTGCTTCCACTCCGCCCTCCAAATGGTCGCGCGGTCGCAGAAGGTCGACCTGGGCGACTCGAGCGTCGGAGCCCGGGTCGGCATCGGCCCCAACGGATCCGGTGGCTTCGGCCTCACCGTGGCCCTCGAGGTCATCATCCCCGAGATCGAGCACGACGCCGCCCAGGCGCTCGCCGATGCGGCCCACCAGGTCTGCCCCTACTCGAACGCGGTGCGCGGTAACGTCGACGTCACCGTGACCGTGGCCGACGACTGATCCGCTTCACCACCCCACGAAGGAGACATCCCCCATGCGCGCTTTGATCCAGGACCAGTTCGGCGACCCCGCGAGCGTCCTGTCCGTCCGCGAGGTCCCGCTCCCCGAGCCCCGCCCCGGCCAGGTCCGGATCCGGACCCTGCTCTCCCCCATCCACAATCACGATCTCTGGACCGTGAAGGGCGACTACGGCTACAAGCCCACGATGCCCGCCGCCGCCGGCTCCGAGGCCGTCGGCGTCATCGACGCCCTCGGCGAGGGGGTCGAGGGGTTCACCGTCGGCCAGCGCGTCGCCACCGGTTCGGCGTTCGGCACCTGGGCGGAGTACTTCGTCGCCGGAGCCGCAGGCCTGATGCCCGTCCCCGACACGATCCCGGACGAGGCCGCCGCGCAGCTGTTCTCGATGCCCTTCAGCGCGATCAGCCTGCTCGACTACCTGAACGTCCAGCCCGGCCAGTGGATCGTGCAGAACACCGCGAACGGCATGGTCGGTCGCATGCTGGCGCAGCTCGCCACCGCCCGCGGGATCAACGTCACGGGCCTGGTCCGACGGTCCGCCGCCATCGACGAGCTCGCGACCTTCGGCGTGACGAACGTGATCGCCACCGACACCGAGGGCTGGCGCGCACGCGCCAAAGAGCTTGCGGGCGAGGCCGGCTACGCGGCCGCCGTCGACTCGATCGGCGGCGCGGCGAGCACCCAGCTCGCCCTGCTCCTCGGCCAGCGCGGCACTCTCGTCTCGTTCGGCGCGATGAGTGCCACCAACCCCGGCGAGGGCGCGATGCTGGAGATCCCCGTCAACGTCGCGATCTTCAAGGAGATCGTCGTCAAGGGCTTCTGGGGCCGCACCGTGAGCCAGGAGATGGATCCCGCGAAGCGGGCCGAGCTGATGGGCGAGGTCGTCCAGGGCGTCGCCGCGGGCACGCTCGCGCTCCCGGTCGACGGCGTTTTCGGCATCGACGAGATCTCCGCCGCTGCCGCCGCGAGCGGCCGCGCCGGCCGCGTCGGCAAGGTCCTGCTGCGTCCCTGACCGCTGCCGATCGAGGCCCGACGGTGCTCGGCACCGTCGGGCCTCGGCGTATCCGGACGACGGGGCCGTCTGCGGAGAGGCGTGCGGTCGGAGGTGCCCCAGCCGCTACTCGGCGACCAGCCGCCGGCGCGCGTCGAGGCCCTGGGCCAGCACGAACAGCACGAACTCGCGGAGCGCATGCCCCGCGAGCGTGCCGGCGGGGAACGAGTAGTGCAGCACCAGATCGGCCGATACCTCCCGCTCCATGAGCCGCAGCGAGCCGAACTGCACCGTCTCCGCGACGGACCGGACGTCGGCGCGCAGGTCCTCGCTGAGCGGGAGGTCCCAGGCCACGACCTGGGTGAGCGAATACACGTCCACGTCACGGGCGAGCTCGAACACCTGGACCGAGGCGGGCGTATCCCCGAAATCGATGAGCACCGCCTGACTCTCGTCGCGGCGCAGCGCGACACCGTCGGCCAGCGCGGACTCGAGGCGCGACCGCAGCGCGTCGAGGCGGGGGTCCTGTGCCGTCACTGCGCGCCCCCGAACCGGCGGTCGCGCTTGGCGTACTCGAGGCACGCGGCCCAGAGGTTGCGGCGGTCGAAGTCCGGGAAAAGCGTGTCCTGGTAGACGTATTCGGCGTAGGCACTCTCCCACAGCAGGAAGTTCGAGCTCCGCTTCTCGCCGGACGGGCGGAGGAACAGGTCCACGTCTGGCATGTCCGGCTGGTACAGGTACTGCTGGAAGGACTGCTCGGTGATGCGCTCCGGGTTGATCTCCCCCGCCGCCGCCCGCCGCGCGATCTCCCGTGCGGCGTCGACGATCTCGGCGCGGCCGCCGTAGTTGACGCACATCGTCAGGGTCATGACGGTGTTGTTCTTCGTGAGCTCTTCGGCGACCTCGAGCTCCTTGATCACGCTGGCCCACAGGCGCGGCCGACGACCGGCCCACTTCACCCGCACACCCATCTCGTGCATCTCGTCGCGGCGGCGCCGGATCACATCGCGGTTGAAGCCCATGAGGAAGCGCACCTCCTCGGGGCTGCGCGACCAGTTCTCGGTCGAGAAGGCGTACGCCGACAGCTGTTTCACGCCGATCTCGATGCACCCGCAGACGGTGTCCATGAGCACGGCCTCGCCGCGCTTGTGGCCCTCGGTGCGGGCCATTCCGCGTTCCTTGGCCCACCGGCCGTTGCCGTCCATCACGAGGGCGACGTGGTTCGGGACCAGCTCCGCGGGGATCTCCGGGGGCGTCGCGCCGGAGGGGTGCGGGTCCGGTGGCCTGACGGTGACCGGTGCCGGTGGTGTCTTCGACCTACCCCGCCGCAGTCCCGGCACCGTCGACCTCCCTCTCACCGGCCGCGAGGGCCGGACTGTGCGGCGCGTGCCGCTCGATCATCGGCAGCGATCGCAGCTGCCGTCCCACGTGCCACTGTAGGTGCGCGGCTGCCAGGCCCGCGCCCTGCCTGCGCACCCGGTCGCCCATCGTCTCGGCGAAGTCGAAATCGGCCCGGGCCAGCGCGGCCATCAGGTCCAGCACGCCCTGCCCCGGCACCGCCGACCCCGACGGGCGACAGTGCACGCAGACAGCGCCGCCCGCGGCCACGTGGAAGGCGCGGTGCGGCCCCTCGTCGCCGCACCGGGCACACAGCGTGAGCGCGGGCGCCCAGCCCGCGGAATCCATGGCGCGCAACAGGAACGAGATCAGCACGAGGTCGCGGTCGCGCACGCCCGCCGCGATCGCCCGCAGGGCCCCGACGGTGAGCCGGTGCAGCTCCGGCGCGGGGGCCCGCTCCTCGCCCGCGAGCCGCTCCGCGGTCTCGATCACCGTGCAGGCGGTGGTGTACCGGCCGTAGTCGCCCGCCAGATCGCCCGAGTAGGCGGCGATGGAGTGCACCTGCGTCACCACGTCCAGGCTGCGACCGGGATGCAGCTGCAGGTCCACGTGGGCGAACAGCTCCAGCCGGGCACCGAACCGCGACCGCGGCCGGCGCACCCCCTTCGCCACCGCGCGGACCAGTCCGTTCTCCCGGGTCAGCAGCGTGAGGATGTAGTCGGCCTCCCCCAGCTTGTGCTGCCGCAGCACCACAGCGCTGTCCCGGTACGACCTCATACCCTCCATCATCCCACCCCGCGCCGACAGATGCGCCCGTGCCGCGCGGCGCGCCCGGAACATGTCGGTGGCCGGGTCCATGATGGCGAGCAGCATCGGATTTCTTCGGGGGGAGAAAACATGACACCGGGATGGGCCACGATCATCGTCGGCACGGCGGCCGTCGTGATGGCGATCGTGACGATCGGCCAGAAGCGGACTCGCGGACAATCGTAAGGAGTGGTGGACGCGGTTCCAGTGGGCACTCGACGCCACGTACGCCGCAGAAGGCGACCGGCGCCGCGACGCCTGGGCGATCCTCGACGATCTCGTCGTATCGCCGCTCATCACCACGACGGAGAACGGGGTGGCGATGTACATGACACTGACGCGATACCGAGGCGATAATGGTGGTAGCTCTCGGTCCACAGGAGGTGAGCGATGACATCGATCAAGGAGCCCGTGACGCTGGAGGAACGGCGCGCGATGATCCGCGTGATCGTCTCAGGGCTGCACAAGTACGGCCGGCCGGTGTCGCAGCAGATGCAGGACTTCGTCGACGGAAAAGTCGACGATCCCGGCCCGCTGCCGTCGCCGGAGAGCCTCCTCCGGCTCCGTGACATCAAGCCCCGCTGGTGGCAGCGGCTCCTGGGTCGGTAGCGGCGAACTCTAGAAGAGAACTCTAGAAGCCCAGCCGCCCCAGCTGCTTCGGGTCGCGCTGCCAGTCCTTCGCGATCTTCACGTGCAGTGAGAGGTACACCTTGCGGCCCAGGAGCTTCTCGATCTCCTCGCGTGCCGCGGTACCCACCGACTTCAGGCGCGAGCCGCCCTTGCCGATGATGATCGCCTTCTGCGACGACCGCTCCACGTACAGCAGCGCGTGCACCTCGAGCAGGGCGGGCTTGCCGGACTTCTCCTGCGCCTCCGTCTTCTCCCGCTCGACCACCTCCTCGATGACCACGGCCAGCGAGTGCGGAAGCTCGTCGCGCACGCCCTCGAGCGCCGCCTCACGGATCAGCTCGGCCATCATCGTGTCGTCGTCGGTGTCGGTGACCTCGCCGTCCGGGTAGAACGCGGGACCCGGCTTCATCTTCGAGGCGACCAGCTGCACCAGCTCCTCGACCTGCTGGCCCGACGTCGCCGACACCGGGATCACGTCGCAGTCCTCCCCCAGGAACTTCGACACCGCCAGCAGCTGTTCGGCGACCCTGTCCCGGCCCACCTTGTCGATCTTCGTGACCACGCCCATCAGCTGCGTGCGCGGCGCCATGTGCCGCACCTGATCGAGGATGTACTTGTCGCCGGGGCCGATCTTCTCGTCCACCGGGATGGTCAGGCAGATGAGGTCGACCTCGGAGTAGGTGTCGCGGACCAAGTCGTTGAGCCGCTGCCCCAGCAGGGTCCGCGGGCGGTGCAGGCCGGGCGTGTCCACCAGCACCAGCTGGCAGTCGGGCCGGTTGACGATGCCGCGGATCGTCGAGCGGGTCGTCTGCGGCCGCGAACTCGTGATGGCCACCTTGGTCCCGACCAGGGCGTTGGTCAGCGTGGACTTGCCCGTGTTGGGCCGTCCCACGAAACACACGAATCCGGATCGGAAGTCCTCGCCTCCATCGCCGTCCACCTGGATCTCCTCGGTCACCGTCGGGCCTCCCCGCGCTCGTCGAACAACAGAATCGGCGCCGCCGGCGACATCTCGTGCACTGCCACGGCTCCGGCGTCGGCACCGTCGGCCTCCCCCACGAGCACAGCGGCCTCGAAGCCCTCCGCCCCGGACCCCAGCGCGGTCGCAACCGCGACCTGCAGCCCCGTCAGCGCCAGGGACCGCAGGGCGACGGGCGCCCCGGAGTACGTGCGGCCGTCGAGATCCCGGACCGCCGCGCCGTGCGCGGCCCCGGCCCGGCCCATCGCGCCGCGCGCCAGAGTCACCAGCTTGCGGTCCTCGTCGGAGACGTCGATCACGCGGATTCCTTCTCGTCGGTGGTGGAGCCGTCGTCGGACGACTCCGGCTCGGTCACTGCTCGGTGCACGAGCACCGTGGTGATCCGCATCCTCCCACGCCGGTTCGTGGTGCCCTCCGCCTCGAGCATCAGCCCGTGCGCGCGGGCCTCGGAACCCGGCAGGGGCACGCGACCGAGAGCGAGGCCGAGTAGTCCGCCGACGGTGTCGACCTCGTCCTCCTCGATGTCCTCGCCGAACAGCTCCCCGAGGGTCTCGAGATCGAGGCGCGCGGACACCCGGAAGAGCCCGTCGCCGAGCTCTTCGACGGGCGCGATCTCGCCGGCGTCGTACTCGTCGGTGATCTCGCCGACGATCTCCTCGAGGACGTCCTCGATCGTGACGAGGCCGGCGATCGAGCCGTACTCGTTGACCAGCACGGCCATGTGATTGTTCGTGTGCTGCATCTCGCGGAGCAGGGCGTCGACCGGCTTCGAGTCGGGCACGAAGACCGCCGGCCGGGCCATCCGGCCCACCTCGATCGCGTGCCGGTCGGCACCGTCGGGCAGGGCGACGAGGTCCTTGAGGTAGACCACGCCCCGCACGTCGTCGACGTTCTCCCCGATGACGGGGATGCGCGAGTGACCCGAGCGCACCGCGAGGCGCGTGGCCTGCGAGACGGACTTGTCCGCCTCGATCCACACGATCTCGGGGCGCGGGACCATGACCTCGCGGGCAGCGGTGTCCCCGAGCTCGAAGACGGACTGGATCATCTTGCCCTCGTCCTCGGCGACCACGCCGCGCTGCTGCGCGAGGTCCACGAGCTCACGCAGCTCGACCTCCGTCGCGAACGGGCCGTTGCGGTAGCCGCGACCCGGCGTGATGGCGTTACCGAGGAGGATGAGCAGCCGGGTGATCGGCCCCATGAGGATCGCGATCGCCTGCAGCACCACGGCCGCGGTGCAGCCCAGCGTGTACGCGTGTTGCCGGCCGAGGGTGCGGGGCCCGACGCCGATCAGGACGTAGCTGATCACCGTCATCAGCGTTGCGGTGAGCACCGCGGTCCACACCACCGTCAGGTAGCGATCGAGGACGAGGAAGACCAGCACGGTGGCGAGCACCTCGCACGCCGTGCGCAGCAGCACCACCAGGTTGACGTACATCGGGCGGTTGATCAGCACGCGCTGCAGGCGCCGCGCGCCCGGACGGCCGTCCTCGACGAGGTCCTCCACCCGAGCCGGGGACACCGTCAGCAGCGCCGAGTCGAGCGCCGCGAACAGTCCGCCCAGGAGGACGAGCCCGACGACGCCGACGATCAGCAGGATCGACGAGAACACGCGTCAGTCCCGCCGCCCCAGGAAGCCCGTGCGGCCCAGCAGCTTGTCGTCGCGCGCCGACTGCCGGGCCAGGCGGTCGCGCTCGCGCTGCTGCGCGTAGTAGTCGGCGAGGATGCCGTCCTGGAGCGCGAACATCTCCCGCTCCTCCTCCGGCTCGGCGTGATCGAAGCCGAGCAGGTGCAGCACGCCGTGCACGGTGAGCACATTGAGCTCATGGCCCGTCGAATGTCCGGCGGCCTCGGCCTGCTCCGCCGCGAACTGCGGGCACAGCACGATGTCGCCGAGGGTCGCGGGGCCCGCGTCCACCATGTCCGGCCGGCCGCCCGGCGTGAGCTCGTCCATCGGGAAGCTCATCACGTCGGTGGGGCCGGGCAGGTCCATCCACTTCACGTGCAGGTCGGCCATGGTGTCCAGGTCGACGGCGAGCATGTTCAGCTCGGCGCCCGGGTGCACGTCCATCGCGGCGATGGCGAACGCGGCCACCGCCACGACCTCCGCCTCGTCGACGTCGAAACCGGACTCGTTGGCGAATTCGATGCTCAATCCTGATCCCTTCGCACCAGCGAGGCGCGGACGAAATTGCTGGTCAGTTGCTATCCCAGTGTACCGCGCGGTTCGCCGACGGATCGCCTCGGATCGATCGCACGTTCGCGACACGGCCCGAAGATTCCTCGGACCCATGACTCACTATGATTCCGCCATGCTCATTCGCCGCGGGTGCCACACGTCATGACGATCACTGACGGTTCCGACTTCGGCCGCTACCGGATCATCTCGAAGATCGGGGCAGGCGGAATGGGCCAGGTCTTCCGGGCGTTCGATACGCAAACGAACCGGGAAGTCGCCCTGAAGGTCCTCCCCGCGGATTTCGCCACCAGCCCGGAGTTTCGCGAGCGGTTTCAACGCGAATCTAATCTGGTTGCAGGACTTCGCGAACCTCACATCATCCCGATTCACGATTTCGGCGATATCAACGGGCAGCTCTTCCTCGACATGAGGCTCATCGACGGCGTCGACGCACGTACGATTCTCTTGTCCGAGGGTCCACTGTCACCGCACCGAGCCATCGCGATCATCGACCAGGTCGCGGCGGCTTTGGACGCCGCGCATGCGGTCGGTCTCGAGCACCGCGACGTCAAGCCGGCGAACATCCTCGTCGCCGATCGCGACTTCGTCTACCTCATCGATTTCGGCATCGCGCGAGCTGCAGGCGAAACCGGTCTGACGAGCACCGGCTTGACCATCGGCACATTCGCGTACATGGCACCTGAACGATTCGGTGGCGGCGAGTCGGACCATCGGGCTGACGTGTACTCACTCGCATGCGTTCTGTACGAGCTGCTGACCGGTACTACCCCGTTCCCGGGAAAGAACGTCGAGCAGCAAATAGCCGGGCACTTGCACTTTCCGCCTCCGCAACCGACCGCACTCGTCCCAGGTCTTCCTGCTCCGTTCGACGCAGTCGTTGTGCGCGGCATGGCCAAGATACCGGAGGATCGATTCGAGACAGCCGGAGAATTGGCGGCCGCCGCAAGCGCTGCGCTCATCGGCGAGCCGAATTCCTCATCGATCGATGCCGATCCCACCGATGTGTCTTCGGCGAGCGATGCACCCACCGTGCTCAGGTCCGACTACGCGGTCACCACGACATCAGTCCCTCGACCTTCAGATCCTCGAAGGCCCGAGCCGAAAAAGGCATCCAAGCGCAACATGGCCGTTGCGATCGGTGTTGCCGGCGCAGTGATCACCGCAGGCGGCGTCTATTCATTCGCCGCATCGGATCGCACCAGCACAACCGTGGCGGCCCCGACGTCGACGACTCAGGAGTCTGTCGCGTCACCCGGCTCAAGGCCGCCGACCAAGACAACAGCTTCACGCAGCGCGGGAACAGCAGGGGTCAAGCAGGTCGAGGTGATCGGTTTCACGCAGGTCGGAACCGACGTAAGCGTCCGGATCCACAATCCGAATCCGTCGGTCGGCCTGGTGCGCAGTGGGTACGAGCTGACTCTCCTCGACAGCTCCGGATCCGTCATCGCGACACAGGGGCAGGGAGGCGTAGCCGGCACCGTTCTCAACACCGTCTATCAGCTTCCACCGAATGCCGACTACGGGATCACCGCCGATGCCCCTGCCGGAAAGAAGGTCGACTCGGTGGAGCTGACGATCCTCGGCAAATGGCACGACTGGGGATCGATCAACGCACCGGGCGTATCCGTCACATCCCCCTCGATCAAGGACCCGACGTCGACCTACGGCCCGACGGTCGTCGGACGACTCTCATTGCAAGGCGGGAGCCCGGCCAATGTGATGGTGCAGTCGTTCGTCTCGACGCCTGCGGGATCGGTCGTCTCCTCGGTGGTGGTCGACTGCGTGCGAAACGGCGAGCCTCGATCGTTCGAGGCAATGTCGTTCGCCAAGACCGCCGGACCGTTCACCGTCGAGAAGACAGTCGCATACCCGACGTCGGTCGACGGTGTCGAGCCGAGCTACCCGGCGCGGTGCTGAGAATCTAGCGCCGCCCCGGGATCCGTCGTGCGCCGCCGATCTGCGGCCGCTTGGTCTCCGCCAGCTGCGCCTCGAACTGCGCGTAGGCGTCCACGATCTCGGCGACGAGGCGGTGTCGCACCACGTCGGCGCTGGTGAGCTCGGCGATGTGGATGTCGTCGATACCGCGCAGGATGTCGACGGCGGCCCGCATGCCGCTGGTGGCGCCACCCGGCAGGTCCACCTGGGAGGCGTCGCCGGTGACCACGATCTTGGAGCCGAAGCCGAGGCGGGTGAGGAACATCTTCATCTGCTCGGCGGTGGTGTTCTGCGCCTCGTCGAGGATGATGAAGGCGTCGTTGAGCGACCGGCCGCGCATGAAGGCCAGTGGCGCCACCTCGATGACCCCGGCCTCCATCAGCTTCGGGATCGCCTCGGGATCCATCATGTCGTGCAGCGCGTCGTACAGCGGCCGCAGGTAGGGATCGATCTTGTCGTTGAGGGTCCCCGGCAGGAAGCCCAGCCGCTCCCCCGCCTCCACGGCCGGACGGGTCAGGATGATGCGGCTGACCTGCTTGGTCTGCAGCGCCTGCACCGCCTTCGCCATCGCGAGGTAGGTCTTGCCGGTGCCGGCGGGGCCGACGCCGAAGACGATGGTGTGCTCGTCGATCGCGTCGACGTAGTTCTTCTGGTTGACCGTCTTCGGGCGCACCGTCTTGCCGCGGCGCGAGATGATGTCGAGCGTGAGCACCTCGGCGGGCGACTCACCGGAACCGTCGGTCATCATCGCGACGGAGCGGCGCACCTCCTCCGGGCTCACCGCGACGCCGCTGCGGACGGCGGCGAGCAGCTCGGCGACGACGCGCTCGGCGAGCGCCACATCGGCCGGGGTGCCCGCCAGGGTGATGACATTGCCGCGGGCGTGGACGTCAGCGGCGAGCACACCTTCCAGGGCGCGGAGATTCGCGTCCGCGGGGCCGAGGAGTCCGAAGGTCAGCTCGATGGGGATCTCGATGGTGGACCGCGCCGGGGTCACTGCCCGGGCGCGGATATCGGAACTGTTGCTCTCTGGCACGCGGTGCGTCGATCCTTCGTCGGTGAGGCGGGGCACCACCCCGTCGGGGCGGATGCCTCCAGTTTAGTCCCCCACCGGGTGCCGCCGCCTCCGAGATTCGGACAGCCGCTACTTCGCGGAGAGTTCCTCGATCGCGGCGACAGTGGCGGCGTGCCCCTTCGAGCCCGGCTCGAGGAAGTCGTCGTGCCCCTCGCGCTCGATCATGGTCAGGGTCACATCGCCCATGCCGTTCTCCTGCGCGCGCTGCAGGAACCACTCGGAGAGCTGGTAGGGCACCTGCTCGTCGAGGCGCCCGTGCAGTACGCGCACGGGGGTCGCGAAGGGCATCTGCCCGACGGGGCTGGCCTCCGCGAAGGTGCGCTTGAGCAGCCGCGGGTTCGCGTTCGGACCGAGGTCGAAGAGCAGCCGCATGGACTGGTCGCCGTCGCCGCGCTCGATCAGGTCGAGGACCCCGCCGCGGGAGATGACGCCGAGCAGGTCGTCGGGGCGCTGCGCGGCGGCCCACACCGCGAGCGTGGCGCCGGCGCTGTGCGCGGCGACGATGTGCCCGGCGCCCTTCGCGAGCTTCGCGGTGCCGTAGTCGATGGCGGCGAGCACGTCCTGGCTGAGGATCGGCCAGGTCACGCCGGGCTCACCGACACGCCGGTACTCGACGTTCCACACGGGGTAGCCGCGGTCGTTGAGGTCCTTGGCGACCTTCGCCTCCATCTTCATGGTGTAGAGGCTGCGCCAGAATCCACCGTGCACCAGGGTGATCAGCGGCTTGTCCGCATCGCCCGGGTAGAAGTGGCCGTGCTGCGAGTCCTCGCTGCCGTAGAAGATGCGACGCGCCATCGTGTCCGAGCCCTCCTGAGCCACCCCGCCGCACCGGCATCCCGCCGGTCCGGCCGTCAGTCCGGCGGCGTGCCGGACCATCTGTCGGTCATTACTCCCAGAGCACCCAGGGCGACGGCGGCCGCGGTGGAAGTCCGCAGCACCGTCGGGCCGAGGAGCGCGGGCTGCGCGCCCATCCCGACCAGGGCATCCAGTTCCTCGGGGCTGATTCCGCCCTCCGGCCCCACCACGATAACGATGGTTCCGGTTACTGAGAAGTCAACCTCGCCCAGTGGGACCGCCGAACCCTCATGTAGGACAACTACATTCGCATCCATACTGGTGAGTAGTGGAACGAGTTCTCGTGTGGTCACGAGGTCGTGGATCTCCGGAACGTACGCTCGCCGAGCCTGTTTCGCGGCCGACCGGGCCACCGCGCGCCACCGGGCGATCCCCTTCTCGGCCTTCGCCGAGCCCTTGCCGGAGCCCTTCCCACCGGCCCCTCCGCCGTCCCAGCGGGAGACGCAACGCGCGGCCTGCCACGGGATGATCGCGTCGATGCCGGCCTCGGTCGCCAACTCCACCGCGAGCTCGGAGCGCTCGGACTTGGGCAGCGCCTGCACCAGCACGACCCGCGGGGACGCGGGAGGCACCGTCCACGACTGCGAGCAGCGCACCGTCACGTCGGCCTTGCCGACAGCGGTCGTGGTGCACCGGGCGAACCCCCCGGCACCGTCGGACAGGACGAGTTCCTCGCCCACCCGGACGCGCCGCACCGCCGCGGCGTGCCGGCCCTCCTCACCGTCGAGCAGGTGCTCCTGCCCCTCGGCCGGGAGCCGGTCCGCGAGGAAGACGGTGGCCGCCACCTGCGGCTACCGTCCGGCGAAGGTGTCGCGCAGGCGGGAGAAGATGCCGCCGCCCTGGTCCTGGCCACCGCGGCGCGCCGCGTGCGGGCCCTCGCCCGGGAACAGCGCCTTGAGCTCGCGCAGCTTGTCGGTCTGCTTCTTGTCCAGTCGCGACGGGACCGCCACGTCGAAGTGGACGACGAGGTTCCCGCGGACCTGCGAGTTGACCTGCGGCATGCCGTGGCCGCGCAGGACCTTGCTGTCGCCGGTCTGGGTGCCCGGCGGCACCTCGACGGTGAGCTCGCCGTCGATCACGGTGGGCACCGTCACCTCGGCGCCCAGCGCCGCGTCGAACATCGGGACCCGCGCGGTGACGTGCAGCGTGCTGCCGTCGCGGGTGAGGAACTCGTGCTCGCGTTCGGTGACCTCGACGTACAGGTCGCCCGCGGGGCCGCCGCCGGGGCCGACCTCGCCCTGGCCGGCCAGGCGCACGCGCATGCCGTCGCCGACGCCGGCGGGGATCTTCACGGTGAGGTTGCGGCGGGTGCGGACCCGGCCGTCGCCGCTGCACTTGCTGCAGGGGTTCTCGATGATCTCGCCGACGCCCGCGCAGGTGGGGCACGGCCGCGAGGTCATGACCTGGCCGAGGAAGGAGCGCTGCACCGACTGCACCTCGCCCGCGCCACGGCAGGTGGGGCAGGTCGAGGGCTTACTGTCGCCCTCGGTGCCCGAGCCCTGGCACTTGTCGCACAGGATAGCGGTGTCGACGGTGAGCTCCCGGCTCACGCCGTTCGCGCACTCGTCGAGGTCCAGCTCCATGCGGATCAGCGCGTCGTTGCCCTCGCGCACGCGGCCCCGGGGGCCGCGACCGCCGCCGCCCATGCCGCCGCCGAAGAAGGCCTCGAAGACATCGCCCAGACCACCACCGCCGAAACCGCTGAATCCGCCGCCGCCGAAACCGCCGGCACCCGGCGAGCTGTCGAGCGGATCGCCGCCCATGTCGACGACGCGGCGCTTCTCCGGGTCGCTGAGCACCTCGTAGGCGTCGGAGACGTCGCGGAACTTCTCCTGCGCGGCGTCGTCCGGGTTCACGTCCGGGTGCAGCTCGCGGGCCAGCTTGCGGTACGCGCGCTTGATCTCCTGGTCGGAAGCCTTCGAATCGACTCCGAGGATGCGGTAGTAATCACGTGCCACAGCGGCGAATCCCTCTAACTCGTGGACGACAATCAGCGGACCTGCTCGGACCGCGCTCAACCCATGATTCCACCACGGGGCCGATTCGGACCATTCGCACAGGTCAGCCCGGCGGCCGAGCGCCGTCAGCGCCCACCGAGCACCTCACCGACGTAGCGCGCGACCGCTGCCACGGACGCGATCGTGCCCGGATAGTCCATCCGGGTGGGACCGAGCACCCCGACACCCCCGAACACCGCGCCGGGCGCCCCGTAGCCGGTGGAGATCACCGACGCGCCGCGCAGGTTCTCGTCCTGCGTCTCCGACCCGATCGCGACCGACACCGTGCCGGGCTGCTGCCGCGCGGTGAGCAGCTTGAGCACCACGACCTGCTCCTCCAGCGTCTCGAGCACGCTGCGCAGCGAGCCGGACACCGCGTCGAAATCGGCGGCGTTGCGGGTCAGGTTGGCGGTGCCGCCGAGCACCAGCCGGTCGTCGGCGCGCTCGACCAGGGTCTCGACGAGCACCGTCGACACCCGGATCACCGCGTCGCGCAGGTCCCGGGGCGCGAGCGGCGCGAGGTCTGCCACGCCCATCGACGCGTCCGGGATGAGCTTGCCGTGCACCGCCGCACCGAACAGCTCCCGCAGGCGGGAGAGGTCGTCGTCGGACGCCGGGCCGCCCAGCTCCACGAGCCGCTGCTCGACGCGGCCCGAGTCCAGGATCACCACGAGCAGCAGCCGCGTGGGCGCCAGGGCCACGACCTCGAGGTGCCGCACCCGCGCCGAGCTGATCACCGGGTACTGGATCACCGCGACCTGCCGGGTGAGCTGCGCCAGCAACCGGACCGAGCGCTGCAGCACGTCGTCGAGGTCCACCCCCGTCTCGAGGAACTGCACGATCGCCCGGCGCTCCGCCGCCGACAGCGGCTTGATCTGCGCGATCCGGTCGACGAACTGCCGGTAGCCCTTCTCCGTCGGGATGCGCCCGGAGCTGGTGTGCTGCTGCGTGATGTAGCCCTCGGCCTCGAGGACCGCCATGTCGTTGCGGACCGTCGCGCTGGACACGCCGAGCTGGTGTCGGTCGACGAGCGCCTTCGATCCGACGGGCTCGTGCGTCTCGACGTAGTCCGCCACGATCGCCCGGAGCACCTCGAACCGCCGGTCCTCCGTGCTCGACATCGTGTGGCCCTTTCGCCTGTGAACTTCGAACGTCCAGCTTACGCGGGCTAGAGTCGACCCGTGATCTTCAAGGGCGTACTCGACGGGAAGCCGTACCCGGAGCACGGCCTCAGCGCGCGCGAGTGGTCGCAGATCCCGCCGCAGCAGGTCCGCCTGAGCGCCCTGGTGACCACGACCACCGTGCTCGCACTCGATCGGCTGCTCTCCGAGGACTCGACCTTCTACGGCGACCTGTTCCCGCACGCGGTGGCGTGGAACGGCGACCTGTATCTCGAGGACGGCCTGCACCGAGCCGTACGGTCCGCGCTGCGCGGGCGCGAGGTGCTGCACTGCCGCGTGTACTCGCTGCCGCCCGGCACCCCCGCGCGTCCGGCATCCTCGGGGAGGCACGGCAAGCACGCGCGCCAGGACTGAGAGGTAAGCCCATGACCCGCACCATCCGCCAGACCGGCACCGGATCCGCCGCCGCGATCCCCGACGTCGTGATCGCCCGGATCGGGGTCGAGCACCGCGCGAAGGACGTCGTCGCCGCGTTCTCCGGCGCCGGCGATGCGGCACGGGCCGTCGTCGCGGCCGTCCGCGCCGCCGGGGTCGCCGACGGTGACGTCGCCACCTCCGACGTCGGCCTGCAGACCGTGGAGACGGGGCCCTGGGAGGACCGCAGGCTCGAGGGCTACTCGGCGTCCGAGTCGCTCGTGGTGACCGTCCGGGACGTGGCCAACGCCGCGTGGGTGCTGCAGGCGGCCGCAGCCGCGGCGCGCGACGCCACCCGGATCGACTCCGTCACCTTCGCGCTGTCCGACGGTGCCGCCCCGGCGGCCGCGGCCCGCGACGCCGCGTTCGCCGACGCGCGGGCCAAGGCCGAGCAGTACGCCCGCCTGTCCGGCGACGCGCTGGGAGCCGTGCTCAGCATCGCCGACGACCCGGCGTCCGCTCCGCGGCCGCAGGTGATGTTCGCGGCCAGGGCCGCCGCGGCGCCCGGGTCGGGTCCCGCGATGGAGGCCGGCGAGCGCGTCGTGACCGCACAGGTCGTCGTCGAATGGGAGTTGGTCTAACCGGCAGGAACGTTGCCGTAACGACCGATCCGCTGCGGCGACGCTCCGCCCCTGCCACGCTGACACCATGACGAATCGGACATTCAGCACGGCACGGAACTGGCGCGTCACCGGCATCGCGCTCCTGGTGGCGGTCGCGACGGCGGGCTCGGTGTCCGCCTGCGGCTCGTCCAGCACCTCCAACGACTCCCCGCGGGAGATCACCGCGGTCGGCACCGGCGAGGCCTCGGGGAAGCCCGACGTCCTCACCGTGCAATTGGCGGTGCAGCACCAGGCCGGGGACGTGACGACCGCGCTCAACGACGCCTCCGCGAGCGCGCAGAAGGTGATCGACGCGGCCGCCGCGAACGGCGTGGACAAGAAGGACGTCCAGACCGCGAACGTGCGGGTGAATCCGCGCTACGGCACCGACCGGCAGATCACGTCCTACGAGGCCACGCAGTCACTCACCGTCAAGGTCCGCAAGCTGGACACCGCCTCGAAGCTCCTCGGCGATCTCGCGACCGCCGGCGGCGACGCCACGCGGATCAGCTCCGTCGGCTTCGACATCGAGAACGACTCGGCGCTCAAGGCGACCGCCCGCGACAAGGCCTTCGCGGAGGCCAAGAGCCGCGCCGAGCAGTACGCCAAGCTCTCCGGGGGCGAGCTCGGCGAGGTCCGCACGGTGTCGGAGGGCGCATCCGCCCGCCCGACCACGACCCGGCAGTACACGCCCGACACCGCCGGCGTCGCGGCCTCCCCGGTCCCGATCGAGAGCGGCGAGCAGTCACTGACGGTGACCGTCACGGTGGTGTGGAAACTGTCCTGAGCCGTGTGATCCGGCCGGGCGCGACGCTCAGTCGAGGATGCGCCGCACGACTCCGTCGGCCAGCAGCCGCCCGGCGTCGGTGAGCACGTACGCGTCGCCCTCACGACGCAGCGCGCCCGTCGCGACCTCGACATCGGCGCGGCCGACCTCCTCCGACCTCAGTACCTCGACGGGGATCCCGGACCGCATGCGGACCCGGAGCATGACCTCCTCGACGTGCCGGTCCTCGTCGGTGAGCACCTCGTGCCCCGCGATCGGCAGCTCGCCGCGGCCGACGGCGTCGGCGTACCGGGCGGGGTGCTTGACGTTCCAGACGCGGGTGCCGCCGACGTGGCCGTGCGCGCCGGGGCCGGCGCCCCACCAGTCCGCGCCCTCCCAGTACAGCTCGTTGTGCCGGCACCGACCGGCGTCCGACCGGGCCCAGTTGGAGACCTCGTACCAGTCGAACCCGGCAGCTCGGAGCGCACCGTCGAGCATCTCGTAGCGGTGGGCGAGCACGTCGTCGTCGGTGTCGGGGAGCTCGCCGCGACGGATCCGGCGGGCCAGTGCCGTCCCGTCCTCGACGATGAGCGCGTACGCGGAGACGTGGTCGACGCCCGCGTCGAGCACCGCGTCCAGGGACGCCCGCAGATCGTCGTCGGACTCCCCCGGTGTGCCGTAGATGAGGTCCAGGTTGACGTGGTCGAAGCCCGCCGCGCGGGCCTCCTTCGCGGCGGCCACGGCGCGGCCCGGGGTGTGCGTGCGGTCCAGCACGCGCAGCACGTGCGGCGCCGCCGACTGCATGCCCAGCGAGACCCGGGTGAAGCCCGCCTCACGCAGCCGAGTGAAGAACTCCGGCGAGGTCGACTCGGGGTTGGACTCGGTGGTCACCTCCGCGTCGTCGGCGAAGGTGAAGTGTCGCCTTGCCGTGTCCAGCAGGGCGGCGAGCCCGTCGCCGCCCAGGAGCGACGGTGTCCCGCCCCCGACGAACACCGTCGACACCGGTACGTCGCCGACGGTGCGCCGCGCCATCGCGAGCTCCCCGTCGACGGCCTCGGCCCAGGCCTGCGGTGACGTGGACGCGCCCAACTCGCCGGCGGTGTAGGTGTTGAAGTCGCAGTAGCCGCAGCGCGTCGCACAGAACGGGACGTGTAGATACAGCCCGAACGGCGTCGCGGCACCGTCGAGCCTGCTGAGCTCGGGGATCGAGGGCGCGGACATCCGCCCAGTCTTGCAGGTGCGCGGCTCGCATGATTTCACGCATCGCTGAGCGAAACCCGATTCCACTTCTGCGCCCATCCGGTGGCACAATGATCTCGATGGATGGACAGGGTGAGCTGCTGGCGTCGCGCCGGCACATCGATTACCTGCGGGTCTGCAGCAGCGGCTGTCGGGCCTGATTCCCGGCGCCCTCTTCCGCGTCGAGTCCCCTGAGCGCCACCAGCCCTGGCGCGCCATCCCATGAATCCCAGGAGCCTTCATGACGTCGATCACCGACGCCCCTGCCCCCTCCGCCGACGCCGCGCCCACGCGACCGGCTCGCAAGCGCCCCGCACAGCGCAAATCGGAGGGCCAGTGGAAGCTGGGCTACCGCACCCCGCTGAACGCGAACGAGCAGTCCAAGCGCGACGACAACCCGCTCAACGTGCGGCGCCGCATCCTGGACATCTACTCCAAGTCGGGGTTCGATTCGATCGACAAGGCCGACCTGCGCGGGCGATTCCGGTGGATGGGGCTGTACACGCAGCGAGCCGAGGGATTCGACGGCAGCTACAGCGGTGACAACCACGTCGACCTCATCGAGGCGCCGTACTTCATGATGCGGGTCCGCACCGACGGAGGGAACCTCACCACCAAGGGCGTGCGCACCCTCGCGTCGATCTCGCGCGACTTCGCACGCGGCACCGCCGACATCACCGACCGGCAGAACATCCAGTACCACTGGGTGGAGATCGAGTCGATCCCGGAGATCTGGCGCCGCCTCGAGGAGGCCGGTCTGGAGACCACCGAGGCCTGCGGCGACTGCCCCCGCGGCATGCTCGGCTCGCCGCTGGCCGGTCTCTCACCCGACGAGGTGCTCGACGCCTCCCCTGCGCTCGCGGAGATCAAGCGCCGCTACATCGGCAACCCCGAGTACTCGAATCTGCCCCGCAAGTTCAAGACCGCGGTCTCCGGCCTGCAGGACGTGGCGCACGAGATCAACGACGTGAGCTTCGTCGGCGTGCACCACCCCGAGCACGGCCCCGGCCTGGACCTCTGGGTCGGCGGCGGCCTGTCGACCAACCCGATGTTCGCGCAGCGGCTCGGCGTCTGGGTGCCGCTCGACGAGGTCGCGGACGTCTGGGAGGGCGTGGTCGCGATCTTCCGCGACTACGGCTACCGCCGCCTGCGGAGCAAGGCGCGGCTGAAGTTCCTGGTGAAGGACTGGGGCCCGGAGAAGTTCCGCCAGGTGCTCGAGGACGAGTACCTCGGCCGCAAGCTGATCGACGGTCCGGCCCCGATCGCGCCGAAGACCACCATCGACCACGTCGGCGTCACCAAGCAGAGCAACGGCCTCAACGCCGTCGGCTTCTCGGCCGTCTCGGGCCGGCTCTCCGCCGACGCCCTCGACGCGATCGCCGATGCGATGGAGGAGGCCGGCACCGATCGGGTCCGCGCCACCCCGTACCAGAAGATCGTGGTCGTCGACGTCCCCGACGACAAGGTCGCCGGGCTCGAGGCGGCACTGGAGAAGGTCGGCCTCACGGCCCGGCCCTCGCGGTGGCGCCGCAACCTCATCGCCTGCACCGGCCTCGAGTACTGCAAGCTCTCCTTCACGGAGACCCGCAGCCGCAGCCAGTCGCTGGTACCCGAGCTGGAGAAGCGGCTCGCCGATCTGAACCAGCTGCACGAGACGAACATCAGCATCAACGTCAACGGCTGCCCCAACAGCTGCGCGCGCGTCCAGATCGCCGACATCGGCTTCAAGGGGCAGCTGGTGGACGACCACAACGGGAATCACGTCGAGGGATTCCAGGTTCATCTTGGTGGCAGCCTCGGCGAGGACACCGGGTTCGGGCGCAAGCTCCGGGCTCACAAGGTGCTCGCGACCGAGGTCGTGGACTACGTGGAACGAGTGGTGCGGAAGTTCGCCGAGCAGCGCGAGGGCGAGGAGCGGTTCGCGCAGTGGGTGGCCCGCGCCGCGGAGGAGGACCTGCGATGACGGCACCGTCGAACCCCCTGACCGGACGCGACGCGGACGAGCTGCGCGCGCTCGCGGAGCGCGCGTCGAAGGAGCTGGAGGGCGCCGATGCGCTCACGCTCCTGCAGTGGACCCTGGACACCTTCGGCGAGGACTTCATCGTCGCGTCCAACATGCAGGACGGGGTGCTGGTGCACCTCGCGAAGCAGGTGCAGGACCGCCCCAAGGTGCTCTTCCTCGACACCGGCTACCACTTCCCCGAGACGATCGGCATGCGCGACGCGGTCGAGGCGATCTACGAGGTGGAGCTGCTCAACGTCACGCCCGAGCAGAGCGTCGGCGAGCAGGACGCCACCATCGGCAAGGACCTGTTCGCGAGCGATCCCGCGCAGTGCTGCAACCTGCGCAAGGTGGTGCCTCTGCGGGAGTCGCTCAAGGGCTACCGCGCCTGGGTCACCGGCATCCGCCGCGTCGAATCGCCCACCCGCGCGAACGCGCCGTTCATCTCCTTCGACGAGGGCTTCGGGCTGCTCAAGGTGAACCCGATCGTCGACTGGTCCGACGAGCGGATGCAGCAGTTCATCGAGGAGAACGGCATCCTGGTCAACCCGCTGGTGGACGAGGGCTACCCGTCGATCGGCTGCCAGCCCTGCACCAACAAGCCCGCCCCCGGTACCGATCCTCGCAGCGGCCGCTGGGCCGGTTCGACCAAGACAGAATGCGGATTGCACGCCTCATGACAATCACAGAGCCCACAGCCCCCGCAACGAGCGATTTCAGCACGCTCGACGCCCTCGAGTCCGAGGCCATCCACATCTTCCGCGAGGTCGCGGGCGAGTTCGAGCGCCCCGTGATCCTCTTCTCGGGCGGCAAGGATTCGACGGTGCTGCTGCACCTCGCGGTGAAGGCCTTCTGGCCGGCCCCGCTCCCCTTCGCGCTGCTGCACGTCGACACGGGCCACAACCTGCCCGAGGTGTTGGACTTCCGCGACCGGATGGTCGAGAAGTACAACCTGCGCCTGCACGTGGCCAAGGTCGAGGACTACCTCGCCGACGGCCGGCTCGAAGAGCGTGCCGACGGTATCCGCAACCCGCTGCAGACGGTGCCGCTCCTGGACGCCATCTCGGGGAACCGGTTCGACGCCGTCTTCGGCGGCGGCCGTCGCGACGAGGAGCGTGCCCGCGCCAAGGAGCGGATCTTCTCGCTGCGCAACGCCTTCGGCCAGTGGGACCCGAAGCGCCAGCGCCCCGAGCTGTGGAACCTCTACAACGGCCGGCACGCGCCGGGCGAGCACGTGCGCGTGTTCCCCATCAGCAACTTCACCGAGCTCGACATCTGGCGCTACATCGCCCGCGAGGACATCGAGCTGGCCTCGATCTACTACGCGCACGAGCGTGAGGTGTTCGATCGCGACGGCATGCTCATGACCTCCGGCGTGTGGGGCGGCGCCCGCGAGGGCGAGCAGGTCCGGACCCTCTCGGTGCGCTACCGCACCGTGGGCGACGGCTCCACCACCGGCGCCATCGAGTCGACCGCGTCGACCAACGAGCAGATCATGGCCGAGGTCGCCGCGTCGCGGCTCACCGAGCGCGGCGCCACCCGCGGCGACGACCGCGTCTCCGAGGCCGCCATGGAGGACCGTAAGAAAGAGGGCTACTTCTGATGTCGCAGGCTCCTGCACTCCTCCGCCTGGCCACCGCCGGCTCCGTCGACGACGGCAAGTCGACCCTCGTCGGGCGCCTGCTCTACGACACGAAGTCGGTGCTCGCCGACCAGATCGACGCCGTCACGCGCGCATCGGTCGACAAGGGCCTCGACACCCCGGACCTGTCGCTCCTCGTGGACGGCCTGCGCGCCGAGCGCGAACAGGGCATCACGATCGACGTGGCCTACCGCTACTTCGCGACGCCCGACCGGTCGTTCATCCTCGCCGACACCCCGGGCCACGTCCAGTACACCCGCAACACGGTGTCCGGCGCGTCCACGGCGCAGGTCGTGATCCTGCTGACCGACGCCCGCAAGGGCGTCATCGAGCAGACCCGCCGGCACGCGGCCGTGCTGTCGCTGCTCGGCGTTCCGCGCCTGGTGCTCGCGGTGAACAAGATCGACCTCGTCGAGGACCCCGCGTCGGTGTTCCAGGAGATCTCGGCGGAGTTCCGGGAGCTCACCTCCTCGCTGGGGTGGTCCGACGATGCCGTCCACGCCATCCCCGTCTCGGCTCTGCACGGCGACAACGTGGCCTCGCGCTCGGAGACGACGCCGTACTACGACGGCCCGTCGCTGATCGAGCACCTCGAGGCCGTCCCGACGGACCCGGACACGAAGCCGATCGGCTTCCGCTTCCCCGTGCAGTACGTGATCCGGCCGCGCACCCCCGAGTACCCCGATTACCGCGGCTACGCCGGTCAGGTGGCCGCGGGCACCGTCGACGTGGGTGACGAGGTCCTCGTGCTCCCCGCGGGCACGCGCAGCCGGGTCGAGCGGATCGACACCGCGGACGGCGAGCTCGCGTCCGCGCACACGGGCCGCTCCGTGACGGTGATCCTCGCCGACGACGTGGACGTGAGCCGCGGCGACGTGATCGTCTCCGCCGCCGACGCCCCCGAGCCGCGCCAGCAGTTCGAGGCCACCGTGTGCTGGCTGGCCGAGAAGCCGCTGCGCATCGGCGCGCGTCTGCTGCTCAAGCACGGCACGAAGACCACGCAGGCCATCGTGGGCGCGCTGGACGCGGTGTTCGACGAGCAGAAACTGCAGATCGTCTCCGGAGACACGTTGGAGCTCAACCAGATCGGCCGGATCACGGTGCAGACGGCCGAGCCGATCGTCGCCGACGACTACGACAAGAACCGGGAGATGGGCAGCTTCCTGCTCATCGACCCCGCCGGCGGCAACACCCTCGCCGCGGGCCTGGTCGGGGACGCCCTCGCCCACCTGGTCTAAGCAGTTCGACGGTCCGCCGGCCGCACTCCGTTCGTCGGGGTGCGGCCGGCGCCGTTCCGGGGCGATGGCTTGCGCACGAGCGGCTGTTACGTCACAGGGCATCGGTGACAGTCCCGAGACGTCACGGCTGCGCACGAGTGACACTCGTCACCGTCCCTCGGGCAACTCACCGATTCGGTACCGCTCCGTCCCGTCCACGCTCTCCCACACCGCGATTCCGTCGCGCATCAGTGCCCACAACGGACTGCCACCGCGCGTCGCGCGAGGCCAGGTCCGAGCCGGCCGAATCACCTGCGCGGAATCGAGCACGGCCACCTGGACCTGATCTGCGACCCGATGCGTCCGCTCCTCCTCATCGCCCACATGGTCGAACGCGATTCCGACCACGTGTGCGTCGGCGAGCCGCAACCACAGCCCGTCCCACGACGACCGGTCGAGGCGAGCCCACTGCGGCAGCGGATCCGTTGACGCGGGCAGGAACTCGTATCGGATCCCGCTGACATTCATGTCCCGCTCCACCCGGAGGAACGCGAGCGAGGTGCTCGGATCGCGCATCAGAAGTGCTCGACCGACCAGGGTCGACGCGGACTGAACAGCATCAGGTCGGCGCGGGCGGCGGCACCGTCGGTGAGCTCCCGCACGGACCCGACGGCGACGCGACGGGCCACCGGCTCGTCGGAGAGCCAGAGCCGCCCGAGGTCCGTCACATCGAGGGCGAGGTCCGCGGGCTCGTCGGTGGGCGCACAGGTGCCGGCTCCCCCTGCGGCGCCGGCACTCTCGATCAGGAACCGTCCGTGCGCCGGGCCGGGCCCCGCACCGTCGTACCCGGGATCGGTCACGTCGAGCACGATGCGGCCCGGGGCGGCGTAGGTGCGCGCCGCGAACAGCGCGGGCACATCGAGGGGCCGGATCCACAGCATGTCGCAGCGATTGGACACCTGGACCGTCCGCGGGTCGACGGGGACAGTGCTCACGATGTCGTCGGGAGCCCGCTGCGGCGCAAGGACCGTGCTCACCCAATCGATGCTCATCACGAACGCCCACAGCTCCCGCTCGGCGGCCACATCGATGCCCAGCAGCTCGGAGACGGTGACCGTCGAGTCGGGACGGGAGTCGGTCCACTTGTTCTCGACGGTGTAGATGAGCACGCCCGCCACGTCGCCGTCGCGACGCAGCACCAGGCGCTGCTTGTCGTCGTCCTTGCCGAGCAGGCCCGCGGACTGCCGGCCGTTGATGCCGAGCCGGGACACGCGGCCCGGGACGCTCACCCGCTCACGGATGCCGTCCGCGGCCGCCAGGTACTCGTCACCGCCGACGTAGCGGAGCTGGTCCGAGCTCCGCTCGGGGAGCTGGGCGCGGTCGACCGCGATGCGGTAGTCGACGACCTCGGTGCTCTGCCCGAACCCGTACCTGGCGTAGATCGCGTACTCCGCGGCGATGAGGGTTGCCGCGGCCGCACCGTCCACGCGAGCGGCGGTAAGAGACTCGCGCATGTGCCTGCCGAGGATCCCGCGGCGCCGATGCGTGGGCAGCACCGTGACGGCGGAGACGGCCCGAGCGGGCACCGTCGCCCCGCCGACCGCGGTGAGCCGCTGGTCGAAGGACAGGAAGGTCCCGACGGTCCGCCCGTCCGCGACGGCGACGCGGTGATCGAGCGCGTCGAGGTCGGCGAGGATCGCCTCGGTCCAGGCCTCGGCGTTCTCCATCCGCTGTTGGAAGCCGATGGAGGCGCACTCCTGGAATCCGGCGTACTGCTCCGGGGTACGCACACGCTGGAACTCGATACCGCTCGAATCGGTCATAGCGGCAACATTACCGATGCGCACAACCGGATTTCAGCAGCCCCAGCCGCACCGGTGCACACCCTTGATCGCGCCGTCCAGACCGGTGACGAGGTGCGAATCGATGCCGATGTCGTTGATCCCCATCCACACCTCGCCGCCACCGTCACCGCCGACGGTGACACGGAAGCGCTCGTTCGGCGACATCGTGGCGGTCGTCAGTCCCAGCTTCTCCGGGGCCGTCCGGATGACCGCCGCGATCTCAGCGGTGTCGAGGTGCGCGAGGTCCACGCGCAGTCCCGCGCCCGACGACACCGACAGCCCGCCGTACACCTCACGGCTGTGGAAATCGCCGCCCAGCGAGTAGGTGTACCACGCCGCTCCGACCGGCGACTCCGCCTCGGGAACCCGGACCACCGCGCTGTCCCGGTAGAAGTGCACGCCCTCGATCACGGTGGTGCCGAACCGCTTGCGCAGCGCGCTCACCACCTCGTTCATCCCCGCCTCGGTGAACATCTCCCCGCCCACGAGTCGCTCCGTCACGCCGTTGTCCGCGGCTGCGGCCGGCGGTGCGGCGGCCCCGGGTGGCGCGGCAGCTGCGGAGCGATCGCCGGAGGGCGGTACGAACCACACGATGATCCCCGCCCCGATCGCAACGATCACGGCGAGCGCCGTCAGTGCGATGCCCACTCGTCCACGTCGGGTGAGCCGGGCGTACCACGGCGCCCGGTAGCGCGCGGTCGGCACCGTCGCCGGCAGTTGGAGATCGCGCAACAGCGCGTCCAAGTCGGGCACGGTGAGCGCGGTGCGGGCGCTGCCGACCCGCGCCTCGTGCTCGTCCGGCGACAACTGACCGTCGGTGAACGCCTCATCGAGCCGCGCCATCACCCACACTCGGTCGATGTCGCGCGCCCGGAGTTCCCCATTCCGTGGCGTCATCTTCATGACCGTACATCGCACGGGCGCCGCGCCGGCATTACATCTGCGCGGCTACGCCTTCTGCACCGCGATCTCGGGGACGTGGGTGGCGCGTACGTACACCGCGTCGCCTTCCGAGAGCTCCAGCGCCGACGCATCGCCGCGGGTGATCTGGGCGTGGAAGCGCTCGCCGGTGGCGGCGTTCTTCAACTCGACGCGCACCTCGAAGCCCAGGTACACCACGCGCTCGACCTCGGCCCGCAGGACGCCCGCTTCCTCGGAGGTCTGTCCGCCCGCCCGGGCCAGCTCCGGCGTACGGCCGACCCGGATGTCGTGCGGCCGCACCAGCACCCCGTTGAGCTTGGCCACCGAGCCGAGGAAGGACATGACGAACTCGGTCTCGGGACGGTCGTAGACGTCCGCCGGAGTGCCCACCTGCTCGATCCGCCCCTTGTTGAGCACCGCGATGCGGTCGGCGATGTCGAGCGCCTCCTGCTGGTCGTGGGTCACGATCACGGTGGTCACGTGCACCTCGTCGTGCAGGCGACGGAGCCAGGACCGCAGCTCGTCGCGGACCTTCGCGTCGAGCGCGCCGAAGGGCTCGTCGAGCAGCAGCACCTGCGGATCCACCGCCAGGGCGCGGGCGAGCGCCATGCGCTGGCGCTGGCCGCCCGACAGCTGCGCCGGGTAGCGGGTCTGGAAGCCGGTGAGCCCCACCACCTCGAGGAGGTCGTCGACCTTCGCCTTGACCTCGGCCGCAGGGCGTTTGCGGATCTTCAGCCCGAAGGCGACGTTCTCCCGCACCGTCATGTGCTTGAACGCCGCGTAGTGCTGGAACACGAAGCCGATGTCCCGCTGCTGCGGCGAGGCGTGCGTGACGTCGATCCCGTTGATCTCGACGAGGCCGGAGTCCAGCCGGTCGAGGCCGGCGATCGAGCGCAGCAGCGTCGACTTGCCGGAGCCCGAGGGGCCGAGCAGCGCGGTGAGCGAGCCGTCGGGGATCTCCAGGGACACATCGTCGAGGGCCGCGAAGTCGCCGTAGCGCTTGTTGGCCCCCACCACGTTAATCGTCATCGCGGTTCCTCCTGCGGGTCGCTTCGAGCAGGGACATCACCACCAGCGCGATGAGCGCCAGCAGCATGAGCAGTGTCGCGGCGGCGTACGCCCCGAAGGTGTTGTAGTCGTCGTGGTTGCGCGAGCTCACGAGCAGGGTGAGCGTCTGCGAGATGCCGGGGAAGTTCGACGAGACCATGAGCACCGCGCCGTACTCGCCGAGGGCGCGGGCGATCGTGAGCACCACGCCGTAGGTCAGGCCCCACCGGATCGCGGGCAGCGTGATCCGCCAGAAAGTCTGCCAGGCGTTCGCGCCGAGCGTCGCCGCCGCCTGCTCCTGGTCCTGCCCGATCTCGTGCAGCACCGGTTCCACCTCACGCACCACGAAGGGCAGTGTCACGAAGGTGGTGGCCAGCACCATGCCGGGTAGGCCGAAGATGACGCGGAAGCCCAGCGATTCGATGCCGCCGAACCAGCCGCCCACGCCCCACAGCATGATCAGCGCGACGCCCACGACCACGGGCGAGACGGCGAAGGGCAGATCGACGGCGGCCTGCAGCGCCGCTTTGCCGCGGAACCTCCCGCGCGCGAGGGCCAGCGCCACGAGGACGCCGAAGATCACGTTGAGCGGCACCACGATCGCGACGATGAGCAGCGACAGCTGCAGCGCCGAGATCGCGGCCGGGGTGGTGATCCAGGCCCAGAATTCGCCGAGACCGCGCTCGAACGAGCGGTACAGGATCACGCCGATCGGCAGGACGAGCAGCACCAGCAGGTACAGCAGCGCGACGGACCGCAGGCTCAGCACCGTCTTCCTGGAGAGATTCACTCCTGCTCCTCCCTGCGTCCCTCGGGACCACCGCACGGGACCGTCTGGCATCCGGTCATCACTCGTTCTCCTCCCGCTTGGCGGTCCTACCCCCGACGAACCGCATCACCGCCAGCAGCACGAAGGCGATGGCGAGCAGTGCGACGGACACGGCGGACGCGGCCACCTGGTTGTCGACCTCGAGCTGCTGCTGGATGTACTGCGAGGCGACCTGTGTCTCGCCCGGGATGTTGCCGCCCACGAGCACCACCGAGCCGAACTCGCCGATCGCCCGGGTGAACGCCAGACCGGCGCCGGAGAGGATGGCGGGGAGCAGGGTCGGGATCACGATCTTCGCCACGATCACCCGGTTCGGCGCCCCGAGCGAGGCGGCGGCCTCCTCGACCTCGCGGTCGAGCTCGATCAACACCGGCTGCACCTGCCGCACGACGAAGGGCAGCGTCACGAAGGCCAGAGCGATGACGATCGCCGGCTGGGTCGCGTTGAGCGTCAACCCGATCGGGCTGTCCGGCCCGTACAGCGAGAGCAGCACGATCGACGCGACGATGGTCGGCAGCGCGAAGGGCAGGTCGATGAGCGCGTTGACGACGCCCTTGCCCGGGAAGTCGTCCCGCACCAGCACCCACGCGATGACGGTGCCCATCACCACGTTGATCACCGTGACGAGCAGCGCGACCCACACGGTGATGAGCAGGGTCGACACGGCGTTCTTCGCCGTCAGCGCGTCCCAGAATCCGGACCAGCCGTTGTCGAAGGCCCGCGTCGTGATGGCCGCGATGGGCAGCAACACGATGACCGAGATCCAGATCCACGCGACGCCGATGCGCAGCGGGTTGATCAAGCGTCGCATCACTTGCCCCCGGTCTTGTAGGCGGTGGCGATGGTGCCCTTGTCGCCGAACAATGCCGCGTCCACCGCGGGCCACCCGACGAGGTCCTTGCCGCCGTTCTTCGCGGCGGTCCCCCTGCCGAGCACGGCGCCCAGCTCGTCGATGGTCCACAGGCGCTGCGGCTGGGCGGAGAACAGGTGCGCCGTCTCGGCGGCGATCGTGGGGTCGCCGGCGCGGAACCCGGACGCCGGGATCGCGCGCTGCGCCTCGGGCGAGAACAGGAAGGCCACGAACCGCTTGGCCGCCTCGGGCGACTGCGCGGTGTTCACCACGGCGACCGGCAGGTCGATCCGGAAGGACTGCGGCGGGATGAAGTACTCGGGCTTCGGCTTGCCGTCCTTGACGCTCTGCCGCTGCAGCAGGACCGCCTCGCTCTCGTAGCTGAGCAGCACATCGCCCTGGCCGGACTCGAAGGCCGAGGTGGCGTCGCGGCCCGAGCCCGGGCTCACCGTCGTATGGTCCCGGATGAGTTCCTTCACGAAGGCCAGGCCCTTCGACGGGTCCTGGCCGCCGTTCGACAGCGCGGCGTACGGGGCCAGCAGGTTCCACTTCGCCGAGCCCGAGCTCGCCGGGTTCGGGGTCACCACCTCGACGCCGGGCTTGAGCAGGTCCGCCCAGTCGTGGATGCCCTTCGGGTTACCGGGGCGCACGACGACGGCGACCAGCGACGTGAACGGCACGGAGCGCCGCGGGTAGACCTTCTCCCAGTCCTTGTCGATCAGGCCGGCTTTGACGATGCGTGTGACGTCCGGCGCGACCGAGAGGTTCACGACATCGGCGGGCACGTGCCGCGCGACCTTGCGGGACTGATCGCCCGACGCGCCGTAGGACTGCGAGAAGCCGACGTCGGGGTCGGTCGTACGGAACAGCGGGATGGCCACGTCGAAGGCGGGCTTGGGCGCCGCGAACGCGACGAGGTTCACCCGCTGAGTGCCGCTGGAGATGTCCACGCCGTGCGGGTCGTCGGTCGAGCCGCCCCCGCAGGCCGTGAGCAGCACGGTCAGGGCGACCGCGACGATGCTCAGGGCACGGCCGCGGCGAGTGGGTCTGGTCACGTCTCGCCGTTCTGCTTGTGGACAGGTCAGGCGAGAATCCTACGAAGCGCGGTCAGCGCAGCAGCGCCCACGCGACCACGAGGAGCACCAGCAGCGCGATCAGCGCGAGCGTCACCTTCGACTTGGGCACCAGTGCCCGCCATCCGCCGCCTGTCTCAGACACTCTCGTCATCCCCTTCTCCGGCCTCATGACCTGCGGCGTCGGCGCGGGAGGCCCGCGCGAGGCGGGCGTCCAGCGTGTCGGCGACGAGGTCGATGAGGGCGCTCAGCACGCGCACCACCAGCATTGCGATCACCGCGAGTACAACCATCACCAGGCTGACCTGCAGCGCGAAGGGCAGACCCGTGAGCCACAGCTCCACCGAGTCCCACCACTGCGCGATCGCATGCACACGCCCAGCGTAGCGACCGCGCTGCGCGAACCGGTCGCCGTGCCTCATCATGGACTGCATGTCATCGAAGAACGACGCCCCGACCTCCGATGCCCCCGGCCCCGACACCGCCCTCGACGAGGTCTCCGGCCCCGAGGCGCTCATCACCGACACCCCGCCCCTCGGTGACGCGGTCTTCCCGCCGATCCACGACTACGCCTTCCTCTCGGACTGCGAGAACACCTGCCTGATCGCCCGCGACGGCAGCGTCGAATGGATGTGCATCCCCCGCCCCGACTCCCCCAGCGTCTTCGGCGCCATTCTCGACCGCGGCGCCGGCTCCTTCCGGCTCGCGCCGTACGGCGTGCGGGTCCCCGTCGACCGGCGCTACCTGCCGGGCAGCCTCATGCTCGAAACCACCTGGCAGACCTCCACGGGCTGGCTCATCGTCCGTGACGCCCTCGTGATGGGCCCGTGGCACGACACGCAGACCCGGTCCCGCACGCACCGTCGGACACCGACGGACTGGGACGCCGAGCACATCCTGCTCCGCACGGCCCGGTGCGTGTCCGGCACCGTCGAGCTGCAGCTCAACTGCGAGCCCGCCTTCGACTACAACCGCGCCGGCGCGGAGTGGGCCTATTCCGGCGACGGCTACGGCGAGGCCGTGGCGCGGGCCCGCACCGATTTCGGGGCGCACCCCGAGCTCAAGCTCACCACCAACATGCGGCTCGGCCTGGAGGGCCGGGAGGCCCGCGCGCACACTCGGCTCAAGGAGGGTGACGAGGTCTTCGTCGCCCTGTCCTGGAGCAAGCACCCCGTGCCGCAGACCTTCGCCGAGGCGGCGCAGAAGATGTGGTCGACGGCGGAGTCGTGGCGGCAGTGGATCAACGTGGGCCAGTTCCCCGACCACCCGTGGCGCACGTACCTGCAGCGTTCGGCGCTCACGCTCAAGGGCCTGACCTACTCGCCCACCGGCGCGCTGCTGGCCGCGTGCACGACCTCGCTGCCCGAGACCCCGGGCGGCGTCCGCAACTGGGACTACCGGTACGCCTGGGTCCGCGACTCCACCTTCGCCCTCTGGGGCCTGTACACGCTGGGGCTCGACCGGGAGGCCGAGGACTTCTTCTCCTTCATCGCCGATGTCTCGGGCGCCAACAACGGTGAGCGACATCCGCTGCAGGTCATGTACGGCGTCGGCGGGGAACGCACGTTGCACGAGGAGGAGCTCTCCCACCTCTCGGGGTACGACGGTGCGCGGCCGGTCCGGATCGGGAACGGAGCCTACGACCAGCGCCAGCACGACATCTGGGGCACGATGCTGGACTCGGTGTACCTGAACACCAAGTCGTCCGAGCGGATCCCGGAGACGCTGTGGCCGGTGCTCAAGGAGCAGGTCGAGGAGGCGCTCAAGCACTGGCGCGAGCCGGACCGCGGAATCTGGGAGGTGCGCGGGGAGCCGCAGCACTTCACGAGCTCGAAGGTGATGTGCTGGGTCGCTCTGGACCGCGGCGCCAAGCTCGCGGTCATGCACGGCGAGAACGACTACGCCCGCGAGTGGTCGGAGCAGGCCGAGGTGATCAAGGCCGACATCCTCGAGCACGGCGTGGACGAGCGCGGCGTGTTCACGCAGCGCTACGGCGCCCCCGCGCTGGACGCGTCGCTGCTCCTGGTGCCGCTGCTGCGATTCCTCCCCTCAGACGACCCGCGGGTGCGCGCCACCGTGCTCGCGATCGCGGACGAGCTCACCGAGGACGGCCTGGTCCTGCGCTACCGCGTCGAGGAGACCGACGACGGGCTCGCGGGCGAGGAGGGAACGTTCACGATCTGTTCGTTCTGGCTGGTCTCCGCGCTGGTCGAGATCGGCGAGGTCGCCCGCGCTCGGGCGCTGTGCGAGCGACTGCTGGCGTACTCGTCGCCGCTGAAGCTGTACGCGGAGGAGCTCGACCCGAAGTCGGGCAAGCACCTCGGCAACTTCCCGCAGGCGTTCACCCACCTGGCGCTGATCAACGCGGTGGTGCACGTGATCCGGGCGGAGGACTCCTCCGGGCACGACGCGTCGGCCTTCCTCCCGGCGCATCCGACCCCCTGACGAGCGTGAGGCCGTAGGTTCACTGTCATGCACGACGACCGGCGGTTGACCGAAGAGCGTCTCGACAGATTCACCCGGGAGTTCCTGAACGGGGCGGTGTACTCGCACTCCGCACCCGTGACGGTGACGGGGTGGGCCGCCCCGGGCGAGCCCGTGCCCTTCGCGGAGGCGGCGGCCCAGGCGTTCACGCCGGTCTCCGCCGGCACGCCGTGGGGAGCGCCCTGGTCCACGCTGTGGTTGCACGTGACCGGGGCGCCGCCGTCGGACTGGACGGACGCCGACGGTACGCTGGAGCTCCGCGTGGAGCTCGGCTTCACCGGCGGCCCGGGGTTCAACGCCGAGGGGCTCGTTTACCGGGCGGACGGCACCGTCGTCAAGGGGATCTCGCCGTTCAACGCCTACGTTCCCCTGTCCCCGGGCGAGCCGGTGGACCTGTACATCGAGTGCGCCGCGAACCCGGACCTGGGCGGTGACTTCGTCTCCCCCACCCACCTCGGTGACCGGGACACCGCGGGCGACGGTCCGCTGTACCGGCTCGGGACGATCGACCTCACGCTGCGCGATCGGACGGTGTGGGAGCTGCAGCAGGACGTGTGGACGCTGCACGGGCTGATGCACGAGCTGCCCTTCGACCTACCGCGCCGGCACGAGGTACTTCGCGCCCTCGAGCGGATGCTCGACGTGGTGGACCCGCACGACATCGCCGCCACCGCGTCCGCGGGGCGGGCGGCCCTGGCCCCCGCGCTGGCCTCGCCGGCCGCCGCGTCCGCGCACCGGATCACGGCGGTCGGCCACGCGCACATCGACTCGGCGTGGCTGTGGCCCGTCCGCGAGACGGCGCGCAAGTGCGCACGGACCTTCGCCAATGTCGTGGACCTCATGGACCGCGACCCGTCGTTCCGCTTCGCATGCTCCTCGGCGCAGCAGTTCGCGTGGGTGCGGGACCGGCACCCGGAGCTGTTCGCGCGCATCAAGGATCACGTGGCGGCGGGACGGTTCGTCCCGGTCGGCGGCATGTGGGTGGAGGCCGACACGAACATGCCGGGCGGCGAGGCGATGGCCCGCCAGTTCGTGGCCGGAAAGCGGTTCTTCCTGCACGAGTTCGGGATCGACACCCCGGAGGCGTGGCTCCCCGATTCGTTCGGCTACTCGGCGGCGATGCCGCAGATCGTGGCCGAGGCGGGCTCGCGGTACTTCCTCACCCAGAAGCTGTCGTGGAACCAGACCAACCGGATGCCGCACTCGTCGTTCCTCTGGGAGGGCATCGACGGCACCGCGCTGTTCACGCACTTCCCGCCCGTCGACAAGTACAACTCGGACCTCTCCGGCGCGGATCTCGCTCGGGCGCAGAAGAATTACAAGGAGCAGGGCGTGGGCACGCGCTCCCTCGTCCCGTTCGGATGGGGCGACGGTGGCGGTGGCCCGACCCGGGAGATGCTCGCCGCCGCCGCGCGGACCGCATCGCTCGATGGTTCGCCGACGGTATCGATCGGCACGCCGGTGGAGTTCTTCGACGCCGCCGCAGCGGAACTGGAGCACCCCGCCCGGTGGTCCGGCGAGCTGTACCTCGAGTTCCACCGCGGCACGTACACCTCGCAGGCGAACACCAAGCAGGGCAATCGGCGCAGCGAGCACCTGCTGCGCGAGGCGGAACTCTGGGCCGCGACCGCCGCGGTCCGGACCGGATTCGCCTATCCCCTGGAGGAGCTCGAGGAGATCTGGCACCTGGTCCTGCTGCAGCAGTTCCACGACATCCTGCCGGGTAGCTCGATCGCCTGGGTGCACAAGGACGCCGAGCGCAACTACGCCGCCGTCGCGAAGCGCCTCGAGCGGATCATCGACGGTGCCCTCGCGGCTCTCGCGAACGGGTCGACGTCCGCCGGTGGGGGCGTGGCTCGGAATCGGCTCACGACCCCGGTCGACGACTCCCCCGCCGCCGAGGCACACAGCCTGGTGTTCAACGCCGCTCCGCACGCCCGCGACGGGGTGCCGGCGCTGGGTGCCACCGTCATCCAGACCGCCCCAGCGATCTGCCCGACCGCCGAGGGCACGGCGTTCCAGCTGGACAACGGCGTCGTCTCCGCGCTGATCGACGCGCGCGGGCTCCTCGTCTCGCTCGTCGACGCCGCCTCCGGCCGCGAGGCGATGGCCGGCCCCGGCAACCTGCTCCAACTGCACCGCGACATCCCGAACCACTGGGAGGCGTGGGACATCGACTCCTTCTACCGGCGCGATGTCACCGATCTCGACGCGGTCGAGTCCGTGACGATCGACGGTGACGCCGTCGTGGTGCGCCGAACGTTCGGGGACTCGTCGATCACCCAGCGGATCAGCCTGCGCGCCGGCTCGCCGGCCCTGGACATCGTGTGCGAGATCGATTGGCACGAGCGGCAGAAGCTGCTCAAGCTGGCGTTCCCGTTCGACGTGCAGGCCGATCGCAGCGCCTCGGAGATCCAGTTCGGCCACGTCTTCCGCCCCACCCACGCCAATACTTCCTGGGACGCTGCGAAGTTCGAGATCTGCGCGCATCGCTGGGTGCACGTCGGCGAGCCCGACTACGGCGTCGCCGTGGCGAACGATTCCACCTACGGCCACGACATCACCCGCCGGACAGTCGATCCTGGAACGCCCGCAACCGGCACCGTCGTGCGCCTGTCGCTACTGCGCGCTCCCCGCTACCCCGACCCGGAGACCGACCAGGGCTTCCACCGGCTCGCCATCTCCGTGCGCCCCGGTGCGACGATCGGCGACGCCGTCGAGGAGGGATACCGCCGCAACCTCGCTCCCCGCACCGTCGCCGGGTCGGTCACTTCGGTGGCTCCGCTCGTCACCGTCGATCACCCCGCCGTGATCGTCGAGGCCGTCAAGCTCGCCGAGGACGGCAGCGGAGATGTCGTCGTGCGCCTCTACGAGTCGCGCGGAACCCGCGCGGACGCGACGATCCACGCGGACTTCCCGTACCAGTCCGTGGTCCGCACAGACCTCCTGGAGCGCCCCGTCGCCGATCCCGAGTCCGCCGGTGACGTGCACCTGTCTTTGCGCCCCTTCAAGATCGTCACTCTCCGCTACCGCCGCTGAAGCGCCGAGTCCCGTCGCCCACGGGCACTGTCGAGCTCCCGCCCGAGCTCCCCGGAATCGTCCGGCTGTCGGTGAGCCTTCCCGAAATTAGATCGATTGATCTATACTTAGATCAATCGATCTACGAAAGGTGGAACCCATGGCAGCGGACCCGGAACTGGTCAACGCGATCATCACCGCAGGCGCGATCTGCGGTGGAGGCGTGGCCCTGGCGGGAGGCGCGATCGGTGCCGGCATCGGCAACGGCAACGCGGGTGCACAGATGATCGCGGGCGTCGCGCGACAACCCGAAGCGCAGCAGCGCATGATGGCGCCGTTCCTCATCACCGTGGGGCTCGTCGAGGCGGCGTTCTTCATCAACGTGGCGTTCATGGCGCTCTTCGTCTTCGCGACGCCGGGACGCTGACGGAGTGGGGCGAGGGCGGATCAGAAGGGCAGCGGACCGTCGAACGACGGGGCCGAGCGCGGAGTCGGAGCACCGATGACGCGCATCATGCCGGCCTCGATCTCGCTGACAGGCAGGGATTTCCGATTCTGTTCCGCTTCGTACGCGGTGATGTTGTCGCGGCGACGCCGCTCCCGGCGGGCGTGTTCGCGTTGCAGGCGGGTGCGGCCTCCCGGCCGCGCCGGGCTTTCCGCCTCGGCGGCGCTGACGTGATCCTCCGATCCCGACCCCGACGCCGCGGGGATGACCCATTCGACGCGGGCGAGGTCGGGGAAGAGGGTGAGGATGATGCCGGTGGGGTCGACGATGTAGTGCCGTCCGTGGGGTGAGGTCCAGAGGATCCGGCCGTCGGGCAGGCGTGCGTCGATCCACTCTCCTGCGGTCTTGAGCTGGTGGTGGCTGATGCAGAGCGGTTGGATCTGCTCGGCGGTGGTCTGCCCGCCGAGTTCGGGTGAGGTGTGGTCGTATTCGCGGCGGTGGTCGATCTGGGCCCTCGCCGCGGGTCGGTTGCAGTGCGGGAACACGCACCGGGGGTGGATCAGTCGCAGGTAGCGGCGTAGGTCCGCCGATGGCCGGTATCCGGAGCTTCCGCGTGCCCGGACGAGTGCAGGCGGGGCTCCGACTGGGTCCGCTTCGACGGGCAGCTGATCGCTGTCGTTCATGCCACTGTCGTCCGATTCGTCGTCGTCGGCGTAGGTGTCCCCTGCATGTCCGTCGTCCAGACCTCCATCGTCCGGATCTCCGTCATCCGGGCTTTCGTCGTCTGGGCTGGTGTTGCCGTCCGGTGCGCCGTCGTCCGGCCCGTGGTCGTCGGGTCCGAAGTCGAAGCCGGTGCCACCGGGGTCGTCGTGTCCTTCGAGTCGCGCGACGATATCGCGCCAGGCCCACTGGAAGTCGATCGCGCCACGCGGCTCGGTCTCGCTGGAGGCGTCGCACGCCGCCCGGCTCGATAGTCCCGCAGCATCGTCGTGGTCGGTGATCCGGCGGCCGAACGGCCGGATGACCGCGTCCTCGCGTGCAGCCAGTGCCCGCGCGAGCGCCAGACTGATCGGGCCGTGCCCCTCGAGGTACGCGAGCCCGCCACGACGGCCGGGTGCCGGGTTCGATGCAGAGTCAGCGGCAGCATCTGCATCGACTCCTGCGTCAGCGTCTGCGCGGGCAACGGCATCTGCCTGCGCGCCTTCGTCATCGGCGGCACTGGCACCCGCGGCGCCCTTATCCGCGTGTGAGTCCGCGGCGGAGCTATCCTCCGGCACGCTCTGCTCGGGCGCACCCTGGTCGGGCGTGTCCGGATCGGCGAGGTCGGTCTCGTTGATGACCACGTTGATGAGGGTGACGAACCGGGTGATCACGCCGTCCGCGTCGGGCTCGCCGTGGAACCGCGCCGTACGGTACTTGCAGTCCGGGTTCGTGCAGGCGCACCCGAGAGTGCTGTACCCGCGGATCAACTGCGCCAACCCGTCGCCCTGACGCTGCGCCACGGTCCGCGGGTCATCGTCGCAGACCGTCGTCGCGATGTACTCCACTCGGGCGGCGATGTCCTGCATGTCCGGCGAGGGTAGGAGCGCGAAGGCCATCGCCATCCCGTCGTCCGCCGGGCGGAAGGTGACCTTGCGGTCCTGTTCGGCGAGCTTGCGACGCCGCTCCGCCGCCTCCGGGTCGATCTCACCGACCAGGAGATCGACCTGCTCACGCAACGCCGGGATCGCAAGCACCTCGTAGTCGACGGTGAGCCGATCATGCAGCGCCGCATCGAGATCACGGACCTGCGAGGCGCTGAGTACCCGCGACCGCCCCAACGCGATCTCCGCAGCCTTCGGCGTGATCACATTCTCCCCGATCAACCCGAACACCTTCGGCAACCGCTCGATCAACCCGACCGCGACCTCCACCACGTGCACCGCCGCAGTCGAACCCAGGCGGAGCAGGGTGGAGATCTGCGCACTGAGTGCGACCTCCGCGGCGGCCAACCGCTGCCGCGCCTCGACCGCCTCCCGGTAGTTCGCCGGCCGGGCGAGGTACTGCGCCTCATCATCGGCGTACAGGGCGCGGTGCAGCGCGTAGACCGCGGTCATCGTGCGGCAGTACGCAACACCCTCGACCCGCCGCTGTTCGAACAACACCTCCGCTACCGCACGATCCTCGCCTCGCGCATCAGCGAGCCCACGAGGAATCAAATCCTCAGGGAGTTCACGCAATGCGTCCGGTAGGGCCATGAGTCCATGATACGCCTACGTGTTCGATAGTGCTACTAATTCGAACGTCATCTGCGGACGGTCAGCCGATCAACGCCGGGTGGTTCCGGTCGGAGACAGTGTGTCGGAGATCAGCTTCGCGAAGCAGTGATCGTTGTCGAGATTCTGGGAACGGCACCAGGCGAGCGCCGCGTCCGGTCCGGAGAAGGGCCCCGCCTTCGTGACGACCCACATGTCCGGCCGGCCTTCGGGGCGGTCGAAGACGGGCCAGTCCGGAGCGAACAGGAGCCGGACGGCACCGTGCTGGCGCTCGAGATCGGTGACGTGCGTGAGGATGGACGCCGCGGTCCAGGTGACACCCTCCGCGTACAGGCCGACCCACTTCGTGGACAGCTGCGCGACCCACTGGTTGTTCTCCGATGCGAGCACGAGGGGCTTGTCGGTCGCGGCGCGGGTCTGCAGTGCGACCAGCGGGTCCGCAGGGGTCGTCGTGGGCGGGGTCGTCTGCCCGCCGGTCGGAATGTCCGACGGGACCGTGGCGGTAGCAGTGACCCGAACAGTGGAGGCGGCGGGTGTGGTCTTGCGGTCGGTCAGGGCGACATAGCCCAGCACCGCGGTGGCGCCCACGAGGATCGCCGCGACCACCGCGAGGATCGGCACCATGCGATTCCGCGCGGGCGGCTGCTGCTGGTACGCGGGAGCGGCCGGGTACGACGGCGCCTGCGGGTACGAAGCCTGGGGGTACGACGCCTGCGGATAGGACTGTGCCTGCGGGTACGAGATCTGTGGCTGCGCCGAGGGATACGAGGGTGCTGCAGGATATGAGGGCGCGACCGGATACGACGGCGGCGGCACCGGCTGCGAGATCACCGTGGGATCCGACGTCGCCGGGACGGGGCGGATCAGTGTCCTGTCGTCGTCCTGGCCGGGCAGCGGTACATCGACGCTGCGGCCGGCGAGCGCCTGCCGTGCGGCGGCGGCGAGCTCTCCGCACGTTGCGAAGCGCTCGACCGGCTCCTTCGCCATGCCCCGCGCGATGACGGTGTCCATCGCGGCGGGCACCGGCACCTCGGCGCTGGGGCGGGGGATCGGTGAGGTGAGGTGCTGCTTGAGCATCGCGCCCAGCGACTCGCCACGGTACGGCGCATGGCCCGTGAGGGCCTCGAACAGCACACACGCCAGTGAGTACACGTCGCTCGCGACGGTGGCGGAGTCACCGTCGAACCGCTCCGGCGCCGCGTAGGCCTGCGATCCGACGAGCAGCCCCGCCGAGGTCATCCGGGACTGCGTATCCGTCACCGCGAGGCCGAAGTCGAGGAGGTACGGAAACCCGGCTTCGGTGAGCTCGATGTTGGCGGGCTTCACATCCCGGTGCACGAGCCCCTTGGCGTGCGCGGCGTCCAGCGCGCCCGCCACCTGGTCGACGACGGTGACCGCGCGCTCGGCCGGCAGCGGACCGTCGCGCAGGACCTCCGCGAGATTGCGGCCCTCGACTAGGCGCATGTCGATGAACAGCACCCCGTCGATCTCGCCGAAGTCGTGGATGGGGATGACGTGCGGGTCCGCGAGGCGCGCCACCGTCTGCGATTCGCGGGTGAACCGCTCCCGGAACTGCGGATCCTCCGCCGCGGACGTGTGCAGGAGCTTGAGTGCCACCTCGCGATCGCGCCGCTCGTCATGCGCGAGGTAGACCTCACCCATGCCTCCGCGGCCCAGCAGCCTGCCGATCGCATACGGGCCCAGCGTGGTGCCGGTGCGTGTTCCCTCGCCGCTCATGATGCCCCTCCGGTCGGCCGATTCGCTGATCGTAGCGGCAGGCACTGACATGGGTGAGCCGTCACCAGTACCGCGTCGATCCCTCCGGGCTCGCGGTGCTCGAGACCAGTTTCGCGAAGCAATGATCGCGGTCGAATCCGTTGCTGCGGCACCACTGGTTCGCCTCGTCGGGCCCGGGGAAGGTCGCGGCCGCGACGCTCACCCACCAGCCCTTGTAGCTGAAGACCGGCCACTCGTCGGAGTAGAGCAGGCGCACGTCCGCGAACCGCAGGCGCAGGGCCAGGAACTCGTCGAGGATGGCCTTCTCGTCCCACGTGCGGCCGTCGGCCACCAACCCGACCCGCTTGCTCGAGAGCTGCGCGACCCAGCGGTTGTTGAGGCTCCCCAGGATGAACGCCTTGTCGCTGTCGGCCTGGATGCGCAGCGCGCTCAGCCCCGACATCGGGTTCAGGCCCGTCTGCGGCCCGGGACCCGACGCCGCGATCGGGCCGTCCGACGGTGCCGGGACCTTCGCCTTGCCCGACCCGTCGGGCTGCACGCAGTCGACGAGGTAGCTGTGGCCGCCGCTGCCGCTCGCACCCGATCCACCGCTCGACGGTGCGGGGAGCGTGTCCGGGGTGCGGAAGAACTGGCCCTGCTTGAACAGCAGGTCGACGGTGGTGCCGGACTTCTTCTCCTCGGAACCGTTGCCGGGCTTGGGGACGCCGACGGGGTTCGCGGCGAAGTCGAATGTGCCGGTCGCGATGAGGCCGGTGGAGTCCGAGATCGTCACGGACGTGCCCGACGAGGTCAGCGCGTCGCCGCCCGGGCACGTGGCGGTGATCTTCATGGTGACCACCAGGCCGCCGGACTCGGTGCGGAACTTCTGCGGCGTGAACACCGGCTTGCTGCCGCAGCGGGTGTAGTACGAGTCGTCGGTGGAGCCCTTGCCCGCGGTGCCGGTGTTCGCGCTGCCCGGTGCGCTCGCCGTGCCGCCGGTGGCACCGAACCCGACGATCCCGTCGTTCGATTGGAACACGAGGGTGCCACCCGCCGCTGCCAGCGTGCCGCTCGTCGTATCCATCGGTACCGGGGCCCGCCATTGCTCACGGCCGGTGTGCAGGTCGACGGCGACGATCGAACCGTTGGCGACGTACATGACGTGACGTCCGTCGGTCACGGGGCTGCGGAAACCGCCTGAATCGGCGGACCACAGTTCCCGCCCCGAGTCGGTGTCCATCCCGCGCAGTCGGCCGTCGTGGCTCACGACGGTGACGTCGTCGGCGACGATATGGACCTGGGGATAGTTGTCGAGTGCAGAGCTCCAGCGCGCCTGATCGCCGACGTACAGCTTGCCGTCGACCAGGAACGGCGCGGCGATGTCGCGACCTACCACGTCGGGGACTGCGACGGTGTTCGCGGTGAACGTGCGTTGCGTGCCGGACGGCGCCGTGTGGACGACGTCACGCGACGTGATCGAGGTCAGGTCCTTGCCGGTCGACGTCGAGGTGACCAGCCCTCCGTCGGGGAGCGGTTCGCGCCCGTAACCGGCCTTGGTGAGGAGCATCTCGCCGGTGTCACCACGAAAGTGGGTGATCGCGCCGCCGCTCTGCAGGGCGACGAGTGAATCGGTCGCCGTGAGCCCCCACGCGTCGCCGCTGCCGAATCCCTCCGCGGGCTCGAAAGTCTTCCGGAAGAGGATCTTTCCGGACAGGTCGTAGCGGACGAGAGCGCGATCATGCCCCGACCCGTCGCGTGATCCGACGAAGACGCCGAGTCGACTGATGCCGATCATGCTGCTGGTGGAGTCCAACGACGCGATCGTGCGGCGTTCTCCGGAGCGCGCGTCGACGATGACCAGTTCCGGGCTCGTCTGGGAAGCCGAGGTGCAGGCGATCACGCCTCCGACGATGCGCTCCGAACATGTACCGAAGGTCCCCGGCGCGGTGCGCTTGTGCCCCGTCGCCGTATCGATCAGGACCAGTTGCGGCGTGTCCGAGTTGCTGCCACTGCCGGCGAACACCGCCATGATCGAACCGTCCTCGTTCAGGGCACGATTCGCGACCAGATAGGTCTTGTCCTGCCCCGCGACACCGAAGATCCGATGCGCGTTGAGCCCTGTCGCTCCGGTCGCCGCCGCAGTCAGCTTCCACGAGACGGACGGGGCCGTCGGGAACTCCGACGTGAGCTGCCCCGGGACCGGGCCGGAGGCATCGTCGGCCTTGCGGGAGGTGAACCACCAGATCCCGCCGGCCACGAGGACCAGCACGCACAGGACCGACACCCCGGCGAGGATCCAGGTGAGGGCGGACCGTCGGGCAGGGGCGGGAGGGGGCGGCACCTGGCCGTACCCGTACTGCGGTGTCTGCTGCGGGCCGTACGGGAACGGTTGTCCTCCGGGCGAAGTCATGTGTCCACCCGATCAAGAAAACGGCGCCCGGGCAATCATCCGATCGGATGACAGCCCGGGCGCCGCCCGGAGGGTTCGCGCCGCGGGTCAGAGCGTGCGGGCGATGATCTCCTTCATGATCTCGTTGGTGCCGGCGTAGATCATCTGCACGCGGTTGTCGGCCCAGAATCGCGCGACCGGGTACTCGGCCATGTAGCCGTAGCCGCCGAAGAGCTGCAGGCACTCGGAGGCGACGTTCTGCGCACGGTCCGAGGTCCACCACTTCGCCATGGCGACGGTGGGGATGTCGAGCTCGCCCTTGACGTGCTTCTCGATGCAGTCGTCGACGAAGACGCGCGCGATCGTGGTCTCGGTGATCGCCTCGGCGAGCTTGAACTTGGTGTTCTGGAAGCCGAAGATGGGGCGGCCGAAGGCCTCTCGCTCCTTGGTGTAGCGCAGGGTCTCCTCGAAGATGACCTCCATGCCGGCCACGCAGGCCTGGCCGATGATGAGGCGCTCCTGCGGCAGCTGCTGCATGAGCTGGTAGAAGCCCTGGCCCTCCTGGGTGCCCAGGAGGTTGGCGGCGGGCACGTGGACGTCGTCGAAGAACAGCTCCGAGGTGTCCTGGCCCTTCTGGCCGATCTTGTTGAGGATCTTGCCGCGGCGGAAGCCCTCGCGGTCCGCCTCGACGAGCACCAGCGAGATGCCGGACGCGCCCTGGTCGGGATCGGTCTTGCAGACGAGGACGATGACATCGGCCTGCTGGCCGTTGGTGATGAAGGTCTTGGAGCCGTTGATCACGTACTCGTCGCCGGTCTTGATGGCGCGGGTCTTGACGTTCTGCAGGTCCGAGCCGGTACCGGGCTCCGTCATCGCGATGGCGCCGACGGCCTCACCGGAGGCCATCTTCGGCAGCCAGTGCTGCTTCTGCTCCTCGGTGCCGTACGCGAGGATGTAGTGCGCGACGATGCCGTTGTGCAGCGAGACGCCCCAGCTGGTGTCGAAGGCCTGCGCCTGGGCGGCGATCAGCACCGACTCGTGGCGGAAGTCGCCGCCACCGCCGCCGTACTCCTCCGGGATCGAGAGGCAGAGCAGGCCGAGCTCGCCGGCCTTGTTCCACAGGTCGCGGTCGACGTGATGCTGCTCGGCGAAGCGCTCGATGTTGGGCGTGAGCTCCTTGGCGAGGAACTTGTCCGCGAGGTCGCGGAGGGCGTCGAGCTCGTCGTTCATCCAGCTCGGGCGACGGCGTGCGGCCATGGGATGACCACCTTTCTGCAGGGGAGTCTGCGGGCTTGTTGAGCACCACTTAATCAGAACCGTGCCGACGAAAACAAGCACGCCTGAATGATTAGCCGCTCATGTGCTGGTCAGCGGCGGATACCCGGCGTGGTGCGGTGCTGCGCTCCTAAGATCGACACGTGAAGACGGTCGCGCGGGCCGGTGGCACCCTGCGCCGGGTGTCCCGAGGGAGCTGAGGGCGCTGCGGCGCATCGGCGTGGGACTGTTGATCAACCTCGTGCTCGCCGATTCGGTGACCACCAAGATGCTCGGTGATCAGGCCGCCGTACGGTCCGGCAGGTCGACGGGGATCGCTGCGAGCCTCGGGATCGTCCTGGCGCGGAACGTGTCCCTCCTTCTGGCACTCGGCGTGCCGCTCGTCGCGGCGACGGTGACCCTGGTCGCGCTGACGGGGCACGGCGCCGCGATGCCCGTCGCGGTCTCGTCCGTGCTGATGCAGGTCTTCGTGTGGCTAGGGATCTGCTCGATCCTGGCCGCGCTGTTCCCCGTGAGTCCGGCGAGCCCGCTCGTGTGGTGGCGTGACCGCCGGGACCTGCGGGTGACGGCGTGGCGCGTCTTCGCCGCGCTCGTGCCCTACGCACTGCTCTGGGTGCTCGTGCCGGCGGAGGGGCGCCGGCGGCGGCTCCCCGGCATGGGCGCGGTGCATCGCAGGACGACCGGCGCACAGCCGCTGGATCACGTGCATCAGGCCGTCACCGCGGTCCTCGCGGGGCTTCTGCTGTGGGGTGTGTGCATCGGGGTCGGAGCGGTGGTCGTGCGGATTCGGAACTGGCGACCGCGGGCCTGAGTCGTCTACCTGCGGAAACGGAAAGTCGGAACCGATCTACGAGCCGGTGCGTCTAATTGATGCGGAGGAAAAACCAACGAGATCGGGGGAACGAGTTGGACACGACACCGCAGGTCTGGTCGGACGCCGCACGGGCGGACGAGGCGTACGAGCAGGCACACGAGGTCCGTGAGCGATTGGCCCGAGTATCGGGCAGCGGGACGGCCGCACGGGGGGATGTGCGGGTCACCGTCGGAATGGGGGGACGACTCACGGGGGTGGTGATCGCAGGACGCGCGATGGAGTTCTCGGGGGAGGCTCTCAGCGCGGAGATCATGACGGCGGCCTCCCTGGCCGAGCAGGCCGCGGCCAGGGAGGTCCACTCGATCACGACGCACTACTACCCGGATCACGAGCTCTGGAGCGAGTACACGGGGGCATCATGGCCGACTTCGAGCTGACGGCGGAGACCGTCGACGCCCATGTTCGGGCGCTCGGCGAGATCGGTGCCACGGTCGACAAGGCCGGCATCGCAGGCGCGCGACGGGTGGGCACGATGGATTACGGCGCGATGTTCTACCCGCTCGTCGGGCTGATGAACGTCGCGCTCGAGAAGGTCGGGCAGGCGGTCACGCGGCACGGCGGTGAGCTGAGCACGCACCGCGCCGACTTCCAGCGCACGGCCACAGCGCTGGTCGACGCCGATGACTCCGGCGCACAGGGGATTCCGCAATGACGGGCCTGGTGGACGGCGTGCCGCTCGCTGAGGCGGTGCGGGACGCGGCGGAAGCGGTGGAAGAGGACGGATACCTCAGCGTAGGCGCCGGACTCGCCGCCTACGGCGTGGTGTCCGCGGCGAAGGACGTCGTGGAAGATCCGCTCGGGTCGATCTTCGCCGCCGGCTTCGGTTGGGCGATCGAGCACAATCCGATCCTCCGCACTGCTCTCGATGCGGTCTCGGGCGACCCGGACGCGATCGAGTCCGTCACCGACGCGTGGAAGGACGAGGTCGCGACACCGCTCGCGAAGGTCGCCCAATCTGTCGTGAACGCAGGGGAATCCACGTCGAATGGCTGGGCGGGCGAGGCCGGCGACGCCTATCGCGCCGCAACCACCGAGCTCGCCGGGCACAGTGAGGCTTTGGGCACTGCGGCCCGCGCGGCGGCGACGGGATTGTCGGCCGCGGGCACGCTCGTGGTCGAGGTCCGCACCTACATCCGCGACGAGCTCTCGACCTTCCTCGGCTGGCTGACCGCGGGTTACGCGATCGCCGCGGCATCGGCCACGCCCACCGGGGGCGGTTCGGTGGCGACGTTCATCAACACCGCGATCCTCCGCGGTGCCGCACTCGGCCAGAAGTTCGCGGGCGTGTTGCGCAGGCTCGCCGACAAGCTGGAGCGTTTCACCGACCGGCTCGGCGCCCTGGGCAAAGCCGCGGACGCACTGCGCAGGGCGGCGGTGAAGGTCGATGATTCGGCGGCGCGCGTCATCGGCCGGACCAGCCCCGAGGTCGTCAGCGGGCGGATCTCCGGCGAACTCGTCTCGCGCTGGTCGAACGCGGCGCCGTCCCTGCCCACTGCAGGCGACGTCGCGAAGGACGGCGGCACCGTCGTTGCGAAGGCGGTGGGCGATGCCTGGAAGACGTGGTCCGGCACCGCGCCCGCGTGAGTCGATAGGGCAGGATGGCGGCGTGAGCACAGCACAAGCGCGGGACCTGCTGATCCTCGACGTGCCGGAGGAGTCGCGGGCCGCCCACGCCCGCCTCCTCGCCGCGGATACGGGGGAGCGGTACACCGCGGGCGACATCGACATCGCCGTGGGGACACCCGCCTGGGCGGGCGGCACCGGACTCCTGGTCGCCGCGGACGATCCGGCCGACCTGGCTCGGCTCGTCGACCGGCGCGGCCTCGCCGTCCCCGAGGTCGCCGACGGATTCGCCGGTGCGGCCGACGGACTCGTCCTCGGCATCGCGGGCCCGACGGTGCCGTCCCCACTGCCCGGCGCAGAGATCACGGGCGTCGATCACGTCGTCGTGACCTCGCCGAACCGCGACCGGATCATCGCGACGCTGTGCGGACGGCTCGACTTCGACCTGCGCCTGGACCGGGTGCAGTCCTGGGGCGTGCACCAGCTGTTCCTGCGCCGCGGGGACCTCCTCGTCGAGGTGCTCCTGCAGGAGGGGGACGACGTGGATCCCGCAGCGCCGGACGGGCTCTGGGGCGTCGCGTGGCGCACCGTCGACGCCGAGGCGACGCGCACCCGCCTGACCGACCTGGGCATCACCGTGAGCGATGTGCGTCGCGGTGCCAAGCCCGGCACCCGCGTCGCGACCGTGAAGGACCCCGAGCTGGGGATCCCGACGATCGTCCTCGAGCAGTCCTAGCCCTCGGGCCGATCAGCCGAGCCGGGAGGCGGCGGCACCGTCGAGATACCAGACCGTCTGCTCCGAGCCGTGCGCGCCCGCGCAGGGCCAGTCCTCGGGCGAGGCACCGCCGACGCCCGCGGCGACGGCCTCCGACTTGTCCGCACCGGACACGAGGAACCACACGCGCCGGGCAGCGCCCACCGCGGGCAGCGTCAGGGTCAGGCGCCGCGGCGGCGGCTTGGGGGAGTCGCGCACGGACACCACGGTCGCGTCCTGCTCGCGGATCGCGTCCGTGTGCGGGAACAGCGAGTTGATGTGCCCCTCGCCGCCCATGCCCAGCAGGTGCACATCGAACCGGGGAACGAGCGCGCCGCCGGCTGAACCCACTGCGACGCCGTTGCCGCGCTCGCCGGCGTTGTCCGCCAACCGCTTCGCGTACACGCGCGCCGCCAGCTCGCCGTCGCCGCTGAACTCGTCGGCCGCGGGGAAGGTGTAGACGCGCTCGCTCGGCACGGGGACGTGGTCGAGCAGCGCGTCCTGGGCCTGCAGCGCGTTGCGGTCGGGGTCGTCGCCGGGCACGAAGCGCTCGTCGCCGAAGAAGACGTCCACCCGGGACCAGTCGATGACCTTCTCGCGCAGCGCCGCCGAGAGGGCGTTGCCGTTGGTGCCGCCGGTCAGCACGATCGACGCGAAGCCACGCTCGGCCTGCGCCTGCTCGATCACTGCGACGAGGTCGTCCGCGGCGGCCGCGACGAGAGCGGCGGCATCGTCGAACTCCCGGACGGTGGTCTCGGTCATCAGGGCATCTCCGATCGATCGACGTCGGACACGCCGCCCAACGCTGAGTAGTAGACCTCGTCGTCGTCGAGGCGACGCAGTTCCTCCGCCAGGCAGTCCGCGACGCCCCGTCGACGGATCGCGACGCGGCCGTCCGGCTGTCCCGGGCGCACCAGCACCGCGGTCGAGTTCTGGTCGAACTCCAGCTTCAACGCACCGCTCGCGCGGTCCAACTGGACCTCGAAGCTCCCTGCCCGGCGCACGACCGGTACGTCGAGCTCGGCGCGCAGCCACCCCGCGAGGAGGTCGACGCCCGCACTGTCCTCGGGGCCGGTGACCACCGCGGAGGTGATCGCCTCGAACGGCGGCTGGTCCAGCGCCGACGCCAGCAGCGCCCGCCACGGGGTGATGCGCGACCACGCCAGGTCCGAGTCACCCGGGGTGAACCCCGCCCGCCGCAGCCCGAGCGCCGCGACCGGATCGTGCGCGGCGATGGAATCGGTGATCCGCCGCGTGGCGAGGCTCCCCACCTTGTCGGCGGACGGCACCGGGGGAGCGATACCGGGCCACCAGGCCACCACAGGGGTGTCGGGGAGCAGGAACGGAACCACCACGGACGCACCGTGATCGGCCAGTTCGCCGTAGAGCCGCAGTACCACGACCTCCGACGCGCCGGCGTCGCCGCCCACGCGGATCTGGGCGTCGAGCCGCGTCGGCTCCGAGCGGGCACCTCGGGCCAGCACGATGACGCGGCACGGGTGCTCGCGCGACGCGGCGTTCGTCGCCTCGATCGAGCTCTCGGTGGGCTCGCCCTCGTCGGCGGAGATGATGAGCGTGAGGACGCGGCCCAGGGTGACCGCGCCGCCGGTCTCGCGGAGGCGGACCAGCTGCTTCGAGACCTCCTGCGTGGAGGTGTCCGGGAGATCGAGAATCATGGGCGGCGCCACGTCCTTCCGGTGCGAGCGAGCACGGCGTCGGCCGAGTCCGGGCCCCAGGTGCCGGACTCGTACTCCTCGGGCTTCCCGCCGGCCGCCCACATCTCGAGAACCGGGTCGAGGATCTTCCAGGACAGCTCGACCTCGGCGTTCACCGGGAACAGCGAGGGCTCGCCGAGCAGGACGTCCAGGATCAGGCGCTCGTACGCTTCGGGCGAGCTGACCGTGAAGGCCTCGCCGTAGCTGAAGTCCATGTTGACGTCGCGGACCTCCATGGAGCTGCCCGGGACCTTCGACCCGAACCGGAGCGTGACTCCCTCGTCGGGCTGCACCCGGATGACGAGCGCGTTCTGGCCCAGCTCCTCGGTCATCGTGTCGTCGAAGGGCAGGTGCGGCGCGCGCTTGAACATCAGCGCGATCTCCGTGACGCGGCGCCCCAATCGCTTGCCGGTGCGCAGGTAGAAGGGGACCCCGGCCCACCGTCGGGACGCGATCTCGACGGTGATCGCGGCGTAGGTCTCCGTGGTGGAGGTGTGGCTGAAGCCCTCCTCCTGGAGCAGACCGACGACCTTCTCGCTGCCCTGCCAACCGGGCCCGTACTGGCCGCGCGCGGAGGTCTCGTCGAGCGGCTCGACGGGCGAGGCCGCCGAGAGCACCTTGATCTTCTCCGCCTGCAGCTCCGCCGGGTGGAAGCTGGTGGGCTCCTCCATGGCGATGAGGGCCATGAGCTGCAGCAGGTGGTTCTGGATCACGTCGCGGGCGGCGCCGATGCCGTCGTAGTAGCCGGCGCGCCCACCCAGCCCGATGTCCTCGGCCATCGTGATCTGCACGCTGTCCACGTAGTGGCTGTTCCACGTCGGCTCGAACAACTGGTTGGCGAAGCGCAGCGCCAGGATGTTCTGGACCGTCTCCTTGCCCAGGTAGTGGTCGATGCGGAACACCGACTGCTCCGGGAACACGTCGTTGACCACGGCGTTGAGCTTCTTCGCCGACTCGAGGTCGTGCCCGAAGGGCTTCTCGATCACCACGCGGCGCCAGCCGTCCCGCTGGTCCGCGAGGCCCGACCGCTTGAGCTGCTCGCACACCGTGGGGAAGGCGTCCGGGGGCACCGACAGGTAGAACGCCGTGTTGCCGCCCGTGCCGCGGGTCTCGTCGAGCGAGACCAGCGTCTGCGACAGCCGGTCGAAGGCGTCGTCGTCGTCGAACTCGCCCTGGACGAAACGGATGCCCTCGGCCAGCCGGTCCCACACCTCGTCGCGGAACTCCGTGCGCGAGTGCTTCTTAGCGGCCTTCCGGAAGGTGGCCGCGAAGTCCTCGTCGGACCACGGGCGCCGCCCGAAGCCCACGAGCGAGAAGCCGGGCGGCAGCAGACCGCGGTTGGCCAGGTCGTACACCGCGGGCATGAGCTTGCGCCGCGACAGGTCGCCGGTGACGCCGAAGATCACCAGTGCCGAAGGCCCCGCGATCCGCGGGAGCCGGCGGTCCTTAGGATCGCGGAGGGGGTTCGTCCGGGTCACGCGGCTCCTCCGGAAGTGACGGGCGGCGTCGCCGCGTGACGACGGTTCGTCCAGCTCACGCGGCGCCTCCTAGGCGTTCGCTCGGAGGGACTCCGCCGTCGCGTCCAACAGCTGCTGCCAGGCCTGCTCGAACTTCTCGACGCCCTCGCGCTCGAGGAGGTCGAACACGTCGGCCAGGTCCAGGCCTGCACCCTGCAGGTCGGCGAACACCTGCGCGGAGTCCTCCGCGCGCCCCAGGATGGTGCCGTCGACGACCTCGCCGTGATCGGCGAACGCCTTCATCGTGGCGCCGGGCATCGTGTTGACGGTGTTCGGGGCGATCAGCCCCGCCACGTACAGCGTGTCCGGGTAGGCCGGGTTCTTGACGCCCGTGGACGCCCACAGCGGTCGCTGCACGTTCGCGCCGTCGATCGCGGCGAAGCGAGCGCCGCCGAAGACCTCCTCGTACGCGGCGTACGCGAGGCGCGCGTTCGCCAGGCCGGCCTTGCCGCGCAGCGCGAGCGCCGCATCGGTGCCGATGGCGTCCAGCCGCTTGTCGATCTCGGTGTCGACCCGGGAGACGAAGAAGGACGCCACGGAGTAGATCGACCCCACGTCCTTGCCGGCCTTCGCGGCGGCCTCGAGGCCGTCGAGGTACGCGTCCATGACCTGGCGGTGCCGCTCCACCGAGAAGATCAGCGTCACGTTCACCGAGATCCCCTCGGCGATCACCCGGGCGATCGCGGGGAGCCCGGCCAGGGTGGCGGGGATCTTGATCAGCACGTTCGGACGGTCGACGATGCGGTGCAGCTCGATCGCCTGGGCGACGGTGCCTTCGGTGTCGTGCGCCAGGCGCGGGTCGACCTCGATCGAGACGCGGCCGTCGACCCCGCCCGTCGTCTCGAAGACGGGGGCGAGCACGTCGCACGCCGCGCGCACGTCGTCGGTGGTGACGGTGCGGATGGTCTCGTCGACATCGGCCTTGCGGGCCGCGAGCTCGGCGACCTGGGCCGCGTACTCGGCGCTGCCCTTCGACAGTGCGGCCTGGAAGATCGCCGGGTTCGTGGTGACACCGGTGACCGAGTCGGTCTCGGTGAGCGCCTTGAGGTCGCCGGACTGGATGAGGCTGCGCGAGAGGTCGTCGAGCCAGACGGAGACGCCCGCCTCGTACAGCGCGGCCAGGTTCGGGTTCTGAGCCATGGTGTGGTTATCCCTTCGTGTTGGCGATGGACTGCTCGGCCTTCTGGGCCACGGTCTCGCCGGTGAATCCGTACTTCGCGAACAGGACCTTGTCGGAGGCGGACTCGCCGAAGTGCTCGAGCGAGACGATCTCGCCGAAGCCGCCGACGATGGGCCACCACGGCATCGCGATGCCGGCCTCCACCGAGACGCGCGCCTTGACCGCGGGCGGCAGCACGCTGTCCTGGTATTCGCGGTCCTGGGCGTGGAACCACTCGATCGACGGCATCGACACCACGCGGGCGTCGATCCCCTTGGCCGCCAGCAGTGCGGCGGCCTCCACCGCCAGCTGCACCTCGGAGCCCGTGCCGATCAGGATGACGTCGGGGGAGGCGCCGTCGGCCTCCTGCAGGACGTACCCGCCGCGCGCGACGCCCTCCGCGGAGGTGCCCGCCAGGATCGGCACGCCCTGCCGGGTGAGGATCAGGCCCGTGGGGCCCTCCCCGTTGCGCCGCTCCAGCGTGGCCTTCCATGCGGCGACGGTCTCGTTGGCGTCCGCGGGGCGGACGACGTTGACGCCCGGGATGGCGCGCAGCGCGGCGAGGTGCTCGACCGGCTGGTGCGTGGGGCCGTCCTCGCCGAGGCCGATCGAGTCGTGCGTCCACACGTAGATCGGATCGATGTCCATGAGGGCCGCGAGCCGGACCGCCGGGCGCATGTAGTCCGCGAACTGCAGGAAGGTGCCGCCGTAGGGGCGGGTCTTGCCGTGCAGCACGATGCCGTTGAGGATCGAGCCCATCGCGTGCTCACGGATGCCGAAGTGCAGCGTGCGGCCGTAGGGCTGTGCGTTCCAGTCCTCCGTGGAGATCGAGCGCGGGCCGAAGGAGTCGGCGCCCTTGATGGTGGTGTTGTTGGAGCCGGCGAGGTCGGCCGAGCCGCCCCACAGCTCCGGCAGGGTCTGCCCGGCCGCGGCGAGGAAGGCGCCGGACGCGGCGCGCGTCGCGATGCCCTTGTCCTCGACCGACCAGGTCGGCAGCTCGGCGTCCCAGCCCTCGGGCAGGGCGCCGGCCTCGAGCCGGTCGAGCAGCGCCTTGCGCTCGGGGTTCGCGGCGGCCCACGCGTCGAACCGCGCGCGCCACGCCTCATGCTCGGCCCGGCCCCGCTTGACCAGCTCCCGCGAGTGCGCGATGACCTCGGGGGCCACGTCGAAGCTCTTCGCCGGGTCGAAGCCCAGGATCTCCTTGACCGCGGCCACCTCGTCGGCGCCGAGCGCCGATCCGTGCACGCCGCCCGTGTTCATCTTGTTCGGGGCGGGGAAGCCGATGATCGTGCGCAGGATGATGATCGACGGCTTGTCGGTGACCGCCTTGGCGGCCGCGACGGCCTCCTCGATCGCGGTGACGTTCTCGCCGCCCTCGACGTACTGCACGTGCCAGCCGTACGCCTCGTAGCGCTTCGCGACGTCCTCGGACAGCGCGATGTCGGTGTTGTGCTCGATGGAGATCTTGTTGTCGTCGTAGAACAGGATCAGGTTGCCGAGCTGCTGCGTCCCGGCCAGCGACGAGGCCTCGGAGGTGACGCCCTCCTCGATGTCGCCGTCGGAGGCGATCACGTAGATGTAGTGGTCGAACGGGCTCTCGCCCTGTGCGGCCTCGGGGTCGAACAGGCCGCGCTCGTAACGCGAGGCCATCGACATGCCCACGGCGGAGGCCAGTCCCTGGCCCAGGGGCCCGGTGGTGATCTCGACGCCCTTGGTGTGCCGGTACTCGGGGTGACCCGGGGTCAGCGAGCCCTCGGTGCGCAGCGCCTCGAGGTCGCCGAGCTCGAGCCCGAAACCGCCCAGGTACAGCTGCAGGTAGAGGGTCAGGCTCGAGTGGCCGCACGACAGCACGAACCGGTCCCGGCCGATCCAGTGCGTGTCCGACGGGTCGTGGACCATGACCTTCTGGAACAGCGTGTAGGCCAGGGGAGCGAGGCTCATCGCGGTGCCGGGGTGGCCGTTGCCGACCTTCTGCACCGCGTCGGCCGCGAGCACCCGGGCGGTGTCCACCGCGCGCGTGTCCAGTTCGGTCCAGTCGGCGGGGTGATGCGGCGTGGTGAGTGCTTGGATCTCGGCGGTGCTGGTCACGGCGGAAGGACTCTCCTGGTCGTACGGGGATGCGGGCTCAAGTGTGAACCCTACTCGGCGCCCGTGCACGGTCTGCGGAAACTGCCGGGTAGCGGGCCGCGGAATCGGAGGCGGCGAACCCGATTCGGACCTGCGGGGGCGGAGGACTACCATGGCTCGTAGTAGATGGGGTCTGCGCCGGTCGCGGGCCCTCGGGGACACTCGTGTCCTCCCACGCGCAGTCGGTCAGCCCCGAATGCGGAATCGTCAGAGTCCGGCTCGGCCCGGACCCGTCGGAAGAGAGTGCGGCAGAAGATGGTTTTCAAGGGCGGGCACGGGACGAACACCCCCAGCGCTCGCTCGGCGGCCGCGCCGGCACCGTCGTCCTTCGCCGGCCGTGCGGGCCAGACCGTGCTGGCCTACATCGCGCTGACGAAGCCCAAGGTCATCGAGCTGCTGCTGGTCGCGACGATCCCCGTCATGCTGCTGGCGGACCGCGGTCACGTGAACCTGCCGCTCATCCTGTCGACCCTGTTCGGCGGATGGCTGGGCGCGGCCTCGGCGAACACGCTGAACATGGTCGCGGACGCCGACATCGACCAGAAGATGAAGCGCACCGAGCGCCGTCCGCTCGCGCGCCACGCGGTGCCCGTCCGCCACGCGCTGATCTTCGGCCTGGTGCTGGCCGCGGCGTCGTTCGCCTGGCTGTCGGTGATGGCCAACGTGCTCTCCGCCGTGCTGGTGCTGGTCACGATCGCGTTCTACCTGTTCGTGTACACGATGCTGCTCAAGCGCCGTACCTCGCAGAACGTGGTGTGGGGCGGCGCCGCCGGCTGCATGCCCACGCTCGTGGGCTGGTCCGCGGCCACCGGCACCATCGCGTGGCCCGCCGTCGTGCTGTTCCTCGTGATCTTCTTCTGGACGCCGCCGCACACCTGGGCACTGGCCATGCGCTACCGCGAGGACTACAAGGCCGCGGGCGTGCCCATGCTGCCCGTCGTGGCGCCGGAGACCGTCGTCGCGCGCCAGATGGTCTGGTACACGTGGGCCACCGTGATCACCACGCTCGTGCTGATCCCCGCGGCGGGCCTCGTCTACGCGATCGCGGCCGTCCTGTGCGGCGGCTGGTTCCTCTACGCGGTGCACAAGCTGTACTCGCAGACCAAGGCCGGCCAGGAGATCAAGCCGCTCAAGGTGTTCCTGCAGTCGAACAACTACCTGGCCGTGTTGTTCTGCGCCCTGTCGGTCGACTCGATCCTCAACTACAGCACCGTCTGGCAGCTGCTCGGACTCTGACCCGTGGCCGCCGATCGTGATCTCTGGACGCTGATCTTCGCCGAGCGCGCCGCGCTGGCTGACGATGTCGCGGACCTCACCGACGAGCAGTGGGCGACCCCGTCGCTGTGCTCGGGCCTGACGGTGCGCGAGGTCCTGGCCCACATGACCGCCGGCGCGTCCGACAACCCGGTCGTCTGGTTCGCGGGGGTGCTGCGGAACCGCTTCGATTTCGACGCCAACGTCGCGCAGCGGCTCGCGAAGCGACTGGGGACCGATCCGGCGGACACGCTGCGACGGTTCCGGGGCGTGCGCACCAGCCGGACCAAGGCCCCGATTCCCGTGGTCGCGATGCTGGGGGAGGCCGTGGTCCACGCCGAGGACATCCGTCGGCCGCTGGGGTTGCGCCGGGAGTACCCGATCGAGGTGCTGCACCGGCTCGCGCACTTCTACGCCGGGTCGGACCTGATGCTGCCCTCCGCGACCCGGGCGCGCGGCCTGCGGTTACGCGCGACCGACGGTGACTTCACGGTCGGTTCCGGGCCCGAGGTCGCGGGAACGACGCTCGCGCTCGTCATGGCCCTGACCGGGCGGGACGACTACCTGCCCGAGCTCGACGGTCCGGGGCTGGCGGAGTTCGCCGCGCGCCGGGGTTGAGCCTCGTCAGTTGATGTGCAGCGCGGCGTCGACCGTCGCGCGGACACGACGGTGCACCTCGTCCGGCGATGTCGCGTCGAACTTGCCGTCCAGGTGCAGGAACGCCAGGCCGTGGACCAGGGCCCACACGGCGGTCGCAGTGTCCTCGCCGTCGGCGTCCGGCAGGGTCTTCCGGATCAGGCCGGTCAGGTAGGCCTTGATCATGTCGACGGCCTCGACCCGGTCCGGATCCGTGCCGCAGGGCTCGGCGAACATCGCGCGGAACAGGCCGGTCCGGCCGAGCGCGAAGTCGACGTAGGCGATCGCGATCGCCGCCAGGTCCTCGGGGCCGGACGGATCCGGGCACGCGGCGTTGAGCGCGACCGCGAGCTCCCGGTAACCGACCGCGGCGACGGCCGAGATCAGCGCGCCGCGATCGGGGAAGTGGCGGTAGGGCGCGGCGGTGGACACACCGGCGCGGCGGGCGACGGCGCGCAGCGACAGGTCGTTGGCGCCGCCCTCCTCGTCGAGGATCTCGACGGCGGCGTTGACCAGGGTGCCGGGCAGGTCGCCGTGGTGATAGGTCGTGGTCATGGGTTCCACTCTACAACACTGTGTTGACACCGCTTACATATCCGTCTAGCGTCGGCTCCGCCCGCTTCATGTGAGCGCCGTTCACATACACTCCGGAAGGCCCGTCATGACCGACCTGTTCGCCCCGCTCACCCTCCGCTCCGGCGCCGTCCTGCCCAACCGCATCGCCAAGGCGGCGATGGAGGAGGGCATCGCGGGCGTCGAGCAGGCGCCCGACGGGCGCACCGTCGAGCTGTACCGGCGGTGGGGTGCGGGCGGTACCGGCCTGCTGCTGACGGGCAATGTGATGGTTCACGCCGAGGCACTCACCGGACCCGGCGCGATCGTCCTCGACGCCCGCTCGCCGCTGCGCCCCTTCCGCGAGTGGGCGTCCGCGGCCAAGGAGAACGGCGCGAGCATCTGGATGCAGATCAGCCATCCGGGCCGCCAGATCCAGGTCGACATGCCCGGCGTGACCTGGGGCCCGTCGGAGAAGGCGGTCGACCTCGGCAGCGCGCTCTCGAAGCGGTTCGGCACGCCGATCGCCATGGACGACGCGCAGATCCGCGCGACGATCACGCGCTTCGCCACCACGGCGCGCCGCGCGGAGGAGGCCGGATTCGACGGTGTCGAGGTGCACGCCGCGCACGGCTACCTGCTCTCGCAGTTCCTCTCGCCGCTGGTCAACACCCGCACCGACGAGTGGGGCGGATCGCTCGAGAACCGCGCCCGGATGCTGGTCGAGACGGTGCGGGCGATCCGCGCCGAGGTGTCCCCGGTCTTCGCCGTCGCGGTCAAGCTCAACTCCGCGGACTTCCAGCGCGGCGGCTTCGATCCCGACGACGCCCGCGCCGTCATCGCGATGCTCGCGCCGCTCGGCGTCGACCTGGTGGAGGTATCGGGCGGCAGCTACGAGAGTCCCGCGATGACGGGCCGGGCGGCCGGCGCACCGTCGGGCATCCCGGCCGCGGACGGCCGCCCCGGCGACGCCCGCACCGCCGCGCGCGAGGCCTACTTCCTGGAGCTCGCCGCGGACCTGGCGGCGACCAGTGCGATCCCGCTCATGGTCACCGGCGGGATCACCCGCCGGGAGACGGCCGAGGCCGCGCTGGCCGAGCACGTCGCCGTCGTCGGGATCGGCACCGCGCTGTCCGTCACGCCGGACCTGCCCGCCCGCTGGCGGGTGGACCAGGGCGCCGTCGCGGCCCTGCGGCCCGTGACCTGGAAGAACAAGCCCCTCGCGTCCATGGCGTCGATGGCGCAGGTCCGCTACCAACTGCGTCGTACGGCCGCCGGGAAGGACCCGCGGCCCGGCATCCGGCCCGCCGCGGCGCTCGTGCGCGACCTGATCGTCGTGCGCGGTGCCCTGCGCCGGTACCGCCGGTGGCTCGCGGACCGCCCGTCCGACGGTGCCGCGCTCGCGCCCGCCGAGGGACGCGCGCAGGCCTCAGGGAAGTAGCGCCACCGAGCCCGTCGTGCGGCGCTCCTGCAGGTCGATGTGGGCCTGCGCGGCGTCGGCCAGCGGATAGGTCGCGCCGACGGTGAACCGCAGCGACCCGTCGCGCAGGCCGTCGAGCACCGCGCCGCTGCGCCGGGCGAAGTCCTCCGGCGTGGCGACGTGGTGGGCCAGCGTGGGCCGCTGCACGAATAGCGAGCCGAGCGGGTTGAGCCGCTGCAGGTCGAACGGGGGGACCGGGCCGGACGCCGCGCCGAAAAGCACGACGATGCCCTTGTGTCGCGTGGACAGCAGCGAGGCCTCGAAGGTGTCCTTGCCGACCCCGTCGTAGACCGCGGCGACGCCCGCGCCGTCGGTGAGCTCCCGGACGCGGGCCGGGACGTCCTCGTCGTAGCGCAGCACCTGCCACGCGCCGGCCTCGCGGGAGAGGGCCTCCTTGGCGTCCGTCGAGACCGTCGTGATGACGCGGGCGTCGAGCGCCGTCGCCATCTGGGTGACCAGCAGGCCCGTGCCGCCCGCGCCGGCGTGCACGAGCACGGTGTCGCCCGCCTGCACGGGGTGCGAGTCGTGGGTGAGGTAGTGCGCGGTCATGCCCTGCAGCAGGACGGACGCCGCGACGGCGGGCGGGACACCGTCGGGCACCGGGACGGTGCGGTCGGCCGGGACGTTCACGAGCTCCGCGTACGAGCCCGGGCCGTCGCACCAGGCGACCACGTCGCCGACGGCGCGCCCCGTGACGCCCTCGCCCAGCGCGACGACGGTGCCCGACCCCTCGCTGCCCGGGATGTACGGCAGGGCAGTGGGATACATGCCCTCGCGGAAGTAGGTGTCGATGAAGTTCACCCCGATCGCGGAGGTCCGCACCAGGACCTGACCGGGCCCGGGCGCCGGATCGGGGGCATCGCCGTAGGTCAGGACATCCGGGCCGCCGTGTTCGGTCACAGTGATCGCGCGCATGACTCATCTCTACCGCACGCGGTGTGGCAGGGTCGACGTCGGCTGCAGAATCCGGCCACGCACATCCCGCCGACCGAGGAGTACCTCGCTTGCGTTCACTCGTGTACTACGTCGCCGTCTCCCTGGACGGCCGGATCGCCGGCCCGGAGGGCCAGTACGACTTCTACCCCGTCGACGAGGACTACTCGCGGCAGATGAACGAGGAATGGGGCGACGGGCTGCCCACCGGCCTGCACGAGGCCCTGGGTATCACCCCGCCGCTCACGAAGTGGGACACCGTCGTCATGGGCACGACCACGTACCGGATCGGGTCCGATGTGGGCGTGACGGACCCGTACGCGCACCTGCGCACGATCGTCTACTCGCGGTCGCTGGACCCCGCGGACTTCCCGGCCGTCGAGGTGGTGGCGGAGGACCCGGTCGAGCACATGCGCGCGCTCAAGCAGGAGGAGGGCGGCGACATCTGGCTGTGCGGCGGGGGAACGCTCGCGGCGGCACTCGCGCCGGAGGTCGACAGGCTGGCGCTGAAGATCTACCCGGTGACCGCAGGGGACGGGGTGCCGCTGTTCGCGGGCGGCTTCGCGCCGCAGCAGTGGAAGCTGGTCTCGCACCGCGCCTTCGACATCGGCGTGATCCTGGCGCAGTACGAGCGCGCCTGATCGGCGGGCCGGGTGGCCGCCGGGCCTAGCGGCTGTGCGCCCGGTAGCCGGCCATCCGCTCGTGGTGGCCGGGCTCCGTGGTGGCCTTGCTGACCAGCTCGCGGTCCCACTCGGAGGTGTCGAGGCCGGCCTTCTCGGCCGCGTCCTTCGCCTGCGCCGGGTTCGCGACGATCTGGTCGCCCATGACCCCGTCGCCGCCGACGAGGGTGATGCGCACGCCCTCCTCGCCCATGTTCTGCAGCACGGCGGTGGCACCGCAGTGCTTGGCGGCGAAGCCCTTCAGGCGGGAGACGACGTTGCCGGGTGCCTGATCACTCATGCGGCCAGCTTATCGGTCGTGCGGTCCGATCCGCGCACCACCCGCGCCGACATCAGCCGGTACAGGATCGCTGCTTCGGCGATCACCGACATCGCGCCCGCGACATGCAGCACGACCAGCAGTGCGGGAACGCCCGTGAAGTACTGGACCACGCCGATCAGCGACTGCGCGGCGACCACGACGAACACGATTTTCACCCGGCGCCGCACGGCCTCACTCGAGGGGCCGCGGGCGATGAGCACCGCCGCCCAGATCAGCAGGCCGACGTAGAGCGCCACCAGCAGGCCGTGCGTGAGCGAGAGCAGCGGGATCGAGACGTCGAGGCGGTCGATGGCCTTCGGGTTGGTGCGGTCGCCGGCGTGCGGGCCCGCGGCGGTGACGATCATGCCGGCGGTGAGCACGAGCGCCATCACGACGGCGGAACCGGCGACGAGGCGCCGGGCCCCGGCGGGCGCGGTCTCGATCTCGGCGCCGTCATCGGGTTCGGCGACCTTGGCGTACAGCGTGGCGGCGAGCCAGACCATCGCGCAGGAGACGAGCATGTGGGCGCCGACGACCCACCAGCGCAGGCCGGTGAGCACGGTGATGCCGCCGAGGATGCCCTGCGCGAACGTGGACAGGGGCATGATCCACGCGTAGATCAGGATCTCCCGGCGCCGCCGGGCGCGGGTGACGGCGAGCACGATCGCGATCGACGTGGTCACCACGATCCACACCGCGATCTGCCGGTTCCCGAACTCGATCGCCTGATGCCACCACGGGACCTCGTCCTGCGGGATCGGCACGAGCGAGTCGTCGAAGCACTTGGGCCAGGTGGGGCACCCCAGGCCCGAACCGGTCACCCGCACCACCGAGCCGGTGACGGCGATGAGCGCCTGGGAGAGCAGCGCGGCGAGCGCGAACCGCTGCTGCGCCTTCGTGCTGGGGAGCGGCAGGCGATCGACGAGGCGCAGGAAGAGCTGGTACACGCCGATCATCGTACGTGGGCCGTCACGAGCTACTACATCCTGTAGTGGGTTAGCCGGTGAAGCGGAACAGGCGCACGGCCGCCGCGGAGCCCACCGCGCCCCACGCCAGGAGCACCGCCATCCCGAACCAGTCGACGGTGCCGGCGTCCGCGGCGCGGGTCAGGGCCTCGGTCAGCGCGCCCGACGGTGCCAGCCTCGCGATCAGCACGACAGCGTCGGGGACGTGCGCGTGCATCACGACGAGCGAGCCGATCGCGCCCAGCACGAACCACAGCAGGTTCGCCAGCGCGAGCACGATCTCCGCCTTGAGCGTGCCACCGAGCAGCAGCCCGAGCGAGGCGAACGCGAACACGCCCAGTGCGAGGATCGGTGCCCACAGCAGCAGGCCGAGGGGGTCCGGGCGCCAGTCGAGCGCGAGGCCGATCCCGCCGATGATCACCGCCTGCAGGATCACCACGAGGACCACCGCCAGGGTCTTGCCCGCGATGACGCCCCAGCGGGGCAGCGGCGTCGCGCCGAGCCGCTTGAGCGCGCCGTACCGCCGGTCGAAGCCGACGGCGATCGCCTGCCCGGTGAACGCGGTCGACATCACCGCGACGGCCATGATCGCCGGGACCAGGGAGCCGATCCGGGTCGCCTCGTCGCCGATCGGCAGCACCGTGAATCCGATGAGCAGCGCGATCGGGATGAACATGGTCAGCAGCAGCTGCTCGCCGTTGCGGAGCAGGAGCGTGAGCTCCATCCGGGTCTGCGCCGCGAGCATCGCCGCGGGGCGGGCGGCCTCGGGGTTGGGCAGGAAGGTGCCGCGGGCGAAGCGGGGCTCGGTTCGGGTCACGTCATCCCCTCAGATCGCGGCCGGTCAGGTCCAGGAACACGTCCTGCAGGGTCCGGGTCCCCACCCGCAGGTCGGTGATCAGCGCGCCCTGCGCGGCGAGGTACACGGCGGTGTCCGCGACGACGGTCGGCGTCACCTCGGCGCCGCGTACCACGTAGGTCGAGCCGTGCGCGTCGGTCGAGTCCACCGCCGCCGTGAAGTCGGTGCCCAGCCGGGCCGCGAGGGCCGCGGTGTCCAGGCCCGACGGTGCGCTCACGCGCAGTTCGTGCTCCGCACCGGCCCGCGTGAGTTCCTCCGGCGTACCGTCGGCCACCGCGCGGCCCCGGTCGATGATGACGACCCGGTCCGCGAGGGTCTCGGCCTCGTCCAGGAGGTGGGTGGTGAGCAGGACGGTGACCCCGTCGCGGCGCAGCGCGGCGATGAGGTCCCAGACGAGGAGGCGGGCCTGCGCGTCGAGCCCGGCGGTCGGCTCGTCGAGGAAGACCAGTTCGGGGCGCCCGACCAGGGCGCACGCGAGGGCGAGGCGCTGCTGTTGTCCGCCGGAGAGCCTTCGGTAGCTGACGTTCACCACGTCCTGCAGTCCCAGCGTCGAGAGCAGCCAGTCGGGATCGTGGGGGTTCGCGGCGTACGCGGCCACGAGACGGAGCATCTCGCCGGTCTTCGCGCCCGGGTAGGCGCCGCCGCCCTGCAGCATGACGCCGATCCGGGGCTTGAGGCGGGCCGCGTCGGCGACGGGGTCGAGCCCGAGGACCTCGACGGTGCCGGAGTCCGGGGAGTCGAAGCCCTCGCACAGTTCGACGGTGGTGGTCTTACCGGCGCCGTTGGGGCCGAGCAGGGCCAGGACGCTGCCGTGCTCGACGGTGAGGTCGAGTCCGTCGACGGCGACGACGTCGCCGAATCGTTTGGTGACGGAGGTCGCGGACAGTGCGGGCACGGGAGATCAGCGTACTCGGCCGAGCGCGAGGCGCCGCTCGCGCCTGCGGGGCAGCTCGAAGGTCAGGTACACGGCCAGCGCCACGATGACGACGGTGCTCATCCCCGCCTTCGCGATGACATAGGGCTCGATCTCGCCGCCGTTGGGCATGAGCATCACCGACACCACGCTCGAGACGATGACCGCGGCCAGGCGGAAGCCGGGGGCCGTGGCCCACGCGGCCAGCGGGACGATGGCCCACAGCAGGTACCAGGGCTGGACCACGGGGAACAGCAGCACCAGCGCGGCCATCGAGATGCCGAGGGCGCCGACCGCGTGGATCCGGCCGGACAGGGTCGCGAGGAGCATGCGGAGCACGATCACCGCGGCCAGCGCGGCGGCGATCGGACGCGTGATGGCGAGGATCGCAGTGGTGTGGTCGCCGAGGCCGAGCAGTACGCCGATCAGCCCGGTCGCCATGCCGAGGACCGTGGGGATCGACATCCACGAGCGGACGCGACTGGCCCCGCCCAGGATCCCCGCGTCCAACCAGCCGTACCCCAGTCCGGTGACCTGGCAGACGACCACGACCACGATCACCAGCACGATCGCGAGGAAGCCCGCGGCCAGCGCGATGGCGATCAGCGTGCGGCCCAGGTCCGGCCGGAACGCGCGGATCGCCGTGCGCCAGTCGCGCAGCCGCCCGCCGATGTCCGGGAACGAGCCGCCCAGGCGCCGGGCGAGGGCCATGCCGATGAACCCGAGCGCGAGCACCGAGGTGATCTTGATCAGACTCGACGCGGCGATCATCGCGGCGCCGGCGGTGAGCAGCCACGCGGTCCGCGTGGGCGCCCACCCGTCCAGGAACCGCCGACCCGAGGAGATCGCCCGCAACGACCACTCCATGCCCACGAGCATCATCCCGAGCATGAGGCCCTCGTTGTGGATGCCCGCGATGAGATGGAAGATGACCAGCGGATTCGCGGCACCGAGCCACAGGGCGGCCACCTCGCTCACGCCGCAGCGTCGGGCGAGCCGGGGGAGCGCCCACACGATCATCGCGACGCCGGCGAGCGCCAGGAGCCGGTGCGCGATCACGCCGGCGACCACGTTCTCCCCGGTCAGCCACGTGATGCCGCGCCCCAGGTAGAGGAACAGGGGACCGTACGGGGCAGGGGTGTCCCGCCAGATGTTGGGCACCGAGCGCGTGAAGACGTGGTCGATCCCGAGTGCCTTGGCGGGGCCGATGGCGTACGGGTCGAGGCCGCGCGCCGTGATCTCCGATTGCGCGAGATAGGAGTAGACGTCCTTGCTGAACATCGGCGGCGCGAACAGGAAGGGCAGCACCCACAGCGCGAGGATCCGGTCGAAGCCGCGGCGGGTGAGCCGGCGCGGCTGCGCGGGCACGGTGTGCGCGTTCGGATTGAGATAGCCGATCGTGTACCGGCGCAGCAGGACCCACGCGATCATCAGCATCGCCGTGCCGACCATGGTCACCGTCAGCGCCGTGGACTGCATGCGGAACATCAGCCCGATGAGGCGGCGCCCCGCGATCGGGTTCTGCACCACGGGGAACGAGCCCACGCCCAGCGCACCGAACGCGATGAGCACCGCCCCGACGCCGCCGAACGTGGCGATCTTGCGGACCGTCCGCTTCTCCTCGGTGTTGAGGTCGGGGTACTGGTGCTCGTCGGTGTGCAAACGGTTCACCGCGCCGCCCGCACCCTGCGGTCCTCGGTCCGACGGTGCCCCGTCGGGCTTGGTCAGCCCGAGGAAATCGGCGAACGTGCGCACGGGGGCGGGGAGGGACCGGGTAGCGCGCACGTCCGCAACAGTAGACGGTGGGTCCCGCGTCCCGGTGCCGTCCGCCCGCTCAGTCGGCGTTCTGGTCGATCATGGTGGCGCCCTCGGGACGCTCCGCCTGCCGGCGCAGCAGGACGGTGCGGGCCTCGGGATCGGAGGCGACGTCGATGATCGTCCGGGCCAGGATGGTGGCACCGTCGAGCACCGTGGCGTCGGCCTGGGCCGTCCGTGCGGCGGCCGCGAACTCGATGGTGTGCGGCGGGCCGGCGGCGTCGGCGATGCTCAGCATCGGGTGGATGCTGGGAACCACGCGGCTCACGTTGCCCATGTCTGTCGATCCGCCCCCACCGCCGGTGGGACCGGTGACGACGGTGCGCCCGCTCGCGGTCACGGCGGCGTTCCAGGCCTCGGCGAGCCGGACCTCCGGCGTGATCGACAGGTAGCGCGGCTCGGCCCGGTGGTGCTCCCACTCGCAGCCGGTGGCGATCGCGGCGCCCTCGAAGCAGGCCAGCAGGCGGCGCTTGATGTCGAGCATCTGGTCGAGGTCGGCCGAGCGGACCTCCGCCGACAGGCGCGCCTGCGCCGGGACGATGTTGGTGACCCGGCCCGCGGAGTTGGACACCACCGCGAGGCGGACACCGTCGGGCACGTGCTGGCGCAGCAGGCCGATGGCGGTCTGCGCGAGGACGGCGGCCGACTCGGCGTTGATGGCGTGGTCGGGGGCGGCCGCGGCGTGTGCGGACCGGCCCTGGAAGAGGACGTCGAAGCGGTCCACGCACTGCATCGTCGCGTCGGCGGCGGCGACCTCCGTGACCCCGTCGCCGTTGATCGGGTGCACCATCGCTGCCAGGGTCGCGGTCTCGAACGCCCCGGCGCGCAGCAGCTCGACCTTGCCGCCGCCGTGCTCCTCGGCCGGTGTGCCCAGCACGGTGAGCGTGATGCCCAGCTCGTCGACGAGCGGCGCCAGGGCCAGTGCGGCGCCGGTGGTGATGCCGGCGATCACGTTGTGTCCGCAGGCGTGGCCGAGACCGGGGAGCGCGTCGTACTCGGCGCACAGGACGGCGTGTACCTCACCGGTGCCGAGGGTGGCGGTGAACGCGGTGTCCACCCCGTGGGCACCGCGCTCGACCGCGAAGCCGCGCGCCTCGAACAGGTTCGCGAGCAGTGCGGCGGAGCGGACCTCCTCGAACGAGAGCTCGGGGTGATCGTGCAGGTCGTGGGACAGGTCGAGCAGCGTCCGCGCCTCGGCGGCGACGGTGGCGGCTGCGGCGGCGGGCAGGTCCGTGGTGACGGTCATGGTCGGGTCCGTTCGATGTCGGGGGCTGGGTTCGGGGGAGTACTGGTCAGTGCCACAGGCCGAGCGCGAACTCGGCGATCACGGTGGCGAGCAGGAAGGAGGCGATGATGGCGACGGTGCCGACCGGCACGATCCGCCAGCCGATGCGGCGCAGCGCGGGGATGTTCTGCGCCATCGCCAGGCCGCCCAGCGTGAGGACGACGCAGCACAGGGACAGGAAGTTGATCGAGGTCCCGGCCTTGAGCACCGCGTGCTGCACGGGCGACCACGGGCTGGAGAGCGCGGTGCCGATGAGGCTCGCCCAGATGATCATGGGGATGCGGTCGCGGCAGACGCGGCCGAGCCCGATCGCGAGCAGGGCGACCACGACGACGAGGACGTAGCCGACGATGATCTGCGGGTCGAAGCGGCCCGCCGCGATCGTCGCGGTCACCACACCCAGGCCGGCGACGATCCCCATTCCGACGGGCAGCGACACGGTGACGGGGACGTCCTCGCTCTCGGCCTGGATGCGGGCGGACGCGGTCGCCGCTGCGGTCACCTCGGAGGCCACCTTCGCCGCGTGCACCGGGTGCTTACGGGTGAGCAGCTTGTAGACCTTGTCGGCCAGCGGCAGCGCGATCCACACGCCGACATAGGTCCCCAGGATCATCGTGATCATGTTCGAGGTGGTGGCGAGTGCCTTGACCTGGTCGGCCATCTCCGGATGGGCCGAGGTGATCGCGGCGAGGCCGGCGGCCATCATCGAGGTCGAACCCACGCCGACGCCCATCGCGAGGGCCTGCGGGTCGAACAGGTTGAGCGAGGTGACCGTCGACGCGGCGAGTGCGATCACGATCGCGCCGAACATCGTGCCGAAGACGTACATCGACATCACGCCGCGGTACTCCTCGGAATCGGTGCCGTACTTGCCGCCGACGATCGCGAAGCTGGCCTCCCGGTCGATCGCGAAGGTGGCGCCGACGGTGGCGCGCCCCATGCGCAGGAGCACGGCGATGGGGAGGGCCAGCGCGATCGTGCCGAAGAGGTGGCCGACCTCCTGCAGCAGTAGCGCCGGACCGGCCTTGGCGAGGGTCGGAAGGTTGGGGCCGATGGTGAAGCCGAGCAGCGTGACCAGCATGGCGACGGCGGTGGCCATGAGCCGGTCCGCCACCTTCCACATGCGCGGGGTGAACGGGACGAAGCGCTGGGCCGAGATGACGGCGCCGGCGAGCAGGCCCCAGACCATCGGGTACACCGTCAGCTTCGCGAAGCCCAGGCTGACGGTCCACGGGCCGAGGAACTGGAACACCGCGGTGACGAGGAGCGCGGTCAGCGCCGGGAGCCAGAGGTCGCGCGGGGTGAATCGGGAGGCGACGGTGTCGGTCGCGGTGGTGCTGGGTGCCATGCGTCGGTCTTTTCGTCGGGCGGGCTGGATGCCAGACGATGTTCCGGGTTCCGGCCGATACACGGCCTCCATCGCAGGAAAGCGGCGATGATTGGTTGATGAATGCAGGATCCGGCGCTGCGGGCCCGATTTCCGCCGACGAAGTGACGGGGGACACACCCGACGGTGCGGCGCTGAGCGCGGACGACCTGCGCCTGGTTCACGCGTTGCAGGTGGTGCCGCGGGCGCCGTGGTCGCGGATCGGGGCGGCGCTGGGGTGCGACCCGGTGACCGCCGCCCGGCGCTGGGCCCGGCTGCGGGACGGCGGCTACGCGTGGGTCACGGCCTACAGGTTCGCACGGCGGACCGTCGTCGCCCTGGTCGAGCTGTCCTGCGCGCCCGGGCGCACGCTCGAGGTGGCCGCCGACCTCGCGCAGGATGTCGAGGCCATCACGATCGACGTGACGGCGGGCGGCCGGGACCTGGTGATCACCGTCGCCGTCGAGGGGGACGACCGGCTCGGCGAGTACCTCCTGGATCGAGTGGGGCGCGTCGCGGGCGTGGTCAGCTCGCGCACGCACGTGTTCACGACCATCGCGTCGGACGCTCGCGCCTGGCGCCTGCGCATCCTCGGCGAGCACGAGCTCGCCGCGCTCGAGGCGATCCCGCGGTCGGTCGGGCGGCAGCGCACCTCGCTCTCGGTGCCGGAGTTCGACGGGGTGCTCGCCGAGCTGGCGACCGACGGCCGGATCCGCGCCGCGGACCTGGCGGCACGCCGCGCCATCGGCGTCGACCGGGCGCGGGCGGCGCTGAACACGGTGCTCGCGACGGACGGCGTCGTCGTGCGCACCGAGGTGGCCCGGAGGTTCTCGGAACGGCCGGTCTACGCCTGGTTCTTCCTGCGCGTACCGGCGCGGTCGACCGACCGGGTGCTGCGCAGACTGTCGACGCTGCGCGACGTGCGGCTGCTCGCGACCTCGATCGGCACGTGCAACATCGTGCTGGCGATGTGGCTCGCGGGGCTGGACGACGTGCAGCGCGTCGAGGCGGTCATCGAGCGGTCGGACGCCGAGGTGATGATCGTCGACAGATCGCTGGTCCTGCGCACCACGAAGCACCTCGGCCGGCGGCTGCGCACCGATGGTCGCTCGGTGAGCAGCGGCGAAGCTTAGCCTGACCTTGCTGGAAGTGTCGGGCGAATTAGGAAACAATCGTGTTGTGAAAAGCGAGCAGCACGAGGTTCACGCCTCGACGGCACAGCGTGACGGGGACACCCGCGACGCAGTGGTCGCGCTGCTCATGAACCGGGGCCAGGCCACCGCGGCCGATATCGGCGAGGCTCTGGGGATCACGACCACCGCCGTGCGCCGCCATCTCGACAATCTGCTCGAGGCGGGCGACGTGACGGTGGCGGCACCGTCGGGCCTGGCCAACCGCGGCCGGGGCCGCCCCGCCAAGGAGTTCCTGCTGACGCCCGCAGGGCGCCGGCAGCTCGGGGAGGGGTACGACGCGCTGGCCGTCGACGCGTTGCGCGCCCTGCGCGAGGTGGGCGGCGAGGAGGCCGTGCGCGCCTTCGCGCGGCGCCGGGCCGAGCAGGCCATCGGTACCGTCAGCCCCACCGAGTCCATGGACCCGGTGGACGGTGCCCGTAGGATCGCGGCGGCCCTGTCGGTCGCCGGATTCAGCGCCGATGCCCGGGAAGTGGGCAACGGCGTCCAGATCTGCCAGCACCACTGCCCGGTGTCGGAGGTCGCAGCCGAGTTCCCCGAATTGTGCGAGGCCGAAATTTCGGCGTTCGAGCAGGCGTTGGGAACACATGTACAGCGTTTGGCCACCATCGCCAATGGTGACCGCGCATGCACCACCCACGTGCCCCTCGAGCGCGTGGTACCGCGAGCAACCGCTAAGGAGCTTCGATGACAACGGTCGAGAACGGCCCGCTGTCCCAGGAGGAGACGATCGCGTCCCTGGGCACCTACGGCTACGGGTGGCACGATTCCGACGCCGCCGGCGCCTCGGCGCAGCGCGGCCTGTCCGAGGCCGTCGTCGCCGACATCTCGGGCAAGAAGAACGAGTCCGAGTGGATGCTGAACCAGCGCCTCAAGGCCCTGAGCATCTTCGAGAAGAAGCCGATGCCCACCTGGGGCAGCGACCTCGACGGCATCGACTTCGACAACATCAAGTACTTCGTGCGCTCCTCCGAGAAGCAGGCCGAGTCCTGGGAGGACCTGCCCGAGGACATCAAGAACACGTACGACAAGCTCGGCATCCCCGAGGCGGAGAAGCAGCGCCTCGTGGCCGGCGTCGCGGCCCAGTACGAGTCCGAGGTGGTCTACCACTCGATCCGCGAGGACCTGGAGGAGAAGGGTGTCATCTTCCTCGACACCGACACCGGTCTCAAGGAGCACCCGGAGCTCTTCGAGGAGTACTTCGGCTCGGTCATCCCCGCCGGTGACAACAAGTTCTCCGCGCTGAACACGGCCGTGTGGTCGGGCGGCTCGTTCATCTACGTGCCCAAGGGCGTCCACGTGGACATCCCGCTGCAGGCCTACTTCCGGATCAACACCGAGAACATGGGCCAGTTCGAGCGCACGCTGATCATCGTCGACGAGGACGCCTACGTGCACTACGTCGAGGGCTGCACTGCGCCGATCTACAAGTCGGACTCGCTGCACTCCGCGGTGGTCGAGATCGTCGTCAAGAAGGGCGGCCGCTGCCGCTACACGACGATCCAGAACTGGTCGAACAACGTCTACAACCTGGTCACCAAGCGCGCCAAGGCGGAGGCCGGCGCCACCATGGAGTGGATCGACGGCAATATCGGCTCCAAGGTCACCATGAAGTACCCGGCCGTGTGGATGATGGGCGAGCACGCCAAGGGCGAGGTGCTCTCCGTGGCGTTCGCCGGCGAGGGCCAGCACCAGGACACCGGCTCGAAGATGGTGCACTTCGCGCCGAACACCTCGAGCAACATCGTCAGCAAGTCGGTCGCCCGCGGCGGCGGCCGGGCCAGCTACCGCGGCCTGATCCAGATCAACAAGGGCGCGCACGGCAGCAAGTCCACCGTCAAGTGCGATGCGCTGCTGGTCGACACGATCTCCCGGTCCGACACGTACCCGTACGTGGACATCCGCGAGGACGACGTGACGATGGGCCACGAGGCCACCGTCTCGAAGGTCTCCGACGATCAGCTGTTCTACCTGATGAGCCGCGGCCTCACCGAGGACGAGGCCATGGCGATGGTGGTGCGCGGCTTCGTCGAGCCGATCGCCAAGGAGCTGCCTATGGAGTACGCGCTCGAGCTGAACCGCCTGATCGAGCTTCAGATGGAAGGGTCCGTGGGCTAAGTGAGCAACACTCTCAACGAGGCTGTCGAGGCACATCCCGTCGCCAACAAGGGCGAGCTGTTCGCGTCCTTCGACGCGGCGGCCTTCGAGATCCCCAGCCACCGCGACGAGGCGTGGCGGTTCACCCCGCTGCGCCGCCTGCGGGGCCTGCACGACGGTTCCGCCCAGGCCGACGGTGCCGTGACCGCCACCGTCGACGCGACGCCCGAGGGCGTGTCCTTCGAGACCGTCGCCAAGGGCGACGAGCGGCTCGGCCAGGGCGGTACGCCCTTCGATCGCGTTGCGGCGCAGGCCTTCACGTCCATGACGGAGGCTTTCGTGCTCACCGTCGCCAAGGAGGCGGAGGTCGCGGAGCCGGTCTTCGTCCGCATCGCCGGCCCCGGCGAGGGCAAGACGTCCTTCACGCACATCCAGGTGCGGCTCGAGCGGCACGCCCGCGCCGTGGTCGTCCTCGACCACACCGGATCGGGCACGGTCGCCGAGAACGTCGAGGTCATCCTGGGCGACGGTGCCTCGCTCCAGATCATCGACGCGCAGGACTTCGCCGACGACGCGGTGTGGGTCACGCAGCACCACGTCCGCGTGGGCCGCGACGCCCACGTCCGGCACTTCGCCGTGCAGCTGGGCGGCGAGCTGGTCCGCATGACCCCGCGCGTGCAGTTCGACGCACCCGGCGGCAACGCCGAGCTGTTCGGCCTGTACTTCGCCGACGACGGCCAGCACCTCGAGCAGCGCCTGCTGGTCGATCACGCGGTGCCGCACTGCAAGTCGAACGTGATCTACAAGGGCGCGCTGCAGGGCGATCCGTCGTCCAAGCTGCCCGACGCGCACACCGTCTGGGTGGGTGACGTGCTGATCCGCGCCGAGGCCGAGGGCACCGACACCTTCGAGCTCAACCGCAACCTGGTGCTCACCGACGGTGCGCGCGCCGATTCGGTGCCGAACCTGGAGATCGAGACCGGCGAGATCGAGGGCGCCGGCCACGCCAGCGCCACCGGCCGGTTCGACGACGAGCAGCTCTTCTACCTGCGTTCGCGCGGCATCCCGGAGGACGAGGCACGCCGCCTGGTGGTCCGCGGCTTCTTCCAGGAGCTGATCGACCGGATCTCCGTCCCCGAGCTGCGCGAGCGACTCGCCGCCGCCATCGAACACGAACTCGCCACCGCCGGCGTCTGATACTCGAAGAAGGAATTACGTTGTCTACTCTGGAAATCCGTGATTTGCACGTCAACGTCGTGCAGGCGGACGAGAACGCCGAGCCGATCGAGATCCTCAAGGGCGTCGACCTGACCATCAAGTCCGGCGAGACCCACGCGATCATGGGCCCCAACGGCTCCGGCAAGTCCACGCTGAGCTACGCCATCGCGGGCCACCCCAAGTACGAGGTCACGAAGGGCACGATCACGCTCGACGGTGAGGACGTGCTGTCCATGACCGTCGACGAGCGCGCCCGCGCCGGCCTGTTCCTGGCCATGCAGTACCCCGTCGAGGTCCCCGGCGTCTCCATGTCCAACTTCCTGCGCTCAGCCGCCACCGCGGTCCGTGGCGAGGCCCCGAAGCTGCGGCACTGGGTCAAGGAGGTCAAGGAGGCGATGGGCGAGCTGGCCATCGACCCGCAGTTCGGTGAGCGTTCGGTGAACGAGGGCTTCTCGGGCGGCGAGAAGAAGCGCCACGAGATCCTGCAGCTGGGCCTGCTCAAGCCGAAGTTCGCCATCCTCGACGAGACCGACTCCGGCCTCGACGTCGACGCCCTGCGCGTCGTCTCCGAGGGCGTGAATCGCTACGCCGAGCGCGAGCACGGCGGCATTCTGCTCATCACGCACTACACCCGCATCCTGCGGTACATCCACCCCGAGTTCGTGCACGTCTTCGTGAACGGCCGGATCGTGGAGTCGGGCGGCTCCGAGCTGGCCGACGAGCTGGAGGAGAACGGCTACGTGAAGTTCACCGAGGCCGTCGGAGCATGACCGCCTCGGTGAAGTCCGCCCTGGACATCGACGCGATCCGCGCCGACTTCCCGATCCTGTCCCGCACGGTCCGTGACGAGAAGCCGCTGGTCTACCTCGACTCCGGCGCCACCTCGCAGCGGCCGCGCCCGGTGCTCGACGCCGAGTGGGAGTTCCTCACCACGCACAACGCAGCCGTGCACCGCGGCGCGCACCAACTGGCCGAGGAGGCGACGGACGCGTACGAGGACGCGCGCGCCGCGATCGCGGAGTTCGTGCGGGTCTCGCCGGACGAGCTGGTGTTCACCAAGAATGCGACCGAGTCGCTGAACCTGGTGGCGTACACGCTCGGCGACGACCGCTCGGCCGCCGTGCTGGGCGGGCACCGTCTGCGCGAGGGCGACACCGTCGTCGTCACCGAGCTCGAGCATCACGCGAACCTGGTGCCCTGGCAGGAGCTCTGCCGCCGCACCGGCGCCACCCTCAAGTGGTACGGCGTCACCGACTCCGGCCGCATCGACCTCGACTCGCTGGAGCTCGACGACTCGGTGAAGATCGTCGCGTTCACGCACGCCTCCAACGTGACCGGCGCGATCGCGCCGGTCCCGGAGCTGGTGGCGCGGGCCCGCGCGGTCGGTGCGGTCGTCGTCCTCGACGCGTGCCAGTCGGTGCCGCACAGCTCCGTCGACTTCGCCGACCTCGACGTGGATTTCGCCGCCTTCTCCGGGCACAAGATGTACGGCCCGTCGGGTGTCGGCGTCCTGTACGGCAAGCGCGAGATCCTCGCGCAGCTCCCGCCGTTCATCACGGGCGGCTCGATGATCGAGACCGTCACCATGGAGGGCTCGACGTACGCCGCGCCGCCGCAGCGTTTCGAGGCGGGCGTCCCGATGACCTCGCAGGTCGTGGGGCTCGGCGCCGCGGTGAAGTACCTGACCGCGCTGGGCATGGACGCGGTCGCCGCGCACGAGCACGCGCTGGTGAGTGCCGCGCTCGACCGGCTGGATGCCATCGGGGGTCTCCGGATCATCGGGCCCACCGAGAACCGTGACCGCGGCAGCGCGGTCTCGTTCGTGGTCGACGGGATCCACGCCCACGACCTCGGCCAGGTGCTCGACGACGAGGGCGTCGCGATCCGCGTGGGCCACCACTGCGCGTGGCCGCTGCATCGCCGGTTCGGCGTGGCCGCGACCGCCCGTGCGTCGTTCGGCGTCTACAACACCGCCGCCGAGGTGGACGCGCTCGGCGACGCGATCGTCAAGGCCCAGAAGTTCTTCGGGGTCATCTGATGCGCATGGAGCAGATGTATCAGGACGTGATCCTGGACCACTACAAGCACCCGCACCACCGCGGCCTGCGTGAGCCCTTCGGGGCCGAGGTCCACCACGTGAACCCCACCTGCGGCGACGAGGTGACCCTCCGCGTGCAGCTGTCGGACGACCACGAGACCGTGCTCGACGTGTCCTACGACGGGCAGGGCTGTTCCATCTCGCAGGCGTCGACGTCGGTCCTCACGGACCAGGTGATCGGCACCCCCGTCGGCGAGGCGCTGAAGATGCTGCAGTCGTACACCGAGATGCTGCAGTCCCGCGGTCAGATCGAGGGCGACGAGGACCTCATCGGCGACGGCATCGCCTTCGTCGGTGTCTCGAAGTACCCGGCGCGCGTGAAGTGCGCGCTGCTCGGCTGGATGGCGTTCAAGGACGCCCTGTCCCAGATCATCGACTCGGAGGAGAAGACGGCATGACCGAAAATGCTGCCGAGGCCACTGCGGCTGAGGCCACTGCGGCCGACCCGGCGCAGGCCGGCGACAATCCGCTGAACCTGCCCACCCTGTTCGACGTCGAGGAGGCCATGCGCGACGTGGTCGACCCCGAGCTGGGGATCAACGTGGTCGACCTGGGCCTCGTCTACGGCCTCAAGGTCGACGACGATGCCGCCGTCCTCATCGACATGACCCTCACCTCGGCGGCGTGCCCGCTGCAGGACGTCATCGAGGACCAGACCCGCGCCGCACTCGTCACCTCCGGGCTGGCCACCGACGCGAAGATCAACTGGGTCTGGCTGCCGCCGTGGGGCCCGGACAAGATCACCGACGACGGCCGCGAGCAGCTGCGCGCCCTGGGCTTCACCGTCTAGGACAGCGCCGGCCGTGCCGCTGCGCAACCGAGTGGACCCGTGGGGCCGGATCGTCGCCGATCCGGCCCGCGGCGCGTTCCTGGGCAACCGGGGGATCCTGCACGACGAGAGCGGCATCGTCGTCCGCGAGCACGCGAACGCCATGTGGATCGCGTGCCGCCTCGACTTCAACGGTCGCTACCGCTCTCCGCGGAACCCCGAGCCCCGCAAGTACACCCAGCTCTTCCTCTTCGACGAGGCCACCGCCTACGCCGCCGGGCACCGCCCGTGCGGCGAGTGCCGCCGGGCCGACTACCGCGAGTTCAAGCGGCTGTGGGCCGTCGCGAACCCCGACGTCGAGAACACGCCGAAGGCCATGGACCGCGCCCTGCGCGCGGAGCGCCGGGCCGGCAACGCCGTCGTGACCGTTCCGCCGCCCGACGGTGCCGTGGTCACCGACGGCACGAACGCCTACCTCCGCAGCAACGGCACCTGGCTGCGGTGGAGCTTCCAGGGCTATTCGCCCGCCGAGCCGGCGGGGGAGCTGCGGTTGCTCACCCCGCCGTCGATCGTCCGCATGCTCGTACGCGGCCTGCCGTGGACGGCGCACGCATCGGCGGGCTGATCGCGCGGTCCGGTCACTACGTGGCGAGCGTCGCCGGTTCGGAGCGAGGTGAGACTCACGACCATGGTCACGTGGGTATCAGGTGGTGCGTTCGCAACCACTCCTCGACTGTGGAGCGCGAGGTACGCGCGTCCTCTCCGCTAGTTCTCGCCCGCGCGGGAGAAGTAGACGAGCAGGACGTGTCCACCCTGTGTCCGTCGCTGCGGTGAGGTGCTCGGATCGCCGACGGCGCGGTCGACGAACCGGCGTTGGTGGGACGGTTCGGGCCCGCACACGCCGTGGCCAGAAGTGCGGCGCCGGCGATCAGTGCTCTGCGGGTGAGGTCGGTCATGTGGTGCCCGTTCGTGGTCTCCGGTGCGGTGCGTGGGCGTGCCGAAGATGTGCTCCGACCTTCCTCTCGGTGGCGCCGGCGTAGGAGTGACCGCCGATCCGTGTACTGCCCGTACACCCCAAACCCGTGATCGCGGGCTTAGCGTTGAAGGATGGATCAGCGCAATCACGTCGGCGAGTTCCTCCGCAGCCGCCGCGACAAGGTCACCCCGGAACAGGCCGGCATCATCGCCGGCGGACGCCGCCGGGTTCCCGGGCTGCGCCGCGAGGAAGTCGCCACGCTGGCCGACATCAGCGTCGACTACTACGCGAAGATGGAACGCGGCGATCTGCGCGGCGTAGCCCCGGAGATCCTCGATGCCCTCGCACGTGCGCTGCACCTCGACGACGCCGAAACCGACCATCTGCATGATCTCGCCCGTGCGGCCGACCCGCATCCGGCGCGCCGCCGCAGCGGCAAGGCCGAGCAGGCGGTCCGACCGAGCTTCCAGCGATTCATCGACGCGATCACTGGAGCGCCGGTGTGGGTCCGGGATCGACGCATGGACGTCGTCGCGGCCAACCCGCTCGGGTACGCGCTCTACCGACCGATCCTCGAGGACGTGGATGGTCGGGGGAACACGGCGAGATTCGTCTTCCTCAGCCCCGCGGCGCGCAACTTCTTCCCCGACTGGGAGCGGGGAGCGGATGACATCGTCGCCACGCTGCGCACGTACGCCGGGCAGAATCCCCGGGACAAACCCCTGACCGACCTCATCGGTGAACTCGTCACCCGCAGCGACGCGTTCCGGCAGCGCTGGGCCGCACACAACGTTCGCCACCACCGCGCCGGCACGAAACGGATCTGCCACCCCGACGTCGGGGACCTGGAACTGTCCTACGAGGCGATGGGCTTGCCGGCGAACCCGGACTGGTTCATGTTCGGGTACACCGCCGAACCCGGCAGCCCGAGCGAGGAGCGGCTGAAGATCCTCGGCAGCCTTGGCGCAGCCCCGTACCGCGCCACCATCGAGCACTGAGCCTCACATTCCGGGTAGACCGCTCGACGGGATTCGTGCGCCCGAAACTTCTGTCCACCAGTATCTTCCGTGAAGAAGGATCATTGTGAACATCACCTTGAACAACGGCGTCGTGATGCCCGCCCTCGGATTCGGCGTCTTCCAGACCCCGCCCGACCAGACCATCGCGGCGGTCACCAACGCCCTCACTACCGGCTACCGCCTCATCGACACCGCTGCGTCGTACTTCAACGAGCGCGAGGTCGGCGAGGGGATCCGACGGTCCGGGCTCGAGCGCGCAGACGTGTTCATCGAGACCAAGATCTGGATCAGCGACTACGGATACGACGAGACCCTCCACGCCTTCGACAAGTCCGCCGGGAAGCTGGGCGTCGAGACGATCGACCTGCTCCTGCTCCACCAAGCGCTGCCCGCCGACTTCGACCGCACCGTCGGCGCGTACCAGGCGCTCGAGACGCTGATCACGGACGGTCGTGTCCGCGCCATCGGCGTCTCCAACTTCATGGCCGACCACCTCGACGCGCTGCGACAGCGGACCAGCCTCGTTCCGGCCGTGGACCAGATCGAGGTGCACCCGTACTTCACCCAACGCGCGGTGCAACGGGTGGATATCGAGCAGGGCACTGCGACGCAGGCCTGGTCCCCGATGGGCGGGATCACCGCGTACCGCGGAACCGGCACCAGCACTTTCGACGACCCGACCATCGATTCGATCGCCCGAGCGCACGACAAGACCCCTGCCCAGGTGATGCTGCGGTGGCACCTGCAGCAGGGGCGCTCCGCGATCCCGAAATCGGTCGATCCCGAACTGATCACGTCGAACTTCAACGTCTTCGACTTCGTACTCTCCAGCGGTGAGCTCGCCGCGATCGACGCCCTCGATACCGGCGTCCGTGGTGGCCCCGAACCCGACGCCGTCACCCTCGAGGCGTTCCACCGCGACATCCCCGAAGCCTGATCACGGCAGACAAGGAACTCAGAGCATGACCACCCCGGTACCTGGACATCACCACCGCGTCGCCGTCATCACCGGAGCGTCGTCGGGTATCGGCGCCGCGACCGCCCGAGCCCTGCACGCCGGCGGCTACCGCGTCGCGCTACTCGCTCGCCGTACTGATCGCATCAACGCCATCGCCGCGGAGCTCGGCGCCGGTGCCCTCCCCATCGCGGCAGACGTCACCGACCGCCCATCGCTCGTCCACGCCGCTGCTCGCGTCCGCGAGATGTTCGGACCAGCAGACGTTCTCGTCAACAACGCCGGAACGATGCTGCTCGGCCCGTTCTCCTCCGAGCGACGCGACGACTACCGCAGGATGATCGGCGTCAACCTCCTTGGGGCGATCACCGCCACTGAGGTCTTCCTCGACCAGCTCACCGACGGCGAGGGTGATCTGATCAACATCTCCTCCGTCGCCGGCCGTACCGCACGTGCCACCAACGGTGTGTACGCCGCGACCAAGTGGGGAATGAACGGCTGGTCCGAATCGCTCCGCCAGGAACTCCTTCCGACCGTCCGCGTCACGCTCATCGAACCCGGCGTGGTCGACACGGAGCTCCCCACGCACATCACCCACGACGCGACCCGAGCGAACGTCCAGAAGGGCTACGACGCCGCATCGGTCAAACCCGACGAGGTCGCCGAGATCATCGCCTTCGCCCTCGCGCGGCCGCGGCACCTGTCCATCAACGAAATCCTCCTGCGCCCCACTACCCAGACCGCGTGACCGGACCCGGATCTGCCGGGTTCTGAGATCACCCCGCTGCGAGAGCCAATCGCGCGTGGGCGCGGACGTCCGCGTCGGAGTCCTCAAGTGCAGCCGTGAGCGCCTCCGCGACCGACGGCACCGTCGGCCAGGTCCGGAGCGTCACGACGGCGGCCTTGCGGACGTCCAGGTGCGGATCCGCGAGCGTCACCTCCAGGGCGGGGACGGCACCGTCGGGCCCCAGGGCGCGAGCGCCGCGCGCCGCACCCTGACGCACCTGCCACGCCCGGTCCACGAGGCCGGTGCCGAGCAGTTCGAGGTCGGTCGCGTCGCCGAGGACGCCCAGTGCCTCGAAGGCCGCGGCGCGCACGAGCGGGTCGTGATCGACGGTCAGCGTGCGCACCGAGTCCACGCCGCCCAGGCCCACGGTCGCCAGCCCGGCCGCCGCCGCGATCCGTACCTCCCGATTGGCGTCACCCGTTGCGGGAACCAGTGCCGCCCAATCGTCGTGCGAGACCAGTCCACTCACGCCCACGACCCGCACCCGGTGATCGGCGTCGCGCACCAGGGCCGTGTACTGCTCCGGTGAGCCGGCCTTGAGGGACCGCAGCAGGTTGCCGACGGCGGCGCGGACCACGGCATCGTCGGACCCGAGGAACCGCGCCAATCCGTCCGCGGACGGCAGTACTTCGACCAACTCGATCAGCCCCGCGGCGGCGGCGCGCCGCACCGGGGCGTCCGTGTCGCCCAGTGCGGCGACCAGCGGTGCGAGGAAGCCGTCGGGCGCGCCCTCCACGAGGAAGGTGACTGCGTTCCGCCGGACCGTCGTGTCCGGATCGGACAGGAACGGAGAGAGCTCCTCCGCAGAGGGGCCGTCCAGCGCCAGCAGCTCCCGCAGCCGCGGCGACACCGCGGGCACCGCGGCGGCCCGCTCGGCCGCTGCCGGGATCGCTCCGATCGGCGCCACCGCCAGCGGCCCCAGCACCTCGACGGAATCCGACGAGCCGGGGATGTGGTCGAACTCGTCGACCGCCACCAGGTAGGGCGCCACCGGCCGGGTGAGGAACTCCATCTCGCCGTCCACGCCCAGGCGCAGGTTCAGGTGCCGGCCCCACCGCTCGTCGTCGCGTTCCGGCAGGTCCGGACGGTCGTGGTAGAGGCCCCAGCGGGATTCGGTCCGTGCCAGCGATGCCTTGGCCGCCATCTCGGCGCAGTCGCGGATGAACGAGACCTCCACGCAACGCATCAGCTCGTGGGGAGTCCGCGCGCCGAGGCCGTCCACCTCGCTGCGCATCCGCTCGAAGGTCTCGATCGCGATGGTCAGTTTCGGCGCCGTCTTCGGTGGCGCGATGTAGTCGTTGACGAAGCGCCGCAGCTTGTACTCGACCTGGGGCTGCGGCGGACCGTCGGGCCTGCGGGCCGGGCCGTAGATCAGTTCGTGCGCCGCCGTGATCTGCTCGTCCAGCCCGTCCGTGGCCGGAGCCGCCGTGCGCGCGTGCCGCACCGCGTCCGCTCCGGCCAGCTCGCCGAACACGAACGCGCCGATCATGTAGTTGTGCGGCACGCAGGCCAGATCGCCCGCGGCGTACAGCCCGGCCACGGACGTCCGGGCGTTCTCGTCGACCCACACGCCGGAAGCGGAATGCCCACCGCACAAACCGATCTCGGAGACGTGCATCTCGATGTCGTGCGTGCGGTAGTCGTGCCCGCGGTTCGCGTGGAAGGTGCCGCGCGTGGGCCGCTCGGTGGTGTGCAGGATCGACTCCAGTTCGCCGAGCGTCTCCTCCGGCAGGTGCGAGACCTTCAGGTAGATCGGCCCGCGGGCGGAGTCGATCTCGGAACGCACCTCGGCGATCATCTGGCCGGACCAGTAGTCCGAGTCGACGAACCGCTCGCCGAGTGCGTTCACCTGGTAGCCGCCGAACGGGTTCGCCACGTAGGCGCACGCCGGGCCGTTGTAGTCCTTGATCAGCGGGTTGATCTGGAAGCATTCGATGCCGCTGAGCTCGGCGCCCGCGTGGTAAGCCATCGCGTAGCCGTCGCCGGCGTTCGCCGGGTTCTCGTACGTCCCGTAGAGGTAGCCGGACGCGGGGAGCCCGAGTCGACCACACGGGCCGGTCGCCAGAACGACCGCACCGGCGGAGATCTCGACGAACTCGCCCGTCCGCGTGTTGAACGCGACGGCGCCCACGGCGCGGCGGTCGACACCGGATCCGGTGGTGAGTACGCGCACGGGCATCACCCGGTTCTCGATCCGGATCCGCTCACGCATCTTCTTCTGCCGCAGCACCCGGTACAGGGCCTTCTTCACGTCCTTGCCCTCGGGCATCGGCAGCACGTACGAGCCGGAACGGTGCACGCGACGGACGGCGTATTCGCCGTACTCGTCCTTCTCGAACTTCACGCCGTAGCGCTCGAGCCGCTGGATCATCGCGAAGCCGCGAGTGGCCGTCTGGTAGACGGTCCGCTGGTCGACGATGCCGTCGTTGGCGCGGGTGATCTCGGCGACGTAGTCCTCGGGCTCGGCCTTACCGGGGATGACGGCGTTGTTGACGCCGTCCATGCCCATCGCGAGAGCGCCGGAGTGGCGCACGTGGGACTTGTCGAGCAGCAGCACGTCGGCGCCGGCCTCGGCGGCCGTGAGCGCGGCCATGGTTCCGGCGGTGCCGCCGCCGATCACCAGCACGTCGCAGGTGAGGCGGGTGCGGTCGTCGATCTCGGGGATGAACATGACTACTCCTAGAGGCTGTTCAGCGTTCGGTCAGTGCGTCGACGAGCCCCGCGCGCAGCGCGGAGGCCGACGGTGCGCGGCGCACGTCGAAGGAGGCACGGACGGGCTCACCGCGCCGGCCCATGACCACGATCCGATCGCCGAGCAGGATCGCCTCGTCCACGTCGTGCGTGACGAAGACGACGGTCGCCGGATGAGCGTCGAGGGTGCGCAGCAGCAGTGCCTGCATCTCGCTGCGCGTCTGTGCGTCCAGCGCGCCGAAGGGCTCGTCCATGAGCACGGCGCGGGGAGCCCCGGCCAGGCCGCGAGCCAGTTGGACCCGCTGCCGCATGCCTCCGGACAGCTCCCGCGGCAGGTGCCGGGCGTAGTCGCTCAGGCCCACCTCGGCGAGCCACCGTTGCGCGTCCTCCGTCCGACGGTGCCGGGCCACGCCCCGCAACTGGAGCGCCAGGCGGACGTTCTTCTCGACGGTGCGCCAGGGCAGGAGGGCGTCCTCCTGGAAGACCATGGCGCGGTCGCGATCCGGGCCGGTCACGGGCGCACCGTCGGCGTGGACGGTGCCCGCGTCGGTGCGGAGGAGCCCCGCGAGGGTACGCAGCACCGTCGACTTGCCGCACCCGGACGGCCCCGTCAGGACGAGGCGCTCCCCGGATTCGATGGTCAGATCCAGCCCGCTGACCGCGGGCGTCCCGCGATAGCCGATGTCGACGCCGTCGAGGCGCAGTCGCAGGCCCGTGCGCGTCGCGGACGCGACGACGGCGCTCATCGCTCGCCCCGGGGGAGCCAGCGGGTGACGCGTCGCCCGGCGAGCTCGATGAACGCGGAGGTGAGGAAGCCCAACACCCCGATGGTGAGCATCCCGACGAACACCGCCGGGTAGTCGACCAGGGTGTACGACTGCCAGGTGCGGTAGCCCACGCCCAGGCGACCCGAGATCATCTCGGCCGAGACGAGGCAGATCCACGACACCCCGACCCCCACCGACAGGCCCGAGAACACTCCCGGTAGCGACCCGGGGAACACGACCCGTCGCAGCACCGCGATATCGCCGCCGCCCTGGGTACGCACGGACTCCTCCCAGACGGTGGGCAGCGCGCGGACCGCGTGCCGCACGCTGACCACGATCGGGAAGAAGGCCGCGGTCGCGGTGATCGCCACCATGCCCGCCTCGGACGAGGGGAGCAGCAGGATCATCACCGGGACCAGCGCGATCGCGGGGATCGGCCGGACGAGCTCGATCACCGTGCCGAAGGTCAGCTCCGCGGTGCGCGAGCGACCCAGCGCCACGCCCGCGGCGATGCCGAGCACGGACGCGACGGCGAAGCCGGTCCCGATCCGGACCAGCGACTGGGCGAGATCGAGCCAGTAGTCGCCGGTTCGCACCGACTGCGCGAACCGCTCGGCGACGGCGCTCGCCGACGGCAGTGTGTCGAACCGGATCCAGCTCAGCGCGACGTGGTTCGTGGTCAACAGCTGCCACACGGCGACCGCGGCGGCGACCACGGCGACGCGGACCGGCCAGGACGGCCATGTGATCCGCCGGGCGATCGGGTTCGCGGGGGACGTCCGGGACGCCGCGACGGGCAGCGCGTCGAGCGCGGTCATCGTCGGGCCTCCTCGAGGAGGGCTCGGTACTCGACCGGCACCGCGGACGGGTGCGCGGCGAGGTACCGATCGCGGGCGTCGGGCCCGGCGAAGGGGACGTACGCGTCGCCGTCGCGCAGCCAGAGTGCGCGGTCCGCGTACCACCGGGTGCCGGTGAGTGCGTCGGAGACGTACGCGGCCTTGACCTTCCGGCCGGTGCCTGCGAGCGCTCGGATCAGCGCCGTGGCGTCGGGGAAGGTCTCGGTGGTGGTGGCACCGTCGAACCAGATCTCCGAGGTCGGCGACGGTGGCGGGGTGTCCGCGTCGTAGTGGAACCCGCCGTGCGCGGACTGGGCGTCGGCCAGCGGCTTCGGGTCGACGAAGCGGTCCACGTCCAGCGGCGCGCCGAACTGCCCGATCGACTGCAGGTAGGGGACATCGCCCTTGAGTGCGCCGATCAGCGGGGCGGTGAGCGAGGGGTTCGGGTCGGTGCCGCCCGGTCCGTTGTACTGGTAGACCACTTCGGCGGGCAGCCCGCTGGCCTTCGCGACCTCCTGTGCCGCGTCGAGCGGGTGCTCGCGCTGGAAGTCCGTCGCGTCCAACTGCGCCTCGAGGAATGCGCGGACCACTGCGGGGTTCGAGGCCGCGTACTTCGTGTTCGCGACGACACCGTGCAGGGTCGGCGTCCCGAGTTCGCCGCCGTCGTAGAGCAACCGAGCCTTGCCCTGCTGGACGAGCAGGCCGGGCCAGGCCACGAACTGCGCCAGCGCGTCGATCTGCCCGGACTCGAGGGCGCTGGCGCCCACTTGGGGTTGCTGGTTGATCACGGTGTAGTCGTGCGTCGCGACGCCCGCGCGGCTGAGCGCGGTCACGACCGTGCCGTGCCCGGCGGACCCGACCGAGGCCGAGATCCGCTTCCCGCGCAGGTCGGTCAGGCGGTGCAGCGGCGAACCCGGCGCAACGACCACCGAGTTGAGCGAGCCGCGGGCGCTCGACCCGGTGACGGACAGCACCGATGTCTCGGTATCGGGGTTCGCTTGCGCGCGGGAGCCGTTGATCAGCAGTGGGTAGTCGCCCATCGAGCCGATCTGGATCTTGCCCGCGAGCATCCCGCTCGTGATCGGGGCGCCGGTGTCGAAGTCCTGCCAGTCGATGTGGAACTTCCCCAGCGGCGCGAGCCGCTTCTCGAGGAAGCCCTTGGCGCGCAGGAGCGTTCCGGCGGTCACGGTATTGATCGTCTTGGATTGGTAACCGACCACGAGGGTCCGGGCGGCACCGTCGGAGGAGGGCTGCAGGGAGCAGGCGCTCACGGCGAGGATGGCGAGCGCGAGCACGGGGATGGCTGAGCGAGGGGGCATGGTGGTTCTCCGAAGGACTAACGCAGCAGGTAGGGCATGTTGACGGTGACGGCGCCGGTGGGGCAGCGGGCGGCGCAGGGGCCGCAGTACCAGCACTCGTCGACGTACATATGGGCGCGGTTGGTGCTCGGGTCGAGGGCGAGCGAGTCGAGGGGGCAGGCCTCGATGCAGATGTTGCAGCCCTCGATGCAGAGGGAGGCGTCGATGGTGACGGGGACGTCGACGCGCTGTTCGACCTGGGCCATGGGGTGCCTTCTTCCGTGTCGGGGTCAGTCGCGGCGGAGGGTGCCGCGCAGGGTGATCCGGTCGGATCGCATCCGGATGTACTCGAGATCCACCGGGCGTCCGGTGTCGAGGCCGGTGAGGCGCTCGTAGAGCAGCAGCGGGGAGCCGGTGGCGATCTCCAGGTTCGCCGCGGTGTGCGGGTCGGCCGCCGCCGCGCTGAGACTGAAGTCGCTGCTGCCCAGCCGATGCCCGGACACGGCCTCGATGAGCGGGAACACGTCCTCGTTCTCCAGGTCCTGCTCGAGCAGCAGGTCGCCGATGTCCGCGACCAGGTAGGTCAGGTCCAGGCTGACCGGCTCGTCGTCGAGGTAGCGCAGCCGCTCGAGGTAGACGGCCTCCTCGCCGGCCGGAATGCTCAGCTTCTCGGCGACGATCGGCGGCGGCACCAACCGGGTGGCGGTGCGGACCCGGTTCCGGACCTCGCCGTGGAGGGACAGCGTCTCGCGGAGCCCGCGCAGGCTGTCGAGCCCGTGGTCGACGGTGCGGGCGATCACCTCGGTGCCGACGCGCGGACCGCGCCGGATCCAGCCCTCCGAACGCAGGATCGCCAGGGCCTCGCGGACGGTTCCGCGGGAGACGGAGAACTGGTCGCCGAGGTCGTCCTCGCCGGGCAGCGTCCCGCGGTAGGTGCCGTCGTGGATCGCCTGGCGCAGGACGTCGGCGACGATGCGCGCGGAGTCGGCGCGGATCGGGCGGTCGGTGGCTGGCATGCGGCAACGATAGGAACCGCCGGGGCCGTGTCCGGTGCGTCGCGGACGGGGTGCCCGGGACCGTCGCCTGAGCCGCGTCGATTGCGCCGGTCAGCGCGCGGGTGTGGGGCCTCCGACCTGGGATTTCGCCGCCACGGTGCGGTATTGCGCGACCCGTGGCCCCGGGCCGCGGATTTGAATCTCGCTGATCGACTCGTTCTCGGCGGTCAGTTCACGGTCCATCGCGTCGCCCGCCACTACTCGTAGGCTTCAGCCCTGCTCGCGAACCGGAAGACTCGTACGGTGACGACACCGTCGTCGATCGTGTACAGGATCCGATACTCCCGTACTCGAATCCGATATCCGGCGATGCCGCTGAGCTTCTTGCAGCCGTCCGGCCGGGGATTCGTTGCGAGAGCCTGCGCGGCGGCGACGAGCCGCCTGCGCAGCCCGGGGTCTCCGCGCCCGATTCGGCGCAGGTCCTTTTCGGCACTGCGCGTGAAGGAGACCTCGTACCCCATGGCCACGACACTACCGAGCCTTTGGTACAGACCGGTAGGTATGGCCAAAGCGCACCAATTGAACCTAGAATGGGTTCATGACCACGACTGCCGACCATCCGGAGGTTCCCATCGCCGAGTTGCGTTCCTCGCTCGGCGACACCGTGGCGCGAACGGCATATACGAACGAGCGGGTGATCATCACGCGGCACGGTAAGCCGGCTGCAGCGCTGATCAGTGCGGACGATCTCGCATACTTCGAGCGCCTGGAAGATGCGGCGGACGCGGCGCTGCTTCGCGAGGCGATTCGGGACGACGACGGCTATCGCATCAGCGGCGACGCGCTCCTGGCAGACCTCGATGCCGAGGACGCGGAATCGGAGTGAGCGGCACTGCTGGGTTCGTTCAGAGATCCTTCGCGAACCAGTGCTGCGCGTACGGATTCTCGTTGTACCGCTCCACTTCCCGGTAGCCCAGTGCCCGGTACAGGGCGATCGCCTCGGTGAGTTCACTGTTCGTGTCCAGCCGCAGGGTCCGCACGCCGGCGGCCGTCGCGCGGCCCTCCAGCTCGGCCATGATCCGCCGGCCCAGTCCGAGTCCGCGAGCCGTCGGGGCCACCCACACTCGCTTGACCTCGGCGAACCCGCCGTCTTGGAAGGTGAGCGCGCCGCAGCCCACCGTCTCCTCGCGCAGGCGCGCGACCAGCAGCAGACCCGCCGGTGGGGTGATCGACGGATCGGCGACGGCGCCGCCGATGCCCGGGTCGAACCCGTCGGGGAAGCGCTCGGCGAGTTCCGCGTAGTACTCCCGTGCCGCGAAAATCGCTGCGGGCGTATCGGGTCGGGACTCGTCGACCCGCACGAGCGAGGCGAGCAGCAGCCGCTCCACCTGTGCCATCGCCGCGACGAGCCGCTCGCGTTGCCCGTCGGAGAGCGGGTCCAGCAGCGCCCGCGCCGCGTCCTCGGAACGCGCCTCCAGCTCGTCGTACTCGGCCGCGCCCGCGGGGGTGACCCGCGCGGTCCGGAGGCGGCCGTCACCGTCGGCGGTCCCGACGGCGACCAGGCCGTCCGACTCCAGGGCGCGCAGGAGGCGGCTGAGGTAGCCCGAGTCGAGATCCATGCGCGCGCGCAGGTCCCGGACGTCGACGCCGCCGGGGGAGCGCCCGATCTCCCAGAGCAGCCGGGCTTGCCCGAGGGGCCGGTCCCGCGCGAGGTACCGGTCCTGGAGGACCCCGAGTCGCTGCGTGACCGCGCGGTTGAACCGCCGGACCCCGTCCACCTGCTCGCTCATGTCTCTGACTTTAGTCAGATATATCGTCGCGGGGCAACGGCCGCGGGAACTGCGTACCGTGGTCGGCGTGCGCTACCAACCACTCGGAACCAGCGGGCTCATCGTCTCGACACTCGGCGTGGGTTGCAACGCCTTCGGCCGCCGGATCGACCAGCGCGCCACCGACGAGGTGGTGAGCGCAGCCATCGATGCGGGGATCACCCTGTTCGACACCGCCGACAGCTACGGCTCGGGCGCGAGCGAGGAACTGCTCGGGCGGGCCCTGGGCTCGCGCCGCGACCAGGTGGTCGTCGCGACGAAGTTCGGCATGGACACACAGGGCCTCTACGGCGAGGATCACGGCGTCCGGGCGAGCCGCAACTACATCCACAAGGCGGTCGAGGGCAGCCTGCGGCGCCTCGGCACCGACTACATCGACCTCTACCAGCTGCACACGCCGGATCGGGTGACGCCGCTGGAGGAGACCCTCGAGACCCTCTCCGGCCTCGTGGCCACCGGCAAGGTCCGTTACATCGGCTGCTCGAACTTCACGGCGTGGGAGGTGGTGGGCGCCGACTGGCTGGCCGAGACGCTGGGCACGCCGCACTTCATCACCGCGCAGAACGAGTACTCGCTGTACAACCGCAGCGCCGAGACGGAGCTCGTGCCCGCGCTCGACAGCGTGGGCATGAGCCTGCTGCCCTATTTCCCCCTGGCCTACGGTCTGCTCACGGGCAAGTACAAGCGCGACCAGGCGGCCCCTGAGGGGACGCGCCTCGCCCAGGAGACGCACCGCCTCGAGGGCGCCGACTTCGACGTCATCGAGGGTCTGCAGGGATTCGCCGACGACCGCGGCGTGTCGCTGCTGGACGTCGCGATCGGCGGCCTCGCGGCGCAGCCCGCCGTCGGATCGGTGATCTCCGGCGTCAGCCGTGCCGAGCAGATCGCCGCCAATGTCGCGGCCGCCGCGTGGCAACCCACGATCGAGGATCTCGCCGCGATCGATGGAATCGTCGCGGCCCGCCCCACGGGGTACACCACCTTCGCGTTCTGACCCCGGACGGTTCGGCCCGCACGTAGCCTGTCCGCATGTTCGTGAACCTGGGTGTCCGTGACTTTCTGGACCGCGCCGAGATCGTCTATCCCGACCGCATCGGCATGGTCGACGAGCCGGACCAGCCGGCACTGTCGTGGGGGGAGAAGACCTACGCCGAGATGGCGGCGCTCGCCCGCGGGCAGGCCGCGCGGCTCGACGAGCTCGGCGTGCCCGTCGGCGGGCGGGTCGCGATCGTCTCGCAGAACGCCGCACGCCTGCTGACCTCGTTCTTCGGCGTCTCCGGCTGGGGCCGGATCCTGGTCCCGGTGAACTTCCGGCTCGCGCCCGCGGAGGTGGAGTACATCGTCGAGGATTCGGGCGCCGAGGTGCTGATCCTCGACCCCGAGGTCGAGCACCTCGCCGAGACCGTCACCGCGAAGCACGTCTTCGTGCTCGGCCGCGACGACGAGAAGATCTTCGGGGCGGCGGGCGCGCCGTCGGACCCGCGGCCGTGGGACGGCGACGAGACCGCCACCGCCACCATCAACTACACCTCCGGGACCACGGCTCGCCCGAAGGGCGTGCAGCTCACCCACCGGAACCTGTGGCTCAACGCCACCACCTTCGGCCTGCACGTCGCGCTCACGGACAACGACGTCCTGTTGCACACCCTGCCCATGTTCCACGCCAACGGCTGGGGAATGCCCTTCGCCGCCACGGGGATCGGGATCAAGCACGTGGTCCTCCGCAAGGTCGACGGTGCCGAGATCCTCCGCCGCGTCCGCGACCACGGGGTGACGGTGATGTGCGCCGCGCCCGCAGTGGTCACCGCGGCGCTGGACGCCGCCGCCGAGTGGGACGGCCCGATCCCGGGCAGCGGCACCGTCCGCGTCATCTGCGCGGGCGCCCCGCCGCCCACGCGCGTCATCCATCGCGTGCGGTTCGAGCTGGGCTGGGAGTTCATCCAGATCTACGGCCTCACCGAGACCTCGCCGCTGCTCACGGTGAACCGCGAGCGCGCGGAGTGGGCCGCCGACGATCCGATGGAGGTGGCCCGCCGGCTGGGCCGCGCCGGCACCCCGGCGCTCGGCGTGCAGCTGAAGATCGACGAGGACGGCGAGATCCTCACCCGCACCAACCACGCGCTCACCGCGTACTGGAACAAGCCGGTCGAGACCGCCGCGGCGCTCGAGGACGACTGGTTCCACACCGGCGACCGGGGGACCTTCGAGGGCGGGTACCTCACCATCGCCGACCGCAAGAAGGACGTGATCATCTCCGGCGGCGAGAACGTCACCTCGATCGAGGTCGAGGATGCGCTGGCCCTGCACCCCGCGGTCCGCGAGGTCGCCGTGATCGGCATCCCCGACGAGAAGTGGGGCGAGCTGGTGACCGCGATCGTCGTGGCGGACGGCGTCACCGCGGAGGAGCTCATCGCCCACACCCGCGAGCACCTCGCCGGCTACAAGTGCCCCAAACGGATCGACTTCGTCGACGCGCTGCCGCGCACCGCGACCGGCAAGATCCAGAAGTTCGTGCTGCGCGCGCCCTTCTGGGACTCCTTGGAGCGCAAGGTCAACTGACGCCTCTCAGGCGTGCCAGGCCGTCGCGCCGACGTTGTCGATCATCCGCTGCAGCGAGCGGACCGTCGTGATGTACTCGTCGTCCGTGACGCCCTCGCGGATGGTCGCGAGGGCGGCGTGCACGTCGGACCAGGTCTCCTCCCGGCGCTGCTGCCCCGCCGGGCTGACGGTGAGGGCACCGTCGACCTCGAGGAGGAGGCCGGTCGCGATCAGGGCGAGCGCGTCCGGACGGAGGGCGTCGTCGGTGTCGACGAAGCCGCGGTGGAAGTCGACCACCTCGTCGATCGTGACCGCCGCCGGCCGGTCGGCGACGTAGTTGAGCGTCCACCACTGCGGTTGGGTGAGGCCGTGCCGCTCGAGGGTCGCGCGGATGAAGGTCACCACCGCGCGCCCGGCCATGCTCGACCAGTAGCCGATGGGTTGCTGCAGGATGCGGTCGTCCGTGTAGGTCTCCATGCCGACGACGTTATTTCCTCAACGATGCTTCAGGTCAAGGGCGCTTTCGGAGGTTCGGCGCACCGTCGGGCCGGCGGAGTGGGATGATGGACCAAAGATAGAACACGTTCTACATAGGAGGATGCCCGTGTTCGAGTGGTCCGAGGAAGACCTGATGGTGCGCGACGCGCTGCGCGCGTTCATCGACAAGGAGGTCCGCCCGCACGTCGACGAGCTGGAGACGGGCGCCCTGCCGCCCTACGACATCACCCGGAAGATGCTGCAGAGCTTCGGTATCGACCAGGTGAACCGGGAGAATCTCGAGGCGGAGCTCGCCGCAGAAGAAAACGGGGAGAAGGCTGAGAAATCGCCGGCAGGCGGATCCAGCACGCTCAGCTCCTCGATGTTCCTCATCCTCAACGTCGAGATGGCGGGCGTCAGTCTCGGCCTCATCGGCTCGATGGGCGTCTCGATGGGCCTGACGGTGTCCACCATCAAGTCCCGCGGCACCCTCGCGCAGAAGAAGCGCTGGCTGCCCGAGCTGGTCACCATGGAGAAGGTGGGCGCGTGGGCGATCACCGAGCCCGACAGCGGCTCCGACGCGCTCGGGGGCATGAAGACGACGGTGCGCCGTGACGGCTCCGGCGGCTACATCCTCAAGGGGCAGAAGACCTTCATCACCAACGGCCCGCACGCCGACACGATCGTCGTCTTCGCCAAGCTCGACGAGGGCGACGGTACGCCGATCCGCGACCGCAAGGTGCTCACGTTCGTGCTGGACACGGGCATGGAGGGGCTCACGCAGGGCAAGGCCTTCAAGAAGATGGGCATGATGAGCTCGCCGACCGGCGAGCTGTTCTTCGACGACGTCCACCTGACCGCGGACCGGTTGCTGGGCGAGACCGAGGAGACCCCGGGTGGCGGCGGCGCGTCGGCGAAGGCGGGCTTCACCGCCGAGCGCATCGGCATCGCGGCGCTGAGCCTGGGCATCATCAACGAGGCGCAGCGACTGTCCATCGACTACGCCCGCTCCCGCACGCTGTGGGGCCAGGAGATCGGGAAGTTCCAGCTCATCCAACTCAAGCTCGCCGAGATGGAGGTGGCCCGGATCAATGTCCAGAACATGCTGTTCACCGCCATCGAGGCCTCGCGGGCCGGGAAGCCGCCGACGCTGGCGCAGGCGTCCGCGATGAAGCTCTACAGCTCGCGGGCCGCGACCGAGGTGGCGATGGAGGCCGTGCAGCTCTTCGGCGGCAACGGCTACATGGCCGAGTACCGGGTCGAGCAGCTCGCCCGCGACGCGAAGTCGCTGATGATCTACGCGGGCAGCAACGAGATCCAGGTGACGCACGTGGCGAAGGGGCTGCTGCGCGGGGAGTAGGCCGCCCTACAACGCCGCCGGCCGGCCCTCGCGATGAGGGCCGGCCGGTGCTGTGATGCCCGTCGGAGGCAGATCAGGGGATGGTGATGACCTGGCCGACGTTGATCAGGTCCGGGTTCGCGATGCCGTTGAGCTGCGCGATCTCGGTGTAGCGGTTGCCGTCGCCCAGGTACTGCTCGGCGATGGCCCACAGGGTGTCGCCCGAGGCGACGGTGTGGGTGCGCGGCGCGGGAGCGGCCGGCGCCTCGGCGGCGACGGGCTCGGGCTCCGGAGCGGCCTGACGGGCCGGGGCGGGCTGATCGGTGGCCGTGTTCGAGGCCCACTTGTCGGCATCGCCGGCGTAGACGACGAGGTTGCGGTCGTCCTGCAGGACGAGGCGGTCAGCGCCCGAGCCCTCGGTGTTGGTCGACCAGACGCCCTCGCCGGCGCCGTTGTAGAGCACGAAGTTGCCGTCGGTCTGGAAGTTGGCCCGCTCGACACCCTTGCCCTCGGTGCCGCTGGCCCACACCACGGTGCCGGCGCCCTCGGTGAGCACGAGGTTGCCATCGCCCTGCAGGGTCAGCGTGTAGCCGCCGTTGAGGGAGTCGAGAGTCTCCCCGAGGCCGAGCTGGTTACCTGCGCGAAGCACGTCGGTCATGTGTATCCCCTTAAAGATGTACCGGTGTACATGCGGCGCGCGGGTGCGCGCCCGAGTAGAGGATAGCGAGCCCATCCGACATTTCGGCGAATGGGAATCATGGAGTCGGAAAATTCGTTGGTGGGGGTATGGCGACCATTGAATTGACCTCTGACAAGTTCGATCAGACCGTGACCGGCAACGATATCGTGCTGGTCGACTTCTGGGCCTCCTGGTGCGGCCCCTGCCGCACCTTCGCACCCACCTTTGAGAAGGCATCGGAGGCCCATGCCGATGTGGTTTTCGCGAAGGTCGACACCGAGGCCGAGCAGAGCCTCGCAGCCGCCGCGAACATCCGCTCCATCCCCACCCTCATGGTGTTCAAGAAGGGGAACCTGGTCTACAACGAGGCCGGCGCACTCCCGCCCGCGGCGCTCGAGGACCTGATCTCGCAGGCCCGCGCCCTCGACATCGAGCAGGCCGACTTCAACGGCGGCGAGCAGGCCGCGGAGAAGCCGGCGGAGTAACCGCCCGCGCCAGGCGCCGGCGCAGCCCCCACGGTGCCGCCACGAACGCCGCAGCCATCGCTGCGGCGTTCGTCGTCGTCGGGGTCCGGGCTGACAGGAACGCACGCACGCGCCGGTCCGGGAGGCCGAAGAACACATCGAAGAAGTCGCGCTGCTCGTCCGGCGACATGCTCAACAACGCCCGCAATCCGGCCTCCCGCAGCCGGTGGGCCGCCACATCGCCCCGGCTCACCGGGTTGCGACCGGCCCGCAGCGCGGCGACCGCATCGTCGGCGAAGGCAAGCGCCGCCGCCACCGAGTAGCCCGTCGCCGGGTGCAGCGTCGTCCCCCGCACGCCGACCCCGCACCACCCGTCTCCGCGTCGCGGACCGGGCGAGAGGAGCGGGAAGTCCACGCGCTCATGCAGCTCACCGGCCGCGACACCGCGCGCCGCCAGCCGGGCTCGCAGCCGCGCCTCCAGCGCGGCGACGGTCAGCGCCGGTGCCCCCGCGAGGCACGTCTCCTCCAGCAGGAGGGCGTCCTCGGACACCCGGACCGCGTACAGGAACGAGGCCGGCGCACCGTCGGGCACGCCGGGCGCGACCCGCCAGTCCATCCAGAGCTCGTCGTGCGCCCCGACGGGGACCAGGACCCCGGCGGCCGTCTGCCGGGGTACGTCCGGGGTTCCCGACGGTGCCGGCCCCCGCGCGTCGACGACGAAGGCGCCGCCGTGCCCGTCCCGGCCGGCGCGGTCCGCGCGCACGTCGACGCCGTCGAGCGACAGCGCGTCCTGCAGGCGGTCGACGTCGAGGACGGCGTACTCGCGGCGCAGGTCGAACCGGGTCCGCGCGATCACCTGCGGCGACGAGACCGCGGCGACGACCCCGGCGGGGAGCCACGGCGGGAGCTCGTCCGCCCACAGGCCGAAGGTGCGCCGCCACCGCGCGTCCGGCGCGGGGTCGAAGGCGCGCACCGTCAGGCCCGCCGCCGCGGCCCGGTGCGCGACGGCCCGCCCGGCCGGGCCGAGGCCCAGCACCACGAGGTCCGGGGTCGCTCTCACAGGCCCGCCCCGATGAGGGCGAGCTGGGTCCGGTTGGCGCAATCCAGGCGCGTCATCAGGGCGGAGACGTAGCCCTTCACCGTCGATTCCGCCAGGAACAGGCGTGCCGCGATCTCCGCGTTGGACGCGCCGGTCGCGAGTTCGCGCAGCACGTCCCGGTCGCGCGGGCCGAGTGCGTCGACCCGAGGATCGCGGCGTGGCCGATCGCCGGCGAGGCGCACCAGCCGGGCGAGCGCGTCGGGGGAGAGCAGCGACCCGCCGCTCGCGGCGGTCCGCACCGCGGAGGCGAGCAGCGCCGGCTCGGCGGTCTTGACGACGAATCCCGCTGCGCCCGCGGCGAGCCCGTCGACCAGCACGGCATCGGTGTCGAGCGTGGTGATGAGTACGACGGCGACCGGGGGATCGAGGTCGCGGAGCGCACGGGTCGCGACGATGCCGTCGACGCCGGGCATCCTGACGTCGAGGAGCGCGACCTGCGGCGCGTACGCGATCCCCGCCTCGACGGCCGCGGCGCCGTCGGCCGCCGTCGCCACCACGTCGAGGTCCGGCTCCGTGGACAGCACCGACCGCAGATACTCCCGGACGATCGGGTCGTCGTCGGCCACCAGCACGCGCACCGTCATCGGGCGGCCGCCGGGAACTCGGCCTGCAGGGTCCAGCCGCCGTCGGGCGAGCGGCCGTGCCGGAGCGTGCCGCCGACCAGCGCGGTGCGGGCGTCGAGTCCGGGCAGGCCCGTGCCGCTGCCGGTCGCGGCGAGCGCCGGATCGGCTTCCGACAGGGGGTTGTGCACCCGGAGGCCGTGCGGGGTGACCTCGACGTCGACCGGCGCTCCGGCGGCGTGCTTGCGGGCGTTCGCGAGGCCCTCCTCGAGCACTCGGGCCAGGCAGTCGGCGGCGGCGCGGGGGAGTGGCGCCCCGAGCGAGCCGGTCAGGTCGACGTGCTGGCCCGCGTCCCGGGCCCGGTGCACGGCGTCGGCGACCGCGCCGTCGACGTCGGCGGCCGCGACGAGCCCGCCCGCGGCGAGCGGCGCCGAGGGCGCGTCGTCGCTCTGCAACCCGATCACGACGCGCCGCAGGTCGGCGAGTGCGGCCTGCGCATCGGCCTCGATCCCGGGTTGCCCCGCGGACCGGGCGGCGAGCACGATCCGGGTCAGGCGCGCGGTGGCGAGGTCGTGCAGCTGCGCGGCGAGCGCGAGGCGTTCGTCGGCGCGGGCCTGCCGATCCGCGAGCGCCCGGCGCTCCTGCGCCGCGGTCCGCAGCCGGATCCCGAGGCCGACCGTCGAGCCGCCGAGCACCGGCGCGAGCGAGCCCAACGCGCCCCACACCGATTGCGAGGACGCGGCGACGGCCACCGCGAACACGACGAACGGGGCGAACGCGAGCACCGCGTCGCGCCGGTCCCGGGCGGTCTGCGCGGCCGCGGAGGAGACGAGCGAGGCGGCCACCGCGATCCACACCGCCGCGCCCGACTCCGCCGCCTCGGCCCACGGGCCCAGCACCAGGAAGCACCCGGCCGCCGCGACGACCGGCGCCGCGAGGACGGGACGCAGCAGTGCCACCGCGACGGTGGCCGCGAGCATCGCTGCGGCGCCCGACGCCAGGTCCGCGCCCCGCATCCCGGGGAACAGGACCGCCACGAACGCGACCGTGCCGGCCGCGGACAGCGCGAGCAACGCTGCCTGGACGGCGCGCACGCGGCGGGCGGGTTCGAAGGTCATGCAGCCATCGTAGGGAGCGGCCCGACGGTGCCGACACCTCCTTTCGTCGGTCGACGCGCCGCCGAACGGCGCTACCGGCGACGCCGCGCGCCCGGCACCGTCGAGGGCATGACATCCCAGGTCACCGCACTCGCCACCGGGCCGCGCGCTGCGGCGGGCCGCGTACTTCCACCGCTCGCGCGGCTTCCGCTCGCCGCCGTCGGCACCGTCGTGCTGGCGGTCATGCTGCTCGGCAGCCGCAACTACGGGTACTTCTTCGACGAGGCCTACTTCGTGGTCGCCGGGCGCGACCACCCGGCCGCCGGCTACTTCGACCAACCGCCGCTGGTGCCGCTCCTGGCCGCCGGACTCGACCGCCTCGCGCACGGGAACCTCGTCGTGCTGCGTCTCCCGGCGACCCTCGCGGTCGTCGGGATCACGCTGCTCACGGGCCTGATCGCCCGCGAGCTGGGCGGCCGTCGATGGGCGCAGGTCCTCGCCGCGGCGGCGGCCGCGATGTCGCTGGTCAGCTCCGTCGGGCACTGGCTCGCGACCTACTCGCTCGACCCGCTGTGGTGGACGGTCATCGTCTACCTGCTGGTCCGCTGGGTGCGCACCCGCGACGACCGGCTGTTGCTCGCGGCCGGCGCCGTCACCGCGCTGTCGCTGCTCACCAAGTTCCTGGTCCCCGCGCTGTGGATCGCGGTCGCGGTCGGCGCGCTCGCCTGCGGGCCCCGGCGGATGCTCACCCGACCCGCGCTCCGGGGCGGCGCGGCACTGGCCGTCGCCGCGATCGTGCCGACCCTGTGGTGGCAGGCCGGCCACGACTGGGCGTACACCCGGATGGGCGCCGTCGTCCGGGCCGAATGGCCGGGCGGCGCCGGCTTCGCGCTGGTCGGGCTGTTCGGGGCGGGCCTGCTCATCGGGCTGCCCCTCCTGCTGGTCGGCGTCGTCGCGCTGCTGCGGTCCCCGGCGCTGCGCCCGTACCGGTTCCTCGGCGTCGCACTCGTGCTCGTCGTCGCCGCGATCGTGATCACCCACGGCCGCGCGTACTACCTGGCCTCCGTCTACGCGCTGCCGATGGCGGCGGGCGCAGTCGCAGTGGAGTCGTGGGCCGGCCGTCGCCGTCGCGTCGTGCGTACGGCATTGCGGATCGTCGCGGTCCTGGCGCTCCTCGGCTCGACCGCGAGCTGGATCGCGGCCGCGCCGGTGTGGTCGCCGGCGATCGCCGAACGCATCGGCACGCCGCCCTTCCGCGCTCCCGCGACGATGCTCATCGACGGCGACACCATGCTCGAGGGACTGTCGGACACCGTCGTCGCGGCCTATCGGAGCCTGCCGCCCGCCGACCGCGACGGGCTGGTCATCGTCGCCGAGAGCTACCCCTTCGCCGCTGCGGTCGACTTCTACGGCCGCGACCAGGGGCTGCCGCGCGCCTACAGCGGCCACCGCGCGTACTACTACTTCGGCCGCCCGCCGGACGACGCCCGGGCCGTCCTCTGGGTCGGCGACCCGTCGCCCGTGCTCGACGGGGCGTTCCGGCACCGTCGGGCCGTTCCCGTATCGGGCGAGGACGGCGACCCGGTGGTCCGGCTGTACACCGACCGAACGGTGGCGTGGCCCGCGTTGTGGGAGCGACTGCGCTCGCAGTGACGGCCTCCGCGGCGGGTCAGTAGGGTGACGGGCGTGATCCTCGCGAGCATTCCGAGCCCCGCCCAGGGCGTGTGGCACCTCGGGCCCATCCCGATCCGCGCCTACGCCCTGTGCATCATCGTCGGCATCATCGTCGCCTGCTGGTGGGGTGATCGCCGGTGGGTCGCCCGCGGGGGCAAGCCCGGCCAGGTGATCGACGTGGCCGTGTGGGCCGTGCCCTTCGGCCTCATCGGCGGCCGGCTCTACCACGTGATGACCGACTTCACGACGTACTTCGGTGCCAACGGGCGCGGCTTCGGCGCGGTGTTCCGGATCTGGGACGGCGGCCTCGGGATCTGGGGCGCCGTCGCGCTCGGCGGCGTCGGCGCGTGGATCGGATGCCGGCAGATGGGCATCAAGCTCGGGCCCTTCGCCGATGCGATCGCGCCCGCGATCATCGTGGCGCAGGCCATCGGCCGTCTCGGTAACTGGTTCAACCAGGAGCTCTACGGCGCACCGACCACGCTCCCGTGGGGACTGAAGATCTTCGAACGGGCCAACGACGTGGGCCAGCGCGGCCCCGACGTGCTCGACGGGCACAGCACCGGTGTCGTCCTCGCCACGGTGCAGCCCACGTTCCTCTACGAACTGGTGTGGAACCTGCTGGTCGCGGGCCTGCTCGTGATCGCCGACCGCCGCTTCCGCATCGGGCACGGACGCCTGTTCGCGCTGTACGTCGCCGGGTACTGCCTGGGCCGTTTCTTCATCGAGCTCATGCGCGACGATCACGCCACCCACATCCTCGGCGTCCGGATCAACGTGTTCACCGCCGCGCTCGTGTTCGCCGGCGCGCTCGCCTACTTCTTCCTCGCCCCGAAGGGGCGGGAGGCGGCGGTGCTCGTGGCCGGACCGGAGCCGGATCCGGCGGAAAGTGCCCCCGACCAGGAAGAACCGTCGGAGACGCTGTCGCTGGACAAGGACGGCGACGCCGTCGCGGAGGACAATGTTCGTCAGATGGATACCGGCGGGTTGCCGGGAGACTCCACATTGCGGAATAAGGAGGACTAACGTGGTCGCCGTGACTCGTCGAACCAAGATCGTCTGCACTCTGGGCCCTGCTGTCGGAACCGAGGAGAAGGTGCTCGCTCTCGTCGAGGAGGGCATGGATGTCGCCCGCCTCAATTTCAGTCATGGTGAGCACGCCGATCATGCGGTGAACTACGACCGCGTCCGTGCGGCGTCGAACTCGACCGGGCGTGCGGTGGGGATCCTGGCGGATCTGCAGGGCCCGAAGATCCGTCTGGGGCGGTTCGCAGGCGATGGCCGCACCGTCTGGGAGACGGGTGAGACGGTCCGGATCACCGTCGACGATGTGGTCGGCACGCATGATCGGGTGTCGACGACGTACAAGGAGTTGGCGCAGGACGCCCGCCCGGGCGACCGCCTCCTTGTTGATGACGGCAAGGTCGGCCTGACGGTGACCTCGGTGGACGGCAACGACGTGGTCTGTGAGGTCACCGAGGGTGGCCCGGTGTCGAACAACAAGGGTGTGTCGTTGCCGGAGATGAACGTGTCGGTGCCGGCGCTCAGTGAGAAGGACATCGAGGATCTCGAGTTCGCGCTGCAGTTGGGTGTGGATTTCATCGCCCTCTCCTTCGTCCGCTCGCCGGCGGACATCGAGCGGGTGCATGCGGTGATGGACCGCGTGGGCCGTCGGATCCCGGTGATCGCGAAGTTGGAGAAGCCGGAGGCCATCGAGAACCTCGAGGCGGTGATCCTGGCGTTCGACGCCGTGATGGTCGCCCGCGGTGACCTGGGTGTGGAGTTGCCGCTCGAGGAGGTGCCGCTCGTGCAGAAGCGCGCGATTCAGATCGCCCGGGAGAACGCCAAGCCGGTGATCGTGGCGACGCAGATGCTCGAGTCGATGATCGAGAACAGCCGTCCGACGCGGGCGGAGGCTTCGGATGTCGCGAACGCGGTGCTCGACGGTGCGGACGCGGTGATGCTCTCGGGTGAGGTGTCGGTGGGCAAGTACCCGATCGAGACCGTCCGGACCATGGCCAAGATCGTGCAGGCCGTCGAGGACGGCGGACCGTCGGTCCCGCCGCTCAACCACGTGCCCCGCACCAAGCGCGGCATCATCTCCTACGCCGCCCGCGACATCGGCGAGCGGCTCAACGCGAAGGCCCTCGTGGCCTTCACCCAGTCCGGCGACACCGTGCGCCGCCTGGCCCGCCTGCACACCCGGCTGCCGCTGTTGGCATTCACGCCGCTGCCCGAGGTCCGCAGCCAGCTCGCGCTGTCGTGGGGCACGGAGACCTTCCTCGTCGACGGTGCGGACAGCACCGACGCGATGATCCGGCAGGTCGACCAGTCGCTCGAGGGCATCGGCCGGTACTCGAAGGGCGATCAGGTCGTCATCGTCGCCGGTGCGCCCCCCGGGACCATCGGCTCGACCAACCTGATCCAGGTGCACCGGATCGGCGAGGACGACCACTAGGACCCGCCCCAGTAGGCTTCTCGTCATGACGGAGACACTCACCGATTTCGACGAGTTCCTCGGCACGCTCGACCTCGCGGAGGCGGGGGAGGACCGGTTCCTCGGCTCTCACCCCGCCAAGGTCGCGTCCCGTACCTTCGGCGGTCAGATCCTCTCGCAGGCGATCGTCGCGTCGGGCAACACCGTTCCCGGGTCCCGGGATTCGCTGTTCCTGCACGCCGCGCACACGCACTTCATCAACGGCGGCGAGGTCACCGCGGACCTGGAGTTCGTGGTCCGGCGGCTGCGCGACACGCGGAACGTGGCGAACCGGCTCGTCTCGGTCGAGCAGGGCGGCACCGTCCTCGCGCTGATGCAGTTGGCCTACCAGACGGACGGGCGCAATCCGCTCGTCCACGGCGATCCGGCACCGCAGGTGCCGGGACCCGAGGGGCTGCCGAACATCCAGGACACCCTCGAGGGTTACGAGGACGTCGTCACCATGTTCGTCGAGGCGCCGCAGCCGATGGACATGCGCTTCACCAACGACACCGCGTGGATCGCCAAGGGCAAGGGCCTGATCCAGGAGGACAACAACGTCTGGATCCGCACCGCGGGTCCGCTGCCCGACGACCAGGTGATCCACGACGCCGCCCTGGCCTACGCCTCGGACACGACGATCCTCGACTCGATCATCACGCGACACGGCCTGTCCTGGGGATACGACCGGATCATGGCGGTCACGCTCAACCAGTCGCTGTGGTACCACCGCCGCGTCCGGTTCGACGAGTACAACCTGTACTCCTCGCATTCGACGGTGGCCGACGGCGGGCGCGGGATGTCGAACGGGCAATTCTTCGATGCAGAAGGCATTCTGGTAGCAAGCACCACCCAGGAGGGTGTGCTCAAGTACTTCCCGTCGAAGGGGGCGAAGTGACCAGCCAGGACACGCAGGAGCGGGACAACACCTCGGCGATACCGTCCGTGCCGGAGGGCACGCCGGGCCGTGACCCGCGCGCGGAGCTCCCGACCCCGCTGCCCCCGGGCGCGCAGCAGCCGTGGCGCCGGCACGGCCCGGGCAACCGCACCTGGGTCGTGGTGATCACCGCGCTGGCGGGCGTCGTCATGGCCGTGGTCGGTGTCTTCGCCGTGGGTTTCGGCTTCGCCAACAACGCCTTCGACCGGACCGGCGCCGTAGTGCTCTTCCCCACCGAGTACCGCCCCACCGAGAAGGCGTGCTCGGGGGCCGGTGACGCCGCGGAGGTCAAGAAGGGCGCCAAGGTCGTCTTCCGGAACAGCAAGACCAGCTTCGAGTCCACCCTCGGCGGCGGCGAGCTGCGCGGCGGCCGCTGCGTCTTCCGCTTCGAACTGTCCGCGCTCGACGTCGACACCGACCTGAACTACCGGGTCACCGTCGGCGGCGTCGAGGGCACGCCCGTGAGCGGCGCGGAGCTGGCGAACTCGTCCGACCCCGTCGTCGTCTACGTGAGCTAGTTCTGACCGAGACGACGGAGCGGGCGCCCTCGCGGCATCTGGGCGCCCGCCAGATCACCGAGGCCGCGGCGCTGGCCGACGTGGCCGCCGCGCTGGTCCTCATCTCGCAGGTCTTCCCGTTGGCGATCGGCGTGTCCTTCGCCGCCTGCCTGCCCTTCGGCGTGATCGGCCTGCGGCACACCTTCCGCACGTGCGCGCTGGCCCTCCTCGTCGGCGTCACGATGGGCTTCCTGCTCGGCGGCACCGCCCCGGTGGTGCTGACGATCGAGACGGGACTGGTGGGCATGCTGCTCGGCGCGTCCATCCGCCGGGGCTGGTCGACGGGCCGCCTCGTGCTCTACGCGCTGCCGCTGCTGGCGATCCCGTCGTCCGCGCTCGCCGTCGTGCTGTTGGTGATCTTCCCCGGCGTCCGGGAGCTCCTCTTCCGCATCACGGGTTCGACGGTGACCGGCCTCGCCCGGATCCTCGGCAACATCCACCTCGGGCTCCTCGGCCGGGCGCTGGTCGCGATCTGGGACTGGGCGCTGCGGTGGTGGCCACTGACGGTGCCGCTGCTGCTCATCGTCGCGGTGCTCGCGACGGTCGCTCTCGCGCGGGCCGCGTTCGGGGCGCTGCTCTCCCGCGCCGACCGGGTGCTTCCGCGCGCCACCGGGCACCTGTCCGGCGTCCCGGTGGCGGACGGTCCGATCGGCCCCGTGCCCGTCCGGCTGGAGGGCGTGACGGTCCGGTACCGCGATCGGCTCGCGCTCGACGTGCCCGAGCTCACCGTCGAGCCGGGGGAGTACCTGGCCGTGACGGGGCGCAACGGCACCGGCAAGTCCACGCTGACCCGCGTGCTCGCGGGCGCGCCCCCGACGACGGGCGTCGTGGAGCGGCCCGGCGGGCCCGGCCTGGGTGAGCCGGGCGGTACCGCGGTGGTCTTCCAACGGCCCGAGTCGCAGGTCCTCGGCGTGCGCGTCGGCGACGACGTGCGGTTCGGCCGCGCGCTGGCGCCCGATGCCGATGTCGACGGGGTGCTGCGCCGCGTCGGGCTGTCGGGGATGGCCGACCGCGAGACCGCGACCCTCTCGGGCGGGCAGCTGCAGCGGCTCGCCGTCGCGGCCGCGCTGGCCCGTGAGCCCGCGCTGCTCATCAGCGACGAGTCGACCGCGATGCTCGACGCCGAGGGGCGCGCGTCAGTGGTCGGGGTGATGCGGGACATCGCCGATGCGGGGACCGCGGTCGTGCACGTCACGCACCACGAGGCCGAGGCGGCCGGCGCGGACCGCGAGGTCCGGCTCGGGCCGCCCCGGGCACCGTCGGGCGGAGAACCGGGGCCCGCGGGCCCGACGGTGCCCGCGCGGACTCGCGCCCGCGGCACCGTCGAGCTGCAGGGCGTGACGCTGATCCGCGACGCCGGGACGCCCTGGGACCGCCCCGTGATCAGCGACCTGGACCTCGTCGTTCCCGGCGGCACCGCGCTCACGATCACCGGCGACAACGGGGCGGGCAAGTCGACCCTCGCGTGGATCATCGCGGGCCTGCTGAAGCCCACCGCGGGATCGGTCACCGTTGACGGTGCGCCCGTGGTCAACGGACGCGGACGCGTCGTCATCGGGGTGCAGCACGCACGCCTCCAGGTGCTGCGCGACACCGTCGGCGAGGACGTGGCCGACGCGTCGGGCGCCGACGGGGCCGGCGTACGGGCAGCCCTGCGATTGGTCGGGCTGGACCCGGCGGACTTCGCCGACCGCCGCGCGGACGAACTCTCCGGCGGCGAGCAGCGGCGCGTCGTCCTCGCGGGCCTCCTCGCGTCGAATCCACAGGTCCTGGTCCTGGACGAGCCGCTGGCCGGCCTCGACGACGAGGCGACGGCGCACATGACCGAGGCGCTGAGCGCGGCGAAGGCGGCCGGCACCACGCTGGTGATCGTCACGCACGACCTGGCGCCCCTGCGCGGCGTCACCGATCGCGTCCACGACGTCGCGGCGTCCGGTGAGGCGCCGCAGCCGCACCGCAAGCGCCCCGGGCGACCGCAGTTCGGCGACGTGGTGGGCCGGCCCCTGCCCGGCGAGACGCCCGCCCACCGGGTGTGGGTGGGTACCAAGCTGGCCGTGCTCGCGGCGATGGGCGTCGTGATGGGCGTGCGCACCGACTGGTGGAACATCGGCGCCTCGGCCCTCGTGCTGCTCGGGTGGTTCCTCCTCGCCGGCGCGCCGTGGCGGGCCTGGCCGCGTCTGCCCCGGCTGTTCTTCGCGTTCGGGTTCGTGAGCCTGTTCCTCACCGCGATGGGCTCCGGCGCGACCACGGGGCACCTCTTCGGGGTCGAGATCAGCCTGTCGGGCGTCGACGTCTTCTTCCGCGCACTCGCGGCGCTGCTCGTCTCGCTGTTCGCGGCGCTGGTGTTCTGCTGGACCACCCCGCTCGGGGATGTCCCGGGCTTCCTGCAGACCTGCCTCGACCGGCTCGGCGGACTGGGCCGTCGCGGCGTGGCCGCGGCGTCGGCGCTCGCGCTGGCGATCCGGCTCGGGCCGCTGGCGCTGGCGGAGGTCCGGACGATGTGGGGGCTCGCGCGACAGCGGCGCCCGCTCCGGCCCAGCGGTCGGCCGCGCGGCGTGACCATCGAGACGATGCTGGAGCTGCTTCTGTTGGCGACGGTCCAGTCGTGCCGCCGGGCGGGGGAGCTCGCCGACGCGATCAGCTCCCGCGGCGGACTCGGGGCGGTCGCGCAGCCCGACCGCGGTCCCACACGGCTCGACGGTGCCGTCGTGCTCGGTACGGTCGCGGTCCTCGTCGCCGGGGTCGTGCTCGGGGGCGTGTTCCCCGGCATGGTGGACTAGCGGCATGACCGCACTCGGATCGACGACCCGTCGTGACTGGCAGCCCGTCCTGACCTACTCGCTGATCGCGGTGAACGTGATCGCCTTCGCGTTCAGCGCGAAGGCCTCGGGCAGCATCGAGCACAACATGTACTCCACCGAGGTGGCGAAGCTGGCGCTGTCGGAGCCGGCGACCGCTAACGGCTGGTGGTGGACGGCGGTGACCTCGGGGTTCCTGCACTTCGGGCCCATTCACCTGCTGGTGAACATGTTCACGCTGTACGTCTTCGGCCGGAACATCGAGCAGGCCCTGGGCCGGGCGCGGTTCGGCGCGATCTACGCCCTGTCGTTGCTCGGCGGCAGCGCGGCGGTGTTGTGGTTCGGGCTGGAGAACACGGTCACCGTCGGCGCCTCGGGCGCGATCTTCGGGCTGATCGGCGCCGAGCTGGTCCTGTTCCTGCGGATGAAGATGGACCCGACCTCGCTGCTCGTGCTGATCGGCGTGAACGTGGTCGCGTCCTTCACCCTCTCCGGCATCTCCTGGCTGGGCCACGCCGGCGGCTTCGTGGCCGGCGCGGCGGTCACGGCCGGCATCGTCTACGCCCCGGAGCTGCTGCCGCGGGACAAGCGCACCCGCAAGCAGGTGGAGGTCGTCGGCTGGTCGTGCGCCGGCGTGATCGCCGCCGTTCTGGTCGCGGCCATCGCGATCCGGTTCGGTACGTACCCGGGGGCGCAGGTCTACACGCTGGGCTGATCAGCGCCCGCGGTTCATCTCCCGCAGGCGCGCGTTGTAGGCGGCCAGCGCGGCCTCGTCGTCGTCGTCGTCGACATCGACATCCGAATCGCCGTCACCCATGAGAGTGCCGCGACGCGCGGAGTCGAGCCAGGTGCCCATGCCGCCGCCGCGCTTGCCGGTGGCCTCCGCGGTGATCCACTGGAAGGCGACGACGAGGAGCAGGATCATCATCAGCCCGTCGCCGCCGAACCACATGATGGCGCCGGCGGCCGCCTGGTCCTCGAGCCCCGTGGGGCCCCAGCCCGCGCGCGACGCGGAGTAGCCCGGGGCCAGCTCGCTGGTGGTCATCATCAGCGTCACGCCGACGAGCGTGTCCGGGCCCATGGCCAGCAGGAACGACGCGAACCGCAGCGGATGCGAGAGCTTGGTGGGGCCGCACAGCTCGTTGCCGATCAGCGGCAGCATGAAGATCCAGCCGATGACGAAGTAGCCCGCGTACTCGAGCTGCTTGAGCCACGGGTTCTCCAGAGCGAGGTCCTGGAACCCGGTGAGGTGCGTGCTGATCAGTGCGAACGCGTACAGCGGGAGACCGACGACGGGGCTGGTGACGAGGCGGACCACCCGGTTGCCGAGGAAGGCGCGCACGCGTCGGTTCCCGGTCTCCCCGGTGGCCGTGGCGAGCAGCCGGATCGGCTCGGCGAGCACGAGGAACATCGGGATCACCGTGATCAGGACCAGGTGCACGAGCATGTGCGCCCAGAACAGGTGCTTGGCCAGCTCGGCCATGACGCTGTTGACCGCGAACACGAGCAGCGCCATGGCGACGAACCACGCCACGACCCGCGTGAGCGGCCACGCCGTACCGGCGCGTCGGGCTCGGACGACGCCGTAGACGTAGAGAACGGTCGCGACGACCATCAGGGTGGTCACGACCGGCGTGAAGACCCAGGTGTGGAGCGCGTCGGGCTGCTGAGTCAGTACAGATGAGGGATGCATCGATGCCCGTTGTACCACCCCTGGCAAACTAATCCAACCGGCGTGTAACAAAGCACGGCGGACGGTCGATGTACGCCACGAACGCCCTTAAACAGCCTGCCTGGGCACCCGCCCCGGGCTAGAACTCACGGAGTAGAGATGCCGAAGGTCCCCGAGCCCACGCCTCAAGAGGTCCGCGACTTCCTCAGCCCGATCTCGCATTGGTCGCACCTGAAGGCGAACGCTGAGGAGCAGTACCGCAAGACCATCCTCGCCGCGTACGCCGCCCGCATTCCGATCGTTCACATCGCGCGGTACACCGGCACCTCGCCGCAGGCCGTCAAGAAGGTCATCGATCGGCAGAACGACAAGGCCGCCGGCGACGCTCCCGCGTTCCCGAACATGCCGCGCACCGGCTACTACCGGGGTCAGCAGCTGCCCCCGTCGCGTCCCGTCCGCGCGGTCTGACGGCCCGACGGTGACCGTGCCCTCCCGCGGGAGGGTGGTGCACCGTCGGACAGGGCTCGCCTGACAGCCGCCTGCCGGGCGGCTCCCAGCGTTCTCCCGGGAACGCCGGGGATCCTCGGTCGAGTGATGGACCATCGCGGCGGGGTATCGCTGCTCACCGGCTGGTTGCCCCTGTCCGTGTTCGTGCTCGCGGCGGTGGCCGCAGCGGTCGTGTTGCTGGGCCGTGGGCGGTGGCTGCGAATCGGGCTGCCCGTCTGCCTCGCGCTGGGCGCGCTGGCCGCGTGGGGTGCCGACGCGGAGATGGGTGCGCAGGGCGTCGCGGGGGAGCCCGCGCCGGTCATGCTCTGGGTGTGGCTGGGCCTGACGGTCGCGACGTTGATCGCGGCGATCGTCCGCTTCCGGTCGGGACGGTGGAGGGGCCGGATCGTCTCGGTGGTCGCGGTGCCGCTGCTCCTGGTCGCGGCGCTGCTGGTCGTGAACCAGTGGGTGGGCTACTACCGCACGGTGCAGGTCGCGTGGTCGGCCCTGACCGCCGGCCCGTTGCCGAACCAGACCGCTCAGGGCGACCTGCCCGGGTTGCGGGACACCGTCCAGAAGCAGGGGCGCGTGGTCCCCGTCGACATCCCGGACGACGCGAGCGGCTTCGCGCACCGCACCGAGTACGTCTACCTCCCGCCGGCGTGGTTCACGGGGAAGACCCCGCCCGCGCTGCCCGCGGTGGAGATGATCGGCGGCGAGTTCAACACCCCCGCCGATTGGATCCGGCTCGGCTCGGCCACGCAGACCGCCGACCAGTACGCGGCCCAGCACGGCGGCCGGGCGCCGATCCTGGTGTTCGTCGATTCCGGCGGCAGCTTCAACAACGACACCGAGTGCGTCGACGGTCCGCGCGGTAACTCGGCCTCGCACCTGACGAAGGACGTGCGGCCGTACGTGATCTCGACCTTCGGCGCGGCGTCCGACGCGGCCCACTGGGGCGTCATCGGCTGGTCGATGGGCGGGACCTGCGCCGTCGACCTGACGGTGATGCACCCGGAGCTCTTCAGCGCCTTCGGCGACATCGGCGGTGACCTCCGGCCCAACGCCGGGAACCAGGCGCAGACCATCTCCCGCCTGTTCGGCGGCGACGCCTCGAAGTGGGACGCCTACGACCCGCAGAAGGTCATGGCGCAGCACGGCGCCTACCAGGGCGTGGCCGGGATCTTCGTCGACGCGGCCGGGCATCCGGGCCGGCCGGGCGGATCAGGCGGACCGGGAGGGAAGCCCCGTCAGGCGGGCGGGCAGCACCCGGCCGGCCAGTGGGGCGGGCAGGGCGGCGGCGGAGGAGCCGGTGGCCGCGGCTACGAGCCGGACCCGTACTCCGCCGGCGCATCGCAGACCTTGTGCGCCGCCATGAAGAAGGTCGACATCGCCTGCACCGTGCAGGCGTCGAGCCACGGTCACACGTGGGATTCCGCGACCCAGGCGCTGACCCCGGTGTTGGCGACGGTGGCGGCACACCTGACCGGTACGCCGGCACCGGCGGCGCACTGACGGGCTCAGGACTCGGTCTTGCCGCCGAGTGTGTCGATCACCAGGTGCGCGACCGTCTTCATGTCGGTGCGCCGGTCCATCGCGGTGCGCTGGATCCAGCGGAAGGCCTCCGGCTCGGAGACGCCGTGCGCCTGCATGAGGACGCTCTTGGCCCGATCGACCAGCTTGCGGGTCTCGAGCTGCCCGGAGAGGGTCGTGACCTCCTTCTCCAGGGCGGCGAGCTCGGCGAAGCGGCTGATGGCGATCTCGATCGCGGGAACGAGGTCGGCCTTGGTGAAGGGCTTGACGAGGTACGCCATCGCGCCCGCCTCGCGGGCCTTCTCGACGAACTCGCGCTGACCGAAGGCGGTGAGCATGACGACGGGGGCGATCCGCTCCCGGGCGATGTCCTGCGCGGCCTCGAGGCCGTTGAGCACGGGCATCTTCACGTCCATGATCACCAGGTCGGGCTGGAGTTCGCGGGCCTTGTCGAGGGCGACCTGGCCGTTCTCGGCCTCGCCGACCACGTCGTAGCCCTCCTCGCGGAGCATCTCGGTGAGGTCCATGCGGATGATCGCCTCGTCCTCGGCGACGAGCACGCGGTGCGGGGTGGGCGCGGTGTCCTTCATCGGGGGGTACGTTACCGGTCGACGGAAATCGGCCGCGACGTGCGCGGTACCGTAGGTCCATGAACGTATTGAGCCTGACTCAATTGCGCGAGCGCGCCGGCAACCTCTGGGCCCTCACGCTGGGCGACGGGATCCGTCCCGTCGCGCGCACCCCGCACGTCGTCGTGGCCGACGGTGCCCACCGCACCCTCCGGCGGTTCGCCTCGGATTCCGAGCGTGTTTCGGCCGCTGTCGCCGGTGCCGCGCCGGTGCTGCTGGTGCCGCCGATCGCCGCGCCCGCCACCTGCTACGACCTCTCGCCCGAGACCTCCGTCGTCGCGCACCTCGCCTCGACGGGGCGCGTGCCCTATGTCGTGGACTTCGGCGAGATGAACTACGCCGATCGGAAGCTCGGCTTCGAGGACTTCGCCCTCGACATCATCCCGCAGGCCATCACGCGGGCCCTGGAGGACTTCTGGGGCGGGGAGGTGCCCGCCGGTGCCGGCGTCGACCTGTACGGCTGGAGCCTGGGCGGCACGCTGTCCTTCCTCGCCGCCGGCGCGTCGACGGCCTCGATCCGGTCGATCGTGTCGATCGCGACGCCGCTGAACTACGCCGTGCAGCAGCCCTATCCGCTGGTGACCTCGGTGATGAAGCCGGTCGACGGCTTCGGCCCCGGCGCGCTGATCGCGCTGCTCGGCGGCATCCCGGCGCCGATCGTCCAGGTGGCCTACCGCGCCACCTCGTGGGACCGGGAGCTCAAGAAGCCCAAGTTCGTGCTCGAGAACCTCGGCGAGCCCGAGAAGCTGGCCCGCATGGAGGTCATCGACCGTTTCCAGCGCACCTTCCCGGGGTATCCCGGCAAGCTGGCGACGCAGCTGTGGGAGCGCCTGATCTTCCGCGGCGAGCTCGCCGCCGGTGAGGTGACGCTGGGGGAGCGGACGATCGATCTGCACACCATCGACGTGCCCGTGCAGCTGTTCGGCTCGCACCGGGATGCGCTGTGCGCGTGGGACACCGCCCGCCACGGCGTGGACCTGTTCACCGGCTCGCCGCGGGTGGAGTTCGCGACCGTCGAGTCGAGCCACCTCGGCCTCGTCGCCGGCCCCGACGCCGTCCGCGAGACCTGGCCCGTGATCGACGCCTTCCTCGCGTCCGTGGATGCTGAGTCCGGGGCGCCCGACCCCGCCCGGTAAGCTAGCGCGGCTGGCCGTTTCCGACGGTCCGCCGGACGCCCCCGTAGCCCAATTGGCAGAGGCAACGGATTCAAAACCCGTCCAGTGTGAGTTCGAGTCTCACCGGGGGCACCACATCGCCGCAGGTAAGCGGCTTGCCGAGCAACTTCAAAGGCCCGTTGGCCTCGCCCGTGCTACCCCCGTGCTACCCAACCGGCGCGACACGGGGTAGTACGTCCGGAACGTCCGAAACCTGTCGGAGCAGCGTGGGATGATGAGCACGTGAGCGAGATTCCAGAGAATGAGACCTCTATCGACGGCGTTGAGGTCCTCAATAGCCTGAGCAACGGCCGCGGGGTCGCTGCCAACACTAGCGTCACTGCCGGACAGCTGGACGATAGCTACCTCGGCAAGTTCATGGGATGCCACGGAGATGACTTCAACTTTCAGGCAAAATTCGTGAAGTTCCGCCGTGTCAATGACGGGCGCGCACCGGGCATGACCATCTGGGTCAAGTTCCCGACGGTGCCAGGGTTGCCGGGCATGGACGGCCGCGTCGAAAAGATGCACGTGCCGTTCTCGCAGAATATTGAGATCGTGGAAGTGATTGAGTAGCGCCGATTTCCCGAAGATTAGTCGTCAGCTGGAACGGTCGGTCGCGGCCAGTCAGGCGTGATTCCTCGCTCAACATCCCTATCCCATACGAACTGGTTGTACTTCAGCTCGTAGTGTTTGAACGCAGAGAAACAACTGCTTACCTGCGTCAGATCTCCGTCTCTCAGCAGGCAGACGCTCATCGCTGCGAGCACGCCACAATGAGACGCGAACAGCGCGTTTCGCCAGGACTGATCGACGTTATGGTCGCTCTCCAACTGCGCCGAGATGACTGCACCCGACAGAGTGATTGCGTTGGCGTGGGCGACACCGGACAGTCGCTGATACTCTCGACGCCCCATCTCGGGCGAAAGCTGATGGATCAGGTTCGTGTAGTTTGGCAGCGGCGCTTTCGGTAGCGAGCGCTGACTGGACCAGTCGTTGAATCCCTTCGCCAGCTCAATAAGCTCTGGGTCAGCGTCAGGCTTACCTACTCCGTGGTCATTGAAGCCATCCCTGCACAGATTCATTGCCTTCGAGATCCGCATCTCAGGCGAGTCGGTCGGGTCGCTCACGTAAACGCACCGGCTCGAATATTCTGCCGCGGAGCGAGCCAGAACGGCAGGGGACATGACCATCGGTTGTTCGAGGCTGAGCAACTTGCCGAGGCTGAAGACGAAGTCCCCCGCCCCAAGTAGGTAGAAGCGGGTGTACCGCTGAGCTGTCAGAAGGGGATCGGGAATGGCGCCACCACCGTGCTCTGCGTCGTACTCGTCAATATTCGAGACCGTTGGTTCACGGTATGGCAACTGAGCCACCGCGCTCATCACCAAGGCTGTCGCATTGCACAGACTGCTAGCTTCAGTAAGCGATGGAAGTTCGGCCATGTCACAGAGCCTACCGACGACGTCTCGCCTATCGACCGAATAGCTGGATGACCGGGGCGATCTCGCGTTCTGGCTCGCTCTGCTCCGCGGTGTCCGCGATGCGAGCCGGGGCCGGGAGGTTGTTGAGCGCGCCGCCGTCCTGGCTGGGAATCCAGTCGCCGTAAGTGTCCAACGTCAGGGTGTATTGCGCGTGGCCCATCCACTGACTGACGAGCATGAAGTGGACGCCCGCCGAGAGCTGCATCGTCGCGAAACTATGCCGCCCGTAGTCGTGGAGCCGGACGCCCCGGACGGCTGGCTGCGCGGGGACTGCCGGGGCGGTCTCGGTGGCGGACTTCGCGGCGCGGGCGGGTCGGCTCACGGGTAGCCCGGCCTCCACTAGCGCCGGGGCAAGGATCGTCTCGAACCAGGTTCCCAGCTCGGGTGGCTGGGACCAATCCAGGGGCATCACGGTGCGCTCGCCCTTCACGCGGTAGCCACCGTTCTTGCGGCTCGGCCACAGAGGAGCGGTGGGCTCGTCTGCGCGGGGATGCACGTCGCGGAGATACGCGTGCATCCGCTCTGCGAGCCAGGGCGGTAGCGGTACCGACCGGCGGGACTTCCGGCTCTTGGGTGTGCTGGTGACCCACTCGCCGCCCTTGCGGTCCTTAGTTCGGCGGACATGCACGACGCACTGGACAGAGGAGTCGGTGCCGTCGTTGGCCGCGCTCGCTGGCCGGGTCGTGAAATCTAGGTCCTGGATCTCCAGTCCGGCGCACTCGGCCTTCCGCAGTCCGGAGTAGGGGAGGAAGTACGCCAGCAACTCGTAGACGGGGTAGAGCTTGCCGACGATCTGCGCGGTGGCGGCGACTTGCTCGGCGGTGAGCGGGTGATGCTGGAACTTCTCTCGGTCTCCCACGGCGCGGCCAGTGTTGAAGTCCACCTGATCGCACGGGTTCGCGGGAATCGCGCCGTGGCGGGTGGCGTACGTGAGGACGTTCTTCAAGCCGAGCCAGGCGTGATTGACCGTCTTCGGTGCGAGTCTCCGCGCCGCCAGGTCCGCGAGGAACAGCTCGCAGTCTCGCGGGGTGATGCTCGCGACCGCTTTGGCCGCGAACCGGTCCAGGGCGTACCGCTTGACGACGCGCTCGTAGTCGTCCAGGGTCCGCTGCTTCAGTCGGCCCTGCGCCACCTTCAGCGCTTGGCTCTCGATCCACGCCTGCGCGTAGTGCCCGAACGGTAGATCGCCGGCGATTCGCTGATCAGCCAGGGCGGACGTGCCGTTCGTGTGGCGGGCCGCGTTCAGTTCGTCGCGGCGGGCCTCGGCCAGCTCCCGCGTGGGGAAGGTCTCCTGCCGGTTCGTCGTCTTCTTGCGACCGTTCGGCTTCGCCGGGTCCACCGGGATCGGCAGTCCGTGTTCGTCCCGTACTACGTCCTTGAACGTGACGCGGTAGGTAGCGACGGGCTTCCCCCGGCGGCGCTCGGTGGTCTCGTACTTCGTGATCCAGGCCATGTCAGGCTGCCTTTCGTTCGATGCGGGCCAGGGCGCGCCTGACGCTGCTGTAGCTCCATTCGGTGCCGCCCTTAGCGGTGGGGATGCCCTCGGTGGTGAGCGTGCTGGCGATGGCCTTAGCGCCGAGCCCCTGCGCGGCGAGCACTTGGATACGGCGCTGCGCCGAGACACTGATCAGGCCCGGGTCGCCCTTGCTGCGCTTCTGGTCCAGGGCTTCGCGGGTGCGGGTGCCGATCTTGCGGCGTTCCTCTGCGGCCACCGCGAGCCGTACGTCCGCGACGAGACGCTGGCTCGGGTCGCCGCTGTCTGCGCCCTCGCAGTCCAAGAGCCGCCATCCATAATCGTTCGCGCGCTTCATGATCTGCGCGGCGTCCAACTGGTCACGGGTGACGCGATCCAGCGCGCGGACGAGAAGTCCCTGCGCCACTCCCGATTCCACTGCGGCCACGGCGACCTCACGCCCGAACATCGCGTCGTTCTTGGCCCCGCTGACCACGTCCGTGGTGACCGTGAGCAGTTCATGCCCGCGAGCCGCACACCACTGCGCCAGGGCGTCGCGTTGCGCTTCCAGGCCGAGGCCGCTCTCGCCCTGCCTGTCCGTGCTCACTCTCACGTATCCGATGACTCTCATCCGTTGTCTCCCTTGCTGTGTGGTCCAGGGGGCGCGGCCCCGAGTGCACCCCTTGCACCCCACCTTACCTCGTACGCCTGTTCGATGTTGTAGCGAATAGCCCTGTCCTGTCGAGTCTTTCGCTTACCGCGTGCGTCGCCCTAAGCGCTGACGTGCCACTGCCCTAGCCCGTGGGCCAAGCCGCCCCGCTGCCAGCGTGGCGGGGCAACCAGGCCCCCGCGATAGCTACCGGGTGCCCCTGCGGCGGGGTGCGGGCGCTGCGGGTGGCGGGGTGGTGGCGCGGAGAGCGGCCAGAGCCTCCTCCATGCTCATCAATCCCGAGCCCGCCCCGTCCGTGATCGCCGGCTCCTCGACGGGCCGGGGCATAGGAGGGCGCTCGGCCCGCTCTTCGGCGGCGTGCATCCCGACGATCTCGGCCTCGATCCAGTCGGCGTCCTCGGTGTCGGCCACTCCGCGCTCGGCGCGGCTGGCAGCCCGGCTACCGCCCGTCATCGTCGCCATCCCAGCGAGCAACTGCTCGAACGGCTTTGGATCAACTGAGACTTCCACGGCGGTCTTGGCGCTGAGGCCCGCGCGGTCGAGGGCGGAGTTCGTGGCCGCGAGCTTGACGCTGTCCGGGGCGTCGTCGTCCACGGCGATCTTGAGTAGGTTCGCGGCCATCCGATCGGCAGCCATCGCCAGCCGGACACGAGCGGCAGCCTGGACCGCCGGGGCGGCTCCGCCGTGCACACGGCACACGTTCCCACCGGCTATCGCGGCGCGCTTACAGCGGTCGCCGTTTTTGCGGTGCGCCGTGCAGCGGTTTGCCAACCCCTCGGGGTTCCAGCGAGTCTCCTTCATAGGTGTGTCCTTCGGCGTCGTCGCGTCCTCGACAGCCATGCCGTCGAAGGCCTCCCACACTTCGTACTCTGGATCGCTTTCGTCGACGACCCACCGGCCCGCCGTCTCTGATGCCAGGGCGGGTGGTTGCTGATTCTCGATGTGCTCAGACGATTCCTTCATGTGCTGCTTCCTTCCAATTTTGTTCTGTTCGAATCCGATTGACCGTTGCCCTAGCCGCCAACCGGGTCGGACGATGCCCGCCTATATGCATAGGCGGGCGGGCATCGCCCTTGGCCGGTGCTCCGATACCCGGCCTGCGGGTAGGTGCGGGTATCGCCCTCTACCTGCGGTTTTGCGTTGCCCGCGCACGGAGCGGGTATCGGCGGGCATCGTGCCGGGTATCGGACCCGCTCCGATACCCGCGTGGGGCATCGCCCCCTACCTGCGGTTTTGCAACCGCCTCCGATACCCGCTCGGCCCGCTACGCCCGTACGACAAACCACGTTGCGGCCCTTCCTCCGCCACCGGACCCGCCCTTACCGCCCGCCACGTAGCGGAGAAGGCCCTCGCGGGTGAGCTTGTCCAGTCGCCGCCGAATGCGCTTCTTGGCTGCGCTGCGCTCGGTCTCGTCCTCGATGTCGCCGTAGACGGCCTCCACGGCGATGGTCTCCGTGATCCCAACCGCCCCGGCCTCGGTCGCGAGTTGCAGGACCATCGCCTCAGGATCGATCGCGCTGGACACCCCCTGTCCGTGGGCGTGGTCGAGCATCAGCGGCCCGACAGGCGACGCGGGCTGCTTCAGGTGCGTTAGCTCCACCCGCTGCGCTCCGGCTTCGCCCCATACGAGCAGTACCGACCCCATGCCGGACGTGAGCCAGGTGCTGCCGAACACGTCGGCCAGCTTGTCCGGCTTGCGGTTGTCCGACGTCGCTTTTCGTTGGTGGTGCAGGTCGATGAACTCGGTGCCGTTGGCGAGGATCGACTGCATGGCGGTGTTGATCCCCGAGCCGGTCGCGTCCTCGCCCAGCCCCGACGCCAGGTCCTTCAACGAGTCCACAATGACCAGCCCTGGATCGCGGCCGTGCATCGCTACCCACTGCGCGAAGACGTCAGGCGCTTCGGCTGCGTTGACCGGCGGCGGTCCCTTCCACACGACCAGTTGTCGTTTGAGCGTCGCAGCCACAGACTCGTCGGAAGTGTCGACCATCCGGTTGATCGACCGGCGAATCTGCGGTGGGCGGTCCATCGCCAGGTACAGGATCGGGCGCTCATCCACAGCGACCGGCAGCCCGCACATCTCCGGCGGATTGAGGCCCAACCTGGCGAGCATCAGCTGCTGGACGATGGTCGACTTGCCCACGCCCTGCGGACCGCAGATCATCAGGCCCTCGCCGGGAGCCCACAGGACTTGATCCCCTGACCCCCACAAGGGGGATTCGTTCACAGCCTCGGTGAGGAACGCCAGGCCGTCCATCGCCCGGTCGGCGTTGACATTCAGGCGGTCGAGAGCCTTCTCTTCCGCATAGGCCGCCCTGGCGCGGTCCCGCACGCGCAGTTTCGTCAGTTCGTTTTGGATGTCGGCGTCGAGGTCGCCCGTGATCGCCGTGGTGTTCACCCCGCGGTGCAAACGGGCCAGCGTCTCCGCCGGGTCCGCGAGCTTGGCCTGCGCCGCCGCCCACTGCGCTGTTCGCAGGAATTCGTTCCGAGCCGGCGAACTGCGCCCGTCCAGGCCACGCCCCTCCCAACTGAACGACTCGTTGAACGCCTGATCCAGCCGGGGTAGAGCCGTAGCCACCGGGTAGCACCCTGCGATCACCTCACGGAAGGCCCACGGCAACGCCCTGACGACCGCTTCGTGGCTGCTGCCGCCGTTACGGACTTCCTTCTCGAAAGCGGCCAGCACCCCGTCCAAGGCTTGGGGGCGATCCGCTCGGGTGTGTTCCTCTGCGGTGAGAAACTGCGCCATCTGATCTTCGGTGAGCGGGTCGGCTTCGTCCGTTGTGGCGGCAGAAAGACATGCACGCAACTCTTCCGGGAGGCCTGGCAGCCCTCCGGTGTTCGCCCATCGGTATTCGCCATCGTCGCGAACGTGCGGTGTCGGCGCGACGATGATCACGCCGTTCTTGCCGCGCACGTCCCCGAACGACCGGAACGCCCCCGCGCCGTTGCCATACCCGCCGTCGTTGACGAACAGGTAGTGCCCGCGATCAGGATTCCCCACGCGGGACAGCTGACACACGCCCTGGCGGAGACCATCGGCCAGGTCTACGGGTAGTTCGCTGAGCGCGGCTCCGTCGAGGTCGAAGGCGATCGCGCCGCTGCGACCGATGTGCAGCGCGATCCCGTAGTCGGGATTCTCGCTCCACCACTCCTCGATCTGCTCGGGGTCGCGGGTGGACTGGTCCTGCCAGCGACCGCCCACCACGGTGCCGGGGTTCTTGCTCCCCGATGCGACCGGCAAGACGAACCATCCGGCCCGCGCGTAGGCCAAGGCGGCGTCTCGAAGGCTCAAACCGGCGACGTCGGGAACACTCGGAGGCGTGAACCGAAACAGCACGCATCCGTCACGTGTCGTCGATTGTGTGACACGGATTCGTCTGCGTTGCTGCGGTTTACGTGGTGGCGGCGATACTTCGCCAGGTGTAGGCTGGCTCATTGAGCGCCTTTCTGAGGTTGCTTAATCGCGGTGCCCCACACCGCGATTGGAAGGTCAGCCCTGCTGACTAATGGAGGAGTTTCGCTCTCCCGAACGAAATAGATGCGGCACTGTTACACCCGGTCGGAGCGGCCTCGGGAGCTGAGTTCCCGAGGTCGCTCGCTCGTTTCGAGCAGGCGCACAACGGCTCCAGACTCGGACACAGCGTTGAGATGCACCGCGTGCGCCCGTTACCGCCATCCGGCCCGTTGCAGCCGACCGTGACGACGTCAGGCCTCAGCGAACGGTCAGCCTGGACGGCGCAATACACCAGCCACGCGGCTGCGCACAGGACGACGAGCGCGGACACCGCCGCTTCCGCACTCACTGCGCGGTCCCGTCGAGCCGGACCGTCACGTCGGGCAAGTACTCGTCGCTCGGCAAGCCGATCTGGAAGAAGCGCCGGTCGCTCACGTATACGAAGTCCACACCGTCGCCGAGGTCAGCCTTGAAGACTTCCTCGCAGGTCGGGCACGTCGGAAAGACCCGCGTGGTCGGCCCGCAGGTGACCACCATCATCGCGTCGATCTCCGTGTCTTGCCATTCCTCGCACCACCAACACTGCGCGAAACCGCTCTCGGCCGTCTCGCGCCAGAGCAACCGGACGATCCGTAGCGGCGTGCTCATCACGGGAACGGGATGCGCTTCCGTGCACACGTCTTCCGGTTGATTGTGGATCACGACGACGCGATCAGGAGCACCAGCCGCGCGGACGCGCTCGTAGTCCAGCTGACACACGCGTTCCTCAGCGGCGATCCGCTCCTGGACGTGCGGCCCCTCGTAGTAGCAGCGTTTGGAATCGTGTGCCCGCAGATCTTCAAGGGTGTACTCGCGGCCACCCGGCAGCAACGGCTGCGGAGGACGGCTCGTGTTCAGCAGCAACCGATCCGGATAGTGCCCCGCGTAGTCGATCACGTTATCGCTCGGGTCCACTTCCAGCCTGGCGCACCCCGCCCTGGCTCGGTCGCGCGGGTCGCTCGACGCCTCCAATTCGCGGACCCGGTCTTCGCCGAGCATCTCGACGGTCTCGGCGTAGGTCGCCGGGCCGCGATCCTCGTTGCGGGCTCGGTCCAGTCCCGCCACGCCCAAGGGGTGCTTGTTCACGTTGCGCGAGAGCCTGCGCTCTCGTACGAGAACGCGGTGGCCGTCCGGCCCCATGATCGTGACCTTCGGCTCATTCATCGCGAGTAGGTGATCGATGGACGGACTATGAGCTGCCGACAGCTCTGCGCCGGACATCCCGAGCGCCGGGGCGACCTCGATCAGCTCGGGCGGGATGTTCTGCTGGTCCTCCGCGCTCACTGCTGCGCCTCCTGACCACCCGACGCGAGCGTCTGGAGCCAATCCCAGAGGTCCACGTCGGCGTACCAGGAGTGACCCGCGAGAGTGAAACGGCGCAGCTCACCGCGTTCCTGCGCGTAGCGAAGCCGGGTCGGGGTGATGCCGGTGATACCCATTTCCCGGAAGAATTCGAGCGCGCCCTCCCTTCCCTTCCGGGTCGGGAGGTTGGACAGTTCGTCGCGATTGACGATGCTCCGCTGCTGCTGGCGATTGGGCGCGGGCGTAGCGACCCGCTGCGCGGTCTGGGTGAGTTGGCTCATGGCCGATGCTCCTTGGGACGAGGAAGTGTCCACGAAAGGAGCCTTGAGCTAAACGAAGAAGTCAGGCCGCACCACCGTGCACACTCCCAAATTCGGAAGTGAACGGCAGAGTCACGGCCTGCCCTGAATCGTCGTCAGCTGTAGCTATACCGCCTGGCGCAATGCCGTGGCCGGTTGGCTACTGCCGCCAACTGTACCACCCACTAGGCGCGGGTAGCGCGCCAGCCACCGCCCCTAACTCGCTGGACTGCAGTCACTTCCGCGACTCCGTCCGTGATCCCGAGGAGAAACGAGCGCGAGAACAGTCCCTAACTAATTCCGGTAGTCCGTAGAGCGCCGTTTCCGACCGCCTGATTGGCGCGCTGACGCGCCCGCGCCTCGCGCGGGTACGGGGATACTGCTCACACTCAGGCAGTCTTAAGGTTCTGACTCCGTTGCCGGTGGACCACCGTACGATCATCCCGCGCTCTTGACTTTCTCTTGAGCGATGCTATGGAACGTCTAGAAGGAGGCGCTGATGCGCGGATGGAAGCTGGCCGGGGTCGGCCTAGCGGTGGGGACGCTGGTCCTGACGGGATGCGGGGGCGGAGACGATCGCGTCACGGCCGAACAGGTCGCTGAAAAGTGCAACAAGGACTCCAGCTATTTGACGCTGGGGTCGGACAAGAAGTCGATCGAGTACAACTTCTTCGCTGGCACCCAGGCCGCGGAGGATGTGTACAACTGCCTCCTGAAGGAGTCGGGCGCACCGTCGAGCGTCGACTACAAGGTGAAGGAGACACGGCCGATTGACGGGACGCAGAGCGTGTCGTGGGACGGCTGGGAGATGAATTGGAACTACGGAGGTAGCGGCAAGGGCACGCGCATCCTCCTAGAGGAGAAGTAGGCTCGTCGGGCCGCTCCGAACAGCCGAAACCCCCGCCTAGGAGAATTGAAAGCGGTCGCTTCGCCTCGGCGGGGGTCGGTTGCGGGGAGAGAGCCGGACCGTGGCTCTCTCCTCCGCGCCGCGTCGGACAAGTCGACGACGCGCGACAGGGACAAGTCAACCTGTCGTCGGGTTGCGGAACAGGTACCGCTCCCCGAGATTGTGGCCGGGCTCTGCCCGGCGTCTCCTGTTCAGTTTGGTGCGGCCCGTGGGCTGCGTGCTGCGGTTGCTCAGCCGCCTATCGCGGGCCGCTGCCGTTCGCGGTGGCTGCCTGCGGTGCGTGGGTGGCCCCCACGGGCTACCCGGTGCCGCGTCAACCGCCCTGCTCCGATCTGCGTGGCGTGGCGTCGTCCGGAATCGGCCGGCGATCATTGCCGGACCTTTCGGCCTGCTGCTGCGCTACGACGCGCGGGGTTCGGTTTCGCGGTCACGGTGAGCTGCTTCTGGGCCTTGTCGAGCGAGGGCGTCACGTCGAGGCGGCGATTGGGCTTGCCGTGATAGCCCGCGATCCCCTTGACGACCACGCCTCGGCCTGCGGGTGATCGGAACTCGGCCCCGACCTTCACGCCTTTGTAATCTCCGCCCTGGCCTACGACGAGGTGCTTCTCGAAGCTGCCGTTCACGTAGGCGTTGCCGACTGACTTCCCGACCTTCTTCGAGTAGGTCTTGGCTGCGGTGTTCGCGGCCGACTTCGCTCCCTTGGCGGTGGACCCGATCTTCGATCCGGCCCCCGCGAACCGCCCCTGACGGTCCCGCTTGAAGCTGCGGCGGCTCACGACGACCCTCCATCGCCGGGACCGCTCGCGCTCGATCCGCGCGCGTTGCGGTCGGCCAGCTCAGCGGCCAGGGCGCGCAGACCAGCGGGCTCCTCGGCGCGCGGAGCCATCCCGCAGTACATTCCCCCTTCGCGCGGAAGGGCTTCCGCGAGGTCGGGAGGCGTGAGACCCGGTCCCCAGCTGAACTCGCTGGGTTCCAGCTCGGTCCGGTCCACCGGCGACAGACGCCTATCGCGGCGTCCGGCAGAGCGGCTCATCAGCGCCACGTCCAGTCGGGCACGTCGTACGCGCCGGACGCCTTCACCTGGACCACGCAGGCCGCGCCCCGGTATCGGACGCCCGTACCAAAACCCCTTGCGTAAAAGCTGTCCTGGAGCGGGTACCGCTGATCGCGACCCGGAATCATTCGCAAGCCCTGGTAGCTCGGGTTCGCGTGCTGGCGGAAGGCGACCGGGTTCCGGCTGCTGTTCGGCCCACCGGTCGCCACGACGGTGACGTAGCCGACGGGCAAGTAGTGCGACTCGATCACCCAACTAGGCCCGTAGCTACCCGCGACCGGCAGGCCGCCGAACTCGGCGGGCGCGACCTTGCCGACGATGTTCTCCGGCGTGAGGTACGCCGGGGCGCTCGCCGACGGGATGAAGTCGAACTTCGACACGATGCCGTTGGTCTCCACGCCCGCGCGGAAGGTGCTGATCAGCTCGCCCTCGTTGGGGTGGCAGAGGATCACCAGCTGCGAATTGCCGTCGACGCCGAAGCCCTTCGAGCGGACCTGATTCAGCGCGTCCAGGAGGTCGCCCGGGTCGAGCGCTGCGTTCCCCGAAACGAGGTAGTGGCTGTTCTCGGGCGGGAAGGTCTGACCCGCGTACGGGGGCGGGATCATCCCGTCAGTGCCGTTGTAGAGGCCATACACGGGAGTCGAAAACTCGTTCGATCCCTGCGTCGGGTCGAACAGCCGACGAAGGATGTTCCCCGTGGTCAGACGGTTATCAGCCTCGAACGCGCGGTCGATCACGCTGCGGACCTGCTCAGCGCTGGCATCGCGCAGGAATCGCCATGTGAAACGCGATGCGATGTCGTAATCCGTGTAGGTGTAACCGAGAATCAGGGCGTTCGGCTCCGCGCGGAGGCCGGTCGGCTCGCCGAATTCCGACGCTTCCTCGAAGTGATCCCCGCCGAGGGACTGCGGAATGGCGTCGCCCGGCGCGACCGTCGGATACGAGATCAGCGCGGCCAGGGCGGAGCGCTTCTGGTTCCACATCTGCATCGCGGTCTGCGCCTGCGTCCAGAGGGAAGCGAGGTCGACGCCGTCGGCGGTCTGATTGACCAGGACGTCACCGCTGGTCGAGTAGCCGGTGGCCTGGTCGCCGCCGAACGCGAACAAATCGCGGAAGCGGGCGGAATTAATGGTGTTCATGGTTTCTCCGAATCGGTAGGTGTGACTGGATCCGTCGGGGCTCTATCTCGACGACGCCGGTCCCTGACCAAGCGGATGAATTGCGCGATGCGCGGGTGAAACTGAATTGCGGATCTTGTGAGCCTGCTGCGACCGCTGGTCGCCCTTCGCCGCGCGGGGTCCTGCCCCTGCTGCGGCGCGCTGGCTACAGCCACCGTACGCCCACCGTCCGAGGGGCTGCCAGCGTCCGCAGGAGAGCCGGCGAATCGCTGATCGGACGGTGCCGTGCCACCCCCGTGCTACCCACCGGCGCTAGTTAGGCGCTGCGCCACCGGTGGCCGCTACTGCTCAACCGGTGCTCAAATACTTGCTCTCACCTGCGAGTCTACGGAATCGACAACCGCATCATGCCTGGTGGCGTATCTCGGAGCACGGCGGACCGCAGGTTTTCAAAACCCGTCCAGTGTGAGTTCGAGTCTCACCGGGGGCACAGTACGGATCGACTGGTTCGTTGGGTCAGTAGCCGTTGCAGTCGGCGACGATGATCTTCCCGCCCCCTGCCCGGGCGAGCGCATCGTCTTTGGCGAACGCGAGTCTGTCGTGGACAGCGCCTTTGATGCCTTTGGGTCCTTGCGCGACAGCGCCGCAACCCTCGAAGACGACGACGACCCTGCATGCAGCGCGCCCACACCCGCGCAGTGCACTCGCCGATGCCTTCTGCGGACTTGATGACATCGTCGTGTCTCCCCAGTGGCCCGCTCCGTCGACGGCCAAGGCGCCCCAGTACACGCCAGCACCCGCTGGAGCGGGGCCCGCCACAGCGACGGCAGCGCCGCAGACCGCGACGGCACTCAACCTTCTTGTGAACGTCGCGATTCCGGTCATGATTGCTCCTTTGTTGTCGGGTTTCCCGATATTGACGCTAGGGCGCACAGTCGCTGTCGACCATCCTCTGAACGGATGACTGTGAGCCCGGTTGTGGCAATACGATCGTATGGTAGCTTGAGGCAATACGAACGTATTGGTCGATCGAGGAGGGCTCTGTGTTCCGGATTCTGGAAGTCGTCGGCATGCTCGCGCCTGTCGCGGGGATCGTCATCATGGTGATCTACCGGCGACGTGCGACCGCGGGCGTCGTGTGGGGCGTCGCCGGTGCGATCGTTGCGTTGATCGCTTCCGTTGTCGGGTTCCTGGGCCCGCGGCTGTCGTTGCTGGGCGGAGGAACCGACTCCGGCGACGCGCTGCTCGACAACCTGCACTCGTGGGCGCTGTTGCGCGTGGCGCTGCTCCTGGTCAGCGTGATCCTGCTGGTCATCGGAGCGTTCTCCGGGCGCGACGGCACCCGCACTCCCGTCGGGTGGCTGGCCGGCGGAATCCCACTGGTCCTGGTCGGTTTCGCGCTGACCTTCGTGCACGTCGACTTCGGCGCGGACAGCGAGGGGGCGTCGGAGATCGTCGGTCTCCTCGTGGAGACGGCGCAGTTCGCCCTCCTGGGCCTGGGTGTCCTGCTGCTCTGCCTCGCCGTGGTCAGCGGTCGCTCGACTTCCGACGGGCGTCGTGAGCCTGCGCAGATGGTGGTCGGAGCGGCCATGCAGGCCAAGCAGTTCTACGATCGTGCTCATGCCCGCCGCCGCTGACGCTCTCACCGACCAGGTCATCGCGCAGATCTCCGAGGCGGGACTCGACGGGCTGAGCGTCCGTACCGTCGCAACGCGGGCCGGAGTGTCGATCGGCGCGGTGCAGCACCACTTCCCGACCAAGGCGGCGATGCTCCGGGCCGCGCTCCGCACCGTCGCCGCCCGGGCTGCCGAGCGCTACCGCGGGGCCGCGGAGGTCGACGATGTCCGCCAGCGCCTCGTGGCGCTCCTCGTTCTGCTCGTGCCGGACGACGTCGGTGACGACACCGCCCGGGTGTGGGTGGCCTTCTCCGCCCGTGCGCTCACCGACCCCGAGATTGGGGAGGTGTACCGCGACCTGTGGTCGCGGTTACGTTCTGCCATAGCGGATCTCATGGCGGAGGCGGGCATTCCGGTGACCGACGCGCAACGCCGCGCGACGGCGGCGCTCGCGCTGGCCGACGGACTCACCGTCGACGTCCTCGCGGGCGCGATTCCGGTCGAGGAGGCGCGGGCGATCATCGTCGGCGTGGTCTGACGCTCGGACCCCCGGGTGCGTAGTGGTCGACGTACTGCTGGCCGGTCAGCTCCTGGATCCGGCGCTGCACCGCGTCGGTCGCACCGCGGACGCCGGATTCGGCGAGGACGGTGCCGATCTCGATCGGCCTGCCGAATCGCACGCCGACCCGACCCCGGTTGAGGGTGCGCTGGGGGCCGGGAGGATTGACGATGTCCGTGCCGCGCAGGCCGACAGGGATCACGAGTGCTCCTGGGACGCGCTCGGCGACCCGGGCGAGCCCGGTGTGGCCGCGGTAGAGGCGCCCGTCAGGCGAACGTGTGCCCTCGGGGTAGATTCCCCAGGCTCCGCCCCGACGGAGGTGATCGACCGCCGCGTCCAGCGCGGCGGAGTCGCCGCCCGAACGGTCGACGGGAATCTGACCCGCGGACCGGAAGAACCAGCGCGAGAGGCGCCCACGGATCCCTGTGCCGGTGAAGTACTCGAGTTTCGTCAGGAACGCGATCTCCCGCGGTGACGCCAACGGCAGGATCAGCGAATCGACCTCCGCGAGGTGGTTCGCCGCCAGGATCACCGGCCCGCTGTCCGGGATGTTCTCCACGCCTGTGACATCGACGCGGACGACGGTCCGCAGAGCGGGTTCGAGCAGTACGTGTTTGTACAGGGCGTAGAACATCGCATGACTCCTGACATGGCGGGCGTAGACAGTGTCTACCAGGTGGGTCTTGCCAGTCTGCCTACATCTGTAGACACTGTCAACGTGGACGCGACACGAGATGCACTGGTCCGGGCCGGCACCGCGATGGTGGACGCCGACGGGATCGGTGCCGTCGGCGTCCGTTCGGTCGCCGCCGCCGCGGGCCTGTCCCACGGGGCGCCGCGCCGGTACTTCCCGACGCTGACCGCGCTGCTGGCGGCGATCGCGAGGGAGGGGGTCCTCGACCTCGACCGTGAACTCGGGCCTGCACTGCACAGCGGAGTCGGCGACGCGGCCGTCGCGTATTGGCGCTACTCCGTCACCCGTCCGTACATGTTCGATCTGATCTTCAGGCACGACCTCCTCGCCGGGGCGGGTGGTGACCTGCGTGGAATCACGGGCGTATGGATCGACGCTCTCGCGGATCGCCTCGGGGGCGTCGACCGCGCGATCGAGATGTGGTCCGCCGTGCACGGCCTGTGCGTTCTCACGCGCACCGAGGCGGTCGCCGTCGCGGGGGTCGCGGTGGACGAGGCGTACGTCCACGCGTTCGCCGAGCGCCTCGCGGCATCGACGTCAGGAACGAACGACGCCGCCCGCTCCTGAATCAGGAGCGGGCGGCGTCGTGAGAAACGGTGCTACTCAGTACTTGCCGAAGGCGAGCGCCACGTCGTGGCCGCCGAAGCCGAACGAGTTGTTCAGCGCGTACTTATAGTCGCCCTTACGTGCCTCGCCGTGCACCACGTCGAGCTCGATTTCGGGGTCCTGGTTCTCCAGGTTGAGGGTCGGCGGGATGACGCCGTCGCGCAGCGACAGCACCGTCAGGGCGGCCTCGAGGGCGCCGACGGCGCCGATCGAGTGGCCCAGCGCGCCCTTGGGGGCGTAGATCGCCGCGTCGGTGCCGACGACCGCGTTGATGGCCTTGGCCTCGGCGAGGTCGCCGATCGGGGTCGCGGTGGCGTGCGCGTTGATGTAATCGATGTCCGCGCGGGTCAGGCCGGCGGTCTCCATCGCGCGCTTCATGGCGCGAGCGGCGCCGCCGCCCTCGATGTCGGGGGAGACCATGTGGTAGCCGTCGGAGGTGATGCCGGCGCCGAGCAGGCGCGCGATGGGCTTCGCGCCGCGGGCGAGCGCGTGCTCCTCGGTCTCGATGATCATCAGGGCCTGGGCCTCGCCGAAGACGAAGCCGTCACGGTCCTTGTCGAACGGACGCGATGCCGCGAGCGGATCGTCGTTGCGGGTCGACAGGGCGCGCATCATCGCGAACGGGGCGATGACGGGGCTGTCGATGCGTCCCTCGATGCCGCCGCAGACGGCGATGTCGGCGTCGCCCATGACGATCTGGCGCCACGCGTGGGCGATGGCCTCGTTGCCGGTCGAGCACGCGGAGACGGGGGCGATGGCACCGGCGCGGGCGCCGATCTCCAGCGCCGAGACGGCGCAGGCACCGTTCGGCATGGCCATCTGCACGGTGAACGGCGAGACCTTGCGGACGCCGTGATCGCGCAGCGCGTCGACGGCCTCGACCATCGACTCGCCGCCGCCGAGACCCGTGCCGACGACCGCCGCGAGGCGGTTGTGGTCGACGTCGGGGCGGCCGGCCTTGTCCCACAGCCGCTTGGTGATGACGTGCGCGGCCTGCTCCACGTAGGACATGCGGCGCTTGGACACGTGCTGCTTGCTGATGTCGCCCGCGTACTTGCGGTCGGGACGCTCGGGAACCTCCGAAGTGGGGTCCTCGAGGAGCTGGCCGCCGAAGCGGACCGGAAGATCGGCGATGTCGACGCCGATGAAGTCGCCCTTGAGCTCGCGGATACCGCTCTTGCCGGCGAGGAGGCCCTCCCACGTGGACTCGGTGTCGGTGCCGATCGAGGTGGTCATCTCGATCGCGGTGACGACGACGTTGGGGAACTGTCCGCCGAGCGTGCTGAAACTACGGATGTCTGCCATGCCTTCCATGAAACAGGATCGGACCGCCCTTCCGCCTGTTGTCAGGTGAGAAGTTCACAGCCGTCTCTTGTGGGATCGTCACGAACCGTTCGGTTCACTGTCAGTCCTCGTCCGCGCCGCGGTCGATCCGCAGCACTCCGTCGACCGCGCCGAGGGCGGCGCCCGCCTCCGTGACACCCCGTCCGACCAGCGATAACGCGACGGTGACCTCCGGGCGCGTGATCGTCTCGTCCGAGGGCCCGTCCACGACTGTGAGTGACGCCACAGTCCACCCTCGCCGAGTGCACGTGGCGAGCACGTCCCGCAGGATCCCGGCCCCGTCGCGGTAGGTCAGGGTGAACCCGCGCTCCGCGGTTCCCCGCACCGCGACCATCCGCCCGAGCGGCGTGAACCCGAGGACCGCCACGAAGTGCAGGCCGGTGACGGCGACGGCGAGGACCTCCAGCCCCGCCCCGGCCGCCATCCCGATCGCGGCGGTCTCCCAGACGGCCGCGGCGGTGGTCAGGCCCCGGATCGCGCCGCGCCGGGTGATGATCAGTCCCGCGCCGAGGAAGCCGATGCCCGAGACGATCTGCGCCGCGACACGCGACGGGTCGAGCACCACTGCGCCCGGCTGCAGGACGTTGCTGAAGCCGTACTTGCTGACCAGCAGGATCAGGGCGGAGGTGGTGCCGACGATCGCCTGCGTCCGCAGCCCCGCACTCTTGCCGCGGAACTCGCGCTCAAGCCCGACCACCGTGGAGAGGCCGAAGGCGAGGATGAGCTGCTCGATCTGGCGCCAGCCCTGACCGGCGCCGATCCACGATGTGGCGAGCGTGCTCACACCTCCATGGTGCTCCCGATCGGCTCGGGCGCAACCGGTCCACGGTCGCGGACGACGAAGGTCAGAGCGACCGCCGCGATCCCGATCACGAAGCAGAGCAGCGTGAAGGGCAGGTTCCCGACGGGGTCCCCGGCCGCCGTCAGGCCGTCCTTCGCGCCGAGGAAGTCGGGGAGCGCCGCGATCCACAGTCCCGCGAACACCACGAGGTAGAGCGAGGCGTACGCCTGGACCAGACGGTTGCGGTGGGCCGGGAACGACGGTGCGCCGGGCCCGGGGGACAGGCACCGTCGGACCGCGTACAGGGCGGCCCCGGCCATCAGGGCCAGTTCCAGGGCGTAGACGGTGCCGCGCACCGTGTCGCCGGCCAGGCCGATGATCGTGGCGGGCAGGGGCAGGACGAACGTGCCCACGGACGCCGCGAGGCCGATGACGACGCTGCGCCACACCAGCTGCGGGCCGGTGAACCGGACGCCCGCGTCGACGTGCCGGCCGACCATGAACTGCACACACAGCGCCAGCGACATGGGCCAGAGCGCCGCGAACACCACGACCGATCCCATCGGAACGGAGGTGAAGAAGGGCAGGTTGATCGGATTGTCGGGGGCCCACTCCCACCAGCGCAGTTGCGGCCCGAGGTGGTCGAAGATCTCGTAGAACGCGCCGTGCACGAGTCCGACGGTGCACGCGCCCAGGAACGTGCCGCATCGCCGGAAGACGCCCAGCATGCGGACGATCTCGAACGACATCGTGGCCATCAGCGGGTAGATCGCCACGATGTAGAGCGGCAGCCGCCCCCAGAGGAACTCGACGGTGAACAGGTTGTGCGCGAACATCGTGTCCACGTGCCCCGCGAGGCCGAAGGCGCCGGGGAAGTAGAGCGGCGGTTCGATGACGAACAGGTAGGCGGTGGCGCCGAACCAGATCGCGAGGTTCGTCGCGTCACCCTGGCGCCAGCGCCGGAAGGCGTGGATGAGCATGAGGACCGAGCCGATGATGATCGTCAGCTCCAGCACCGGCAGCGTCCAGTTCTCCAGGTGGAACGGACTGCGCACGGACATCAGTCCGCCGGTGTCGTCGCAGGTGAAGCCCATGCGACGCGCGAGGGCGTCGAAGGTGGGGGTGCACAGGTCCATCGCGTCAGGCCCCGATCGCCGCGTCCGAGGTGTACCAGCGGGTGCAGTCGACCCCGCTGTCGTAGCGGCGCAGCCACTCGCCGGCCAGGACCGGCAGGTTCTCGTGCGCCGGATCGTGCAGCGGCATCTGGCTGCGGATGATGCCCTTCATCGCGACGGCCTGCTCGGCCTTGGGGAGCACGTCGAAGGCGCGGGGCATGGCGCCCTTCGTCAGGTGCGGAGCGACGGCGACCAGCACCTTCTGCTTGAGCCGGTACCGCCCGAACATCGACAACGCGTCGACCTTCCGGTCCTTGAGCGGCACGTGCTGGTTGAATCCGGCGCAGGCGATCCGGATCACCTTGAGCACGTGCGCGAAGATCGACGGTGCCATCCGCATCCGGTAGACCTCGCTGCCCACGATCGCGTTGTAGATGATGAGCGCCGAGCTGCGGTGCTCCACCTCTTCGACGAAGTGCCACAGGAACATCGACGCCACGCGGTCGTCGCCCGGGCGGAACAGCGCTTCCTCGTTGTCGAGCATGAGCTTGAACACCGGTGTGAACGTGGCCTCGAGGTCGGCCGTGTACGCCAGCCGGTAGTCGGTCGAGGTGGCCTCGGTGAGGAGGTCGAACTCGCCGATCACCGCGTCGAGAGTGTTCTCCAAGCCCGGGTACTGCGCGATCAGCGCCTGGACGTGCCGACGGTGCGCGGTGGAGTGGTGGCCCTCCTGCTGCATGAAGGCGTTCGCCTCGGCCGCGACCTCCGGGTCGGCGAACTCCTTGCGCAACTGCAGGATCAGCTTGACGATCATCTTCTCGAAGCCGACGGCGAGGAAGCTGACCGCGTTCATCATCGACGAGAAGGCGGGATTGTCGGGGTTCCACAGGAAGGGCACGGGCGCCTCGTCGAAGTGGAAGTCCATCTTGCGGGGGTGCAGGTCCGTCATGAGGTGAACATACACATAGAACACGTTCTGTATGTTGAGAACGCGCGAAGCTGTAGCCTGGGGCGATGGCACGTAGGGGATGGGGTGGCACGCCGCCGACGAACGACGACGAGGCCTCGTCACGCATCGTGGCCGCCGCGGTGGACCTGATCGGGGCGCGCGGCACCACGTCGATCGCGGAGGTGGCGGACGCGCTCGGCGTGATCCGGCAGACCGTCTACCGGTACTTCCCGACGGTCGACGCGCTGCTGCAGGCCGCCGCCGTGCGGTCGGTGGGCGCCTTCCTCGATCGGCTTGCCGCGCACGTGCACGGGATCGGTGATCCCGCCGAGGCTGTGGTCGAGGGCATCGTCTTCACCCTGGATCAGGTGCCCCGCGCCCCGCATCTGCGCCTGATGCTCGCGGGGGAGCACTCGCACACCGAGGCCATCGCCTCCGGCCAGGCGATGGCCTTCGGCATGACGATGATCCAGCGCTTCGACGTGGACTGGCCCGCCCACGGCTACGACGAGGCGCGGCTGCGCGAGCTCGTCGAGTTCCAACTGCGGATCATGCAGTCCTTCTTCATCTCCCCGGGTGATCCGCCCCGTTCGCCCGACGATCTGCGCGCCTACCTGCTCCGGTGGGTCGCGCCCGCCGTGATGGCCGTGGAGTTCAGCGAGTAGGCGTCGATATCCGGAAGCCCGGTTGGATCGCGGTGACGCGCGCCTGCTGGCTGTTCACGAGGTCCACTGTGTCGCCGACCTGGACCAGCTTCAGGCTCTGTCCGAACCCGGATTCATGTGACACCGTCTCGTACTCGGTATCGGTGTCGCGTTCGGTTAGGACGAAGGTGTCCAGCTCGCCGTCGGAGTACTCGATCGTCACGATTGATCCGCGGAACGCCCTGCTGTCGGTCGACACGCCGTTCCGCTTCGCCCAGTCGGCCGCCAGGTCGCGCTGCTTCAGGTAGGTCCTCTTCGCGCGTCCGAGGTCGGCGAGCCGCGCCGCGAGACCGCGGTCGTCCTCGCTCAATTGCTGGTAGTCCTCGAGTCGTTCGCGACTGCCTCGACATTCGTCCATTCGAGCCGCCAGGTCGCGACGCCGCGCGAGGAGCGCCTCCTCGGCGATGCGGTACTGCTCGATCTCTCGGTCGAAGTCGGCGTCATTCGGTGTGCTCGTAGGGACGTCGTCGGGTGGTGGTCGATGGTCCGCGGGCGGCGTTTCGACAACCGTCTGTTCGGTGACTGCGGTCCCGTCTGCACCCGTGTGGTCGGTCTGTCGGACCGAAGGTGGAGGGTTGTTGGCCGGCGGTCCTTCCGACTGCTGCTGGACGGTGGGGGCGGGCTCGTCCGAGGATCGCGCTGCATAGCGATCCCTGAGGTCGCCGAGCTTTCGGGTGACGATCCGCCACCTTGCGCGGCTGGCCTGGTCGTTCGTCGCGGGCGGCTCGTCGGTGCCGGCGTCGGCGGGTGCCGGAGTGATCGAGGTGTCGTGGAACATCTGTCGTGGATCGCGCAGATGGCGGGCCGCCATCGTGAACGACTCCTCGATTTCTCGAGAGTATTTCTCGACCTGCGCCTGTGACTTGTACGCGGGATTGGCCGCGAGAGGATGCCAGGAGTCGATCACGCGGACGCCTGCCGCTAGCTCTGGGTACGCCAGCTGGAGCCGCGGCCATGCCGCTTTCGCCTGCACGCCGTGGAGCAGCACGACGCGTAGTCGCGGAAGAAGCTCCACCACCCGCGCAAGTGCATCGGTCGCGTGGAGTACGTCCTCATTCGTCGGGGTCAGCGTGCGATGTCCGCGCCGGACCGTCGTCGTCGGCTGCCACGGGAAGCTGTTCCACGCCTGAATGTCGCAGACATCGATGCCGGTCCCTGCGAGCAATGCCTTGTAACGCTCAGCGGTGGGATCGGCGTTCTCGATGCACAGCATGCCCGAGCCGTTGTGGTTGTCGGCGTTGGTCTTCGGACCGGGGTCCTGTAAGAGCGCCAGCAGGCGGGCGTTGACTCCACCGTAAGTCGGTGCAACGTACGGAACGAACGCCCCTCCGCGCTCCTCCCGCAACTGGTCGACCAGCTCGTTCACTGGCCGCACGTGAGGGTCGTACCGCCGTCGATAGAGGTCCTCGCGATACGTCGCATCGCTGCACCACTGCATGATTCCCACCCTTCTGAAGGCTCGCTCGCCGAGCCGGTCGCCTCGTCGTCGACCTGCGCTGCAACCCCGCTGCAACGCTTGACTCGTAGTGTTCCAGATCACACCGACAAGAACCGTCGGTGAAACACGCCGATACCACCCGGCAACACGCCGGGAACAGGATCGACCGTGATCAGGAAGGCCCACATGAGTACTGAGCGCCCGGCGCCGAACCCGCTCCATCACGACGGGGTGGACGCGACCATCGAATCCGATGCCTATCTCGCCAAACGCACCCTCCGCTCGGGTTCGGCGGGATGGGTGCTGTTGGCGGGCCTCGGCGTGAGCTACGTGATCTCCGGCGACTACGCGGGCTGGAACAACGGTCTCGCACAGGGCGGCTGGGGCGGCCTCGCGATCGCCGCGGTGATCATCGCGGGCATGTACCTGGCGATGGTGCTGGGCATGGCGGAGATGTCCTCGGCGCTGCCCGCGGCCGGCGGTGGCTACACCTTCGCGCGCCGCGCGCTCGGTCCGTGGGGCGGCTACGCCACCGGCATCGCGATCCTCATCGAGTACTCCATCGCGCCCGCGGCGATCGCGACCTTCATCGGCGGCTACGTGCAGTCGCTGGGTCTGTTCGGGATCACCGACGGCTGGTGGGTCTACCTGTTCGTCTACGCGCTGTTCATCGGCATCCACCTGACGGGCGCCGGTGAAGCGCTCAAGGCGATGTTCGTCATCACCGCGATCGCCCTGGTGGGGCTCGTGATCTTCGCGATCTTCGCCGTCGGGAAGTTCGACGTCCACAACCTCACCGACATCGCCGCCACCGACGCGGTCGGCGCGTCCAGCTGGCTCCCGCACGGCTACCTCGGGATATGGGCGGCCGTGCCCTTCGCGATCTGGTTCTTCCTCGCGATCGAGGGGGTGCCGCTGGCCGCGGAGGAGGCGCGCGAGCCCGAGAAGAACGTGCCCCGCGGCATCATCGTCGCGATGCTGATGCTCGTCGTCACCGGCGCGACGGTGTTCTTCCTCGCCCCGGGCGCTGTCGGCGCGCAGGCGATGTCGACGTCCGGCAACCCTCTCGTCGAGGCACTCGGCGACGGCACCGCGTCGAAGGTGGTCAACTACATCGGCCTCGCCGGCCTGGTCGCGAGCTTCTTCTCGATCATGTACGCCTACTCGCGCCAGACCTTCGCGCTCTCCCGCGCCGGCTACCTCCCGAAGAGCCTGTCCGTCACCAACGCCCGCAAGGCGCCCGTGCTCGCGCTGATCGTCCCGGGCGTGATCGGTTTCGCCCTGTCGCTCACCGGCAAGGGCGCGATGCTCCTGAACATGGCCGTCTTCGGCGCGGCGCTGAGCTACGTGCTCATGATGATCAGTCACATCGTGCTGCGCCGCCGCGAACCCGACATGCCGCGCCCGTACCGCACGCCCGGCGGTATCGTCACGACCTCGTTCGCCCTGGTCATCGCCTGCATCGCGGTCGTCGCGACCTTCCTCGTCGATCCGAAGGCGGCCGGCCTCACCCTCGCTGCGTTCGCGGCCTTCCTCGTGTACTTCGGCGTGTACAGCCGCCACCACCTGGTGGCCAACTCGCCCGACGAGGAGTTCGCCGCCCTCGCCGACGCCGAACGGGACCTGCAGTGATGCGCCGCGCGGCGCTACTCGCCGCCACCCTGCTCACCCTCGCCCCCGCGGCCGTCGCCTGCTCGTCGAGCAACTCCACGACGTCGACGGAATGCCGCACCCTCGCCGCGGACAAGGGCTGGTACGGCGAGAACCGTGATCGCCTCCAGAAGCTCATCACCGAGCGGGGCCACTGCGGCACTACGCCCGACGGTGCTGCCCCCGTCGCCCTGTTCGACTGGGACAACACCGTGGTGCGCAACGACATCGGCTCGGCGACCGCGTACTGGATGATCCGTACCGGCAAGATCCGGCAGCCCGCGAACGGCGACTGGCGGACCACCAGCCGGTACCTCGGTCCGGAAGCCGCGCAGGCCCTCGCGGAGGCGTGCCCCACCGCGCTCGCCGCGCCCGGCACGCCGCTCCTCACCGACCGGGACACGCGCTGTGCCGACGCGCTCGTCGCGGTCGTCGACGACGGTGAGATCGGCGGCAAGCCCGCCTTCGCCGGCTACGACCACCGGCGGATGGAGCCCGCGTACGCCTGGGTCGTCCAGCTCATGGCCGGCTACACCGAGGCCGAGATCGAGGACTTCGCGAAGAGCGCCCGCACGGAGGCGCTCGCCGCGCCGGAGGGTGCGAAGCAGCGCGTCGGGACCACCGAAGTGGCCGCGTGGGTGCGGTACTACAGCCAGATCAAGGACCTCATCGGGACACTGGTGGACAACGGCTTCGACGTGCGGATCATCTCCGCCTCGGCACAGCCCGTCGTGCGGGCGTGGGCGCCCGAGGTGGGGCTCGCGCCCGACAAGCTGATCGGCATCCGCCCCGTCGTCGCCGACGGGAAGATCGCTCCACACCTGCGGGGATGCGGCGACGTGCCCGACGGTGACGACTCGATGATCAACTACATCGACGGCAAGCGGTGCCTGGTCAACCAGGAGGTGCTCGGCATCTCCGGGGCGCAGGCCTGGCAGCAGGCGCCGGAGGCCCGGCGCCAGGTGCTCTCGGCCGGCGACTCCGTCACCGACCTCACCTTCCTCAGCGATGCCACCGGTCTACGACTCGTGATCAACCGCAACGTCCCCGAGCTGATGTGCACCGCGTACGCGGACGCCGACGGCACGTGGCTCGTCAACCCCATGTTCATCGAGCCGAAGCCGCAGGCGAAGCCCTACGCGTGCGCCACCGCGGGCACCGACGCCGCGGGCGCGAAGGTGCCGGTGCGCGGCGCAGATGGCGCCCCGCTGGGCTCCGTCGCGGATACCGTCTACTAGAAGTCACCCTCTGAAATCGGAGCAATCATGATCCGCAGCCAATCCGTCCGCGGGGAGTCCTTCACCTTCACGTCGATGGCCGACCTGCTGGCCAAGGCCACGCCGCTGCGATCCGGCGACCAACTCGCCGGCTGCGCCGCGGCCTCCGACGCCGAGCGTGCCGCCGCGAAGTGGGCCCTCGCGGACGTCCCGCTGACGGCGTTGCTCGAGGAACTCGTCGTCCCCTACGAGTCCGACGAGGTCACCCGCCTCATCATCGACACCCACGACCGGTCGGCCTTCGCCCCGATCGCACACCTCACCGTCGGGGACCTCAGGGACCTCCTCCTGCGGATCGCGATCGCCGACGATGCCGGTGCCCGGCTCGCCGCCCTCGGACCGGCGCTCACGCCGGAAATGGTTGCGGCGGTGAGCAAGCTGATGCGCAATCAGGACCTCATCGCGGTCGCGCGCGCAGTCCGGGTCACGGCCGGTTTCCGCACGACGGTCGGCCTTCCCGGCACGCTCGCCACCCGCCTGCAGCCCAACCACCCGACGGACGATCCGCGGGGCATCGCCGCCGCCACCCTCGACGGCCTGCTGCTCGGCTGCGGCGACGCGGTGATCGGGATCAACCCCGCCACCGACTCGCCGCACGCCACGTCCGACCTGCTGCACCTGCTCGACGAGGTGCGCACCCGGTTCGACATCCCCACCCAGTCGTGCGTGCTGAGCCATGTCACCACGACGCTCGGCCTCATCGAGCAGGGCGCCCCCGTTGACCTCGTCTTCCAGTCCATCGCCGGTACGGAGGGGGCCAATTCGGCGTTCGGCGTGACGATTCCGCTCCTGGAGGAGGCCAACGCCGCGGCGCGTGAGCTGGGCCGCGGCACCGTCGGGAACAACGTCATGTACCTGGAGACCGGGCAGGGCTCGGCACTCTCGTCCGGCACCCACCTCGGCACCGACGGCGCGCCCGTCGACCAGCAGACCCTGGAGACGCGGGCGTACGCCGTTGCGCGGCACCTGGACCCGCTGCTGGTGAACACCGTGGTCGGGTTCATCGGGCCCGAGTACCTCTACGACGGCAAGCAGATCACCCGCGCCGGGCTCGAGGACCACTTCTGCGGGAAGCTCCTCGGCCTGCCGATGGGCGTCGACGTCTGCTACACCAACCACGCCGAGGCCGATCAGGACGACATGGACGACCTGCTCACGCTTCTCGCGGTCGCGGGCGTGTCCTTCGTCATCACCGTTCCGGGCGCCGACGACGTCATGCTCGGCTACCAGTCGCTCGCCTTCCACGACGCGCTCTACGCGCGCCGGGCGCTCGGCCTGCGGCCCGCGCCCGAGTTCGACGCGTGGCTCGCCCGCCAGGGCATGACCGACGAATCGGGCGGACTCCGCGACGTGGCCGTCGAAGCGTCTCCGCTCCGCGAACTCGCGGCGGGAGTCGGGCGGTGAGCGCGCCGGAGCGGTCCGACGGTGACGATCGTCGGCCTGCCGACGGTGCATTCTGGGACGTCCTGCGCGCCACCACGCAGTCGCGGATCGGATTGGGCCGCACCGGCGATGCGCTGCCGACGCGCCGCGTCCTCGAGTTCTCCGCCGCGCACGCCGCGGCCCGCGACGCCGTCCACCAGCCACTCGACGTCGACGATGTCGCTGCCCGCGTCCGCGAGCTCGGGATCGGCGACCCGATCGCCGTGACCAGCCGCGCTGCCGACCGCGGCGAGTACCTGCGCCGACCGGACCTCGGCCGGGTGCCCGCCGACCTGTCCGCCGTCCCGACGGTGCCCGACGCGGACGTCGCGATCGTCCTCGCCGACGGGCTCTCGCCCAAGGCGCTCACCGATCACGGTGCGGCGCTGGCCCGTGCGATCCTCGATGCCCTGCCGCCCGACGTGACCCTCGCGCCGCCCGTCATCGCGACGCAGGCCCGAGTCGCCCTGGGCGACCACGTCGCGCGAGCCCTGGGCGTGCGCACCCTGCTCGTGCTGATCGGCGAGCGACCGGGCCTGTCGGTGGCCGACAGCCTGGGGATCTACTTGACTCACCGGGCCGATCCCGAGGACTTCGCGGTGGGCGTCACCGATGCGCACCGCAACTGCATCTCCAACATCCACCCGCCCGAGGGGCTCGGCTACGCCGATGCGGCGCGGATCGCCGCCGGCCTGGTCGTCGGGGCCCGCCGCCTGGGGCGTTCCGGCGTGGACCTCAAGGACACCTCCCGCGCCGAGCTGGGTGGCGACGCGGAGCGGCCGGGCCTGGGCTGAGGCGCGGCTGTCGTCCGTTCGGAGTATTGCGGCGGCGTGTGTTGCGGGGTGAGAATGCGCTGGTGCAGCCGCCCCAGCAGCCCCCGTTCCCCGGTCAGCCGCAGCAGCCCGGTCAGCCGCAGCAACCCGGATGGCCGAACCAGCCGCAGCCGGGGTGGCAGTCGCCCCAGTACGGCGGGCCCCAGTACGGCGGCCCTCAGTACGGCGGCCCCCAGTACGGGGGACCGCAGCAGCCGCCGAAGCGCAACAGGCAGGCGCTGTACTGGTCGCTCGGCGCCGTTGCCGCGGTGCTCGTCGTCGCGGTGATCATCGTGCTGGCGGTGCAGCCGTGGAAGAAGTCGAGTGGCGGCGTGCAGACCTTCGAGCTCGACCGGGCGATCACCGTCGAGATCCGGGTGCCGAGCGGATGGGTCGCACGCGAGGTGCTCGAGGAAGGGGAGACCGGCGTGCTGATCGCCCCGGCGGGCGACAACCGTTCGTTCGCGGGCATCAACGACGACTGGAAGAAACTGAGGAGGGGCGAGTCCGGGACGGCGATCCATGTGATCGTCGTCAACGCCTCGTCCTGTGCCCGGAACTCCCCGCGCTCCTGGCAGGTCGGCGCCGTCGACGAGGACGAGGAGGGGCGGGCCAGATCCCTGCAACGCCGCGCCCTGTGGCTCGTCGACGGCAAGGACTGCGCGCGCATGATCAGCACCGACATGGATCGCAGCAGCCCGTCGTCGACCGCGAGCGACCTCCTCGCCTCGCTCGCCGGGTCCGACGCCGTCGTGCCGCGTCACGACGGCACACGGCCGTCGATCCGTCCGTCGGGTTCCTAGATCGCCCGCCGCTCGGCGCGCGGCTGGCTACGCTGACGGCACCGAAGCCCGAGGAGGAACCATGGTCGCGAAGCGGATCCAGGACAACATCGACGCCGCGGCGAAGATCGCCACGAACTCCGTGCACAAGGCGGGCGACATCGTCGAGGGCGCGGCGCAGGTGCTCAAGGGCGACGTGCGGGCCGGCGCGGGGAAGATCGCCGCGAGCGCGGCGAACATCGCGACGACGGCTGCGTCGGAGGGCGTGAAGATCGCGAGCCAGAACCTCGACGGCGTCCGTGAGGCGGCCGACTCCGTCGCCGACGAGGTCAACAAGCCCCGCGACTAGACCTCGCCCCGGCGGTACCCGCCGGGCGTGAAGCCGAGCACCTTCCGGAAGTCCCGGACCAGGTGCGGCTGGTCGGCGTAGCCGAGGTCGGCGGCGATCCGCGAGACCGAGGTTTCCGGCTCGGTGCTCAGCAACTGGGCGGCGTGCTGGAGCCGTCGGCGATGGACCAGCGCCAGGGGAGTCAGGCCCACGAACCGCCGGGTGAGCCGCTGCGCCGTCCGCACCGAGACGCCGACCGCCGCGGCCGCGTCCTCCACCGTGAGGATCGCCTCGTCGTCCTCGATCCGGGCGACCAGGCGGTTGGCCAGATCGGCCTCGTCGGTCACCGTCGGAACCCGTGCGGCGAGCCAGGATTCGACGGCGAGGCAGGCTCCTGCCACGTCGTCGCGACCCATGGCTTCGGCGACGGGAGCATGCAGGTCCGGCGCGTCCAGCGCCGGGTACGCGTCCAGCACCGCTCGCGCGTCGTCGGTCACCGCCGGGGTCGCCGCGGGGCGCAGCAGTGCCCCCACCGCCCATCCGGTGCCGACGAGGTCGCGATGGCTGCGCACCGTCGTCGCGCCGGCGAGCCCGACGAGGTCGGTCTCGACCACGAGATTCAGCGCGGGGAAGGCGAGTACGTCCTGCCGCGACGTGCGGCCGGGAGCGACGGTCCATCGCGAGATCCAGAACCACCGCACCAGCGGATCCGCGGCGGGGGAGGGCACACGTCGTTCGAAGGTCGGCAGCTGCGCAGGGTAGAGGATGCCGCGGGGGTTCACGGATCGATCGTAGGCGCCGCGGGATCTGTCGCGAATCTTCAATTCCCCGCCGGGCCGCGACTCGTAGCGTTATCGGCATGACAGAGAACACCACCGCCGCGAACGGCGCACACACCACGAACGGCGTCCCGCACTCATTCTCCTCGCTGACGCCCTTCCTCTCGATCCCGAATGCGAAGGGAGCCATCGATTTCTACATCTCCGTGTTCGGTGCGCGCTCCCTCGGCGTCACCGAGATGGGCGGAGTGGTCGCCCACGCCGAGCTCGACTTCGGGAACGGCTGGCTCCAGTTGGGCGAGCCCAATCCGCAGTTCGGCCTCATCCCCATGCCCGAAGGGGAGGCCGACTGCTACTCGCTGGGCCTGTACTGCGCCGACGTCGACGACGTGGTCGCGAAGGCGGAGGCCGCGGGCGCGACGGTGCGCGAACCGGCCGTGAACTTCGTCTCCGGCGACCGGTTCGCGAGCATCCGCGATCCGTTCGGCGTGCGCTGGTCGATCATGACGCGCGTCGAGGACCTCAGCGACGAAGAGAGCGCGGCCCGCGTCGAGGAGTGGGCGGCCGCGCAGGGCTGATCCGCCGATTCGATCAGGGCATCCCGGACATCGGCTAAGCTACGGCCGCCGGTACGGCGACCAGCCTGGACGTCGTTACTGAGGGAACCCGGTGCGATTCCGGGACTGTCCCGCAACGGTGAGTGGAGCCCGCGCTCCACGAGTCCGATACCTCCCGGCGTTCGTCACACCGGCCGAGGAGCCCGAAACACGTGAATACCGAAACGAACCCGGCGAGTAGAGCCCGGCGTCCGCTCGTCGCACTTCTCACGCTCGTCGCCGTCATCGCGGCGTCGGCGTGCTCCGCCCCCTCCCGCGACGCGGCGGCACCGTCGTCGTCCGACACCCCCGTCACCGTCGTCGACGATGCCGGGCGCACCGTCGAACTCGCGCACCCGCTCCGCTCGGCGGTGGTCGCCAACCGCTACAACGTCGAGCTCATCCGCGCGATGGGCTCGATCGGCGCGGTGAAGTCGGTCGATCTCAACACGGCGCAGGACCGCGCCTACTGGCCGCAGTTCGATCCGGCGAATGTGATCGGCAAGAGCCAGAGCGAGATCAACCTGGAGAAGGTCATCGAGCTCAAGCCGGAAGCCCTGATCATCCCGAAGAACTCGCCGGTCGACGAGTACGCGCGCAAGCTCCACGGTGCCGGGATCAAGACGATCGTCGTCACCGGCTGGGACAACGCGTCGCTGCCCAAGCAGATGACGGTGCTCGGGAAGGCCTTCGGCCGTCCCGAAGGGGCGCAGAAGGTCACCGACCTGTTCACCGGCACGATCAAGAAGGTGTCCGACCGCGTCTCGTCGCAGAGTCCGAAGAAGACCGTGTACTGGGAGTACGGCGACCCGAACACCACGGCGATCCCCGGGACCTCGAACGACGGTTGGCACAACATGATCGTGTCCGCGGGCGGCGTCAACATCTTCGGAGATCCGAACATCAAGGGCGACACCATCGACCCCGAGGCTGTTCTGCGCGCCAACCCGGATCTCATCGTCAAGACGACCTCCGGCGGCGCGCTCAAGAACACCGGCCGGTACACCCCGCCGGTGGACGGTGAGTTCGCTCGCATCGGTGCGGAGATGATCGCACGGCCCGGCTGGGCTCAGTTGAACGCCGTGCGTGCCGGGAACGTTCACCTCATGACCGGCTTCCTCGGTGGTGGCCTCGGGAAGGCCGTCGGGACTGTCTACGTCGCGAAGTGGCTCTACCCGGAGCAGATGAAGGACGTCGACCCGAACGCCGTCTTCGACCAGTGGCTCGACCTGCAGGGTGTGAAGCCGGTGGCGGGCCACACGTACGACGTGCCCGCTGTGCGGTGACGTCCGCGGTCGCCGTTGATCTGGCAGCGCTTCGGCGGGTACGCCATCGGCGGATCTGGATCGTCGTCGCGGCGGTCGCGACGACGATCGTGCTGGGCTGGGTCGGAGTCGTGCACGGGGTCACCGACATCAGCTCGGCACGGCTGCTCGCGACCCTGTTGCCCTGGGGTGACCGGATCGCGCAGCCCTTCGACTGGATGGAATGGACCGCGCTCATCGACCTCCGACTGCCGCGTATCGCGGTGGCGGTGGTCGCCGGCGCGGGGCTCGCGTGGTGCGGCTGCGCGATGCAGATCATCACCGGCAACCCGATGGCGAGTCCGTTCACCACCGGGATCTCCCACGCCGCGGCCTTCGGGGCGGCACTGTCCATGCTCGGGTCCGTCGCGATCGCCGGCTCGGCGACCGCCGGCACGATCGTCTGCGCCTTCGTCATGGCATGCCTGTGCTCAGTGCTCGTCGTCGCGATCGCCGGCGTGTCCCGGGTGGGGCCGACCGCTCTGGTCCTCACCGGCGTAGCCATCAGCTACCTGTTCGCCGCGCTCGCGGCGGGGCTGCAGTACGCCGCCGACGAGCAGCAGTTGTCCGCGATCGTGCGGTGGACCTTCGGCGACCTCGGCCGCGCCACCTGGCCACAGATCGCGGTCATCGCGGTCGTCGTCGCAGGCGCCGGCGTGTACGTCACAGGGAACGCCGGGCGCTACCAGCGGCTTGCGGCGGGCGACGATGTGGCGCGGTCGCTCGGCGTCGCCGTGGGACGGCTCAGACTCGAGACCGGACTGATGATCACACTCGTGTCGGCGACGATCGTCAGTGTCACGGGGGTCATCGGGTTCGTCGGACTGGTGGCACCTCACATCGCATCGATGCTGGTCGGTGCTGACGAGCGGTTCCGCATCCCGGTAGCCGGGATCATCGGCGCTGCGGTGGTCCTCGCGGCCGATCTCGTGGGCAGGCTCGTCTTCAGTCCGGTGATCGTCCCGGTGGGTATCGTCGTGTCGCTCGTCGGCGTGCCCATGTTCCTGTGGCTGATCATCCGCGAGGGAAAGAGGTCGCGGACGTGACCGGGGCCATCGACGTCGAGGACGTGGACGTCGCCTATCGGCGTCGCGGTGCGGCCGCGGTCAGTGGCGCGAGTCTGACAGTGCGACGCGGCGAACTCGTCGGCGTGATCGGACCGAACGGGAGTGGGAAGTCGACGCTGCTGAAGGCACTCGTCGGGATCGCGAGCCTCCGCTCCGGGAGGATCGTCGTCGACGGTGTCGATGCTGCGACGATGCGCGGCGTGCAGCGGGCGGCGCTGCTCGGCTACGTTCCGCAGCAGGACCTGGTGCACGGGCCCGCGCTCACCGTCGTCGAGTCGATCGCGCTCGGCGTCCCCGCGGGCGTCGGACGCGCGGACGGCCAGGAGCGTGCGGTCGGCGTCGCGCACCGGTTGGGGCTCGGGGGACGAGTGCTGCGGCGGACGGACGAATTGAGCGGTGGTCAGCGGCAGCGGGTGACGATCGGTCGCGCCCTCGTGCGGTCCGCGCCCTACTTGCTGCTCGACGAACCGGTCAGCAGTCTCGATCTGCGTTATCAGGGCGAGATCATGGGCCTGCTCCGCGAACTGGCCGACGACGGCACCGGCGTGCTGGTGGTACTGCACGATCTCAATCTGGCGGCGGCGTACTGCGATCGGTTGGTGGTCGTATCGGACGGACGGATCGGTCCCTCGGGACCGGCCCGCGACGTGGTGACCGAGGAGCTGGTGTCGGGCCTCTACGGCGACGCGTCCGTCGTACGTGAGGTCGACGGTGTCCGGTACGTGCTGCCGAGCGCCCGCAGAGGAGTCCGGACATGAAGGACCTCGCGGAGGTGCTCGCCGACGTGGACTCGTTGGGCCAGCCGTTCCGGGTCACCGTGCGCGGTATCGAGGGGCCACCGGTGACGGGTTCGGTGGACGGGTTCGCCTCCGCGTCGCTCGCCGTCCCCGGCACGGGCGAGGCGCAGCGGATGGTCGATCTGCACGCCCGGTTCCGTGGGATGCCCCGGGCACGCCACGCCGGATCCCTGGTGTTCCAGCGGTACAGCCATCGCGTCTGCGGGGTCGGGGTCGCCGCGTGGTTGCGCCACGGCGCGGTCCTGGATCTGAGCGCGACGAACGTGCACGTGCGGTTCGTCGACGGCAGCCCGGACCTCGTCGAACTCGCTCGCCCGGCGGCGCAGTTCCCGGGCAGCGCGAACGACCTCGTGCGGATCGTGCTCGACGAGCACCTGGTCCCGGTGGCGCAGGCCCTGGCCGCTGCGTACGGTCCGCGGATGCCGAATCTGCTGGGGAACATCGCAGCCGGTTTCGCCGGTGCCTTTCGGCACCTCGGGCGGTCGCATCCCGCGGCCGAGGTCGCCGCGGCGGCGGAACAGGTGGCTGCGGCTGACCCCCGGCTCCGACGGGGCGGGACCTACCGGACCCTTTCCGGTCCCGCGGGCGACCGCCTGCAGTACGACCGCGTCAGCTGTTGCCACTGGTACGCGGCGCCCGACGGGAAGTTCTGCTCGTGGTGCTCGCGGCTCTCGTTCGACGAGCGCACCGCAAGGTTCCGCGCCGCGATGGACGAGGAATCCCGCGGACAGTAGTCGTCAGCGGGCGACCTGCGGAGGGATCGGGTCCAAGGGCTGCGGAGTGTCCTGCGGCAGCACCTGGTACCGGACGTCGGCGTGCCCCGTCGGGTCGGCGTTCGCGTCACCCGAGTTCAACCACCTGAACCGGACGGTGATCTGGCCGGGCGCGGAGCTGCCGACCACCGACGTGAAGGCATTCGGCTTCTCGGTGGCCGTGCCGGCGAACTTCTGGTGGTCGAACAGCAGGATCTGGACGGGGGAGCTGCCGGTCCCGCGGTCGGTGTCGAGGCGCACCCAGTTGAGGGTGCAGTCGACGGAGCCGCCCATCGCGGTGACGCGCCACGGGACTCCGGGCATCGGCGGCGCGATCGTGCGGATCGCGCTGTCGATGCGGTCCTGGGGGAGCTCGGGACAGGAGACGGGGGCGGCCCCGGCCGCTCCGGTCCCGACAGCTGCGGACCCGATGCCGGCGGTGACGGCCGCGGCGGAGAGGGCGAGTGCGATCGCGGGCTTGCGCATGGATGCGTTCCTTCCTTCACGGGAGGTCGACTCTGGCTCCATCGACTCGGTAATCGTTGTATCGAGTAATAACCTCGGCACGTTACGACCTCCGGCGCTGACGGGGCGTCGCGCATAGGCTGGTCGGCATGAGCGAGGATCAGGGCAGTTACGTCACCGCGGACCGGCCGTACGAGCGCGACACCCGGTACATCGAAACCCGTATCACGCGTGACGGCCGCGACGGCTATCCCGTCGAGGCCGGCCGCTACCGGCTCGTGGTGTCGTACGCCTGCCCGTGGGCCACCCGCACCATCATCGTGCGCCGGCTGCTCGGCCTCGAGGACGCGATCTCGCTGGGGATCTGCGGCCCCACGCACGACAAGCGGTCGTGGACCTTCGACCTCGACGAGGGCGGGCTCGACCCGGTCCTGAAGATCCCGCGTCTGCAGGACGCCTACTTCAAGCGCGTTCCCGACTATCCGAAGGGCATCACCGTGCCCGCGATCGTCGACGTGCCCACCGGCGCCGTCGTGACCAACGACTTCCCGCAGATCACCCTCGATTTCTCGCTCGAGTGGACGGACTTCCATCGACCGGGCGCGCCGCAGCTCTACCCAGCGGACCTGCGCGCCGACATCGATGAGGTCAACAAGCTCGTCTACCGGGACGTGAACAACGGCGTCTACCGCTGCGGTTTCGCCGGCTCGCAGGAGTCGTACGACGCCGCCTACGACCAGCTCTTCGGGCGGCTCGACTGGCTCACCGAGCGCCTCGCCACTCAGCGGTACCTGGTGGGCGACACCATCACCGAGGCCGACGTCCGGCTCTTCACCACCCTCGCGCGGTTCGACCCGGTCTACCACGGCCACTTCAAGTGCAATCGGGAGAAGCTCGACGAGATGCCCGTCCTCTGGGCGTACGCGCGGGACCTGTTCCAGACGCCCGGCTTCGGCGATTCCACGCATTTCGACCACATCAAGCGGCACTACTACGAGGTCCACCGCGACATCAACCCGTCCGGCATCGTCCCGAAGGGCCCGGACCTGAAGAACTGGTTCACCCCGCACGGCCGGGAGAAGCTGGGCGGCAGCCCCTTCGGCTCGGGCACCGCGCCCACGCCGCTCCCCGTCCCCGCCGGGTGAGCCCATGACTGAATGGATCGAGGTCCTCAAGGTCCTGGTCGACGGTCCGAGACTCCCGGTGCACGGGATCGTGCGTACCCGGAACGCCGAGGCGCTCGGCAGGACCGAGACGGTCGGGTTCATCGGCGCGCCTCCGATGTGGGTCGGGACCGGTGGCGACGATGTCCGCGTGTGGCGCGACGGCCGGCGGGTGCGAGTGGAGAAGCCCGATGGTTCCCCGCTGCACCTCTGCGACGGAACCACGGCCTGGCACTTCGACGGTGCCGGGGCGCCGCCGGAGTACGCCCCCGCGGGCCGCGTCTACTACAGCGGCCCGGGCTCGGAGCTGCTGATCTCGCGCAGCGCCCAGGACTGGTTGCACGGTGACGACTTCACGCAGCCGACGGGACCCGTCACCGATGGCGAATTCCTCGGGCGGGAGTGCTGGTCTGTAGAGCTGGCTCCGCCGTCGCACAAGCCGGCGCCGATCCAGATCGTGGTGGATCGCGAGTCCGGCGCGGTCCTGCATCAGGGGAACGAGGAGTTCGACGTGTCGGTCGAGTTCATCTCGATCGAGGTCGGCGGGGATGTCGACGATGCCCTGTTCACCTGGAGCGCCGACGCGGTCTCCATGGATGAGCGCCGGGCAGCCGATTCGCGTGCGGCGCGCGCGGAGTACGAGGAGGCCCAAGCCGCGCGCCTGTCCCGACTCGAGTCCGACCTGGGCGCACGATCGTTCACTGTGCAGGTTCCGGTCGACTTCGTGATCGCAGACGTTGACGAGCTCGGTGAGGACGGCAGCTTCGCCGCGAGGGTTCGATCTGATGCGGCTCCCCACGTGGACGGGTATCTGCGTCGACGCGCCCACCAACCTGGGCGATGGCACGTAGACAGCACTGGCCGACCCGTCCATCACTGGACGGCGGCCGGTTTCGACTGGGCGCTGTGGTTCTACGGCTTCGCCATCGCCCCGGAGGTCCTCGACCAGGTTCAGCAGCATCTCCATCCGGGACAGACCGCGACGGACTCCTTCATCGAGACCCGGTGACTTCGTGCCCGCTCAGGCAGCCTGGTTCGGGGCGGTGGATCGGTGGATGTGTCCGGTGGGGGTTCGGGTTTCGACGGTGTGCCGCCCCGACGGATCGTCAACGGTTGCGCTGCGCCAGCCGGGGGCTTCCTTGGTGTAGTTGCATGCCGCGCACAGGCCCTGCCCGTTGTCGAAGCTGGTTGCTCCGCCTTTCGCGTGCGGGGTGATGTGGTCGGTGTGTGCGATCGGTGCGTCGCAGTACGGGGTGCGGCAGTACCGATCGCGCGCCCGGATCAAGTCCGCGAGGCCGTCGGGGAACAACCGTTGCCGCGAATCCATCGCCACCACCGCCCCGGTCTCCGGCGCTATGAACAAGCGGCGCACCCAGGCGACGCCGTTGGCGGTGGCCTTCCCGATGAGGTTGCGGGCGATCTCTGCCGGCATGTTCCCTCCGCCGTCGAGGTGCGCGGTGCCCGGCTCATCGCCCAGCAGCACCTCCGCCGAGACAGTGAGGTTCACGGTGACCGGCTGCCCCTCCGCAGCATCCCGACCGGTCAACCGGGCGAACGCGGTGTCGGCCATGAGCTGCGGCCGGGTCCGTAGTTCCTGATCGTGGCCGACGTGGGTGTCGGCGTGGTTGCGGAGTGCGGCGTAGGCGCCGACGGCCTGCGCCATCGGCAGCAGCAGGGACAGGCGGGCCATGCCTTCGGGTTGTGGGCGGAGGGTGACGGTGCGGTCCTTCTCCGCCGCTGCATTGCGGTCGACGGTGGCCTGCGCATCGAGCCGGTAGGCGACCTGTTCGACCTTCGCCGCCAGCTGTTTGAGCCCCAACCCCGTCAGGGTCACCGGGTCGGCGCAGAGCTCTTCGTCAGCCTGCTGGCGCTCGGCGATGTCCAAATGCGAGAGGCCGGCCAGGAGTGCGGGTATCGCTTCCGGGGAGAGGTCCCCGTTGTAGAGGCGGGCGCGGGTGTGCGGCATGTACTTCTCCAACTCCACCGCCCGCGCCAACACCCGACCCGCGGTGTTCGGTGAGATGTGCAAGGCCAACGCGACCTCACCGGCGACGCCCTGCTGCCACCGATCCTGCGGCACCCCGGCCGCGACCCGCTCACAGACCCGTTGCCGGAGCAGGTCCGCGGCGAGCGCGTACTGTTCGACCGCCAACCGGCACCGCGCGATTTCACTCGAACGCAACCGGTCCACCACATCCGCACCCACGGCACCGTCGAGAGGTGGGTCTTCCTCTACTGCAATGTTTTTGTCCATACCAGGACGTTACCCGGACCCACTGACACATTTTCGAGAACACAACCGTGACTCACATGTACGTTCTCAACATCACCGGCTGCTGCGGACGACGCTTGCAGCGCACGGGTAGTCGGTGTACCCCTCGGCGGTGGGGCCGTACAGGACGTCCTCGCGGATCGCAGACAACGGCAGCGACCGCCGGATCCGTTCCACCAGATCCGGGTTCGCGATGAAGGCGCGCCCGAAGGAGACGAGGTCGGCGCCGTCCCTCAGCGCCCGCTCCGCCGCGGTCACCGACGTGGGAGCGCGGTTCTCGCCCACATTGGCGATGACCGAACCCGCGTACCTGGGGCGGAGGTCGGTGAGAGCCGCGTAGTCGTCGTTGTCGGTGAGGTGCAGGTACATCAGGCCACGTCGACTCAGCTCGTCGACGAGGCCGCGGTAGAGCGCAGCGGGGTCGCGCTCGACCATGGAGAACTGCGGATTGCCCGGCGAGAGCCGGATCGCCGTGCGCTCGGCGCCGATGGCGTCGGTGACCGCGTCGACGACCTCGAGGGCGAACCGCATGCGGTTCGCCGAGGACCCGCCGTACCGGTCGTCGCGCAGATTGGTGTTGTCCGCGAGGAATTGGTGAATCAGATAGCTGTTGGCGCCGTGCAGTTCCACTCCGTCGAAGCCGGCCGCCCTCGCCCGCCGGGCCGCCGCCGCGTACTGGTCGACCGCCGCCGTGATGTCACCGATCGACATCGCCGCCGGACGCGGCCACGCGGCCTTCGAGCCGTCGAGAAGGTGCAGCACGTCGCCGTCGGGTATCGCCGACGGTCCCGCGGGCACCGACCCGTCGATCCGCGCCGCGGGATGGCCCTTGCGACCGCCGTGCATGAGCTGGGCGATGATCCGCCCGCCCTCGGCGTGTACGGCGTCGACGACCCGGGCCCATGCGCGCTCGTGGCGATCCGTCGCCAAGCCCGGCACGCGGGCCTCGCTCTGTCCCGACGAGTGCGGCCACATCCCTTCGGTGACGATGAGTCCCGCGCCCGAGCGCTGCCGGTAGTACTCGACCACGTCGGCGGTCGGAGAGCCGTCGGGCTCGGACCGCAGACGGGTCATCGGCGCCATGGCGATGCGGTTCGGAAGGTCGAGGGTGCGACTGCGGTACGGCGTGAGGAGTGACATGTCCGTACGCTAGAACCTGACATTGATGTGAGGGGCAAGCGATGCGGATCGGCGAACTCGCGGAGCGGACCGGGGTGAGCGTGCGATCGCTCCGGTACTACGAGGAGAAGGGTCTCCTGGCGTCCGCGCGGACCGCGGCGGGCCAGCGGGTCTACACCGAGCAGGCTGTCGACCGGGTGGTGCGGATCCAGGAACTGTTCGCCGCAGGTCTGGCGAGCGGCGTCATCGAACAGCTGCTGCCCTGCATCCACGACGAGGACGGCTCGCCGAACGCGAGCGCCACGCCCTGGCTCACCGACACGCTGTGCGCGGAGCGCGCCCGTATCGACGAGGGCATCCGCGACCTCGTCCGCGCACGGGAGGTGCTCGACGGAGTGATCGAGACGGCGCGCCCCGGCGAACCGATCACCGCGGAGTCCTGAACCTCGTCAGTGGAATCCCTGCAGGAAATCGATGATCGCTCGGGCGGTCGGCTCCGGTTCCTGCTCGGCCGGGTAGTGCCCGGACTCGTCCAGGACGATGCCGCTCACGTCGGCCGCCAGGGGGCGCAGGCCCTCCGCGACGGCGGCGCCCATGGCGTACCGTCCGCCGATGGCCAGTACGGGTGCGCCGATCGGCGCGGCTCGGAGCTGCGCGACATCGGCGAGGTCGTCGGCTCGGGTCCGGTAGTGCGCCAGTCCGGCCTCGAGAACGCCGGGGGAACGATAGGCGTCGATGTAGGAGCGCAGCACCACGGGATCGAGACCCGTGGGCCCCGCGCTCTGCCGCAGGAATGCTCCGTAATAGGCATCCTCCCGGCCCGGGATCACGGCCTCCGCGAGACCCGGGGCGCGGTTGAACGGCCCGTGCCAGTCCGGGTAGTGGGCGGCTCCGTCCTCCGGGATGTCCACGTCGATCCCGGGCAGGATCTCCTCCTCGAGCACCAGCGCGCCGACCGCCTCGGGCGCTGCCGCGGCCAGGAACGTCGCGACCGTGCCGCCCCAGTCGTGCCCGATCACCGCGAACCGTGTGAGTCCCTGCGCCGCAAGGTGTTCACGCAGCCGCTCCGCGAGGTCGCGCTTGCGGAAGGAGGTGGCACCGTCGGGACCGGCGCCGAGGCCGGGCAGCGTGACCGGGACCGGATCGAAACCCGCGTCGCGGAGACGGGGAACGAGGAAGCGCCAGTGCAGGTCCGTCACCGGCCACCCGTGCAACAGGACCACAGCGGTCACGCAACGGCCCCTTCCAGATGCCGCGCAGCGAGGTCCGCGACGGCGAAATCCCGTTCCCGCTCGTCGATGTCACCGTCCTCGTCGAACCACGCCGCGGACAGCCCGGCGAACGCGAGCACCCACCGCAACAGCCGCTCGCGCGGCAGGCCGGACTCCGCGACGATCACCTCCAGCTGGCGGACGAAGCGCACGGGATCGGCGGCGGTGGGCAGGTCGGGATTGGTGAGCAGGTTCGCGTAGTCGTAGCCGCGCTCGCCCACGACGCACTTGGGATCGATGGCCAGCCACCCCCGCTCGCCGAAGTCGAGGACGTTGTCGTGGTGCACATCGCCGTGCAGCACGACCTGATCCCGCGGGTCCGCGAGCAGCGATTCCGCTGCCGCCCAGGAACGCCCGTACCTCGGATCCCCGCCGCGCACCGCCTCCAGGGAGCGGAACCAGTCCCGCAGGGGGACGAGCTCGGTGTCGGGGGAGCCGGGACGGTGCCGGTGCAGGTGTTCGACGGTGCCGCACAGGATTCGGGTGGCCCGGTCGTCGCGTCCGGAGAGCGCCATCGCCATGAGGTCGCCCGCACCGGTGGCACGCTCCATGAGCAGGACGTCGCCGTCGTGTGCGAAGACCTCCGCGGCACCGTCGCCGCCCCACCACCGCAGCACGGCCGCCCCGGCCCGCTCCTCGGGCGTGTTCGCGCGCTTGAGCATGGCGGCGCGGCCCCGCCACCGCACGGGCAGCAGATCGCTGCCGGGCGTGGCGAAGGGCGCACCGTCGGGGGAGAGGTCCCAGCGGGCGACCACATCACGCCAGGAATCGAGGGGATCCACGGTATCCGAGCTTATCCGGGTGCACGATGGAGGGATGAGCGACGACGGGAACCGGCCATCGGTGGCGATGGCGCGGGTACGGGCGCATGATGAAGCCGTGAGCGACTTCAATCAGGGCATCATCGACGAATTCCGTGCCAACAACGGCACCGTGACCGCCATGGGCTTCGGCCGGGCGCTGGCGCTCGTGCACAGCGTCGGCGCCAAATCCGGCGAGCCGCGGGTGAACCCGCTCGCCGCCATCCGGGACGACGAGGGATGGCTGCTGCCGGCCTCCGCGGGCGGTTCGCCGAAGAACCCGGCCTGGTACCACAACCTCAAGGCGCACCCGGAGATCGAGCTCGAGTACCCGGACGAGCAGGGTGGCATCTCCACCGCGAAGGTCACGGCGCACGAGCTGACCGGCGCGGTGCGCGACGAGGCGTGGGACCGGTTCAAGGCCCGCTCGAGCGGCTTCGCCGAGTACGAGAAGACCGCGCAGGGCCGCGTGATCCCCGTGTTCCGCCTGACCCCGCGCTGACCCTTCGGGCGCCCGCGCCGATCAACAGCTCACGGGCTCCGGTGCGGTCGTCCGATCACGCATCACGACGAACGCCGCGACAGCGGTGGCGACGAGCAGCACGCTCGAGACGCCCACGGTCGTGCTGACCGCCTCGACCCAAGCGGACCGCGCGGTGTCGGCCAGCGCGGTACCGTCGGACACCGAGAGGGTCTCCGCGCGGGCGAGCGTGTCGCCGAGCGTGCGGGACATCCCGTCGTGCCGGGTGAACACGGCCGTCGCGACCGAGCCGAGCACCGCGAGCCCCAGGGCGGTGCCGAGCTCGAAACTCATCTCGGACATCGACGATGCCTGGCCCGCCCGCTCCGGCGGCGCTGCGTCGAGCGCCACGGCCGAGACGAACGTGAACAGCGTGCCGTAGCCCACTCCCGCCACGACGGTGCCCAGCACGTACAGCCACGACGGTCCGCCCGTCCCCAGTCCGACCAGCAGGAGCTGGCCCGCGGCGGCGAACAGCAGCGACGCGACGAACGTGGCGCGGCGGCCCAGGTACTGCTCGATCCACGGCGCGCGCATCGAGAAGTACGCCACGACCGCGGCCGCGGGCAGGCCCAGCAGGGCGGCTGCGAGTACGTCGAACCCGACGACGGACTGCAGGTAGATGCCGGTGAGGTAGCTCATCGAGCCCAGGGTGGACATCGCCAGGATCGTGCCGGCGATGGCCATGGCGAAGGTCCGGTTGCGGAACAGGTCGAACGGGATGAGCGGGTGCGCGGTGCGCCGCTGCTGCGTGATGAACGCGACGAGCATCGCCGCGCCCACCGCGCCGGCGACCAGGGTGGAGGCGTGCACGCCATGGCCCGCGGCGGCCTTCACCGCGTACACCAGCGGGAAGATCGCGGCCATCGACAGCGCGACGCCGGCCAGGTCGAAGGGCGTCGAGGTGCCGCTGCGGAATTCGGGGATCAGCAGCGGCCCCGCCACGAGGAAGGCGAGGAACACCGGCGCGTTGATGAGGAACACCGATCCCCACCAGAAGTGATGCAGCAGAACCCCGCCGATCACCGGGCCCACGGCCATGCCGAACGAGAACGCCGCGGTCCAGACGCCGATGGCGATACCGCGGGCCTTGGGATCGCGGAAGATGTTCGCGATGAGCGCCAGACTGGCGGGCAGCAGCGTCGCGCCGCCGACGCCCATGAGGGCGCGCGCCGCGATGAGCAGGCCGGGCGTGGGTGCGAACGCGGCGATGACCGAGGCGACGCCGAACAGTCCGGCGCCCCAGGTCATCAGGCGCCGCCGCCCCCAACGGTCGCCGAGGTTGCCCATGGTGATGAGCAGGCCGGCCAGCATGAACGGGTAGATGTCGAGGATCCAGAGCTGCTGCTCCGAGCTCGGGTGCAACGCCGATGTCAGGTGGGGCATCGCCAGATAGAGCACCGAAGCGTCCATCGACACCAGGAACACCGGCAGGAGGAGGGCGGCGAGGCCGGCCCAGGCGCGGCGCGGGGTGGTGGACACGGGTGACTCCTTGAAGCAGCAGCAAGCGCGTACGGTGTACGCACCATGACTGGGTACACTGTACGCATCCCCGTCCTGGCCGGTCAACGGAGAAAGGCGTGCACGTGTCCGAGACCACCCTCACCCGGGAATCCATCGTCGCCGAGGCGATCCGCCTCGCGGACGAGGGCGGCCTCGAGAAGGTCTCCATGCGCCGGATCGCCGACGCCCTCGGCACGGGCGCGATGTCGCTGTACCGCCACGTGCCCGACAAGGAATCACTGGTCCGGGAGATGGCCGCCGAAGTGGGTTCCGCGTACCCGTACCCCGAGGAGCTCCTCGGTGACCCGGATTGGCGCCGCCGCGTGCACATAGCCGCGGAGACGGACATGCAGCTCTACCTCCGTCACCCGTGGGTGCTGCTCGCGCACGCGGTGCCCCGCGCTGCCCTCTCCCGCTCCTCGGTGGCCTGCTTCGACTGGCTGGTCGAGGCCTTCACGCACCTCGCGGGCGCGGTGGACGAGTCGGCGGGCCTCGCGCTGCTCGTCTGGAACCACGTCCAGGGGGCGGGGCTCGGTGCCGTCGGCCGGGTGCTCGTCGCGCCCGGATCCTCGCTCGACGGTGGCGGTTTCGTCGCCGGCCTCGCCGACAACCCGCTGGCCGACGACCTGCCGCGGCTGCGCGAGCTCGTCGCCGCCGATCGGCCTGAGCTGTGCGCGGCCATGCCGATGCTGCATTCCGGCATCGACGCCCTGTGCGAGGGCTTCGCCGCTCGCTACGCCCGCTGACCCGGCGCGCAACCCTCTGCCGCCCAACCTTCTGCCGCCGTTCAGGACGACGCCACCGCGGATTCAACCCGGTGGCCGAGCGTGTGGATCGTGAGCACAGCTACTCGTCGCGCCTTCCTCCGCGGGGCCGGGGCCGGCGGTATCGTCGCGGGCATGGGCCTGCTCCCGTCGTCCTTGACCGAGGCGCTGGCCCGGCCCGCGCCGTCCGGCGGCCTCGACGGGCTCGAGCACGTGATCCTCCTGATGCAGGAGAACCGCTCGTTCGACCACTACTACGGCACCCTGAGCGGCGTGCGCGGCTTCGGCGACCCGGCCGCGATCCGCCTGCGCTCGGGCCACTCCGTCTTCGAGCAACCCACCCGCTCGGGCCTGACGGTGCCGCCCTTCCCGGTCCGCAGCGCGGCGCACCGTCAGGGCATGGACGCGGAGAACATCGACGCCCTGGACCACACCTGGAAGGGCGGCCAGGCCGCGCTCGCCGGCGGTTGGCACGACGGCTGGATCGCGGCGAAGACCGACTCGACGATGGCCTACTACGACCGCGCGGACATCCCGTTCCACTACGCGCTGGCCGATGCGTTCACGATCTGCGACCACTACTACTGCAGCTCGCCCACGTCGACTTCGCCGAACCGGAACTTCTTCTTCTCCGGCACCACCGGATTCGAGCCGCGTACCGGTGAGCGCGCCGTCGAGAACACCGCCTACGACCGCGGCCACCCCGGCTACGACTGGCCGTGCATCGGCGAGATCCTGCAGCGCGCGGGCGTGGACTGGCAGGTCTACCAGGAGTGGGACAACTTCACCGACAACAACATCGAGTTCTTCCGTCGCTTCAAGACGGTCTCGCAGGAGGTGTTCCGCGACTTCGGGACCGAGATCGACGACTTCTACCAGGGCCTGCGGCGCCTGCCGGCGGACGAGGCGCACCGTCGTTCCGGCGAGGTGGACGCGCGCGCCCGGACGCTACCGCAACCGGACCGGGACCTGTTCTTCCGCGGGCTGCGCCGCACCGCCACAGGCACCCTCACCGACCGGATCGCCGCCGACATCGCTGCCGGGACCCTTCCCACGGTCAGCTACGTCGTCGCCTCCGAACGCGAGTCGGAGCACCCCAGCGGCTCCTCGCCGCGCGCCTCCGCGAACCTCGTCCACCGCATCCTCGACGCCCTCGGCCGCCACCCCGAGACCTGGCGGAAGACGGCGCTGTTCCTGCTCTACGACGAGAACGACGGCTACTTCGACCACGTCCCGCCGCCCCGCCCGCCGCGCGACAGCGCGGACGAGTGGGTCGGCGACCTGCCGCTCGGACTCGGGAACCGGGTCCCGATGACCGTGGTTTCGCCGTGGACCGTCGGCGGGTACGTCGCGTCGGAGACCTTCGACCACACCTCCACGCTGCGCTTCCTGGAACGCTGGCTGGGCATCGAGGTCCCGTCGATCTCGCCGTGGCGACGCACCGTCTGCGGTGACCTCACCAGCGCTTTCGACTTCCGTGCCCCACAACCACTTCCGGCCGCGGGGCGGCCGCAGCCGCAGCGTGCGCCGGCCCCGCGGTGGAAGCCGCACGCACCCGCCGTCGGTGTCCGGCCCGCGCAGGAGCCCGGGGTCCGGCCCGCACGGCTCGTGCCCTACGTCCCCGGGGCCACCGTCGTTCCCGGGCCCGACGGTGTCCGCCTGCGCCTGACCAACACGGGGTCGCGCAGCGCGCACTTCACGGTGTTCCCTTACCACGCACCGGATTCCGAGCCGCTGCACGCGGATGTGCTGGGGTCCGTCGAGCTGACCGTTCCCGGGCCCGCCGGGCGCTACGACCTGCTGGTCCTCGGTCCGGCGGGGGAGCACTGGACCTTCGTCAGCGACGCCGGCGCGGGTCCGAACGCCGCTGCAGGATGAACGACGCGGTGCCGGCGATCCGCGGATCGTCGTCGCCCGTGAGCCGGCGCAGCGCCGCCTCCGCGCCCGCAGAGGGGATCTCCGCGAGCGCCTGCACCGCGCGCTGGCGCACCGCGTAGTCCTCGGTCCCGTCGGCGATCGCGGCGAGCTCCGCGCTGATCGGCTCGTCGTCCGAACCGGCCGCCGCGATCGCGCCGAGCGCCTCCGCGGCGTCGACGTCCTTCTCGCCGTCGCGCACCATGCTCAGCAGCTGGGGCGCCGCCGCGCGATCGCCGCGCGTGCCCAGCGCGACCGCGGCGATCACCCGGACCGCGGCGTCCTCATGGTCGAGCGCCGCGCGGAGGGCGTCCTCCTGGCCGGGCACCTCGGCCAGGGCCTCGGCGGCGCGGCGGCGCACCGTCGGATCAGGGGAGGCGAGGGCGTCGACCAGCGGTGCCGCGTCGGGATCGTCCGCCTGCGCGAGGGCCCAGCGCAGGGCACCCGCCACATTCGTGCTCTCCTCCCGCAGCAGGGCCTCGGCGAGCGCGTCGACGGGGGCCCGACCGTCGGCCGTGAGCGCCGCGCGCTGTCGCGCGCCGGGGGAACCGGTGTCGAGCTCGGTGAGCAGGGCGACGACGGACAGGACCCGGTCCCAGTCGGCCGCGCCCGCCGCCGCGACGTGCTGCAGCCGCTCCAGCAACTCCGTCTCGAGCCGGATCCGCTCCCGGCTCCGGGCGATCATGTCGGCGACGAGGCGGTCCGGCGCGAACGACGGATCGTCCAGGGCCCGGCCGATCTCCGCGAGCGAGAGGCCCAGCGAGCGCAGGCTCTCCACGTGGAAGATCCGGCGGATGTCCTCCTCGGCGTACATCCGGTACCCCGAGGAGGACCGCGCAGACGGGCGGACCAGGCCCAACGCGTCGTAGTGCCGCAGCATCCGTGCGCTCACGCCGGATCGTCGTGCCACGTCGCCGATCTGCATCGCCCGCCTCCGCCCGCCGCTCACTCCGTCCGGCCGAGCGCCGCCACGCGCTGCGCCTCGTGCACCGATCCCGCGAACCCGGAGTCCGGGTCCTCGAGCAATCGGATCGTATCCGCGATGTGCTCGCGGACGGCGTCCGTCGCCGCGGGCGGGGACTCCAGCGCCGCCACGCCCTCGTCGCCGAGCCCGAGGATCGCGCGGCTCAGGCTGCGCCGGGTCTCCGCGTCGCCGCGCCCGAGCTGCCGGGCCAGGGCGAGAGCGGCGGACCGTCGGTCCTCCGTCCCGCCGGCCAGGGCGACGACGGTGCGCCACGCGGCCCTCGCGACCTCGTCGTCGGCGTCGGCGATCAGCCCGAGCACCGCGGGCCGTGCGGTCGCGGCCTCGGCGCCGCCGATCTTCGACAGCGAGTGCAGGGCCTGGCTGCGGGCCTGCGCGATCGGCGAGGTCAGCTCCGCGCGGAGCAGCGGTGCGGTCGTCGCGGCGGGCATCCGGGTCAGCGCCCAGGTGAGCATGTCGCGGACGAAGAAATCCGGCTCGACGGCGCACCGCGCCACCAGCGCCGGGGCGATCGCGGGATCCGCGGCCGAGCCCGCGTCGAGCGCCGCGCGCAGGCGGATCGAGGGGTTCGTGTGGTCGAGCAGGTTCTGGGCCATCGGGGCCACCTCCTTCGTGCGTCGGTGGCTCGATTGCAGACCTTGTCACAGTGTCAAGGTCAAGCCCTGCAGGTGAGACGGGGCGGGGAGGGCGCCGACGCCCTCCCCGACGCGATCACTCCTTGTCGGCGTCGACCACCTTCGCGCCCTCGGCGGCGCGCTGCACGGCGGCGGCACCGTCGTGGGCGCCCTTGCGCGAGGCGTAGGCCTGGCCCGACGCCACGACCTCGCCGTTGCCGGCCTTGAGCCGGAACCGGAACTTGCCCGCGTTGTCCTCGTACACCTCGAACTTGCCTGCCATGGAATGCACCTTTCTCTGCGGAGATCCCCGTGGTGGGGCCGGATGCAGCCTAAGACGCGAGCGACGTCCGTGCGCGGTGAAATGTTCGACACGCCGAACCACCAATCTGCGAGATCGCAACGCCCGGGATCAGTGAGCGCCCAGCCGCCGCCAAGGCGCATGGCTATCGTGGATTCCGACAACCGCGACGGAGGGTGAGAAGCGCACATGGGGATCATGGACAGGGTCCGCGGCGAGCTCGTCGACATCATCGAATGGCTCGACGACAGCAGGTCGACGATGGCGTGGCGCTTCCCGCGCTACAACAACGAGATCAAGAACGGCGCGCAGCTCATCGTGCGCGAGGGCCAGGAGGCGCTGTTCGTCTACCGCGGTCAGCTCGCCGACCGGTACGGACCCGGCAACTACCAGCTGGTCTCCGAGAACATGCCGATCATGTCCACGCTGCAGGGCTGGCCGCACGGCTTCAAGAGCCCGTTCCGCAGCGAGGTCTACTTCATCAACAGCCGCCCCATCACCGACCTGCGGTGGGGAACGCCCAATCCGATCACGATCCGGGACAACGACTTCGGCATGGTCCAGGTGCGGGCGAACGGGCTGTGCGTGGTGCGCGTCGTCGACGCGCCCACCTTCCTGCGCCAAGTGATCGGCACCGACTCCAACGTCGACTCCGACGAGATCGCCGAGCTACTGCGCCGCACCATCTCCACCGCCTTCTCGGAGATGCTCATCGAGACCGGCGTCGGCGCGATCGACCTGCAGGCCCGCCAGCGCGAGCTCGCCGCGAAGCTGCAGGAGTACGTGCAGTCGAAGATCGCCCAGCAGTACGGCCTCGCCTGCGAGGCGATCGAGATGAACATCTCGCTGCCGGACGAGATCACCCAGGCCATGACCCGCGGCGTCGCGCGCGGCGTCGAGGAGAAGGGCTACTACGGCAACGTCGGCGACATGAACCGATTCCAACAGGGCAGGGCCGCGGACTCGATGCTCGGCGCCGCCACCAACGAGGGCGGCGGGGGAGCCGGCCAGTTCATGGGCGCTGGCATGGGCATGGCGATGGGCCAGCAGTTCGCGCAGAACTTCCAGAACCAGCAGGGGCAGGGCGCCCAGCAGCAGGGTGCCGGACAGCAGGGTGCGGGGCAGCCCGGCCCGCCGCCGCTGCCGAACGTGCCGGCGTTCCACATCGAGAAGGACGGCCAGTCCGCCGGTCCGTTCCGGGTGGAGCAGCTCCGTGGGATGAATCTCACGCCGGACACGCTCGTCTGGGCGCCGTCGCTGTCCGAGTGGACGCCGGCGGGACAGGTCCCGGCGCTCGCGTCGCTGTTCGGGCAGACCCCGCCGCCGCTGCCTCCCCGGGCGTAGCGATGACGGTGCCGCCCCCGCTGCCCGGCCGGCAGCCCCCGCGCCCGCCCGAGCCGCCGCGCACCGTCGGGCCGGATCAGGCGCGACCCCGGCAACTGGTGCCAGGCGTGCCGTCGGCCAACGACCGGGAGATGCTGCAGGTCACCGAGCAGACCCGCACCTACCCGTGCGCGAACTGCGGCGACGCCCTGGTCTACGACCCGGCGATCGGCAAGCTGCGCTCGCCCAGCTGCGGCAGCACCTACCCCGTGCTGCTCGACACCAGCAAGGCGCTGCAGCTGCACCCGCTGGGTCCGACGATGAACGCCCTGTACGCACAGGCCCGGTCCGCGGCGCAGGTGCAGGTTGTCGACCATGAGGTGGTGTGCCAGAACTGCGGCGGTCACACGCTGTTCAGCGGCACCCTCACGGCCACCCGGTGCCCGTACTGCAACACCCCGATCCAGCGGACGGACGTGCAGGTCGCGCCCGCCCGGCTGCCGATCGACGGCATCCTGCCGCTCCGCGTCGGCGACGAGCAGGCGCGGCACAACATCGAGGCGTGGGTGAACAGCCGCTGGTTCGCGCCGCGCGAGTTCAAGAAGTACCGCGTCCTCGGGTCGTTCAGCAGCGTCTACCTCTCGTACTACAGCTACGACGCCGAGGTCACCACCGACTATTCCGGCGCGCGCGGCACGCACCGCACGCGGCGTGACAGCGACGGCAACATCGAGACCTACACCGACTGGTGGCCCGTCAGCGGCCGGGTGCACGACAGCATCCGCCAACTCGCCGAGTCAGCCAACACGGGACTCGACTCCGAGCGGGTCCGCGAGCTCGAGCCCTGGCCCGCCGAGCAGGCCGTGACGTACACCCCCGAGTTCGTCGCCGGGCACCTCGCCCGGACCTACGACGGTGACGCGGCCCAGGTCTTCGAGGCCCAGGCGCGGCCCCGGATCGAGGGCATCATCGAGAACACCGTGCGCCGCGACATCGGCGGCGACGAGCAGCGGGTCAGTCGGATGAACCCGGTGTACCAGTCGATCGACTTCCTCTACCTGCTGATGCCGGTGTGGCTGCTGACCGTCACCTTCGCCGGAAAGCCCTTCCAGGTGTTCGTCAACGGTGTCACCGGCGAAGTGCAAGGTCAGCGCCCGTGGAGCGCGATCAAGATCGCCTCCGCGATCATCGCGGGCTTGCTGTTGATCGGGATCGCGGTGTACCTGTACATGCAGGTCCGCGGCGGGTAGCCGCCGCGGCGGCGAGGAGGAACTCACATGTCGTGGATCATCGTTGTGCTGCTGGCGCTCGTCGTGCTGGCCGTGCTCGTGGCGACCGGATTCGCGATCGCGCTGGTCCGCAACAGTCGGCATCAGCAGCAGGCGGAGGCGGCGATGCCCTTCCCGTCGCGTGCCCCGCTGTCCTGGTCCGGTTCCCACGTGCCCGAGGCGCGGCTGCACCGGCGCATCCGCAGGGCGCTGCGCGCCTTCGAACAGCCGGCGGGTGTGCTGTCGGCGGCGCAGCTGGACGCGCAGGTGACGCTGACCGTCAGCGCGCAGGAGATCGACGACCGGCTCGTGACGATCGCGGCGCTGCCCGAGGCGGAGAAGGCCTCGGCGCTGGAAACGGTCACTGCGGACGTCTCCGACCTGGAACGACGCATAGCGGACACCGTCGTCGTGCGCCCACAGCTACCTCCCGGGTAGGACGCAGCGATCGCCCAGACCGGCGCCCCACGCTGAGCGGGTGACTGTGAACGCGGCCCTGCGCCGTCGCCTGCCCCTGCTCGTCCTGCTGCTGGCCACCGCCGTGATCTACCTGGTCGGGATCACCCGCAACGGGATGGCCAACGACTTCTACGCCGCGTCCGTGTGGGCCGGAAGTGAGGACTGGAAGGCGCTCCTGTTCGGGTCGCTCGACCCGTCGAACTCGATCACGGTGGACAAGCCGCCGCTGTCGATCTGGGTGATGGGGCTCTCGGCCCGCGTCTTCGGGTTCTCGAGCGCGTCGATGCTGATCCCGCAGGCGCTCATGGCCGTCGCTTCCGTCGGCCTGCTGTACGGCGCGGTCCGGCGACTCGCCGGCGAACCCGCCGGGCTCATCGCGGGCACCGTCCTCGCCCTGACCCCGGCGGCCGCGCTGATGTTCCGCTTCAACAACCCCGACGCGGCGATGGTCCTGCTCATGGTCGCCGGTGCCTACTGCACGGTGCGGGCGCTGCAGGGGAGGGGCGGGCGCTGGCTGGCGCTCGCCGGCGTCGCACTGGGGTTCGCCTTCCTCGCGAAGATGCTCGAGGGGCTGTTGGTGCTGCCCGCGCTCGGGTTGGTGTACCTGATCGCCGCGCCGGTGGACTGGCGCAAGCGCGCGCTGCACCTGCTCGGCGCCGCGGCCGCGCTCGTGGTGAGCGCCGGGTGGTTCGTGGTCCTGACGATCCTGTGGCCGGCGGACGCGCGGCCCTACCTCGCGGGCTCGACCGACAACTCGTTCATGGACCTCGTACTCGGCTACAACGGCTTCGGTCGCGTGCTGGGCCAGAACCACAAGGGCGGCGGCGGAGGCGGTTTCGCGGGAATCCCGCAGGACTGCCTCACCGCGCTGCAGGATCGTTTCGGTGGTGCGCACGGCGGCCCGGGTGGTCACGGCGGCGGGCATGGCGCGTTCGGGCAGCAGCCGGGCCTGACGCGGCTGTTCAGCGGCGAATGGGGCCTGGAGATCAGCTTCCTCCTGCCCGCGGCCCTCGTCGCGCTGGTCGCGGTCCTGTGGTTGCGCCGGCGTGAGCCCCGCACCGACCTGGTCCGGGCCGGCGCGATCCTGTTCGGTGCGTGGACCGTGGTCGACGGGCTCCTGCTGGCCGAGATGAAGCAGGCCACGCACCCCTACTACAGCCTGTCCGTCGCTCCCGGCATCGCCGGCCTCGTCGGGATCGGGCTGTGGACGGCCTGGCGGCGCCGCGGCGACCGGTCCGGACTGGTCGCGCTCCTGCTGCAGATCATCGCCGGGGGCGGGTGGGCCTTCGCCTTGCTGTGTCAGAACGACGGTGCCGCGCTCTGGGCCCGGTGGGTCGTGCTCGGCGCGACGGTGCCGGCGCTCGGTGCGGTTCTCGCCACGCGACGGGCCCACGGGCGAGCTGACGGACGGGCTGACGGACGGGCTGACGGGCGGGCCGACGGGCCGCGGTGGCGAGAGGTGATCACCTGGTGCCTGATCGCGGTGTCGATGCTGCTCGGCCCGTCCGTTTACGTGTGGTCCGGCATCGCGCACCCGCAGACCGGCGGTAGCCCGATGGTCTCGACCTCGGGTGAGCGCTGGGGCGGGGGTCGTGGCGGCGGGTCGTCGTCGCAGCTCACGACCCTGCTGCGGGACACCGACACGACCTGGGCGGCCGCGACCAACGGGTCCTCGTCGGCGGCGTCGATGGAGCTGGCATCGCGCCGGCCGGTCATGGCCGTCGGCGGCTTCACCGGCTCCGATCCGTCGCCGACGCTCGCCCAGTTCCAGTCGGACGTGCAGCAGGGCCGGATCCGCTACTACATCGCCTCGTCGCAGGGGCGCGGCGGGCCGGGCGCGATCCTCGCGGACCTGCCGGAGCAGTGCCGCGACCTGGATCTCGGCGGCAAGGGCGGGACGACCGGGAGCATCGCGTCGTGGGTGCAGCAGAACTACGCGGCGAAGAAGGTCGGGAGCGCGACGGTGTACGACCTGACGAAACCTGTCAGCACGCATCACTAGACTGCCGGTGTGACTTCTGCGAACTCCTCGACCACCGTCGCGCCCACCTCCGGATCGGCCGACGGCTCGTCGGGAGGTGGTGCGGGCGGGGGCGGCGAGAAGCCCACGATGCTGTTGATCGACGGGCATTCGATGGCCTTCCGCGCCTTCTTCGCGCTCCCGCTCGACGGTGGCCGCTTCCGCACCAAGTCCGGCCAGCCCACCAACGCGGTGTACGGCTTCACCTCCATGCTGATCAAGCTGCTCAAGGAGGAGGCGCCGGGGTACGTGGCCACGGCGTTCGACGTCTCGCGGCAGACCTTCCGCGCGGAGATGTATCCCGAGTACAAGGCGCAGCGCAGCTCCGCGCCGGACGATTTCCGCGGCCAGGTCGACGTGGTCAAGGACGTGCTCGCCGCGATGGGCATCCCCACCATGGCGCAGGAGGGGTACGAGGCGGACGACATCATCGCCACGATGACCACCCGGGCCCAGGAACAGGGCTTCAAGGTGCTCATCGTCACGGGTGACCGGGACGCGCTGCAGTTGGTCAACGACGACGTGACGGTGCTCTACCCGCGTAAGGGCGTCTCCGACCTCACCCGCTTCACGCCGGAGGAGGTGGAGGCCAAGTACGGCCTGACACCGGCGCAGTACCCGGACTACGCGGCCCTGCGCGGCGACCCGTCGGACAACCTGCCCGGCATCCCCGGCGTCGGCGAGAAGACGGCCGCCAAGTGGATCCGCGAGTACGAGAGTCTCGAGGGCCTGGTCACCAACGTCGACAAGGTCAAGGGCAAGGTGGGCGACTCGCTGCGCGAGAACCTCGCGACCGTGCAGCTCAATAGACAGATCACCGAGATGGTCCGAGACATGACGCTGCCCTACGAGCCGCAGGACCTGGCGCTGCAGCCGTGGAACCGCGAGGCGATCCACCAGCTGTTCGACGATCTCGAGTTCCGGGTGCTGCGTGAACGGATCTTCACCGAGTTGTCGTCGTCGGAACCCGAGGCGGAGGAGGGCTTCGAGATCTCGGGCGGCATCGTCGCGCCCGGCACCGTCGCCGAGTGGCTGGCCGAGCACGGCGCCTCGGGCGCGCGGTCCGGCCTCGGCGTGATCGGCCCGGAGGTCGTGGTCGACGGTGACGCGGAGGCCGTCGTGATCGCGGCTCCCGACGACGAGGGCGGGTACATCGAGCTCGCCTCGCTGACCCCGCACGACGAGGCCGCGCTCGGGGCGTGGCTCGCCGACGACGGGCAGCCCAAGGCCGTGCACGAGGCGAAGTGGGCGATGCATGCGCTCTCCAGCCGCGGGTGGTCGCTGGGCGGCCTCACCTCGGACACCGCGATCGCCGCGTACCTGGTCCGGCCCGGTCAGCGCAGCTTCAACCTCGACGACCTCTCAGTGCGCTACCTGCACCGGGAGCTGCGGGTCGAGGCCGCCGGCGACGATGCGCAGCTGTCCCTGCTGGACGATCCCGACGATTCCGCGGGGGAGAAGGCGCAGCAGGCGATCCTGCGGGCCCGTGCCGTCGTGGACCTCGCGGAGGCGTTGGACGCCGAGCTCGAGAATATCGAGTCGCGGCCGCTGCTCGCGGAGATGGAGCTGCCGCTGCTCCGGGTGCTCGACGTCATGGAGTCCACGGGCATCGCGGTCGACACCGACCACCTCGAATCGCTGCACGGCGAGTTCAGCGAGCGGATCCGCGCCGCCGAGGCGGCTGCGTTCGAGGAGATCGGGGAGCAGATCAACCTCGGCTCCCCGAAGCAGCTGCAGGTGATCCTGTTCGAGAAGCTGGGCCTGCCGAAGACGAAGAAGACGAAGACCGGGTACACCACCGACGCGGCGGCGCTCGAGGCGCTGTACGAGAAGGAGCCGCACCCGTTCCTGCAGTACCTGCTCGAGCACCGCGACGCCACCCGGCTCAAGGTCACCGTCGAGGGGTTGCTCAAGACGGTCGCCTCCGACGGACGGATCCACTCCACGTTCAACCAGACGGTGGCGGCCACCGGCCGGCTGTCGTCGACGGACCCGAACCTGCAGAACATCCCCGTGCGTACCGAGGCGGGCCGGCAGATCCGGCACGCGTTCGTCGCCGGCGAGGGCTACGAGCGCCTCATGACGGCCGACTACAGCCAGATCGAGATGCGCATCATGGCGCACCTCTCGCGCGACGAGGGGCTCATCGAGGCGTTCAACACCGGTGAGGACCTGCACAACTTCGTCGGTTCGCGGGCGTTCGGCGTCCCGATCGACGAGGTCACGCCCGATATGCGGCGCCGGGTCAAGGCGATGTCCTACGGTCTCGCCTACGGTCTCTCCGCGTTCGGGCTCGCCGCGCAGCTGAAGATCTCGCGCGACGAGGCCAAGGATCAGATGGAGGCGTACTTCTCCCGCTTCGGCGGCGTGCGCGACTACCTGCAGGACGTGGTCGTCGAGGCGGGGCGCAACGAGTTCACCGAGACCATCTACGGCCGCCGCCGGTATCTGCCGGACCTGACCTCGACCAACCGCATGCGGCGCGAGGCGGCCGAGCGGATGGCGCTGAACGCGCCGATCCAAGGCAGCGCTGCCGACATCATCAAGGTCGCCATGATCCGGCTGCAGGCCTCGATCGCCGATGCGGGCCTCAAGTCCAGGATGCTGCTGCAGGTCCACGACGAGCTCGTGCTCGAAGTGGCTGCGGGCGAGAGTGAGCAGCTCGAGGCGCTGGTCCGCGACACGATGGGCAGCGCCGCGGAGATGTCCGTGCCGCTGGAGGTGTCCGTGGGCTACGGCCGTACCTGGGACGAGGCGGCGCACTAGGCGCGGCGCCTCGCGGGAGGCCGGCGCCGCCCGTGACGGCGCCCGGCGATCAGTGCTCCGCGCGGCCCTGTACGGCGGAGGAACCGAGGTCGCTCTTCTCCAGCGGACGACCGTCGGCGACAGCGTCGATCCACGTGTCGGTGCCCGCGACCGCCGCCCAGTTCGAGTGGAGCAGCACCATGAGGGTCTCGTGGACCTGCTGTGCGGAGACGCTGCCGGCGGCGTTCGACAGGTGGATCGCACCGGTGGCGTCCGAAAGCACCTCGACGGCGAGGCCCTCGGGTTCGGCCGCGGCCGCGCTGGCGAGCACGCAGTTGTTGGTCATGTAGCCGACGAGTGTCAGCGTGTCGATGGCGTTCTCGCGCAGCCACTCAGGCAGGCCCTCCGAGGTGAGCACACTCGAGCGCTGCTTCACGACGTGCGTCGCGACCGCCTCGCTGCGCGCGGCGACGTCCGGGTGCAGGCGTGCACCCTCGGAGCCCTCGGCGAAAACGGGCGCTTCCTCGGGCCAGACGTGCGCGACGGTCACGATCGGAACACCGGACTCCTGCGCGGCGTCCATCGCGGCGAGGACCCGCTTGAGCGATTCGTCGCGGGGTGGGTAGGCCACGGCCAGCGGGCGGTCCGCGTCGAAGTACTCGTTCTGGACGTCGACGACGATGAGGGCGCGGCGGGGTGTGGTCATGGGATCTGCTCCTGTGCATAGGGATCGGATGCGTGAGCGGGTGGTGCTGCTCTGCTCGAGATTCATATTCGCGCCGCGCCTCGGGGTAGCGTGAGTGGCAGAATTACTCATCTTCGATGGATTCAGGACAACCGCTGTGCAGATCGCAATTCACGCCTTCGACGGCATTTCGATGTTCCACCTCTCCACGCCCTTGATCTCCTTCGGAGAAGTCGGCCGCCTCGGGCTCGCCTCCGATTGGAACACCGGCATCTGGAGCACCGGAGGAGGCCCCGTCCGCGGGCTCGACGGCGTCACCATCGCCACCGCGGACCGGGCGGCGGCACGCGCAGCCGACCTCCTCGTCTTCCCCTCCTGGCCGAACGATCTCCCCGAGCCCGGCGCGGACCTCGTCGAGGAGATCCGCGCCGCGCACGCCCGCGGAGCGATGATCGCAGGACTCTGCCTCGGCGCATTCCCGGTCGTCGCCTCGGGCGTCCTCGACGGCCGCACCGCGACCACCCACTGGGCCTCGGAGACCCAGCTCGCGCAGCGGTACCCGGCGGTCACCGTGCGGGCAGAGGGCCTCTACGTGGATCACGGCGACGTCCTCACCTCGGCCGGCACCGCCTCGGCGCTGGACGCCTGCCTGCACGTGGTGCGGACGAGGCTCGGATCGACGGCGGCGACTGCACTGGCCCGATATCTGGTGATCGCGCCTCACCGCGACGGCGACCAGGCGCAGTACATCGACCGCCCGGTACCCGCTACGGGCGAGGGGCCCATCGGGATCGCGACGACCTGGGCGCTGGCGAACCTCGATGCCCAGCTCACGGTCGACGACCTCGCGGCGCGGGTGAACATGAGCCCGCGGAACTTCGCGCGCAGGTTCCAGGAGACCGTGGGCGTGAGCCCCGCCAAGTGGGTCCTCAGCCGCCGCCTGGACGAGTCCCGGCGCCTGCTCGAGAACACTGCCTGGAGTATCGACCGGATCGCCCGGTCCAGCGGCTTCGCCAGCACGGTGACCTTTCGGCAGAACTTCGTTCGGCGCTACTCGACCACGCCGACGTCCTACCGTCACCGGTTCACCGAGGCGACCTGAAGCCTACGAACGTCCGGAGCTACGCATCGCGACGACCGGATGTGGCAGTCTGGATTCATGCGACGTCGCTCGGGTGAGGTGGGATCCTTGCGATCCGTCCCAGCGGCAACCGCTGGGGGCTCTGCACAGTTACACCCCGCGTCCCACGCCGGTCCGTGCGCTCCGCGCACCGGGCGGCGCTCCGGGCGAGTGTTTCAGGTCACCCGAGCGGCGTTCGCATCCCCGTCATGACGGCCGTCGAGGTCTCCCGGCGCCTGCCGCGCGGAACGCTGTACGCGATCGCGGCGCGTCTGGAGTGGTTCACGGCGTCGCAGTGGACCGGGGAGTTCGTCGCCGCTGCGATCGGCGACCTCGTGTCCACCGATCTCGCCGGCCCCGTCGCTCGGTTCCTGATCGCCGCACACCCCGACGCCCCGCTCCGGATCGTCGACGACCGTCCCGTCCGTGCGGACCTGGGCGCGCTCCGCGCAGCGCTCGACGGCTTCCGCACCGTCGACCTGCTCGACGCGCCGGGCGTGCTGGACGTTCCCGGGCGCGCCCTGCCCGATTCCGCCGCCGTCGCCAGGATGCTGGATCTCACTGCGCCGGAACTGGAATGGTTCGCCGACCACGGACAGTGGCTGCGCCACTCGGCCGCGCCGTTGCGTCACTACCGAGTCCGTCGGATGGACAAGCCCGCCGGGGGAGTCCGCGTGATCGAGGCGCCGAAGCCCCGGCTGGCCGAGGCGCAGCGCCGGATCCTGCGCCACGTCCTGGACCCGGCGGGCGCGCATCCGGCGGCGCGGGGCTTCCGGCCCGGCGGATCCGTCCTGGCGTACGCGACGCCGCACGTCGGCGCTCGGTCGGTGGTCCGCCTGGACCTGCGGGACTGCTTCTCGACGGTGACGGCGCCCCGCGTACGGGCCGTCTTCCGCCGGCTCGGGTACCCGGCTCCCGTTGCCCGCGTACTCGCTGACGTCTGTACGACGGCGACGCCGGGGGACGAGCTCCGTGATCTGGACCCGTGGCAGGCGGCGGTCCTGCGTGCGCGGCACCTGCCGCAGGGGGCACCGACCTCGCCCGCACTGATGAATCTGGTCCTGCATCGGTTGGACGCACGCCTGACCGGACTGGCCCGCGCGCACGGCGCCGTGTACACGCGGTACGGCGACGATCTCGCCTTCTCAGGCGCCCCGGATTCGATGCTGATTGCCGGGATCGTGCCGAAGATCGTGGTGGCCGAGGGGTTCTCGGTGAATCCGGCGAAGACGCGGGTGATGCGGGCCGGGACGCGGCAGGAGCTCGCGGGGGTGGTGGTCAACACCCGCGCGCAGGTGCCGCGCGACGAGTACGACGACCTTCGCGCACTACTGCACAATGCCGCGCGGTTCGGCGCCGAGAGCCAGAATCGTGAGGGGCGCGCGGACTTCCGGGCCTACGTGTACGGCCGCATCGCGTGGGTCGGGCAGGGGAGCGAGCGGCGCCGCGAACGTCTTCTCGCCATGGCTGCGGCCGTGCGGTGGTGAGCGGCGCGGAAATCGTCAGTGCCCTGTGCGAGATTGTCCGACATGAACAGCGGAGCGATCACCTTCCTCGGCGTACGGGTACCGCGGCTCCCGAGGCCGGACCCGATGCGCGTCGCCTGGTACGCGCAGGTTCCGGTGGCCGCGGTGCTGCTGGCGGGAGCGCTCTCGCCGGTGCGCTTGCCGTCCCTTGTTCTCGGCGTCGGTGTGGCCGCCTGCGTTCTGGGGGCGGGCGCCGTGATCGTCGCGTGGCGCCTCAGGCAGATCTCCGGACTCGCTGTGCGCGCTGCTGTCGGCACGTTCGTTCAGGCGGTGCTGAACGGTTGGGTGCTCAGTTCGATGGCCTTGCGCGACGGTGGTCCCTCACTGGACACCCGGATCCTGTGGGGTGTGTTGGGCGTGATGCTGGTGATCAACAGCGCCGTCACCCTGAACACGTGGCGCAGGTAGCGTCAGAGGGCGTGTTCACCATCGGTTTCGACCTGGACCTCACGCTGATCGACTCCCGGCAGCGGATTCTGACGGCCGCGCAGCGCGCGTTCACGGATCTCGGGCACACCGTGGACGACGCTGCGCTGCTGCCCCACATGGGCGTGCCGATCGACGACGTCGCGCGCGAGGTGGTCCCCGGGATCGACGCGGAGTTGTTCCTGCGTCGCTACCGGGACCACTACGACACCGACGCCACGACGCCGGTGCCGGTCCTGTCCGGTGCGCGCGAGCTGCTGGCGGCGATCCGGGCAGCCGGCGGGCGCTCGATCGTGGTGTCCGCCAAGCAGCACGCCGCCGCCGAGCGCGCCGTCGCCGACTCCGGGCTGGAGGTCGACGAGGTGGTGGGCGGGCACTTCGGTGCCGCCAAAGGCGACGCGCTGCGCCGGTACCCGAATGTCCGCGGGTACCTCGGCGATCACGTCGAGGACGCCGCGGCGGCCCGCGGCGCGGGGTGCGTGTTCATCGGCGTCACCACCGGGGAGTTCGACGGTGCCGCCCTCGCCGGAGCGGGGGCGTGGCGCACCGTCGAGCACCTGGGTGAGGTGATCGCGCTGCTGCCCGAACTTCGTGGCGCCTCTTGACCTGCGTGTATGCACGAACTGACCTGATGCACAACAGGTAGGGCAGACAACGCCTTGTGCGTCCACCACGGTGGATCGGGTGAGCGGGCCGGACATCGAGTGGGACACCTATGGTGACTCGCTCGGCCGTCGGCTGAGCACGCTTCGCAGGGCGCGCGGACTGTCTCAGGAGAAGCTCGGAGAGCTCGCGGGGCTGCATCGCAACCAGATCTCCAACATCGAGCGGAACGTCAGCTCCAACGAGCGGTTCTCGGATCCGCACATGTCCACTGTCTACCGGCTCGCGGCGGCCCTGGACGTGCCGCCGGGCTGGCTGCTGCCCGACCTCGGCGTCCGCGTGCTGCCCCGTTCCGCGGAGCAGGCGAACGCCGACGCGGTGTCAGCGGTCGAGACTGCGCTGCTCGCGGCGATCGAGAACGCCTCCTGAACCCCATCCTTCACGTGGCCGGGGGCCGATGAACACGCAGACGGCGCCGTTCCCCTCGGGGACCGGCGCCGTCTGCGTTCGTCGCTACTTCTTGGCCGGAGCCGAGCAGGACTTGTAGGCGCTCGAGAGCGCGTTCTGGATGTTCTGCTGCTCCGAGAAGATGCCGAAACCGGCCGCCGAACCAACGAATGCGGCGCTGGCCAGCTTGAACTGGCGGGTCGCCGGGTCGGACGTGGCGATGTCGGCGAACTGCTTCGGGCCACCGGCCGCCTGCTCGAGCTTCGCGCTGAGGCCGGGCGACTGCTTGTCGAGGGCCACCTTCAGCTGTCCGACGGTGCACGAGGTGCCCGGGATGGAGCGCGACAGGTTCGGGTCTCCGGGCTTCGGCGCCGGGGTGGGCGCGGCGGTCGCGAGAGGTGCGCCGGCCAGGGCGATCGCGCCGAGAAGGGCGGCGGTGGCAGCGGTACGACGGTAGGTCATGCAGGGCCTTTCGTGGCGAATGGTGTGTGGGTCAGTACTGATCGCAGGTGGCGATGACCTTGGCGATCTTCGCGTCGATGTCGGCGCGGTTCGCCTTGTAGTACGAAGCGGCCGCCGGGTTGTTCTTCGTCAGTCGGTCGATGATCGCCTGACGGTCCTCGGGCTTGGCGGTGAGCAGCTCCGTGGCCTGGTCGCGGCCGCCGGGCGTGGCGTCCATGACGGCGATGGCCTCGGGCGCGATCACCTGGGTCGCGCGCTCGACCTGCGCGACGGTGCACTTGGTGCCGGGGACCTTGTCGTTCGGCGCGGCCGAGGCGACGGCGGGGACGAGGGCGAGAGCGCCCGCGAGGGCGGCGACCGCGGCGGCGAAGCGGATCCGATTCATGACTTCTCCTGTTCGGGGCGGTGACGACTGCTCAGCGAGACTACCGGTTCGGCATGAACGGCGAAAGGACGGCGCCGGGCAAGAACAACCCGGTGCCGTCCGATCGATACCCGTGTACTAGCTCGTGGTGCAGGTCGCCTTGATCGTCGCGATCTTCTGCTCGACCTGGGCCTTCGTCAGCTTCGGCTTGCCCTTGTCGTGGTCCTTGCCGTGCGGGTGCGCGGGCGGGGTCTGTCCGGGATGTGCCTTCTGCCATTCGGCCTTGCGCGCCTCGCGGGCCTTCTTGGCGGCTGCGCGATCCGCCGTGCGTTGCGCCTGGGTCTTGACGAGCATCTGCTCGAACCGGTCCTTCGCCTTCGCGTTGGTGCTGATGTGCTGCCAGAACTCCGGCGCCACCTTCGCGGTGGCGCGCTCGACCTGGCCGACGTTGCACTGGGTGCCGGGAACGGGCGCCGTCGGGGAGACGGGCGCGGCGTTCGCGGCGGCGGGGGCGAGCAGCGCCGCGCCGGACAGGGCAGCGACGGCCGCGGTCGCGGCCGCCAGCCGGGTGCGGGTGAATCGGCTCATAGAAATGGTTCTCCTCGTGCAGCTGTGCGATCGCGATTCGGACCGCCCGCACCCGAGTGGACCCGATTTCCATGAACGCGGGGCCACGATCAGCTGTGAATCAGCTGGAGACCGGACATCGCGACAGGGACCCGGCTATCCGGGCTTTTCGCAGCAGAAGATCGCCGTGCCGGGGAAGATCGCGCCGCGCAACGGACTCCACTGGCCCCACTCCTGGGTGAATCCCTCGGGCCACTCGGGCTCGAGGACGTCGACCACGCGCAGGCCCGCGCCCACGATCTCGCGGATACGGTCGCCCATGGTCCGGTGGTGCTCGACGTACGTGGGGGCCCCGTCGTCGTCCGTCTCGACGTACGGGGACCGATCGAAGTAGGACAGGGTCGCGACGAGGCCCTCGGGGCCGGGATCGTCGAGGAACGTCCAGCGCATCGGGTGGTTCACGGAGAACACGAAGCGCCCGCCCGGGCGCAGCACGCGGTAGGCCTCGGCCATGACCTGCGCCGAGTCGGCGACGAAGGGGATGCCGCCGAAGGCCGAGCAGACGACGTCGGCGGCACCGTCGGCGACGGGCAGCCTCTCGGCTCCGGCCTGGACCAGGAGCGGATTGCCGCCCCGCACCTGGGGGAGTCCGCGGCGCAGCATGCCGGCCGAGATGTCGATGCCTACCACCGCGGCGCCCTGCGCGGCGAGCCACCGGGAGCAGGGGGCGCTGCCGCAGCCGATCTCCACCGCCACGGTCCCGGGTCCGACGGTGCCGAGCAGCCCGGCCTCGGCCTCGCGCAGCCCCTCGGGGCACCAGACGAAGTCGCCGTCGGCGCTGTCGACGCCGAGGAAGGCGGCGTGCTCGGCGTGATAGGCGTCCGCGTCGGCGTCCCACCAGGACCGGTTGGCGGCCTCCGAGCCGGCGCTGTCCCGACGCATGTCGGGTTTGGGGCGGTAGGTCACGGGGAAGCCTCTCGATGGCGGGCGGTGAGAGGGCGCGGGGAGGGCGGTTTGCCCAGGTTGCACGCGGTGGAGTAGCCTTGACCTCGCGTGTGCCCATGCGTGCGCGATCTCGACCACACTACTAGCACCCTGTCCGGAGCAACTTACCCAATGCCCACCACCACCGTTACGTCCCCGCAGGTCGCCGTCAACGACATCGGCACCGCGGAGGATTTCCTCGCAGCGATCGACGCCACGATCAAGTACTTCAACGATGGCGACATCGTCGAGGGCACCATCGTCAAGGTCGACCGTGACGAGGTCCTGCTCGACATCGGTTACAAGACCGAGGGTGTCATCCCCTCCCGCGAGCTGAGCATCAAGCACGACGTCGACCCGTCCGAGGTCGTCAACGTCGGCGATGCCGTCGAGGCTCTCGTCCTCACCAAGGAGGACAAGGAAGGCCGCCTGATCCTGTCCAAGAAGCGTGCGCAGTACGAGCGCGCCTGGGGCACGATCGAGGAGCTCAAGGAGAAGGACGAGGCCGTCAAGGGCACCGTCATCGAGGTGGTCAAGGGTGGTCTCATCCTGGACATCGGCCTCCGCGGCTTCCTCCCGGCCTCGCTGGTCGAGATGCGTCGTGTGCGCGACCTCCAGCCGTACATCGGCAAGGAGATCGAGGCGAAGATCATCGAGCTCGACAAGAACCGCAACAACGTGGTCCTGTCGCGCCGTGCGTGGCTCGAGCAGACCCAGTCCGAGGTCCGCAGCGAGTTCCTGCACCAGCTGCAGAAGGGCCAGGTCCGCAAGGGCGTCGTGTCCTCGATCGTCAACTTCGGTGCCTTCGTGGACCTGGGCGGCGTCGACGGCCTCGTGCACGTCTCGGAGCTGTCCTGGAAGCACATCGATCACCCGTCCGAGGTGGTCACCGTGGGCGACGAGGTCACCGTCGAGGTCCTCGACGTCGACCTGGACCGCGAGCGCGTCTCGCTGTCGCTCAAGGCGACCCAGGAGGATCCGTGGCGTCAGTTCGCCCGGACCCACGCCATCGGCCAGATCGTGCCCGGCAAGGTCACCAAGCTCGTCCCGTTCGGCGCGTTCGTCCGCGTCGAGGAGGGCATCGAGGGCCTCGTCCACATCTCGGAGCTGGCCGAGCGCCACGTCGAGGTCCCGGACCAGGTCGTCTCGGTCGGCGACGACGCCATGGTGCGCGTCATCGACATCGACCTCGAGCGTCGTCGTATCTCGCTGAGCCTCAAGCAGGCCAACGAGGACTACACCGAGGAGTTCGACCCGTCGAAGTACGGCATGGCCGACAGCTACGACGAGAACGGCGAGTACATCTTCCCCGAGGGCTTCGATCCCGAGACCAACGAGTGGCTCGAGGGCTTCGAGAAGCAGCGCGAGGAGTGGGAGGGTCGCTACGCCGAGGCGGAGCGTCGCCACAAGATGCACACCGCGCAGATGGAGAAGTTCGCGGCCGACGAGGCCGCCGAGGCCGCTGCCGGTGGTCCGGCCGCGGGTGGCGCGAACTACTCGAGCGAGTCGTCCTCGAACGACCGTGGTGGCAACGAGGCCCCGCAGAGCACCGGCGGTTCGCTGGCCAGCGATGCGCAGCTCGCTGCTCTCCGCGAGAAGCTGTCCGGCAACGCCTGATTCACGGCTTCACAGCTGTACCGAACGCCCCGCATCCTTTCACGGATGCGGGGCGTTCCCCGTTCAGTGGGCGCGTCAGCGATGCTCGATCAGCCAGCGAGCGGTGGCGAGATCGGTCACCAGGACCGTGGCGTAGCCGCCGCGCAGGGCGGCGCGGACGGACTCGTGGCGGTCGGCGTCGTTCGCGATCAGGATCGACGTGCGGCAGGCGCGGATCGCCTCCAGCGGTACGGACAGCGTCCGGGCGACCAGGCTGGACGGGAGCTCGGCACCGTCGGCGTCGTAGAAGCGGCCGCCGATCTCCCCGACCGCGGCCAGGGAGCGGAGCTCGTCCAGTACGGCGGCGTCGATGTAGGCACCCTCGAACAGCGTGGTCGACGTGGAGACCGAACCCACCCCGAACAGCATGACGTCGGCGTGGATCCCCGCGGTGAGTGCGGGGGAGACGACCGAGTCGCGCTTGAGGGCCCGAACCGTCGCCGGATCGGCGTACAGCGGCGCCGTGAGCCGGATGGCCCGGGCGTCCAGATGCTCGGCGAACCGGGTCAGGGCGTGATCGGCCCCGGAGTAGTACGGCACCGTCGACATCGCGCCGTCCATCTGGACCACCCGGCTGCAACGCGCAGCGCCCGTCAGTGCGTCGGCCACGGCCAGTTGCTCCGGCCCCCAGGTGAAGCCGAGAGTGTCGCCCGGCTGGAGCCGGCGTCGCAGTTGGGTGGCGCCGGCGCGGCCGAGCGCGGCCCGGCCGACTGCGGCGTGGCCGGGCGACGAACTGGTATCGCTCTCGTCGATGATCATGACCTCGACCAACCCGAACGCCTCCTCCAGCGCGCGTTCCTCGCCGGGGTGGAAGGACTCGGCGAGGTCCTCCGGGACCGTCACGGTGACCTGGACGAGCCCGAGTGCTCGGGCTCGGGCCACCAGGCGGCCGGCGGTGGGCCGGGACACGCCGAGCCGCTCCGCGACCTGCGCCTGCGTCATGCCGTCCAGGTGGTACATCGTGGCTGCGCGGACGAGTAGTCGGTGATCGTGGCGGCTCTCGACGCCGGAATCCGGGCGGGGGGTCATCAGGCTCCTGAGCGACGGTTGAGCAAATGCTCACTGATTGCGAATCTGATCACCAAGAATACTATTGCAATGTGACCCAAGCAACAGTCTTCGAGCGCCCCGATTCGATGCGGGCCGCGGTTCTGCATACCGATCTGACGTTGACGGTGGAGGATCGCCCGGTGCCGGATCCGGCCCCGGGTGATGTCCTGATCGCGGTGACCGCGGTCGGGGTCTGCGGTTCGGACGTGCATTATCTGCGGCACGGCCGGATCGGCGACTTCGTCGTCGAGGCCCCGATGATCCTCGGCCACGAGGCGGCCGGCCGGATCGTCGCCGTGGGCGACGGGGTGCCGGCGTCACGGATCGGTGAGCGGGTGTCGATCGAGCCCCAGCGGCCCTCGCCGTCGAGTGCCGAGACCCTGCGCGGCGAGTACAACCTGTGTCCTCACATGCAGTTCTACGCCACGCCGCCCGTCGACGGGGCGTTGGCGGAGTACGTGACCATCGGTGCGGCGTTCGCCCACCCGATCCCCGACGAGGTGTCCGACGAGGCCGCTGCGCTCCTGGAGCCGCTGTCGGTGGGAATCGCCGCGGTCCGCAAGGCAGGGATCGAGCCGGGTGGCTCGGTCCTGATCAGCGGCGCCGGTCCGATCGGCCTGATGTGCGCGCAGGTGGCCGACGCGGCCGGTGCCACGCGCATCGTCGTGACCGATCTCGATGCGGGTCGGCGCGCTGTGGCGGATCGGTTCGGCGCGACGGAGGCCGTCGAAGCCGGTACCGACCCGGGTGAGGGTTTCGACGCGTACATCGATGCGTCGGGTGCCGCGTCCGCGGTCCGGGCGGGGCTCCGCGCCGTGCGCCCCGGCGGTCGAGTGGTGCTGGTCGGAATGGGTGCCGACGAACTCGCACTGCCCGTTTCGCTGATCCAGAATCGCGAGCTCTGGGTGACCGGCGTGTTCAGGTACGCCAACACGTGGCCGAACGCGATCGCGCTGGCGGCCGCGGGCCGGGTCGAGCTCGACGCGATGGTGACATCCCGATTCGGCTTGGAGCAGGCCGAGGATGCGCTCAATGCCGACGGGGCCCAGGGTGCGATCAAGGCCGTCGTGCATCCGGGTGTGGCCCGGATCGAGTCCGACACGCACGATCGGCGGCACTGATGATCCCTCGGCCCACGTATCAGCGCGATGCCGCGACCGCCGCGATCGTGCACTTCGGCGTCGGAGGCTTCCACCGTGCGCACCAGGCGACCTACCTCGACACGTTGCTCTCGGTCGATCCGGCGGCGGGTGACTGGGGCATCGTCGGCGTGGGGCTGCGCCCCGCCGACGCCGCGATGCGCGACGCGCTGCTGCCGCAGGACTGCCTCTACACGCTCACCCTCAAGCATCCCGACGGTGCCGTCGCCACCGGTGTGCTGGGGGCGATATTCGGATACCTGTACGCACCCGACGACCCCGAGGCGGTGATCGAGCGGCTCGCGGATCCACGCACCCGGATCGTCTCCCTCACCATCACCGAGGGCGGCTACAACATCGTCGCGGCCACCGGTGAGTTCGACGCCGGGGACCCGGACGTGGTGTCCGACCTGGTCCCGGGGGCTGTGCCACGCACCGTCTTCGGCTACTTGACGGAGGCCCTGCGCCGACGCCGCGACCGTGGCCTGCCGGCGTTCACCGTGATGTCCTGCGACAACATCGAGGGCAACGGCGACGTGGCCCGGCGTACGGTCGGCGCCTTCGCCCGCCTCGTCGACCCCGAGCTCGCGGACTGGATCGAGACGAACGTGCGGTTCCCGAACTCGATGATCGATCGGATCACCCCCGCGACCCCGCCCGAACTGCGAAGCGAGGTTCTCGCGAGGACCGGTATCGACGACCGCTGGCCGGTGGTCGCGGAGCCGTTCACCCAATGGGTTCTGGAGGATTCCTTCTCCCACGGTCGCCCGGCGTTGGAGACTGTGGGTGTGCAGGTGGTTCCCGATGTACGGCCCTACGAGCTGATGAAGCTGCGGCTGCTCAACGCCGGGCACCAGGCGCTGGGGCACTTCGCGCGACTGCTCGGTTACACCTACGTCCACGATGCCGCGGCCGACCCGGACATCCGAGAACTGCTGCGGCGGTACATGCTCGACGAGGCCGGGCCCACTCTGGATTCCCTGCCGGGCGTCGACGTGGACGACTACGTCGCGACCCTGCTCGAGCGTTTCTCGAACCCGGCGATCGCCGACACCGTCGCCCGCCTGTGCCTGGACGCCTCCGATCGGATTCCGAAGTTCCTCCTGCCCGTGATCGCGTCGCGGGCGGACGAGGGCGCCGCCGCGCCGCTCGCCGCGGCCGTGGTGGCGGCCTGGACCCGGTGCGCCGAGGGCGTCGCCGACGACGGTGTGCCGCTCGAACTGTCCGACCGCAGGGCACCCGAGTTGATCGACCGGGCGAGGCGTTCGCGTGCCGATCGGCTCGCGTTCGTGGCGGATCCGGACCTGTTCGGTGATCTCGCGGAGCATCCGGAGTTCACCGAGCCCTATCTCGCGGCACTCGACGGGCTGCGGGAGCGCGGCACGCGCGCGGTTCTGGCCGAACTGATCCGGTGACGCCGGGGCGGAGTACTCGAGGAGTAGGTGGGCAGTAGTGGAGTATTTGCTGGGTATCGACATCGGCACGTCGAGCACGAAGGGGGTGCTCGTCACTGCCGGTGGCGCGGTGGCCGACTCGTCCGTGATTCCGCATCGGATGTCCAATCACCTCCGCTTGACCCTGGCCCGCGGTCAATTCGGTAAGGCCCTGGTGCTGGGCACCGACGGCGCACTGCGTGCGCTCGATCCGAACACCGGCGCCGTGGTCCGTGAGGTGAAGGTCACCGCTCCGTGGGTCGAGGACGCGAACTGGCAGGAGCCGCGGCCGGCGGTCTTCACCCTCGGCTCGCCGGCGTACGTCACCGAGCCGTCGACGAAATCGATCGTGGCCGTCGACATCCCCAGCGGCGTCGAGCTGCGTCGCGGCACGCTCGAGCGTACTCCCGACGAGGTGTCGGGCGTGCCCGGAGTCGCTGCGGCCTAACATGGGCGCCATGGTGCGGATCGGACTCACGGGCGGCATCGGCGCCGGCAAATCGACGGTGGCGAAGGAACTCGCGGCGCTGGGCGCCGTGATCGTGGACGGCGACAAGATCGCCCGCGAGGTGGTCGAGCCCGGAACCCCCGGCCTCGCCGCGCTCGTGGAGGCCTTCGGAGACGGCATCCTCGCCGAGGACGGCAGTCTCAACCGCCCCGCCCTCGCCGCGATCGCCTTCTCCGACGACGAGTCCCGCGCGAAGCTCAACGCGATCACCCACCCGCTGGTGGGTGCGCGGTCGGCCGAGCTGATCGCCGCGGCCGGGCCGGACGCCGTGATCGTGCAGGACATCCCGCTGCTGGTGGAGAACAAGGTGGCGCCGATGTTCCACCTCGTGGTCATCGTGTGGGTGGACGCCGAGGAGCGGGTGCGGCGGCTCGTCGGCTCGCGCGGCATGGCGGAGGAGGACGCGCGTGCCCGCATCGCGGCCCAGGCCACCGACGAGCAGCGCCGGGCGGTGGCCGACGTGTGGCTGGAGAACACCGGGACCGAGGAGCAGGCCCGCGCCGCGGTCCGCGCGCTGTGGGCCGATCGCATCGCGCCGCTCGTGACGAACGTGCTGGCGCACCGTCCGGCCGTCGACGCGCCGGAACTCGACGATCCCGCGTACGCCGAACGGCTCGTCGGGCGGCTGTGGGTCACGCTCGGAGCCGACGCTCGCGACGTCAGCGCCGACGGTGCCGACGGCACCGTCGTCCTGGCCGAGGGCGTGACGGCGGACGCGGTCGCGGACCGGCTCGGCGATGCCGGTTTCGCCCGCACGGGTGCGGACCGGTTCCGCGGCTCCGACCCGGGCCGTGCGGTGACGGTGCGGGTCGTGGTCCCCGAAGGCGTGGTCCGGCCACCGGAATGAAAGGTGAGCGAATGGAACAATCGTGTTCCGGTCTTGTGAAAACGGCACGCGACCACTTCGGTCCGGGGCCACACTGATTTCGGCGCGTGGCCTCAAGGCCGCGTGATTCGAGAGGCGAGGTGCTCATGTCCGAGACGCGATCCACCGATGCTCCACCGCCGCATGCGGGTCTGACCCGCGAGGACGAGGGCTACAACAAGGGAATCAAGCCCCGCCAGTTGCAGATGATCGCGATCGGCGGAGCCATCGGCACCGGCCTGTTCCTCGGCGCCGGCGGCCGCTTGCACGACGCGGGGCCGGGGCTGTTCCTTGTGTACGCGGTGTGTGGAGTGTTCGTCTTCCTCATCCTCCGGGCGATGGGCGAGCTCGTGCTGCACCGCCCCTCGTCGGGATCGTTCGTCTCGTACGCCCGCGAGTTCTACGGCGAGAAGGCGGCGTTCGTCGCCGGCTGGATGTACTTCCTGAACTGGGCGATGACGGCGATCGTCGACACCACCGCGATCGCGACGTACTTCCACTACTGGAAGGCGTTCGACCCCATCCCGCAGTGGCTGTTGGCGCTGGTGGCACTGGTCATCGTGCTCTCGGTCAACCTGGTCTCCGTGAAGCTGTTCGGCGAGATGGAGTTCTGGGCCGCGCTGATCAAAGTGGTCGCGCTGGTCGCCTTCCTCGTGATCGGCACCGTCTTCCTCGCCGGCCGCTACCAGATCAACGGCGCGAGCACGGGTCTCGGCATGGTGTCGCACCACGGCGGGTGGTTCCCCACCGGAGTCCTGCCACTCGTCATCGTGACGTCGGGCGTCGTCTTCGCCTACGCGGCCGTCGAACTCGTCGGCACCGCCGCCGGCGAGACCGAGAACCCCGAGAAGGTCATGCCGCGCGCGATCAACTCGGTCATCGCCCGCATCGCGATCTTCTACGTCGGCTCGGTGGTCCTGCTGGCGCTGCTGCTGCCGTACACGACCTACTCGCACAACGAGAGCCCGTTCGTCACCTTCTTCTCGAGCCTCGGATTCGACGGTGCCGGCGACATCATGAACGTGGTCGTGCTGACCGCGGCGTTCTCCAGCCTCAACGCCGGCCTGTACTCGACCGGCCGGATCCTGCGCTCGATGGCAATGAACGGCAGCGGGCCCAAGTTCACCGGTGTGATGTCCAAGCAGGGCGTCCCCTATGGCGGCATCATGCTCACGGCCGTGATCTGCCTGTTCGGTGTGGTGCTCAACGCCTTCAACCCGGGCCAGGCGTTCGAGATCGTCCTCAACGTCTCCGCTCTGGGCATCCTGTCCTCGTGGGCGACGATCGTGCTCTGCCAGATGAAGCTCAAGACCGAGGCCGATGCCGGTCGGATGACCAGGCCGAGCTTCCGGATGCCCTTGACGCCGTGGTCGTCGTACATCACGCTCGCCTTCCTGTTCGCCGTACTGGTGCTCATGGGCTTCGACAGGCCGATCGGAACCTGGACGGTCGCCAGCCTCATCGTCATCATTCCCATGCTGATCGGCGGCTGGTACCTGGTGCGAGGCCGTGTACTGGAGGAGGCGCAGCTCCGCGAGGGATACACCGGCGACTTCCCGGTGGTCGCGAACGTGCCCGTCGAGCCCAGCGAGGCGAAGCCGTCGAGGTGGAGCCGCGTCCGCAACCGCTACGCGTCGCGTCCGCCGCTGTACGGCATGGCGCTGGTGTTCGCCGGCATGGGCGTTGTCGCGGTGACGGCGTACTACCACCTCGGTTGGTGGTCGATCGTCGGCTACCTCATCGCCGCGGTCATGGCGATCATCGGCTTCGCGCTGGCGTTCCGCGACCTGTCCTGAAGTCAGCGCCAGCTGATCGGGGCGCCTTCGGCGGCCAGCCACGCGTCGACGCTGTGGCCGTGGGCGGCGGTGCCGGCGACGGCCCGGGTCGCGATCTGCACGGCGCGTTCGGCGTCCTCGGCGCTCAGCAGTTCGGCGGTGGTGGCGGCCAGTAGCTCGTCCACGTCGATCAGCTCGACGGTGCGCCCGGGGTGCTCCACGAGGTCGAGGTACCAGTCCTCGCCGTGCCACACGTCGCCGTCGCGCCAGAACCGGCCGACGTCGAGGTAGACGCGCTGGTCGCGCTCGTTGCCCGGGGTGAAGTGGAAGATGTTCGCGCGCAGGCCCAAATCGGGGAGCAGCCACGATTGAAGGGCGTGGAACGACGGATGGTCGGACCTGCGGTACAGATACAGGCCGAACGGCGTCTCCCGGAACTCCTCGACAGCGCGGACGAAGCCCTTGGGGTCGACGTTGGTCATCGCCACCGGGTCGAAGCTCTCGCGCTTCGGCGGGTGGACCGCGCCGTCGTCGGTGGCGCCATCGCCGGACAGGCGCAGGACGAGGGTGATCTCGGTGCGTCCGCGGGGCCGCCCCACGACCGCGCCCGCCGGCCGGAAGCCGTTGCGACGCAGTAGTGCCGCCAGCGTCTCGTCGGACGTGCGGACAAGCAGGCCATCCAGGCCGGCGGCGCGCTCGCGCACCGCGTCCAGCAGGGCGGGCACGGCATCCTCCGCCGCGTCGAGCACCGTCAGGTCCAGCCACCCGCCGCGCACGGCGCCGATCGCCGCGGCACCGTCGACGGCGACCTCGAACGTTTCCTCCGCATGCATGGCCCCACGATACGATGCCGCCCGTGCCGAACGAGTTGCTTCTCCTGCCCGCGCCCGCCGCCAACCGCGTCTACGCCGACGCCGCCGCAGCGATGGTCCGCGCCGAGCTCACCGTGCTGAGCCGCGCCGCGCTCGGGGGGCGAGTCGGCACCGTCGAACCCGTGACCGTGGCGGGAGTGGAGTACCTGGCCCTCCAGGCGGACGGGCTGACCGAGCGCGACCTGGCGTTCCTCGGCCTCGCGTCGGCGTTCTACGCGCTGTTCGAGCGCGACGGTGACCTGCTGCGGCCGGTGGCCGTGCTGTCGCCGGATCGGTTCCCGTCCGACCTGCTGACCATCCTCAAGTACCAGGGCAAGACGAACGAGCAGTTCACCAGGCTGGTGCTCAATGTGACCGCGGCGTCCACGGTGCGTCCCGAAGGGATCCTCGACGGCACGCTGCGGGTGCTGGACCCCGTCTGCGGGCGCGGGACCACCCTGAGCCAGGCCGCGATGTACGGGCTCGACGCGGTGGGGATCGACCTGGACACCAAGGACTTCGAGCTGTACTCATCGTTCTTCACCACCTGGCTCAAGGACCACCGCTTCAAGCACGCCGCCGCCACCACGCCGGTGCGGCGGGAGAAGGCCGTGATCGCGAAGAAGTACGAGGTCGCATTCGCAGCCGATAAGGCGGCCTACCTGGCGGGGGAGAAGCAGAACCTCACGTTCTACGCCGCCGACACCATGCTGACCTCGCAGCTGGTGCGGCCCGGCAGCGTCGACGTGATCGTGGCCGACCTGCCGTACGGCGTGCAGCACGGCAGCCGCGGGCCGAGCGGCCTGGTGCGCAGCCCCCTGGAGCTGCTCGACGGTGCCCTCCCCGGCTGGGCATCCCGGCTGCGGTCCGGCGGCGCGATGGGGCTGGCCTGGAACGTGCGTGTGGCGCCTCGGGCCCGGGTGGCGGAGGCGCTCGAGTCCGCAGGCCTGACGGTGCTCGACGGCCCCGGGTACGACGACCTGCAGCATCGGGTGGATCGGGTGATCAACAGGGATGTGATCGTGGCGCGCAGGGCGTGAGCCCGGATGCGTGCGGGCGTCCCCACTTCGCCCCGGGTGGTGGAGCGCGCAGGGCGGGAGCCCGGACTGAGCGGTAAATCTCTGGTTACCGGTTCATGTCGGGAACGAGGACGAAGTAGGTTCAAGGGCGCGGAGGACGACCGTCGTTCCGCTCGGCGTGGGGTGAGAGGCTTTCCGGAGCACGGTTCCGGCAGGTGAAGGGATGTACAAGATGAGCGATCGGCGTGCGGCGAGAACTGGAGTTCGGCGGCTGCCCGGGGTGGTCACCGCCTTGCTGGCGACGACGGCGCTGGTACTGGCCGGCTGTACGAACAACGAATCATCGGAGTCCGGCCGACCGTCGGCATCCGCGGCGGCGGTCAAGGTCGACAAGGTCGATGCGATCGCGGCGCTGGTTCCGGCTGATATCCGCGGGTCGGGTCAGCTCGCCATCGGTGTGAACGTTCCCTACCAGCCGAACGAGTTCAAGGACCCGAGCGGCAAGATCATCGGCTACGACGTGGACCTGATGGACGCCGTGGCGAAGGTGCTGGGCCTGACTCCTGTGTACAAGGAGGCCGACTTCGACAAGATCATCCCGGCGATCCAGCAGGGCACCTACAACGTCGGGATGTCGTCCTTCACCGATTCGAAGGAACGGGAGAAGCAGGTCGACTTCGTCACCTATTACAACGCCGGTATCCAGTGGGCGCAGCCCGCGGGCGGGAGCATCGACCCGAACAACGCGTGCGGCAAGCGCGTCGCGGTCCAGTCGACCACCGTCGAGGACACCGATGAGGTTCCGGCGAAGAGCAAGGCCTGCACCGATGCGGGTAAGCCGGCGATCGAGAAGGTCAAGTTCGACAGCCAGGACGAGGCCGTCAACGCGCTCGTGCTCGGTAAGGTGGACGCGATGTCCGCTGATTCGCCCGTCACGGCGTACGCGATCAAGCGCTCGAGCGGCAAGCTCGTCGCGGCCGGCCCGGTCTTCGATTCCGCGCCGTACGGCTACCCCGTCAAGAAGGGCTCGCCGCTTGCGCCGGCATTGCAGAAGGCCGTGCAGTACCTGATCGACAACGGTCAGTACCGCACGATCGCCTCCAACTGGGGAGTCGACTCGGGGTCCGTTGCAACGTCGGCGATCAACGGCGCGGCTAGGGCGTGTCTCCCAATCATGGACTGCTGATCGGGGATAATCGTTCCGTGAGTTCATCTCGGTACGAAGCGATTTCGGATGAGCAGTGGGCTCGGATCGAGCCGTTGTTGCCTTCGAGTGTTGGTCGGCCTGGGCGTCGGTTCGAGAACAACCGGCGAGTGGTCGAGGCGATCATCTACCGGTATCGAACCGGGATTCCGTGGCGGGATCTGCCGGTCGAGGCATTCGGTTCGTGGAAGACGGCCTGGAAGCGTCACCGGCGTTACGCCCAGGACGGAACCTGGGACAAGGTTCTGGCCGCGCTCCTCGCCGACGCCGATGCGGCGGGCAAGATCGATTGGACGGCGGTGTCGGTGGACGCCACGATCAACCGTGCGCATCAGCACGCGACGAACACTGTTCGCCCTGATCAGGACACAGGGGGCCCGGTCGAATCACACAAATCCTCCACCCGGGTTCGTCGCGAGTCCGCTCGGCGGTGATCGTGAACCGGCCGGCCACGGGATCGGCCGTTCGCGGGGAGGCCTGAC
>NZ_LSRE01000045.1 GCF_001575205.1 Tsukamurella pseudospumae
ATCGACAGCCCCGGCTTCCTCACCGAGTACGTGAAGAAGCCGAAGCTCGGGCGGGAGGGCGCGAACCTCACGATCGTGGACAGCGGTCGGGAGACGGCCACCGGCGGCGTCTACGGCGCCGAGGGCTACGTGTACCAGATGTTCGACCCGTTGCCCGAGTTCGACGGCTACCGCCCCGTGATCGGGGCGTGGGTCGTCGGTGACGAGTCCGCCGGCATCGGCATCCGCGAGACCTCCGGCCTCATCACCGACGACGGTGCCGCCTTCATCCCGCACCGCATCACTCCGAAAGGTACGACCGCATCATGAACACGACCTTCCTCGCCGCCGCGGACATGGGCACCCTGGGTAAGGGCGTCGGCGCGATCTGCCTGTACGCCCTCGTGGGCCTCGTGCTGATGGTCGCCGGCTTCTACGCCG
>NZ_LSRE01000046.1 GCF_001575205.1 Tsukamurella pseudospumae
GCCGATTGACCCCGATCGAATACGAGACCATCATCAACACAGCCGCCCCGGCGGCATAACACCGTAACTGTCACCTCTCGGTGCAGCAGTCCCCGGCATCCCCTACCAGGCCGCGTGGTTGTCTAGCGTTGCGGGAACGTACCGACGCAAGAAGTACACCGAGACCGCCGTCCGCGACGGGCAGGCCGTCTCGGAGAACGCGACGCGGACGCTCTACTCGGGCACCACGGTTGTCAGCAAGCCAGTGCAACTGCCGGGACCAGGCGGCGGTGGACGTATCCCCGACCCTCAGCCGGACCCTGCCGCGCTAGCCTCGGCCTTTCGCGGGTGAGGTCGTGTCGGACATGAAGAAAGGTGCTCTGAGCTGGAAGAATAGG
>NZ_LSRE01000047.1 GCF_001575205.1 Tsukamurella pseudospumae
TTCCCTGCCGATCAAGCTCACCTTTCGGCAACACGTACAGCCACCGGTAGATCGCCTCATGCGAGACGGTCCGGCCCTGAGCATCAACAGAACGTTCCATGAGCTCCACACTGGGATCCTGCGCCTCCAACCGCAACCTGCCCGCGATCTGCCGCGGCGTGCACGAGGACTTCAAGTCCGCGAGGACCCGCGCTCTGAGGATCGGATCACGGTCGATCACACGCTCCTGCGGACGCGAACGAGACTGCCGTGCAGTCTTATCCGCGGTGGCACACCGATACCCGCCGGTCTTCGTGGAGTTCCGGTGAATCTCCCGCGAGATCACCGACGGCGCCCTCCCCAGGTGCACCGCAATCGTCCGAATCGACCAGCCGGCCTTCAACCCCGTCGAGATCTCAACCCGATCCTCCACCGTCAACATCCGCCGCACATCAGCCCCGTATCGTCGCACCACCCCGGTCTACCAGGGCTGTTGCTACGACGCTATGACACCGCCACCTGCAGCGCACGGTCAAGACGAAGAAGACCGAGCTCCTCTTTCTTGCTCTCTTTCTCAAGCTGCTCAAGCCGGGCGGTCGGGCCGCGGTCATCGTGCCCGACGGTGTCCTCTTCGGCAGCTCCAAGGCCCACAAGGAGCTCCGCAGGATCCTCGTCGAGGACCAAAAGCTGGACGGTGTCGTCAAGCTCGCCTCCGGTGTCTTCAAGCCGTACACCGGCGTGTCCGCGGCGATCCTGCTCTTCACCAAGACTGACTCTGGCGGTACCGACGAGGTCTGGTTCTACGACGTGACCGCCGACGGTTTCACCCTCGACGACAAGCGGAATCCCGTGGACGACAACGACCTCCCCGCCGTCCGCGAACGGTGGGGGGAGCGTGATCGTGCCGAGCGCGAGCGCGCCCGCACCGACAAATCGTTCACCGTGCCCAAGGATGAAATCGTCGCTCACAGCTACGACCTCTCGATCAACCGCTACAAGGAGATCGAGTACGAGGAGGTCGAGCACCGGTCCCCGTTGGAGATCATCGCCGAGATCGAGAAACTCGAAGGTGAGATCGCGACCGGTCTCGCTGATCTGAAAGAGATGCTTCGGTGAGGACTGTTCCGCTCGGAGAAGTTGTTGAGTTTCGGTCCGGGGTTGGATTCCCTCTACGGATGCAAGGTCGAAGTTCCGGGCGGTTCCCCTTCGCGAAGGTAGGAGATATTTCGTCGATCGCCCGCGCGGGAGCGAGCGAAATTTCCGGAGCCGGCAACTATATTGATCGCGATGACGTTGTAGAACTTCGCGCGAGAACTATTCCGCCTGGGGCGACTCTGTTCGCAAAGATTGGTGAGGCGATTCGTCAGAATTATCGTGTGATCGCGGGTGTTGAAATGCTGCTGGACAACAACTGCATGGCAGCCATTCCGGATGATTCCGTTATGGACTATCGTTACTTGTTTGAAATGCTTAAGACGATCGATCTCTATCGCTATGCGTCATCTACCACGGTTCCTTCGCTTCGGAAATCCGACCTTGAGGGTATTCAAGTACCGTTGCCCCCGATTGCGGATCAGATCCGAATTGCGGCAATTCTGCACAGTGTGAACGTTGCGGTTCGCCTTAATAGGCGACTATTGGTGGACCATACGAGCCTGGTGGCATCTGCTCTGCACAGGCTTGTTGGCCAGGAAGTCGCACGCGTAAGTTTCTCATCGCTGATCCTGGAAGGCCCAACGAACGGAATATACCTACCCGCAACAAAGTATGGGTCGGGTACACCGATTCTTCGCATCGATGGCTTCGATGCGGCGGGTACGTTCGGCGCCAAGCCTTGGAGGCGGGTGGAAGTTGAGCGGACCGATCTCGAGAAGTTTGGTCTGCGAGATGGAGATATTGTGGTAAACCGCGTGAACGCCCTATCGCATTTGGGAAAGTCTGCCGTGATATCAGAGTTGCCCGAATTGTCGGTGTACGAGTCCAATATGATGAGGATGAGATTGGACGAGACTCGAGTGAATCCAGTATTCGTAGCCCACTGGCTTAATTCGAGTTCGGCAAAGAAGCAGGTTCTATCGAGAGCTAAGAAGGCGGTCAATCAAGCGAGTATTAATCAGAGCGATGTCCGATCTCTTCTGGTGCCGGATGTTGACAAGGCGCGACAGGACCTGTTTGCGCGCGAAGTAGCTCAAATACGCCGGAGTATGTTTCAGGTGAACGAGCGCTCTGTACTGCTCAAGGAGCTTTTGAGCTCGCTCCGTTCGAGAGCTTTCAGCGGGCAGCTCTGATGGGTATGCCGACGTGGGACGGGTTCATGGCGCCGGTGTTGCGGGAGTTGCTGCCGGGGGCGGTGGTCAAGCGGCGCGATCTTGAGGAACTTGTGATCGCTGCCGAGCAGCTGACGGACGAGGAGCGGGGCGAAACGTTGTCGTCCGGGCAGCTCAAGTACCGCAACCGAATCGGGTGGGCGACGTCGTACCTCGGCCGGGTGGGCGCGATTGCGCGGCCGGCGCGCCGTCAATATGCGATCACCGATGTCGGGAGGAAGCTGCTCGCCGATCACCCGGCAGGCATCACGGAGAAGGACCTCCGCGCACTGGCGGGTGATCCGACGGCTCCGCACACGTGGAAGGCGCTGCGGGCGCGCGAAGGCAAGGTGGGCACCGTCGAAGCCGATCCGGCGCCTGTTTCGGATCTCGACCCCGAGGAACAGATCTCGGACGGCATAGCCCGCATCAACGCGACCGTCGCCGACGAACTCCGCACCCGACTGCACGACAACAGCCCTGGCTTCTTCGAAGACACTGTGGTCGCACTGCTCGTCGCCATGGGGTATGGCGGGGCCGGCGGCAAAGCGACTGTCACCCAGGCGTCGAACGACGGCGGTATCGACGGGATCATCGACCAGGATGCGCTCGGCCTGAGTCGCGTGTATGTGCAGGCCAAGCGGTACGCGCCGGACAACTCCGTCGGGCGGCCGGAGTTACAGGCGTTCGTCGGTGCACTCAGCGGCAAGGCCGACAGCGGCGTCTTCATCACCACTGGCCGTTTCTCGAAGGGCGCGATCGAGTACGCCGAGATCGTGCCGACCCGGGTCATCCTCATCGATGGAGCCAGGCTCGCCGAGCTGATGATCCGCTACGGCGTGGGCGTCCAGGTGAAGCAGACACTCAAGATCGTCGAGGTCGACGAGGACTTCTTCGAGTAGATTTCAGACGAACCGGACGGATGTTCGAGGGGAGGAAGAGGAGCATGGGGAACTTCGATTTCGTCTACAAGGCACTGCCGTCGGTCCATGCGGACTGTGCGCGGGCCGAGTCGTACCTGAACTCCGATCCGCGGTCGGCGTGCTTCTACGGTCGGCGTGCGATCGAGGAGCTTGTGCACTACCTGTACGACCTGCTCGAGCTCCCGCCGCCGTACAAGAGTGACCTCGCGGCGCACATCAACGATCCGAAGTTCAAGGCCAAGGTCTCCCCGATGATTCAGCAGAAGCTGAATCTGATCCGCCGCAACGGCAACGATGCGGTGCACGACACTCGGCCCGTGCGTCCGGAGCGATCCGCGGATGTTCTGCGTGAACTGTTCCACCTCATGGTCTGGGCCACGCATTCGCACTCGCGTTTCCCGGAGCTCGCCCCGTTGGGCGCCCAGTTCAATCCCGCGCTGGCCGCGCAGTCCGCACCGCTGAGCCAGGGTGAGGTCGCCAAGCTGGCCGAGAAGTTCGCTGAGCAGGACGCTGCACTGGCGAAGCATCGTGAAGAGCTCGCCAAAGAGCGCGCCGAGAAGGCGGAACTCCAGGCGGCGCACGATGCGAAGATGGCCGAGCTGCAGAAGCAGATCGCCGCGGCGACTGCGAAGAATGCCGCGGACACGCACGACTACAACGAGGCCGCCACACGCGACGCCTTCATCGACCTCCTCCTCGACGAGGCCGGCTGGACGATCGGAGACACCGTCGGGTCGGCGACGGTGACTGCCGAGCACGAGGTGAACGGCATGCCGAACACATCGGGGCTGGGGTACGTGGACTACGTGCTCTGGGGGGGCGACGGTAAGCCGCTCGGGCTCATCGAGGCGAAGCGCACGAACAAGAGCCCGGAGGTCGGTCAGCAGCAGGCCAAGCTGTACGCCGACTGCCTTGAGAACGAGTACGGGCGACGCCCGGTGATCTTCTACTCGAACGGCTACAGCCACTGGATCTGGGACGATGCGGGCGGCTACCCGCCGCGCCAGGTACAGGGCTTCTGCACGCCGGACGAACTCGACTACCTCGTGCTGCGCCGCACCACCAGGAAGTCTCTTGCGACGGTCGAGGTCAACAGTGATATCGCTGGGCGCTACTACCAGGAACGCGCCATCCGAGCGGTCGATGACGCCTTCGGTCAGCGCAACCGCGATGCGCTCCTCGTCATGGCCACGGGGTCCGGCAAGACCCGCACCGTGATCGCGCTGGTTGACCAGCTCGCGCGTGCCAATTGGGTCAAGCGTGTGCTGTTTCTGGCAGACCGGACGGCACTCGTGACCCAAGCGGCGAACGCGTTCAAGGAGCACCTGCCGGACGCGACCACCGTGAACCTGGTGTCGGAGAAGGCGATCGACGGGCGCGTCTACGTCTCGACGTACCCCACGATGATGAACCTGATCAACGACGTCGACGGCGAGACCGGCCGGCGCTACGGGCCCGGCTTTTTCGACCTGATCGTGATCGACGAGGCGCACCGTTCGGTGTACGCGAAATACGGCGCGATCTTCGAGTGGTTCGACGGCCTACTCGTCGGCCTCACCGCGACGCCGAAGGACGAGGTCGATCACAACACGTACCGACTCTTCCACCTCGAAGACGGTGTCCCGACCGATGCCTACTCCCTCGAGGAAGCGGTGAAGGACGACTACCTCGTGCCGCCCAAGGGGATCTCGGTGGGAACGAAGTTCCTCCGCCAGGGGATTCGCTACGACGACCTCTCCGAGGAGGAGCGCGACCAGTGGGATGCGCTCGACTGGGGTGAGGGTGACCCTCCCGACGAGGTGGGTGCCGAGGCGATCAACAAGTTCCTGTTCAACGAGAACACCGTGGATAGGGTGCTCGCGAATCTCCTGGAGAACGGCCACAAGGTGGCGGGCGGCGACAGGCTGGCCAAGACGATCGTCTTCGCCAAGAACCAGGCCCACGCCGAGTTCATCCAGCACCGCTTCGACCTCCAATGGCCGCACTACGCCGGCATGTTCGCACGGGTCATCACGCACAGCTCGCCCTACGCGCAGAGCCTGATCGATGACTTCTCTACCGCGGACAAGGCACCCCACATCGCGATCTCCGTCGATATGCTCGACACGGGCATCGACGTGCCCGAGGTCGCGAACCTGGTCTTCTTCAAGGCGGTTCGATCCAAGTCCAAGTTCTGGCAGATGATCGGCCGCGGAACTCGTCTATGCCCGAACCTGTTCGGACCGGGTGAGGACAAGAAGGACTTCTACGTCTTCGACTTCTGCGGCAACCTCGAATACTTCAGCCAGGACCTCCCAGGATCCGAGGGATCGATCCAGAAGTCGTTGTCACAGAGGCTGTTCGAAGCACGTGTGGCGCTGTCGCGCTCGCTCACAGATTCGGACGGGGAGCTGAGGGGGTCGACGATCGATGCGCTGTACGACTACGTCTCGGGGATGAGCGTCGACAATTTCCTCGTACGCCCGCACCGCAAGGCGGTGGAGCGATTCGCCGACAGAGCCGCGTGGTCTCATCTGACTCCGGCCGACGAGGCGACGGTTTTGGAGCTCGCCGGACTACCCTCTGCGACCGTCGATTCGGATGAGAAGGCCAAGCGATTCGACCTCTTGATGCTGCGTGGTCAGCTTGCGCAGTTGGAAGGTGACGCCTCCACGTCGGAGCGGGTCCGGCAGGCCGCGCAGGACATCGCAGGCTCGCTCCTGGGGAAGATGACCATCCCGATGGTCCAGGCGCAGGCCGAGCTCATCGAGGCGGTCGCCGGCGACGAGTGGTGGGTCGACGTCACCGTCGCGATGCTCGAGGCTGCCCGCACCCGACTCCGTTCGCTGATGCGCTTCACGGAGACCGCGAAGACCAACCCGGTCTACACGGATTTCAAGGACGAGCTCTTCGCGCCGACCGAAATCAAGCTGCCGGGCACGGCGCCGGGGACGAACTTCGAGCGGTTCAAGGCGAAAACCTCAGCCTACCTGCAGTCCCAGTTCGAGAACGTCGTCCTGCAACGACTTCGTCGCAACAAACAGCTCACGCCCGCAGACCTGAAGGCCCTCGGCAAGATGTTGATCGACGCTGGTGGCACGGACGGCGACCTGGAGTGGGTGAAGGAGCGGAGCGGTGGCCTCGGCCTCTTCGTCCGCTCGCTCGTCGGCCTCGACCGGGGTGCCGCTGTCGAGGCGTTCGGCGACTTCCTCGACGACTCGAAGTTCTCCGTCGATCAGGTGCGGTTTGTGAACATGATCGTCGACGAACTGACCGCGAACGGCGTTGTCGAACCGAAGCGCCTGTTTCAAGCGCCGTACACCGACGCAGCCCAGGGCGGCCCCGACCACGTGTTTCCCGAGCGTGGACAGGTTCTGGAACTGGTCGGAATCCTCAAGCACATCAAGGAGTCCGCGGGCGTACAGGCTGACGCCTCGTAGGCTTGGCCGGAGGGTATTCCGGTTCGTACGAGGTCATCGCGGGCACCTGGGGAGGTAGGGCAAGCAATGGCGCATCCGGTGTTGTACGTCGTCCAGGACGAGTCAGGGGTGTTGCGGGGCCATTTCTCGCATGGTGGGGCGTACGGCGCTGCCGCGTGGCCTGCTTCAGCCGGGCCGGACGCGTTCCAGGCGGAGTTGACCGAGCCGTGCGCGTACGGCGTCGACTTGATCCACGAGTACATGCACCTCGATTCCGGAGTTCTCATGGACTGTGTGAGCAAGACCTTCACCTGGCACACGGTGTGGGACGAGGTCGGGCGCGCTCGGCTCGAGCATGCGGAACTCGCGCGAGCTTTCCCCGGGTGGAACGTGCGCTGGGCGGTCGAGGGAGCGTGGTCCTTCGCCGATGTGCTCGGAGTGCCGCGATCCGCGGTCGTGCGGGAGCAGTACGACCCTCAGCTCCTGCCGCTCGAGCTGCAGGCGGCCGATGACATGTTCAGCGACTGTGGCGGATGCGTCTTGACGGTGCGGGAAGCGGGTGAGACCAGGTCCTTCCCTTTGGTCGACTACGTCGACTACGCGATCACGATCGGGGCCGATGCCGCGATCGGAGCACGTTGGCCAGATGAGGAATTCGGTGTCGATGACGTCATGTCGGGCATCTGCGTCGATGTCGAGCGCAGGAAGGTCCAATGGTGGACCAGTACGGCAGCTGAGACGTTGTACCGTGCTGCGGTCACCCTATGGCCAGGATGGTCGTTCGAATGTATCGGTGATCGCTTCGAGGTGCACAACAGCTTCGCAGGCCGGCGTATCGCAGGCATCGACAGCGATCTCACGGTGCCGGATGGGATGAACATCGCTGAGCCGGTCCCCGTCGTCCGACCTGTGGGGCTGCATAGCTTTCGGTAAGTGAGGATCAGGGAGTTGCCGCTACCGCGGTCGCCCACCACCCGGCGGCGGCCCGGGCAGGCTCTGAACCTTCGGTGCAGTCCGAGTGTCCACCCCGACGGGCAGGACACGCTATACCCGGACTTCACGTCGCCGGTGACGGTGGCCAGTTGGTGGACCGTACTGTCATCGCCGAACACCAGTCGGAGGTCAGCGATACGTGGCTCAGGAGCGGCGTGTGTCGCCGGTGTCGGCGCCGGCCACTTGTCGGTGATCGCCGATACAGTTCCACGATGAAATGCTCGACACTGGTGTGCGGGTTGTTCGGGATACGGGGTGGTTGAATTGACTGCGAACTCAGGTTTGGAAACTGCGATCGACGAAGCAGTTCACCAGGCTGAAATTGAACGGGCAGCCATGCATGAATTGGTCAACGATATTCGTTCCGCTATCGAATCGGTTCGTACGCCTGGTGAACTCGAGTCTGGCGAACTGTGCCGGGTGCTTTCCGAGTTCACCGAGGCGGCTTCGGGGCTGATCGGTGATCGCGAGCAGGCTGAAACATTCAACATCGCGTTCTTCGGCCGCACGGGCGCGGGGAAGAGCACGCTGCTGTCCATCCTGGGGCGACTCGACGGCGAACGAGTATCCGACGGTCGCAGCGACTTCACCACGGACGTGGCACCCGTGGTGTGGAATCGGTGCGAGCTGTGGGACACCCCGGGGATCAACGGCTGGGGCAATCCGAGCACGTCCGTCGACGATTCCGACGGCGATTCCGCGCCGGAAGGAGCGAGGCAGCGGCGCGAGCAGCTGGAGGCCCGGGCGAGGCGCGCTGTGGAGAAGGCGGATCTGGTACTCCTGTGTTTCGACAGCCAGAGCCAGCAGGCCTCCGAATTCAGGAAGATGTCCGCGTGGGTTCAGGAGTACGGCAAGCCCGTCATCGCGGTCCTCAACGTGCGCAACGCGCGGTGGCGCCACTCGCAGAAGCTCGCGGCGATGCCGGCGCGGAGGACTCTTTCCCGCGCGGTTGCCGAGCACGCCGGCAACATCCGGGCGGAACTCGATCGCATCGGACTCGCGGGCACGCCGATCGTCGCCTATCACGCCCAACGCGCGCTGTTCGCGCGGGCATCGGAGCCCTACTCCGGGCCGGCGGCGAGTTCCATGGCCGTGGAACGAGAGAAGTTCGGGAAGGAATACCTCCTGGCGAGCTCCAACTTTCCTGCCCTTGAGCAGTTGATCGTCGGCGCCATCGCCAACGGTGCTGCCAGCCTGCGCAAGACGTCGATGCGGGACGGCCTACGAGGAGCTGCGGACCGTGCCGCCCTCGCTCTCACCGACATGGCCGCGGACGTGCAAGCGCGCGTGAACCTCACGGACGTGACCGCGGCCAAGCTCATCGAAGTACTCGGCTACCCGGAGGAGGATGGCCGAGCGGACCTGCTGGGCGAGGGGGAGCCACTGATCCAGGCCGCCGAGAATGCCCGCGGAGGCCCGTTCGCCGGAACCGCGAGCGGATCCATCGATCGGTACTTCGAGCGGTTGCTGGACAAGCACCTCGCTGCGCTGCGGCAATACATGCTGCGCGAGATCGAGTCACTCGTGGAGAGCCACCTCGACGACGGGAAGGACACCACGGTCGAGGAGGTGCGTGCGGTGTACGACCGCCACCGGGACGACCTGAAGATCGCGGTCTCTGAAGTGTGGGCCGCGGCGGGCGCGTTCCTCGACCGGAAGGTGAGTGTCGCGCTCGCCGGGGGCGAGCGCGAGATCGGATTGAATGGCGGCGCCGCCGTGGGCCACGACGACGGCGTGAAGGGGATCATCGGCCGAATCCTGAGGTCCGTGGGGATCGCGGCCGGAGCGGCGAGCGGCGTGCTCGTCCTTCCGTCGGTGGCGAACTTCTGGAACCCAGGTGGATGGGTCGGCGGCGCGGCCGTCGTCGGGTTGAACGCCGTGGGTATGACGGCGAGCATGGTCGGTGAGAAGCTCAGTACGGACGGCGAGAAGGACAGTGCGGCGCACCGTTCCCGAGCGCTCGCGGCCGCGAGGGACGCGGTGAACGAGTCCTTCGACGAGGTCGAGGCGGACGTGCGTAGGGCGTTTCACGAGCAGAAGTGGGTGGCTGCCGCGCCCCACGTCAATGCCGCTCTCGCGCAGCTCGTCACAGTGCACGACTATGCGAGATCGGTGCCTGCCGCCACTGCGCAGATCGGGTTGGCCCGCGATCGCATCCGCAGTTCTCCGCAGCCGGGCCTCGTCATCGCCCGGGCGACCGAGCAGGTCCTGGCGTCGAGGAGGCGAGAATCCGGCGCGGCGCTGTCAGCTGATGATCTGTGGCTGGGTGAGGACTGGATCGATTCCGAGTGTGCGGAATCGACGGAGATCGATGCCGCGGTGCGTGAACAGCTCGGTGCGGCCAGTGGAGCGGACCGGACGAGGCTGGACGATCTTCTCGCCGGGGCCTGGTCACCCGTCGATGAGGTGGACTTCGTCGCGTGGTGTCAAGAGGTCGTGGCGGCGGTGGACGGTGCGACTCGCGAGCGGATCGAAGCTGTTCGCGCCCGCTTCGACGGAATTCCGTCCATCGTGGTCGTCGGTGATTACAGCGCCGGGAAGAGCAGCCTGGTCAAGCGGCTGCTGGTCGAAGTCGGCGCCTCGAGCCCGCGCGAGATTCGGATCTCCGGTTCGGTTGCGACTGACACCGTGCAGGTGTGCGATGCGGGGCACTTCCGAGTGGTCGACAGCCCCGGATTCCAGAGCGGCCGGGCAGGTCACGACGAGGTAGCGCGCATGGCATCGGTCGGAGCCGCACTCGTCATCATCGTCGTGCACGTGAACCTGATGATCGGAGATACCGAACTCATCGAGGAGATCGTCGTCGGGAGCGATACCGCACCGGGGAAAGGCCGGCGGGTGCTGTTCCTCGTCAACCGCGCTGACGAACTGGGCGCCGACCCGACCGTCGCCCCGGAGGACTTCGCTCGATTGAAGGAGCTGAAGGCGGCCGAGTTGCGCACCGCACTGATGTCGAGGTCGATCGACATCGACCCGCTTCAGGTTCACCTCGTTGCCGGTGATCCGTTCGGACAGTTCGCAGATCGGCCGAGCGTTGTTCCGGCCGATTTCGATGAGCACCGGGCATGGGACGGCATCGACCCGCTCAAGAGCGCGCTCCTCGGTTTCAGTCGTGGTGCTGCACGCGCCGGCGCGGCGCGCGGTTTGATCGATGAAGTGAGCGCGATTCTTGGCACCCGGGCGCAACTGATCGCGACGGAGGTCGCAGTGCTCGAAGCCGAGGACGAAGAGACGAGCGGCCTTCGTGATGCGTTGACTGATGCTGTGAATGCGGCGCGGATTCTCGAGGGTTCCGTGCGGACTCGGGTGGCGAAGCTCGTCCGAGCTCGTACCGAGCGAGCGATCGACGAGATCAGAAAGGTCGTGCCCGGTGATGGTGCAGGTCTCCAGAAGGCCACGGAGTGGGCGGACGAAGATCTCTGGAGAGAATTGGACAGACTCTTCCGCGCAGTCGAGACGGAGTGTCAACACCTGATCGACGAACACACGTCCGCGATCCAACGTGAACTGGAGTTGTCCCGCGTCGAGCTCGCAGGCGGGCCGACCGACACCGAACCCGCCGAGAAGGTCGACGCGCCTGGCGGGCAGGGAGGTGGGGCCGCGGACATCGGTGCCAAGGCCTTCGGTATTTCTGCGAGCCTCGCGAAAGCGCTGGGGAACCGGAACGCGGCCTATGCCATCGGCAAAATGGCTGGGGTGAAGTTCAAACCGTGGGGCGCGGTGAATGCAGGAAAGACGATCGGCAAAGCTGCGCCGATCCTGAGCTTCGTCGGCGCCGGTCTCGATGCCTACAAGATGCGCGCGGACGCGGTGGCAAAAGACAAGATGAGCGCGGCTAAAGTGAGTGCGGTGGAAGCGGTTCGCGCGAGCGGCGCTGAAACGATCGACGCGGTGATGCGAGGCGACGATGAGCGGCAGGGACCAGGGTCGGTGTTGTCCGCGTTCTCGACGACTGTTCGCGGGTTCGACGACGAGCTCAGTGATGCGCAGTCCGAATCCGCACGGCGACGGGACGAACTTCTCGCGGAGAGCGAGCGAATCATTCAACTATTGGCGGCAGCAGGCCGCCTTACGCGCACCAATTCGAGGGAGTACTGACGAGATGAACATCGATTCGGCCATGCACTGGTACGAGGAGGCCAGTGGTAGCGATGCCGCTGTTAACAACTGGTCGGCGTTCGCCGGGACTCCCGGCCCGGTCGTCACAGTGCTCGGGTCGTACGACGTGGGGAAGAGCAGTCTGATTCGGCGGCTTCTGGTCGATGCCAGTGTGTCCGTTCCAGACTGGCTGACGATCAGCGCCCGCCACGAGACGTTCGAGGTGAACGAGGTCGAGGTGGGCGGTGTGCGGCTGCGGGACACCCCGGGGCTGGCAGTGGAAGCCGACGACGCAAGGGGCCAGTCGAACACCGGGCTGGCGGTTTCCGCGGCCGCCGCGACGGACGTCCTGATCGTCGTCGTGAGCCCGCAGCTGGCTACGGCGGAGGCCGATGTCCTTCGAGCGTTGGTGGCTCGCGGGTGGGATCCCGGCACTCTGTGGTTCGTGATCTCGCGGTTCGACGAAGCAGGAGTCGATCCGGACTCCGACCCCGCCGGCTACCGCGATCTCGCCGACCGCAAGCAGCTCGAGCTTCGGACGTCGTTGTCCCTGCCTGAGGGCGTGCCGGTGTTCGTCGTCGCCGCGGATGGATTCCAGTACGCATCCAACGACCCCAGCCCGGATTCCTCGGTCTGGGAGTCGAATCGCGGTTGGGACGGAATGGGCGCGCTTGCGCGGGCGCTGACGGCGGTGCCGGAAGATCGGGCCCGACTCCGTAGCGCCGCCGAGGAGCGGTACTGGCGTGCAATTGTTCGGGACCACGTCGAGGGGATCGAGGCGCAGATCCCGGAAATGGAGGCAGCGGCGCACCAGGCGCACCTCGTTGAGGAATCGACTCGGGCGTGGCGGGAGGAGCTCGGGCATCTCGATGCGGCGGCGAAGGCGGGTCTGCGTGGGATTCTCACACAGACGGCGCGCGATGGGTACGCCGCCGATCCGGACAGTTGGACCGCGGTCGGCGAGGCATTGTCTCGGGAGTTGGATACTTGGATCGACAAGGAATCCGTCGACCTCGATCGCTTCATCTCCGATGTCAACCGGAGCGCCAGGACCGAGCGTCAGAGTCCGAACTGGCAAAAACTCGACGATCTGGTGACCGCCGCGCTCGACTACGACGTCGATGATGTCGATGGGCCCGAGATCGCCGAGAGGCTGCAGGAGTACGCGCCGTATGTGGTGCAGGCCATCGTGGTCGGCATTCCATTGATCCTCCATCTCAGGGAGAAGAAGCTGGCCGGACTCGCGGATCTGGAGGCTGTGGTCGGTGCGCAGAAGGATCGTGTGCACGCAGTGAACAGCGGAGCCGAAACGGTCATCTCGGCTGTCGCTCCGCTCATCACGGCGTTCGTCGCCGGAAGGGCACAGGCTCGCGCGAATCGAGAGGCGTGGCGGCTCCAGGTCGATGAGTTCATCGGCAAGGTGAAAGAACTGGCGCTCGAGCAGTGGAGTATCTGCACGAGCGAGGCCGCGACGCTGATCGAAATCGCCGGCGGGGGACAAGCGCAGCTCGCTGCCGGGCTCCGTTCTGCGCTTGAGGACGCGTGCCGGACGAGCGCTGCGGGGCGATTGCTCCTGAACGAGGAATGACTCGTGCAGCGCCCATCCACGGTAGAGCCGAGGGCCAGCGCTGCCCGTGCCGTCGGGCGTAGCATGTGCCCATGACCGCAGCGACTCGTCCGCGCCTCCTCTCCCTGGAGGAGTGGCGTGCCTTGGGGGAGGACGACGTGTCGCGGGTGGAGCTTCAGGAGGGGGTCCTGATCTTGTCGCCACGTCCGCGATCCAAGCATTCGCTCGCCGTGTCCCGGCTCTGGGCGCAGCTCGACGCCGCTGCGCCCGTTGAACTCGCTGCGCGCGAGGAAGTCGATATCGTCATCGAACCGACGACCCCCGCCACGGTCCGGGTGCCGGACATCGTCGTCCTCCGGGACGGGGCGGTGGAGCCCTACGGCGCCGAAGACGTGCTCCTCGCCGTCGAGGTGCTGTCGCCGGGTACCCGAGGAATCGACCTGGTGATGAAGCGCAGCGAATACGCGAACGCGGGGATCCCGCACTACTGGATCGTCGACCTGGACGGTGCGGGCGAAGCGGTGCAGGTCCAGATCCTTCGCCTGGTCGACGGTGCCTACCAGGCGTCTGCGCGGACCGTCCGGTTCACGGTGACCGATCCCTTCGAGGTCACGGTCGACCTCACCCGTCTCACCTGACCGCTACCGCGGCCGCCCGCCGCCAGCGGGCGGCCCGGGCATGCTCTAAACCTTCGGTGCAGTCCGTGTGTCCACCCCCACGGGCAGCGACACGCGATACCCGGACTTCACGTCACCGGTCGCGGTGGCTCACTGGTGTCCTTGTGAATCCGCTGGGAGCCCCACTTGTCAGACCCCGGCGATAGCCTTCGGACATCGTCGAAGGGGGCACGATGTCGGACCTGCAACCACTGCTCACGGCGCAGATCGTCCCGCCCGAGCGGGCAGCGGATTACCTGCGCGCCATCGACATCGAGGTCGAGGACCTGTACGCCGCGGTCGCCGAGGGCGTGCGCTGTGCGGAGGAGCTCGACCACTTCGCCCCGCCCACCGCACCGGGCCTGATGCGCTGGGTCGGCGTGGTGGCCGAGCTGCGTCGCCGGCTCGCGGCCACCGGCCGGTGGATCCCGGACGATCGCCGCGGGCAGCCGGTGAGCCGCCACGTCGAGAGCCGCCGCACACTCGCCGTCATGAGCGGCGATTGGGCAACAGGAAGCCCGCATTCGGCGTTCGGGCCCCACACCGTCCGGCGCAAAGGACGCGCCACCGCCGATTCCTTCCACCCCGACGAGGTGCTGTTCCCGCTCGAGGCCGTCACGCCGCCCCGGTGGTCCGACGGTGCGCTCGCCGGGACCTGGGTGCTCCTCTACCGCGACGACGGTGCGGCGATCCGCCTGGAGGTCTCCCAACCCGCCGGTTTCGACAGTGACTCCGGACAGTTCACCGGCTGGACGGTGCGCGTCCTGCTCGACGACTGGCGCCCGGGCGATCGGCGTCGGCCGCCCTCGGGCATCGGTGCCGGGTTCGACCTGCAGCTCGTCCGCTCCGTCGCATGACGGCCCGCGCAGGCAGGAGCGGCGGCACAGGCTCGGCGAAAGCGGGCCGCGGACCGTCGGGCATGGGGTAGTGATGGTCCATGCCCGAACCGATCCTGCCCCTGGTCTCGACGATGCAAGACGAGCAGCTCTCGCTCGCGACCCTCCTCAAGCACGCCACCACCTGGTACGCGGACGCCGCGGAGGTGGCCACGTGGACGCCGGAGAAGACCACCCGGATGAGCTTCCGGGAGATGGGGCGCGACGCGGCCCGGCTCGCACACGCGCTGAAAGCGCTCGGTGTGGTCCCGGGGGACCGGGTGGGAACCTTCCAGTGGAACAACAACGAGCACATGACGGCGTACGTCGCCATCCCGGCGATGGGCGCGGTGCTGCACACCATCAACATCCGCCTGTTCCCCGAACAGATCACCTACATCGCCAATCACGCCGCGGACCGCGTGATCATCGCCGACGGCAGCCTGATTCCGCAGCTCAACGCAGCAATCGGCGGCATGACCACGATCCAGCACGTCATCGTGGTCGACGGCGACAAGAGCCTGGTCGAGGCGCCCACGGGGGTGCAGCTGCACGACTACCGAGACCTGCTCGACGCGCAGGGTGACGAGTACGACTGGCCGGACATCGACGAGCGCGCCGCCGCGGCAGCCTGCTACACCTCCGGCACCACCGGTGATCCCAAGGGCGTCATGTACAGCCACCGCAGCATCTGGCTGCACTCCACCGCGGTCTGCGCCAGCTACGGCCTGGGGATGGGCCCGAACGACACGGTGCTGCCGATCGTGCCCATGTTCCACGCGATGAGCTGGGGCACCCCGTTCGGCGCCCTCATGTCCGGTGCCTCGCTGATCCTTCCGGACCGGTACCTGCAGCCCGAGCCCATGGTCCGCCTCCTCGCGGAGGAGAAGCCGACGATCTCGGCCGCCGTTCCGGCCGTGTGGATCGGCATCGTCAACCACCTCGACAAGAACCCGCAGGACATCACGCATCTGCGGCACATCGCGTGCGGCGGCTCGGCGGTCCCGCCCAGTCTCGCGCAGGCCCTGGATCGGCACGGCGTGTCGATCGTCCAGGCCTGGGGTATGACGGAGACCTCGCCGCTGGCGAGCATCGCCTGGCCGCCGCGGGGTGTCACCGGCGACGACGCCTGGGCCTACCGCAATACGCAGGGCCGGTTCCTTCCGGGCGTGCAGGGCCGCCTCGTCGACGACCTGGGCGAGGTCGTCCCGGCTGACGGCGTCGCCCAGGGGGAGGTGCAGGTCCGCGGCCCCTGGGTCACCGGCAGCTACTACAGCCCGGAGGGCTCCGAGCCCGTCGGCGCGGACAAGTTCGAGAACGGGTGGCTGCGCACCGGCGACATCGGCAAGTTGACCCCGGACGGCTACGTGACTCTCGTGGACCGGTCCAAGGACGTCATCAAGTCCGGCGGCGAGTGGATCAGCTCCGTCGAGCTCGAGAACGAGGTCATGGCCCACCCCGCGGTGCTCGAAGCGGTGGCCATCGGCGTCCCGGACCCGAAGTGGGACGAGCGGCCGCTGGTTGCCGTCGTGCTCCACCCCGGTGCCGAGGTCACCATCGGTGAACTGCGCGAACACCTCGTCGGCAAGTTTGCGAAGTGGCAGATCCCCGACAACTGGGCGTTCATCGCCGAGGTGCCGAAGACCTCCGTGGGCAAGTTCGACAAGAAGGTTCTGCGGGCGCAGCACGCGGAGGGAGACCTGGACGTGCGCAGCGAATAGCGATTCGGGCGGGCGTGTCAGAACATTGTGGGTTGACACAATGATGCATTCTGAATCCTGAAAAGTCTGCCGACCCGCGCTCGCAGGTGATCACCAGGTAGCCCGATGCCGGCGTCCACCACCGGGCTGACCACCCGGGAGTAGATGTCCGCGTCGCCGGACGCCGCCCGGACCACCCACCGAACATGTCGGCCACCCGTCCTAATCTGGACGGGTGGCCGATCCGCAGAGTTACCGTCCCGCACCGGGCACCATTCCCACGCAACCCGGTGTGTACAAGTTCCGGGACAAGCACGGCCGGGTCATCTACGTGGGCAAGGCGAAGTCGCTGCGCAGCCGCCTGAACTCCTACTTCGCCGATGTCTACGGGCTGCACCCGCGCACCCAGCAGATGGTCACCACCGCGGCATCGGTCGAGTGGACCGTCGTGGGCACCGAGGTCGAGGCGCTGCAGCTCGAGTACAACTGGATCAAGGAGTTCGATCCGCAGTTCAACGTCCGCTACCGGGACGACAAGACCTACCCGATGCTGGCGGTCACGCTCAACGAGGAGTATCCGCGGCTGTACGTCTACCGTGGGCCACGGCGTAAGGGCGTGCGGTACTTCGGCCCGTACAGCCACGCGTGGGCCATCCGCGAGACGCTGGACCTGCTGCTCCGCGTCTTCCCGGCGCGTACCTGCTCGGCGGGAGTGTTCAAGCGGCACAGCCAGATGGGTCGCCCCTGCCTGCTCGGCTACATCGACAAGTGCTCGGCGCCGTGCGTCGGTCGCGTCACGGCCGAGCAGCACCGCGACATCGTCCTGGACTTCTGCGACTTCCTCGCCGGCCGGACCGACAACCTGATCAAGCAGCTCGAGACCGAGATGCTCACCGCCAGCGAGGAGCTGGACTTCGAGCGTGCCGCGCGCCTGCGCGACGACGTCTCCGCGCTCCGCAAGGCCGTCGAGAAGCAGGCCGTGGTGCTCGGAGACGGCACCGACGCCGACGTCATCGCCTTCTCTGCCGACGAGCTCGAGGCCGCGGTGCAGATCTTCCACGTCCGTGGCGGCCGGGTCCGTGGCCAGCGCGGGTGGGTGGTGGAGAAGCCGGGCGATGCGGAGCAGAACGAGCACGCGGAACTCCTGGAGCAGTTCGTCACCCAGTTCTACGGCGAGGAGGCCGAGCGGGCGAAGCAGTCGGGGGAGGACGCGCCCAACCCGGTGCCGCGCGAGGTCCTCGTCCCCGTGTTGCCGGACGACGCGGACGAGCTGCAGGACTGGCTCTCCGGGCTGCGGGGCGCCCGCGTCTCGCTGCGGATCCCGCAGCGCGGCGACAAGCGCACGCTCATGGAGACGGTGGAGCGCAACGCCGTCGAGGCCCTGCACCAGCACAAGCTCAAGCGCTCCGGCGATCTCACCGCGCGCTCGGCCGCCCTGCAGGGCCTGCAGGACGCGCTGGACCTGGACGAGGCGCCGCTGCGCATCGAGTGCGTGGACATCAGTCACATCCAGGGCTCCGACGTGGTGGCCTCGCTGGTCGTCTTCGAGGACGGGCTGGCGAAGAAGTCGGACTACCGGCACTACGGCATCAAGGAGGCCGCGGGCGACGGCCACAGCGACGACGTGGCGTCGATCGCCGAGGTCACCCGTCGTCGCTTCCTCCGGCACCGGGCCGACGCGCGCCAGGAGGAGGGGGCCGACCCCGCCGGCGGCGACAACGGCGGCGACCTGGCCCCGGAGGCGGCGATCGATCCGCAGACGGGGCGGCCCCGCCGGTTCGCGTACCCGCCGAACCTCTACGTGGTCGACGGTGGCGCGCCCCAGGCCGCGGCCGCGCAGGAGGTGCTCGACGAGCTCGGCGTGACCGACGTCGCGGTCGTGGGCCTCGCCAAGCGGCTCGAGGAGGTGTGGGTGCCGGGCGAGGACGACCCCGTCATCCTCCCGCGCAGCTCCGACGCGCTGTTCCTGCTGCAGCGGGTCCGCGACGAGGCGCACCGGTTCGCGATCTCTTTCCATCGCAGCAAGCGGTCGAAGCGAATGACGGTCAGCGCGCTGGACGCGATCCCCGGCCTCGGTGACACGCGGAAGGCCGCGCTCATCGAGCACTTCGGGTCGGTGGCCAAGCTGCGGGAGGCGAGCCTGGAGGAGATCGTCGAGGTCCCCGGCATCGGGCTCACCACCGCCCGCACCGTGCTCGACGGCCTGCGCACCGACGGCGTGTGAACGCCCCCGGCGTGGTGGCGCAGGTCGCCCCCGTCCTCGGCTTCCTACTCGCGATCACGGTGGTCGCCGAGGTCGCGCAGCTGGCGGGTGTGTTCGACGCGCTCGGCGTCCTCGCCGCCCGGCTCGGTCGTGGCCGGGTGCTGTTCATGTGGCTGTGGGTGGTGCTGGTCGCGTGCGTGGCCACCATCGTCCTGAGCCTGGACACCACCGCGGTGCTGCTCACCCCGGTGGTCCTCGCGGCGGCCCGCCGACTCGGGATCGCGCCGCTGCCCTTCGCGATGACCACGGTGTGGCTGGCGAACACCGCCTCGCTGTTGTTGCCGGTCTCCAATCTCACGAACCTGCTGGCCGTGTACCACCTGGAAGGCGGCGTGCGGGTCTACACGGCCGTGTCCTGGCGGCCCGCGCTCGCCGCGATCGTGGTCACCGTCGCGATGCTGTGGTGGCTGCACCGCCGCGCGCTGCGCGGCACCTACGCCGTGCCGGTGTACGAGCCGCCGCCGGACCGGGTGCTGTTCGGCGCCGCCGCGGCGGTCTGCGCCGCACTGGGACCCGCGTTTGCGCTCGGCGCCCCGCCCTGGGTGGCGGCGACGGCGGCCGCGGTGGTCCTGGTCGGCGCGCTCGCGGTCCGGCAGCCGCGGCGGCTCCGCGAGGTCGTGATGCCGTGGCGGATGGTACTGATCCTCGCGGCCGTGTTCGCCGCGGTCCAGGTGGCGCTCGGCCTCGGCCTGGAGGGAGTCCTGCGCGAGGTCGCGGGGGCGGGCACGGCACCGTCGGACCTGCTGCGGTTGGCGGGGGTCGGGGCCCTCGCCTCGAACGGCGTCAACAACCTGCCCGCGTACCTCGCCCTCGAACCCGCCGCGACGGGAGAACCCGTGCGGCTCATGGCACTCCTGATCGGCGTGGGCGTGGCACCGCTCGTCACCCTGTGGGCGTCACTGGCCACCCTCCTGTGGCGGGAACGGTGCGCCCGCGCGGGATTGCGGATCGATGCCCGACGGTTCGCGGTGCACGGCCTGATCCTCGCCGTGCCGGCCACCGTAATCGCGGTTCTGGTTCTCTGACGCGTCAGGTATGTCCGGTTGCTCCCGATCTCCTCGGGCTTAGTGTAGCGTCGCCTTACTCCCGCCCGTCGTGAGTGATTTCGTTGCACAAGAAAAGGATTCGACGATGTCGTTGCGCACGCGTACTACCCTGGCCGCCGCACTGGTGGCGGTAGCCTCCCTTACGATCACCTCCTGCGGCTCGAGCGGAGACGGTGCGGCACCGTCGAGCGCCGGCGCCGCGGGCGGCGACCTGACGCTCTACAACGCCCAGCACGACAGCCTCACCAAGGAGTGGGTCGCGAAGTTCACCGAGCAGACCGGCATCAAAGTCACGATCCGGCAGGGCAAGGACTCGGAGCTGGCCCAGCAGATCATCGCCGAGGGCGATCGTTCGCCCGCGGACGTCTTCCTCACCGAGAACTCCCCGGCGATGACGCAGGTTGAGAACAAGGGCCTGTTCGCCGACATCGATCCCGCGACCCTCGCCCAGGTGGGCGCCGGTCTCAAGCCCTCGACGGGCAAGTGGACCGGCATCGCCGCCCGCTCGACGGTGCTGGTCTACGACAAGCGCAAGTTCACCCCCGAGCAGCTGCCGAAGTCGATGGCCGATCTCGCGAGCCCGGAGTGGAAGGGGCGCTGGAGCGCCTCGCCGTCGGGCGCCGATTTCCAGGCGATCGTCTCGGCGTATCTGCAGCTCAAGGGCGAGCAGGCGACCAAGGACTGGCTCGCTGCGATGAAGGCGGGCGCCAAGGAGTACAAGGGCAACGGCGCCGCGATGAAGGCCGTCAACGCCGGTGAGGTCGACACCGCCCTGATCTACCACTACTACTTCTACGGCGATCAGGCCAAGACCGCCGAGAACTCCGGCAACGTGGGCACCCACTACTTCAAGAACCAGGACCCGGGCGCCTTCGTGTCGATCTCGGGCGGCGGCGTTCTGAAGTCCTCGAAGAAGCAGGCCCAGGCGCAGCAGCTGCTGAAGTTCATCACCTCCAAGACCGGCCAGGAGGTCCTCGAGAAGGGCACGGCCTTCGAGTACCCGGTGGCCTCCGACGTGCCTGCCAACCCGAAGCTCGTCCCGATGGCGGACCTGCAGGCGCCGACCGTCGACCCGGCTAAGCTCAACGGCCCGCAGGTCGTCACCCTGATGACCGAGGCGGGCCTGCTCTGAGGCTGCTCACCCTCGCGGCCGGAGCCATCGCGGCGGTCGCGGCGGTGCCGTTGGGCTTCGTTGTCTACACGACGATCGACACGGGCTGGGCGGAATCCGCCCGGCTCGTGTTCCGGCCCCGCGTCGCCGAGCTCCTCACCAACACCGTCCTCCTCACGGCGATCGCCGTCCCGCTCAGCGTGATCGTCGGCGTCGGCGGCGCGTGGCTGGTCGAGCGCACCGTGCTGTGGGGCCGTCGCGTCTGGTCTCTGCTGCTCGCCACGCCGCTCGCGATCCCCGCGTTCGTCGGCAGCTACGGCTGGGTCTCCGCGATCCCGTCGCTGGGCGGCCTGTGGGCGGGAGTGCTCATCGCGGTGCTCTTCTACTACCCGCTCGTGTACATCCCGGTCGCAGCCGCGCTGAGCCGCCTCGACCCGGCCCTCGAGGAGTCCGCTGCCGCGCTCGGCCTGGGCCGCTGGGCAGTGTTCGTGCGCGTCGTGCTCCCGCAGCTGCGGCTCGCCGCGCTCGGCGGCGCGGTGCTGGTGGCGCTGCATCTGCTCGCCGAGTACGGTGCCTTCGCCATGATCCGGTTCGACACCTTCACCACCGCGATCATGGTGCAGTACCAGTCGACCTTCAACGGCGCCGCGGGATCGATGCTCGCGGGCGTGCTGGCGGCACTGTGCCTGCTCCTGCTCGTCGGCGAGGTGGCCGCGCGGGGCCGCGCCCGGTACGCGCGGGTCGGATCCGGGGCGGTCGCGAGGCCCGTCCGGATCCCGTTGGGTGGGTATCAGATCGGCGCGCAACTCGCGCTGCTCGCCCTCGTCGCCGCCGCGCTGGGGCTGCCGCTGTGGTTCGTCGTGCGCTGGACCGTGCGCGGCGCCGCGGCGACGGTGCCGGCCGACCTGATCGACGCCCTCGGCACCTCCCTGGGCTACGGCGCGGTGACCGCGGTGGTCACCGTCGCCGCAGCGTTCCCGCTGGCCTACCTCGCCGTCCGTGAGCCGAACCGGATCACCCGCACGTTGGAGGCGTCCACGTACGTCAGCAGCGCGATGCCGGGCATCGTCATCGGACTCGCACTGGTCACCGTGTCCATCCGGGCCGTCCCGGACCTCTACCAGAGCGCGACGGTGCTCCTGGTCGCGTACGTGATGCTGTTCCTGCCGCGCGCAGCCGTGGGGCTGCGCGCCGGACTCGCGCAGGCGCCGCCCTCGCTGGAGGAGGCCGCCCGCGCGCTCGGAGCGTCGCCCCCGACGGCCTTCGCGCGCATCACCCTCCGGCTGACCGCGCCCGCGTCGGCCGCGGGCGCGGCGCTCGTGTTCCTGGCGGTGACCAACGAGCTGACCGCGACACTGATCCTGGCGCCCACTGGGACCCGGACCCTCGCGACGGAGTTCTGGGCCAAGAGCAGCGAGATCGACTACGCCGGAGCGGCGCCCTACGCGCTGGCGATGGTGCTGCTGTCGCTGCCCACCACGTACCTGCTGTTCCGGCAGTCCCGACGGTCCGCCGGACCCATTACCCGACGGAGGGGATCGAGATGAGTGCCGAGCTGCGGCTGCGCGGACTCAGCAAACGCTTCGGCGCCGAAACCGTGTTGCGGGACGTCGATCTGACGGTGCGCGCCGGGTCGATCACTGCGGTGGTCGGACCGTCCGGGTCGGGCAAGACGACGCTGCTGCGCCTCGTCGCCGGATTCGCGCGACCCGACGCCGGATCGGTCCGCCTCGGCGACCGCGACCTCGCGTCGGACGGTGCGTGGGTCGCGGCGCACCGACGCGGCGTGGGCTACGTGGCGCAGGACGGCGCGCTGTTCCCGCACCTGTCGGTGGGGCGCAACATCTCGTTCGGCCTCGGCCGATCGCTGCTGCCGGCCCGGCGCCGGGATATCGCCCGCCGGATCGACGACCTGCTCGCGATGGTGTCACTGGATCCGGTTCTGGCGCGGCGGTATCCGCACGAGCTGTCGGGCGGGCAGCAGCAGCGTGTCGCGCTCGCGCGTGCTCTCGCCGGCCGACCGCGGATCATGCTCCTCGACGAGTCCTTCTCCGCGCTCGACGCGGGCCTGCGGGTGGCGACCCGCGCCGCCGTCGCGGAGGTGCTCGGCGCGGCCGGGATCACGACGGTGCTCGTCACCCACGACCAGGCCGAGGCGCTGTCCTTCGCCGACCAGGTCGCGGTCCTGCGCGACGGTGTCCTGGCGCAGGTCGGACCGCCGGCCCGGGTCTACGCGCATCCCGACTCCGAGGTCGTGGCCCGGTTCCTCGGTGACGTCGTGCTGCTCGACGGTGCCGTCGACGGCGCCGTCGCCGACACCGCGCTGGGGCGGATCCCGCTGGCGGAGGGCACCTCCGGTGCCGCGGGCGAGGCGAAGACCGTACTGCTCCGGCCCGAGCAGATCCGGATCACGGGGGAGGGCGTGCCCGCCACTGTCACCAGGGTGGAATTCTTCGGCCCCGACGCGACGGTTACCGTGGCCCTGAGCGACGGGACCGTCGTCGTCCTTCGACACCCGAGCACCGAGCTGCCCGCGGCGGGCGACAGGGTGGCGCTCCGCGTGGTCGGCTCCGCGGTGCCGCTGGATCCGGCAGCGACTCAGCGGTAGACGAGCAGCGGCACCGTCGCCGGGTCGAGGTTGTCGGGGGAGTAGGGACCCTCGTAGCAGTATCCGAGACGGTCGAGGATGGCGTTCTCCGTGATCCAGCCGAAGTCGTGCTCGTCACCGTCACCGTCGTCACCGGCACCCTCGAGGCCGGTTTCGAACGGGAGACGTTCGCCCTCATCGACGATCACGCCGTCGTCGCTCGATCCGGCGAACGACCGGGTCAGTTCGCCGCCGCGCCACGTGGCGAAGCAGCCCATGCTCACGACGGAATGGAGGACGTAGACGTCCACGTCGTAGCCGGCGATCAAGGTCTCGCCCCAGGCGTCCGGGACCTGCTCGAACCAGGACAGCAGGTCTTCGCCGGCGACGATCACGAGATCCCCGTAGACCGCCACCGCGATCTCGCCGTCCTTGGGGTAGACGTCGATGGAGAGATCACCCGTCCGGTGGGATCGGCGTGCGCGTCCCCAGGACCGCTTGCCGAGGATGGTCGTGGCGAGCGCATCGGACGCCTTGACATCGAGCTCCGGCAGGTCGCGCAGTGCTGCCGCGGGATTCGACCGGGACGCCACCATGAAATTGCACTTCATTCCCATGGATTCAGGATAGCGACCGGACGGCGCGAACAAATGCGGTGCATCGCCCTGCCCGGCACAGCGCGTCAGCTGCCGCCGAGCACGACTCCCTCGCGGCGCGGGTCGGCACCGCCGGCGTACACATCGCCCTGCTTCACGATCGCCGACAGCCCCGAGACCTGCGGCGCCAGGTTGAGCGTGTGCCCGAGCGCCCGGAGCTGCTCGACGACCTTCTTCGCCTCGTCGGTCGCCAGGACGGGATGGGCGCTGTCCACGTTCGTCTTCGGCGAGTTGGCGGCGCCGAAGTTCACCATGCCCACCGCCTGCTGCGGATTCAGTTGCCAGTCCGTGAGGCCGATGATCGTCTTGATCACGAACTGGATGATGACGGCGCCACCGGGGGATCCGAGCGCGCCGAGCACGTCTCCGCGGCCGCCGTCGGAGCCTCGTGCGAACAGGATCGTCGGCGACATCGAACTGCGGGGCCGCTTGTTCGGCTGCACCCGGTTCGCGACCGGTTGCCCGGCGGAATCGACGGGCTCCGCGGAGAAGTCGGTGAGCTGGTTGTTGAGCAGGAAGCCGTCGACCATGTGGTACGAGCCGAAGGCCGACTCGACGGTGGTGGTCATCGACGCCACGTTGCCGTACTTGTCGAGCACCGTGATGTGGCTGGTGCCGTGCTCCGGCGTGGTCGTGACACCCGGTGTGGCGGTGGGGAACTCGCCGGGCTTGGCGGTGCCCATCGTCTTGTTCCGGTCGATCAGCTTGGCCCGGCCCGCCAGGTACGCGGGGTCCACGAGCGCGGCGGGCGAGCCGCCGGGCAGCGGGATGAAGTCGGGGTCGGCGATGTACTTGTCGCGGTCCGCGTACGCGAGCCGCTCGGCCTCGGAGACGAGGTGGATCGCCTCTGCGGTCGGGATGCCGCCGTCGGGGCCGGGATCCGCGCCGTGCACCGCGGCCGGTCCGAGCTTCGACAGGTCGAAGGAGTTGAGGATGCCGAGCGCCTGCGCCACCGTGATCCCGCCCGACGAGGGTGCGGGCATGCCGCACAGCTCGCGGTCGCGGTAGGGGGTGCAGACCGCCTCACGGATCTTCACGGTGTACTTCGCGAGGTCCTCCGTCGTCATCGTGCCGGCGGTGCGGCCGCCCGTGGTGTCGTGCACGGACGCCACGATCGCGTCGGCGATCGCCCCCGTGTAGAACGCCTTCGCGCCCTCGGAGGCGATGGCGCCCAAGGTCTTCGCGTAGGCGGGGTTGGTGAGCTTGACGCCCGCCTTCTTCGGCGCACCGTCGGCCTCGAGGAAGTAGGCCTTGAGGTCGGCGTCGTTGACGAAGTTCTTCGCCTCGTCGGAGATCGCGCCGGCCAGGCGCGGGCTGATCTCGAAGCCGTCGTCGGCCAGTTTGACGGCCGGGTCGAAGAGCTCGCGCCAGGTCTTGTTGCCGTGCTCGCCCTGGACCGCCTCGAGCAGCCGCAGCGCGCCGGGCACGCCGATCGCCCGGCCCGACGACCGGGCGTCGGGCTTCGGTGTCGTCCGGTCGGTGGGCGAGATCCAGCGCAGGTAGTTCTCGTCGGCGCTCGCGGGCGCCGTCTCCCGGCCGTCGTAGGCCTGGACCTTCTTCGTCTTCGCGTCGTAGTAGAGCAGGAACGCACCGCCCGCGACGCCGGAGGACTGCGGCTCCACGAGCCCGAGCACCGTCTGCGCGGCCACGAGCGCGTCGGCGGCGGTGCCGCCATTCGCGAGCACCTCGCACGCGGCCTTCGTGGAGATCGGGTTCGCGGTGGCCACCGCGTAGTCCTTGGTGTGCGTGACGGGCAGGCCGGAGCGGTATCCGGATGAGCCCTCGGGGTTCGTGCTGATGTCCCGCGGGCCGTTCGGCGACGACGTGGCCGAGGGCTTGTACATGGTGCCCGCCGCGCCGGTCGCGTCGCAGCCGCCCGCCGCGATCGTCACCGACGACGGTCCGCCGGACGGGCCACCGTCCGACCCGGACGTTCCGCACCCCGCCACGGCGAGGGGGATCACGAACGCGGCTGCCGCCGCCGACCTGAGACGGAACATGGAGTCCTCCAAGGAGTTGGATCCTCGCAACCTAACACCGGCCCGTGAGTGGTGCGAAGGGTTCGGCGAGACCCCGCGGAGGTTCGGCGTCCGTCAGCGGAAGGAGGCGTCGGGCACCGTCGGCGGGCAGGCGCCGCCGGCCGAGGTGACGAGCTCGAAGTGCCACCACTCGTTGCCGAAGGTGCGGCACAGGCCCCACCGGTTCCCGTTCGCCTGCAGCCACGCAGCGCCCTGCCACGGGCCGACGTCCACGGCCTCGCCGCTGACGTGCGTGGACTCGGCGGGCGGCAGCACCCACCGGCGTGCCGCGGCCGGCGAGCCGTACTGGGCGACGCCCTGGGTCCACAGTGATTCCTGCTGGGCCCACGAGCGCTTCCCGGACGTGACGCTGAGCGCGACGCCCTCCGCGGCAGCGGCCCGGTAGGCGGCAGAGTAGGCCTGCGCGAGGGCGGGAACGAGCCCGACGGTGCCGGGCACGGTGTCGGCCGACGCGGCGGGCGCGACCAGCACGGACGCCGTCGCCGCGAGAGCGGCGGCGAGGAGTACGACGGTGTGAGGGCGGGACACGTCTGAAGACTCTAGGCTGGTCGGTAGGACCACCAAGCGACGAGGAGGGGCCGTGCGCCCGACCGGGGACGGGGAGACGACAGCGGAGGAGCGGACCGTCGGCGAGCACCGCAGCGACGGCCCGATGGACGTGCTGCTGGTGACCGGGCTGTCCGGCGCGGGCCGCGGGACGGCCGCGAAGGTCCTGGAGGATCTCGGCTGGTACGTCGCCGACAACCTGCCGCCCGCGCTGATCAGCAACATGGTCGACATCTCCCTGGCGGACGAGTCGCGGATCCACCGCCTGTGCATCGTCACGGACGTCCGATCCCGCACGTTCACGGGCGACTTCGCGAACATCCGGCGCGAGTTGCAGGGCAAGGACATCGAGCCGCGGGTGCTGTTCCTCGACGCCTCGGACGAGACGCTGATCCGCCGGTTCGAGCAGGTGCGCCGCAAGCATCCGCTCCAGGGCAGCGGCACGCTCGCCGAGGGCATCGCCGCGGAACGCCGCATCCTGCAACCCATCCGGTCGACGGCCGACCTCGTGCTCGACACCTCGAACCTGTCGGTGGCCCGACTGCGCGAGACGATCGAGAACTCCTTCCGCACGCTGCGCTCCGGGACGATCACCGTCACCGTCGAGTCCTTCGGCTTCAAGAACGGGATCCTGCTCGACGCCGATATGGTGCTGGACGTGCGGTTCCTGCCGAACCCGTTCTGGGTGCCGGAGCTGCGGCCGCTCAACGGCCTCACGCCAGAGGTGTCCGGGTACGTGCTGGGGCAGAACGGGGCGTCGGAGTTCCTCGACACCTACGCGAAGCTGCTCGACCCGCTGCTCGACGGCTACCGCCGGGAGGGCAAGACCTACCTCACCGTCGGCATCGGCTGCACCGGCGGGAAGCACCGCAGCGTGGCCATGACGGAGGAGCTGGTACGTCGGCTCTCCGATAAGCCGGGCATCGAAGTGCGTGCGGCGCACCGGGATCTGGGGCTGGAATGACTGCTGCGTTGAAGGTGGCCTCGCTCGGCGGCGGTCACGGACTGTTCGCCACCCTGCGTGCTGCCCGTGCACTGGACGCCGAGATCACGGCGATCGTCACCGTCGCCGACGACGGCGGATCGTCCGGTCGACTGCGCGGCGAGCTCGGCATCATCCCGCCCGGCGACCTGCGGATGGCGCTCGCGGCGCTCATGCCCGACGACGATCGTGGCGAGTTCTGGGCCGGCATCCTGCAGCACCGCTTCGGCGGCGGCGGGGCGATGGCCGGACATCCGGTGGGGAACCTGTTGCTAGCCGGGCTGTGCGAGGTGCTGGGCGACCCCGTCGAGGCCCTGGACGCCATCGGGGACCGGTTCGGTGTACAGGGCAGGGTGCTGCCGATGGTGCCCGGCCCGCTGCGGATCGAGGCCGATGTGACCGGGCTGGAGGACGATCCGCGCCTCTCGCGCGTGATCCGCGGCCAGGTCGCGGTCGCGGTGACACCCGGCCAGGTGCGCCGGGTGCGGCTGCTGCCTGCGCACCCCGAGGCGTGCGTGGACGCGGTCGAGGCGATCATGGCCGCCGACGTCGTGACACTCGGCCCCGGTTCGTGGTTCAGCTCCGTCATCCCGCACGTCCTGGTCCCCGAGCAGCTCGACGCGCTGCGGCGCACGTCCGCGCGTCGCGTGCTCATCCTCAACCTGGCGCCCGAGCCGGAGGAGACCGGTGGGTACTCGCCGGAGCGGCACCTGCACGTACTCGCGGCGCACGCGGAGGGCCTGAAGTTCGACGACATCATCGTCGACGCCGCGACGGTGCCGCCGGGTACCGAACGCGAGCACCTGATCCGCGCCACCGCGCTGTTCGGCGCACGTCCGCATTTCGTCGACGTGGGGGTCCCCGGATCGCATCAGCACGACCCCGAGGCATTGGCCCACGGACTGCGTATCGTGCTCGACACCTGACCGTGGAGGTGGATGCGTCGCCGTCGCCCCCGCCGACGCGAATGCCCTACAGTGAATGCCTGCTCTCGAATCCGTACGCGAAGTCCCGGAAGGACGGCTGGTAGTGGCGCTCACATCCCAGGTCAAGGACGAGCTCAGTCGGCTCTCCATCAACCAGGTGAGCGCGCGTCGCGCCGAGGTCGCCTCGCTCCTGCGGTTCGCGGGCGGCCTGCACATCCAGGGCGGACGGGTGATCGTCGAGGCCGAGGTGGACATGGGGATCACCGCCCGCCGCCTCCGCAAGGAGATCCTCGATCTCTACGGCTACAACTCCGATGTGCACGTCCTCAGCGCCGGCGGACTCCGCAAGGCCGCCCGGTACATCGTCCGCGTGGTCAAGGACGGCGAGGCCCTCGCGCGGCAGACCGGCCTGCTCGACATGCGCGGCCGCCCCGTCGTCGGCCTGCCCTCGCAGATCGTGGGCGGTTCCAAACTGGATTCGGCGGCCGCCTGGCGCGGCGCCTTCCTCGCCCATGGCTCGCTCACCGAGCCGGGGCGCTCGAGCGCGCTCGAGGTCTCCTGCCCGGGGCCCGAGGTCGCGCTCGCCCTCGTCGGCTGCGCGCGACGGCTCGGCGTGACGGCGAAGGCGCGCGAGGTGCGCGGCGCGGACCGGGTGGTGGTCCGCGACGGTGAGGCGATCGGCGACCTGCTCGTGCAGATGGGCGCGCACGACGCGAAGCTGGATTGGGAGGAGAAGCGCAACCGCCGCGAGGTCCGCGCCACCGCGAACCGTCTGGCGAACTTCGACGATGCCAATCTCCGACGGTCCGCCCGGGCCGCCGTGGCGGCCGCGGCGCGCGTCGAGCGTGCGCTCGAGATCCTGGGTGCGGACGTGCCCGATCACCTCGCGCAGGCGGGATCGCTGCGCGTGCAGCACCGTCAGGCCTCGCTGGAGGAGCTCGGCCAGCTCGCCGACCCCCCGATGACCAAGGACGCGGTGGCCGGCCGGATCCGGCGGCTGCTCTCGATGGCCGACAAGCGGGCCGCCGCCGACGGTGTGCCGGACACCGAGTCCGCCGTCACCGCGGACATGCTCGACGAGGGATGATCGACAGACTGTATTGAGAATTTGTCCAGGTCGATATCATCGACGCATGGATGAACAGATCGTGGAGCCCGACGCGGCCGGTCGTGGCCCACTGCGACGCATCGCGCTCGGCGTGAAGCTCGTTCTCTTCCTCGTCGTGCTGCTCGTCGTGGCGTACGTGCTCATCTACGCGCCGGAGTTGCACGACCTCGCCCGGCGGATCCGCGAACCCGGCGCCACGTGGTTCGGGCGGACGTTGCCGGGGTGGTTCACCTTCGCGCTGTGGTTGTCGACGGGGGCGTTGGCCGTGGCGCAACTCCTGTTCCTGGCGGCTCTCTATGGCTACGCCCTGACGGCGTCGGGGCGCAGGCTCTACTGGTGCGCGCACCGTCGTCGGGCCGTTCGACGGTGGCGGCCGATCGCCGCGGCTGCGGGCCTCGGCCCGGTGCGCCGGTGGATGGCGCTGCGGGCCGGGACCAACGGTCCCACGAAGGCGTCGATCCGTCGGCTGTGGACCGCGCGGACGCCGGCGTGGCTCGGCCGCGGACTGTTCGCCTTCGGGTTCGCCGCGACGATCGCGGTGTGGGTGGACATGGGGGCGAGCCTGACCGCCCTGCCGTCGGGGGCCGTCTACGTTCTGCTGGCGTTCGTGTACCTCGGTGATGCTCGAGCGCCGAGTGTCTTCGTCTCGCCCACCGTCGGGCGGCACGCGAAAGCCGAGTGACCGGGCACGAACGCGGCCGATCGGACACCGTCGACAACCGAGCGGGGAGGGTGCTCCGGAGCTACCGTTGACGGGCAGGAATTCCTCGTCCGAAGGAGCACCACTGTGACTGTTCGTGTAGGCGTCAACGGGTTCGGCCGCATCGGCCGGAACTTCTTCCGGGCGGTGGCGGCCCAGAAGGCGCTCGGTACCACCGACATCGAGATCGTGGCGGTCAACGACCTCACCGACAACGCCACCCTCGCCCATCTCCTGAAGTTCGACTCGATCCTCGGCCGGTACGACGCCGACATCGTGGCCGATGGCGACACCATCCGCGTCGGCGATCAGACCATCACCGCGCTGGAGGTGCGCGAGGGCCCGTCGGCGCTGCCGTGGGGCGACCTCGGCGTCGACGTCGTCATCGAGTCGACCGGCATCTTCACCGCCCGGGACAAGGCGAAGGCTCACCTGGATTCCGGCGCCACGAAGGTGATCATCTCCGCGCCCGCGGCCGACGCCGACATCACGATCGTCATGGGTGTCAACGACGACAAGTACGACGGCAGCCAGGACGTGATCTCCAACGCCTCCTGCACCACCAATTGTCTCGGCCCCCTGGCGAAGGTCGTCAACGACGAGTTCGGCATCGTCAGCGGGCTGATGACCACGGTGCACGCCTACACGCAGGACCAGAACCTGCAGGACGGCCCCCACAAGGACCTGCGCCGCGCCCGCGCCGCCGCGATCAACGTCGTCCCCACCTCGACCGGCGCCGCCAAGGCGATCGGCCTCGTGCTGCCAGAGCTGGCGGGCAAGCTGGACGGCTACGCGCTGCGCGTGCCGATCCCGACCGGCTCCGTCACCGACCTCACCGTGGAGCTCGAGAAGAAGGCCGCGGCCGAGGAGATCAACGCCGCGATGAAGGCGGCCGCGGAGGGGAGGCTGAAGGGCATTCTCAGGTACTACGACGCCCCGATCGTCTCGTCCGACATCGTCACCGACCCCGCGAGCTCGATCTTCGACGCGGGCTTGACCAAGGTGATCGGCGATCAGGCTAAGGTCGTGTCCTGGTACGACAACGAATGGGGCTACAGCAACCGCCTCGTGGACCTCACTGATCTGGTAGGTAAATCGCTCTGATGACCGTTCCCACACTTTCCGACCTGCTGTCCGAGGGCGTCGAGGGCCGCACCGTGCTGGTCCGCAGCGACCTGAACGTGCCGCTCGACGACAACGGCGTGATCACCGACCCGGGCCGCATCATCGCCTCGGTGCCCACTCTCCAGGCGCTTGCAGAGGCGGGCGCCAAGGTGATCGTCACCGCCCACCTCGGACGCCCCAAGGGCGAGCCCGATCCCGCGTTCTCCCTCGCGCCCGTCGCGAAGGAACTGAGGGAGCGGCTCGGACGCAACGTCCAGCTGGCCGGCGACGTGGTGGGGCAGGATGCGCTCGCCCGCGCGGAGGGGCTCACCGACGGTGACGTGCTCCTGCTCGAGAACGTGCGCTTCGACCCGCGCGAGACCAGCAAGGACGACGCGGAGCGCGAGGCGCTCGCCCGCGACCTCGCCGAGCTCGTCGACGTCTCCTCGCACGCCGGTGAGGGCGCGTTCGTCTCCGACGGCTTCGGCGTGGTGCACCGCAAGCAGGCCTCCGTGTTCGACGTCGCGAATCTGCTCCCGGCGTACGCCGGCGGCCTCGTCGAGGCTGAGGTGCGGGTGCTCGCGCAGCTCACGGAGAACCCGTCGCGCCCGTACGCCGTGGTGCTCGGCGGCTCGAAGGTCTCCGACAAGCTCGGCGTGATCCGCGCGCTGGCGCCGAAGGTCGACACCCTGGTGATCGGCGGCGGCATGGCCTTCACCTTCCTCGCGGCACAGGGCTACTCCGTGGGCACCTCGCTGCTGCAGGAGGACCAGATCGACACCTGCAAGCAGCTGCTCGAGGAGTTCGGCGACGTACTGCACCTGCCGGTCGACGTCGTGGTCGCCGACGCCTTCGCCGCCGACGCCGCGTCGAAGACCGTCGCCGCGGACGCGATCGAGGACGGCTGGATGGGCCTGGACATCGGCCCGGAGTCCGCGCAGCGCTTCGGCTCCGTGCTGACCGAGGCGAAGACGGTGTTCTGGAACGGCCCGATGGGCGTCTTCGAATTCCCGGCCTTCGCCGCGGGCACGAAGGCCGTTGCCGAGTCGGTCATCAAGGCCACGCTGGGCGGCGCGTTCACGGTGGTCGGCGGCGGCGACTCCGCGGCCGCCGTGCGGACCCTCGGCCTCGACGAGGACGGCTTCAGCCACATCTCGACCGGCGGCGGCGCGTCGCTGGAGTACCTCGAGGGCAAGGAGCTCCCGGGGCTGCAGGTCCTGGAAAGGGGCTAGTCATGAGTCGCAAGCCGCTCATCGCCGGCAACTGGAAGATGAACCTCAACCACCTCGAGGCGATCGCGGTGGTCCAGAAGCTGGCGTTCGCGCTGCCGGACAAGTACTTCGCGCACGTCGACGTGACCGTCATCCCGCCGTTCACCGACCTGCGCTCGGTGCAGACCGCCGTCGACGGTGACGACCTGAAGATCACCTACGGCGCGCAGGACCTCTCGCCGCACGACTCCGGTGCCCACACCGGCGACATCTCCGGCGCCTTCCTCGCCAAGCTGGGCTGCACCTTCGTGGTGGTCGGGCACAGCGAGCGCCGGACGATCCACGGTGAGACGAACGAGATCGTCCTCGCCAAGGCCAAGGCGGCGCTGCGGCACGGGCTCACGCCCATCGTGTGCATCGGCGAGGGCCTGGACATCCGCGAGCAGGGCACCCACGTCGCGTACAACGTGGAGCAGCTGAAGGGGTCCGTCGCCGGCCTCACCGGCGACGAGCTGTCGAAGACCGTGATCGCCTACGAGCCCGTCTGGGCGATCGGCACCGGCAAGGTCGCGACCCCGCAGGATGCGCAGGAGGTGTGCGCAGCCGTGCGCGCCACCATCGCGGAGCTCGGCGGCGCCGAGGTCGCGGCGGGGATCCGAGTGCTGTACGGCGGGTCGGTGTCGAGTAAGAACGTGGGCGAGCTCATCGCGCAGACCGATGTCGACGGCGGCCTCGTGGGCGGCGCCTCGCTCAAGCCGGACGAGTTCGCCGCGCTGAGCGCGATCGCCGCCGGCGGACCGCTCTGACGCGGGCGCGCCGAGCGCCCTGACCGTCGACCGACGACCGGAAGGTACACTGGATCCTCGTGGAAACATTGCAGCTGGTGCTGAAGATCGCCATCCTCGTGCTGAGCCTGCTGCTGGTGGTGCTCGTCCTGCTCCACCGCGGTAAGGGCGGCGGCCTGTCGTCGCTGTTCGGCGGCGGTGTGCAGTCGTCGCTCTCGGGCTCGTCGGTGGTGGAGAAGAACCTCGACCGGGTCACGATCTTCGTCGGGCTCATCTGGACCGTGTGCATCATCGGCGTCACGCTGAGCATCAAGCTCAGTTCCTGACGCGGTCGACCGAACGCGGACGGCGCCTCGAACCCCCAGGGGTTCGGGGCGCCGTCGTCGTTCCCGGGGGACCGGTGTCGGATCTCCGCCCTCGGGCGGACGACGGGGTGCTTCGGCGGCGGTACTGTCGGGCCATGACTGAGGCGATTGTGCTCGACGAACAGGCGACGGTGCTGGCGTTCCTTGCGGACATGGCGGACGGTCGGGCGGAGGACGCCGTGGCCGCATTCGCGGATGACGTGGTGTACACGAACGTCGGCCTGGCCACCCTCCGGGGGCGCGACCGTGCGGGGCGCGTGATCCGGCTGCTCGCCAGGCCCGGGCTCGGGTTCGGCGTGGAGGTCACCTCCATCGCGTCCGACGGTGCCGTCGTCCTCACTGAGCGCATCGACGAGCTGCGGGTGGGCCCCTTGGCCGTCCGGTTCTGGGTGTGCGGCCGGTTCGACGTGCGCGACGGCCGCATCGCGGTGTGGCGCGACTACTTCGACAATCTCGACATCGCCAAGGGCGTGCTGCGCGGGGTGCTCGCCCTCGCGATCCCCGCCGCGCAGCGGAAGATGACGCCGTTGCAGCGGTGATGCGCCGCTTTCGGAGCGGGCTCTCAGAAGGGTGGCGGGCCGTCGAACGACGGCGCGGGACGTTGGTGGGGCATCCCGACGATGCTCATTATTCCGGCCTCGATCTCGCTGACCGGCAGGGCTTTCCGATTCCGTTCCGCTTCGTACGCGGTGACGTTGTCGCGGCGGAGTCCTTCGCGGCGGGCGTGTTCGCGTTGCAGGCGGGTGCGTCCCCCGGGCCGCGTTTCATTCCCCGCTGCACCATCTGCTCCCAATCGCGTGGTTGCGGGGGTGATCCATTCGACGCGGGCGAGGTCGGGGAAGAGGGTGAGCATGATGCCGGTGGGGTCGACGATGTAGCGCCGTCCGTCGGGTGAGGTCCACAGGATCCGGCAGTCGGGCAGCCGCGCGTCGATCCACTCTCCTGCGGTCTTGAGCTGGTGGTGGCTGATGCAGAGCGGTTGGATCTGCTCGGCGGTGGTCTGCCCGCCGAGTTCGGGTGAGGTGTGGTCGTATTCGCGGCGGTGGTCGATCTGGGCCCTCGCCGCGGGTCGGTTGCAGTGCGGGAACACGCACCGGGGGTGGATCAGTCGCAGGTAGCGGCGTAGGTCCGCCGATGGCCGGTATCCGGAGCTTCCGCGTGCCCGGACGAGTGCAGG
>NZ_LSRE01000048.1 GCF_001575205.1 Tsukamurella pseudospumae
GCAGCGATCGCCGCCAACGCCGCGTCGACATCGCCTGCTAAGGCGGTGATCAGCCGCGACACCGTCGGATCGGAGGCGACCTGGCCCATCACCTGTGGTTGGGTGCGGAGCTGATCGAGGTCGGCCAGGCAGTCCCCGCCCGCCGCGATCGACACCGCCAGATCAAGCACCGTCTTCCCCGGATCGTGGATCGCGTTCGGCTTGCGCCACGGCATCAACGCACTGGTCAGAGCCGCGGTCAGACCGACCGTCTCGGCGGTACGAAGCAACAGCACTGTCCCGGCATGCGAGACGAGGTTCGTTCCGGCCGCGTCGACCGACACCTTCGGGTAGCAGGACGTAGACTGACTCACCAGAAAGGTGCTCCTTCGAGACTGGAAATAGGTTGGTGTGGTAACCCCTATTCTTCCAGCTCAGAGCACCTTTCTTCATGTCCGACACGACCTCACCCGCGAAAGGCCGAGGCTAGTACTGTGCCTTTACTTCATTCAATCGGCGGGCTCCGTGCCGGGACCGATGCGCCCTCGCGGCCCCGTCGCGGCGGGGCCGTCGCATCGACGCGGCACCTGGTCCGCGTCGACGGCCCCAGCATCGCCGCCCGCCATCGGCCGGCGGCGGGGCTCGGCGCGGCCGGCGACAGCGGCCCCGCGCCCCGCGCCCCGCGCTCCCGGGCACCGGAGCGCGGCGGCCACCGCAGCCGTGGCAACCGCCGCGGCTGCCCTACAGCGGTGCCGACGGCGAAGCCCCGGGCACCTGCGACCCACCCGGAGGGTGGGCATTCCCTGGCGAGCGCCAGCGAGCTGCCCTTGCCCCGCAGGGCGCCAGACGGACCGAACGGAGTGAGCAGAGAGCGCCAGCGAACGGTCCGTCCTATGGCGCCTAGGACAGAGCCACTGTTTCGGGGTACGATGGGACGCGAGGACGAAGTCCGATGCACGCATCGGAGCACGGAGCGGTGGCTCTAAGCGGGTGCCGCAGGCGCCCGTATCCGAAGGAGCGGGGCACCCGGTCAGGGTGCGGCGCTCCGAGGATCGGCGGGCCGGAGGCCCGTCGATGTGGGCGCGGTGGAGCGGGCGAGGCGAGTGGAGGTGGGCCCCGGTGGCAGCAGGTGCGAGCGAGGCGCTCGGCGCGAGCCGCGCGTCGATGGACTACCGCGCCATGCTGTCGGATGGTCCTGGCCCCGACAGCGCGCGCCGCCAGAACACACTCGAGGAATCGATGAGGAAGACCGCGGGCAAGGCCGCGGTCGAGTTCTACGCCGCGCGCAACCCGGCGATCAATACGGCGAAGACCAAGTTCAACGTGGACATGGTCAACGACGGCAACGGTGGGTTCCGCACGGCCATCAGCATCGATGAGGTCGTGGCGTACGGCGACGCTCGGGTCGGGCGACTTTCCAAGAAGCTAAAGCCGCATCGCTTCGAGAACGGCAAGGAGCGCGGCGGCGAACGACACGCGCTCACCATCGTGGGGCAGGCCCCGTGGGGGTTGTTGGAGCCAGACGGCACGACGTACCACCCTTTGGGTAAGGACGGGCTGCCCCGGGATGGGCAGGACGGCCGCGACCTCGTCGAGCTGCCCCGGTACCGCGCCAAAGACCCCGCCGAACTCATGCGGTACTTCGAGAACTACATTCAGGCGCAGGCCGCGATTCTCCCCGGTGGTCGGGACGCTATCCACGGGTACAGCATCAACATGGACGAGACGCGCCCGCACATTCAGATCCTTGCCGACCCCTTCGAGGCCAACGAGCGCGGCAAAGAACCCGATGCGTTGAAGAACGGTTTTTCTCGCGGCTTCGGTTCGCATCGCAGCGACACCCTCGTCATGCGCAAGGACAAAGCCGGCGTCATGCGTGAGATGCGCGAGGGTGCATCCGGCAAAATGTCTCGGTATCACGATGAATTGAAAGCGCATATGCTCGCGGCCGGGTTCGACATTGAGGCCGAGCGCGACGAGCGGCGTCACGACCGGCGGCTGGATTTGCCGGACTTCAAAGAGGTCGAGCACCAGAAGCAGTTCATTTCCGAAGACGTTGAGGTCATCGCGGAAATGCGCGAGCTGGCAGCTCTGGAAATGGAGTCGGCCGCAGACGCGCACGCGGGTGTCGTGGGTCGCGAGGCCGAGACTGCCGCGCGGATCAAGGCTTCGATCGCGGCGGTGAACAGGTCGATCCATGCGGTGAATGACGACCGCCGCGCGGTCGACGCCGATCGCGTCACGCTCGACGCGGAGCGGGCCGAGTGGCGCGAGGTCGAGCGGCCCAGGCTGGTGAGCGCCGCGAAGGCCGAGGGTCGTGACGCTGGCCGCGCCGAGGGCGAGGCCGAGGCCGCCAGCCTGGTCGACGACGCCCGCACCGAGCGCGCCAATGCGGCCACCGCCGCAGCCGCGGCGGTGGCCGACCAGCGCGCCGCGCGGGAGGCGTTGGAGCGCATTGAGCAGCGCGACCAGGAGGCCGCGGAGCACGCCGACGAGCAGCGTCGCGCTGTCGAGACCGCCCGCGACGAGGCTGTCGCCGCGATCAAGTCGGCCGCCAACGATGCGATCGCGGACATGCCGACCCCGGCGATCGATGACATGTCGGTCGGGTACGTCGCGGCGGCGAAGGCTTGGAAACTGAAGTCCGGCCGCACCGCCCACGACGAGCTGAGCGATCGTGCCCTGACGTGGGCGCGGCAACAGGCGGCGTCGCGGGGCGGCGACGTAGGCGAGTACGTGCGCCGCACGATCGGCGAACAGCGCGAGCGCTCGGCCGCGGCCAGCGCGCGCATCGATGCGACGCTCAACGACCTGCACGGCGATGCGCGTACAACAGGAAGGGGGCACGACCAGGGCAACGACGGCGCGAGCATGTAGGAGGGGCTGTGGACAGCGACACAGCGCGAGCGGCGGCGCTCGACGACGAAGCGGCGATGCTGGAATCGTTCGCCGATGTCAGGTACGAGCGGGCGGCGCGGTGGTACCGCGGCGGAACCAGGACACTCGTTGAGAGCCTGGATACCGCCGACGAGTGCGCCGGGTGGTAGCCCCCCGCCGCAGCCCCGAAACACAGAGCCCCGACCAGCGATGATGCTGGCCGGGGCTCTGCTGCGCCCGGGGTCGTCAGAGGCCCTTCATGATGAAGGCAGCCAGGGTGAAGTGCGTGATCGTCGGGTTGGTGGTGGAGCACTCGAGCCGGCTGGTGAACTTGGTGCCGGGCTCGAGCTCGCGGCCGTAGTCCTCCGGGTACGCCGTCTTGCTCATCGTGCACCAGGCGTCGCCCTTGGGGCTCGGTACCCAGGCGAAGGTGCCGTCCGGCATGGTCTGCCAGTCGCGGGTGTCGTTGTCGCCCTGGATCGTCTTGATGCAGGGCAGCGGGTCGGTCAGCGTCAACGCGATGGCGTCCCTGGTGATGCCTGGTGCCGCGTTGCTGCAGACCTTCTGCGCGGTGTCGATGCGGGTGTTCGCCTCGGCGTTGTTGCGGGCTCGGGCCTGGCACACGAGTTCCCGCTTGGAGGCGGAGCAGTTGAGCATGTTGTCAGCGCTGCGGAACTTGAAGATCAGCCCCCCGGTCGTGGGGTCGCTGGCCTTGGTGCCCTTGGGGCGCCACTGCTTCGGGCCCTGCGGGTCGTAGGTGCCCGGCGCGGTGGGCGCGAACTCGTCGGGGGCCACGTCGGCGGTGGGCGCGGACGTGGGCTTGCCCTTGGTCGTGGTCAGATTCGCCTTGGGTCCGGGGTCTCCCAGGTCGGTCGTAGTGGCGGTGGCGACGGCCGTGGTGTCACCTCCGGTGTTGCTGATCGCGACGATGACCACGAGCAGGGCGACCACTAGCACAGCGATCGCGCCAATGCCGGCGATGACGAGGTTGTTCGGGTTTCGAGTCCACGAGGGACGCTGATTGTTCACGGTGCTCCGTTCCGCCGGCCACGTGATGACGCGGACGGCTCGATGCCTGTGGCATGTGTGTCGACCGCGCATGACCGCGGTCCATGTGATTCAGGGGCGTACCGCGCGACGGGGGCGGGTACGCGAGCGCTACTGCTGCGGTGCAGCCTCGGCGGCCTGGGCGCGCTCGAACAGCTCTGCGGGCGTGAGCCCTAGAGCCAGTGCCAGTTCCCACAGGACGTCGCTACTGACCGCCCCGGTGCCAGCTTCGAGGCGCCCGATCGTGGCACGCGATGTGGTGCTGGCCGTTGCCAGCTCGGCCTGCGACATCCCAGCGTCGGTCCGAGCGTCGCGGATGACGCGACCCAGTGCGGCGCGGCGCATGTCACGCGTCGCCGCTTGGGCGGGCGTGAGGCGACTCGCGGGTGCTGGCACCCCCGAATTTTCGCATGGCGATCCTGGTCATAAACCTCCCCCGGTTCGGATGCTGCAGTACTGCAACACACGGTAGCGGACGGCACCCGCGCGCGTTTGTCGTGGGTGATAGTCGGCCGTCGAGTCCGTCCACTCAGGGACGGACGCGCGAGCACCGTCGGCGGCCTCGCGGCGGGGCCGCGATTGGCCCCGCGACCAGCACGTTATGGGGTACGTGCGGTGATTGCAAGAGGTTCGGAGCGCGCCGATTTGGAGGCGCCTGCTACCCTCCTACGAAACCTGAAAAGTTACACCGGAGGGTTATACCCATGTGACTTTTGTCACACGAGGATCAGTCCCAGTTCGGCACGTCGTCCCCGGGGTCGCAGACCCCGCGAGACCGCGAAACCTCGGCCGCGAGGACGTCCAGCATCTCGGTCACACTCCCCGGCGGCGGCGTCATCCCGTGGACGCACGTTGCGCACCGTGGCGCGGCACCGTCGATCCCCGGAGCGTGCCATCGCCGGCCGTGTATCGCGCACTCAGCCATCGGCATCGAGCACCCCCAATCACAGGTCCCGGAATACGTGGACACGATAGTCCGCGGCCCCGAGTACGGTATGCCCGACCGCCATGTCCCGCTCGTAGCCGTACCACGAAAAGTACCTCTTGACCTCGTCGGATACCCCGTCGAGCAGGCCGACGCTCTCGGCGTGCTGGATCACGTAATCGCGGAACGTGTCGTAGGTGCCGACATACTTGTCGGCGAAATCTCGAACGATCGGGTGGCCGTGTTGATCCAGCTCGATCAAATCGAACTGCATCGCTTCGTGAAGCGCGTGGCGCTCCACCGGGTTCAGCTCGTGCATGGACGTGCGGATCACGGTGGTGCCGCTCCTGGGCGGCACGAGGTAGTCGGCGTCATCGGGCTGCAGCCCGTTGGCCGCGTTGTACTGATCCGCCGCCTCGGCGGCGCTCATGCCTCGTGCCGCGGGCGACAGCGTACGGCGGGCGATGAGCTGTTCAATCCAAAGCTCCTGAGCATTCACGATGAGAGTCCTCCTGCTGGGTGGATGTGCCGATGCATCCACCCGGCCCGGCCCCGCCGGGGTGCCCGTGACCGAGCCCAAGATGAAACGTCCCCCAACGCGCGGGTCGTTAATGCTCATGAGTAGCTGGCCAACGCAACCACACCGTCACGACCGGGGTGCGGGGCCTGCCGACGAAGGAGGCCGGCACCGCGCGTCGGGTTGCTCCGCGAAGACGCGCCTTGGTACCTCAGCCCCGCCAGACGAGCGCGCTAACGCTTCGGCAAGTAGGCGAATCACAGTTCCGGGAAGATTATCCCCTGCAACTCCTTACCAATAGTAAGTGCAGCATCCGACCACGCAAGCGACTTCCCCGAGGTAACCTGATCTCCGTCGCCATGAGCAATCTTTTTCCGCGCAGCCACCATCGCGCCTAATCGGTTTCTAAGTTCTTGATCTTCTGCATCAAGTTTGGATTCCAGAGTTATCCGCCAAGCAGGATCGAATGATCCAACAAAAGTGAGCAGTTGATCCGGCGTAACTCCGAGACCAGTTCGCAAATTAGATTTTACCCTTCGATGCAATCGCGCATTGCCTGTGGTTGATGCATACAGATCTGCGAGATCATCCCGAATCGCTTCAATGTAGCCAACCGAACGCACAGTCAAATATCTAGCAAGCGCGCGCTCCACTGAATCAGGATGGTCAGGAGACAGGCTTCTCAAGCATTCTTGCACCTCCATCAGGTCAAGGCGACGTTGCTTTACCGTCGCCTGATACGGCGCATTCTTCGCTGTCGTTACGATCATTTAAATCAGCCCAGGAAATGGCGCGCTCGAGAAAGCCGGGACTCTACAGCATCCTTATCCGCGGTTGCACGACCAGAACTCTTGAGGAATTCATCATCGGCGACGAGCCTGATGAACTTCGCGCTCAGATCGGTGGGCGTATCCCCTCGCTCAAGGATCTCCATCACCGCAACCATCACGGCTTCCGCCTGAGCAGTATTGACCTGGTTGCCGCTAGCACGTCTGAAGGCAGTAGGCCCGACCTCCCTGTTGACCACTTCACACGCTAGCAAAAACAGGTGTCCCCGCCGATCAGAGCTCATGTCTAGAGTCCTCGACGCGCCCGCAAATTTGTTCAAAAACGTCTTCAGCGGTCGGTTATAATTGCCACTGTCGGTATACAGCGCCATAATTCGCAGGATAAGTTCATGATCTCGGATGCGTTTCGACTTTACCTTGGAGTTGTTGCCAGCAAATAGGATTCTCCAGTTTTCATCGCTATTGAGTCGCTCAATAGAAGCCATCAGCTCCCCCGCGTAGAGTGCCACGCGAATCTCGTGAGGAGTGAGCTGAGTGCCGCCAGAATTCAGCCTTTCGAAGATCTGAAAGATCGAGTCATTTACTTCTTCTGAACCATCCGCAGAGACGATCGTTGCTTGCATGTAAGAGTCATCCAGCTTGAACTGCAAAGACTCGTCGAGAGTATCGTAGGTCAACCCCTTAAACTCGTCGGCCACGTAACTCAATGCGAAGACCTTACCCTCATGGGTTCCTTTATAGAATCTCTGTAGCGTTATAAGACGCTGCTGCCCATCGAGAATTAACATACGATTGTCGCCAGTCTGCTTCACGAGAAATAGCCCCGGGACGGGATAGCCGAGTAAGAGCGACTCAATGAATTTATCCATCTGAGCCTTCGACCAGACAAAGCCACGCTGAAATCCTGGCACCTGGACCAGTTCGTCAGCCCCTCCAAACTGCGGCACCAGCATCGACTTACGGTTTATCCGCTTTACCAGCGCGTCGATACTCATGTCCTGAGTGGAGAAAGTCACTCGAGCAGGGGACCGTTCGACGTCGATCAAGTCCTCTAGTTCGTCATCTCGTAGCGTCCGATCGTCTGCGGCAGCGACGCGCTCATCATGATCCATTCGCTCATGCTACTAGCAAGACAACGGAGGCACCCCGGTTGTGTAGCCGCGATCTGACGCATCGCCAGTTGCCTTCGCCTCCCGCACTGGAGTCGTCAAGGTCACGTCGAGCGTGCGTGATGCTTCACCGGGCGCGCGTGATCCCTCGTGTCAAAGGAGGGCCCCACGCCAATGCGTGGAGCCCTCCTGATGCCTGACACTATACCGTAGTTTTAACCGTAGTTTCTGCGGTAAGCGATCAGCAAGTTGCTGTTTATGCAGGTCAGCGCTTTTCCTTGATCTTCGCCGCCTTGCCGCGCAGGTCGCGCAGGTAGTACAGCTTCGCGCGACGGACGTCACCACGGGTGAGGACGTCGATCTTGGCGATGTTCGGGGAGTGCACGGGGAAGGTGCGCTCCACACCGACGCCGAAGGAAACCTTGCGCACCGTGAAGGTCTCGCGCACGCCGCCGCCCTGGCGGCGGATCACGACGCCCTTGAACACCTGGACGCGCTCCTTGCTGCCCTCGATGACCTTGACGTGCACGTCAAGGGTGTCGCCGGGGCGGAAGTCGGGCACATCGCTGCGCAGGGACTGCTGGTCAATGAAGTCGAGCGTGTTCATCGCTGGATCATCCGTTTCTTACATGTCTTCGTGAGCAGAGGACCCTGGCGGCCCGTCGCGGCTACTGCCGCGGGGGTTCGACCGGTTCGTACTCCTGTCCTGCCGACTGCTCCGCAGTCGGATACACCCGGGCAGCACGCAGCCCGGGCAACCTGTTGATTGTGCCAGATCGGCGCCGGTTCTTCGAAATCGTCAGGCGGCGGGCCATGGACCTGGGTCGACGGGGCGGCGCCGGCGCGGGCACGACGGTGCGATCCAGCTCGCGCTCCGCATCCTCCCGCAGGTGCGGCAGCAGGTCCGGACGGCCGGCCATCAGCTCCTGCACCGCGATCTTCGCGCGGATCAGCGGTCGGCGGACCCGCCGCTCGCGGCGCAGCGCGCGCAGCATCCGCCGGGAGCTCGTCTCGTACCGCCAGCGCGCCCACGGCGAGCCCGGCCGCGCCAGCCGGATCGCGCCGATGAGCAGCAGCGGGAAGAAGAACAGGCCGACGAGCCCGGTCCAGATCTTGCCTTTGAGCAGCACGATCGCTGCCGTCCCGAGACTGATCACACCGAACAGGATCTGCGCCGCCCGCTCGGGCGAGTCGCGGAACCCCGCGATGTCCACGAGGTCCAGGGGCCGCAGCCCGAGCAGGAGCAGCCCCGTCACCGCGACCGCGACGAACACGGCGTCGACCGAGGCGCGCCCCTCCTCCTGCCAGTACACGTCCCGCAGGTACAGGATCAGCGCGAACTCGTCGAGGATCAGCGCCGCCCCCAGCCCGAAGACCCCGGCCAGTACCGCGGCCGTCGTCTGGGTGGCCTTGTCGAAGTTCGCGATGAGGCCGATCGCCGAGCCCATGCAGAGCACCACGCCGAACACCATGTGGTGCACGTGCAGGCCGCCGGGCGTGACATTGCCGAACCACCACCGCACCTCCGCCCGGATCAGCCGCACGCTGATCCGGATGCACACGAAGCCCACGATCAGCCCGACGAAGAAGGCGAACAGCGGCAGCCGTCCCGCCTCCACGATGTCGTGCCGGAACCAGGTGGACATGTCTCCAACCTACGGCGCGGACCGTCGCCGCAGGTCGGAACGCCGCGCGGCGCTACTTGCCGAAGCCGGCCTGGCGCAGCGCGTCGGCAGCGCTGCCCCGATCACAGTCCTAGATCACTTCCCGAAGCCGGCCTTCCGTAGCGCGTCGGCCATCGAGCCCTCCTTGGCGCTCTGCTCCCGCCCGCCGCGCTGCCCCCGGGCGCCCTGCTGACCGCCCCGGTTCTGCCCGCCCTGACCGCCCCGGTTCTGCCCGCCGCGCGACTGTCCGCCCCGCTGGCCGCCGCGATCCCCGCGGTCACCGCCGCGCTGCCCGCCGTCGCGCGGACCGCGCTGCTTGGGGGCGGCATCGTCGTTCAGGCGGAGCGAGAGGCCGATGCGCTGCCGCTCCACGTCCACGTCGACCACCTTGACCTTGACCACCTGGCCGGACTTGACCACCTCGTGCGGGTCGGAGACGTACCGGTCCGACATCGCGGAGACGTGGACCAGACCGTCCTGGTGCACGCCCACGTCGATGAACGCGCCGAAGGCCGCGACGTTGGTCACGACGCCCTCGAGCACCATGCCCGGCTTGAGGTCGGACACCTTCTCCACGCCCGCGGCGAAGGTCGCGGTGGCGAACGCGGGCCGCGGGTCGCGACCGGGCTTGTCGAGCTCGGCGAGGATGTCGGTCACCGTCGGGACGCCGAACCGCTCGTCGGCGAGCTCGGCCGCGATGTCGGACGGACGCAGCTTCGCGAGCGCAGCGCTGTTGCCGATGAGCTCGGCCAGCTGCAGGCCGGAGCGATCCAGGATCTTCCGGACGACGGGGTACGCCTCGGGGTGCACGCCGGACGCGTCCAGCGGGTCGTCGCCGCCGCGGATCCGGAGGAAGCCGGCGCACTGCTCGAAGGCCTTCGGGCCGAGCCGCGGGACGTCCAGCAGGCCGGAGCGGCTGCGGAAGGCGCCGGACCGGTCGCGGTACGCGACGATCGCCGCGGCCAGCGACTCGGAGACGCCCGACACCCGCGCGAGCAGCGGCACCGACGCGGTGTTCAGGTCCACCCCGACGGCGTTCACCGCGTCCTCGACCACCGCGTCGAGCGACTTCGCGAGGCTCGCCTGCGACACGTCGTGCTGGTACTGCCCCACGCCGATCGACTTGGGATCGATCTTCACCAACTCGGCGAGCGGGTCCTGCAGGCGGCGGGCGATGGACACGGCGCCGCGCAGCGAGACGTCCATGTCCGGCAGTTCCTGCGAGGCGTACTCCGACGCGGAGTAGATCGACGCGCCGGCCTCGCTGACGACGGCCTTCGCGGGAACGCGCGCGCCGGCCTTCTTGATCTCCCCGAGCAGCTCCGTGGTCAGCGCGTCGGTCTCCCGCGAGGCGGTGCCGTTGCCGATCGCCACGAGCTCCACGTCGTGCCGGGCGATGAGCGCCGCCAGCAGGGCCTTGCTCTTGTCCCACTGGTTCTGGGGCTGGTGCGGGTAGATGATGAGCGTGTCGAGCACCTTGCCGGTGCCGTCGACGACGGCGGTCTTCACGCCGTTGCGGAAGCCCGGGTCGAGGCCCAGGGTGGGCCGGGTGCCCGCCGGGGCGGCCAACAGCAGGTCCTTGAGGTTGGTCGCGAACACGGTGACCGCGTCCTCCTCGGCGCGCTGCCGCAGCCGGGTGCGGGCGTCGACGGTCGCGGAGACCATCAGCTTGGTGCGCCACGCCCACCGCGCGACCGTGCCCAACCATTTGTCGGCCGGCCGGCCCTGGTTCGAGATCCCCAGCACGGCCGCGACCATCGCCTCGTAGTCGGCGTCCTCACCGCCGTCGAACTGCAGGGAGAGCACCTCCTCCTTCTCCCCGCGCAGCACGGCCAGCACCCGGTGCGACGGCATCTGGTCCAGCGGCTCGGAGAACTCGAAGTAGTCGCGGAACTTCTGCGCCTTCTGCGGGTCCGCGCCCTCGCGCACGCCGGTGCGCAGCGTCGAGTCGCCCCAGAACTTCTCGCGGACCGTGCCCACGAGCTCCGCGTCCTCGGACGCCCGCTCCACGAGGATGTGCCGCGCGCCCTCGAGCGCCGCCGCCGCATCCGCGACGTTCTCCCCGAGGAACTCCCCCGCCAGCTCCTCGGGAACCAACGTGGGATCTGCCAGCAGCCGCTCGGCCAGCGGAGCGAGGCCGTTCTCCCGCGCGATCTGCGCCTTGGTGCGCCGCTTGACCTTGTACGGCAGGTAGATGTCCTCGACGCGGGCCTTGGTGTCGGCGGCCAGCAGGGCGGCGCGGAGCTCGGGCGTGAGCTTGCCCTGCTCCTCGATCGAGGCGATGACGGCGGCGCGGCGGTCATCGAGTTCGCGCAGGTAGCCGAGCCGCTCCTCGAGGGCGCGCAGCTGCGCGTCGTCGAGGCTGCCCGTGACCTCCTTGCGGTATCGGGCGATGAACGGCACCGTCGACCCCTCGTCCAGCAGCTGGACCGCTGCGGCCACCTGGTTCTCCCCCACCGAGAGCTCCTCGGCGATGCGGGCGGATACGGACTTGCTCGGCGCGCTCGAATTCACGCGGCCACCCTACCGGCGACCACCGACGAGTTCGGCGATCACCGGCTCGGTGGCGCCGCACACCATCACCGCCTCGTACGCGACATCGGCCAACGCGGCCCCGCCGTCGCGGACGAGGAAGTGCAACGCCGACAGCGCCCGTGCCGCCTGGAAGCCCAGGACGTAGCCGGTGTGGTCGCCGTCGCGGCGGCACCGGTGGGCTGCCCGGTCGAGGTGCTCGACCGCCGCCGCCAGACGGTGCGCCTCCCCGCGCCGCGAGCCCGGCGCCCGCCGTTCGTCGAGGAGCACCTCCCCGGCGTCGTCGAGCCGCGGATCCGCCGCACGATCCAGCGCGCCGGCCACGAGCGTCACACCCGCGGCGTGCCGACGGTCCGCAGCCACGGCTGCGACCGCATCCGCCAGGTCCGGCAGGCTAGTCGACCGATGCATCCGCGTCCTCCCCGCCACTCGCCCACGCGTCGCCCGACCAGCTCGGCGCGAAGCCCGACGCGCGCAGGTGATCGCACACCTCGTCGGGCGGCGGGGTCGCGCCGACCACCGGTCCGGGCGCGAATCCCCGTGCGGCGCAGAAGGTCGCGATGGACAGCTCCGGCCAGTCCTCGTTGCCCGCAGCGAGCTCACCGTCACGCAGCACCACACCGGGCCGCAGGTAGCCGTCGAGTTCGGTGGTCCCGATGAGCCGCCAGGGCCGGCCGGCCTCGTCCACGACCTCCGCGACCGCCATCCGCGCCCAGTCCCGCGCCGCGCCGCCGATCGCCCCGCACAGCTCCCGCAGCCGCAGATCCAGGTCCGCGGGGGCCGAGGCCGGGACGGCGTAGTGCGCTGCGCGGTGCGCACCGTCGGACCCGAGAGACCGGCCGAGCATGCCCAAGCCGGCCAGGGGCGCCATCCCGCCGACGGCGGAACCGTGCCCCGCGGCGAGATCCGCGGACCGTCGCTCCGCCTCCTCCGCCGCGTCCACCGCCTCGGCCCGGCCCCGCAGATCCGCGAGGTCCGCGGCCTCGTCCGCCGCCGGATCACCGGGCGGGCGCCCGCCACGGGCCTCGAGGCGCGCGAGCGCGGTCCCCGCGGCGATCCCGGTCATCCGTGCGCGCGTCTCGTCGACGAGGACCGCGTAGTCGCCGACGAGGGCCGCCCGGGCATCGTCGAGCTCGCCGGCCCGGACCAGCACGTCCGACGGTGCCCGCACGCCCAGCCGGGCGGCGATCCGCCGTGCCTCGGCGTGCGCGGCGCGGTACTGCTCGGCGGCGCCGGTGAACTCGCCGGGCGAGCGGGGCCAGAACTCGGTGTCGGTCATCCCGCGGCCTCGATCGCCCTCGCGGCGGATCGATCCGTGGCCGTTGCCGCGCGGGAACCGGCGCGGATGCGCACGGCGAGCGCCCGGAGCTCCGCGACGGACGACGCGCGCAGGTCGCGCGCCAGGGCGTCGGAAGCGGCGGGGACCGCGCCGAGCGCCCGCGCGTACCTGTCCGCGGGGAGCGGAAGGGCGGCCGGCGCGGGGAGCGCCTCGGCGAGAGCGTCGACGGTGCGCGCGAGCCGCTCCCACGCCGCCGGTTCGAGTTCGAAGATCATGCGGGGGTCCGGGCGAGCTCGGCGCGCCGCGCGTAGTGCTCGTGCAGCGAATCGGCCGCGCGCTCCGCGAGTTCGACGATCAAGGGCCCCAGCCGTTCCGGCGGGTGAGCCCGAGCGGACGCCGGCGCGAGGTCGACCTCGACGACGTGCCCGCGCACGTCGACGGTGACCGCCACCGTCCGGTCGTGCGAGCGCGCGGTGACCCGTGCGGTGCGGAACTCCGCGTCGAGGCGGGCCAACTCCGCCTCGCGCCGCTCGACCTCCGCCAGCAGGGCGTCGGCACCGCACGCACCGTTGAGAACAGCCATGATTCCCCTTCAATCCCGGGCGCCCCCACGCCCGCTCCGGCCATCATGCCGCGCTGCTCGACGCGCGGGGGCGGATCTACGGAATCGGCGCCGGTGCGGGTAGTTCCACGCGCAGGCGCGCCCCGCCCGACGGTGCCTCCCCGACCCGGATCGCCCCCTCGTGGGCCCGCACGATCTCGGCGGCGATGGCCAGCCCGAGGCCGGAGCCGCCGTCGTCCCGGGACCTGCCCTCGTCGAGGCGCAGGAACGGGGTGAAGACCTGCTCGCGGTCCTCCGGCGCGATGCCGGGCCCGTCGTCGTCGACGTCCAGGACGACGGCACCGTCGACCTCCCGGACGGTGAGCGAGACGGCCGACCGGGCGTGCCGCGCCGCGTTGTCGACGAGGTTCTGCAGCAGCCGCGTCACCTGCTGCCGCGAGCCGACGACGAGGGTCGCGGGATCGACGTCGACGGTGTACGCGACGTCCGTCGGGGGCCGCACGGGCCCGAGCACCTCGAACAGGGGCAGGATCTCCCGCTTGAGCTTCTCCCCCGCCTCGAGCCGCGCGAGCGTCAGCAGGTCGGTGGCCACCGATTGCAGCCGGTCCACGTCGATCAGCGCCTCGCGGACCGCGACGACGGGGTCCACCTGGTCCGGATAGGCGGCCGCCACCTCGAGGTCGGCGCGGACGGCACCGATCGGCCCGCGGAGCTCGTGCGCCGCGTCGGCGACGAACCGCAGCTGCCGGTCGGACGATTCCTGGAGCAGTTCCAGCGTGTCGTTCATGGTCCGGGCCAGACGGGCCACCTCGTCGTCGCCCGCGGGCTCGGGAACGCGCAGGCTCAGGTCCCCCGAGGAGAGCTCACGGAAACGCTGCTCGATGGCTCCGACGGGCCGCAGCACCCGGCCCGCGACGAACCACGCGATGAGTCCGGAGATCGCACCGGCGAGGGGCGCCGTCGCGAGCACCGCGATCCGGCCCCACTGCGAGAGCGCCTGGCGCACCTCGAAGGCCGCGGCGGCGCCGGGCACCGGCGGACGGTCGCCCGGCGACGCCCCGGTCGTGCCCCACACGGCACCGGACGAGGGCGGCACGTCGGTCGTGGGGGTGATCTCGCCCAGCACGACATCGGTGAGCAGCCAGACCACCGCCAGCGCGATGACGGCGTAGCCGATGAACACGATGACGCCCGTCAGCAGCGCGAGCCGCATCCGGACGGACCCGAGGCGCCTCACGGGCGGATCCGATAGCCGTAGCCGCGCAGCGTCTCGATGGACGCGGCGCCGAAGGGCGCGTCCACCTTGCGCCGCAGCGCGCTGATGTGGACCTCGATCCGGTTGTCCGCGACATCGGCGGCCTCGTCCCACACGGACCCGGCGAGGGCGGACTTGGACACCGGCCGGCCGGGCTCGCGCGCCAGGGTGGCAAGGATCTCGAACTCCTTGGCGGTCACCGTGATCGGCGTACCCGCGCGGGCGACGGTGCGCGCGGTGACGTCGACCTCCAGGTCACCGACGGTCAGCACGACCGCCCGTTGCTGCCCGGCGCGACGCAGCAGGGTGCGCAGGCGCGCGAGGAGCACGACATAGGAGAACGGTTTGGTGAGGTAGTCGTCGGCGCCGGCATCGAGCCCCTCGGCCTCGTCGTACTCGCCGTCCTTCGCGGTGAGCATGAGGACGGGCGTCCAGTCCTCGCGGGCGCGCAGCGCGCTCACCACCCGGTAGCCGTTGCGCAGCGGCATCTGGACGTCGAGCACGATGACGTCGAACCGGGTCACCTCGGCCGCGAGGAGAGCGGCCTCGCCGTCGCCGACGGTCTCGACCGCGTAGCCCTCGCAGCGCAGGCCCTCCGCGAGGCCGCGCAGCAGGCGCTGGTCGTCGTCGGCGATCAGGATGCGGGGCAACGGCCTTCCCTTTCCCTCGAACGCGGGCGGCACCGTCTGCCCTCTCGGGCTCGACGATACCGCCCGCAGTTGGCCGGTCTTTGCAGTACTACTTCGCCTGGGGCACCTCGATGACGCCCTGGCCGTTCCCGCCGGCGCCGGTGGGGCCGGTCACGACGCCGGGCTTCGCGCCGGGGCCGTTGCCCGTGACGGTGCCGGTCTTCGGGTCGTACTTGCCCACCACCTTGCCCGTGGAGTCGGTGATGGTGCCGTCGGGCGCGATGGTGAAGCCGGCGCCCGTGGTCGGGACCTGCGAGCACGGGACGATCTTGTGGGGCTGGCCGTTGATGCCGGTGGTGCCGCAGATCGGGGCGCCGGGCTTCGGGGCGGTGGTGTCGCCGCCGGCGGACGCGATGCCCGCCCCGAGGACGCCCCCGCCGACGATGGCGAGGCCGGCGGCGGCAGCGGCGGTGCGGCGGAACTGGATCGTGCGCATGGAGTGTCTCCTTCAGGTGGACCGGCGTCGGCCGGTTCGAAGCGCTCGCTTCGGTGACACCACACTGCGGGAGGGGCTCTGTGGCCCACCTGAAGCCGCCTGAAGACCCCTTCAGGTCACGAGGTCTGCGCAGGTGGCAGCAGATCGGGCCGACGGTCCGCCGTCCGCGCCAGGGACTGTTCGCGGCGCCACTGCGCGACTTTCGCGTGGTCGCCGGACAGCAGCACCGGCGGCACCGTCAGGTCGCGCCAGGTCTCGGGACGCGTGTACGAGGGGCCCTCGAGGAGCCCGTCGGCGCCGTCGGAGAAGGAGTCGTCCTGGTGGCTGAGCTTGTTGCCGAGCACCCCGGGGATGAGCCGGCCGAAGGCCTCGACCATGACGAGCACGGCGACCTCGCCGCCGATGAGCACGTAGTCGCCGATGGACACCTCGACCACGCGGACACGCCGGGCGGCGTCGTCGAAGACGCGCTGGTCGATGCCCTCGTAGCGGCCGCAGGCGAAGACGATGTGCTCCTCGGTCGCCCATTCGTGCGCCATGGCCTGGGTGAAGGGGATGCCCGCGGGCGTGGGGACCACGAGGAGGGCGTCGTCGGGGCAGATCTCGTCGAGGGCGGGGCCCCAGACCGTGGGCTTCATGACCATGCCGGGGCCCCCGCCGTAGGGCGAGTCGTCCACGGCCTTGTGCACGTCGTGCGTCCAGTCGCGCAGGTCGTGGACGCCGAACTCGAGCAGCCCCTTGTCGACGGCCTTGCCGAGCAGCGCCTGACGCAGCGGCGCGAGGTACTCGGGGAAGATCGTCACCACGTCGATGCGCACGGGTCTACTCCGGATCGAGGAGACCGTCGGGCGGGTCGACGGTGACGACGCCGGCCGCCACGTCGATGACGGGGACGATGGCGGTGACGAACGGGATGAGGATCTCGCGGCCGTCGGGCGCCTTCACCGACAGCAGTTCACCGCCGGGCGCGTGCAGGACTTCGGCGATGACGCCCACGTCCTCACCGCCGACGGTGCGTACGGCGAGGCCCTCGAGTTCGTGGTCGTAGAACTCGTCCGGATCGTCGCTCGGCTCGACGTCGGCGGAGTCGATCAGGAAGAGCGTGCCGCGCAGCTCGTCTGCCGCGGTGCGGTCGTTCACGCCCTGCAGACGCACCAGCAGCCTCCCGGAGTGATTCCGGGAGGCTGCCACGGTGTACGTCTGGGTGTCCTTCTCACGGGGGCGGCGTCCGGTGAGGACGACGCCGTCCGCGAAGCGGAGCTCGGGCGAATCGGTGCGCACCTCCACGACGAGTTCGCCGCGGATGCCGTGCGACTTGGCGACGCGGCCGATCACGAGCTCCATCGGGGTCAGCGGACCCGATCGGTGTCGACGACGTCGATCCGGATGCCCTTGCCACCGATGCCGGTGACGAGGGTGCGCAGGGCGGTGGCGGTACGGCCGCTGCGGCCGATGACCTTGCCCAGGTCGTCCGGGTTCACGTGGACCTCGATCACGCGACCGCGACGGCCGGTGATGAGGTCGACGCGGACGTCGTCCGGGTTCGACACGATGCCGCGCACGAGGTGCTCGACGGCATCAGCGACGACGGCACTCATTTACTCGCCCTCGGCCGGAGCCTCGGCGGCGGCCTCGGCCGGAGCCTCAGCGGCGTCGTCGGCCTTCTTCTCGGCCTTCTTCTTGGGCGTGGTGGCGGCCACGGCGGGCTCGTTGTCGGCCGCGGCGAGCGCAGCGTTGAAGAGGTCCAGCTTGGACGGCTTCTCGGCGGCGGTGCGCAGGGTGCCCTCGGCGCCGGGGAGGCCCTTGAACTTCTGCCAGTCACCGGTGATCTTCAAGAGGGCGAGCACGGGCTCGGTCGGCTGCGCGCCGACGCCCAGCCAGTACTGCACGCGCTCGGAGTCGATCGCGATGAGCGACGGCTCCTCCTTGGGGTGGTACTTGCCGATCGACTCGATCGCGCGGCCGCTACGGCGGGTGCGCGCGTCGGCGATGACGACCCGGTACTGCGGGTTGCGGATCTTGCCGAGCCGCGTGAGCTTGATCTTGACAGCCATGTGTCGTGTTCCTTCGTGTGTCGTCACGTGTGCAATTCAGCGATGCGTCAGGATGAACGCACCCGGTTTTGCCGTCTTCATGCGTGACCGCCGGGCGGTATCTCAGCCGCTGCCGGTCAGCAGCGATCCATTGTGCCATGTCGTGCGAGCTGCACGAAATCGCCCGTACTGCCGCCCCCGGCCCGCGGCGGTAGCGTTCGGTCATGTCCACGAATCCGCTCGACGACGACGCCGTCCTCATCCCCGCCTACGCGGGACGGCTCGGCACCGACCCCCTCCCCCGTGCCCGGCTCGCGGACGGTGAGACGACCTCGGCCGAGGCCTACCGGTTCATCCACGACGAGTTGATGCTGGACGGGCAGTCGCGGATGAACCTCGCGACCTTCGTGACGACGTGGATGGAGCCGCAGGGTCAGGCCCTCATGGCCGAGTCCTTCGACAAGAACGCCATCGACCACGACGAGTACCCGGCCACCTCGGCGATCGACGCGCGCACGGTGGCGATCGTCGCGGACCTGTTCCACGCCCCGGGCCTGGACCCGGCGGACCCGACGTCGGCGACGGGAACGACCACGATCGGCTCCTCCGAGGCGGTCATGCTCGCCGGCCTCGCCCTCAAGTGGCGGTGGCGCAAGGCCCGACAGGCGCAGGGCCTCGATGCGAGCCGGCCGAAGCTGGTCCTGGGCTCGAACGTGCAGGTGGTGTGGGAGAAGTTCTGCCGCTACTTCGACGTCGAACCCGTCTACCTCCCCATCGAGCCGGGCCGCTACGTCATCACGCCCGAACAGGTGCGCGCCGCCGTCGACGAGCACACGATCGGCGCCGTCACGATCCTGGGCACCACCTTCACGGGCGAGTACGAGGATGTCGCGGGCGTGTGCGCGGCGCTGGACGAGCTCGCCGCGCAGGGCGGACCGGACGTACCGGTGCACGTCGACGCCGCCAGCGGCGGCTTCGTCGCCCCGTTCCTCGACCCGGACCTGCAGTGGGACTTCCGGGTGCCACGGGTGGCGTCGATCAACGCCTCGGGGCACAAGTTCGGCCTCACCTACCCCGGTATCGGCTTCGTCGTCTTCCGCGACCGCGCGGCGCTCGACGAGGACCTCGTGTTCCGAGTGAACTACCTCGGCGGCGACATGCCGACCTTCACCCTCAACTTCTCCCGCCCCGGCGCGCAGATCATCGGCCAGTACTACAACTTCGTCCGGCTCGGACGCGACGGCTACACCAAGGTGATGCGAGCCCTGCGCGGGACCGCGACGTGGCTGGCGAAGGAACTCGGCGCCCTGCCGCACCTGCACGTCGTCACCGACGGCTCGGCCCTGCCCGTCGTCACCCTGACGATCGACGACGGTGCGCCGTTCACGGCCTTCGACGTCTCGCACGAGCTGCGCGCGTACGGATGGCAGGTCCCGGCGTACACGATGCCGGCGGACGCGCAGAGCGTCACCGTCCTCCGGATCGTCGTGCGCGAGGGCTTCTCGGGCGATCTGGCGGGCCGGCTGCGCGACGATCTCGCCGCCGCGCTCACTCGGCTCGGCAGGACGGACGGGCCCGCCGATCGGCGCACCGTCTTCCACTACTGAGCGCCTCGCAGGCGGGACCCCGACACGCGGCTCACGGCCCCGGCCTCGACTCGCGGCTAAACTGGCGGCCGAACACGGTCACCTCCGCGTGACTCGCGCCACTTCCGGTGCGTTGCACTCGGACAGGAGGTTACCGGCGGGTAAATTCGGGTTGTTCGTTGCAGCCTGTGCCCCGCACCTCAGCCCGGTGTAGCCCACTGCCAGGCCGCTGACAGCCACCTCGCAGGATCGGACCACAGACTCTTCATCATGGCCACGCACCTGGACCGCACTTCCCCGTCACCGGTTTCCACCGGTGACGGGGAGGTCGCGCGGCCTCGCGGCGGCTACCTCCATCAACTCGACTTCGTCCGGACGATCACGTTCCTGCTGGTGGTGTTCATCCACACGCTGACGAACACCAACGACGAGGTCAACGGCACCGTCACCAACGCGATCGCGATGAACCTGCACTTCACGCGGAACGCGTTCTTCGCGCTGACGGGCCTGGTCCTGGCGTACGGGATCGTCGAGCGCGGCGCGCAGCTGCGCCCCGCCACGTTCTGGCGCAAGCGGCTCAAGCTCGTGGTGATCCCGTTCGTGATCTGGGCGTTCGCCTACTGGGCCTACGACATGACGGTTCGCGGTGACGGCTCCGCGATCCCCCGGAGCCTCGGCGACTTCTGGAACAACCTCAAGTGGGGCGGCCTCAACGGCTACCAGCTGTACTTCATCTTCGTCACGATCCAGATCTACGTGCTGTTCCCGCTGATCTTCGGGTTCGTGCGCCGCACCCGCCGCTTCCACGGGCGGATCCTGCTCGCGAGCGCGGCGCTCCAGGTCGGGATCTACGTCGCGGCCACCTACTGGAACCCGACCACCGGGTGGTGGGGCGAGAACTTCTGGCACCTCTACGCCACGTTCATCCCGTACCAGTTCTTCATCCTGCTCGGCGTGATCACGGCGTTCCACCGGGAGCGGGTGGAGGCGGTGCTGCTGCGGCACGCCCCGCTCGTCTTCGGGCTCGCGGTCGGCACGGCCGTCGCGGCGCAGGTGCTCTACCGGGTCCGCCTCAGCGACGAGACCGCCCCGATCGTGGCCTCAGCAGTGTTCCAGCCGGCGAACTTCGTGCTCTACGTCGCGCTGGTCGCGGCGGTCTACACGACGGGCCTGCTGCTCGCCCGCAACCGGCACCGCCTGCCGCGGCTGACGCGGTTCGCCTCGTACGGCGCGAAGCGCTCGTTCGGTGTCTTCCTCGTGCACGTCATGGTGCTCTCGGTGCTGCTCCTGCCCAAGTCGGGCGACGGTGCGCCGTGGCTCACCACGGTGCTCCCCTCCCCGTTCGGCACGGCCGTCGCCTACCTGATCACGATCGCGGTGACGCTGGGCATCGTCGAGCTGCTCAGCCGCGCGCCGAAGGCGCAGTGGTGGGTCGGCCGCCCCCGGCCGACGAAGCGGAGTCGCCCCCGGCCGACGAAGCGGAGTCGCCCCCCGGCCGGCGAAGCAGAGTCGCCCGCGCCCGGAACAGCAGGCTCAGGCGAGCGCGCCCCGCACCACCACGGCCGACGGTGCCGGAAGCGCGCCGTGCGCCAGCGCGACCCGCGGGTCCTCGTCGTAGATCACGAGGTCGGCGGGGGCACCGTCGTCGATGCCGGCGAAGCCGAGCCACTGCCGGGCGCGCCAGGACGCGGCGGCGATCGCGTCCTCGGGCGGCATGACGGCGGCGAGGGCGGTGATCTCCCGCGGTAGGGCGCCGTGCACGTTGAAGCCCCCGGCGTCGGTGCCGGCGTACATCGCGACTCCCGCCTCCCACGCGGCGCGGAAGGTCGCCTTCCGGCGGTCGTGCAGCGCCAGCATGTGGCGGTGGTAGGTGGGGAACTTCTCGGCGGCGGGCGCGGCGATGGACGGGAAGTTCTCGATCTGGATCATGGTGGGCACCAGTCCGATCCCCTTCTCGACCATGGTGTCGATGGTGTCGGCGGTGAGCCCGGAGCCGTGCTCGATCGCATCGACGCCGGCGGCCAGCAGGCCGGGGAGGGCGTCCTCGCCGAAGACGTGCGCCGTCACGCGGGCACCCGCGTCGTGGGCGACGGCGACGGCCTCGGCGAGCACGTCGTCGGGCCACAGCGGCGCGAGGTCGCCCACGGACCGGTCGATCCAGTCCCCCACGAGCTTGATCCACGGGTGTCCCTCGGCGGCGCGGCGGCGCACGGCGGCGACGAGCTGGGAGGGGTCCTCGAGCTGCTCCCCGAGGCCGCGGGTGTACCGCTTGACGAGCGCGATGTGACGACCCATCCGGACGAACCGCGGCAGTCCCGGCTGCCCGTCCAGGGGCGAGGTGTCGAGGTCGGACCCGGGTTCGCGGATGACGGTGACGCCCACCGCCACGTCCTCCAGTGCGAGGACGCGGCCGCGGACCAGGTCCGGCTCCCCGTCCTCGACGATGCCGACGTGGCAGTGGGCGTCGACGTAACCGGGCACCGCGTAGCCGGTCAGCTCCGTGGCCGGACCGCCGGGCGGGTCGAATCGCACGGCACCGTCGGACACCCAGAACTCGCCCTCGCCGCCGGGCAGCACGACGCCGGAGAAGTGCAGATCGCTCATCGGGCAACCCTACGTCGGGGAACCGGCCGATTTCGACCCTACGAGGCCCGAACCGGCCTCGTACCGCCGGATTCCGCCGGTTTCACGACCCGACGCGCTACCGCTTCTTGCGGAGCTGCTCCTCGAGCGCGGCCATGTCGATGCCCTCGAGGCCCGGAGGCATCTGGTCGAGGCCCTTGGGCATGCCGGAGAGGTCCATACCTGCGGGCATCCCGGGCATGCCGGGGAAGCCGCCGCCCATCCGGGGCGCCGCCGGGCCGGTCTGCCGGGCACGGTTGTTCTTCTTGCCCTGCTTGCCTTTCTGCTTGCGCTTGGACAGCCGCTTGGGGCCGCCACCGCCGAAGCCGGCCATCTGCGACATCATCTTGCGGGCCTCGAAGAAGCGGTCGACCAGCTGGTTCACGTCGGTCACGGTGACGCCGGAGCCCTTGGCGATGCGCAGCCGGCGGGAGGCGTTGATGATCTTCGGATCGGTGCGCTCGGCGGGCGTCATGCCGCGGATGATCGCCTGGATCCGATCGAGCTGGCTGTCGTCGACGGCGGCGAGGGCGTCCTTCATCTGGCCCGCGCCGGGCAGCATGCCCAACAGGTTCCCGATGGGGCCCATCTTGCGGATCATCAGCATCTGGTCGAGGAAGTCCTCGAGGGTCAGCTCGCCGGAGGTGATCTTGGCGGCCGCCTCCTCCGCCTTCTGCTGGTCCATGTGCTGCTCGGCCTGCTCGATGAGCGAGAGCACATCGCCCATGCCGAGGATCCGGGAGCTCATGCGATCCGGGTGGAAGACGTCGAAGTCGTCGAGCTTCTCACCGGTGGACGCGAAGAGGATCGGCTTGCCGGTGATCTCGCGGACCGAGAGCGCCGCACCGCCGCGCGCGTCGCCGTCGAGCTTGGTGAGCACGACACCGGTGAAGTCGACGCCGTCGGCGAAGGCCTGGGCGGTGGTCACCGCGTCCTGGCCGATCATGGCGTCGAGGACGAAGAGCACCTCGTCGGGATCCACGGCGTCGCGGATGCCCCGCGCCTGGCCCATGAGCTCCTCGTCGATGCCGAGGCGGCCGGCGGTGTCGACGATGACCACGTCGTGCTGGCGGGCCTTCGCCTCGGCGATACCGCCGCGCGCGACCTCGACGGGGTCGGCCGCGCTGACACCGAGGACGCCCTCGCCGCCGACGGAGGTACCGGGGTGCGGCGCGTAGGTGGGCACGCCCGCCCGCTCGCCGACGATCTTGAGCTGGTCGACGGCGCCCGGACGCTGCAGGTCGCACGCCACGAGCATGGGCGTGTGCCCCTGCTTCTTGAGGAAGTGCGCGAGCTTGCCCGCGAGCGTGGTCTTACCCGCGCCCTGCAGGCCCGCGAGCATGATCACCGTGGGCGGGGTCTTGGCGAGGTTGAGCCGCCGGGTCTCGCCGCCGAGGATGCCGACGAGCTCCTCGTTGACGATCTTGACGATCTGCTGCGCCGGATTGAGCGCGGCCGAGACCTCGTGGCCCTTGGCCCGCTCCTTGACCCGCGCGACGAAGGCGCGCACCACGGGCAGCGCGACATCGGCCTCGAGCAGCGCGAGGCGGATCTCGCGCGCCGTCGAGTCGATGTCGGCGTCGGTGAGCCGGCCCTTGCCGCGCAGGTCCTTGAGCGCGCCTGTGAGCCGATCGGAGAGGGATTCGAACATTGCTCCAGCCTACCGAAAGCCCTGCGTCTGCCCGCCCTCCGGTGGTGCGGGAGGCGCGGCCTCGGGCAGGACGGCGATGACGGCGCCCTCCGCGCGGGCCCGGAGGCTCGGCTCGTCGGCCGGGACGGTGAGGCAGAACGCGTCCACGACGGTCGCGCCGAGCGTCGCGACCCGGGCCCAGCGCACGTCGAGTCCGGCGTCGTCGAGGGCGCCCGCGATCCGCGCGAGCAGACCGGGGGTGTCCCCGGCCCGGACCTCGAGGACGACGGTGCCGGGAGCACCGTCGAACCAGCGCAGCCGGGGCGGCGCGGGCACCCGGAGCGGCGGCGCGGCGGCGGATCGGTCGACGGGGGCCGCGGCCGCGCGTTCGCGTTCGCGCAGCTCGGCGAGCACGTCGGCGCCGTCGAGCGCGGCCAGCAGGCGCTGCCGGACGACGGCCGGGTCGGGCGGATCGCCGAAGGTCGGGACCACGACGAAGGTGTTCACCGCGGAGTCCTCGACGCCGGCGACGGTCGCGCTGTGCACGCGCAGTCCGGCGAGGGCGAGGACGGCGGCCATGCGGGCGAGCACGCCGCGCCGGTCGGGACCGACGACCACGACGGTGAAGGTGTGCGGCCCCAGCGCGGGTGCGGGCGTGATCCGCACGTGCGTGCCGCCCGCGGCGGCGAGCGCGACGACCTCGTCGGGCACCGGTTCGGGATGCGGCGCGGGCTCCCCCGCCAGCACACGGCCGGTGCGCCGGACCAGCTCGCCGATGAGCCGGGACTTCCAGTCGCCCCACACGCCGGGCCCGGTCGCCAGCGAGTCCGCCTCGGCGAGCGCGTACAGCAGTTCCAGCAGCACCGGATCGCGGTCGATCTTGTCCGCGACCGCCTCGATCGTCGCGGGGTCGTCGAGGTCGCGCCGGGTCGCGACCGCGGGCAGCAGCAGGTGGTGCCGCACCATCGCGGCGAGCAGTCCGGTGTCGCGCTCGTCGAGGCCGAGGCGGGTCGCGATCGCCTCGGCGAGCTCCGCGCCGATCACGCTGTGATCGCCGCCGCGGCCCTTGCCGAGGTCGTGCAGGAGCGCGCCGAGCGCGAGCAGATCCGGCCGGGCCACATCGGTCGCGCGGCTCGCGGCGTGGGCGGCGGTCTCCACGAGGTGCCGGTCGACGGTCCAGGTGTGCACGGCGTCGCGCGGCGGGAGGTCGCGGACGGCGCCCCATTCGGGGAGCAGGCGACCCCACAGTCCGGTCCGGTCGAGGGCCTCGATGACGGGCACGGCGCTGCGGCCCGCGCCGAGCAGGGCGAGGAAGTCGGCGACCGTCTCCGCGGGCCAGGGGCTCCGGGGCGCGGGCGCGACCTCGGCGAGACGGTTGAGGGTGGACGCGGACATCGGCAGGCCCGAGGCGGCCGCCGCGGCGGCGACCCGCACGGTGAGGCCGAGGTCGCGATCGGGCCGGGCGTCGCGGGCGAGGGTGACCTCGCCCGCGTGCTCGACCACGCCCTCCGCGAGGGGGCGCCGGACGGGTGCGCGGCGCAGGCGGGAGAGGCCGCGTCGGGGCAGCGCGTTCTGGGCGGTCCGGATGCCGACGTCGACGGCGTAGGCCACGGTGCGCCCGCTGTCGCTGATGGTGCGGGCCAGGTCGAACCGGTCACCGAGGCGCAGCGCAGCGCCGATCTCGTCGGCCTCCTGGGCCCGCACCTGGTCGCGGGCGCGCCCGGAGATGCGGTGCAGTTCGGTGCGCACGTCGAGGAGCCGGCCGTAGGCGGTGGCCAGGTCGTTGCCGTTCGGGCCGCCCGGGGAGCCCGACGGTGTCGGGATCCCGTCCGTCAGCTGGGCGAGCGAGAGTGCCTGCAGCAGCTGCACGTCGCGCATCCCGCCGCGGCCGTTCTTGAGGTCGGGTTCGGCGCGGTGAGCGATCTCGCCGGACCGGCGCCACCGCTCGCGGGCCTGCCCGACGAGGTCGTCGACGCGGGTGCGGATGTCGGTGCGCCACTGCTTGCGGACCCCGCTGATCAGGAGGTTGGTGATCTCCGCATCGCCCACGATGTGCCGGGCGTCGAGGAGCCCGAGCGCCGCCGTCAGGTCGGACTGGGCGACGCGGACCGCCTCCGGCACCGTCCGGACGCTGTGATCGAGCTTGATGTGCGCGTCCCAGAGCGGGTACCAGATGCTCTCCGCGACCTCAGTGACGTGCGCCGGGTCGAGTCCGTCGTCGTGCACGAGCAGCAGATCGAAGTCGCTGTGCGGCAGGAGTTCCCGTCGTCCGAGCCCACCGACGGCGACCAGCGCCAGCCCGCTGTCCGGGCCGATCCCGGCCGCGGTGCCGCGGGTGGTGAGCCACACCTCGGCGAGGTCCGCCAGGGCGCCGCGCAGCGCGGCGGGGTCCAGCCCGTGGGGACCGGCCGCCCGGTCGAGCAGGCGGGCTCGGGCGGCGACCAGTTCCTTCGCCCCGCCCTGCCCGCCGCCCTCGGGCGGCCCGTCCGCGCTCGGCACGATCGCCCTGTCCGGCACCGTCATCGTCAGTTCCTACAGGGCCTCGTTGCCGCGCTCGCCGGTGCGCACGCGCACGACGGACTCGACGGGGGTGACCCAGACCTTGCCGTCACCGATCTTGCCGGTGCGCGCGCCCTCGACGATCACGTCGACCACGCTGTCGACCACGGCGTCGTCGACGACGACCTCGATGCGGACCTTGGGCACGAAGTCCACGGAGTACTCGGCGCCGCGGTACACCTCGGTGTGCCCCTTCTGGCGGCCGTAGCCCTGGACCTCGCTGACGGTCATGCCGAGGATCCCGGCCTGCTCGAGTCCCGCCTTCACGTCCTCGAGGGTGAAGGGCTTGACGATCGCGGTGACCAGCTTCATAGGAGATTCCTTCGTTGAGTCGGTGGAGGATTTCAGCTTAGTTCCGGTCCCCTCAGACCAGGTCGTAAGCCGTTTCGGCGTGCTCCGAGTTGTCGATACCGTCGGCCTCGGACTCCTTGTCGATCCGCCAGCCGAGGGGCTTGAGCAGGAGGGCGATGATCACGGTCAGTACACCGGTGAACAGCAGCGCGACGCCGGCGATGACGATCTGCACCACGAGCTGGCGGTAGTCGCCACCGTAGAACAGGCCGGTGTCCTTGGCCAGGAAGCCCAGGGACACGGTGCCGATGAGCCCCGCCACCAGGTGCACGCCCACCACGTCGAGCGAGTCGTCGAAGCCGAAGCGGTGCTTGAGACCGACGCCGAACGCTGCGGCCACGCCCGCCACGACGCCCAGCCCGATCGCACCGACGGGGGTGATGTTCGCGCAGGCCGGGGTGACGGCGACGAGTCCGGCGACGACGCCCGATGCGGCGCCCACGGTGGTGGCGTGGCCGTCGCGGAACTTCTCCACCGCGAGCCAGCCGAGCATGGCGGCGGCGGTCGCGACGGTGGTGTTCACCCAGGCCAGGCCCGCGGTCATGTTCGCGGTGCCCGCGGAGCCGGCGTTGAACCCGAACCACCCGAACCACAGCAGCGCGGCGCCGAGCATGACGAACGGGATGTTGTGCGGCCGGTACGCGGCCTTGCCGAAGCCGAGGCGCTTGCCCACGAAGATCGCCAGGATGCCGCCGGCGATGCCCGCGTTGATGTGCACGACGGTGCCGCCTGCGAAGTCGATCGGCGCGATCGTCGCCTTGCCGTCGGTGGTGCCGAACAGCCAGGCGGCGATGCCGTCCGCGGAGTTCGAGAGCAGGCCGCCGCCCCAGACCATGTGCGCCAGCGGGAGGTAGACGATCGTGGTCCAGATCGCGGTGAACGCGAGCCAGGTGCCGAACTTCACGCGCTCGGCGACCGCGCCGGAGATCAGCGCCACGGTGATCACCGCGAAGGTCAGCTGGAACCCGGCGAAGACGATGGCGGGCAGCCCCTGCCCCGTCGGGCTGAGCACGTACAGCGTGTCGGCGCCCGCCGTCTTCGTCTGGGTGAGGGCGTCGAGGCCGAAGTACGTGAAGGGGTTGTCGAAGAGCCCCAGGTAGTTCCCCTCGCCGGAGAACGAGGTCGAGTAGCCCCAGAGCACGTAGATCACGGAGACCACGCCGAGCGAGCTGATCGACATCATCATCATGTTGAGCACGGACTTCTGGCGGGAGAGCCCGCCGTAGAAGAACGCGAGCGCGGGTGTCATGAGCAGCACGAGCGCCGCGGACATCAACATCCACGCGGTGGTGCCGGTGTCGACTTTGCCGAACATGTCGTCGGGCACGGAAGCCAAGAGCACGGGGAAACCTCCTCGGACGCGCCGCCGGTGCGACGCGAGTGAGAAAAGCTTCTGCCGCCGCGGTTTCCCGGTGGTCGCGGCCGTGTTGCCCGTGTGTAACCGGTTGGCCCCGGTTCGGGCCGCCCGGTTACGTGCAGGTTTCCGACGGTGCCGCTATCGCACGTCGGTGTATCGCGCGATCGGCGCGCCGATGCCGGTGGTCACTAGGGCGGGGATGCTGGTGGTGACGAAGAAGGTCCACCCCCGCGAGCAGGCCTCGAAGCACTCGGATTCCGCGGTGAGGCCCACGTGGGTCAATCGCAGATCGGTGCCCTCGGGTCCGGGTGTGACCTCGAAGACCACGTCGGTGGCGGTCCACTCCCGGTGGTCGTCGATGAAGGTGAGCTCGGCGTCGACCGCGTGCCACACCAGCCTGTGCGGCGGCTGTACCTCGGTGAGCTGGAACCGGCAGAACCGGATGCCCGTTTTCGTGCGCGCGGTCTCTCCCGGATACCGGACGTCGTCGGTGAACACGAACTCGTCGTCCAGGTCTGCGGTGTGCCCGATGATGTTCCGGCTCCACCACTCCCGGGCGTCGGTGAGCGCGTCGAACACCGCCTCGGGCGGGGCGTCGATCGTGGTGGTGGCAGTGAGGTATTCGGTGCGCTGATCGGTGCTGGGCATGATGTCGGCCTTTCGTTGAGGAGTCCTTAACCCCTCGTCGAACGCCAGGACCCGATTTCGACCTCGCCCACGGATCGAATCTCACGATGTCGAGTTCTGCGGTAGTGACGGCTCCCCTCCGGGCGCTCCGGTGCCGCAGAAGTCGACATCGTGAGGTGCATCGCTAGCGTGCGGCGTCTCCGATCCCTCGGGCACCGAGCCAGCGTTCGATCTCGATGCCGGCGAGGGTCGCGGCCGTGGGCTCCCCCTCGGTGAGGGCGGCGCCGAAGTGCTTGCCGCGTACGCGCACGTGCTCGACATCGGAGGTCCCGAACGCCGCGACCATGGCGCGGGCATCGTCGGGGAAGCAGGCTTGGTCACCGGTGATCTCGATGAACAGCGTGGGCATCGTGACCGCCGGCGCGCACCGGAGGAATCCCGCGCGGCTGCTCAGCGCCGACCAGGTCGACAGCCACGCCTCGGGCGTGGTGAGCCGGCCGAAGCCCACGACGCCGTAGTCGGTGAGGTCCGGGCGGGCGCCGAACAGCGAGCCGTAGGGCCGGTCGTTGGGGTCCAGCGTCGGGTCCATGCAGCGCAGGTCCGCGTCGGTGCGCTGCACCGTGAGGAACTCGGTGGCCAGCGCGGCCCGGCGGTCGGACGGATCGCCGCCCGCCTTGAACCGCCGCTGCGCTTCCCGCGCCGTCGCCACCCGCACGCGGGCCACGGCGTCGAGCCGCTCCACGCGCTCGCGCTGCGCCGCGCGGTACCGCGCCACGAACTCCGGCGAGTACGACGACGCCTCGGGCGCCGGGCGGTAGCCGTTGGCGGGGTTGAACGGGTCCAGTGCCGACGCCACCGACATCGGGTCGGCCTCGTCGGCCACGGACGGGTCGATCATCCGCAGCAGCAGCTCCCCCTGCCCGGGGTGCGGCGCCATGAACACCACGTGGTCGGGCAGGGGCATCATCGCCGTGCGCAGCGGCACGGGCTTGCCGCCGGGCGTCCCCGCGAGCCGGTCTTCGGCGGGCAGCCCCGCTTGCTCGATGTAGAACGCGGCCAGCGCCCCGCCGCCGGAGTGACCGACGGCGATCACGGTGTCGAAGCCCTGTTCCCGGAGGAAGACGTGTCCCGCCGCCATGTCCAGCAGCGCCTGCTCGTGGAGAAGCGTCAGGTCGTTTCCCTGGGTACGACTGCCCTGCGTCCACACCGCGACGCCGCGCCGCAGGAACTCGGGCACGAGCACGTGGTGCGTGAAGTCCTGCCGGGGGTGCATGAGGAAGGCGACGGCGGTCGCTCCGGGCACGGTGCGCAGCACGCCGGAGACCTTGGCGCCGTCGACGGTCGACAGCTCGACCGGCGTCGCGACGGTGCCCTCCGGCACGTCCTCGGCGTCGAGGTACCGTCCCGCGCCGACCTTCTCCGCGGTGGTCATCGGTCCACCACTCGCAGGGCGTTCTTGTCGTGCTGCGCGACCTTCGAGTCCTCGAGGCCCGCGAGGGAGCTGTACCAGACGGCGTGCCGGCACCCGGTGGCACGACGGTCGATGACGATCTCCTCGGGCCGGGTGATCCGGAAGTACGGCCCCACCTTGGTGATCTCCACGTCGGGCTCGGCACCGGCGACCGTGACGACGCCCTCGTTCTCCGGGACGTCCAGGACGTACATGCGGCTCATCGGACGCTCTCCTTCTCCCACGCCTCGGCGCGCTCCACGATGAGTTCGGCCTTGCGCACCAGCAGCGCATCCATCGACGGTGCGCCGCCGCCGACCACGTCGCACAGCGCCTCGATGGTGAGCGTGGCGTCGAGATCCTCCTGCGGGGTCACGGGGCGCAGAGCCCGGGTGATCTCGATCATGTAGCCGTTGGGGTCGTGCGTGTAGATCGACTCGATGGTCTCGTGCATCACCTGCATCTCGCAGGGCCACGCGGAATCGTCCAGGCGGCGGCGGTATTCGAGCAGGTCCTCCTCGCTGTCGACGTGGATCGCGAGGTGCCGGGAGTTGACGAAGTAGCCGGGCGTGCCCTGCGGGAGGCGGGCCCACGAGTCGCCGGGCGCGCTCGGGTCGCCGATCGGCTCGAGGCCGAAGTAGTAGAAGAAGGCCATGCGGTCGCCGTTGCCGATGTCGAAGAAGAAGTGAATGAAGTCCGGGTGGTCCTCGGGGCCCCAACCTGCGGCGCAGATCGAGTGCACGATGGGGAATTTCAGTACGCCGTTGTAGAAGCGCACGGTGCCCACGGGGTCGAAGGTCGGGAAGGCGGCGTGGTCGACGCCCTGCACGCGGTGCTCGGTGCTCTCGGTCATCAGGGTGCTCCTGTCGGAAGGTCGGGTGGCGGTTCTAGGCGTCGACGGTGACCGGCGCGTCGGCCCGCAGCAGCGAGCCGGCTCCGGGGATGTCGACGGTGGCGCCGACGGCGCGCAGGATGCGGTACGCGCCGGCGGTGGCGGCGGTGATGACGGGCACGCCGAACTCGTCCTCGGCGGCCTGCACCAGGCCGAGCGAGGGCATCTGCACGCAGGCGGAGAGGACGAGCGCGTCGACGCCGGTCAGGTCCATGCTGCGGGCGGCCTCCATGACGCGGTCGCCGGGGATGCAGCCGACCTCGGCGTTGTCCGCCACTTCCAGTGCGCGCCAGTCGGTCACCGTCAGCCCCTCGTGCTCGAGGTAGGCCATCACCTGCTCGGCGAGGGGGCGCAGGTAGGGGGTGACGACAGCGATCCGCTTCGCGCCCATGTCGGCGAGCGCGTCGACGAGGGCGCCGGCGCTGGAGAGCACCGACGCCTCGCTGCCGCCGGCGGCGAGCTGCTCGGCGATCGACAGCTCGACTTTGTGGTGTTCGCCGAGGCCGGTGGACATGATGGCGACGAGACAGGCGTAGAGCATGGCGTCGACGCCCGCGTCGCCGAGCTCGATGACGCACCGCTCGCGCTGCGCGTTCATCGCGGCGAGCTGCTCCGGCGAGACCTTCTTCATGCGCATGCGGCTCGAGTGGAAGGTGAACTCCTGCTCCGGATGCCGGGCCAGGATGCGCGGCATCTCGGTCTCGACGGTGACGTTCGAGCTGGGGACGACCAGTCCGATCCGAATGGGCTTGGCGCTCATGGTTCTCCTCCGATGGGTTTCGCCTTCCCCTTCAGTATTCGACGTCAGCGTCCAGATGTCAACACTAATGTCAGAATCGTGACGTCGGTGTCGCACAACGACGACGCCCACCCCGCCGGAAGGCGGAGCGGGCGTCGGGCGCGCGGGAAGCGCGGTCAGATCAGGGGTTCGAGCCGATCCAGGCGGCTGCGGATCTCGGCGAGCAGGTCGGCCGGGCCCGCCACGGCACCGTCGACCTCGGGGACGCACAGCATCTGCCGAGCGAGGGCACTGACGGTGTCGACGATGGCCTGCACCTCGACGCCGTTCGCGGGCTTGGCCCACCAGGCCACCCAGTTGCACATGCCCAGCAGGCTCAGCGCGGCGGTACGGGGATCGACCGGGGTGAACTGCCCCGCCTTGATCCCCTCCTCGATGATCGCGACGACCTCGCGCAGAACGCGCCGGCGCGCGGCGGCGTGGTCCTCGCCCGCCGCCTTGGGCAGCATCATCTCGGAGCGGTCGAGGATACGGAACTGGCTGGGGTGCTCGGCCCGCTGCCGAACGAGCTGCTCGGTGAGGATGGTGAGCTTCTCGGTGGGCTCGAGGTCCGCGCGGGCGCTGAGCTCGGCGAAGACGTCGGCGAGCGCCTGTGAGACCCGCTCCACCAGCATCACCAGCAGGTCCTCCTTGCTGCTGATGTAGTGGTACAGCGCGGGCCGCGACACCCCGACGGCGTCGGCGATGTCCTGCAGGCTGGTGGCGTCGTAGCCCTTCACGGCGAACAGGTCCGTCGCCGCGTCCAGCACGTCGCCGATCACCAAGTCGCGCCGTCGCTGTCCGCTCGCCCTACCCGTGCGTTCCGCCGTCGCCATGGGTCGCAGTGTACGCACGCCGCCGACTCACCCCACGGTGACGACGGCGTCCGCCCGGCCCGCACCCACCGCCGCGGCCCCCTCGGACCGGAGCGCCACCGGCACCTCGACGACGACCGTCTTACCGGCCCATCGCACCCGCTCGGCCAGGTCGATCCGGGCGCCCACGTCCGTCGGGCCCGACGGTCCGCCCAGCACCACGACGGGCGCGTCGGCGCCGCGGAGCTCGGCGACGAGGTCGTCATGGGCCGAACCCCAGACCTCCCCGCCGGACCAGTCGGCACGCACCGCGTGGGCATCGTCGAGCCCGTCGACCGGCAGCTCGCGCCCTGGCGCGGACAGCGCGTCGGTCGTGAGCGGGCGGCTCAGCACCCAATCGTCGACGGTGCCGGGCGTCGCCACGGGCGCCTCCCCGAGTTCGCGCAGCGCGAGGGCGGCGACCTGCGGGTACTCGGCGGCGTAGTGCTCGAGCCCGAGGTTCCCCGCGCGGGTCATGTAGGACAACGCGATCCGCTCGGGCGCCTCGGCGGTGCGCTCGCGGAAGCTGGACCACCAGTTCTGGGATCGGGCGGCGAGGTGCTTGAACCGGCTCACGTACGGCCGTCGTGCCGTCTCGTAGGCGGCGAAGGCCTCCGCGACGTCCTCGTGCTCGGACAGCGAGCGGGCCAGGGCGATGGCGTCTTCGAGCGCCAGCTTCGTCCCCGACCCGATCGTGTAGTGCGCCGTGTGTGCGGCATCCCCGATGAGCACCACGTTGCCGGTCGACCACCGATCCAGCGAGACGGTCGGGAACTGCGCCCACCGGGTGCGGTTGGCGAGCAGCTTCCGCCCGCCGAGCTCCTCGGTGAAGACCTCCTCGAGCAGCCCGAGGCTGCGCTCGTCGGATTCGCCGGCCGGGGTCTCGTCGGCGAACCGGTCCAGGCCGGCCGCGCGGAAGGAGTGGTCGTCGGTCTCGATGAGGAAGGTGCTGCGGTCGTCGGCGTACGGGTAGGCGTGCACCACGAAGGTCGCGTCACCCTTGGTGCGCCAGGTGAAGTTGGCGTCGTCGACCGCGAAATCGGTACCGCACCACATGAAGTGGAGGCTGCCGTAGCTGACGGACGCGCCGAGCTCGCCGGCGAAGCGCTCCCGAACGGCGCTGCGCGCCCCGTCGGCGGCGATGATCACGTCTGCGGAGATGTCGTCGATGTCGGTCCTCGCGCCCAGCCGGATGTCCACGCCCACCTCGAGCGCCGACGTGGTGAGCACCTCGAGGAGGATCGCGCGCCCGATCGCCAGGTTCCGTGCGCCGTGCAGCTCGACCTCGCGGTCGCCGGTGCGCAGCACAAGACTGTGCCCGTCGTGACTGGCCTCGCGGAGCCGGTCGGCGGTGACCGGATCGGCGGCGGCCATGTTGGACATGGTCGACTCCGTCAGCCCCACGCCGAAGCCGAAGGTCTCGCCGCTGGCGTCCGACCGCTCGTACACCGTGACCTGCGCCTGCGGGTCGCCGAGCTTGATCAGCCGCGCCGCGGCCAGTCCGGCGGGTCCGCCGCCGATGATCGCTACCGTCCTGTTGCCCATGATCGTCTTCCTCGTGTTCGTATCGGTCAGCGCGCGGACTCGGCGCGCAGTGCTTCGGCGACCCGCTCGCGCAGATCCTTCTTGGAGACCTTCCCCACGTTGGAGAGGGGGAACTGGTCGACGACCTCGATGCGCTCGGGACGCTTGTAGCCGGCGAGGCCCTGCGCGGTGAGGAACTCACCGATCGTCGCGACCGTCGGCGCGGGGTGTCCGTCCTCGACGATGAGGTACGCGCACGCCTTCTCCCCCAGCACGGGGTCGGGCATGGCGACGAGCGCCGCGCTGACGATGTCCGGGTGGCGCAGGAGCACCTCCTCGACCTCCTCGGCGTGGATCTTCTCGACACCGCGGTTGATCACGTCCTTGATCCGCCCCTCGATCGAGTAGACGGTGACGCCGTCGATCACGTGGGCCCGGGCGAGGTCGCCGGTGCGGTAGAAGCCATCGGCGCTGAAGGCGTCGCGGTTGTGCTGCTCGGCGCGGTAGTAGCCGCGGATCGTGTACGGCCCACGAGCGCAGAACTCGCCGATCTCGCCGGCGGGGACCTCGGCGTCGCCGCCGATCTCGGCGATCCGCACCTCGTCGGCGGGCGAGACCGGCGCGCCCACACTGTGGTGCCGAACATCTTCGCCGGAACCGTCGGGCGTCACCAGGAACATGCCCTCGGCCATGCCGAACATCTGCCGCACAGGAATGCCCAGCTCGTCGCGCAGTCGCTCGGACACCTCCTCGGGCAGGGCCTGCCCGCCCACGATGAGGTCGACGATGCTCGAGAGGTCCGCCGTCGCACTCCGGGGCTCCTCGAGCAGGCGCACCACGAGGGCGGGCGGCATGAGTGGCAGGACCGTGGGGCGCTCCGCCTCGATGAGGTCGAGCAGCTCGGGGATCCTCGGGGTGGGCGCGAGGACGACGGTCGCGCCGCTGAGCAGCGCGGGCTGGACCGCGAGCGCGATGCCCGCGTTGTGCATCACCGGCAGCGGATACAGGATCCGGGTCTCGGTGCCCCACCGCAGCGCGCGGGCCCAGGCGCGGGCGTTGTGCACGTACTCCTCGTGCAGCCGGGCCGCGACCTTCGGCAGCCCGGTGGTGCCGCCGGAGAGCTGGAACAGTGCGATCTGCTCGGGATCGACCGCGGGCGCCTCCGGCGCAGAGGCCCCGACCACGAGGAGGTCCTCGTAGGTCGGCGACTCGCCGATCGCAGTGCCGCGGGCGACGATGACGATCGGGAGGGCACCGTCGGCGTGCAGTGCGGCGGCGACCGCGAGGGTCTCCCCCTTGCCGTGATCGCCCTGGACCACGGTGGCTCGCGCTCCGACGTGCTCGGCGAGCAGGCCGATCTCGCGGACACCGTGCTGCGGCAGCGTGCAGACGGGGCGCAGGCCGGCGATGAGCGCGCCGAGGTAGGCGACGACGGTCTCCGCGACGTTGCCCATCTGGAACATGATCGGCTCGCCGGGCGCGAGGTCGGTACCGGCGAGGAGGCCGCGGGCGAACCGGTCCGCGCGGCCGAAGAGCTCCGCGTAGGTCCAGCGGACCTCGGGCGTGATCAGTGCGGTCCGCTCGGCGAAGACACCGGCGGCAGCGAGGAGTTCGCCCGGGAGGGAGGCGCCGCGCCACAGCCCCTCATCCCGGTATCGGCGCACGTACTCGTCCGGGTAGGCGACGAGGCCGGGCTCGTGGAAGGGGCTGGTCATCTGCATCACCGCTATCGTCTCTGACATACGAGTCAAATTATCAACATCACTGTTGACAATCAAGAGCTTCACGGAGTTTTCTTGACATCAACGTTGAAATCTCGCCATCAACGTATCGTTGCCTCACCCGCACAAGGAGACCTCACCATGACCACTGCCACCGCCCCCGTGGAATCGATCACCCTCGTCGCCGACGGCGTGTCCCTCGCCGCCCGCATCGCCCGGCCGGCCGGCGTCTCGCGCGCCCTGATCCTCGCCGTACACGGCGGCACCTACGACTCCGAGTACTTCCAGGTCGGCGACGATTCCCTCCTCACCATCGCGCCCGCCCTCGGCCACACCGTGGTCGCCGTGGACCGCCCGGGCTACGGCGGCAGCGCGGACGTCGCAGCGGACCGGCTGGGTTTCGACGCCCAGGCGAAGATCCTCACCGCCGCGATGGACGGCCTGGCGGCGAGCTTCGACCTGCCGGTCGTGCTCGTGGGCCACTCGATCGGCGGCATGCTCGCGCTGCTGGTGGCGGCGTCGTCGAGCACGCCCCGCGGCGTCGAGGTCAGCGGCCTCGGCGAGTTGTGGCAGCCCGGCATTCGCGAGATGTGGGGCGGCCTGCGCGGCGACGCCCCGTCGATCGCCCTGCCGCCCGAGGCGCACGCCGGCGTCATGCTGGGACCGGAGGGCACCTACCCCGCCTCGGCGATCGCGCGCGACGGAGAACTGTTGCGCCCCATGCCGATGCCCGAGCTGTACGACGTCGTCGACTGGGCCGACCGGCTGCCCGCGGTCGGCGCCGCCGTCAGCGCGCCGGTCCGGCTCACGTTCGCGGCGCACGACAACATCTGGCGCTCCGACGACGAGGCCGTCGCCGCCGTCGCGCGGCACTTCACCGCCGCGCCCTTCGCCACCGCGCTGATGGCGGGCGTCGGCCACTCCATCGAGCTGCACCACCTGGCCCGCGCCTACGTGCTGAGCCAGCTCTCGTTCGTCGAGCAGGTCATCGCCTGAGCCCGGTGGCCCCGCCACTTCAGGCCGGGACCACCGGAACCACCCCGACCGAGCGGCCCGCGGCGTCGAGGAGGTGACCCATGCGTTTGATGTGCCTCAGTGCCAGCATGCGGTCCACAACCTCGATGCCGCGGGCCTGCGCGCTGAGCTGACCTTCGAGCCGGTGCAACTCGCCTGGCGAGCGGACCCACAACGATACGAACAGGTTCGCGGTCCCGCCGGTCAGGGCGGCACAGAGCCGGACCTCGGGCATTCCGGCGAACCCGCTCATCACCGCCTCGAGTTCCGCGGGCGGGACCCGGCACCAGATCGCCGCCGACACGGGCCAGCCGCTGAGCGCCTGCGCCACTTCGCAGCGCAGGCTCACCGCGCCGTTCGCGATGAGACGCTGCACGCGGCGCCGCACGGTGCTGATCCCCAGCCCGGACAGGGCAGCCAGCTCGCTGTATCCCGCCCGCGCATCGCGCCCGAGCTCGGTGACCAACAGCACGTCGTGCTCGTCGAGCCGCATCGGATGGAAGCGCACCTCGGTGCGATCCTCCGCCAGCCGCCGGACGGCGTCGGGCTCGACGGCACGCAACCGCCAACCGCCGCCCTCGACGGCGACCACGGTCGCCAGTTGCACCCGCACCGCGCGGATGCCGTCGATGGCCTCCAGTTCCTCGGACAACACCCCGGAGAGGGCGGACAATCCGCTCGCCAGAACGCTCACCAGAAGGTCACGGCCGCCGGTCGCGTGCTCGATCGTGGCGGCCCACGGTCGTTCGGCGAGCGCGTCCGCGACGGCCGTACGAGCGCCAACGCGACAGCCCACCTCGATGAACGCCACGAACGGCACCCCGGCCGGGGTCGCGCGCGGATAGGCCGAGACCCAGACCCGCCCGGAGGCGGCAAGGGACTTCCAGGTGCGCGCCACCGTCGACGGATCCACGCCGAGCGCCTCGCCCGCACGCGACCAGGAGACACGCGGGTCGACCTGCAGCACGTTGATCAATCTCAGCTCCAGATCGGATAGCTCGGCAGATTCCTGCACTGGACTGATCATTTCGGCAATCTACACCAGATTTTCGAGTTGATGTGATGCGGCTCACCACCATTGCGAGCAGCGCCGCAGGCCGGCGGAATGAAAGGACCACACCGCCATGACAACCACGTCACCCATCGAGGCCCCACCCCGTGACCGCGGCCGATCCCGGCGAGAGCTGACCGCCTCGACCGTGGGCTCGATCGTGGAATCCTTCGACTGGAACATCTACGCCGTTCTCGCCCCGTTCTTCGCGGCATCGGTGTTCGGCGATGGCAGTGGGAAGCTGCTGGCCGCGTACGCCGGCTTCGCCGTCGGCTTCCTCGCCCGCCCGGTGGGCAGCATTGTGATCGGCCGGTTCAGCGATCGCTACGGCCGCCGCCTGGGCCTCCTTGTGAGCATGAGCGGCATCGCCCTCGCGAGCCTGGGGATCGCACTGTTGCCCACCGCCGCCGCGGTCGGCGTGCTCGCCGGCGTACTGGCCGTCGTCCTGCGCCTGATCCAGGGGCTCGCGTACGGGGGCGAAACCCCGACGGTGGCCGCCTATGTGACCGAGGCCGCTCCCGTCCACATGCGGTGGCGCTACAGCGCAGTCGCGTACGGCGGCATCGTGATCGGATCCCTGCTCGCGTTCGGAACGATCGCCGCCATGTACGCGATCTTCGGCAGGGAGGCCCTCAACGACGGTGCCTGGCGCTGGGGATTCGTCGCCGCTGCCGCAGTGGGACTGTTCGCGATCTGGGTGCGCCGCAGCGCCCCCGAGACCGAATCCTTCGAGGCGATGACCGCCGAGCTCGGCACGAAGCGCCCTCCCATCGGCACCGTCTTCCGAGAGCACCGCTGGGCCTGCCTGGCAATGCTGGGAATGACGATCTCCGGCACCATCCCGTTCTACTTCGCGCTGCTCTACATGCCGGTGTACGGCGACAACATCGGCGTCACGTCGAAGGAGTCGGCGTCGAGCTTCATGACGCTCACCCTGGCCCTCGTCCTGGTCACGATGCTCGCACTGGGCTGGCTCGCCGATCAGGTCGGCATTCTGGTCGTTCTCCGCATCGGCTACGTCCTGCAGATCCTGCTCACCGCTCCCCTGCTGCTGGCTCTGAAGGCCGGGTCCATGCCCTTCTGGGTGGTCGCGCTGGTGCTGGGCCTGCTGGTGGCGCCGGCGATGACGGCGATCAACGTCTACGGCGGGCTGCTCTTCCCGCCCGCACTGCGCGCGGTGGGCGGCGGCATCGTCAACGCCACCACGGTCGCGGTCTTCGGCGGTACCTTCCCGCTGCTCGCCGAGTGGCTCCACGAGCGCGGCGGCTACGGCGTGCTGCCCTACTACGTGACCTTCGCGTCGATCGCCGGACTGCTCGGCACCTTCGCCGCGTTGCGCTCGCCGTCCTTCGTCGCCGCGATCCGCGGGAACACCGCCACCATCGCACCGACCGCTGTCACCGCCTGAACCACAGCCGCTGGCCCACCCACGAACACCCACCCGCACAAGGAGATCCACCATGCCCTACGCACCCTCCGGCGACATCGACGTCTACTACGAGACCGCCGGCTCAGGCCACCCGCTGTTCTTCGTCCACGGCGGTGGCGGCAACACGATGTGCTGGTTCCAACAGGTCCCCTACTTCGCCGAGAGGTACCGGGTGATCACCGTGGACCTGCGCGGATTCAAGAACTCGCGGTGCCCGCCCGAGCAGTCGCATCCGCGCCACTACCCCGACGACATCCTCGCGATCATGAACGCCGAGGGCATCGACCGGGCCGCGTTCTGCTGCCAGTCACTCGGCGCGTGGGCGGGCCTGCCACTGGCGGCCCGGCACCCGGAACGGGTCTCGGCGCTGTTCATCAACGGCTCACCGACGCCCGCCTACTCACCGCAGAACTGGGAGGTGCTCCGGACCGCGGGCGACACCTTCAACGCCGGCCACGGCGGCAACCGCGGCGGCGACGACGCGGCGGTCGGGTGGAACCGCACTTTCGTCAAGGAGCACCCGGAGGTGTTCTTCCTCTACAGCCGGATCAAGGAACTCAACCCCGGCTTCGACGCACGCACCATGCAGGACGACGACATCAAGCTGTTCCCCGAGGATCTCGCCGGCTTCACCACCCCGACCCTGATGGCCGGCGGCTCCCACGACGACTTCCTCACGCCCACGAGTCACCTGCACGTGGCGACGCTCATCCCCGGCGCCGTCCCGCACACCTTCGAGGAGTCCGGCCACTCGGCCTATTTCGAGACTCCCGGGGAGTTCAACGCGGTGCTGGAGTCGTTCCTCGCGCGCCACGTCTGACCGAGTTCCGATGTGCTCCGAACACGACCGCACAGGTCGGGTTCGGAGCGCAATCGTGTCAGCCGAGCAGCGCGTCGACGAACGCGGTGGGCTCGAACGGCGCCAGATCGTCGGCACCCTCGCCCAGGCCCACCAGCTTCACCGGCACGCCCAGCTCGTGCTGCACGGCGTAGACGATGCCGCCCTTGGCGGTGCCGTCCAGTTTGGTCAGCACCACGCCGGTGATGTCCACGACCTCGGCGAACACCTTCGCCTGGACGAGACCGTTCTGCCCGATGGTGGCGTCGAGGACCAGCAGCACCTCGTCGACCTTGGCCTTCTTCTCAACGACGCGCTTGACCTTGTCCAGCTCGTCCATCAGGCCGGTCTTGGTGTGCAGGCGGCCGGCGGTGTCGATCATGACGACGTCGACGCCCTCCTCCGTGCCCTTCGCGACCGCGTCGAAGGCGACGGCCGCCGGGTCGGCGCCCTCCTTGCCGCGCACGATGCCCGCACCCACCCGCTCGCCCCAGGTCTGCAGCTGGTCGGCGGCGGCGGCGCGGAAGGTGTCCGCCGCGCCCAGCAGCACGCGCCGGCCATCGGCGACGAGCACGCGCGCCAGCTTGCCGGTCGTGGTGGTCTTGCCCGTTCCGTTGACGCCCACCACCAGCAGCACCGACGGTGCGCCGGCGTGCGGCAGCGCCCGGATGCTGCGGTCGTACTCGGGGTGCAGTTCCTCGACGAGCACCTGCCGCAGGAGCGCGCGGGCCTCGGCGGCACTGCCGACGCCCTGCGTCGCGATCCGGTCGCGCAGCTTCTCCACGACGGCCATCGTGGTGGGGGTGCCGAGGTCGGCGAGCAGCAGCGTGTCCTCGATCTCCTCCCACGAATCCTCGTCGAGGTCGCCCGCGCCGAGCAGGCCCAGCAGCGACGCGCCGACCGTCGACTGCGAGCGCGCGAGCCGGCCCTTGAGCCGGTCCAGGCGCCCCGCTGTCGGGGCGATCTCGTCCAGCTGCGGGGCCGACGGTGCCGCCTCCGCCGCCGGAACCTCGGCCTCCGCGGGCGCGGCAGGCGCGGCAGGCGCGGCGGGTGCCTCGGTCTCCGCAGGAGCCTCGGGCTCGGCGGGAGACTCGGGCTCCGCGGGCGCGTCGACGACCTCGGGAGCCGCGTCCTCGAGCTCCTCGATCTCCGTCGGCGCCTGCGGCTCAACTTCCGCGATGGTCGGGTCGATGTCCTCGGCCTCGGCGAGGCGGGCGTCCTCCTGCGCCTGGACGGCCTCCGCGGCCTCCTGGTCCCGCGACTCCTGCAGGTCCTTGAGCGAGATCTTCGGCGCCGCCTCGGGTGCGGCTTCCGGCACGGGCGGAGCCTTCGGCACCAGCGGCACAGCCTCCGCCTCGCGAGTGCCCTCACTGAAGGAGAATCCGCCGCCGGCCTTGTAGCCGCCGGACTTGTCGAGGCTCTTCGGCTCCGGCGTCTCGTCCTTGAGCGACACACGGCGCCGCTTGTTGAGGTAGAAGCCGGTGGCCAGCGCCGCCAGCACCAGCAGGATGACGACGACGGCGACCAGGATCGCGACGGTGGTTGTACTCACGCCTCGACTGTAGTCAACGCCCTCCGGCCGCCCGCGCCCCACGCGAGGCCAAGGCCGCGGAGGTCGTGCGATGGACATCACGGATCCCGGATCGCGGTGATCGCAACCCTTCGCGCGCCGTACGACCGCAACTAGCGTTCAGCTTCCATCGGGCTCCTCACCTCCTGAAGAAAGCGAGATCGCCCCATGCGCAATCCTCTTCCCCGCCGGACCTTCGTCGCCGCCGTGGCCGTGACGGCGGCCGCCGCGGCCGGCGTCGTCGCCGCGCCCGCCGCGAACGCCGACACCCTCACAGGCACGTTCTCGATCGACTCGGGTTCCTACTTCCGGATGATCCTGCCCAGCGGCACCGCCTCGGGCCCGTTCCTCGCGAACGGCAACTCGACCAGCTCCGACAAGACGATCACCCCGCTCTCCGGATCCCTGACCTCGGGTTCGTACCAGGGGCAGGTCACTTCGCCGCGCACCTTCTTCGGCTCCGACTTCGTGACCTCGACCAAGGCCACCGATCCACAGACCAGCTCGGCGACCGCCGTCCCGACGATCACCCGCAACGGCTCGTCGCTGTCGGGTGATCTGTCCGCGTTCGGCGTCGCCTGGAACGGGCAGGTCTTCAACCAGGGCGCGCCGAAGCCGGGCGGAGGCCTCCCCGGCAAGACGAGCCGCATCACGGGCTCGATCAACGGCTCCAGCTACACCCTCACCTGGACCAGCCAGATCGTCGGCGGACCGTTCAACAACTTCACCGGCCTGTGGCATCTCACCGGTACGTACAGCAAGTAGCGGCTCCCCGCGCGGCGGCGCTGCTCGGGGGCGTCCCCCGGCTGCGCGCCGTCGCGCCCCCGCGCACTGCTGCGGTTCCGTCCGCCCGACGGTGGCCGGCCTGGTTCCTGCTGATCGCGGGCGTCGCCCTCGCCCTCGGCTCCGTCGCCGGTGGCCTCCCCACGACGACGGCGGGCGCGACCAAGATGCTCGACGCCTTCGCGCCGCACCTCACTGCGGAATCGCTGGATCGCCTCGACGGTGACGTCGACGCGATCGCCCGATTCGGCGCGGCGATCCACGCGGACGCCGCCGCCGGGCGGCTCGCGGCGGCGCCGCGGACCGTCGACTACGCGAACCGGTCGGCGGAGGTCGAGGCGAACGCGCGGGACCTGCTCGCGTCGGCGCGGGCCGCGAAGCCCGATGTCGATGCCCTCTCGCGGATCCGTGGGCTCGGCACGCTCCCCCAGCTGCTCCTGCTGATCGGGATCGCGCTCGCCGTCGCGGGGGCGGTCCTCGTCCGCTCCCGATCCGCCTCGCCACGTCGGTGGGCGACCGCTGCCACGGTGGTCTGCGCCGGCGTACTCCTCGTCCATCCGTTCGCCTCCGGGCTGGTGGGCGGGGCCGGGTCGGCGGGGCGCGTGATCGACCGGTTCGCGCCGATCATGACCGAGCAGCAGGTGGTCCGCCTCCAGCACGACTTCCTCACCCTGGTCGGCGCGGTCGGCGAGATCGACCGCGGCACCGCGGTCCGCCGCACGCCGGAGATCCGCGCCTTCACGGCCTCCTGGCAGACGGTGTCCTCCGACCTCGCGTCGCTCACCGGTGCGATCAACGACAACCTCCCCGACTACCGGCGCCTGGCATCGACCAACGCCGCCCTGCCGACCCCCGGAGGGACCTTCGCGGTCCTGCCGTGGGCGGAGCTCGTCCTCGGCATCGCCGTGGCGGGCGCGCTGGTCGGGACCCGACGAAAGACCCTCTCATGACAGTGCTCTCAGCTCTGCGATCGATCACGCGGCGCTCCGTCGCGACCGCGCTCGTCGCCGTGGTCGCCGCGATGTCCGCGGCCTGCGGCTCCCCCGCCCCGTCGCAGCCGGAGACTCCGGAGCACCTGGTCGGGCTGTTCCGTTTCACCCCGGGTGGTTTCGCCGACGGTAAGCCGACGGGCACGTACTTCAAGATGGCGATCGTGGGCGGCACGGCAGACGGGCCGTTCGTGAACAACGCCAACTCGCCGATCGACGACGGCCGCGTCACCGCCCTGAAGCCGGGCACAGCGGGCGGCCTGCGCACCGGCGCGTACCAGTCGGAGGCGAAACCGGGCTTCGGCAACGGTGATTCGCTCTCGGGCTCGGTGATCACGCCGACGAAATTCTTCGACGTGCTGTTCGGAATCTCGACCAACGCCGTCGATCCGCAGACCCGCGCGCCCCTCCCGGCGCCCTCGGTGTCCCGCACCGGAACACGTCTGACCGCGGACGTCTCCGCCTGGGCGGCGTCGTGGAACAACCAGGAGTTCAACCAGGGCGCTCCGAAACCGGTGCCGCGCACCGACGCCGCCGCGGCCGGCCAGGAAGGGGTGGCGAAGGCCTGGGACGTCGTCTCGCAGCGCTGGCTGGCCCAGCCCGCCGCCGCGAAGTCCACCGGCCCCACCGCGAGCGGCACCTTCGACCCCGCGACGCGTCGCTTCACCCTCGACTGGACGAGCCACATCCAGGGCGGCCCGTTCAACGACTTCACCGGCGTCTGGCACCTCGAGGGCGTCTTCGAGCCCGGCGTCCCGCCCACCGCCGCCGGTGTGCCCGCGTCTCCTCATTCCTCCGCACCGAAGAAGGCACCATGACCCGGAATCCGCCCGCGCTCGTCCGCACCGCCGTCGCCGCCACGCTCGCGGTGACGGTCCCTGTCGCGGGTGTCGCGACGGCGGTCCCGACGCCGAAACCGGCACCGGCTCCGACCAGTTCCTCCGCTGCGCCGTCCGCCGCGGCGAAGCCCACCGGGGCGGCGTCGTCAGCGGCGAAACCCGGCGGGGCGGCGTCCACCGTCGTACCCGGCGTGAATCCCGCCGACATCCAGTGCCCGCTCGGCTGGCCCAAACCTCGGGAGAAGGGCGGGCTGGCCTCCCTCATCCTGCTGGCGCCCGCCGCCGGCGCGTTCACCGACGAGGCCTTCGCCGCCGGCCAGGCCTACGACCCGATCCTCAGCCTGTTCGGCCCCTTCCTCGCCGCGATCAAGCCGGTGATCGAGCAGTCACAGCCTGCACTCGCGGGCCCCGTCGGAGCGCTCAACGCCGCGGAACAGGCCGTCTACGACGCGATCAAGCCGCTCTACGCGCAGTACCGGCCCACCGTCATCGAGGCCTTGACCAAGGCCGGCGACGACCTCGCCCCGGCGCTGCAGGAGCTCGCCGCCACGCCCGCCGCCGCGTGCCTCGTGGCCTGGCAGGACCAGGTGCTGGTCGGCCTGCAGACCGGGAAGTGGTCGCCCATCGCCACCGGCGGTCTGGCCGCGCTCGGCGAGCTCGCCGCGAGCGGCAGGGGTGGCACTCCCGCGAAAGCGACACCTCCCGTCAAGCCGTCCACCAAGCCCGCCACGGCCAAGCCCGGCACGGCCGTCGCCGCGAAGCCGCGGTGATCGAACTCTCCGGGGTCACGGTCCGTTACGGCGGGGCGGTGGCGGTCGAGGAGGTGTCCTTCACCGCCCCGTCGGGCGAGGTCACGGGACTGATCGGCCCGAACGGGGCCGGGAAGTCGACCACTCTGCGCCTCATCGCGGGCCTGGAGCGGCCGTCCTCGGGGGCGGTCACGATCAATGGCCTGCGGTACGGAGACCTCCCCAACCCCGGCACGACCATCGGCGTGCTGCTCGACGCGGAGTGGGCCGCTCCATCGCGGACGGCCCGCGAACACCTGCGCTGGATGGCGGCGGCGATCGGCCTGCCGGACGGTCGCGTCGACGCGGCGCTGGAACTGGTCGGCCTGCAGGACGTGGCCGACCGACCCGTCGGCGGCTTCTCCCTCGGCATGCGTCAGCGGCTCGCGATCGCGGGCGCGGTGCTCGGCGACCCGCCGGTCATCGTCCTCGACGAGCCGGTCAACGGCCTCGATCCCGAGGCCATCGCGTGGATCCGCAGTTCGCTCCGGTCCCTGGCCGACGAAGGTCGGACGGTCCTCCTGTCGTCGCACCTGCTGACCGAGCTGGAACAGACCGCCGACCGGATCGTCGCGCTGCACGAGGGCCGGGTGGTCGCGGATGCACCACTCTCCGAGCTCGTCGAACCCGCCCCACCGGGCCGCTCCGGGCTCGAGGAGCTGTACTTCCGGCTCACGAGCGACGACGGTGCCGCCGCCCCCGTGCGCGACCCGGCGTCCGCCCCTCCGCCGGGCGTCGTTCGACGGTCGGTCGCCGCCGAAGCTCGGAAGGCGCTCACCTCCCGCGGTTTCCGGGCGGCGCTCGGCGGCGCACTGGGCGTGGCCGTCGCGGTGGCGGTGGTCGTCGGCGTCTTCGCGGCGGTTTTCCGCGACGCCTCGGTGACCACCGCTGCGTACGGTGCCGGGCTCGTCGGCGGCGCATTGGTCGCGGCGGCGGGCGCGCTGCTGATCGGCCTCGATCGCGAGCACGGCACACTGGCGCTGACGCGGATCCTGCTGCCCCGGCCCCTGCTCGGCTACGGCGCGAAGGCCCTGGTCGCCGGGGTGGCCGGGGCAGCCGTCGGCCTGCTGAGCGCGGTGCTGACGGCCCTGATCGCGCTCGTCACCGGTCTTCGATCCCCCGGTGCGGAGTTCCTGCACCTCCTCGTCAGCGTCCCGGTCGCAGGTGCCCTCCTGGCGGCGCTCGGGCTCGCGGTCGGGCATCTCGTCCCGTCCACGACGGCGGCGGTCGGCGTCGTGCTCGGCTGGTGGTTCCTCGTGGAGGCGATCGCGGTGCCCGCGGTGCCCTTCGGCCGTGCGGTGGCGGCGTGGCTACCCGCGACGAGCGCCCAGTTCGCGACCATCGGCGTGCCCGCGCACACGGTGACGTGGTCGCCGTGGGTCTCGCTGGCGATCCTCGCTGCATGGACGGCCGCAGCGACGTCCGTCGCCGCGTGGAACACCGCGCGGTCGTAGACCATCGCGGATCGCTCCTCGGCGACCGCGTAGCAGCGCTCTCATGACCACATCGCCCTGCTAACGTCGAGGTCCGAGTCGGTCAGGGGAACCCGGCGGGATTCCGGGACTGGCGCGCAACGGTGTGGGGTGGTGACGCCCCGAGTCCGATACCCGGCCGACTCGACGTGTCCACCGCTGCTCCCGCGCACGGAGCGGCCGACGAATCGAGCGATCATGCGGCCCAGCGCCCTTCTCCCCCTGTCGATCCCGCTCGCCGCGGCGACCCTCCTCGCCGGGTGCGGCGCACCGTCGGACAGCGCTCCGGCGCGGCCCTCCGAGCGGTTCCCGATCACCGTCACGACGTGCGACTTCGCGTCGGAGGTGAAGGCGGAGCCGCGGCGGATCGTGACGATGAACCAGGGCGCGACCGAGGTGGCACTCGCCCTCGGCGTCGCGAGCAGGATGGTGGGCACGGCCTACCTCGACGACGAGGTCGCGCCGCGCTTCCAGGCCGACTACGCGAAGATCCCGGTCCTCGCGGCGAAGTACCCGACGCAGGAGAAGATGCTGTCGGCGCGCCCGGACCTGGTCTACGGCTCGTACAACTCGGCGTTCAGCGACAAGAACGCCGGCGACCGCGCCCGGCTGCAGGGGCAGGGCATCGCCACGCTGCTCGCCCCGGCGGGCTGCGCCAAGAAGCCCGAGCGGGCCTCGTGGGACCTGATCTGGGACGAGCTCACCGTCGCCGGCCGTGCCTTCGGCACCGAGGACGCGGCGCAGAAATTGATCGACCAGCAGAAGGCGGAGCTGAGTACTCCGGCGCTGAAGGACGCCGCCAAGGGGCAGCGGATCTTCTGGTGGGACTACGGCAGCACGAACCTCTACGTCGGCGCGGGCAAGGGAACACCGCAGCTGCTGATCGAGTCGGTCGGCGGCGTGAACGTCTTCGCGCACCTGCCCGGCAACTGGGCCGACGTCTCGATGGAGAACGTCGTCGGCTCGAACCCCGATGTGATCGTCGTCGCCGATGCTGCTGGTCACCCCGCGCAGGAACGTATCGACCAGGCGCGCAAGGACCCGGCGATGAGCCAGCTCCGCGCGGTGCGCGAGAACCGCTTCGTCATCGTCCCGTTCTCGGAGACCACCTCGGGCGTCCGCCTGCTCGACGGTGCGCGCCGCGTCGCCGACGGCATCCGGGCCCTGCCGTGACCGCGATCCTCGTCGGCATGTCCGCCGGCGTCGACCCCGACGAGCTCGCGGACCTGGCCCGAGCGGCCGCCGCGGAACCGGCATTCCTTCAGGTCCACGACCCGGCGCTGGTCGACGTGCTCACCGCGGTCGCGGACGGCGGCTCCCCCGACGTGCTGCTCATCGGGACGGGGTGGGCCCAGCCCGGGCCGAAACGGTCGTGGTTGCGCCGGGTGGCCGCGCACTGGCTCCGGGGCTACGACGGTGCGCCGACCCTCCGGCTCGCCCCGCAGCTCCTGCCCGAGCCCGACGCCGCGCTGCTCGCCGCCGCGATCGCCGCGGGCGGGTCGCCCATGGCGGCGGACGCCGCGCCGCTGCACTCGCCCGCGTGGGAGGACGTGCCGCGGCACCGTCATCAGGTCCTCGTGTGCCGCGGTCCGCGCTGCTCGGCCCTCGGGGCGTCGGGACTGCCCTCCGCGTTCGGCGAGGAGCTGCGCCGCGCGGGCCTGGGCGACGACGACGCCCTGGTCACCGTGACCGGCTGCCAGTTCCCGTGCAACCACGCGCCCGTCGTCATCGTCCAGCCGGACGATGCCTGGTACGGGCGGGTCACCGTCGCCGACGTGCCGGACCTGGTCGACGCGCACCTGGTCCGCGACGAGCGCGTGGGTCGCCTCTTGCTTCCCCGGGAACGTTCCTCCGCCCGACGGTGCGCGGAATATTCGGACCGCAGTCCGGGGTTGTAGCGGCCATGAAGAAGATCGGCTTCCTGTCCTTCGGTCACTGGACCGACTCCCCCGGTTCGCGGACGCGGTCCGCCGCCGACGTGCTGCATCAGTCGATCGATCTCGCGGTGGCCGCCGAAGAGGTGGGCGCGGACGGCGCCTACTTCCGCGTGCACCACTTCGCGAACCAGCTCGGCTCGCCGTTCCCGCTGCTGGCGGCCGTGGGGGCGCGGACCTCGCGGATCGAGATCGGCACCGGCGTGATCGACATGCGCTACGAGAACCCGCTGTACATGGCCGAGGACGCGGGCGCCGCGGACCTCATCGCGGGCGAGCGACTGCAGCTCGGCGTGAGCCGCGGATCGCCGGAGCAGGTGATCGAGGGCTACAAGTACTTCGGCTATCAGCCCGGCGAGGGCAAGACGGACGCCGACATGGGACGCGAGCACACCGAGGTGCTGCTCAAGGTGCTGGAGGGCGGCGGCTTCGCGCAGCCGAACCCGCGGCCGATGTTCCCGAACCCGCCGGGTCTGCTGCGCGTCGAGCCGCATTCGCCGACGCTGCGGGACCGGATCTGGTGGGGCGCAGCATCGGACGCCACGGCCGAGTGGGCGGCGAAGCTGGGCATGAACCTCATGAGCTCGACACTCAAGACCGACGAGTCGGGTGAGCCCTTCCACGTGCAGCAGGCGAAGCAGATCCGACGGTTCCGCGACGCGTGGGCCGAGGCCGGTCACGATCACGAGCCGCGCGTCTCGGTCAGCCGCAGCATCATGCCGCTCATCGACGACGAGAGCCGCGCCTACTTCGGGCACGAGCGCTCCAGCGATGACCAGTTCGGCAACATCGACACCTTCCGCGCGGTGTTCGGCCGCACCTACGCCGCCGAACCGGAGCAGTTGGTGGAGCAGCTCCGCGACGACGAGGCCATCGCCGAGTCCGACACCGTGCTGGTGACGGTGCCGAATCAGCTGGGCGTGGAGTACAACACCCGCCTGCTGGAATCGCTGGTCAAGGACGTGGCCCCGGCCCTCGGCTGGAAGTAACGGCTACTCGCCGAACCCGGTAGAGCCGTCGGATCACACACTCACCTGAAGATGACCTTCATTGCGATCGCAAGTACGGTGCTGTCGGGTGGCACCGAATGATCGCGACGAGGAGGCCGTATGTGGGGAAGTCTGCCGGAATGGATCTCGGCACTCGGCGCGGTCGGAGCGCTGACAGCAGCGATCTGGGCGGCACTGGCATCGAAGAAACTCTTCCAGATCGAGTCGGGTAGAGACGAACTCGCAGCAGTGCGCATCGAGAGAGACCAAGCCAGTCAGATCTCGGCTTGGTGTATTGCTCTGGTCGACAACGACGATCAAGTCATCGATCGCGGGCTCCTGATTCACAACAGCTCCAGCACGCCTGTATACGACGTCGAGGTCGACAGCACGTACGCGTGGAGGAGCACCGATGAGCCGAAGCCTCGCAGCATGTTCCGTATGGGTGTTCTGCCACCGGGCGATTTCATCACCACTGTCACGTCCGAGTACGACGGCTGGAGCTTTCCCGACTCGCGCGAGATCTTCGAACTGAAGGTACGACCGGTGACCAAGAGCAAGGCCTGGTCAGTAACGGCTCTCCGCTTCACCGATGCGCAAGGTCTTCCGTGGGGACGAACCGGCCGCTACTTGGGACGTCTGTAGCCGTATCAACTCGCTTCACTTCCCGCGGGAACTTTTCACCGACCAGTGGGTTGCAACCACCGCCTGTGTGAGAACTCCCCGCGGGAAGCCGATGCCGCCGTGATCACGCGCAGTCGGGCGGCCGGCTCAGGTCGTGTACCGCATCAGGACCCGGGTGAAGCCGTTCAGCACCGACGTGGTGTCCATGACGTACTCGAAACCGGCGCGCTCGAACAGCGCGCGGGTTCCGACGTACGCCATGGTCAGGTCGACCTTCTCGCCGCGATTGTCGACGGGGTACGCCTCGACGACGGTCGCTCCGTTCACGCGAGCGAACTCGACGGCCCCGGCCACGAGTTGGTGGCTGATCCCCTGCTTGCGGTGGCCCGGCCGCACCCGCACGCACCACAGCGACCACGGGTCCTCATGGCCTTCGACGTGCGGGATCCGGCGGTTCGTGGCGAACGTGGTGTCGGCGCGCGGGTGGATCGCCGCCCACCCGACGGGCTCGGCACCGTCGTAGGCGAGGACGCCGGGCGGCGGGTCCTCCGCGCACAGGCCCCGCACCCGCTCGAAACGCTCGGGCCCACGCAGGGCCTGATTCTCCGTTGACCCGATGCGGTACGACAGGCAGAAGCAGTTACTGGACGTCTCCTTCTTGGGGCCGAGTACGGCCGCTACATCCGCGAACACGTCGGCGGCCCGCACGTCGATTCCACTCACGGACTCACGCTAGCCCACCTGCGCATCCCAATGGTCGAGTTCGTTTCCGCGTCGTCACCCATGCGCGCGACGCATCGCCTCGGCCTCGGAAACAGCACCTGACCTGCACAGTCGAAGCCATGCGTGCCACGCATGGCTGCTCGATGCGACCACATCCCCTAATCCGGGTGCGCTCCCACCCACCTGCACACGGCTCAGCGCGCGGCCCATCGGTCCTCGATCCGCCCGTACCGCCAGATCAGGAGCGCCGCGGCCCACACCGCGACGAACAGGCCGACGATGACGAAGCCCGCGTAGTCCAGGTCGATCGAGGCGACCCAGCTCAGCGGACCGGACTCGACGTGCGCGCGCTCGGCCAGCACGCCGAGCAGTTCGACGGTGCCGATCGCCAGCGCGACGGCGACCGAGAGCGAGGTGATCGTGATGTTGTAGTAGACCTTGCGCACCGGCTTGGCGAAGGCCCAGCCGTAGGCGGCGTTCATGAAGACGCCGTCGATGGTGTCCAGCAGTGACATCCCCGCGGCGAAGAGCACCGGCAGCACGAGAATGCAGTAGAAGGGCAGCGTGAACGCGGCCATGCCGCCGGCGAGCACGAGCAGGCCGACCTCGGTCGCGGTATCGAAGCCGAGGCCGAAGAGCACGCCGATCGGGTAGATGTGCCAGGGCTTGCGTACGGACCCCGATACGCCGCGGAGCAGGCGGCTCATGAGCCCGCGCTGGTTCAGCCGGTCCTCGAGCTCCGCCTCGTCGTAGCGGCCGGTCCGCATGTCGCGGAACACTCGCACGATGCCGACGAGCACCACCAGGTTGATGATGCCGAGGATCCAGAGGAAGACCCCGGACACGGACGTGCCGATGAGGCCGAGCACCGTCTGCATCGTGGAGTTCTCGTCCTCCACCGGGCCGACGAGCGCGCGCACGCCGAGGGCCAGCAGCGCGGACAGCCCGAAGACGACGGTCGAGTGCCCCAGCGAGAACCAGAAGCCCACCGACAGCGGCCGTCTCGGGTTCCCCTCCCCCGCCGCGACCCGCGTCTCCCGATCGGCGAGGAGCTTGCGGGTGGTGTTGTCGATCGCGGCGATGTGGTCGGCGTCGAACGCGTGGCGGAGACCGAAGGTGTAGGCCAGGAGACCGATCCCGATCGTGAACTCGCCGCCGTCGCCGATCCGGTAGTGCCCGGGCGCGATCAGCAGCACCAGGGCTCCGAAGCCCACGACGTGGAGGGCCACCACCGTGGTGGTCATGCCGAACAGGGACCGACGGTCGCCGGCCCCGAGGGCGGCCCACGTCGTGCGCAGACGGTGCGCGGCGGAAGAGTTCGTCACGGATTCCACCTTCAGTACTTTCGCAGGTTCAGGGGCGCCTGTCCGGTCCATCGGGACCGCAGCAGCGCGATGACGGTGTCGAAGATGCGGGCGAGCTCGGCGGTGTCGTCGCCGAGGCAGCGCAGTACGAACCCGGGTCCGGCGAGCGCGGTGAGACCGCTGCGCACCGCGCCAGCGGCCTCGGTGAGCGCGTGCACCTCGTCGAGCAGGGCCTCGTCGACGCGCGGATCCACCGCGGTGAGCGACCCGACGTGCGTTCGGCCGTCGAGGAATCCGATCCCGGACGGGTCCGCGCGACTCGGCTCGATGAGCAGGTTGTCCACCGCGAGCAGCGTGCCACCGCGATGGATCTCGGTGCGCATGCGCAGCTCGTCGTAGCGGAACCGCGCACCGTCGGGCGACCATCCGGGGGTGACGATCTCGGCCAGGACGAGCGACGCGGACTCGTCGAGCTCGACGGTGCAGGTCTGCCGGTAGGTCGCCTCGCGGTAGAGGATCAGCGCGTCCGGCACGTACTCGAGCGCGGTGTCCGGGCCCAGCCGGATCCGCATGTGCTGGGCGGCGGCACCGTCGGGCGTGCGGTAGACCTTGGTCGCCGACTGCGTGGTGACCACGGCGCGGGCGCCGGCCTCGAGGTCGATGTCGATCGCGTAGGTGTCGCCGCGCAGGCAGCCGCCGCCGGGGTTCACCACGTGGTAGGTGACCTGCCCGGAATCGTCGAGGTACAGGGGTCGCAGGGGCTGCAGGGTGCCCGCGTGCCGCTGTCGGACGGCGACGGTGCGCGGCCCGCGCGGCGCGAGGGTCAGTGCCAGTTCGCCGGTGAGGGCCTGCGCGGGAACACTGTTCATGCGAGGTCGAGCATGAGGACCTCGCGGCGGATCCATTCCAGCACGCCATCCAGTCCCTCGTCGGTCTTGAGGTTGGTCATGCAGAACGGACGCTCGCCGCGGAAGACCTTGGAGTCGGCGGCCATGACGGACAGGTCCGCGCCGACGTAGGGCGCGAGGTCGGTCTTGTTGATGACGAACAGGTCCGACTTGATCATGCCCTGCCCGGCCTTGCGCGGGATCTCCTCGCCCTGCGCCACGTCGATGAGGTAGATCGAGAAGTCCACCAGCTCGGGGCTGAAGGTGGCGGAGAGGTTGTCGCCGCCGCTCTCGATGAACACGATCTGCAGGTCGGGGTGCTCCCGCACCAGCTTCGCGACCGCGGCCTCGTTCATCGAGGTGTCCTCGCGGATCGCGGTGTGCGGGCAGCCTCCGGTCTCGATGCCGACGATGCGGTCGCCGGGCAGGACGCTGTTGCGTGCCAGGATCTTCGCGTCCTCGGTGGTGTAGATGTCGTTGGTGATCGCCGCCATCGACACCTCGCCGTCGAGGTGCCGGGTGATCCGCTCCACGAGCTGCGTCTTGCCCGCCCCGACGGGGCCGCCGACACCGATCCGGATGGTCGTCATGTCGAATTCCTCCTAGCTCATGAACATCCGCGCCCGCTGGCGCCGATGCCGCATCTGGGCGATCTCGAGCCCGGGCGGTGTCGCGCCCAGGTCGTCTTCGGTCAGGGTCATGACGGTGGTGACCGAGTCGGCCACTACGTCGTGCATCCCGCGCTGCACCCGCTGGCCCGCTGTCTGGCCGATCGGGATGGCGCGCACCGCGTTCTGGGTCAACGAGGTGACGGCGGCGAACAGGTGCGCCTCGATCGCGGTCGTCACGGGCGCGTCGACCGCGTGCGCGAGCAGCGCGAACGCCACGGCGGGGTGTCCCTGGCAGCGGCCGGCGTCGAGCTCGACGAGGTAGTCGGCGAGGAACGACTCGGGGGCCACGACGGTGCCGACCTCGGCGGTGCGCCGGCCGATCGTGGCCGCCGCGACGCGGACCTGCTCCGGCAGCGTCAGCGCGGCGAGGAGCCGGTCGAGGCGCCACACGCCGTCGAGATCGCCGAGGTGCAGCGCCTCGTACCCGAACCGGATCGTGGCACCGTCGGCGTACGCGAGCTGCCGGGAGACGTACGCGCGCAACCACGCCGCGAAACTCGCCTCGTCGTCGATCGTCCCGTCCGCGAGGTACGCCTCCATCCCGAAGGAGTGGCTGAACGCGCCCGTCGGCAGGGCGGAGTCGCTGAGCTGCAGCAGCGGCAGGAGATAGCTCGGGGCGGCCGTCAATGCGTGTGCTCCGCGTGCCGGAACGGCGTGGGGAGCACCCGGTGCTGGCGGGTGAACGGCACGCCGTGGTGCGCGAGGTAGTCCTCCACGGTGTGGTCGTACTGGACCACCATCACCTCGGCGCCGTACTCGGAGTCGGCGTCGAAGAACTGGGCCTGCAGGTGCCGGTTGCCGAGTCCGTGTGCGGTGCGGCCCATCTCGGTGACGGTGCGCGGCGCGATCACCAGCACGTCGGTGGAGAGCACCCGCACCGCGATGATGTTCGCGGCGTCGCGGTGCAGGATGTCGCCGTCGCGCAGGTCGCCGTCGGGTCCGGCGGGCGCGGACAGTCGCAGCCCGATCTCCCGATCGTGGTCGGTGCGCACGCGCTGGATCCGCTTGACCAGGTCCGCGCCGGCGAGCGGCACCCGCTCGACGTGCACGCCGTCGAGGTCGGACGGTGCCAGGTCGGCGAGGTTCCCGGTGATGGTCTCGATGATCACTTCTCGCCTCTCAGAACAGGAAGTAGCGCTGGGTCATGGGCAGGGACGACGCGGGCTCGGACCGGACGGGGGCACCGTCGACGGTGACGACGTAGGTCTCGGGATCGACGGTGATGTCGGGCGTGGCGCCGTTGTGCGGCAGGTCCTGCTTGCGCAACGTGCGGATCCCGCGGACCGGCAGGGTGCGCTTGCGGAGCCCGAGTTCCGCCGCCACCCCGGATTCCGCTGCGGCGGTGGAGAGGAAGGTGATCGCGGCGTCGTGCACCGCGGATCCCATCGATCCGAACTGGGGGCGCATGGTGCGCGGCTGGGGCGTGGGGATCGAGGCGTTGGCGTCGCCCATGAGGGCGGTGGCGATCTGGCCGCCCTTGAGCACCAGGTCGGGTTTGACCCCGAAGAAGGCGGGATTCCACAGCACGAGGTCGGCGAACTTGCCCTCCTCGACGCTGCCGACGTACTCGGCGATGCCCTGCGCGAGAGCCGGATTGATCGTGTACTTGGCGATGTACCGCTTGATCCGCGCGTTGTCGCCGCTGTCGGGATCGCCGTCGAGCGGGCCGCGCTGGCGCTTCATCGAGTCGGCGAGCTGCCAGGTGCGGGTGATCACCTCGCCCACGCGGCCCATGGCCTGCGAGTCGGAGGAGGTGATGGAGATGACGCCCATGTCGTGCAGCACGCCCTCGGCCGCAATCGTTTCGGGGCGGATGCGGGAGTCGGCGAAGGCCAGGTCCTCGGGGATGTCGGGGTTGAGGTGGTGGCACACCATGAGCATGTCGAGGTGCTCGACGATGGTGTTCTGCGTGAACGGCAGCGTCGGATTGGTCGACGCGGGAACCACGTTCGGGTGCCCCGCGATCGCGATGATGTCGGGGGCGTGGCCGCCACCCGCGCCCTCGGTGTGGAAGGTGTGGATCACCCGGCCGTCGATCGCGGCGACGGTGTCCTCGAGGAAGCCGCACTCGTTGAGGGTGTCCGTGTGAATCGCGACCTGCACGTCGTACTCGTCGGCGACCGTCAGCGAGTTGTCGATCGACGCGGTCGTCGAGCCCCAGTCCTCGTGCACCTTGAGGCCGATGGCGCCGGCCCGGATCTGTTCGGTGAGCGGCTCGGTCGCGCCCGCGTGCCCCTTGCCGAGGAGTCCGATGTTCATGGGCACGTCGTCGAGGGCCTGCAGCATGCGCGCGATGTGCCAGGGCCCGGGCGTCACGGTGGTGGCGTTGGTGCCCGCCGCGGGGCCGGTGCCGCCGCCGATCATGGTGGTGACCCCGGAGGTGAGCGCGGTGTCGATCTGCTGGGCGCTGATGAAGTGGATGTGCGTGTCGATGCCACCGGCGGTGAGGATGCGCCCCTCCCCCGCGATGATCTCGGTCGCGGCGCCGATGGTGATGCTCACCCCGTCGGAGATCTGCGGGTTGCCGGCCTTGCCGATCTTCAGGATGTGCCCGTCGCGCAGCGCGACATCGGCTTTGACGATGCCCGTATGGTCGATGATGAGGGCGTTGGTGATGACGGTGTCGGGGATCGGCCCGGTGGTCGTCGAGCCCTCCCGGGTGAGTACGCCGTTCTCGCCCATGCCGTCGCGGATCACCTTGCCGCCGCCGAAGACGACCTCCTCCCCGTACACGGTGAGGTCGCGCTCAACGACCGCGAACAGCTCGGTGTCGGCGAGGCGGACGGCGTCGCCGACCGTCGGGCCGTAGAGGTCGGAGTACTCCCGCCGGCTCAGTTCGAAGCTCATCGTGCTCCCCCGTTCCCGGGTGCGGCGGGCGCACCGTCGGACGTCTCGAGCGGGCCGTTGACGCGGTTGGCGAGCCCGTGGACCTCGCGCGTCCCCGCGAGGGCGACCAGGCGCACCGTCTTGCCGTCGCCCGGCTCGAACCGCACGGCGGTCCCGGAGGGGATGTCCAGACGGTGGCCGTACGCCGCGGCGCGGTCGAAGTCCAGGGCCGCGTTGGCCTCGGCGAAGTGGAAGTGCGAGCCGACCTGGATCGGGCGGTCGCCGGTGTTGGCGACGCGGACGGTGCGCGTGGGCCGGCCGGCGTTGCCGGTGATCGGCGCGGCGGCGAGGCGGAGTTCTCCGGGGATCATGCGCGCCTACCGGATCGGGTGGTGGACGGTGACGAGCTTGGTGCCGTCGGGGAAGGTCGCCTCGACCTGGACGTCGTGGATCATCTCGGCGACGCCCTCCATGACATCGTCACGGGACAGGACGGTGGCGCCGTACGCCATGAGGTCGGCGACGCTCCGGCCGTCGCGGGCGCCCTCGACGAGCTCGTACGTGATGATCGCAACGGCCTCGGGATAGTTCAGCTTGAGGCCGCGGGACTGGCGGCGGCGCGCCAGGTCCGCGGCGACCACTATGAGCAGTTTGTCCTGCTCTCGAGGCAAGAGGTGCATGAGAATTCACTCAAATCCTTTGCCCCCGTGGCAGTCAAGCCAGATCGTTAGGCGCAACAACGTCGAAACACGAAGTTAACCTCGCGCCGACGCCGCGCTCCGCGGCGACCTAGTCTGGAAGGTACGGACGCATCCGCTCGACCGGCACGAGACGAGGTGATCGGCGATGGACAGGAACGTGGCTCGCGGCGAGAACAGTGCCATGACCTATCGGCGCCTGCGCGTGCTCATCGGCTGGATCGGCTTGAGCCTGCCGGTCGTCCTGCTCGCCGCGGGCATCGTCGACGGGCACGTGCAACAGTCGCTCAGCGCCTACTACTACACCGCCGTCGGGCCGTACTTCACCGGCGCGGTGTGCGTGATCGGGGTGTTCCTGCTGGCGTACCGGTTCGGCGACGCGGCGGTGGAGAACCTGCTCACCAGCATCGCCGGGATCGCGGCGCTCGGCGTCGCGTTCTTCCACGCGGCCCCGACGAACCCGAGTACCACGCAGAACGTGCTGGCCGCGATCCACCTGACCTGTGCGGGTGTGCTGTTCACGCTCCTCGGTGCCATCGCCGTGTTCCTGTTCCCCAGCGACGTCCCGCCCGCGCAGGCGTGGCAGGCCCGCACGTACCGGGCGCTCGGGGTGACGATCTGGGCGGCGATCGTGGCGATGGTCGCGCTGAACGCCCTGGTGCCGGAGTTCTACCGGAGCACGCACCTGTTCTTCTGGCTGGAGTCGGTGTGCGTCATCGCCTTCTCCGTGAGCTTCATCCTCAAGGGCAGGCTGCGCTGCAGCGGGGCGACACCGTCGACCGAACGGCGCCGCGAGGCAGCGCCGGCGTAGCTCCGGGCCAGCCGAGATGACCGGGGCCCTGCAAAAGCGACGGTGACCGCGGCGCGCAGCCACGGTCACCGTCGGGGATGTTGCCGGACTCAGTCCGTCTGGACCTCGCTGCGGTCGCCCGACCACAGGGTGTGGAAGACGCCCGGCTTGTCGACGCGCTTGTAGGTGTGCGCGCCGAAGAAGTCGCGCTGGCCCTGGACCAGAGCGGCCGGCAGACGATCGACGTTGAGCGAGTCGAAGTAACTCAGCGCCGTCGCGAAGCCCGGCACCGGCACGCCCGCCTGGGTCGCCGTCACGACGACGCGCCGCCACGCGTCCTGGCCGTCGCGGATCGCCTGCGCGAAGTACGGGGCCTCGAGCAGGGTCGCGAGGTTCGGGTTGGTCTCGTAGGCGTCCGCGAGCACGTTGAGGAACTGCGCGCGGATGATGCAGCCGCCGCGCCAGATCTTGGCGACCGCGCCCTTATCGATGTTCCAGCCGTACTTCTCGGCGCCGGCGATGATCGCGTCGAAGCCCTGGGCGTAGGCCACGATCTTGGAGGCGTAAAGGGCCTTGGCCACGTCGTCGACGAAGCTGTCGTCCACCGACGGTGCCGCCGGGCGCGGGATGTCCAGCGCGCGGACGGCGTCGCGCTGGTTGCGCTTCGAGGAGACTGCGCGGCCGAAGACGGCCTCGGCGACGCCGCCGACCGGCACGCCCAGGTCCAGGGCCGTCTGCACGGTCCAGACGCCGGTGCCCTTGCTGCCGGCCTGGTCGGTGACGATGTCGACGAAGGGCTTGCCCGTCTCGGCGTCGACGTGCTTGAGGATGTCGATGGTGATCTCGATGAGGTAGCTGTTGAGCGGCCCCTCGTTCCAGGTCTTGAAGATGTCCGAGATCGCCGCCGGCGAGTGGCCCGCGACGTTGCGCAGCAGGTCGTACGCCTCGCCGATGAGCTCCATGTCGGCGTACTCGATGCCGTTATGGATCATCTTGACGAAGTGTCCGGCGCCGTCGGTGCCCACGTGCGTCACGCAGGCCTCCCCCTCGGCGACCGCCGCGATCGACGCGAGGATCGGGCCGAGGGTCTCGTAGGACTCCGGGGTGCCCCCGGGCATGATCGACGGGCCCTTGAGCGCGCCCTCCTCGCCGCCGGAGATGCCGGCGCCGACGAAGTGAATGCCCGTCGGCGCGATCTTCGCCTCACGGGCGATGGTGTCGTGGAAGTTCGCGTTGCCGCCGTCGACGATGATGTCGCCCGGCTCGAACCGCTCCTTGAGCTGCTCGATCACCGCGTCCGTACCCGCGCCGGCCTGGACCATGATGATCGCGGTGCGCGGCTTGGCGAGGCTGGCGACGAACTCGTCGATGGTGTCGCTGGCGACGAAGTTCGCCTCGGGGTGGTTCTTGGCGACCTCGTGCGTCTTCTCCGGCGAGCGGTTGTAGATCGCGACGGTGTTGCCCTCACGGGACGCCAGGTTGCGGGCCAGGTTGGAGCCCATCACCGCCATCCCCACCACTCCGATGTTCGCCTTGGCGTCGTTGCTGCTCATCGCTCGTTCGTCCCTCTTCCTCGTGCCGGTCCACACTCGGCCCCTACGTTACGTCCCCATGCCCGACGGTGCCTCCACCTCACCCTCGGTTCGCACGCTCCCGCTTCGCCGCGTCTACGACGTCCTTGATGGCGGCCGCCGCAGTCGCGGGATCTTCGTGCTCCCACACTCGGACGACCGTCCACCCGGCCTTACGCAGACGCTGGTTCGTGTCCTCGTCCCTCGCCCGGTTCTTCTCGACCTTCGTCGCCCAGAACTCCGCGTTCGTCTTGCTCACCGAGTGGTGCTCCGGACATCCGTGCCAGAAGCACCCGTCGACGTAGATGGCGACCTTGAGCCGTGGGAAGACCAGATCCGCACGGCGGCGCGCCAGGTCTCGAAGTGGAGCTCGATCTACGAAATAGCGGAGGCCGAGACGGTGCGCCTCCCGCCGGACCGCCAATTCGGGTTGCGTGTCCCTGCGACGGTTCGACTTCATCGACCGTCTCACGCCGTCTGACGATGCCCACGAATTCATGACCCCAGTCTCATCGTCCTGTGACCACACACCACCAGGACCACTCTTTCGTACCCAAAAATCGGGTTGAACTCGCTCTTCAGACTGTCACAGTTCTGAAACCCGGGCCGGGTCCGTGTCAGCCACTACGACTATGGTCGCGATGTGAACCTCCCACGACGCGATCAGAGGTGTCGATGACCACCGCATGGCAATTTCGTGTTCCGACCACCGGCTCAGTGACTTTACCCCCGGACGCTCGGTACATGGAGGCGCTGACCAGTCAGGGCTACGGATTCGAGGCTGCGATCGCCGACCTCGTCGATAACTCAATCGATGCTGGGGCCCATGACGTCGTGATTCACTTCCTTCGCGACGAAGACAACCTCGTTAGCCTGCTGGTCATAGACGACGGTTGCGGCATGGATGCGCCAACGCTAGACATCGCCATGACAGTGGGAGCGCGACGCGACTATACCCCCCGCTCGCTAGGCATGTTCGGAACAGGACTCAAGTCAGCCTCACTGAGCCATGCAGATGCTGTCACAGTCGCGAGCCGAACCAAGAACACACGACCGGTCGGCAGACGATGGGCGATGAAAAACGCACTCAACGGCTTCCAGTGCGATATCGTGGACAACGACTACGCTCAGACGCTGATTGACCGATACAATGGCTGCCCAATCGGCTGGCACGGCACCGTGGTCAGATGGGACGACGTTAAGGACTTCCCGCAGATCGGGGACACTTCACAAACGGATAGATACCTCACCCGAACTATCAGCCGTCTCGGCCTTCACCTCGGCCTGCAATTTCACCGATTCCTTGCCGACGATCGTTTCAACATCACGATTGCGGTCGAAGACGTAGCCTCGGGAACCCAGTACATGAACTTCGGCGTCGAGCCGTTGAACCCATTCGGGTACCCCGTCACTGGGAATTCCGAGTATCCCCGGGCCTTCACTGCCGACTTGCCTGGAACGGATCCAATAACACTCAATGCTCATATTTGGACACCCAGATCCAATCTCGAGCAGTATAGGTCAATCGGCAGCGTTCTCGAGAAGCAAGGATTCTATTTTTATCGAAACAACCGGCTAGTTCAGGCCGGTGGCTGGAACAACTATCGCCAACCCGAACAACACCTTTCGTTGGCACGAGTCGCTATCGATATCCCCGATGGGTCGAGTGACATATTCAGGCTAACAGTCAAGAAAGACGGAGTCGAAACTTCCCCGGCATTCATCCGTGCTCTCGATGCCGCCCATGACAACACGGGCCGCAGCTTCTCAACATACATCGAAGCAGCACAGGCGACATACCGCGACGCCCGCAAGCGATCGACCGCGTCGCGCAAGCCCGTCCTCCCCCCAGGCAGCGGGATCGACCCTGCGGTAAAGATCAGCATTTCGCAGGAACTCCAATTCGTCGCAGGCGAGGACCCTATTGCGATACGCTGGTCACCACTTGAGCAAGAAATATTCTTTGAAATTGATCGAGACTCCCGAATCGTCCACCTGAACAAGAAATACCGCTCTAGCATCCTTGGAGGAAGGAACGGATCCCTAAACGACGCACCACTGGTAAAGGCACTGATGTATCTTCTTCTTCACAAGACATTCGAAGGCGAATACAGCGGCGCTCGAACAAAAGACAACCTCAAGATGTGGCAGACAGTTCTCACAGCCGCCGCTGAAGCTGAAATAGACAAGCCATGAGCGAGGGACCGGATTCTGGAGATTCGATTCCGCCGTGGGCATCAATCGAATACTACCTGGCCAACTCACTGTCCGCGATCTATCCCGTGTCGGACACCGATCACCTGGCACTTCACTACGAAGTACACGGTCCTTCAAAATCAGTCATGCTCCTGGTCGAGCTGCCTCGGTCAGAGAAGTGCCCATCTTCGCCTTCCCCGAGGATCGAGGTCACTGAAGTCAGGTACCGTGGTATGCGCTCCGCGCAGGTCCGAACCAATTCCGTCGACCTCCTTCGCGACTTCCACGACCTCACGATCGCAGTTGTGGACCGAATTCTCCGAGAAGGATTCTCACTTCAAGACGCCCTCAGCGCAACAATTGACTCTTGGCACCGCTTGATCGATACACGCAGCTCGTTGCAGGCAATCCGTACCGGACTGCACGGAGAGCTCGCGATCCTCGATTCGGTTGCGGTTCAACAGGGATGGCGCAGAGCAATGCAATCCTGGGTCGGACCGGAGGGAGCCGTGCACGATTTCTCGCTCGCCGGATTCGACCTTGAGGTCAAAACGACAACTTCAGAGTCCCGGATCCACTCGATTCACGGATTAGAACAACTAACTCCCAAGCCCGGCCGCGAACTATGGTGTGCATCGATCCAACTTGCACCAGGTGGAGCAGCGGGGCGAACCCTCACGGAGACTGTTGAGGCCACCCTAGCAGCGGCATACTCGACATCCAGAGAAGTCGGGGCAAAGCTACTCGACTTGATCCAATCTGCCGGCTACAGTAAGCATGATCCGCAGGCCTTAGACGAAAGATGGAGTATCCGTTCCGAACCATTGATGCTAAGCGCGATCCACGTTCCGCGGATCGCTCCGGAGCTTCTCGGGCAGGTCGCCCAAGATCGCATCTCGAACGTCACATACTCCGTCAATCTGAGCGGTCTCCCACCTGACGTCGATCCACCCCTGGATCTCACATCCTTCCGCCTACCCTAGAAAATTGAGAAGCCCATGTCCGACATTCAGTCTGCACGACTCGACCTACACAACGCGGTACTCGCTGATCTTGCGGCGACGAAGCCCAAGTCACTGTCTCGCGCACTCGAGTACCAAGCTGAGGCGTTGTCATCTCTGCATCAGACACTTGCAACGCTCGATGATTTCGCCACTGCTCTTTCTGACGCTTCCGCAACCGATGAGCTCGTCGAAATGTGGCGAAAGCGATTGACACATTGGGACTATGCTGCGCCGACGTCGTGGTCGAGTGCGCAGCCATCGACAACCGATCGTCGGGATCATATCTACTTAGGTCTTGGACTTGACGAGGCCTTGGCCAGCCAGCTCACGCGCCTTATCCCGGTGGCGACGACTGACCGACCAGTTGTCATCAGCGAAACGTTCGAGCAGTGGTATTCGCCTGATACGCAACACGGTCGCCCATTTTACTGGCCGCACTACGAGCAACTGTTAGAGAAAAAGGGGTGGAGTCCAGAGGCTATCGCGAGCCTAAACGATGCGTCAGACTCCGTTGTCGCACGACTTTCCGATCCCACACGGGAAGAAGCGTATCAAGCCAAGGGATTAGTAGTGGGCTACGTACAGTCTGGCAAGACTGCCAACTTCACGGGCGTGGTCGCAAAGTCCATCGATGCAGGCTATCGCCTAGTAATTGTGCTCGGCGGCACACTAAACATGCTTCGAGGACAGACACAGCGGCGCCTAGACATGGAGCTGGTCGGACGCGAGAATATTCTGCGAGGCGCAAACGAGATCGAATCAGACTACGCCGACGACCCTGCTTGGCTGAAGGGTGATTTTGCCTCATTTGGCGAGCTTCCTTCCGCACTGGGAGCGTTCGATATCGTACGAATGACCACTCGGGACAACGACTACAAGAGCCTATTGCAGGGCATTGTTGCGCTCGAGTTCGAGAAACGGGAGCCAACCCTTCCGTTGCACGACCCGCGAAACCTACACCGCTCATCTGCCCGACTCATGGTCGTAAAGAAGAACAAGTCGGTGCTCACGCGGCTCGTTAAGGACTTGAACAAAATCAAGACACCACTGGCCGAGATCCCTGTCATCATCATCGATGATGAGTCCGACGAAGCATCTGTGAACACGAAGGATCTCAGCAAACCAAACAACGAGCGAACGGCGATCAATAAATTGATCGGCCAGCTCCTGGTCATGCTTCCTCGCGCGCAGTATGTTGGCTACACAGCCACACCATTTGCGAACGTATTCATCGACCCCAGCGATGCCGTCGATATTTTCCCACGGGACTTCATTATCTCTTTGCCGCGCCCCGAGGGATACATGGGCGTGGAGGACTTTCACGATTTGCTTTCGCCAATTCCGCCCCTGGAACGAAACTTCGAGAACTCGAACGAGAAGGCTCACATACGAAACGTCACCCTGGAAGACGAAGATGAAGACGACACCTCGCTTCGCGAGGCGGTGGATGCATTCGTTCTCGCGGGAGCAATGAAGCTGTATCGCGAAGACCACGGCGACACGCCTATGACGTCGTACACCCACCACACGATGTTGATCCACGAGTCGATCCGGATGGCTGATCACCGTGAACTCCTAGTTCGAGCGAAGCGCCTATGGTTCAACGCCGGGTACGCAGGTCCTGCAGGGCACCGACGCCTTCGAGAACTCTTCAACTCAGACTTTGCCGTAGTCAGCGCATCCCGCTCCGAGGGCTACGCTGTACCTGACTCCTACGACGCATTGATGTCCTATATTGGCCCAGCTGTTGCTCGGATCGGTGGCGACGATAATCCGGTGATTGTCGTTAACGGCGATAAGGACCTGGAGACCGGCGTGGCTGATTTCGACAAACGTCCAATCTGGAAGATGCTCATCGGCGGACAGAAGCTCTCGCGGGGATTTACTGTCGAAGGATTGACAATCTCCTACTTCAGAAGGACCACTACGAGCGCTTCAACGCTTATGCAAATGGGGCGTTGGTTCGGCTTCCGCAGCGGATACAAGGATCTCGTGCGCCTGTATCTCGGGCGCACCGAAAGACTGACCGCCAAAAAGACGGTCGATCTATATGACGCGTTCGAGGCTATCTGCCTCGACGAGGAGACCTTCCGCGCAGAACTCAAGAAATATGCGAATCCGATCAACGGATCGTCCCAGATAACTCCCGCCCAAGTCCCTCCCCTGGTTTCGCAACACCTCGATTGGCTTAAACCGGTGAGTCCGAACAAGATGTTCAATGCTCGACTGATTGAAGCCGATACCGCTGGCGAGTGGAACGAACCGACAGCCTATCCTCAGACCGCAAAAGACGTACGCCACAATTTCGATCTATGGGCACCCCAGCTGGAGAAGCTCCCGCACGGTATCGAAACCTTAGAAGTCACGGCTCCTGACGGCGTCCGTGACAAGCTCGTCGCGCTGACTGGAATCATCACCCCGCAGGTCGCACTTGATATTTTCGAAAGATATCGCTGGGCGAATGCAGATCAATTCGCGCCGCATCTGGCGTTCCTTCGATCTATCACTGAATCTGAAGCCGTCGCCGATTGGCTATTGGTTGCCCCACAGTTGACCACGCCGACGCAACAGGCATCCTTGAGCAGCGCTCGCACGTACTCCTGGTTTGCACGCGATCGACGAAGTCAGCGGACGAGCTTCGGCGCTATCAGCGCTCCGCGCCACCGCACGCCGCTTCTCCGGATCGCCGGCGCGCTCCCGCCGTCGGACGATCCTGCTACAGAAGCACTGGTTCGCCCGAAGCGCGGGACCATAGCCTTGTACCCGATCGTCGAGCGCCCTGGACGAGAGTTGATTGAGGAATCTCGGGTCTTCGATCCCGGATCGACAGTCATGGCCTTCTCGTTCGTGGCACCATCGAGCGCTCGAAGTTTTGATGGCCGAATCCTTCGTTTCACCACAATCGATTCGTCGCAGACTTCGCCGGTCATTGACGCGCCCGGCACTACCTGACACCAGGGAGCGCGCGTGCAGACTACGCTTCGTTCATGCCTGCACCGTTCACGAGCGACCTCTGCGGCTACCGCGCTCACGGTAAGCCCAATACATCCGATGTCACCAGTAAGCAATCCGTGAGTCTAGGCATCGCGCTGTTCGACTCACTGGGCGTCGCACGAGACGCTAAGGGCGAGTCCGAGACTGGGCTTCCTCTTGCCAAGCGAGTCCTTGGCGACCTGAGCGCCCGCCTGCGTGACGCAGGTAGCTCGCGATTCGTCGTTGAAGATCGAGCACCCGCCGACTTCGAGCAGTTCCACCACGTCGGAGCCTTCGACCGGCTGAACATCGAACCGTCTCCTGAGTACACCAAGGCCTGGAACAGACTCACGGCACTGGTTCACCGTCAGAAGCCAACGCCGTCGAGCGGACAAATCAGCACGTTCATGGAGGCAGTCGAGACTGCGGTAGCAGACGAAGTCTCAGCCCGTCGGGCGGTGCTCAATGGCGTAGCGCGTGAATCATTACTCCACCTCGATGTGGCCGTCGCAAACGGTTCTACTCCTTGAATCTCCGAGCTCGATATTGGACTTTCTCTCAAATGGTCGCTTCGGACTGATAGGGCGCAGGACTGCCGCACACAGGGCGCGAAGCTAGCAGCGCTTCGACGTGGGCGAATGCCACATTTTGCGGCGGTAACAATCGAACCTCGACCGTATATGCTAAATCTCCTGTGCGGAGGTTCCGGAGATATCGACTGCGTATACCACTTAGATCTTCCCGCGTTAGGCGAGGCGATCGATTCTGTACTCAGATCGAAAAGAGACAAGAAGTCGCGTAATACAGTCGACACGTTTGACAGGTTGATCGATCAGCGACGGCTCCGCGACTACGACGAGTTGGTCAGGTACACTCTCACGTTATCCTGATCGAATTTTCTCAACCCTTCTGCACGAGCGTCTATCACGATCGGGGAACAGAATGTCATCACTCGAACCGGAGCCAAGCACCCTCTTCAAGTACGTCGACTTGAGCCTTCCTCTCGATGTCGACTCACCGATACTGGGGCACACACGCAAGCGGATGAATCCACCGCCGCCCAACTTCACCAAGTCGAAACGTCCCAAGATTGCGTTTGGCCCGCGCCCATCTTTGGGCGCCGGCACCCCGCCAACCAGAGCAGAAGACCCCGAACTCTGGGAAGTCCACGACGCCGTATTACGTGCCGATTCAACCGGCACGCACTTCGCACTGTGTATTAGGTTCGCATTCGATCAGATCCTCGATGGACAACGCACCGGGCGCTGGGACGTGACACAGCTCTCCAAGACCGAGAAGACACATATCGGCACTCTTGTCGAGATCTGGCTCCAACGCGAGTTTCAATTCGAAGACGGACACCATCTCGATTTCGCGATTTCTGGAATTGATGTCGACTGTAAATGGTCACAGAATATTTACGAATGGGAGATACCTCTCGAAATGTACTCGGACAGAAACGAAATCGCGTTAGTCGTATGGGCGAACGAAGACACTGCGCGGTGGGCGGCAGGCTTGGTGCGCATTGCCGAGTCCGTTCTGAAGCCGATGGGCAAGCAGCGCGACAAGAAGCGCAGACTCAACGACACCGGAATCGATTCCATCCTGTGGATCTTCCGAGAGCAGCCAATGATCCGCAATGTTCTCAACGAACATCAGTCCGTGGCCGCACGTCTCGCGGCGCAGAATAGTGGGCAGGCTGCGGTTAATCTACTTTTCCGCGAGGTGCAAGGTAGGCTGATCAATCAGTCGACGATTGCCACAGCTGCCCAGCAGATCGATGCAAGCAAGCGAGCGCGCGATGCACGTAGACACCTGGCTTCCGAGGGGATCCTCGTATTGGGCCCGTACCAGGCCCACGCCGCGATCGCTGCTGAGCTTGGCCTCCCACGCCCAGGACGCAGCCAGTTTGTGAGTGCCCGAGTGACCCCATTCTCCGACGGTGATAGTGGCGACTCAGCTGAAATTGACGGTACCTCGTGGCGACTCGCCATAGAATCAGATCCAGTTATCGCCGCGCCCAGACTTCCAAAGGTTTCGTGGTAGAGCGGTTGATCCCATCAGATGACGCGAAACTACATTGCCATGGCTGAGTACCGACTCGGCGTCCATCCGAACTCAACTTCACTAATCGCAACGTCGCGATCTGCCTCACTGATGCCGAGCACCGCGGACAGGACGTGGACACCGAGCCTCGGCGGAACCGCGTTACCGACCTGCTGGGAGATGTCGCCGCCGCTCCACGGGTAGTCGATGGGGAAAGTCTGCAGGCGACCCGCCTCGTTCATCGAGAATCTGGTCTCGGTGCCGTCCGCCAGTAGGACCTTGTTCCTCGAAACTTTGCCCGTCACAGTGAATGCTGGCAGGTCGGATGTGCGGCGTCCGCGAGCTCGCGCGTCTCCACCCGTTCCATAATTCGACACCACCGTGAAGGGTGCGAGATGTGGCAGGACACCCCCCATCGTTTCCCAATGCGCGACACCCGCGTCGACTACCGAAGGGCGTCCCTTGCCTTGATACTTCATGTGGGTCGGAGTAGGTAGCGAGATACATTCACTCGGAACACCCCGTCGCGCGATCAGCACAGCTCGCCGCCGTGTCTGGGGAACTCCGAACTCCTCAGTCCGGAGAATCCCTGTATCCACGCCATAGCCGTGCGTTTCCAGCACCCCAGCAACGGCCTCCCACACTGGAAGCACCGCTGGTACCTGCTCCATGACGATTGCTTCATAGGGGGTAGAGGCCGTCAGCGCCCACAGCAACGGCTGCAGCACCAGCCCAGTTCGTTCGTCGTCGAACTGCGCGACCTGATGGTCGACCTCGTCGAGCTTGCCGGCACCGAGCTTGTCCACCAGGTCAAGGACTGTGTCCAACGCCCTACGCCCTGCTCCGTGACCCGCAACCGTGAACGTTTGGCAAGGCGGCCCTCCCGTCAGCACGTTGTAGCCCGTGAAGTCTGACGGTCCGAAGTGGCGGACGTCCCCTGCCTGCGTCGGTAACTGGGCAGCAATCCGGGTCTCGATCGCGGCAGAGTCAAACTCGATTCCGACAGATTCGATTCCCAGCCAGTGAGCCGCTACGTCGAGGCCGCCTGGACCGGCGAAGAGGTCGACGATCCTGGGAGATGCGAGTCGCGGTAGTTGACCCAATCGCGTATCTGACATGGTTTCACCAGCTTATTCGATGTCGATTCGAGACGCCTACAGGCGCGCCGACCCCGGTCGAACGCCCACAGCGCTTCAGGTAGCGCGAACACTACCGACCCTGACTGACAAGTTCGCACGTACGGTTGCGCGGCTGAACGTCTTAGACGGGCAGCGCGCCCAGCTCCTGCCCACGAATCCGCTGGGAGATGACCTGCGTGATCCCATCTCCCCGCATCGACACGCCATACAGCGCGTCGGCGACCTCCATCGTCGGCTTCTGGTGCGTGATGACGATCAGCTGGCTCTTGTCCCGCAGCTGCTCGAACAGGGAAATCAGCCGCCGCAGGTTGGTGTCGTCCAACGCCGCCTCGACCTCGTCCATCACGTAGAAGGGTGAGGGCCGGGCACGGAAGATGGCGACCAGCATCGCGACGGCGGTCAGGGACTTCTCACCACCGGACAGCAGTGAGAGTCGCTTGACCTTCTTGCCCGGCGGCCGGGCCTCCACGTCGATGCCCGTCGCGAGCATGTCGGAGGGGTCGGTCAGGATCAGCCGGCCCTCGCCACCCGGGAACAGGGTCTCGAAGACACCCACGAACTCGCGCTCCACGTCCAGCCAGGCCTCGGTGAACACCTGCAGGATCTTGGCGTCCACCTCCTCGACCACGCTCAGCAGATCCTCGCGGGCCGATTTCACGTCCTCGAGCTGCGTGGAGAGGAAGTTGTAGCGCTCCTCCAGCGCCGCGAACTCCTCCAGCGCCAGCGGGTTCACGCGGCCCAGCGTCGCGAGATCCTTCTCCGCGAGCTTGAGCCGCCGCTCCTGCGCCGCCCGATCGAACGGCAGCCCCACCGGCTTCATCACGGTCTCGCCCCGCTCGCGCGCGGCCTCGTACTCCTCCAGCTCCAGCGCAGAAGCCGGCAACAAGACATCGGGCCCGTATTCGGCCACCAGATCGTCCGGCGCCATGCCGAACGACGACAGCACCTGCTCCTCGAGCTGCTCGATCCGCAGGGCCGCCTGCGCCCGCGCCACCTCGTCGCGATGCACGGCATCCGTCAGCTGGGCCAGCCGGGCGGCCAACGACGAGCTCTCCTGCCGAGCCACATCCAACGCCCCGGCACGCTCGGCCCGTGATGCTTCCAGCGCATCACGGTGCGCGGCAGCCCTTGTCACCGCCCGCGCCAACCGCGACGACACCAGCGAGGCTCCCTCGGCAACCGACGCCGCAACCGCAGCAGCAGACAACCGCGATGCAGCCGCCGCCTCAGCCCGCTCCCGCGCCGCCCGCTCGGCCGCGGCGGCCCGTCGAAGCCCCTCGGCCTTGCCCCGCACACCGGCCGCACGCTCCTCGGCCGTCCGCCGAGCGAGCCGGGCCTCCATCTCCACCGAACGCGCCGCAGCAAGGGCCGCAGCCGCAGCGTCGCGCTCCTCGGTCCCCACGGTCACCGACTCGGACGGCAGCGCCTCGGCCAGCCGCAGCCGCTCCTCGCGCTCGACCAGCGCCGCCCGCGTCTCGTCCCGGGAACCTTCGATCCGGGTTCGCTGGGCCACCAGACGCTCGGCCTCGTCCCGCGCACTCCGCGCCGCCTGGCCCAACCGCGCCAGCTGCTCGTAGATCGCGCCCAACTGCGCGTCCGACTCGTGCAGGGCGGCCAGCGCCGACTCCGTCACCTCGCGCCGCGCCGCCAAGTCCTCGTTCGCCCCGGCCAGAGCAGCCGACAGAGACTCCACCGAACGCCGGGTCTCCCCCAGCGTCGCCTCCGCCGTGTCGATCGACTTCTGCACCTCGAGCGTCGACTGCCGCGCCGCGGAACCGCCGGTCAGCACTCCGTGGGAGATCACGTCACCGTCGGACGTGACGGCCCGCAGCTCGGGCCGCTCCGCGACCACCGCCACTGCCTCCGGAACGGAGCCGACGAGCACGCATCCGGCCAGCGCCGCCGTCACCGCCCCCGCCAACGACGACGGTGCCTCCACGCAGTCCGCAGCCCAGACGGCACCGTCGGGCAGGGGGCCGCCCGGCAACGAACCCGACGCGAGTCCCTCGACGACGACCGTCGCCCGTCCGCTGTCCGCGTCGCGCAGCGCGGAGATGGCCGAAACGGCCAGATTCCGAGAGTCCGCCGCCACGGCCTCGGCCACCGGGCCCAGCGCCACCGCGACGGCCTTCTCGTACCCGGCCCGGATCGCGAGCCGCGAGGCGACGGCAGCGGTCACCCCGTCCACGTGCTCGACGACCCAGGCGGCACCGTCGCCCCGGTCCAGATTCATCGACAGCGCCTCGATGCGTGCGGCGAGTGAGGCGACCTTCTGCTCCGCTTCGCGCTCCGAGGCCTGTAGCTCCTCGACCCGCGCGGTCGCGGCGTTGAAGGCGGCGACGCTGCGCTCGTGGTGCTCGTCGAGCGACGCCTCGGAGGCGTCGAGCTCGGCGATCTGCCCCTGGACCTGCTCGAACTCGGACTCGGCGGCCTCGGCGCGCTCCACGGCCTCGGCGATCGCGGCCGTCAGCCGGCCGGACTCCGCCTCGACGGACTCCGCCCGGGTCCGCAGGGTCTCCACCTGGCCGGCGAGTCGCGCCAACCCTTCCCGACGGTCCGCGATGGCCGCGACCGCGGCCATGTGCGCCTTCTCGGCCTCCCGGGCCGACTCCTCACGCTCGGCGAGCTCGTCGGTAGCGCCCTCGAGGATCATGGCGGCCTCTTCGAGGGCCTCCATGAGCTCGGCCTCCTCCTCGGCGACGCGCTCGGCCTCGGCTTCGAGCTCGTCCGGGTCCCGGCCCGGGGCGTGCTGCACGGGCTCGGACAGCAGGCGGGCGCGTTCGGAGGCGATGCGGCCCGTCGACGAGACGCGTTCGGCGAGCGCCGAGAGCGAGAACCAGCCCTCGCCCGCGGCCTTCACCGCCGGATCGAGCGTGGCCACGGCCTCGGAGTGCGACGTGACCAGCGCGTTCGCCTCGTCCAGCTGTTCGGCGACGAGGTTCTGCTCCTCGCGCACCGCGGCCTCGTTGCCGCTCTGGTCGGCGAGTTCGGCGCGACGTCGCACCAGGTCGTCCGCGGCCAGGCGGAGCCGTGAGTCGCGGAGGTCGGCCTGGATGGTCTGCGCCCGCCGCGCGACCTCGGCCTGCCGCCCCAGGGGCTTGAGCTGGCGGCGCAGCTCCGTCGTCAGGTCGGTGAGTCGGGCGAGGTTGGCCTGCATCGAGTCGAGCTTGCGGACCGCCTTCTCCTTGCGGCGCCGGTGCTTGAGAACCCCGGCCGCCTCCTCGATGAAGGCGCGACGCTCCTCGGGCTTCGACTCGAGGATCGCGGCGAGCTGGCCCTGCCCGACGATGACGTGCATCTCGCGGCCGATGCCGCTGTCCGAGAGCAGTTCCTGCACGTCCATGAGCCGGCACTTGGTGCCGTTGATCTCGTACTCACCGGCGCCGTCGCGGAACATGCGCCGCGTGATGGAGACCTCGGAGTAGTCGATGGGCAGCGCACCGTCGGAGTTGTCGATGGTGAGCGTGACCTCCGCGCGGCCCAGGGGCGCCCGGCCGGAGGTGCCGGCGAAGATGACGTCCTCCATCTTGCCGCCGCGCAGCCCCTTGGCGCCCTGCTCGCCCATCACCCAGCGCAGCGCGTCCAGGATGTTCGACTTGCCCGAGCCGTTGGGCCCGACGACGCAGGTGATGCCCGGTTCGAGGCGAAGAGTCGTCGCCGAAGCGAAGGACTTGAAGCCCTTCAACGTCAGCGACTTGAGATACACGAAACGCCAGTTTAGGCGGTGCCCGTCAGAGGACCGCCATCGCCACGATCAGACCGAGGGCGATGTGGCACGCGCCGATCACCCGGGCCTGCGGGAGGAACACCTCGGAGTACATGAGCTCCTCCATGTCCACGCCCGTGACCAGGTCCAACACGCGCACGGACACGATCTGGGCGATGATCCCGACGAGGCCGTAGACCACCGCGTAGGTCACGCCCTCCGCCAGCCGTCCGCCCGCGGCGTAGATCGCGACCACGATGATGAAGGCCATCGACAGCATGCCCGCCGCGGTCACGTAGGTGGCGTTGGGTTTGCCCGCCTTGACGAGCTCGCGGAGCTTGCCGGGCGTGGACAGGTCGACGGCGTAGAAGCCGGCGACCATCAGCACGAGGCCCACGAGGGCGTACAGGCAGATCGCGCCGACGCCCTTACCCAGGGTGCCCATGTCCGCGGCGGCGAGGAAGGTCGTGTTCATGATGCGGTCGTACCTTTCGGAGTGATGCGGTGCGGGATGAAGGCGGCACCGTCGTCGGTGATGAGGCCGGAGGTCTCGCGGATGCCGATGCCGGCGGACTCGTCACCGACGACCCACGCCCCGATCACGGGACGGTAGCCGTCGAACTCGGGCAACGGGTCGAACATCTGGTACACGTAGCCCTCGGCGCCGTAGACGCCGCCGGTGGCCGTCTCCCGACCGCTGTCCACGATCGTGAGGTTCGCGCCCTCCCGCCCGAGCTTCGGCTTCTTCACGTACTCGGTGAGGAAGCCGGGGCTGTCGATGAAGGCGGGCAACAGGTTCGGGTGGTCGGGGTACATCTCCCACAGCACCGCGAGGATCGCCTTGTTGGAGAGGATCGTCTTCCACAGCGGCTCGATCCACGTGGTGGCGGGGATCGATTCGACGACCCGCTTGCCGAAGTCGTCCTCGAGGATCCACTCCCACGGGTACAGCTTGAACACCGAATGGATCGGCGCGTCCTCGAGATCGACGAAGGTCTTCAGGTCGTGGTCCCAGCCGATGTCCTCGATGGGCAGCCCGACGGTGTCGAAGCCCGCCTCGGCGGCCGTCTCCTGCAGGTAGCCGGTGGTCACGTGGTCCTCGCCCGTCGCGTCGGCGCCGGACCAGGTGAAGTGCAGCTCCGACGCCGGGAGGACATTGCGGATCTCGCCCCAGCGCGCGACGAGCGCCTCGTGCAGCGAGTTCCACTGGTCGTAGCCGCCCTCGTCCCAGGAGCGCTTGTCCGGCGCGGTGTCCTGGAACCAGTACCACTGCACCACAGCGGCTTCCAGCAGGGAGGTGGGCGTATCGGCGTTGTACTCCAACAGTTTCGCGGGCCGCCGGCCGTCGTAGCGCAGGTCGAACCGTCCGTAGACGTGCGGGTCCTGCCGCTTCCACGACTCCTCGATCGGGCCCCACGCCCACTCGGGGATGCCGAAATCGGCGTACCGCTCGGTGAGGATCACGTTCTCGACGGCCTTGAGGCACATCGAGTGCAGCACCTCCACCTGCGCCTCGAGGGCGAGCACCTCGTCCATGTCGAACTCGTAGAACACGGACTCGTCCCAGTAGTTCCGGCTGTCGCCGGCCCCGTCGCGCGCCGGGGTGCCGAACACCAGGCCCTGCGATTCGACGGTCCGCTGCCAGCCCTCGCGGGGCGTTCCGCGCATGCGCCGCATCAGGAACCGCTCGATCCGGAGCCGCCCTTGGAGCTCCCGCCCTTGCTGGAGGTGCCCAGGCCGCCGCGATCGATGTTCTTGCCGCTCGAGCCGCTGTTGCTGCCCGCGTTGGTGTTTCCAGACCCGCCCTTGTTGCTCGTGCCCTTCGATCCGGCGGCGGGCGGCGCGGGCTTGCTCGCCGCGTTGGTCTGGCCGTTGGTGCCGAAGGAGGTGGTCTTGGCCGGGTCGATCGCCGACCCCGACGAGGTCCGGAACGCGGTGTTGGCGGGCCGGTCGTAGCTGCCGCCGGTGAGGCGGCCGTTGTTGACGGTGCCGCCGTAGTTGTACCGATAGCTCAGGCCGTTGAGCAGGATGAACCCGGTCACCGGGTTGTACGTGCCGCGCGAGCAGTAGTCGTCGGAGACCACCTGCTGCCCGTCCACCGTGCAGTACGCCGTCTGCGTGCTGACGTTGCGCGCACCGTCGTTGTCCGGAATGGCGACGTAGAGCAGGGCGATCGCACCGACCACACCCACGCCGACGCCCGCGCCGATCATCTGCTTGCGGCGCCGGCTCTTCTTCGCGGCCGCGGCGGCGGCCTCCGCGGCCTCGCGCTCCTGGTCCTCGGCACGCTGGCGCTGCGCGCGCTGCCGGGCGCGGGCCTCGGCCACCGTCTCCGGGCGTGCCTGCGTGTTCTCGTCCTGCTCGCGCATCCGGCCCGGTCGCCGCGGAGCGTCACCGGTGTCCGGCAGGTGCAGTTCGGGCGGCATGCCCGGCACGGGAAGGTGGTTCGACTCCGGCCCGGGGATGAAACCCGCGGGACGGTTCTCAGGAACGGGCGGCTGCATGCCTCACCTCTCCTCGAACGACGGGAGCCCGCCGCGTGCGGGCCCGAACAGTTCCACGACCAGGTCGACCCTGCCCGGTGTGTGCCCCGACCAGAGGCGCTGCAGCAGAGTGTCGCACGCCGGGCGGCCGCCCTCGACCACGACCCGCACGCGACCGTCCGGCTGATTGGCCGCGTAGCCGAGCAGGCCGAGTTCCAGAGCCTGGGTCTTGGTCCAGTAGCGGAAGCCGACGCCCTGCACGCTGCCGTGGACCCACGCCGTCATCCGCGCCTGCTCGTCGGTCACCGAGTCAGTCCGTGGTGATGTCGAGGTTGACGACGGTGCCGGCCTTGAGCGTGCGGCCCACGGTGCAGACCTGATCGATCGCACGGCGCGCGATCGTGACCAGGCGCTCCCGCGCGGCCTCGTCGAGCTCGGACAGGTCCAGCTCCAGGATCTCGTTGAGCTCGGGGTAGACCTCGTTCTCCCGGTCCGCGTCACCGGAGACCCGGACGACCGCGTCGTAGTCCTCGCCGAGCCGGCGGGCGAGCACGTGGTCCGTGGACATGCCGCTGCACGCCGCGAGCGCGATCTTGAGCAGCTCGCCGGGGGTGAACACGCCCTCGACGTCCACCGAACCGACCAGCACCTCCGCACCGCGCGAACTGCGACCCGTGTACCGGCGCACGCCGGTGCGCTCGACCCAGAGTTCCGTGGACGGTGCCTGCGCGTTCGTATCGTCGGCCATGCGACCAATCTACGGCAGATCCGGGCATCTCGACCGCATCCGGTTCCCGCGCCCGGTGCCGTTCACCGAACGCGCGTACCGTGCGGATCATGCGGGCCCGCCAGTGGATCTTCGTCGTCGCCGTTCTCGCGTGCGCGGCCGCTCTGGCCTGGGCGGCCGCGTCCGGTCCGGACCCGTTCCCCACCCACACGGGGCTGGGCGGCCGGGCCGACAGTTGGCGGCCGCGGGGGTCCGCGGTCGTCGAGCTCGCGCTCGTCACCGGCGGCCTCGCCGTCCTCTTCGCCTGCCTGTCGTACGTCGCGCCGCGGCTGCCGGCGTCATTGGTGAACACCCCGCGCCGCGACTACTGGCTGACGGACGCGCACCGTCCGGCGTTCTCGCGGATCATCGCGGACTTCTTCCTCCTGATCGGCAGCGTCGTCCTGTTCCTCGGCGCGGCGTCCACCGCCCTGTCCGTGATCGACGCGCGCGAGAGCGCCGCCCGGTCGGCTCTGCTGGTGCTGTTCGTCCTGACGGTCGCCGCTTCGGTGATCCACCTGTTCTGGACGCTGTCGCATCCGCCGCGCTCCCCCGCCGTCAGGCCCCGTCGCGCCGCTCCCCACCCCAGGTAGTTCGCAGCAGTAACCTTGCAATCATGAGACCTCGATGGTGGATCTTCGTCGGCTCACTGATCCTGTGCGCGGCGGCCCTGGCGTGGGCGGCATCGTCGGGCCCCGATCCGTTCCCGACGCACTGGGGCCTGAACGGCGCGGGCGATTCGTTCTCGCCCCGCGGCAGGGCGCTGGCGATCAACGCGGCCGGAGCGGCCGGGGTCGCGGTGCTGTTCGCCCTGCTGGCGAAGTTCGTATCGGCGATCCCCGATGCGATGATCAACCTCCCACCGGGCACCCGGGCCTACTGGCTCGATGCCGAGCACCGCGCGGAGTTCGACGCTCTTCTGCAGCGTTGGCTGCTCATGATCGGCTCCGGAGTGCTACTCCTCCTGACCATCACGATCGCGGGGGCGATCCTCGGTTCAGGATCGAATCCCGTTCTGGCCGTGGCCGTGTGGGTCTTCCTCGCACTGATCCTCGCGGGCGTCGTGCACCTGATCCGAACGCTCGTCACGGCGCCGAAGCGCGCGGCGTAGCGCTACGCTGGGCGAATGAGTCAGGCGCCGGGCGAGGGCCCGTTCTTCCACGGAACCACCGCCGAACTCCGGCCCGGGGACCTCCTCCGCGCGGGGTTCCGCTCCAACTACAACCCGGACGTGGTCATGAACCACATCTACTTCACGGCCCTGCGGGACGGTGCGGGTCTGGGTGCCGAGCTCGCTGCGGAACTCAAGGCCGACGGTGCCGCCCCGCACGTCTACGAGGTCGAGCCGACGGGTGCGTTCGAGGACGACCCGAACGTCACCGACAAGAAGTTCCCGGGCAACCCCACCCGCTCGTTCCGCAGCACGGAGCCGCTGCGCGTCGTCGCCGAGGTCCACGACTGGACCCGGCTGACGCCCGAGGCCCTGCGGATGTGGCGCGACACCATCGTCTCCAAGGCCCCCGCCGACCGCGGCGAGATCATCAACTGAGCGCCGCGCGGGGTCCGGTCGTGGCCGGGCTTACAGCCCCGCGGGCACGACCTTGCCGTTGACGGTGACCTCGACCTTGCCGGTCTGGGGGTTGAAGGTGATCTTGCCGTGCTCGAAGGTGGTCTGCTTGACCGATCCGACGGTGGTCTCGTCGCTCGTCACGGCGCCGAGCGGGCCGGCGGAGCCGTTCGCGCCGCCCACCTTCTGGGGCTTGCCCTCGGCGTCGCGCTCAATGTTCCAGGCGTCGCGGATCTTGCCCCAGGTGATGTAGGCGGGGGTTCCGGCGTCGGCGTTCTTAGCCGTGATCACGCCGCCCTTGAACTGTTGGAAGATCACACCGCTGTCGCGGGTGCCGGCGTTGTGCGAGCCCATCAGCACCGGGCCGAGCCCCTTGCGTTGGGCCTCGGTCGCGGACGCGTACTTGACGGCGATCGGGCCCGTCAGCTTCACCTCGCTGCCGTCGGTGCCCTTGGCCGTGACCGTGCCCGACGGCTTGGCCGCCGTGGACGACCGCGCCGCGGACGATCCCGACGATGCGGGGCGCGACGCGGAGGCGCCGGCGGACGATGAGGATCCCGCCGTGGTGGTCGACGCAGCTGCGGATGCGGTGGTCGTCGATGCGACGTCCTTGGTGTCCGCGGTGCTGCTGCATCCCGCGGCGATGAACAGGGCCGCGGTCAGTGCCACTGCGGCGCCGACGGCGCGCCGATCTGCGAATCTCGTGCTCATGAGGTCGTGTTCAGTCCCTACCGCGGCACGATCGGCCGCTCGTTCGAACATTCGGCGTCCACGACTCTAGCGACGCAGGCAGTGCTCCACCGGGCGACTGCGGAATCCGTTGCGCGTCATCGTGAACGACCCGCCTCATCGCGTGGGAAGGGCCAGGCCGGTCAGCACCTCCCGGAGCGATGCGCCGAACGCATCGGCATCGCGACCGTGGAGCCTCGCATAGCTGAGTACCAGCCCCGGGACCGGTTCCGCCGCACACTGGCTGCTCAACGATCGCGTGCGCCAATCCCGTTCGCTGAGCGCTCCGACCACCGCCTCGTCGTCATGCCCGGGCAGCAGCACGCACAGGTGCAGCCCCGCCTCCACACCGGTCACCACGAGTTCGGGGCAGTGCTCGCCGAGCACCGTCACCAGCCGCATCCGGCGGTCGCTGTACACGCGGGCCGCGCGCGCCAGGTGCCGATCCATCGCGCCGGTGCGGATGTACTCCCCCAGCGCGTCGGCGGGCAGCGCCGACGGTCCGCGTCGGTGGACCGCCAGCCAGCGCTCCACGGGCCTGCGCAGTCCGGCCGGCGGCACGCACCAGGCGACCCGCAGGTCCGGTGCCAGCGACTTCGACGAGGTCCCCACGTACGCCACGTGATCGGCCGCGCCGGGAAGCGTCACCAGTGCCGGCAGCGGGGCGACGCCGTAGCGGAACTCGCCGTCGTAGTCGTCCTCGATGACGAGCGACCCCGTCCGGCCGGCCCACTCCGCCAATGCGACGCGGCGCTCGACGCTCATCCGGTGGCCCAGCGGGTACTGGTGCGCGGGCGTGGTGAAGACGATCGCGGGGTCGTCGCCGAGCGCCGCAGTCGACAGCCCGTCGGGATCGGCGGCGTGGAATCTCACGTCGAGGCCCTGGTCACGGGCCATGAGCAGCGCGCCGCGGTACCCGGGATCCTCTATGTGCACCACCGCGGACCGACCCGGCGAGGCGTCGACGAATGCCGCGTACAGCGCGGCGACCGCGGACCGCGAGCTGTCGAAGAGCAGCGGCTGCGCGTCGGCGATGCCGCGATGCCGTCGCAGGTGCCCGGACAGCGCGGCCACCAGCGTGGGACTGGGCTCCTCCCACGGATTCACGCCGGCCATCCCACCCGCCGCCGCCCGAACCGCGCGCCGCCATGCCCGCTCGTCGATCAGCGCCGCGTCGGGGATGCCCGGCCGGAGGTCGCGCGGGGAGCGCCCCTGCCGCGGAGCGGGGTCGGGCGTCGACGGCGTGGGCGCGACACCGCGGGTCCGCGCCCCGGCGCGCGCGGCGACGGCGGCACCGTCGCTGATCCGCGTGCCCGAGCCGTGCTGGGCGACGATGAATCCTGCCGCGGCGAGCTCGTCGAACGCCCGCACGACGGTGCCCCGCGAGACGCCGGCCTGCTCGGCGAGGGCGCGGCTCGACGGGAGCCGGTCACCGTCGGACAGTGCGCCGTCCGCGATCCGCTGGACGATCGCCCCCACCAGCTCGGTCGCGCCGGCGATCTCGCCCAGGACGAGGGAGCCGGAGGCGGCGGTGCGAGTCATGGGGGAAGTGTAGGCCGCTCGCGACGAAGTGGTCCTGCCGAATCGACGAAAGTGGAGCTTCTCATCGGTCCGCATAGACGATGGGATGGACCCATGACGATCTACCGGCAGTCCGACCGCCTCCGCGACGTGCGCTACGACGTGCGGGGCCCGATCCTGACCGAGGCGATGCGCCTCGAGCGCGAGGGACACGACGTGCTCCGCCTCAACCTCGGCAACATGCGGCCCTTCGGCCTCGACGCGCGGCCGGAGATCGTCGACGCGGTGGCCGCCAATCTCGGCGCCGCGCAGGCGTACTCCGATTCGCGTGGCATCGCTCCGGCCCGCGAGGCGGTCGCCGAGCACTACCGGCGGTGCGGCATCGAGGCGGCCTCCGCGGAGCACGTCTTCCTCGGCAACGGCGTCAGCGAGCTCATCACGCTCACGCTGCAGGCGTTCGTGAACCCCGGCGACGAGATCCTGGTGCCTGCACCCGACTACCCGACGTGGACGGGCGCCGTGAACCTCACCGGCGGCGTCCCCGTGCATTACGCGGCCGACGAGGCGAACGGCTGGAACCCGTCGATCGAGGACATCGAGTCCAAGGTGACGCCGCGGACCACCGCGCTGGTGATGATCAACCCCAACAACCCGACCGGCGCCGTGTACAGCGAGGAGACGGTGCGCGGGATGGCCGATGTCGCGCGGCGGCACGGCCTCGTCCTGCTCAGCGACGAGATCTACGAGGAACTGGTCTTCGGGGGCGCCCGGCATCATCACGCGGCCCGCGCGGCCGGCGACGACGTGCTGTGCCTGACCTTCGGCGGGCTGTCGAAGGCGTACCGGGTGTGCGGCTACCGTGCCGGCTGGGTCATGGCGACGGGCGCACTCTCCCAGGCCGCCGACCTGCTGGAGGGCATCACACTGCTGTCCAACATGCGGGTCTGCCCGAACGTGGCGGGCCAGTACGCGATCCCGCTCGCGCTGGAGGCCGGGCGACCCGGTTCTCCCCTGTCCGGCGACATCGTGGATCCGGGCGGCGTGCTGGCGCGGCAGCTCGCGGTCACGGCCGACGCGCTCAACGCCATCCCCGGTGTCAGCTGCGTTCCGCCGCGCGGCGCGCTGTACTGCTTCCCGCGGCTGGATCGCGAGATGTTCGGCATCGACGACGACGAGGAGTTCGTCCTCGACCTCCTGCGCACCGAGCACATCCTCGTGACGCACGGGACCGGATTCAATTGGCCCGAGCCCGACCACTTCCGGATCGTCTGCCTGCCCGAGGTATCGATCCTCGAGCGCGCCGTCTCCTCGATCGGCGACTACCTCGATCGCCGGCGGCGCATGGCCGCGTGACGACTACCCGGTGCGCTCGCGGCGCGACTACCCCCGTGGCTGCGGTTGGCACTTCGGGCAGAAGTGCGAGCCCCGGTTCATGAAGGACTCGCGCCGCATGATCGTCCCGCATCGTCGGCAAGGATCACCGTCGCGCCCGTAGGCGTCGAGGCTGCGCGAGAAGTAGCCGGACTGGCCGTTGACGTTCACGTACAGCGAGTCGAAACTGGTGCCACCCTGGTCCAGGGCGGATCGCATCACGTCGGTGGCATCGTCGATCAGCCGGCCGAGGGCGGGCTTCGTCAGCGCCGACGCGCGCCGCCGGCCGTGGATGCCGGAGCGCCACAGCGCCTCGTCGGCGTAGATGTTGCCCACGCCGGAGATCACGGTCTGATCCAGCAGGATCCGCTTGATCTCGGTGTCCTTGGCCTTCATCCGCCGCACCACGGCATCCCGGTCAAACAGCGGATCCAGCGGATCGCGCGCGATGTGCGCCACCGATTCCGGGACGAGCGTGCCGGCGACCTCCACGAGCGGGTCCACCGCCCAGCCGCCGAAGGTGCGCTGATCGACGAAGCGGAGCACGGCATCGTCGGACAACCCGGCCCGGATGCGCAGGTGGCGGTCGTCGCCCGGGCCCACCAGCATCTGCCCGCTCATCCCCAGGTGCACCACGATCGCGGCATCCGCCGATTCACCGCGGCGCGTCAGGGGCAGCCACAGGAACTTCCCGCGCCGCTGCGCGGATTCGACGGTGGCGCCGGTGATCTGGCCGATCATGTCGGCCTCGCCCGCGGCGTGCCGACGCGCGGCCCGCGGGTGCAGGACCTCCACGGAGGTGACCCCGCGCCCCACCAGGTGATCGACGAAGCCGCGGCGGACGACCTCGACCTCGGGGAGCTCGGGCATCAGGCCGACTCGGGTGCGGGCTCCGCAGCGACCGTGTCGGCTTCCGCAGCCGACGAGTCGGTGTCGTTCTCGTCCAAGGACTTCCACGCCGCTGCGGCGGCGCGCTGCTCGGCTTCCTTCTTGGTGCGACCCACGCCCTCGCCGAGGTCGTGCTCATCGACCACCGCGACGGCGGTGAACTCCTTGTCGTGGTCGGGCCCCGTCGAACTGACCCGGTACGCGGGCGCACCCAGGTCCCGCTCGGCGGTGAGCTCCTGCAGCGAGGTCTTCCAGTCCAGGCCGGCGCCCATCGACGACGACGCCGTCAGCAGCGGCAAGAACAGGCGCAGGACCACCTCGCGCGCAACGTCGATGCCGTGCTCGATGTGCACGGCGCCCAGCAGGGCCTCCGTGCCGTCGGCGAGGATCGAATCCTTGTCGCGGCCGCCCGTGAGCTCCTCACCACGGCCGAGGAACAGGTGCGCGCCGAGGCCGCCCTCCCCCAGCCCGCGGGCCACGCGCGCCAGGGCGTGCATGTTGACGACGCTGGCGCGGATCTTCGCGAGCTCACCCTCGGGCTTGTCGGGATGAGTCACGTAGAGCCACTCGGTCACCGAGATCCCCAGCACGCTGTCGCCCAGGAACTCCAGCCGCTCGTTGGTGGGCAGGCCGCCCGCCTCGTAGGCGTAGGACCGGTGCGTGAGGGCGAGCGTGAGCAGCTCGTCTTCGAGACCGACGCCCAGTGCTTCCAGCAGCGGGGCGCGGTCCGTGGCGGGCGGCGCGGGAAGGCGCTTGCTCACTTGTCGTCGGCCTCGCCCTCGGCGGCCGAGGAGAACTGCGCCAACTTCGCCCAGCGGGGATCGAGCTGCTCGTGGGCGTGGTCTGCGGGGAGATCCGCCAGCCGCTCGCCGCACACCTGGCACAGGCCCCGGCAGTCCGGCGAGCAGGTGGGATCGAGGTTCAGTTCCATCCCGACGGCGTCGATGATGGCCTGCTCGAGGTCGATCAGATCGTCGTCGATGCGGTACATCTCGTCGTCGTCCGTGGTCTTCGCCGTCTCGCTGTCCGGGTAGGCGTACAACTCGGTGAGGAACAGGTTGAGGGCGCCGGACACCTCGCCCAGGCAGCGCGCGCACTGCCCGGTCGTGTCGGCGCTCACGGTGCCGGTCACGAGGACCCCCTCGGACACGGCCTGGACCTGAAGGTCCAGGTCGATCTCCTCGCCGGCCTCGATGCCGATCAGGTCGACACCGATCCGTTCGGGAGCGGCCACGGTGCGGTGCATCTGCGCAGAGGTGCCCGGACGACGACCGAAGGCTCGGACGTCGAGGACGTACGGCTTGCCGGCCGGCTGGCGCACGGCGGCACTGGTTTCGTTCACAACAAACCTCGGAAAGTGTCGGGGGTCGAGCCAAACACCCGATTGTACGTCAAGAAGCCCGGTGCGTATCCGCGCGCGACTCCGCGAACTCCTCGAGGTAGCCGTCGGCGGCGCCGTGGTCGCTGTAGTCGTGCACGCCGGCGGCGGTGCGCAACTGCTGACGGCCGCGGTTCACCGAACGCATGGTGGCCCCGAGAACCTCCTCGAACTGTGCGAGCTTGGTGTCGACGTACACGTCGCACTCGCCGCGGAGGCGGTCGGATTCCGCGTGGGCCGCGTCGATGATCCGGTCCGACTCACCCTTGGCTGCCGCCACGACCTCGGTCTCCGAGACCAGGCGCTCCTGCTCGGCGATGCCCTCGGACACCGAGCGCTGGTACGCGGCGTTACCGTCGGCCACGACCCGCTCCGCCTCGGACCGCGCGCGGCCGGTGACGGCCTCGTACTCGCGCTGGGCGCCCCGTCGGACCCGCTCGTCCTCGGCGCGGGCCTCGGCGACCAGCCCCGTGGCGTGCTGGTGGGCCTCGGCCACCATGCGGTCGGCCTGGGCCTTCGCGTCGGCCAGCAGGCGGTCCGCCTCGGCGCGCGAGCGGCTCAGCGTGGCGTCCGCCTCCGAGTTCGCCTGTGTCACGGTGGTGTCGTAGTGGGTGCGCGCCTCGCTGATCAGGCGATCCTTCTGGTCGAGCACGTCCTGCGCGTCGTCCAGATCGGCCGGGAACGCGTCACGGATGTCGTCGAGGAGCTCGAGCACATCCCCGCGGGGCACGAGGCATCCGGCGGTCATGGGGACGCTGCGCGCCTCCTCCAGGATGGCGCCCAGCTCGTCCAGTGCTTCGAATACGCGGTACATACACCCATTGTGACGGGTGGGACCGATGTTTCGCCGTAACGCCGCCGCCGCGTGTCGAGCGGGTCGTCGATTCGGCGGATTCCTCCCCTACGAGGCCCGATCCGGCCTCGTGATCCAGGAATCGACCGATTTCACGACAACTTGGCCGCCAACGCGGTCTGCACGTTGGGCGGGATCAGCTCGGAGACATCGCCACCCAGCTTCGCGACCTCCTTGACCAGCGAACTCGAGACGTAGGAATACCGCGGGGCCGTGGTCAGGAACGCGGTCTCGACGCCGGTCAGGTGCATGTTCATCCCGGCCATCGGCAGCTCGTAGTCGAAGTCGGTGGAGTTGCGCAGCCCCTTGAGAATGCACGCCACGCCGTTGTCCCGCGCGTAGTCCACGAGCAGCCCCGTCCACCGGTCGACGGTGACTCCGGGCAGGTCCGCGACATTCTCCTCGATCAGCGCGATCCGCTCGTCGATGGAGAACATGCCCTGCTTGTTGGGGTTCACCACGACGGTGATCACGAGCTCGTCGAAGATCCGTGCGGCGCGGCGGAAGATGTCGAGGTGGCCGTTGGTCATGGGGTCAAAGGACCCGGGGCAGCACGCCTTGCTCATACCCGGTCATCCTGCCAGACGGCGATCTCCACGCGGGTCTCTCCGTAGTCCCGGGACATGTCGAGCTCGAATCCCTCCGGCCACGTCGCCGCCGGCGTCCGGGCCGAGCGCTCCACCACCACGTGCGCGCCGGCCGCGAGCCAACCGCCGGACAGCGCGGCGAGGTCACCGTCGACGGCCTCCGCCGGCACGTCGTACGGCGGGTCCAGCAGGACCAGGTCGAAGGGCTCGGCCGGGAGGTCCAGGAACGCCCGCACGGCCCGACGGTGCGCCACCGCCCCGTCGAGCCCGACGGTGCGCGCGTTCTGGTTGATCACCATGACCGCCTTGGCATCCGAGTCCACGAGGACAGCGCGGGCGGCGCCGCGCGACAGCGCCTCGAAGCCCAGCGCGCCGGAGCCCGCGTACAGGTCGAGGACGGCGAGCCCGTCGAAGTCCAGACGCGACTGCAGTGCACTGAACAGCGCCTCCCGCACGCGGTCCGAGGTCGGGCGGGTGCCGCGGGGCGGCACCGCGAGCCTGCGCCCGCGAGCCGCCCCCGCGATGATCCTGGTCATCGCACCAGCCTAACGGCGGCGTCAGCTCGCCTTGGCGAGCCTCGCCTCCTCGATCTGCGCGAGCCGAGTCGCGTCGGTGTCGGGCCCCGGCACCTCGGTGCCGCGCAGGGAGCAGCCGTTCGTCTCCTGGAGGAACGGCAGGGCGATCAGGCCGATCACGCAGGCGCCCATCATGTACCAGGCGGGGAACATCGACTGCCCGGTCCCGTCGACCACAGCCTCGTTCACCAGCGGCGCTGTACCGCCGAAGGCCGCGGTGGCCACGTTGTAGGCGATGGCGAAGCCTGCGAAGCGAACCGGTGTGGGGAACATCGCGGGGAAGGTCGCTGTGATCGTGGCGAGCTGCGGGATGTACAGAACACCGAGCACGACCAGCGCCAGCATCGCCCACACGACGCCCTGCTTCATCAGCTCGAACATCGGCCAAGCCAAGAGGAGCAGACCTATCAGCGACAGCCACCACATCGGCTTCCGTCCGGTGCGATCGGACAACGCGCCGAAGAACGGAATGAGTGCCGCCATGATCACCTGTGCCACCAGCAGGATCTTCGACCCGGACTCGGGGTCCATTCCGATAGCGCTGCGCAGGTACGTAGGCATGTAGGCGATCAGCGTGTAGTTCGACACGTTGAGCGCGATCACCAGGCCGAACAGGATCAGGATCGGGCGCCACTGCTGCGTCAGCAACTGCTTGATGCCGGCGAGCACCGAGTCCTGGTTCTCGTTCTGCTCCTTGACCTCTTCGAAAACGGGGCTGTCGTGGATCTGGTTCCTCAGGTACCAGCCGATCAGGCCCATCGGCAGCGCGAACAGGAACGGGATACGCCAGCCGAACGACTGCATCTGGTCGTCGGACAGCAGCACCTGCAGGAGCAGCACAATCGCGGTACCGCCGGCGAAGCCGCACATGGTGCCGAACTCGAGGAAGCTTCCGTACTTACCGCGATGCCGGTCCGGCGAGTATTCGGCCATGAAGGTCGCGGCGCCGCCGTACTCGCCGCCGGTCGAGAACCCCTGCACCACACGCAGCAGGATCAGCAGAATCGGCGCGAGCCAGCCGACCGAGGAGAAGGTCGGAAGGAAGCCGATCAGCGCGGTCGAACCCGCCATCAGCAGGATGGTCGTGGCGAGAACCGCCTTGCGACCGATCTTGTCGCCCAACGGACCCCAGACGAACCCGCCCAGCGGCCGAAGCACGAACGAGATGGCGAAGCCGAGAAGTGTTCCGAAGTTGCCCGAGTCCTCGGGGAACAGCGCGTTCGCGAGGTAGACCGCCGTCGAGGCGTACACACCGTAGTCGAACCACTCAGTGAAATTGCCCATCGCGGAAGCGCCGATGGCCTTGTGAAGCGTCTTCTTGCGCTGTTGCTCGGTCTCCTGAAGTCCGGTCACGGACAACGGAGATTCCACGGAAGGCGATGTTGAATTATCAGGCATGCAGATCAGCCCCTGGCGTTGGTCACCGTGCGGACCGGGCTTGCCTGTGGCTAGACACTGCTGGGCCCACCGGACGTGTGATTACCGCGCGTTCGACGTTAACAGAATCGAACGATCCATCCACCGCCACCGGTTCATCAGGTGGACACCGTCCGGCATCCCCGCTGGTAACCCTGCGTTCGCCGGGCGGGAACCCGATCCGGGCATCGTCCTGTCCATGCCCCTCAGTGATTCCCCGTTCTCGCGTCGCACCGCCCTCCGCGCCGGTGCCGCCGGCGCGCTGCTCGTCCCCGCAGGCGCACTGCTGTCCGCCTGCGGTACGTCGTCCGACGGTGCCGCGGCCTCGTCGTCGGCCGGCTCGACCGGCCTGGTGCGCGGCCGCCCCAGCCTCACGCACGGCATCGCCTCGGGCGATCCGCGGACCGACGGTGCCCTCGTCTGGGCCCGTTCGGACACGCCCGCGCGGATGATCGTGGAGACCGCCTCGTCGGAGTCCTTCAGCGACCCGCGCCGCTTCGAGGGCCCGAAGCTGGACCCGTTGTCCGACGGTGCCGGGCGGTTCCGCATCACCGGTCTCGAACCGGGGCAGACGGTGCACTACCGCGTCACCCTCGAGGGCGAGAACGGCGCGCTGTCCGAGCCCCGCGCGGGCACGTTCCGCACGGCACCGGCGGCGGGGAACGTCAAGTTCCTGTGGTCCGGTGACGTGGTGGGCCAGGGCTGGGGTATCAATCGCGATGGCGGCATGGCGATCATGGGCGCGATGGCCGACGCTCGGCCGGACTTCTTCATCCACTCCGGGGATGCGATCTACGCCGACAACCCCGTGCCGGAGACCCAGAAGCAGAACGACGGCAACACCTACCGCAACGTCACCGCTGCGGCGAAGAACCAGGTCGCGCAGACCCTGGACGACTTCCGCGGCAACTTCGCCTACAACCTGCTCGACGAGCACTACCGCCGGTTCGCGGCGACCGTGCCGCAGCTGATCCAGTGGGACGACCACGAGGTGATCAACAACTGGTACCCGGGCGAGTCCCTTGCGGGGCAGAAGCGCAAGGGCTACACCGAGACCGACGTGAACAAGCTGGCGGAATACTCCTATCGGGCGTGGCGGGAGTGGCAGCCGGTGCAGCCGACCGACGCCGCCGACGGCCGCCTGTACCGCAAGATCTCCTACGGCCCGCTGCTCGACGTGTTCGTGCTGGACATGCGCAGCTACAAGGATCCGAACCCGAACAACTGGGCCACCACCGACGACGGCGGCATCCTGGGCGCCAAGCAGACCCAGTGGCTGATCGACGGCCTGAGCGGCTCCACCGCCACGTGGAAGGTGGTCGCGAACGACCTGCCGCTGAGCATCGTCGTGCCGGACTCGCTGTCGGACCCCAAGGACGGCCCGAAGTCGATGGAGGCGGTGGCACAGGGTGAGAACGGCACGCCGCTGGGGCGCGAGATCGCGTTCTCCCGCATCCTGTCCCGGACCAAGGACGTCAAGAACATCGTGTACCTCACCGCCGACGTGCACTACACCGCCGCGATCTCCTACCACCCGGACAAGGCCACGTACCAGGACTTCTCGCCGTTCTGGGAGTTCGTCTCGGGCCCGCTCAACGCAGGCGCGTTCCCGAAGAGCCCGCTGGATGGGACCTTCGGGGCGCAGTACGAGTTCGTGCACGCCCCGGACACGCCGAACACGTCCCCCGCCGAGGGCTTCCAGCACTTCGGCGAGGTGACGATCGACTCGGGCTCGCGGGCGCTCACGGTGAACCTGCGCGACGCGAAGGGCGCGAGCCTCTACGCGAAGGAACTCACGCCGGCGTAGGCGCGCCCACGTAGCGGTGCCGCCGGGCGGGGTGATCGGCGGGGAGCCGGTCGCCCTGTCCGAACAGCTTGTGGCGCAGCGTCCCGGGGGTGTACTCGGACGGGTACACGCCCCGTCGGCGCAGCTCCGGCACGATGAACTCGACGATGTCCTCGAAGGTACCGGGAGTGATGGCGTAGGCCAGGTTGAAGCCGTCAACGTCGGTCTCCTCGCCCCACTCCTGCAGTTCGTCGGCGACGCGCTGCGCGGACCCCACGAGCACCGGCCCCATGCCGCCGATCCGGCCCCACTTGCCGATGTCCTCTACCGTCCAGTCCTTACCGGACGGGTCGGCCTGCTGGAAGTTGGAAACGGCGGAGATGATGGCGTTGGATTTCACGTCGCCCACCGGATCGCTCGGGTCGTAGGCGCCCAGGTCCACGCCCATCCACCCGGACATGAAGACCAGCGAGCCCTCGACGCTCGCGTAGCGGTGGTACTCCTCTAGTTTCGCCTGCGCCTTCGCCTCGGTCTCGTCGGTCACGATGGTCAGGAGGGTGTAGACCTTGGCGGAGTACGGGTCCCGGCCGTTGGCGACGAGGCCCTCGCGGACGGTCCGCACCACGTCCTTCAGGATCGCCTTGGTCGGCGCGGCCACGAAGATCGCCTCGGCGTTCTCCGTCGCGAACTTCAGGCCTCGTGGCGATGCGCCGGCCTGGTAGATCACGGGGCTGCGCTGCGGCGAGGGCTCGCCCACATGGATGCCCGGCACGTCGAAGTACTTGCCGTGGTGGCCGATCGGATGCACCTTCGACGGATCGGTGAACACGCCGCTCTCCCGGTCGCGGATCACCGCGTCGTCCTCCCAGGAGCCCTCCCATAGCTTGTAGAGGACCTCGAGGTACTCGTCGGCGTGGTCGTAGCGCTCGTCGTGCTGCAGCTGATCGAGCTGCCCCATGTTCTTCGCCGCCGACGGCAGGTAGCCGGTCACCACGTTCCAGCCGATCCGGCCGTTCGTCAGGTGGTCGAGCGTGGTCAGCCTGCGCGCGAACGGGAACGGGTGCTCGAAGCCGGTACCGGCGGTGATCCCGATACCCAGGTGCTCGGTGGCGCCGGCAATCGCCGACGCCAGCAGGATCGGGTCGGACACCGGCACCTGCGCCGCGTGCTTGATGGCGGCGTCGCCGTTGCCGTTGTACGCGTCGTAGATCCCCAGGACGTCGGCGATGAAGATGCCGTCGAAGGTGCCGCGCTCCAACAGCTTCGCGAGATCGGTCCAGTAGCTCAGTTCCTTGTAGCGGTGGGACTGGTCCTCCGGGTGGCGCCACAGCCCCGGGGACTGGTGGGCGACGCAGTTCATGTCGAAGGCGTTGAAGCGGATCTGGCGGGTCATGATGGGCGACGGTATGCCGGTGGCCGTCCCGCGCCCAGCCTTGCGCTCAGCGTGACGCGATCACGCGAGGTTGAGCTGCCAGGAGACACCGAACCTGTCCCCCACCCACGCGAAGGCCGTCGAGAAGCCGTACTCCCCCAGCGGCATGTACGTCTTTCCCTCGGCGCCGAGCACCGCGGTCAGACGCTCCAACTCGACACGGTCGTCGCAGTCGACGAACAGTGACGTCGACGGGGTGAAGTCGAAGGCGTGGTTCACCGCGCTGTCGCTGATCAACACGTGCTCGCCCTTGATCACCAGCTCGGCCAACTGGATGCCCTGCGCCGGGTCCGCGTGCGGGACCGACGTGAGGACGGCACCGTCGAACGCCGAGACGTACAGGTCGATCGCGGCCGCAGCCGTGCCGCCCTGGAACATGAGGAACGGACGAATCATGGTCATGGGCCGAGCCTACGGCGACGGTGCGTCGTAGGGTGCGGACATGACATCAGTGGTCGTGGTGGGCAGTGTGAATCTCGATGCGGTCACCGTGTGCGAGCGTTTTCCCCGGCCGGGAGAGACGATCACGGGACGCTCGGTGATCTTCGGACAGGGCGGCAAGGGCGCCAATCAGGCGAGGTCGGCGGCCCGCGCGGGCGGCGCGACCGTGTTCGTGGGCGCGGTGGGCGAGGACGCCGCCGCCGAGACGGTACTGGGCTCGCTCGCGGCGGCGGGCGTCGACGTCACGCGAGTGGCGCGCGTTGCCGGCAGCACCGGGTTCGCGAACGTCACGGTCGACGCGTCGGGCGAGAACCACATCGTGGTGGTGCCCGGCGCGAACGCACAGGTCCGCATCGACGACGGTGCGCGGCGGGCCATCGCCGCGGCGGACGTGCTGCTGCTGCAGCTCGAGATCCCGCTGGAGACGGTCGTCGAGGCCGCCCGCGCCGCGCGGGAGGCGGGCACCGTCGTCCTGCTCAATCCCTCTCCCGTGCAGGACCTCCCCGACGAGCTGGTGGACCTGCTCGACGGGGTGATCGTCAACCGGGACGAGGCGGAGGCGCTCGCCGAGGTCGTGCGCCGCGTTCCGCAGGTCGTCACCACCCTGGGCGGCGACGGGGCCCGCACGTCCGGGCCGGACGGCGAGATCGCGACGCCGGGGTTCGCAGTGCACGTCGTCGACACCACGGGCGCGGGTGATGCCTTCGCGGGCGCGCTCGCCGCCGGCTGGCAGCTCCCACCGGCCGAGCGATTGCACAGGGCGAACGCCGCGGGCGCGCTCACCGCCACGGGCGCAGGCGCGTCCGCGGCACCGTCGGCAGCCGAGATCGACACCTTTCTCGCCGCGCAGGAGGCCGCTCGATGAGTATCACGATCCACGACGTCCCCGGTTCCGGTCCCTACGCGCTGACCGCCGGCCCGGACGGCGGCCTCTGGTTCACCCTGGTCGGGAGCGGCGAGGTCGGTCGGTACGACGTCGAGGCCGGGGAGACCGCGCTCTATCCGGTAGGGCCGGACGCCGGGCCCACCATCATCGTCCCGGGCCCCGACGGCGCGCTGTGGTTCACCGAGATCGGTGCCGGCCGGATCGGCCGGATGACGCCCGACGGGGCCGTCACGCACGGGCCCCTCGCCGACCCCGCCGCACGGCCCCACGGCATCTGCGCCGGACCGGACGCCCGGATGTGGTTCACGGAATGGGCCGGGAACGCGGTCGGATCGGTGGATTCGGAGGGGCGAATCCGCAGGTACGAGCTACCGATGCCCGGCGCGGAGCCGCACGGGATCGCCCTCGGCCCCGACGGTGCGTTGTGGGCCGCGCTGGAGGCCGGGTCGCTCGCGCGGCTGGCCCCTCCACGCCATGATGTGACCCATCTCACATTCACCCGGCTCGCTGGGGATACACCGGTGTTCCAGTGACCGATTTCGGAGCGCGGGTGACTTCCGCCGGGCCGGTTGTTAGCGTCGAAAGCGATGAGCCCGTCTCACAAGAGCGATCCCACCGCCCCCGCGAGATCGGGGGTCACCACCCGACGCCCGTCGATCGACGACGGGATCCGGCTGTGGGAGATCGCCAGGGACACCGAGGTTCTGGATCTCAATTCGACGTACGCGTACACGCTGTTGTGCCGTGACTTCGCCGCCACCACCATCGTCGCCGAACGTGACGGTGCGGTAGCGGGTTTCGTCACGGGCTACCGCCGACCCGACCGCCCGGACACGCTGTTCGTGTGGCAGGTCGCGGTGGACGCCGCGCACCGCGGTCACGGCATCGCCTCGCGTATGCTCATCGATCTGTTGGATCATCTTGCGGTGGCGGGCGTTTCACGCCTGGAGACCACGATCACCGCATCCAACACCGCGTCCCAGGAGCTGTTCGGCTCCGTGGCCAAGAAGCGCGGTTCCACTCTCACGGTGCGCGACCTGTTCGCCTCGCACCACATCTCCCCCACGCAATCCGACCCCCACGAGCCGGAGCAGCTGTACGTCATCGACCCCGCCTGACCGGCGGGGGCTGCAGGCCCACTAGGAGGATCACCATGTCCACCCTGACCGACGAGAACACCAGTACTGCCGATTTCGAGCAGCCCTCGATCTTCAGCACCCGCGAGTCGCAGGTGCGCAGCTACTCCCGCGGTTGGCCCGCCGTCTTCGACCGGGCCGAGGGGTCGTGGCTGATCGACCGCGACGGCCGCCGCTACCTGGACTTCTTCGCGGGCGCCGGCGCCCTCAACTACGGGCACAACCACCCGAAGCTCAAGCAGGCCCTCGTCGAGTACATCTCCGAGGGGCACATCACCCACTCGCTCGACATGTCGACCGTGGCGAAGGGCGAGTTCCTGCAGACCTTCGAGGACAAGATCCTGCGCCCGCGCGGCCTCGACTACAAGGTGCAGTTCCCCGGCCCCACCGGCACCAACACCGTCGAGGCGGCCCTGAAGCTCGCCCGCAAGGTGAAGGGTCGCGAGTCGATCATCAACTTCACCAACGCCTTCCACGGCATGACGCTGGGCGCGCTGTCGGTGACCGGCAACTCGATGAAGCGCGGTGGCGCGGGTATCCCGCTGGTGCACGCCACGCCAATGCCCTTCGACAACTACTTCGACGGTGTCGCACCGGATTTCCAGTGGTTCGAGGCCGTGCTCGCCGACTCGGGCAGCGGCCTGAACAAGCCCGCCGGCGTCATCGTCGAGACCGTGCAGGGCGAGGGCGGCGTCAACGTCGCGCGCCCCGAGTGGCTGCGCGCCCTGGCCGACCTGTGCAAGCGGCACGACATGCTGCTGATCGTCGACGACGTCCAGATGGGTTGCGGCCGTACGGGTCCGTTCTTCTCGTTCGAGGCCGCCGGGATCACCCCGGACATCGTCACCCTGTCCAAGTCGATCGGCGGATACGGCCTGCCGATGGCGCTCACACTGATGAAGCCCGAGCTGGACGTGTGGAGCCCCGGCGAGCACAACGGCACCTTCCGCGGCAACAACCCCGCGTTCGTGACCGCGAAGCACGCGATCGACGAGTTCTGGTCGGACGACAGCTTCGAGAAGGAGACGCTCCGCAAGGGTGCGCACATCGAGAAGCGCTTCGACGAGCTGTGCGCCGAGTTCCCCGAGCAGCTGAGCCACCGCGGCCGCGGCATGGTGCAGGGCCTGGTCTTCGCCGACGCCGACAAGGCCGGCGAGGTCTGCGCCACCGCCTACGAGCAGGGGCTCCTCGCCGAGACCTCCGGCCCGTCGGACGAGGTGGTCAAACTGCTGCCGCCGCTGACCATCACCGACTCCGATCTCGATCTGGGCCTCGACATCCTGGCCACCGCGACCCGAAAGGTGCTGAGCTGAATGATCGTCCGTACCACCGATGAGATCACCGGCACCGAGCGCGATGTCGCCGCGGGCCACTGGCGCAGCAAGCGCATCGTCCTCGGCGGCGACCGGGTCGGGTTCTCCTTCCACGAGACCGTGATCGAGCCCGGAACCGTCAACGAGTTCCACTACGCCAACCACGTGGAGGCCGTCTGGCTCGTGGAGGGCGAGGGCACGCTCCTCGATCGTGAGACGGGCGTCGAGTACCCGCTCGCGCCCGGCACGATGTACCTGCTCGACGGCAACGAGCGGCACACCGTCACCACGCGGACCCGGATGCGCATGCTCTGCGTGTTCAACCCGCCCGTCGTCGGCACCGAGGTCCACGACGAGAACGGCGTCTACCCCCTGGTCGCCGTCGACTGATCCCCTTCTCCAATTGAACACCGTTACGAACGGGAAACCTGCAGGTCAGAACATTCGTAACGGTGTTCAATTGCGTTCAGAGGGCGAGAGCGAGCGCGCAGACGAGCAGCACCACGACGGCGGCCACTGCGTCCCGGCGGCCCGGGCCCGAGGCACGGGCCACGAGCCTGCCGGTCCCTCCCCGAGCGGCGATCGCCTCCCCCATCTCCGTGGCCCGGCGCAGCGCCACCACCATCGCGGCGACGCACAGGTCCACCAGTTCCGCTCCGCGGGAAGGCTTCACCGGCGACGGAGGCTGCAGCCGCCGGGCCGCCGCCAGGGTACGGAACTCGTCGATCATGAGCGGGAAGGTTCGCAGCGCCAGCGCGATCGTCACGGCCCACTCGTCGACGGGGACACGCAGACGCCGTAGGGGCCGTCCGAGCCGCGCGACCGCCGGGGCGACATCGGCGGGGTCGGTCGTCCACGCGATCAGCGCGCCCGCACCCAGCAGCACCAGCCCCAACAGCACCACGCGCAGCAGGTTCAGCAGCCCGCCGAGACCGAGCGAGACCGGGCCGAGGTCCACGTGCGGGGCGCCGCCGCTGGCCGCCATCAGGCACCCGCCGATCACCACGACAACGAGCACCCACCGCGGCACCGACGGCACCACCGACAGCGGGATCCGCGCCGCCGCCGCCGCGAGGACCAGCAGCGCGGCGAACAGCCCGACGACCGGCCATCCGGGGTCCACGGTGAGCACGACCGACAGCGCCGCCACCGCGAGGAGCTTGGTCCCGGCCCACAGCTCGTGCAGGTAGGAGCGCTGCGGAAGCGGCCGCAGCACGAGGGACGAGGACCGGCTCACGCGACCTCCTCCGCATCGACGACGCCACGGGCGAGGTGCACCGTGCGGTCGCACAGCCGGTCGAGATGATCGACGTCGTGCGAGATGATCACCATCGCCTGGCCGCCGTCCCGCACCGCCACGAGCAGGTCGATGAGCTCGCGCTGGGAGGTCAGGTCGAGCCCCGCGAGCGGCTCGTCGAGGATCAGCAGCCGCGGGTTCCGCGCGAGCAGCCCGGCGAGGGCCACCCGACGCAATTGACCGCCGCTGAGGCGGTCCACGAGCAGGTCCGCCGCGTCGGCCGGGAGCCCGACCGCGGCGAGCGCTCCGGTGATCGCCGCACCGTCGTCGCTCCGATACCCGGCGAGCGCCGCGAGGGCATCGCCGGCGGTCCCGCGCATCAGTTGCAGTCGTGCCGCCTGGAGGGCCAGCGCGACCGCGCCGACCTGCTCGGAGACCGGCGCACCGTCGAGCTCGCAGCTGCCGGCCGTGGGCTCGAGCAGCCCCGCCATCACCCATGCGAGCGTCGACTTTCCCGACCCGTTCCCGCCGCACAGCAGCACGGCCTCGCCGTCGCCGACCGTGAGGTCGACGCCCCGCAGAGCGGCTCTGCTCCAGGGAGTCCCGGCGTCGTACTCGTAGTGCACGTCCCGCAGCGTCAGCACGGGCGCGCCCAGCGGGGGACGCGCGGTCGTCCGGGCCGACGGGGCCGGGGCCGATGCCCGCCTCGCGGTTCCGAGGTCGACGGTGCGGTCGGCGCCCGCAGCCTCTTCGGGGTAGTGGGTGATGTGCACCAGGCCGAGGTCGTGATGCCTGCTCAGCCCACCGAGCAGCCCGAGCAGGTCGGCCCGGCCCGCGCGGTCGACCATCGTCGTCACCTCGTCCGCGACGACCAGCGCCGGGCGCCGGGCCAGCGCCGCCGCGACCGCGAGGCGCTGCGCCTCGCCGCCGGACAGCCCCGATGTGTCGCGGTCCCCCATACCCGCGAGGCCGACCTCGGTCAGGAGCCCGTCGACGTCGACCTCGATCCCCTGCGGCAGGCCCCACACGACGTCGTCGGCGACACGGATGCCGAGGACCTGGCTGTCGGCGTGCTGCAGCACGAGAGCGGTGCCACCCACCTTCCCGAGGCCGACCGGACCGGGCCGCTCGACGGTGCCGCCCGTCGGCGCCACGCCCGCCAACAGGCGCATCAGCGTGGACTTGCCGGTGCCGTTGGCGCCGGTCACCGCCACATGATCACCCGGTCCGACCGTGAACGAGAGATCCCTGAGCGTGTCCCGGTCGGCGCCGGGGTAGCGGAAGTCGACGTGCCGCAGCGCCATCGGGAGCGGCTGCGGCGCTCCGTCGTCCGGCTCCACCGGGAACAGGTCCTGCGGCGCCGCGCTGGTGGCCACGACCCGTCGCAGCACCGGCGTGAGGATGCGCCACGCGAAGGAACAGCCGAACACCACGATCAACCACACCGACACCCACACGAAGACCGGCCACCGCTCCAGACCGACATCGGCGAGCCGGTGCAGCGCCGCGCCCGCCCCCGCGCCGCCCGGCACCGTCTCGAACAGCGCGCCCAGCCCGTGCACGTTCGCCGCGAACGCGCCGAGGACGACGGTCCGCAGATCGGCGAGCACCGCGAGGAAGGTGAACACGGCGGACGCGACGACGATCCCCCACAGGCCCGCGACGGCGAGCATGGTCCCGCGCCCGCGGCCCCGTCGGCGGACCTGACCGCAGATGACGCCCATGTACACGCAGGTCCATGCCGAGACGAGGCCGCCGAAACCCGCGAGCAGGAAGGAGATCATGCCCGAGGCCATCGCGGTGGCCACCGCGGCCCGCGCGCGGTGATGGAAGGCCAGGACACCCATGGGAACCGCACCGGCCCAGGCGAAGACGACGGCGCCGGGCACGACCATCGACAGCACCGCGATCGCGGACATGAGGGCCGCGGTGATCGCGGCGTGCGCGAACTCGACGGGCCGCAGAGGGCCCGAGTACCTCTCTGACATCGAATCACCCTATCCGCGATCTCGACCCGAACCGTGGCGCCCGCGCCGCGGATGCACCAGACTGGCGGCATGACCTCGCTCGCCGATCTGGCCGTCACTCTCACGTCCCTGCACCGCAAGGGCGATCCCGTCGTCCTGCCCACCACGTGGGACGCCTGGTCCGCGAACACCGCCGTCGCGGCGGGGTTCGCCGCACTCACCGTCGGATCGCACCCGATGGCCGATTCGGTCGGCAAGCCCGACGGCGAGGGTATGACCTTCGACGAGGCGATGACCCGCGTCGCCCAGATCACCTCCGCGGTCCCGGTTCCCGTCTCCGTCGACATCGAGTCCGGTTACGGGCAGTCCGCCGAGCGGATCATCGAGGGCCTGCTGGGTGCCGGTGCGGTGGGCCTGAACATCGAGGACACGGTGCACGGCGAGGGCGGCCGCTTCCGCGAGGCCCAGGAGCACGCGGACCTGATCGCCGCGCTCCGCGCCGCGTCCGCCGCCGCGGGCGTGCACGTCGTGATCAACGCCCGCACCGACATCTTCAAGAACCAGGTGGGTGAGGCGGAGGATCGGGTCGAGCGCGCCATCGCGCGGATGCAGCTGTGCGCCGATGCCGGCGCCGATTCGCTCTACCCGGTCGCATTCCACGACGCGGCCACGCTCCGTCACCTCGCGGACGCCCTGCCGCTCCCCGTGAACGCGATCGCGAACCCCGCGACCGACGATCTGGCCGCCCTCGCCGCCGCCGGCGCGGGCCGGATCAGCTTCGGGCCGATCTGGCAGATGCAGCTCACCGAACGATCGAACGAACTGCTCGCCCGCTGGCGCTGACCGCCGTGGGACTGTTCTCGAGCGGGCCGCGTGACACCGCCGGCCTGATCCCGGGATCCGTCACCGTGGTCGGCGTGCCCGTCGACGCCGAGGACGCGCGCGGCTACATGGGGCGCAGTGTGCACGTCGCGGTCTCCGCGCCGGGGATCGGGCCGTTCTACCGGAAGGCCCGGGCCTCGATGCTGAAGTCAGACCGGTACCCCGAGGTGGGCATGACCGTGCCCGCCTGGCTCGACCCGCAGACCCACGAGCCCGTCCGCATCGAGTGGGAGATCGTGCCCACGCGCGACGAGAGCGCCCGCGCGGCGTTCCTCTACTGCACGGGGTCACCGGAGGCGCCACCGCCGGGCACGCTGCCCGACGGTACGCCGTCGCCCCTGTCCCCCAGCACGATCGGCGCATTCGCGGCGCCGCCACATCCCGTCGACCGGCTCACCGCGCTCGCCTCACTGCTCGACCGCGGCCTGATCTCCCGCGAGCAGTTCGGCGCGCTGCGCGATCGCGTGCTGCGAGAGACGGGCCCGTAAGCGCTTGCAGGAATCACCCGCTACGCCCTGACCCGCAGAAGTAGGCGAGCGCAGCCTCGCGGCTCGTCCTCAGTGCGGCCAGGTCGGTTCGGTCCGCCTCGAGCGCACAGGTCGTGCGGCCCGTTCCGTCGCGTCCGACGACGGTGCCCGCCAACGCCCGCAGTGGCGCTGCTCCCGCGGGTACGACGTAGAACACGTAGTGCATCGCGCCAGCACCACCGGCACCCGACGTCCGCAGATACCCGTCGACCACCCGGAACTCGCGGGTCGAGATCTGCCCGCGGTCGATGAGGCGGCCGCCGCCGGCCCGGTACACCCGGTACTCGATCGCGCCCGACGAACCGCCCCAGCCGACCGGCACCAGGAGGTCGTGGTCGGCGTCGCCGAGCAGGGATCGGTAGACCGCACGTGCGGGACGTGCGCCGTCGATCGGAAGCCGCGACCCGACCGAGACGCTCTCCGGGGCTCCGCGCACGCGAAGCGAGACGGTCCCCGCACCGTCGACCGCCCGGAAGGCGACGTCCACCGCCGGGGCGCCGTCACCGATCGCCGGCACCGTGTACTCGTCGAGCGCGGGCCCGACAGCCGTCGGCGGGCCCGGCCCCGCGGACGAGCTCGGCGCGTGCCCGCCGCCGTCCGGGGCGCAACCGGCCGCCAGCACGAGCATGCCCACGGCGAGACACCGCACGACGCCCGTGCGTGGCCGTCCTCCCCACCGCGATGTCATGTGCCCAGCATGTTCGCCCGGCCTTGGCGTGCGCTTGCCGGCGACTACCGCGCACCGTCGACCGCGAAGGCGCTGCCGCGCTCCCGGTCGAGGTAGGTCTCGGACTTGTTGCGCAGGAAGAAGACGTACACGACCAGCGAGATCGCGATGGTCACGGTCACGTAGGCGATGAACCAGGGCACGTGGCCGGACTTCTTCGCGGCCTCGTAGATCAGCGGCGCGGTGCCTCCGAAGATCGAGTTGGCCAGGGCGTAGCCGATTCCCACGCCGAGGGCGCGGATGTGCGACGGGAAGAGCTCGGCCTTCACGAGTGCGTTGATCGAGGTGTAGCCGGTGATGATCACGTAGCCCCCGCACACCATCGCGAGCGAGGCGACCGCGACATGGAGGTTCGGCAGGTACGTGATGAGGAAGTAGGTGTAGATCACGCCGCCCACGCCGAAGAAGACCAGCATGGGCTTACGACCGATCTTGTCGCTGATCATGCCGCCGATCGGCTGGATGAGCATGAGGAAGATCAGGCCGATGAGGTTCACCCACGTCGCCGTCAGCGCGTGGTCGGTGTAGGCCGTCTTGACGATGGCGGGCGCGTTCACGCTGTAGACGTAGAACGCGAGCGTCCCGCCCATCGTGATGAGGAAGCACAGCACGAGTTGCCGCCAGTACCCGGTGAGCAGCTCGCGCATCGTGCCCGAGCTGGTGTCCTCACCGTCGCGGATCGCGGCGAGTTGCTCCTCGGACAGCGACTCGTCCATCGTCCGGCGCAGCCAGAACACGATGATCGCCGCGATACCACCGACGAAGAACGCGATGCGCCAACCGAAGTCGGACACCTGCGCCTTGGAGAACAGCCCCAGGAGCACCAGAAGCATGAACTGCGCCAGCACGTGCCCGCCGACGAGCGTGACGTACTGGAAGGACGAGAAGAAGCCCCGCCGCTCCCGCGTCGCCGCCTCGGACATGTACGTGGCGGACGTGCCGTACTCGCCGCCCGTCGCGAATCCCTGCACCAGCCGGCACAGGATGAGCACCACCGCCGCAGCCACACCGATGGTCTCGCGGCCCGGTACTACCGCGATCACGAACGAACAGCCGGCCATGAGCGAGACGCTCATCGTCAGCGCCGCGCGCCGCCCTTTCCGGTCGGCGTAACGGCCGAAGAACCACGAGCCGACCGGTCGCATGAGGAAGGTGACGGCGAAGATCGCGTAGACGTAGACGGTCGAGTTCTTGTCGGCCTTGTCGAAGAACTGGCTCTCGAAGTACGTGGCGAAGACGGTGTAGACGTAGACGTCATACCATTCAACGAGGTTGCCGCTCGATCCGCGCAGCGTGTTCCAGATCGCCCGGCGGGTGTCCGCCCGGGACGAGACCGGCACCGTCGCATTCGATTCCCTCATGATCGCCTTCCCGGCCGGATGCGGCCTACACCTCGTCGGCGGAGCGTCCGGTGCTCCGGTGGCCGAGGACGGCCACCGTGATCATCAGCAGCAGCATCGCCGCCGCGACCACCGCGAACACCCACACGCTGCCACGATCGTCGAGGATCGGAAGCAGAACGAACGGAAGGAATGCGGTCACGAGCTTCGAGAGCGAGTAGGCGGCGCCGGCCGCGGTGCCGCGGATCGCCGTGGGGTACGAGTCGGCGAGGTAGACGTGGTAGGCGTTGGAGAACAGGTTCGAGGCCAGGGTGTAGCAGAAGCCGGCCGCCACGATCTGCGCGGGGCTGCCCGCGAAACCGAACCACAGGCCGAAGACGGCCATCAGCCCCGCCGAACCGATGACGAGGTAGCGGCGTTCGATCCGCTCGACGATCGGCAGTGCCAGCGCGGCACCGAGGGGGTAGCCGATGTACGACAGCGCCACGAACAGCAGCGAGGTCTGGATCGAGTAGCCCTTGGCCAGCAGCACGAGCGGCGCGATGGTGCCGAAGCCGTAGTAGCCGAACACCTCCAGGGCGGAGACGATCCACAGCATGACGGTGCGCCGCCGGTACGGCGGGCGGAACAGCGCGCGGATCGTGATCGACCGCGACCGTACCGGGCGCAGCGCCGCGTCGGGCTCGGCGAGGACCGCGCCCTCCTTCACGGCCTGCGCCTCCAGCCGGCGGACGATGGCGTCGGCCTCGTCGGAGCGCCCCTGCGCCTCGAGCCATCGGGGCGATTCGGGGAGGCCCCGTCGGACCAGCCAGACGATCAGCGAACCGAACGCCCCGAAGACGAACAGCAGCCGCCACCCCTGCACCTGCGCTCCCCCGATCTCGAAGACCTGCGGCGTGAGCCAGCGCGCGGCGAAGCCCACCACCGGCACGCCGAGGAAGGACACGACGTAGGCCAGGGAGATGTACTTTCCGCGCACGTTCTTCGGCAGGATGTCCGAGAGGTAGGAGTCGGCGAGCGCGAACTCGCCGCCGATCCCGATGCCCGCGATGAACCTGGTCACCACCAGGAAGGCCGCGTTCGGGCTGAACGCGCCCGCGAGCGAGGCCGCTGAGTAGAGCGCCAGGTTGAGCATGAATGCGGTGCGTCGGCCGTACCGGTCGGCCAGGCGGCCCATGAACAGTGCGCCGATGAACTGGCCGATGAACGCGGAGGCCAGGAGCAGCTTGAGCTCGTCGGCGCCGAGCGCGAAGTCCTTCTTCAGCACGGTCGCGATGGTCGCGGCCAGGAAGTTCTCGTACTGATCGAAGAACAGTCCGAGCCCGATCACCCCCACTGCGGCGAAGTGCAGTCGCGTCATCGGCAGCCTGTCGAGCCGTGCCGCGATCGACGGCTCCTGCGTGGTCTCGGTCGTCACCCGTCGAAATATACTTCGGTGTACGAATTCATGTGGACCGAGCGTGTCCGATCGGCGAACGCACGGCGCGAACCCCCGCACGCGGGCCGCGGATGCGGTTGAATCCAACCGTGATCGTGGATTGTGCTCACTACGTCGACGGGGCCCGGCAGGCGGAGGCGGCCCTCCCTCCCCTCGACGCCGCCCGGTTGTGCGGCGGCGGCGGCTTCGTCTGGCTCGGCCTGTTCGAACCGACGCCCGAGGAGATGGAGTCCGTGCGACAGGCCTTCGACCTGCACGAGCTCGCCGTCGAGGACGCCCAGGACTACCACCTGCGACCGAAGGTCGAGGACTTCGACGCCTCGGTGAAGCTCGTCATCCTCCGGACCGCACGCTACGACGACGACCGCGAGGAGGTCGACTTCGGCGAGATCAGCGTCTTCGTCGGCAGTGACTTCGTCATCACGGTGCGGCAGGGCGTGGCGAGCGAGCTGCATCGGGCCCGGGCCCGTCTCGAGCAGAAGCCGGAGCTCCTCGCCCTGGGGACCGACGCGGTGTTGTGGGCCATCCTCGACCAGGTGGTCGACGGCTACGAGCCCGTCGTCGCGGGCCTCGAGCACGACATCGAGCAGATCGAGGCGACGGTGTTCTCCGGTGCGGTCGCCCCCACGGAACGGATCTACCTGCTGCGCCGTGAGGTGACCAATTTCTACCGCGCCGCGCACCCCCTGCTCGCGGTGGTCAACGCCGTCGGGAAGAGCCTCGACGAGGAGCGCCTCTCCCCCTACCTGCGCGATGTCTACGACCGGCTCCAGCTCGTCAACGAGGAGGTGTCCGCCCAGCGCGACCTCCTCGGCACGATCCTCCAGGCCAACATCGCCGTCGTCTCGGTCCAGCAGGCGAACTCGGCGGCCCGGCAGAACAGCACCATGGAGCAGCTCACGGTGTTGGCCACGATCTTCCTGCCCCTGACCTTCATCACGGGCTTCTTCGGGCAGAACTTCGAGTGGCTGACCTCGCACATCGACGGCTTCTGGCACTTCATGATCCTCGGCATCGGCGGCCTCCTCATTCCGCTGATAGCCCTGGCACTGTGGCTGCGCCGCAACAAGGCGCCCGAGGTCGATCCGTTCGCCAGCACGCACCACGGGCAGCACAAGGGCGAAGCCCACACCTGACGCATCCGCGCCGCGCAAGCGCGGGCCAACCCGCCGCCAACCCGCGCCGGGAAGACTGTGCTCGAACGCGCACCGGATCGTCGTGCGCCCCCACGGAGGAGACCCGAATGTCGTTCGCACCGCGCCGACTGACCGCCACCGCCCTGCTCGGCCTCGCCCTGGCGGGCGGTGCCGCGACCGTCGGCGCCGCGACCGCGCAGGCAGCGGGCCCCGGGCTCGGCGACTCGTGCATCGGTGCCGAGGTAGGCAAGCGGGCCGTGACCGCGGACGGCACCCGGATCCTGTGCAGCGAGTACCGGTGGGTCGTCGATCACGGCCAGCGGCCGAGCCACTCCTGGGCCGACGACCAGCCGCGGTGAGACCGCCCCGTCCGCCTCGCGACCGCGAGTAGCCTGGACGACGTGCGCACTGCGATACCCGCCTGGGAGCCCGCGGAGGCCACCGCACCCGACGCGGACTGGGCCGACCGGCTCGACCGGGCGCGGGAGCTGCTGAAGGGGCGCCGCATCGTGGCGCTCACCGGCGCCGGGATCTCCACCGCGTCCGGCATCCCCGATTACCGGAGCCCGGACGCGCCCCGTCGCACCCCGATGACGCTCCAACAGTTCCTGGGATCCGCCGAGTTCCGGAAACGGTACTGGGCGCGCAACCACCTCGGTTGGCGGCACATGGACGCGGCGCTGCCCAATGCGGCGCACCGCGGCCTCGCAGCGCTGCCCGGCGTGACGGGCGTGATCACCCAGAACGTCGACCTCCTGCATCTCAAGGCCGGCTCGCGCGGCGTCGTCGACCTGCACGGGAACTACGCGCAGGTGCGGTGCCTGAGCTGCGCGAGCCGGATCAGCCGGCACCGTCTGCACGCGCAGCTCGAACCCCTCAACGCCGGCTTCGTCGCGCGGATCGCCGGGCGCGGCGCCCTCGAGGTCGCCCCCGACGCCGATGTCGTCATCGAGGACACGGGCGACTTCACGATGGTCGACTGCGGCGCCTGCGGCGGCGTCCTCAAGCCCGACATCGTCTACTTCGGGGAGTCCGTGCCCAAGCCGCGCGTCGCCCGCGCGTTCGCCATGGTCGACGATGCCGAGGCCCTCCTCGTGCTCGGCACCTCACTGACCGTGATGTCAGGGCTGCGGTTCGTGCGGCATGCGCACAAGCAGGGCAAGCCGATCGTCATCGTGAACCGCGGCCGCACCCGCGGCGACGAGCTCGCCGACGTCACCGTCGACGTGGACGTCGCCACCGCCCTGCAGCGTCTCGCCCTGCCCTGATCGCCGACCGAGAGGACCCCGTGAGCACCGACGCCGCCGATCTCCCGCTCGAGGACCGAGCCCGCCTGCTCACGGGCGCGGACTTCTGGACCACCGCCGCGGCCCCCGGGGTGCCGTCGATCGTGCTCACCGACGGCCCGCACGGCGTGCGGCGCCAACTCGGGGCGTCGGACCACCTGGGCCTCAACGCGTCCGCCCCCGCCACCTGCTTCCCACCCGCCGTGGCCGTCGGCTCGAGCTGGAACCCCGAGGTGGCGCGGCGCATCGGCGAGGCGGTCGCCGTCGAGGGGCGCGCCCTGGGCGTCTCGGTGATCCTGGGCCCCGGCGTGAACATCAAGCGGCACCCGCTGTGCGGCAGGAACTTCGAGTACTACTCCGAGGACCCGCTGCTCGCCGGTGCGCTCGGGGCGGCGCTCGTGCAGGGGCAGCAGAGCCGCGGGGCCGGCGCCTCCGTCAAGCACTTCGCGCTCAACAACCAGGAAACGGAACGGATGCGGGTCAGCGTCGACGCGGACCCGCGCACCGTCCGCGAGATCTACCTCCCCGCCTTCGAGCAGATCGTCCGCGAGGCCGCTCCCGCCACCGTGATGTGCTCGTACAACCGGATCGGCGGCGTCTACGCCTCGCAGAACCACTGGCTGCTGACCTCACTGCTGCGCGAGGAGTGGGCGTACGAGGGGCTCGTCGTCTCCGACTGGGGCGCGGTGCACGACCCCGTCGCCGCGGTCCGTGCGGGCCTGGACCTGGAAATGCCGCACGACCCCACCAGTACCGAGCGCGTGCTCGCCGCCGTCGCCGCGGGCGACCTCGACGAGGGGACCGTGACCCGGGCCGCGCAGCGCGTGATCGACCTGGCGCGGTGGGCACCGTCGGACGACGAGCCCGCGCCCGACCTCGAGGCGCACCACCGACTGGCCCGGGAGGTCGCGGCGGAGTGCGCCGTGCTGCTGCGCAACGAGCACGCCGCGCTCCCCCTCGGCGCGGGCTCCGGGTCCGTCGCGGTGATCGGCGAGCTAGCCCGGATCCCGCGGTACCAGGGCGGCGGATCGAGTCACATCAACGCCACCCGCGTCGACGTCCCGCTCGACGAGATCGTCGCGCGCGCAGAAGAACTCGGCATCCCGACCGAGTTCGCGGCAGGCTACACGCTCGACGGTGACGACGCCGGGCACGGCGACGACCACGCGCTCCATGCGGAGGCCGTCGGCACGGCCGCCCGAGCCGGCACGGCGGTGATCTTCGCCGGGCTCACCGAGGCGGAGGAGTCCGAGGGCTTCGACCGCCCGGACCTGCGGATCGCGTCGCGCCAGGTGGACCTGATCCGCGCGGCCGCGGCCGCGGCGTCCCGCACCGTCGTGGTCCTCGTGGGCGGCGGCGTGGTCGAGCTCGAATCGTGGCACGACGAGGTCGACGCGATCCTCGAGGCCTTCCTGCTCGGCCAGGGCGGCGGCGCAGCGATCGCCGACCTGCTGTTCGGACTGGCGGAACCGTCGGGCCGCCTGGCCGAGACCATCCCCCGGACCATCGAGCAGACCCCGGCGTTCGGGACCTTCCCCGGCGAGCTCGGCACCGTCCGGTACGGCGAGGGCCTGCTCGTGGGCTACCGCTGGTACACCACCCGTGGGATCACGCCGCGCTACCCGTTCGGGCACGGCCTGAGCTACACGGACGTCGTCGTCGACGACCTCGCAGTGGCGGTCACCGGCCCCGACACCGCGACCGCTCGGGTGCGGGTGCGCAACACCGGCGACCGCGCGGGAAAGCACGTGGTGCAGCTCTACGTCGGCGGGGAGGCCGGTCCGGTCTTCCGGCCCCGACGGTCCCTGGCCGCTTTCCGCAAGGTCGCGCTCGGGCCCGGTGAATCGACGACGGTCGAGCTCGACCTGCCTCGCCGCGCGTTCGCGTACTGGGACGCACGGCGGAACGACTGGGTCGTCGCCGGCGGCGCCTACCGCATCGAGGTGGGCCGCAGCAGCGAGGACATCGACGGTGCCGCCCAGATCGAGCTCGACGGCGACGTGATCGTCGAACGCCTGGACATGGACTCGACGATCGCCGAGTGGGCGGCGCACCCCGTGGCCGGGGAGGGCTTCCGGGCCGCGCTCACCGGATCCGTCGGGGGCATGTCCGTCGACCAGCTCCTGGAACTCGCGGGCTCGATGCCCCTGGGCAAGGCGCTGGACATGCTGCCCGGTCCCGCGGGCGCCGAAGCCCGCGCCGGGCTGGAGGCCGCGATCGCTGCACAGTGACCGCGGACCGTGCATCGCGCGCAGCGCGGGCGTGCGGTCAGAGGCCGGCGCGCGCGAGCGCCTGCGCGGCCTCGTCGCCCTGGGCCACGTCCCGCGCGGAGCAGCACAGCAGGTCGGCGCCGGCCCGGACCGCCGCGACCGCCCGCTGCCCCGTGGAGCCGTACGCGGCGAGGGCTCCCGCCTCCAGCGCGTCGGTGATGATCGTGCCCGAGAAACCGAGACGGCCGCGCAGGTGGGTCTGCAGGATCGTGCGGGACATGCCGGCCGGGTTCGCCGCATCCAGAGCGGGATAGACGGCCCACGACGGCATCACCATCCGCACCCCCGCCGCGATCGCGGCGGTGTACGGCGCCATGTCGACCGACTGCAGGGTCGCGGCCGGCAGGTCGACGGTGACCGTGGTCAGGTCCGTGTTCGCCCCCGCCGGAGCAGCTCCCAGGCCCGGGAAGTGCTTGGCGCACGCCGAGATCCCCGCGCCCTGCGCTGCCCGGATGAAGGCCGCGGCGCAGTCCGCGACGACCTGCGGGTCGGACGAGAAGCTGCGCTGCGTGGCGTCCAGGAAGTCGCCCGCGGACCTGTGAACGCCCAGCACGGGCGCGAGGTCGCCGGAGATCCCGGCCCCGCCGAGTACCGCGGCCGCCGCTGCACCCTGCGCCCTCGCAGCTGACGCCGGGTCGGCCGAGGTGCCCACCTGCTTCGCGGACGCCGACGGGCCGCCGGGCACCCGGTTGACCTGGCCGCCCTCCTGATCGGTGAGCAGCGTGAGCGAGCCCTTCGCCGCCCGGCGGAACTCGGCCGTCACCTCCGCGAGCTGCGCCGCGGACGAGATGTTCTCCGAGAAGAAGATGACGCCGCCCACGCGCCCCTGCGAGACCTTGGTCAGCAGCTCCCCGGGCGGCGTGAGGCCGCTGTAGGAGTACACCACTCGCCGCCCCGCGTCCGGCGCCGCCGCGGCCCTCCCCGCGGACACCGCTGTGAGGGTCGCGAACACGGCACCCGTGCCCGCGACGAGGAACGCCCTGCGGTCGAAGTCCACCATGATCATCGAGGGTACCCACTCGCACGCTGCTCAGAGCGGATCCGACGGTGCCGCGGCCCGGCCCGTCGTAGCGTGAGTCCATGGAGACCCGCAACGAGGCACTGTTCCGGCACGAGCTCGGCGCCCACCTGCGCCGGCAGCGGCACGAGCGCGGCGAGCGGCTGGCCGACACCGCCGAGCGCGCCGGGATCTCTCCGCAATACCTCTCCGAGATCGAGCGCGGGCTCAAGGATCCGTCCAGCGAGATGCTCTCGGCCATCGCCGGTGCGCTCGACACCGACGTGGGTGCGATCGCCGTCGCGGTGGGTCTGCGAATGCAGGCCGCACGCCCGGTGGTGCGGCTCGGCGTCGTCGCCACCGGACCGGTCGCGGCGCCCCGTCGGGTCTCCCCCGGCCCGCGGCTGCTCGCCCTGGCGGCCTGACCGCCCCGGCAGGGCCTGCTTCAGGCCTCCTCGATCACCTCGTCGATCAGCCCGTAGTCGACGGCCGCCGCGGCGGTGAAGACACGGTCGTGGTCCGTATCGGCGCGGAGCTGCTCGGGGGTCTGGCCGGTGTGCCGCGCCAGGACCCGCTCCATCTGGGCGCGCACGCGGATCACCTCGTCGGCCTGCAGGATCAGGTCCGGAATCGTGCCGCGTCCCTGCGCCGACGGCTGGTGCAGCACGACCCGCGAGTGCGGGAGACCCATCCGCCGGCCCGGTGCGCCGCCCGCGAGCAGCACCGCCCCCACCGCGACGGCCTGCCCGACGCAGGTGGTCGCCACCGGCGGCCGGATGTACCGCATGGTGTCGTAGATCGCCAGGGCCGCACTGGGATCGCCGCCCTCGCAGTTGATGTACAGCTGGATCTCGCCCTCGCCGTCGGAGGCGAGGAACAGCAGCTGCGCGACGATCGCGTTCGCGACCCCGGCGTCGATCCCGGTGCCGAGGTAGACGACCCGCTCCGAGAGCAGGTGCGAGTAGACATCGGTGATGCGCTCGCCGGTGGGGCGCCGGTCGATCACATTGGGGATCGTGTAGGTGCTCATCGAACCGCCCCCGCGAGGTCGAAACCGGTGCGGCGACGGCCCGGGACGATGGTGTCGAAGGAGTCGACGATCTCGTCGACGAAGCCGTAGTCGCGGGCCTCCTGCGCCGTGTACCAGCGGTCGTGCAGCGAATCCTCGAAGATCTGCTCCAGCGGCCGCCCGGTGTCCTCCGCGATCAGGCCGAGCACCGTGTCGCGGGTGTGCCGCAGGTCGCCGGCCTGCAGCTCGATGTCGACGGCGGTGCCGCCGATGCCCGCGGAGCCCTGGTGCATGAGCACCCGGGAGTGCGGCAGTGCGCGCCGCTTGCCCGGCGTGCCCGCGGACAGCAGGAACTGTCCTGCGCTGTAGGCGATCCCGAGCACGAGTGTGGAGACATCGCACGGCACGAGCCGCATGACATCGCGGATCGCGAGCATGGACGGCACGGAGCCGCCGGGCGAGTGGATCCACAGCGCGATGTCGCCGGGACTCGCCGCCGCGAGCGAGAGGATCTGCGTGGCGAGAAGGGAACCGTTGTCGTCGTCGAGCGGACCGTCGAGCACGACGACCCGATGGTCGTAGAGCTCACGGCGCACCCGCTCGCTGAACCTGGGGGTGGTGGGTGTGTCTGTCATGCCCCCATCGTGACGCGGGTCGCGTCGCCGGGGAAGACGAATCCGCCTGGGGCGGAACCGCTCACAGCAGCTCCGCCCCAGGCGGATCGGATCGTGCGGCTCCGCGGAGGATCAGCCGGCGGCGTAGGCGGGCTCGCTCCGGAAGCGGGAGACGCGACCGTCGATGCCGAGCGCCCGCCACAGGAGGCGCGAAACCGGGTTCATCAGCTTCGTCTTCTCCGCGAGCAGGCGGACGTCGCCGAAGACCTCGCGCTTCATGACCTGCGACTCGGGCGAGCGCCAGTACATCTGCTTCCAGACCTCGCGCGGAATGTCGAAGCGCTTGCGGAACTCGCGCGGCGGCACCGCGATCGCCGTGAGCAGTGAACGCATCACGAGCGGCAGCGCCAGCGAGAGCAGGAACCGCGGGAATGCGCCGCGGGTGGGGATGCGGTGCTCGAGCAGTTGGTGCGCGAACGAGATGTGCCGCGCCTCCTCCGCCACGTGGAGCTGCATGACGGCGGTCATGGTGGGGTGCTGCTCGATGCCGGAGCGCAGGAACTGCTTCTGCACATGGTCGATCGGCTCCTCGCCGCCGAGCACGCCCATGTAGAAGATCATCGGGAAGGTGGTGGCCGCCAACGGGATGATCGGCGAGAGCCGCCGGAACCACAGCGGACCGCCGGGCACGTCCATGCCGATCCGGTTGACGAACTCCTGGAACATCAGCGTGTGCTGACACTCCTCCTTCGCCTCATGCGTGGCGTAGCGGAACTCCGGCGAATTGTTCGGCTGCAGGGCGGTGTACTGCATGATGCCGCGGATCAGCACCGACTCGAACTGCAGCCCCACTTTGGCCACGTTGGCCTGGCGCCACATGCCCATCTCGATCTGCTTGGCGCGCGGCTGCGACTGGTACCACGCGGTCCGACCGATCGGATCGAAGCGGGAGTCGAGGATCCACCGCGGATCGTCGGGTACCACGGCCAGCTCTGGCGAGTCCCAATCGATGTCGACGTACGGATCGAAGTTGCGCAGTACCGAGGCCTCGGACAGGTCCTGCAGAGTCTGCTCGTACTCCGCCTGGCCCGCGAACGGGCGGCCGCGGGTGCGCCCCATGTGCGTGATGTGCAGCGCCATGACGACCTCCGGGTTCTCGATGACACAGCTCTACCAAAAATGTACCACGATGATGGACATTTCCTACCTGTCTGTATGAACGCCCAGGTCCGGCCTGTAGGGTCTGCCGTGATCACCCGGGACACCGGGTCCCAGATGATCGTCGCCCGCACCGCCGACGCCGGAGGTTCCATGACCACCATCAACCACACCGCGACCGCGACCGTGCCGGTGAGCACCGCCTTCGCGCACGTCGCGGACTACCGGACCGTGCCGCAGTGGTTCTTCGGGATCAGCCGGTTCGTGCCGCAGGGCGCGAAGGACTACGGCCTCGGCGCCGTGTACGACTCCGCAGTGAAGATCGGCCCCAAGGAGATCGGCTCCGTCGTCGAGGTCACTGAGTTCGACGAGGACAGCCTGATCACGCTGAAGTCGATCTCCGGATTCCGCACCACGTCGCGGTGGCGGTTCCGCGCCGTCGACGAGGGGCGCACCGAGCTCGCCGTCGAGTTCACCTACGACCTGCCGGGCGGCTTCGCGGGCAAGGCCCTCGGCATGATCATCGAGCCCTTCGCCGTCCAGGCGGTCAAAGCCTCCGAGGCGGCACTGCGCCGGGACCTCGAGGGCGCGGCGTAGCGAGGAGCGCTCTCAGCGCACCGGCACGAGGTCGTCCGCATGGACGACGGGACGCCGCAACCCCTCGGGCAACTCCGCGGTGCCCTGACCGAGCATCGCCTCGATCTCCGAGTGGTCGTAGGCCACGACGCCGCGGGCCCGGACGGTGCCCGCCGCGTCGCACAGGTTGACCACGTCTCCCCCGGAGAACGTGCCGCTCACACCGTGCACGCCCGCGGGCAGCAGCGATCGCCGGCGGTCCACGACCGCGGCGACGGCACCGTCGTCCAGCACGAGGTCCCCGTGGACGTCGGCGGCGTGCCGCACCCAGAACCGCCGCGCCGACAGGCGCACGGCCCGGGGACGGAAGACCGTGCCCACATCCGCACCGTCGAGCGCCCGGTCCGCGACCGCCGCTGCGGTCAGCAGCACGGGCACTCCCGCGTCGGCGGCGAGCCGAGCGGCGGACAGCTTCGACGCCATCCCGCCCGTGCCGAGTGCGCCGCCGGAACCGGCCACGACCCCGTCGAGGTCCTCCGGGCCGTCGACGGCCGCGATGAGCGAGGCCTCGCCCTTGCGCGGGTCCCCGTCGTAGAGCCCGTCGACGTCGGACAGCAGGACCAGCGCATCGGCGCCGGTCAGGTGTGCGACGAGGGCGGCCAGCCGGTCGTTGTCACCGAAGCGCACCTCGTTGGAGGCCACCACGTCGTTCTCGTTGATGATCGGGACGGCACCGAGCGTGCGCAGCCGGTCCAGCGTGCGCTGCGCGTTGGCCGCGTGCACGCGGAGCCCGATGTCGTGCGCGGTGAGCAGCACCAACGAGACGATCCGCTCGTAGCGCCGGAAGGAGGCGCCCCAGGCGTTGGCCAGCTGCAGCTGCCCCACCGAGGCGACGGCCTGCTTGGTCGCGAGGTCGGTGGGCCGTCGCTTCAACCCCAGCGGCGCCATGCCCGCGCCGATCGCGCCGGAGGACACCACGACGACCTCGGTGCCCCGGTCCAGGCGCGCGACGATCGCGTCGGTCAGCGCGTCCAGACGGTCCGACGCGAGGCCGTGCTCGAGATCGGTCAGCGCGGAGCTGCCGATCTTGACCACCAGCTTGCGGGCGCCCGCGACGAGGGCGCGCATGTCCCCGTCGAGCAGCTCGCCGTGAGGCGTCGCGGGCGCCTCGGTCACAGGTCGTCCTCGTCGTCGCTCGCCAGGCCGCGCCGCACGTCGTGCTGGTGGCGACGCTCGGCGGCGCCCACGCGGTCGTTCTGCTCGAGCCGGATGTCGGTGCCGCGGCCCGTGACCGGCACGTCGTCGATGGTGCCGAGCGAGGGCTCCCAGTTGAAGCAGACGTCGCCGATGGTGACCGGGGCTCCCGGCTCCGCACCGAGCTTGACCAGCTCCTTCTCGACGCCGAGCCGGTTGAGCCGGTCGGCGAGGAAGCCGACGGCCTCGTCGTTGTCGAAGGGCGTCTGCTTGATCCACCGCTCGGGCCGCGGTCCGCGCACGATGAAGCCGCCCGGCTGCGCGGGATCGGAGATGACCTCGAACCCGGACTCGTCGATGGCGATGGGCCGGATGACGGGGCGACGGGCGACCGGGGTCCCCCGCTCCTCGCGGTAGCGCTGCACGAGCTCGGCGAGCGCGAAGGTCAGCTCGCGCAGGCCCGTGTGCGCCACCGCGGAGATCACGAAGACCGGCCAGCCGCGCTTCTCGAACTCGGGGCGCACCATCTCGGCGAGCTCCTCGGCGTCCGGCACGTCGGCCTTGTTCAGCACGACGATGCGCGGGCGCTCGGACAGGTCGCCCAGGCCCGTGTCGGCGGCGAGCGCCGGCTGGTACGCGGCCAGCTCGGCCTCCAGCGCGTCGACATCGCTCACCGGGTCACGGCCGGGCTCGAGGGTCGCGCAGTCCACGACGTGCGCGAGCACGGCGCACCGCTCGAGGTGACGCAGGAAGTCCAGGCCCAGGCCGCGGCCCGTCGACGCGCCGGGGATGAGGCCCGGGACGTCGGCGATGGTGAAGGTGGTCTCCCCAGCGGAGACGACGCCGAGGTTCGGCGCGAGCGTGGTGAACGGGTAATCGGCGATCTTGGGCTTCGCGGCCGACAGCACCGAGACCAGCGAGGACTTGCCCGCGGACGGGAAGCCGACCAGTCCCACATCGGCGACCGACTTGAGCTCGAGCACCAGATCGCGCGTCTGGCCCTCCTCGCCGAGCAGCGCGAAGCCGGGCGCCTTGCGCGCCTTCGACACCAGCGCCGCGTTGCCGCGGCCACCGCGGCCGCCCTGCGCGGCGTCGAACCGGGTGCCCGCGCCCACGAGATCGGCGACCATCCGGCCGTCGGTGTCCAGGACGACGGTGCCGTCCGGCACCTTCAGGATGAGGTCCTGCCCGGAGCGGCCCTCGCGGTTCCCGCCCTCGCCGGGCTTGCCGTTGGTGGCCTTGAGGTGCGGGCGGAAGTGGAAGTCGAGCAGCGTGTGCACCTGCGGGTCGACCTCGAGGATCACCGAGCCGCCGCGGCCTCCGTTGCCGCCGTCGGGGCCGCCGAGCGGCTTGAACTTCTCCCGGTGGATCGAGGCGCAGCCGTGGCCACCGTTACCTGCCGTGACATGCACCGTCACGCGGTCGACGAACCTGGACATGGATGAACCTCTTTCTACCGTGTGCCCGCCCGAGGGCGGAAAGACGAAAGCGGGCGGGCCCCTGACAAGGAGACCACGCCCGCCTTCGAGAAGACTTCGTACTGCTGCCGCGGACTAGGCCTCCGCAGCGACCGGCACGATGTTGACCGTCTTGCGGCCACGCTTGGTGCCGAACTCCACGGCGCCCGCCGCGAGGGCGAACAGCGTGTCGTCGCCGCCACGGCCGACGAGCACGCCGGGGTGGAAGTGGGTGCCGCGCTGGCGGACGATGATCTCACCGGCGCTGACCTTCTGGCCACCGAACCGCTTGACGCCCAGTCGCTGGGCGTTGGAATCACGACCGTTGCGCGAGCTGGACGCGCCCTTCTTGTGTGCCATCTGGCTACTCCTGTACTAAAAGTGTGAGTGGTCTGGTTCGCCGGTCAGGCGATCGCGGTCACCTTGACGACCGTCAGCTTCTGCCGGTGGCCCTGACGCTTGTGGTAGCCGGTCTTGTTCTTGAACTTGTGGATGCGGATCTTCGGTCCCTTGACCTGATCCACGACCTCGGCGGTGACCGAGATCTTCTCCAGCGCGGCGGCGTCGGTGGTGAGGTTCGCACCGTCGACGACGAGCGCCACGGGCAGCTTGACGCTGCTACCGAGCTCACCGTCGATCTTCTCGACCTTCACCAGGTCGCCGACGGCGACCTTGTACTGCTTGCCGCCGGTCTTGACGATCGCATACGTGGCCATCTTCGGGCTTACCTCTTCTTACACATCTCGTAGTTCAGCGCGCGCCAGGTGCGCGGCTCGTATCACGCGGGTACTCCGGAACACGCACGCACGAGCGCGCCGCCGGAAAAGCGACCTTCCCAGGTTACGGGAACGCCGACGCCAGGGTCAAACCGGCTGGTCCGCCTTGTCGGCACCGTCACCCTCGACGCCACCCGCCGCCGGTCCCGCGGGCCGGGCAGCGGCACGGCGCCGGGCCCGCTTGCGCGCGGGCTCCGCCACCGATGCACCGGCCGCATCGCCCGCGGGGGCGGTCGGCGCGTCGGGCACGGGGATCGCGATGTCGACGACGATCGTCTGCGCGGACGCCGACGTCGTGGTGGGCGCCTTCCGCGCCACCCGGCGGCGGCGCGGGGCCGACGGTGCCTGCTCCGCCGGCGTCTGCTCGGCCACCGGTGCGGCCTCGGGCGGTGCGGCAGCAGGCGCGGCCTGCGCCGCCGGAGCCTGCTCGGGCTCGGCGGCAGGTGCCTCGGGCGCCACATCGAGCACCTCGGGTGCCTCGGCCGCCGCCTCCGTCACCGGCGCGGCCACCTCGTTACCGTCCTCATCGTGGTGCGCCGCCATCGCCCGGAACATCGGATGCTCACCCTTGTGCGCGACGGGCTCCTTCGCGGGCGCGGGCTGCGCCTCCGGGGCCTGGACGGCACCGTCGGACTTGGAACGCTTGCGCTTCTTGCGGCCCGTGCCCTCGGACCGCTCCCCCGAGCGGCCGGCCTCCTCGCCGCCGCCCGCCGACTCGACGGGCGCGTCGTGGACGATGATGCCGCGGCCGGCGCACGCCTGGCACGGCGTGGAGAAGGCCTCGACGAGGCCCGTGCCGATCCGCTTGCGGGTCATCTGGACCAGGCCCAGCGAGGTGACCTCGGAGACCTGGTGGCGAGTGCGGTCGCGGCCCAGGGCCTCGGTGAGGCGCCGCAGCACGAGGTCGCGGTTGGACTCGAGGACCATGTCGATGAAGTCGACGACGATCATGCCGCCGATGTCGCGCAGGCGCATCTGCCGCACGATCTCCTCGGCCGCCTCGAGGTTGTTGCGGGTGACCGTCTCCTCGAGGTTGCCGCCGGCGCCGGTGAACTTGCCGGTGTTGACGTCCACGACGGTCATCGCCTCGGTGCGGTCGATGACCAGGGTGCCGCCCGAGGGCAGCCAGACCTTGCGGTCCATGGCCTTCGCGAGCTGCTCGTCGATGCGGTAGGTCGCGAAGACGTCCGGCGCGTCAGCGTGGGCCTTCTCGAACTTCTCGACCCGCGGCAGCAGGTCGGGAGCGACATCACCGACGTACTTCGACGTCGTGTCCCAGGCCTTGCGGCCCTCGATGACGAGCTTGCTGAAGTCCTCGTTGAAGAGGTCGCGGACGACCTTGACCAGCAGGTCCGGCTCCTCGTAGAGCGCCTTGACGCCCTTCTGCGAGGAAGCGGCCTCGATCTCGGCCCACTGCGCCTGCAGCCGCGCGACATCGCCCGCGAGCTCCTCGGCGCTCACGCCCTCGGACGCGGTGCGGATGATCACGCCCGCGTCGGCGGGGACGATCTCCTTGAGGATCTCCTTGAGGCGCTTGCGCTCGGTGTCGGGCAGCTTGCGCGAGATGCCGGCGGAGCCGCCGCCCGGCACGTACACCAGGAAGCGTCCCGCGAGGGAGATCTGCGTCGTCAGCCGGGCGCCCTTGTGGCCGACCGGGTCCTTGGAGACCTGCACCAGCACCTGATCGCCGGGCTTGAGGGCCTGCTCGATCTTGCGGGCGTTGCCGTCGAGACCGGCGGCGTCCCAATTGACCTCGCCGGCGTAGAGCACGCCGTTGCGGCCGCGGCCGATGTCGACGAACGCGGCCTCCATCGAGGGCAGCACGTTCTGCACGCGGCCCAAGTAGATGTTGCCGACCATCGACGCCGAGCTCGACGAGGTGACGAAGTGCTCCACCAGCACGCCGTCCTCGAGGACCGCGACCTGGGTGTAGTCGGCGGGGTGCGGCACGGTGTGGCCGTCCTGGCCCTGCGACGGCCCCACGCCGGTGCGCTCGCGCACCACCATCACGCGGTCGACGGCCTCGCGGCGGGCGAGGAACTCCGACTCGGTGAGGATCGGCGGGCGGCGGCGTACGGTGTCGCGGCCGTCGCGGCGGCGCTGGCGCTTGGCCTCCAGGCGGGTCGAGCCGCTGATGCCGCGCACCTCGTCGCGGCGGGCGCGCTGACGCGATTCCCGCGGCTCGCGCTCGTGGACGACGGTGTTGGGCGGGTCGTCGGACGAGGCCGCCTCGGCGCCGTCCTCCCCCGCGCCCGTGCGGCGCCGGCGACGGCGCCGGCGGCGACGCGAGCCACCGTCGGTCACGTCCTCGACGTCATCGCCCTCGGCGTCGTCCGACGATGCCTCGTCGGTCTTCTCCTCGGCGGCGGCCGCGCCGTCCGCCTCGGGCTGCTGCTCGTCAGTGCTCGCGTCCTGCGCGGGCGCACCGTCGATCTGCTCGGCCTGGTCCTGGCCGTCCTGCTCGTCGGCGTTCTCGCCGCGACCGCGACCGCGGCCACGACGGCCCCGGCGGCGGCGACGATTGCCGGCGCCCTCGTCATCCGCGGAATCGTCGGACGACGATGCCGACTCCGCCGGCTCGGCGGCGGCCTCGGCGACCGGCTCGGTGTCCTGCTCGGTCGCGGGAGCGTCGACGGCCGGGGCCTCGGGCTCCTGGGCGTCCTCGACGACGTCCTTCTTCTTCGGCGCGCGCGCCTTCCGCGGCGCGGGCTCGACCTGCTCGGGCTGCAGGAACAGCGGCACCGTGGTGTCGATGGTCGACGGGGCCACCTCGGCGATGGGCTCGATGACTGCGGCCTCGGAGAAGAGGGACGGGGTCTCCTCGACGGGCTCGGCGGGTGCCGCGGTGGCGGGTGTGGCGGGTTCGACCGCGACCTGCTGGTCAGCGACTTCGGGTGCTCCGCCCGCGAGCTCGGCGATGCGATCGCGGACGCGCTCGGCGGCGCTGCGGTCGATGCTCGAGTGCGCACTGCGCGCGACGAATCCGAGATCACCGAGGTGCGCGAGCACCTCCTTGCTCGTGAGCCCGAGCAGACGCGCCAGCGCGTGGACGCGCAGCTTCTGCGGGAACTCCTCCCGAGCTTCGTTGTTCTGTTCTTCCGGCGACGTGTTGTCGGCCACTGAATCTCCTACCGACCCCCGGGCGCGATCACTACTCGGTCGCGGCCACGCGGGGGCGTGTCGTGTGGTGGGGCTCCAGGTGACCTGAAGCCTCACGTTTGTCAAGGTCTGCACGTGTCTCGTGCGTGGCGCACGCTTGCTCGGTGTTCGCCGAGCTGCCGGGCCGGTCGGTGCTGCGCGGTTGCGCGCGCCGACGTGCGTCCGACTCATCATCCCACACGTCACAGCCGCGGCGGAAAAGTATCGGGCCCGCGCTGCGCGGTTCGCGCGGCGCGGGCCCGGGGGACGTGGGTCGACGCAGGTCAGGCGAGACCGGGGAACCAGAGGGCGATCTCGCGCGCAGCGGACTCGGGCGAGTCGGAACCGTGCACGAGGTTCTCCTGGGTCTCCAGGCCGAGGTCACCGCGGATGGTGCCCGGCACGGCCTTCTCCACGGGGTCGGTGCCGCCGGCGAGCTGACGGAACGCCGCGATCGCGCGGGGGCCCTCCAGCACCGCGGCCACGACGGGCCCGGAGGTGATGAATTCGAGCAGGGAGTCGAAGAAGGGCTTCTCCTTGTGTTCGGCGTAGTGGCCCTCGGCCACCTCGATGGAGACGTGCTTGAGCTCGAGGGCCGCGATGGTCAGGCCCTTCCGCTCGATGCGCGCCAGGATCTCCCCGGACAGGCCGCGCCGCACGCCGTCGGGCTTGATGAGAATCAGAGTCCGCTCAGTCACGGGCACAGACTAACGGGACGGTGCGGTCACCGTCGACGACGGTCCCCCGGACGGTGCGCCGGCTCAGTCCGCGATCGGCTCCTGGCCCTGCAGCCGCCCCTCGGCCATCCGCTTCTTCACGTCCCGCTCGATGTAGACGATGTACGCCCAGACCAGGGCGAACACGACGCCCACGGCGCCGATCCCCCAGTGCACCGCGAAGCCGGCGATCACGGCGACCTGCAGCGCGCAGATCGCGGGGATGGCCCACGGCTTCTTCACGACCATGCAGCCGGCGAAGCAGGCCGCGGCCAGGATCAGGACGTACGCGACCTTCAGGCCCGACAGCCCCGGGGACAGCCGGATCACCACCGGCAGGGCCAACAGGATCACGATCATCTCGAGGATCAGCGTGCCGGACAGGATGCCGCGGAAGCTCTTCCACGGGTCCTTGGTGGGCGGCGTGAACCGCTGGGTACTCACTGGGGTTCCTTTCCGAACAGCGAACGCGCGGCTCCCGCGGTCACCACCGAGCCGGTGATGAGCACGCCGACGCCCGACGCCGGTGCGCCGGTGTCGAAGCCGTCGTCCGACTCGTCGTCGGCGAGCGCGATCGCGGTCTCGACCGCATCGATCATCGTGGGTGAGGTGACGACGCGGTCCTCGCCGAAGATCTCCTCGGCGATCGCGGCGAGCCGCTCGACCTCGAGCGCCCGCGGCGAGCCGTTGTGCGTGACCACCACGGTGTCGAGCACGGGCTCCAGGGCGGTCAGCACGCCGATCGCGTCCTTGTCGGCGAGCACGGAGACCACGCCGATCAGCGTGTGGAAACCGAACTCGGTCTCGATGGTGCGCGCCAGCGCCTGCGCGCCGTGCGGGTTGTGCGCGGCGTCGATGAGCACCGTCGGGGCGGTACGGACGCGTTCGAGCCTGCCCGGCGACGCGGCCTTCGCGAAGCCCTCCCGCACCGTGTCGAGGTCGAGCTGCTGGTCTGCGCCCGCGCCGAAGAAGGCCTCTACCGCGGCGAGCGCGACCACGGCGTTGTTCGCCTGGTGCTCGCCGTGCAGGGGCAGGAAGATCTCGTCGTAGACGCCTCCCAGGCCCTGCAGGGTCAGCTGCTGCCCGCCGACGGCGACGCGCCGCTCGACGACCATGAACTCGGAGCCCTCACGCGCGACGGCCGCATCGGCCTCGACGGCCTTCCGGAGCAGCACGTCCATGGCGGCCGGCTCCTGCTTGCCCACGACCACGACGGTGTCCTTGGGGATCAGCCGCTCGGGCGCGCGCTTGATGATCCCCGCCTTCTCCCCCGCGATCGACGGGATGTCCGGGCCCAGGATCTCGACGTGGTCGAGGCCGATCGGCGTGATCACGGCGACCTCGGCCGTCACGACGTTCGTGGCGTCCCAGGTGCCGCCGAGCCCGACCTCCACCACCGCCACGTCGACGGGGGCCTCGGCGAACGCCGCGAAGGCCATCGCGGTGAGCACTTCGAACTTGCTCATCCGCGGACCGTCGGCGGCCTCGGACTGCGCGTCGACGAGCTCGATGAAGGGCTCGAGCTCGCGGTAGGTCTCCACGTACTGACGTGCTGTGAGCGGCGCACCGTCGACCGCGATGCGCTCGGTGGCGAGCTGCAGGTGAGGACTGGTGATCCGGCCCGTCCGGCGCGAGAAAGCGAGCAGCAGCGAGTCGATCATGCGCGCCGTCGACGACTTGCCGTTCGTTCCTGCGATCTGGATCGACGGGTACGCGTCCTGCGGCGAGCCGAGGAGCTGCATGAGCGCGGAGATCCGCGCCAGGGACGGCTCGATCTTGGTCTCGGGCCAGCGCTGATCGAGTTCCGCCTCGACGCGGGCGAGCTCGGCCAGGTCGTCGGGGTCGGCGGCGAAGGCGGGGACCGTCACGCGGCGCCCCCGCCGAGCTGCGCGATCCGCGCCGTCAGCCGCTCGACCTCCTCCTGCGCGACGCTCTGCCGCCCCCGGATCTTGTCGACGACGGCGTCGGGCGCCTTCGCCAGGAAGGCCTCGTTGCCGAGCTTGGCCGTGGTCCCGTCGAGCTCCTTCTGCGCGGCCTTGAGGTCCTTCTCCAGGCGCGCCCGCTCGGCCCCCAGGTCGACGGTGCCGGACGTGTCCAGTTCGACGGTGACCGTGCCCCCGGCCAGCCGGACCTCGAGCGACGCCGTGGCGGCGAAGCCCTCCTCCGGCGGAGTCAGGCGGCACAGGTTCGCGGCCGCGGCCGCGAGCGAGGTCAGGCCCGCCCCGTCGAGGCCGGTGAGCCGCGCGGCGACCCGCTGGCCCGGCTTGAGCAGCTGGTCGCTGCGGAACCGGCGGATCTCGGTGACGAGACGCTGCAGGTCCGCGAAGCTGCGGGCGGATTCGACACCGTCGGCGGGGATCTCGGCGGGCGCCCAGTCGCGGGACGGCCAGTCGGCGATCACCAGGGAGGTACCGCCGGTGAGGGCCTTCCACAGCACCTCCGTGACGAAGGGCATCGTCGGGTGCAGCATCCGCAGCACGACATCGAGGGCCTTGCCGAGCACCAGGCGGGTGTTCTCGCCGAGCGCCGCGTCGCCGTGATCGTTCGCGGCGTGCAGCTGCAGTTTGGCGACCTCCAGGTACCAGTCGCACAGCTCGTCCCACGCGAAGTGGTACAGCGCCTCGCACGCCTTGCCCAGCTCGTTCGCGTCGAAGGCGGCGTCGGCCTCGGCCTGCACCGCCGCGAGGCGGTCCAGGATCCAGCGGTCGGCGTCGGTGAGCTGATCGCGGGCCGGGAGCTCACCGACGTGCGCGTCGTTCATCAGCGCCAGTTTGGTGGCGTTGAACAGCTTGGTGGCGAACTTCCTCGACGATGCCGCGGCGTCGGCGCCCACGTTGAGGTCGGCGCCGGGGATGGTGCCGCGGGCCAGGGTGAAGCGCAGCGCGTCGGCGCCGTACTCCTCGACCCAGTCCAGCGGATCGATGCCGTTGCCCTTCGACTTGGACATCTTCTTACCGAACTCGTCGCGCACGAGGCCGTGCAGCAGCACCTCGTGGAAGGGCACCTTGCCGGGCGCGTTCGGCTCCTCGCCGATGAAGGTGCCGAACATCATCATCCGGGCGACCCAGAAGAAGATGATGTCGTAGCCGGTGATCAGCGTCGACGTGGGATAGAACTTCGCCAGGTCGGCCGTGGAGTCCGGCCAGCCCATCGTGGAGAACGGGAACAGGCCCGAGCTGAACCAGGTGTCCAGCACGTCGGGGTCCTGCTCGTAGCCCGCGGGCGGTGTGTCGTCGGGGCCGCAGCACACCACGTCCCGCACGCCGTCCGCGTCGGCCGGGCCGTACCAGACGGGGATGCGGTGGCCCCACCACAGCTGGCGGGAGATGTTCCAGTCGTGCATCTCGTCGACCCAGTCGAAGAACCGCGGCGCCAGCGACTCGGGGACGATCGTGGTGTCGCCGCTGCGGACCGCGTCACCAGCAGCCTTCGAGAGCCGATCCACCTTGACCCACCACTGCATCGACAGCCGCGGCTCGATCGGCTCGCCGGAGCGCTCGCTGTGGCCGACGCTGTGCCGGTACGGGCGGATCTCCTTGACGATGCGGCCCTGCTCGGCCAGCGCCTCACGGATCGCCTTGCGGGCGGCGAACCGGTCCATGCCGTCGAACGGCGTTCCGGTGCCGACGATGTGGGCGGTCTCGTCCATGATCGTGGGCATCGGCAGGCCGTGCCGCTGGCCGAGGGCGAAGTCGTTGGGGTCGTGCGCGGGGGTGATCTTCACCGCGCCGGAACCGAACTCGGGGTCGACGTAGTCGTCGGCCACGACGGGGATGCCGCGGTCGAGAAAGGGGTGCGCGAGCGTCGTCCCGACCAGCGCGCGGTAGCGCTCGTCGTCCGGGTGCACGGCGATCGCCGTGTCGCCCAGCATCGTCTCGAGGCGAGTGGTGGCGCAGACGATGTGCGGCTCACCGTCGTTCATGGACCCGTACCGGAAGGAGACGAGCTCCCCGTCGACCTCCTTGTGGTCGACCTCGAGGTCGGAGATGCCGGTCTGCAGCACCGGGGACCAGTTGACGAGTCGCTCGGCGCGGTAGATCAGACCGGCGTCGAAGAGCTGCTTGAAGATGGTCTGGACGGCGCGCGAGAGGCCCTCGTCCATGGTGAACCGCTCGCGGGACCAATCGATGCCCACGCCGATTCGACGCATCTGGCCGGTGATGTTGCCGTGGCTGGCCTCCTTGAAGGCCCAGGCGCGCTCGAGGAACTTCTCGCGGCCGATCTCGCGGCGGCTGGTCCCTTCCGCGGCGAGCTGCTTCTCGACGAGGGACTGCGTGGCGATGCCGGCGTGGTCGGTGCCGGGCAGCCACAGCACCTCGTAGCCCTGCATCCGCTTACGGCGGCACAGCGCGTCGGTGATGGTCTGGTCCAGGGCGTGGCCCAGGTGCAGGCTGCCGGTCACGTTCGGCGGCGGCAGGACCACGGAGAACGCGGGCTTGGGCGAGGTGTTGTCGGCGGTGAAGTAGCCCGCGCCCACCCAGCCGGCGTAGATGTCCGCCTCTACCGCACCGGGCTCCCAGGCGGCGGGGAGTCGGTCGAGAGCGGAGTCGCGCGGCGCAGTAGTCACCCCACGATTCTAGTCAGCGCATGCGAGGGTGTTCCGCCGGGCGGGGCTGTGCTCACGCCACGTCGTTCGACGACGCCGCCCACGTGTTGCACCGCGCCAGTCGATTCGTCTGGTAGCCGGTGTTCCACCAGCCCTGAGCGTGGGCGCTGGTCCCGTGGTCGCGGTCGGAGCCGGGCTGGTCGCCCCGCTCCTGGTCCTCGAACGCCGTCCGGTAGTCGCGGCTGGTGAACTGACCACCGGTGTCACTCACCGACTTCACCAGCATCCCGCTGAAGCACTGCGCCTGCAGCTCGGTGCGGCGCGAGACCTCGAGCCCGCGGTCCGAGGTGCGGCCGTACTGCCGTTCCAGCCGCACCTCGGCGGCGAGGATGCCCGTCACCCGCTGCACGTGGTGCCCGTACTCGTGCGCGAAGACGGACAGGTAGATCACCGGCTGGTTCCCGTAGCGGTCCACCTCCAACCCACTCGGCGGCATGTAGAGGGTCTCGTTCGAGGGGCAGTAGAACGCCGCCACGTTCTCCGTCGCCAGATCGGTCGTGCCGCACGGCGAGGAGAGCTTCGTACCGGACGGCACGAGCACGGTGGGCTTGCGGTAACTCAGTCCGGCGCCCTCGGTCGCCGACTGCCAGGCCCGGTCCAGGCACGGCGCGACGCTGTCGAAGAAGCGCTTGCCCGCAGCGCTGTCGGAGGGCCAGCCCGTCGCGGTGCACGGCTGGGTCGGCAGCCCGGCGTTCGCATTCGCGAACAGCGGATTGCCCTGGAGCGCAGCCGTTCCCGTGGGGGTCGAGCCGGCCGACACGGACGAGCCGGTGGTCCCGCGCTGCGAGGTCGTGCGCGTGGCGGCGGCCGGGGTCGTCGAGGTGGCCTCCGACGTGGTGACGGGGCCGCCCGGCGCCCCCGTGGGCGACGCACCCGTGTCCACCGTCGACCTGCCCGCCAGCGCGAGCACCGCGACGCCCAGCAGCAGAGCGATCAGCACCACGATCGCGACGACCAGCACGGCGACCCACGGTCCGCCGCCGGAGCGCACGGGCGGGACCGGCGCCCACGCCGGCGCCCCGTAGCCGACGGGGCGCCCGTACCCGACGGGTGCCCCGTTGCCGGCGGGCCCGCGGTACGGGGCGGGCATCGACCACTGGGCGGGAGGCACGACGCGGGGCGGCGCCGCGGGGACCGGTCGCTGCGGGACGGGCCGATACGCGGGCTGCGCGACCTGCGGCCGAGGGACTCCGGGGCGCGCGGCTCCGGGGCCGTAACTCGGGGCGTAGGGACGGACCGGGCCGGCCGGGCGGGGCGGCACCGTCGGCCTGCGGACGCCGGCGGAGATGCGGTACTGACCCGAGAGACCGTGCGCGGGTGCGGGACGTGGGGCCTGCGCGGGCGGCGGGACGGGGACCCGGCGCGGCGGCGGAGGCCCAGCGGGCGTGCCCGGGCGCGGGTAGCCGCGGCCCCGCGGATCGTACGGATTCCCCACGTCTGCGCCCCTCTCCACCCCTGGACGTCCGTTATCGTACCTAGCCATGTGGGAGGACAGAGGGATGCGTGGTGCGGGGCTGCTCGGCAGGCCGGCGGCGATCGTGCTCGTGGGCCTGCTGGCGGCATTGTTCGCCGTCGCGCCCGCAGCGGCCGATCCGAACGGCGTCGGGGTGGACGTCGCGATGGACCTCCGCGACGACGGCACGCTCGGCGTGACGACGACGATCACCGCCCCTACGGGTCGCGCTGTGGCGCAGCGACTCCCGCTCGACGTGCAGGTCGAGGGCTCCCGGATCCAGCACTTCACGGTGTCCGACGTGAAGGCGGAGAACGGCACCGCCACTGTCGCCGATGGCGCACTGCAGGTCTCCGCGCCGGGCGGCACCACGAAGGTCACGTACACCGTGCGCGGCACGGTGGAGAACGGCCCGGAGCTGCAGCAGTTCACCTGGCCGATCGCCGCTGGGTACACCGTCGACCTCGAACGCCTCACCGCCACGTTCGGCTCTCCGGCCGCCGCGCCGGACTCCCCGCTGTGCGGCATCGGCAGTCCCGGCGAGCGGCGCCTGTGCTCCATGACCGAGACCGACGCCACCGGGCACGTCTCCATGCAACAGACCGGGCTGCCGAAGGGCAAGGCCGCGGTCTTCACCGTGCTCCTGCCCGCGCGCACGGTGAAGGCGGACGCGAGGTTCACCTCCGCGGCCCCGTCCCGCGCCGCCGAGCCCGGTACCGCAGCGCTGATCGCACTGTCGCTGGGCACCGTCCTCGCCCTGGCAGCGGCCGGGTTCGCGCTGCTGCGCCGCCGCGCCGACGACGCGGCGGCCGAGTCCGCGGGCCCGACTGCCGACCTGCTCGTCCCCGCGGGCGCTGCGGGTGGGCGGGCCGGCACCGTCGCCTTCGCCTCGCCCGACGGTGTCCTCCCCGGCCAGGTCGGTGCGCTGGCGGACGGCCGCGTGCGCCCGTCCGACATCGGCGCGACGGTGCTCGACCTCGCGGTCCGCGGCTACCTCTGGATCGCCCAGCTGCCGGGCGGGGACTACCAGATCTCCCGCCGCGCGCCGCTCGACGACGCCGTCTCGCCCACCGAGCGCGCCGTCGTCGACGCGATCCTGCCGGACGGCGCCGAGTCCACCACGACCGGCGAGCTCGCGGGCGGCGCCCGGCCCGTGGCGCTGTCCGGTGCCCGTTCCGCGGCCCGCGCGTCCGTGATCGAGCGCGGCTGGGTCCGCACTCTCCCCCGGGCGCGCCGGACGGCGCTCGCCTTCGCGGTGGCCGAGGTGGGCGCGATCGCGGCGCTGATCTGTGCGTTCGTCGGGGCGACGGTGCTCTGGGCGCTCGCCGTGATCATCCTCGGACTGGGTCTGACGGTGGCCGCCCTCCTGCTCCCGGAGCGGACCGTCGCGGGCAGCCGCCTGGCGGCCGGCGTGGGCGGGATGCGGCAGTACCTGATCGCGACGAACGTCGGCGCGCTGCCGCCGGAACAGCGCGCACAGCTCTTCGAGCGGGGCCTGCCGTACGCGCACGCCTTCGGCGACCTGCGGGGATGGGTCGGGACCTGGGGCGGCACCGTCGGAGCGCCCCTGGACTGGTACCGCTCCGCGCAAGGCCCCGTCGCCGGTCTCACGACGCTCGGCGCCGTCCTCGACGGCGTCGCGGCGCAGGCGGCGGCCGGGGAAATCGACTAGCGTCCACACGGCCGCCACGTCCAGAATAGGACCAATGGGGCATCTCGAGGCGACGCACGTGGAGTACTACCTGCCGGACGGACGGGCGCTGCTCGGCGACGTCTCGTTCCGGATCGGCGACGGTGCCGTCGCCGCCCTCGTCGGCCGCAACGGCGCGGGCAAGACCACCCTGTTGCGCCTCCTCGCGGGCGAGCTGGAGCCGCACGGCGGCACGGTGACCTCGAGCGGCGGTGTCGGGGTGATGCCGCAGTTCATCGGGTCGGTGCGCGACGACCGGACGGTCCGCGATCTACTGCTGTCCGTCTCCCCTCCGCGACTGCAGGCGGTGGCGCGCGAGCTGGACGCCGTGGAGCTGCTGCTCATGGACGACGACGGCGACGCCAACCAGATCCGCTACGCGAACGCGCTGACCGACTGGGGCGACGCCGGCGGCTACGCGGCCGAGACGCTGTGGGACGCGTGCACCGTCGCGGCGCTGGGCGTGCCCTACGACCGCGCGCAATGGCGCGGGCTGACCTCGCTGTCCGGCGGCGAGCAGAAGCGGCTGGCGCTGGAGGCACTGCTCCGGGGTGACGCGGAGGTCCTCCTCCTCGACGAGCCCGACAACTACCTGGACGTGCCGGGCAAGGAATGGCTCGAGGAGCAGCTGCGGCAGACGCCCAAGACCGTGCTCTTCGTGAGCCACGACCGGGAACTGCTCTCCCGCGCGGCGACCCGGATCGTCGCCGTCGAGCCCGCCCCCGGCGGATCGGACACCTGGGTGCACGGCGGGGGCTTCGCCACCTTCCACCGCGCCCGCGACGAACGCTTCGCCCGGTTCGACGAGCTCCGGCGACGCTGGGACGAACGGCACCAGCAGCTCAAGAAGCTCGTCCTGACGCTGCGCGAGCAGGCGAAGTTCAACGACGGCATGGCATCCCGGTATCAAGCCGCGCAGACGCGGCTGCGGCGCTTCGAGGAGGCCGGGCCGCCGCCGGAGCCGCCGCGTCGGCAGGAGATCACCATGCGCCTGCGGGGTGGGCGGACCGGGGTACGCGCGGTGACCGCGAAGCAGTTGGAGCTCACGGGCCTCATGCAGCCCTTCGACCTCGAGGTGTTCTACGGCGAGCGGGTCGCGGTCCTCGGGTCGAACGGCTCGGGCAAATCGCACTTCCTGCGGCTCCTCGCGGGTGAGGACGTGGCGCACACCGGCACCGCGGCGCTCGGCGCTCGCGTGATCCCGGGCCACTTCGCGCAGACGCACGCGCATCCGGAGCTGCAGGGCCGGACGCTCGTGCAGATCCTCCGCGAGGAGCACGCCGCCGACCTCGGGCGATCCATGCCGGCGCTGCGCCGGTACGAGCTGCACGGGCAGGCGGACCAGCGGTTCGAGAGTCTGTCCGGTGGACAGCAGGCCCGGCTCCAGGTGCTGCTGCTCGAGTTCGCGGGGACCACCGCCCTCCTGCTCGACGAGCCGACCGACAACCTCGACCTGGAGAGCGCCGAGGCGCTGCAGGACGCATTGGAGGCGTACGAGGGCACGGTGCTGGCCGTCACGCACGACCGGTGGTTCGCGCGCTCGTTCGACCGGTTCCTGGTGTTCGGGTCCGACGGTGCCGTGCGCGAGGCCGCGGAGCCCGTCTGGCGCGAGGCGCGGGTGCAGCGCACGCGCTGACCGGGCGTCGGCGCCGCGGTGACGCGGTGACGCGGTGACGCGGAAACGACTGCGCCCCCGACCGGTTCCGGTCGGGGCGCGGTCGACGCGTGGTTACGCGCTCTTCTCGCGGCGCTCGTGCGAGCGCTTGCGGGGCACGATGGTGGGCAGCACGTTGTCGCGCACCGTCTCCCCCGTCACGACGACCTTCGCCACATCGTCGCGCGACGGGATGTCGAACATCACGGGGTTGAGGACCTCTTCCATGATCGCGCGGAGCCCGCGGGCTCCGGTGCCGCGATGGATGGCCTGATCGGCGATGGCACCGAGGGCGTCCTCGTCGAACTCGAGTTCCACGCCGTCCATCTCGAACAGGCGCTGGTACTGCTTGACCAGGGCGTTCTTCGGCTCCGAGAGGATCGAGACCAACGACTCCTTGTCCAGGTTGGACACCGACGCGATGACGGGGAGGCGGCCGATGAACTCCGGGATCAGGCCGAACTTGATCAGGTCCTCGGGCAGCACGTCGGCGAAGTGATCGACGGTGTCGACCTCGCTCTTGGTGCGCACCTCGTTGCCGAACCCCAGGCCCCGCTTGCCGATCCGGTCGCCCACGACCTTCTCGAGCCCGGCGAAGGCGCCCGCCACGATGAACAGCACGTTCGTCGTGTCGATCTGGATGAACTCCTGGTGCGGGTGCTTGCGGCCACCCTGCGGCGGGACGCTGGCCTGCGTGCCCTCGAGGATCTTCAGCAGCGCCTGCTGCACGCCCTCGCCGGACACGTCGCGCGTGATCGACGGGTTCTCGCTCTTGCGGGCGATCTTGTCGACCTCGTCGATGTAGATGATGCCGGTCTCGGCGCGCTTGACGTCGTAATCGGCGGCCTGGATCAGCTTGAGGAGGATGTTCTCCACGTCCTCGCCGACGTAACCCGCCTCGGTGAGCGCGGTGGCATCGGCGATGGCGAAGGGCACGTTGAGCATCTTCGCCAGCGTCTGCGCCAGGTAGGTCTTGCCGCAGCCGGTGGGGCCGAGCATGAGGATGTTGGACTTCGCCAGCTCCACGCTCTCGCCGCGCGCGTCCTTGCGCTCGCCCGCCTGGATCCGCTTGTAGTGGTTGTAGACCGCGACCGCGAGGTTCCGCTTGGCCGAGTCCTGCCCGATCACGTAGTTGTCCAGGAAGTCGCGGATCTCGACCGGCTTGGGCAGCTCGTCCAGCTTCACATCGCTGGACTCCGCGAGCTCCTCCTCGATGATCTCGTTGCACAGGTCGATGCACTCATCGCAGATGTACACGCCGGGACCGGCGATCAGCTTCTTGACCTGCTTCTGGCTCTTTCCGCAGAAGGAGCACTTCAACAGGTCTGCGCCGTCCCCGATCCGTGCCATGCCGTGCCCTACTTCCCTTGCCGATGACTGGTCTGCCCGCAGTCCCGAGGGCAGCCGACGTCTGATGTCGACGGTACCCGCGAACCGAATTCCCGGCGACCGATATGAACAGCTTGCTGCAGGTGGCGCCGGGGGCCGCGGAACCCGCGCACGCGGCGTGTCGCGGCCCCCGGTCACCTGCTCGAATTACTTGGCGGACGCCTTGCGGTACGGGAACACCGTGTCGACGATGCCGTACTCCTTGGCCTGGTCGGCCGTCAGGATGTTGTCGCGGTCGGTGTCCTTGCGGATCCGCTCGAAGGTCTGGCCGGTGTGGTTCGCCAGGATCTCGTCGAGACGGTTGCGTACGCGCTCGATCTCGGCCGCCTGGATCTCCAGGTCCGAGACCTGCCCGCGAGCCCCGCCGCCGCTGCGCGGCTGGTGGATCAGCACCGTCGAGTTGGGGAGCGCGGCGCGCTTGCCCGGCGTACCGCCGGCCAACAGGATGGCCGCCGCGGACGCCGCGGTGCCGAGCACGACGGTCGCGACGTCGCAGTGGACGTACTGCATCGTGTCGTAGATGCCCAGCGCGTCGTAGACGCTGCCGCCGGGCGAGTTGATGTACAGCGTGATGTCGCGGTCCGGGTCCTGCGACTCGAGCACCAGCAGCTGCGCCATCACGTCGTTCGCCGAGACCTCGTCGACCTGGGTCTTGAGGAAGATGATCCGCTCGTCGAAGAGCTTGGCGTACGGGTCCATGACCCGCTGCTCACCGTTGGCGGCGCGCTCGAAGAACTGCGGAATCGTGTAGCGGGACTGCGGCGGCAGGTGCAGGCCCTGCGCCGTGTTCTGGGGGAAACCGTCGGTCATTGAAGTGAAGTCCTCTCGCTACTTGACGGCGCTCGCGCGGCTGACGACATGGTCGACGAAGCCGTAGTCGCGGGCCTCCTCGGCCGTGAACCAGTTGTCGCGGTCCGCGTCGGCCTCGATCTTCTCGATCGGCTGGCCGGTGAACTGCGCGTTGAGGCGGTTCATCTCGATCTTGGTCTTGCGGTAGAGCTCGGCCTGGATCGCGATGTCGGCCGCGGTGCCGCCGATGCCGGCGGACGGCTGATGCATCATGATGCGCGCATGCGGGAGCGCGTAGCGCTTGCCCTTGGCGCCGGCGGCGAGCAGGAACTCGCCCATCGACGCGGCCATGCCCATCGCGTACGTCGCGACATCGCACTCGACGAACTCCATGGTGTCGAAGATCGCCATGCCGGCGGAGATGCTGCCGCCGGGCGAGTTGATGTAGAGGTTGATGTCCTTGGTCGGATCCTCCGCGGACAGCAGCAGCATCTGCGCGCAGAGCTGGTTCGCGATGTCGTCGTTCACCTCGCTGCCGAGGAAGATGATCCGCGACTCCAGGAGGCGGCTGTACACCGAATCGTTGAGGTTCAAACCGGCGAGTCCGGTCCGCATGATGGGGTTGGAGGTCATCCGCTGCTCCCTGCCTTTCTTTGCTGACATCGACACTAACGAACGCACGGGGGCGGAACGTCCCCCGGCGCGCCCGGCTCCGCTGAGGGCAGAAAGCCCCGCAGCCGGATCCGGCTGCGGGGCGATCCCTGGTCGAACTACTTCTCGTCGGTGGCGGAGCCCTCGGCGGTGATCTCCTCGGCCTCGGCGACGACGGCCTCCTCGGAGGCGGCCTCCTCGGCGAGCTCCTCGCCGGCGTCGTCACGGTCGAACAGTGCCTTGGTGTCGACGGCGTTGCCGTCGGCGTCCTTGACCGTCACCTCGAGCACGACGTCCGCGAGGCCCTTGCCCCGGCGGACCTCCTGGAACAGGGCGGGCAGCTGCCCGGCCTGCTGGATCTGCTGGATGAACTCGGCGGGCTGCACGCCGTAGCGCTGCGACTGGAAGAGAATGTGCTCCTGCAGCTCCTGCTGGTCGACCTGCACGTCCTGGGCGTCGGCGATCGCGTCGAGCAGCAGCTGGACCTTCACCTGCTTCTCGGCCGACTCGCGGGCCTGGTTCTCGAACTCCTCGCGCGTGGTGCCCTGCGCCTTGAGCGCGGTCTCGAGGAGCTCCTCGTTGTGGCCCACCTGGTGCAGCACGTCGTGCACGTTGGCGTCGGTCTGCTCCTTGACGACCGCCTCCGGCAGCGGCACCTCGACGGACTCGAGCAGCTTGTCGAGCACGGCGTCGCGGATGTCGGCGGCCTGGCCCAGCCGCTTGTTCTGCTCGACGCGCTCACGCAGGTCGGCGCGCAGCTCGTCGACGGTGTCGAACTCGCTCGCGAGCTGGGCGAACTCGTCGTCCAGCTCGGGCAGCTCGCGCTCCTTGACGGAACCGACGACGACGGTGACGTCCGCCTCCTTGCCCGCGAACTCGCCGGCCACGAGGGTGGTCGGGAAGGTCTTCGACTCGCCCGCCGACAGGCCGACGACGGCCTCGTCGAGCCCGTCGATCAGCTGGCCGTTGCCGACCTCGTGCGACAGGCCGGTGGTCTTGGCGTCCTCGACGTCCGCGCCGTCGACGGTGGCCGACAGGTCGATGGTGATGAAGTCACCGGTCTCGACCGCACGCTCGACGCCCTTGAGGGTGCCGAAGCGGGCGCGCAGGCCCTCGATCTGCTCGTCGACATCGGCGTCCGTGACCTCGAGCGACGGGACCTCGACCTCGATGGCCGAGTAGTCGGGCAGCGTGATCTCGGGGCGCACGTCGACCTCGGCGGTGAACGAGAAGGTCTCGCCGTACTCGAGCTTGTCGATGTCGATCTCGGGCTGTCCCAGGGCCTTGACCTCGGAGTCGAGGACGGCCTGGCTGTACTTGCCGGGCAGCGCGTCGTTGATGACCTGCGAGAGCACGGCGTCGCGGCCGACGCGCGCCTCGATCAGCTTCGCGGGGGCCTTGCCCTTGCGGAAGCCGGGGATGTTGACCTGCTGCGCGAGCGTCTCGTAGGCGCGATCGAAATCGGGCGCGAGCTCGTCGAAGGGAACCTCGACACTCAGGCGGACGCGAGTCGGGCTCAGCTGCTCGACGGTGCTCTTCACTCGTTCTCCTCGGGTTGGTATCAGCAGGAGGCCGCCTGATGTGCGGTTTCCTGCGGGCAGCACGGGGCCCCGTCGGGCCCACGGCACTCGGACAATCGTACGCGACGGTGCCGGGCCGGTTCAGGCCGGGAGGGTGGCGGACGGGCGGTCATCGGCCATGATGAACACATGATCCCCGCCGGACTCGTTCTCGCCGCCGTCGCGGCGCTCGTGCACTGCTTCATCTTCTACCTGGAATCGATCGCGTGGACGTCGCCGCGATCGCGTGCGACCTTCGGCACGACGGCAGAGACGGCGGAGATCACCCGGCCTCTCGCCTTCAATCAGGGCTTCTACAACCTGTTCCTGGCGATCGCGGTGTTCCTCGGCCTCGCGCTGTTCGGGCCGCAGCGCGCCGTCGGCGCGACCCTGATCCTCGTGGGCGTCGGCTCGATGCTCGCGGCGGCCCTCGTGCTCGCCCTCTCGGACCGGACCAAGCTCCGCGCGGCGGCGATCCAGGGCTTCGCGCCGCTGCTCGCGGTGGTGTTCCTCGGCATCGGGCTGGCTGCACAGTAGGGGCGCATCCCCGGGAGGCGGACCCACTGGCGATCGGCCCCACGGCGGCCTAGCGTGGACTCCATGACCGTCCAGCTGCGCGCGATGGAACGCACGGACCTGCGGTTCGTGCACGGCCTGTTCAACGACCGGGCAGTGATGTCGTACTGGTTCGAGGAGCCCTTCGACGCGTTGGCCGAGCTCGAGGACATCTACGAGCGGCACATCCACGACGAGCGCGAGCGTCGGTTCATCATCGAGAACGACGGGCTGCCGGTGGGCCTGGTCGAGCTCGTCGAGATCAATGTCATCCACCGGAACTGCGAGTTCCAGATCATCGTGGCGCCGGCGCAGCAGGGGCGCGGCTACGCGAGCATCGCCACCCGCAGGGCGCTCGACTACGCGTTCCGGATCCTCAACCTGCACAAGGTGTACCTCTACGTGGACGTGGCCAACGAGAAGGCGGCGCACGTCTACGAGAAGCTGGGGTTCACCGAGGAAGGGCTGCTCCGCGAGCAGTTCTTCTCGAACGGCCGGTACCGCGATGCGCGGCTCATGGGCGTCTTCCAGCGCGACTTCCTCGCGGTGGACGACGCACCGGCGTGACCTCGGCCTCCCCCGGCTCGTGATGTGACCCGCCCTTGACGGGCGGCCGGGTGTGAATCGGTGCGGCCGTACGGCGAAGGATGCTTCCCGTCGGTAACCATGGGGAATGACCACCCCGACGGAGCAACAGCCCACGAAGCCGCAGCCCCGCCCGGTCGTCTCCCGGGACGCCGCGATCGGACCCGACGCACGCCTGTCCTGGCTCCTCGCCGGCATGGCGGGCATGGTCGGCGCGGTCGCCTTCCTGCACTCCGCGGGATACTTCGTGACCTTCATGACGGGCAACACCGAACGCGCCGTGCTCACGTGGTTCAAGGCGTCCGACGCGCAGCAGGTGGCCGGGGCGGGTGCGCTCGCGGCCACGGCGCTGATCGTCGCCTTCGTGATCGGTGTCGTCGTGGCGTCGATCTGCCGCCGCTACTTCTGGCAGAACCACGCGCACGGGCCGACGGTGCTCACCACCGCGGGCCTGCTGCTCGCGTCGGCGACGGATTTCGTTCTGGACGGCTTCGCGGAGCCCCAGGTGCGCTTCATCCCCATCCTGATCATCACCTTCTCGCTGGGCGCCCTGAACACCTCGTTCACGAAGAACGGCGAGGTCTCGGTCCCTCTCTCGTACGTGACGGGCACGTTGGTCAAGCTCGGGCAGGGTATCGAGCGGCACGCGACCGGCAACGGCACCGTCTTCGACTGGCTCGGTTACGCCCTCGTGTACGCGGGATTCGTCCTCGGCGCCGCGGTCGGCGGCATCATCGGCTCCTTCGTGACCGGCCCGCAGGTGATCCTCGCGGCGGGCCTTCTCTGCGGTGCGATCACGCTGGTGACCTTCCTGCACTCGGATCGCCGCAAGCTGCTGGGTTGACGCGCTCCGGCGCGCCCCACCGGTCCCGGTTGAGCCGGATCTCGATCGCGTCCGGGAGAACCTCCGTCCCGGCCGCGGCCGGCCTGGTCCGGACCGGCTCCCCCGACTCCGTGTCCACGAAGACGAGCGGCGCCCCCTCGGGTTGCAGGTGGGCGTCGCCGAACTGGATCAGCGCGAGGAACACCGGCAGCAGGTCCTGACCCGCCGCCGTGAGCCGATACTCCGCGCGGGTACGCGCCCCGGGCTCGCGGTACTCCGTCGCTGCGATGAGATCCGCCGAGGTCAGTTGTTTGAGCGCGCGCGACACCGCAGGGGCGGAGGTCTCCGTCCGAGTGACGAGATCGTCGAAGCGCGTCGTGCCGTAGAGGAGTTCCCGCACGACGAGGAACACCGTCTTCGTGGTGAGCAGGTCCAGCGTGCGCGCGGCCGAGCAGCCGTCGCCGATCGCCCAGGTACTTCGGTCCCGCAGTCGCTCCTCGAACTCCATCACCCGATCATAACTAACGCTTGCGTTACCCAGACGAAGATGCTTGAATCGAGCTGACTAACGTAGTCATTACTCAGAAGGAGCAGTCATGGTCGCCATCAAGGACGCCGTCATCGTCGTCACGGGAGGCAGACGGGGCCTCGGTGCCGCGCTGGTCGACGGGGCGCTGGCCCGCGGGGCACGCAAGGTCTACGCGACGGGGCGGGAGCCGTTCACCGATCCCCGCCCCGAGGTCGTTCCCGTCGCCCTCGAGGTCCGTTCGACGGAATCCGCCGAGGCCCTTGCGCGGCTCGCGTCGGATGCCGAGGTCGTGTTCAACAACGCCGGGATCATGACTCCCACACCACTGGCGACCGGCGAGCTCGCGGACATCGAGGCGATGTTCGACGTCAACGCGCTCGGCCTGCTGCGCGTGGCGCGGGCCTTCGCTCCGGTACTGGCGGCGAACGGCGGTGGCGCCCTCGTCGACATGCACTCCGTGCTCTCGTGGCTGTCCGGCTCCGGCGGTTACGGCGCGTCGAAGGCCGCCGCGTGGTCGATCACGAATTCGCTCCGTGTCGAACTCGCCGCGCAGAACACCCAGGTCGTCGGCGTGCACGCGGGCTTCATCGATACCGACATGGTGTCGGCGATCCCGGTCCCCAAGGCGACGCCCGACGAGATCGCCACGGCGATCCTCGACGGTGTCGCCACCGGCGAGGTGGAGATCCTCGCCGACGAGATCACGACCATCACGAAGGCGGCCCTCTCCGGCCCCGTCGAAGCCCTGACCTTCCCCGCCGGCGCCTGACCCGACCAATCCGAACCGAAGGAATCATCATGCCGCTCTGGAACATCCACCACACGCCCGATGTCTTCACCGCCGCCGAGAAGGAATCGCTCGCCGCAGCGATCACCGATCAGTACGCGGCGATCGGCCTGCCGCGCTTCTACGTCGTCGTCCTCTTCCACGAGGTCGCACCACAGGACTTCTTCATCGGCGGCACCAGCGCCCCGGTCGCGGTGCGCATCGCGATCGACCACATCGCCCGACACGCCGCCGATTCGACCAGTCGGACACAGATCGCGCAGTGGGTGCGCGGGATGGTCGCACCGTCGCTCGCCCGGCACCCCGACCTGCAGTGGGAATTCCACGTCGACGACACCAGCGAGGAGATGTGGATGATCAACGGCCTCGTACCCCCACCGGCGCAGTCCGAGGCGGAGCGGACCTGGGCGGCGACGAACCGCTCCTCGGCGTACTGACGTCGATTGCGGTCACCGCGAGCACAACCGGTGACGAGGACCCCGGACCGCCGATAGCTTCCGATCGGTGAGCACCGCCACCGTCGAATCCGTTCCCGCGCCCTCCGCTCCCGACCCTGCGCAGTTGCGGCGCGTGGTCGCGGCGTCGCTGCTGGGCACCACTGTCGAGTGGTACGACTTCTTCCTCTACTCGACCGCGGCATCGTTGGTCTTCACCAAACTCTTCTTCCCGGAGACGAGTTCGTTCGTGGGAACGATGCTCAGCTTCGTCACGTTCGCCGTGGGCTTCGTCATGCGTCCGATCGGCGGTCTCGTCTTCGGGCACGTCGGTGATCGGATCGGCCGGCGGCAGACCCTCGCGCTGACGATGCTGCTGATGGGTGTGGCCACGGCAATGATGGGCGCGCTCCCCACCGCCGGCCAGGTGGGTGTCCTGGCCCCGATCCTGTTGCTGCTGCTGCGGATCGTCCAGGGTTTCGCGCTCGGCGGGGAGTGGGCGGGCGCGGTCCTGCTGGCCGTCGAGCACGCGCCCGAGGGCCGCAAGGGCCGATTCGGTGCGGTCCCGCAGGTGGGTCTCGCGCTCGGCCTCGGACTCGGCACCGCCGTCTTCGCACTGCTGCAAACGGTTTTCGACGACGACCAGTTCCTCCGGTTCGGGTGGCGGATCGCCTTCGCCGTGTCGATCGTGCTGGTGGTGATCGGCGTCGCCGTGCGGCTAGCGGTCGACGAGACCCCCGCGTTCGTGGCGGCCCGGGCGACGTTGGACACCACCCGCACGCCCCTGCGTCAGCTGCTGGGCGATCCCGTGTTGCGCCGCAACACGATCGCCGGGTGCCTCGCGCGGTGGGCCGAGGGTAGCGCGTTCAACACGTGGGGCGTCTTCGCCATCACCTACGCCACGGCGACGCTCGCGATGGACAAGATCGGGGTACTGCTCGCCGTGACCGCGGCCGCCCTCGTCATGGCCGCGGTGATCCCGTTCGCGGGCGCACTCGCGGACCGGATCGGGCCGGGCGGGGTGTACGGCACCGGCGTGCTGCTCTACGGCCTCGCGGTGTTCCCCGTGTTCGCACTGTTCGGGACCGCGTCGATCGCCTGGTTCACTGTGGGCCTCGTCGTGGTGTTCGGGTTCGTCCACGGCCTCTTCTACGCCGCGCAGGGCACCTTCTTCGCGAGCCTGTTCCCCACCGAGGTCCGCTACACGGGACTGTCCGTCGTGTACCAGTTCTCGGGGATCTACGCGTCGGGCCTGACTCCCCTCATCCTCACCGCCCTGATCCACGGGGCCGACGGTGCGCCGTGGCCCGCGGCGGGATATCTGGTCGCCACGGCCGCGATCTCGGTGGCGGCGACGGCGTGGATCAGACGGGTCGCTCGGCTCCCGTGAACGGGCACAATGTCATTCGCCGGGCACGAGCACGATCTTGCCGCGGAACCCGCCGCGCCGACTGAGCTTCTGCGCCCGCGCCACCTCCGCCAACGGGAAGGCCTGCACGTCCGGTACGCAGAAGCGGCCGGCGGCCAGGAGCACGCCGAGATCGTCCAACGCGTGCAGCGCACGCCCGCCGTCGCCGCGACTGAAGACGACGCCGTACGCCGCGGCACCGTCGACATCGGCGACGGTGAGCACTCGATCCGGCCCGCCGGCCAGCAGGATCAGTTCCGGCAGAACTCCGTTGCCGGCGATGTCGAGGGCGCGATCGACACCGCCCGGCACCATCCGACGGACGCGCTCCACCACGCCCTCCCCGTAGGCGACGGGATCGGCGCCGAGATCGCGGACGTACTCGGCGTTCCGCGGTCCCGCGATGCCGATCACCCGCGCTCCCCGCGCCACCGCCAGTTGGACCGCGGCACTGCCGATGCCACCCGACGCGCCGTTGATCAGCACGGTCCCCCCCTGCACACCGAGCTGATCGAGGGCCCGGGTCGCGGTCTCGACGGCGGAGGGCAGGGCGGCCGCGGCCTGCGCATCGAGTCCGGCGGGAATCGGTGCGTAGTGCGCGAGCACCGCGAGGTCCGCCTGCGCCCTGCCGTCGGGACAGAAGCCGAACACCCGGTCACCGAGCATGGTGTCCGAGACTCCCTCGCCCACCTCGTCGACGACTCCGGCCGCCTCGTAGCCCAGGTACTGCGGTAGTCCCGGATCCATCAGGCCCTCGCGCTTCGTCCAGTCGCTCGCGTTCACCCCGGCGCCGAGCACGGCGATCCGCACTTCCCCCGGGCCCGGGTGCGGCGCCGGGATCTCGACGATCCGCAACACCTCCGGCCCACCGAACTCATCGAACCGCACCGCCCGCATCGCCGCCCCCGCCCGTCCGCTCCGTACCCGGTGGCACAGTGTTCCGGTGCCCAGTGTCCTCCGCGATCGGTGGGACTCCCAACACCGCGACCCTCGGGGCGCGACCCCTGAGGCACCGTGGGTTCGGACCCGCAAAACCCACATGCGCACACATGTGACCCGTGCCACACTGCCACCCATGAGGCCACGCATCCGGGACTTCCACGACGACGACCTCGACACCGTCGTGCAGCTGTGGGAGGCCGCGCACCACCGCGGCACGACGCCCGTGTACTCGATGGCGGAGGTCATCGCGTCGTGTCAGCAGGACCACGCGATGGTCGCGACGGTGGACGATCGCGTGGTCGCCGTGGCGGTGGGCCGCGCTGCCCACGCTCAGGGGTGGATCGTGTTCTTCGACGTCGCCCCGGACATCGACCGTCGCGTCGCGGGCACGCTGCTCGACGCCCTGGAACGGCGGATGGCCCCGTTGGGGCTCGGCAAGCTCTCCGTCCTCACCTCGGGCGACGACGATGCCGCAGCCGCGTTGTCGGAGAACGGCTTCGAGATCCGCGATCCGGTGCGGTACCTGGAGCGCCCGATGCCCGTGCAGCGCCGCGAGCTCGACCTGCTCAAGGAGGTGGGCGGGCGGCTGCTGCCGCGGCACCTGTGGGACGGCGTGAGCGGCATGCGACAGGAGAAGGAGATGCTCGAGCAGCGCCTCGTGACGCCGCTCGCGCGACCGGACATGGCGGAGCGATTCGGCGTGATGCCGCCGCACGCGGTGATGCTATTCGGTCCGCCCGGCACCGGGAAGACGACCTTCGCGAAAGCCGTCGCATCGCGACTGGACTGGCCCTTCGTGGAGCTCTTCCCCTCCCGCCTCGCCGACTCTCCCGGCGGCCTCGCCGGCGCACTGCGGTCCGCGTTCGAATCGATCGCATCGCTCGAGCACGCCGTGGTGTTCATCGACGAGGTGGAGGAGATCGCCTCGCACCGCCGCGGCGACCCGCCGTCACCCACGCAGGGCGTGACCAACGAGCTGCTCAAGCAGGTGGCGGAGTTCCGCGACCAGGAGGGTCGACTCCTGGTGTGCGCCACCAACTTCGTCCGCGCGCTCGACGACGCGTTCCTCCGGCACGGCCGGTTCGACTACGTCATGCCGATCGGGCTCCCCGACGCCGGCGCACGCTCCGCGATCTGGGGTCGCTACATCCCGGAGCACGTGATCGGTGCGATCGACATCGACGCCCTGACCGTCGCCAGCGAGGGCATGACCCCCGCCGACATCGAGTACGCGGCGCGGCGCGCCTCACAGGACGCCCTGGCCCGTGCGCTCGACGCCGAGGAAGGCGCCCCGCCCCAGGAGCTGAGCACCGACGACTACCTCGCAGCGCTGGGCGCGACCCGAGCCACGGTCTCGCCGGCGGTGGCCGCGGAGTTCTCGGAGGACATCGAGACCTACGCGCGCCTGTGACCGGGTCGTGCGCCGAGGAGCCGAGCGGGTGCACGATTTCGAATACTCGGCGAATCCTGCTATCCTGGTACTCAAGTTCGTGAGCGTGACTGTAAACCGCTCAGTGAAACAGAGGCCGGGGCGCATTACAGGTGCCACCGGCCTCGCCCATATCCGGAGCACGTCTCCTCCGTGGCGATAGCCTCGAAGCATGCCCACGCGAGCCCGATCCACCCGGCCGGAGGACGCACCGTCGGCAGCGGGAAGCGTACGGACCGTGCCGGAGCTGGACGCGCTGATCACCACCTGCCGGGCGTGTCCGCGGCTCGTCGCCTGGCGGGAGGAGGTCGCGCGGGTCAAACGCGCGTCGTTCGCGGACCAGACCTACTGGGGCAGGCCGATACCCGGGTTCGGGCGGATCGACGCGTCGATCCTCATCGTCGGGCTGGCGCCCGCGGCCCACGGCGCCAACCGCACGGGCCGGATGTTCACCGGCGATCGCAGCGGGGACGTGTTGTTCGCGGCGCTGCACGCGGTGGGTCTCGCGAATCAGCCCACGGCCAGCGCGATCGACGACGGCCTGGAACTCATCGACACCCGGATCAGCTCTCCCGTCCACTGTGCACCGCCGGACAACCGGCCGACACCGGACGAGCGCCGCACCTGCTCCCCCTTCCTCGCGCGCGAATTCGAACTCCTCCCGAGGGTGTGCGTCGCCGTCGTGCTGGGAGGGTTCGGCTGGCGGGCACTGTTCTCCGTGCTCACGGAGGGAGGCTGGACGATCCCCCGGCCCCGCCCGAAGTTCGGCCACGGCACACGAGTGGACCTGAGGCACCCGGACGGCCGCCGGCTCACCGTCCTCGGGTGTTTCCATGTGAGCCAGCAGAACACCTTCACCGGGCGGCTCACACCGGCCATGCTGGAGGAGGTGCTGCGGGACGCGAGGCGCATCGCAGCCGAGCGAACGACGGAAGGTGCGACGATGACGGTCCAGGTCAAGCGGGTGTACGAGGCCGAGGAGGCCACGGACGGGAAGCGGGTCCTCGTCGACCGCCTGTGGCCCCGCGGGGTCAGCAAGGACCGGGCCGACCTGTTCGAGTGGTGCAAGGAGGTGGCACCGTCCACCGAGCTGCGCAGATGGTACGAGCACGACCCGGCGAAGTACCCGGAGTTCGTGTCGCGGTACCGCGCCGAGCTCGCGGAGCCCGACGCCGCCGCGGCCTATGCGGACCTTGCGAAGCTCGTAGCGAACGGGCCCGTCACGCTGCTGACCGCGTCGAAGGCGGAGGGGATCAGTCAGGCGCACGTCCTGGCGGCCCTCCTCGAGGAGCGTGACCCGCTCGTCCGTTGACGGATCCAACTTCTCCGACCGGCACGGGGGCCCCTCGGCACTGCTAGCGTCGCGCCGTAGCCGCACTGTCGTTCGCCAACCTCGCCATCCGCCCCGTGTCCGCGCGCCGGCACGAGAAGTGCCTCCACAACGCCGTCGACGCCGCGCTGCAGCTGTCCCGCGGCTGAGTGGAACCGGTGCACGACTGCACGGGCCGGAATCAGCCCCTGCGGGACCACCAGTGACGGGTCCGGCGCGGCTCCGGCGGGATCAGTACCTCACGGAAGCGGTCCGCGAACCCCGCGATGGCGCGCTGCTCGTCCTCGAGCAGTCCACGATTCCCACTGGTGACCTCCAGGGCTATCGGCGTGCCCGGCCCGACGTCGAGGTCCGCCCAGCACAGGGGCAGGTTCTGCGCGAGCAGGCGGCGCCCGCCCACGACCAGGTAGATCCGCGACACGTACCGTGCGGACTCCCAGCTCAGCCTGTCTGCGCGGTCGGCGTCCAGGTAGCCGTCCGCGACGAATCGCTCCAGGTACACAGGGCCGACGGTACGCCGCTCACCCGCGATCCGCGGCCTTCTCGATCTCCGCGACGACCGGCGGAGTGAGCGAGAAGATCGTCAGGTACGCGAGCCCGAAGAACGCGGCCACCGCAGCCGCGACCCCCGTGGACTGCACGTACGAGAAGGGCGAGGTCACCCAGTCGAGCGTGGCGAACACGACGGCGTCCGGCCGCGTCACCAGGTCCCACGAGTTCCAGCGCTGGAACCGCCCGATCACGACGCCGATCGCGCACAGTCCCACGGACAGCAGCACCACGAGCCACCCCCACCGCGCACCGAACTCGCGCTGCAGGCGTCGGTGCACGAGCAGCATCGAGACGACGCCGAGCAGAATCCCCGTCCACGCCGCGAACCCGTACTGGAGCACGTGCCGCCACATGTTCTCCCCGTCTCCGAGGTGCACGAGATCGGTGACCAGGTACGGCGAGTTCGGCAGGAACGCCAGCCAGCCCAGCCCGAGCGGGACGAGCGCCCAGCGGCGGCGCACCGCTTGGAAGCCGAGCGCGAACAGCATCGGGATCCAGGCGAGGAAGAGGTTCCAGATGAGGAACCGGCTCGGGTACGTGAGCGGCGCCGCCGGGTCGGTGGTCCCGAGGACCACGGTCAGCGCGGTGGTGGCGAGCAGGGAGGCCAGCAGCAGGGTGCCGCGCGTTCTCGTCATCCGACCAGTTTGCCAGCCTGCACGAATTCGTTAGGGCCGGTCAGCTCCGCCGAACCATCCGCGACTCGTGGCAGGACCACTCCTCGTCGACCTGGACGGCACCGTCGAGTTCGAAGCCGTGCTTGCGGTAGAAGGCGAGCGCGCGGCCGTTCCCCGTCGCGAGCCACAGGTACGCCTCGCCCGCCCCGATCACCGCCTCCATCAGCGCAGCCGCGAGGCCGGTGCCGTGGTGGTCCGGCAGGACGTTCAGGGACCAGAGTTGTATGCCCGACGGTGCGCCCTCCTCCCGTGCGGTGCCGCCGGTCGCGAAGCCGACGATGCGCTCCGTCGCCGTCTCGACCGCGCACACGGTGCGCACACCCCGCCGCTGCTGGTCGCCCAGGTCCGCGACGATCCGGTTCCAGCGCACGATCCCGTCCGCCGTGGTCAGCGCGTTGAGCTTCGCCCGGTCCACCATGCCCGGGTACGTCGCCTTCCAGACCTGGACGTGCACGTCCGCAAGTGCCTCGGCGTCGCCGGTGCGCGGCGTCCGGAGCGCGTAGCCCTTCGGTTCGTGAGTCACGACACCCATTGTACTGCCGCGTCCACCGTGCGCGCCAGGAGCATCGCGATCATCATCGGGTCGACTCCGCCCGGCACCGGGGCGAGCGCCCCGCCACCCCGCTGGCCCCGGGGAGCCCACTGCGAAACCCCATTGCCGGTGGCCGCGCCCGTCCGTAGCGTTCCGCGGCGACTCCGCCCAAGTCGCGTCTACCCGGTAAGGAAGCGACCTGCCCGCGACGGTGAGGGTGGCCGCCCGTTCGAGCCGGGCCGGAGCCGGAGGGCTCACAACGACGCGGGCGCAGTCGGGGTCCTCGCGCCGGGTACTCTCTACCTGGTCACGGAAGTGATCACGGGATGTGGCGCAGCTTGGTAGCGCATTCGCTTTGGGAGCGAAGGGTCGCAGGTTCAAATCCTGTCATCCCGACAGAATATGCAGGTCCGACGGTGGATTCATCCGACCGCGTGCCCGATCCCACGGACCGCGCGTGGCCTAGAATCGGGCATGCCGATCAAATCCGGCCCCGTGGGCATCGACCGGCACGGCGGGCGGCACTGCTGGTGCTGCGGGGCGATGAAGTTCGCGCCCTACGAGCAGGTGGACCTCATCTGCTGGGGCTGCCGGGCGGTGAACACCACCGCGGATCCGGAGCCATCGCGCCCGACGCCCGTTCTGCCCGCGGTTCCCCGGCGGCGGGGCCTCTCCGCGATCGGCGACCTCGGCGGGCTGCTTCCGTAGCGCCAGCAACCCAACCCAACGGCGACCTCGGCGCAGTGAGTCTCCGCGGACGCTGCGCGACACCCGCTCACGCTGCACGACTGTGCGTACGCACCGCGTGCGCGCGAGCGCGTGGAGTGCGCGGATGGATGCGTGCGGCCTCCTGTGGCCGGCCGACGTTGGATTCCCTGCGGTTTTCGGTGATCGCGACCCGCGATGTCGTCGCCGAAACCGCTGGCAACTGTCGTCCCCCGCGCCGCACCGAGAGGCGGCTCAGGCGTTTCGTCCCCGGTGAAACGCCGGGCGTCTGGTGCGGGAGCGGCCGTCCCCCGCGCCGCGCCGTCGTCCCCCACGCCACGTCCGTTGTCCCCCGCGTCGCGCCGTCGTCCCCCGCGCCGCGTCCGTCGCCCGGCACCGTCGGGCTACACGACCCCAGCCATGCGCGCGACGCATGGCTTGATGTCAGAAAATAGCCTCTGACGTGCAGTTATGCAGCCATGCGTGGCACGCATGGCAAATGAGAACGACTACGCCTCCTCCGAGGAACGCCGCCACCCGACCGAGCCCGCCTCCCGCGGCCGCGCCAGCGCCCGCGCACTACTCCGAGGACCGTCGAACCCCCAGCAGCAGGTAGACGACGATGCCGACCACGAGCGCCCAGAACGCCGACCCGATGCCGGCCACCGTCGTCCCGGACGCGGCGACGACGAAGGTCACCGCGGCCGGCACCCGAGCCTCCACCTCCGCCATCGCCCCCGCGCACGCAGCGGCGAACGCGCCCACGAGCGCGACGCCGGCGACGGCCTGGATCACACCCTCGGGCGCCGCGAGCACGACCGCCGTCAGGCCTGTACTGACCACGCCAAGAACGAGATTCGCAGCCCCCGACGACACACCGGCGATCCAGCGGCGCGACGTCGGCCCCGCATCCGGTCCCGCGGCGAGGGCGGCGCTGATCGCGGCGAGGTTGATCGCATGCCCGCCGAACGGCGCACCGACCGCCGACAGGACACCGGTCACCGTCAACGCCGGCCGCCAGGGGACCGAGTAGCCGTACGTCGCGAGCACGGCCGCACCGGGGATGTTCTGCGAGGCCATGGTCACGATGTACAGCGGCAACAGCACGCCGGTCATCGCCTGCAGCGTCCAGGCGGGTGTCGTCCACTCCACGTGCGGCACCAGCGCCGAGAAGGCGGGGACGGCATCGTCGCGCACCAGGGCGATGGCGATGACGACCAGCGCGACCACGAAGGCCAGTGGGACCGCCCACCGCGGCCGGACCTTGAGCAGCACCAGCCACACGAGCAGCACCGGCGCGACGGCCGCGGGATGCGCGGCGAGCGCCTTCACCGGCGCGATGCACAGCGGTAGCAGGACGCCCGCGAGCATGGCCTGCGCGATCGGCGTGGGGATCCGCTGCACCCACCGCGCAAGGGCGGGCCACAGCCCGGTCACCACGAAGAGAACCCCGCACACCACGAACGCGCCGACCGCTGCCGGCCACCCGCCCGCGACGGCGCCGGTGGTCGCGAGCAGCGCGGCACCGGGCGTGGACCAGGCGCTGATGATCGGCATCCGGTACCGCCAGGACAGCAGCGCGGATGCCGCTCCCATGGTCACCGTGACCGCCAGCAGCCCCGACGCGGCCTGTCCCGGGCTCGCACCCACTCCACGCAGTCCGGCGAGCACCACGGCGAAGGCGGAGGTGTAGCCGACGAGGGCGGTGACGATGCCCGCCCCGACGGGCACCATCGTTCCGTTCTCAGAACGTTCCATGAACAGAACGTAGCATGGGGTCATGCCCTCCCCCGATGTCGGCGGCCGTCTCCGCGAGCTCCGCACCGAACGCGGCCTCAGCCTGTCCGAGCTCGCCCGCCGCGCGGGCGTCGGGAAGGGATCACTCTCGGAGATCGAGGCCGGCGGGCGCAATCCCACGGTCGAGACCCTCTACGCCCTCTGCGTTCCGCTCGACGTACCCCTCACCGCCCTGGTCGGCGAATCCCCCGGGGCCCACAGCGTCGCCGACGGCGGCATGCGCACCGCGCTCCTCTCCGTGCGCCACCTACCGCACATGACCGTCGAGGTCTTCCGGCTGGAGTTCCCCGCCGGGTCGGACCACGTCTCCCCCGGGCACGGTGAGCGGGTCCGGGAGCACCTCACGGTGGTCGACGGGGCGCTGGTCGTCGGCCCGGTGGGCGACGAACGACTCGTGCAGCAGGGCTACTCGCGCAGCTGGACCAGCGACGGGCCGCACCGGTTCGCCACCGTCGGCGGCGCCGAGGCCGTCGTGGTGATCACGACCCCGCGTTAGAAGGTCTTCACACCCGACGAGGCGACGACCATCCCGTGCCCGGTGGTCCGGTGGGTGAACGCGGTCCCGTACTCGTTGGCGACGATGAACCAGCCGCGGGCCGTGTAGGTCCGGTAGTCGAGCGTGATCGGATCCGTCACTCCGAGATTGCCGAGCACGTAGGTGAGATCGCCGTCGCTCGTGACGTTCACGCCGTTCGCCTCGTCGCCGGATTCGGTACGCGGGCGGGGCCGGTCGAACTCCAGCTGGCAGCCGACGCTGGTCTCACTGACCTGACAGGTGGTGCGCCCGCTGCGCGTCCGAATGACGGTGTAGGCGTTGCCGTTCTCAGGCAGGACGACCGCCGTCGCGGCCGCACCCGACGGCCGCGCGCTGGTCGTGGTCGACGGTGCGGTGGTCGTCGTCGCCGGCGCCTCGGGAGCGGGCGTGGCGATTCCCGGCCCCACGCCGCCCGGAATCACCGTGACACCGTTCGCGCCGTTCCCGGACACCGTCGCCGAACACCCGGCGAGCAGCGCCGAGCAGCCGACGACCACCGCCATCGCGAGTCGTGTGCGCATCGCGGCCTCCAGATCCGTCGTCACTCCTGCATCAAGAGTAAACATTGATCCCTCCCAGCGCAGCGACCAGTCTCAGCGCCGGCGTTCAGCGCAGCAGCCCCAGGACCGGCCGGCCGTCGGGTCCGGTCTCAACGTGCACGCGGGCGCCGAAGTGCGCGGCGATCAGGTCCGCGGTGAGCACCTGCGCCGGCGTCCCGGCAGCGGCGACCCGGCCTCCGGACAGCAGCACCAGCCGGTCCGCGTACTGCGCCGCGAGCGTGAGGTCGTGGATGGTGGTGATCACGGTCAGCCCGTCGTCGCGGCGCAGGCGGTCCACGAGGTCCATGACCTGCTGCTGGTGCCCGATGTCCAGGGCCGTCGTCGGCTCGTCGAGCAGCAACACGGGCGCCTCCTGAGCGAGGGCGCGGGCCAGCACGACGCGCTGCCGCTCGCCGCCGGACAGGTGATCGACGTCGCGCTCGGCGAACCCCTCGAGGCCGAGCCGGGCCAGCACGGCATGCACGATCCGGCGGTCGTCCGCGCTCTCACGCCCCAGGTAGGCGACGTACGGCGACCTGCCGAGCAGCGCGTAGTCGAACACCGTCATCCCCTCGGGGAGCTGCGGCGACTGCGGGGCGTAGGCGAGAAGGCGCGCGCGGTCACGGGGGCGCAGCCGGCGCGGGTCGGCCCCGTCGACGGTGACCGTCCCCCCGCTGCGCACCAGGCCCAGGGCGGCGCGCAACAGCGTCGACTTCCCGGCCCCGTTCGGCCCGATCACCGCGGTCCACGAGCCCGACGGTGCCGTCATCGCCACGTCGTGCAGTACGGGGCGCCCGTCGAGCGCGACATCGACGCCGGAGAACTCCACGCTCACAGCCCGCTCCGTTCCCGCATCGCGCGCAGCACGCCGACGAAGAACGGACCGCCGACGAACGCGGTGACCACACCGAGCGGCAGCTCGCCGGGAGAGACGACGGTGCGCGCGAGGATGTCGGCGAGCACCAGGAAGACGGCACCGCCGAGGAGGGAGAGCGGGAGCACCGCCCGGTACGAGGTTCCCGCGAGCCGGCGCACGACGTGCGGGACGACGATGCCCACGAACCCGATGAGCCCGCCCACCGCGACGGCGGTGGCGGTGGCGAGGGACGCCGCCACGAGCACCAGCACGCGGACGCGCCGCGCCGAGACGCCGAGGGTCGTGGCCTCGTCGTCGCCGACCCCGAGGACGTCGAGCAGGCGACCGTGGAGCACCAGCGCGACCACGGAGATCCCGGCGTAGGGCAGGACGGCGAGCAGTCGCGGACCGTCGACCGAGGCCACGCCGCCGAGCACCCAGGAGTAGATGCGCTGCAGTTCCTGGGCGTCGCGCTGCATGAGGAAGGTCTGCACCGCGCTGAGGAATGCGGAGACGGCGACGCCGGCCAGGAGCAGCGTCGACGTGCCTCGCCCACCTGCCGCACTGCCCAACGCGTAGGCGAGGGCGACGCCCGCGAGCGCCCCCACGAACGCCGCGACGGGCACCGTGGCCGCGGGGTCGCCGGGCAGGAACACGATGGTCGCGGTGGCACCGAGGCCCGCACCGGCCGCGGCACCCAGCAGGTACGGGTCGGCGAGCGGGTTACGGAAGACACCCTGGTAGCCGGCGCCCGCGATCGCGAGGAGCCCGCCGACGAGAGCGGCCGCGAGCACCCGCGGAAGCCTGATCTCCACCAGCAGGTTCCGCTCCAGGCGCGTGAGCCCCGAGTCGACATGGACGCCGGGCAGCAGATCGACGAGCTCCGTCAGGACGGCGCGGGCGGGCAGGTGGACCGCCCCGACCAGCAGTCCCGCCACCATCGACGCGAGGAGCGCGACGACGGCGACCGACAGCGGGACCGGACGCAGGCCGCCCGCGCGCCGCGGCACCGTCGACGATCGGACCGGAGCGCTCACCGCCCGGCCGGAACCTTCTGCGCCGCACGGGTGACCGCATCGGCGACGGCCCGGTAGAAGTCGGGCAGGCGCGGTCCCCAGCGCGAGGGCACGTCCGCCGGGAGGGCGACGACGGTGCCGTCCCGTACGGCCCGCAGGTCGCGCCAGCCCGGGCGCTGCGCGACCACCTCGGGGGTCTGGCCGCAGCACTGGGTGTCGGCCAGGAGGATCAGCGCCGGATCCGCCTGGAGCAGCGCCTCCTGCGAGAGCTGCGGGTACCCCGTGCCCGGCTTGTCGGCGGCATCGGCCACGTTGTGCAGCCCGAACGCGCCGTAGACCTTCCCGATGAAGGTCGACGAGGTGACGGTGTACAGCTGGGCGTCGAGCTCGTGGAAGTAGCTCAGCGGCTGGGCGGGACGCGGCGCGGCGCGGATCGACTCGTCGATGGCGGCGCGCATCCGTGCGGTGAGCGCCTTCGCGTCCGCCTGCCGGCCGGTCGCGGTGCCGAGGTCGGTGATCTGGTCGAGCGCGCCGTCGAGGTCCTTCGCCGCGGGCTCCACCAACACCGGGATCCCCACCTTCTGCAACGCCGCGACGATGCCGTCCTGGTCGTCGGAGACGACCACCAGGTCGGGCTTGTAGCCGATGACCGCCTCGGCGTTGGGTTTGAAGCCCGAGAGCGCCGTGCGCGGAGCCTCGGCCGGGTAACTGGACTGGTCGTCGACCGCGACGACCTGCTTCCCCGCCCCGATCGCGAAGAGGGTCTCGGTGTGCGTGGGCGCGAGCGAGACGATCCGCTGCGGCGCGACCGGTACGGTGATCCGGCCGTTGGCGGCGTCCACCACAACGGTCCGCCCCTGCGGCTCCTCGGCCGCCGAGCCGCAGGCCGCGACGAGGACGAGCAGCGCCGCGAATGCGGCGAGGGCCGCCGTGCTCCGGTGCGAACGCATCGTCTTCTCCTCCGGTTCGTGCGGATCCAGTGTGGCAGAGGCCGTACTGTTGCGATCGTGAAGCTGCTGCTGATGTCCCTGAACGCCGGGGCGCTCCCCGACTTCCTGCGCCGGCACACGGGGCGGGAGCCGAGCGCCCTGCGGCTCGGCTTCATCGACGACGCCGGCGCGCCGTACGCGGACCAGCCCTTCGGCTCATTCGAATGGAATCAGCTGACCGACCTGGGATTCCGGCTGACCCGGATGACGGTCGGGAAGTACCGGGACGCGCGGGACTTCGCGTCGGATCTCGGCACCGTCGACGCCGTGTACCTCTCGGGCGGGCACACCTTCGTCCTGCTCGGTGCGCTGCAGAGCAACGGCACCGGCGAGGTGCTCAAGGAGCGGGTGCGGGCCGGGCTGCCGTACATCGGCCTCAGCGCCGGGTCGGTCGTCGCGGGGCCGAACGTCGAGCCCGTCGCGCCCCTCGACGACCCCGCCGACGCCCCGGACGTCACGGACTTCACCGGGCTGGGACTCGTCGACACCGTCGTCATCCCGCACGCCGACGGTCTGCTCCCGCCGTACCCTCCCTCGGTGATCGAGGAGGTGGTGCGCACCTACGGCGGCCGGTTCCCGCTGACCCGGGTCAACGACGATCAGGCACTGCTCGTGGAGGACGGCGTGGCCACGCTGATCCCGTCCGGCATCACGTAGTTCCCGCCTCGACGCGCCTTTGCGGACGTTACGATCGATCGATGACCGGCATGCTCTCCGACGTATTGCCCTCGGTCTGTACCGCTTTCGGCATCCCCGGCGCGAACCCCCTGGGCCTGGCGGTGGAGCGTGATGTCGTGCTGCTGCTCGTCGACGGGCTCGGCGCGGAGCTCCTGCGGCGGCACGCCGATACCGCTCCCAACCTTGCCGCGCACGCCGGCGTCACGCTGGACGCGGGCTTCCCCGCCACCACCGCCACCAGTCTGTCGAGCCTCGCGCTCGGGGCGCCCTGCGCGACGCACGGCATCGTCGGATACAGCTTCGGCGTCCCCGACGAACACGGCCGGCGCCTGTTCAACTCCCTGCGCTGGACCATCGACGGCGCGTCCGGGCCGGATGCCCGGGAGTCGCACCCGCCCCGCGAACTGCAGCGCCGCCGCAGCAAGCTCGAGACCCTCGCCGACGCCGGCGCCGAGATCCACTACGTGGTGCCCGCCTACCAGGAGAAGTCGGGCCTGACCCGTGCCTCGTTCCGCGCCGCCGGGGTGCTGCACGCGGCCTCCACCCTCGACGAGGTCCGCGAGGGCGTGCTCGCCGTGGCGCGGCACGACACCGCCGCCCGACGGTTCGCCTACGCCTACGCGGGCCTGCTCGACGCCGCGGGGCACGTGCACGGCCCCGGCTCCCCGGAGTGGCTGGCCGCGCTGCGCGCCGTCGACGCGATGTTCGCGGACCTGCTGATGGAGCTGCCGCCGACCTGCACGCTGCTGGTCACCGCCGATCACGGCATGATTCAGGCCGAGTCCCTGGTGAACCTCGACGCGGTACCGGCCCTGCGCCGGGGCGTGCGCGTGATCGCCGGCGAGGCCCGGGTCCGGCACGTCTACCTCCAGCGGGGGCACCACGTCGACGACGTCCTGGCCCGGTGGACGGACACCCTCGCCGGGCACGCCCGGGTCGTCAGCCGCGAGCAGGCGCTCGACGAGCACTGGTTCGGTCCCACTCCCCCGAACCCCGTCGTCGCGCACCGCATCGGCCACGTCCTGGCCGTCGCGGAGGGACGATCCGTACTGGTGACCCCCAGCCAGGAGCCGATGGAGTCGCGCATGCTGGGCCATCACGGCGCGTGGACCATCGATGAGCAGGCGATCCCGCTGATCGTCGTGAACGGCTGACGGCCGGGTCCCACCCTCCGCGGGATGCGTGAGCGAAGAGTGTAGAATTCTTCAATCGTTACATATCGACAGCACGGGGTGAAGACGCGCAGCCCTGCTTCAGTCATAGGGTGGTGCCCACCATCGAAACCCAGAAGCCGGTGCCGGCCGCATCGCCGACGTCCGTCGTGTCGCCGAAGCCCAAGCGCGAACAGACCGCCGACCTGACGCGGGTGGTCCTCTTCCTCCTGGTGGTCGTCGCGCACTGCGTCACGACGATCAACTACACGCCCGACGTCGTCCGCCCGTCCGGGCTGGTCTCCGCCGCGCTGCACATCACGCGGTACGGCTTCGTCGCGGTCACGTTGTTCGTGCTGGTGCTGAGCATGCGCGGCCGCACGATGACGGCACCCGAGTTCTGGCGCAAGCGCTTCGGGCTGATCGTGGGACCGTTCCTGGTCTGGACGCTGGTGTACTCGGTCACGGACCACCTGCTCACCGCGGACTACCCGTTCCCGTCGTTCGGGCGGTGGCTGGGCGACCTCGGCCGCACGATGCTGACCGGCGACGCCAAGTACCAGCTCTACTTCCTGCTCATCTCGATGCAGATCTACCTGTTCTTCCCGGCACTGACGAAGCTGGCGGAGCGGCTCGAGCGACGGCCGTGGACGGTACTGACCACGGCCGCCGCGATCCAGCTCGGCTTCTTCGCGATCTACCAGTACGCACCGCGCCCCCAGGGCCAGCCGTGGGAGACGCTGTTCAACCACATGTGGAAGCTGCTCCCCATGTACGTGCTGTTCATGGCGATCGGCATGCTCGCGGCGCAGCACTACGAGGCGGTCGGGAGCTGGCTGCGATCGCACGCACTGCGCGTGATCGCGGTGTGCCTCGCGGCGTCGGCGTTCAGCCTGATCGCCTACCTGCGAGCCACCGACCCCGGCGTCGTGCCGGACAGCGCGGTCGCCGCCTGGAACCCGCTCTACCTGCCGTGGTACGTGGCGGGGGTCATCCTGTTGTGGCTCGCCGCGATGATGTGGGACGACCTGCGTGCGTCGGGCCGGCCCGTCGGTGAGCGCGTCGTGTCGTGGGCGACGGTGCGGGCGTTCGGCGTGTTCGCCGTCCATCCGTTGATGCTCGACATCCTGAACCATATCGGCTTCTTCGACGTGCTCGGCACATGGTTCCCCGCGTCCGCTGTCCTGCGCACCACGACGCTCGCGGTGATCGTGCTGGCCATGTCGCTGCTGTTCGTGGACCTGATGCTCCGCACGCCGGTCAGCCGGTGGTTCGTGGCGCGCGACCGGATCCGCAGCGGTCGCGCGGTCGACTGACGTACTTCTTTGCTTCGAACACCTACTCGATAATTTCCCAGCAACCCTACTTTTTGTTCGAGTTTCTGCGGTAGAATAGAAGGCATGAACCACTCGGACGATGCCTTCACGCTGGGCAGGCGGGCCGGCACCCCGCTCCCCGGGGTGTTCGACGGTGCGGTGTCCGGGTTGAGCGCGGCGGGTGCGCTCTCACGGCTACGCGTGTTGACCGCGCAGCAGAACCGCCTGGAGGCCGAACGCTCCGCCGTACTGACCAGGGTGTACGAGCTGCGGGACGATGCGCGTCGGGTGCGAGAGGAATCCTCACGCCGGTTCGTCGACGACTGGGACGAGCTCGTCGCGGAGGTCAGCGCCGCGCTCGGGACCGGCCGGTCCGCTGCGGGCGCTGCGGTCCACCGCGGCCTCGATCTGCGGGAGCGCTGCCCTCGCCTGTTCGAGCTGTTCGCGGCCGGGCGAGTGAGCCTGCCGCTCGTCCGGGAGGTACTGCGCTCCTCCGCGGCCGTTCTCGACGACCGGGTGGCCGCGATGTTCGACGATCGGATCACCGCGTGGCTCGCTGCCCGCGCGGGTCTGTCGATCACCGCGCGAGCCGTTGCCGACGCCGCGAAGTCGATACTCACTCGGCTCGATCCGGCCGCCGCGCGCGAGGTGCCCCCGGTGGAACCCCGGGAACGGCTGGAGTTCCACTCCCGCGCCGACGGGCTGGTCGATCTGGAGGCGGTCATGCCGAAGGCGGAGGCGATCCGCCTGTCCGCTCTGGTCGGGCCGGTCGCGGAGTCGGTGTGTCGAGACGACGGCCGTACCCTGGGGCAGCGGCAGGTCGCCGCTCTCGTCGCGCTGGCCGAGGGCTATGAGGGTCTGGGCTGCCGGTGCAGCCACGAGGGGTGCGATCTCCGGGAGGCCCGCCCGCGAACCGGGCCGTCTCACCGGACATCCAGGCCCTCGCGGTGATCGTCCTCAACGAGACCGACCTGTTCGACGCGACCAGCACGGACGACGACCTCTTCACGCCGGAGCCGGCGCCCGAAGTCACGCCGGAGCCGGCGCCCGAAGTCGCGCCGGAGCCCGATTCCGCGCCGACGCCGACGCCGGATGCCGAGCCTGATTCCGAGGCCGCGGCGGCGCGCGGGGCAGTCGTGTTGACCGGCGATCCGGGCATCACCGGGCCGGTCACCGTCGAACAGGCTCGGGAGTTGATCGCGCAGTCCCGGACCCAGTTCCGCGTCCTCGGACGGCGAGACCCGGCCACCGGCACCGTCCACGCGCGCGGCGCGTCCGGATACCGGCCCACCTGGTACCAGCTGTTGGTCATGCGGCTCACCTACCCCACCTGCGTGTTCCCCGGCTACAGTGTGGCCGCGGACCGCTGCCAGGCCGATCACGTCGGCGAGTACGACCACACCGATCCCGCCGCGGGCGGGCCGACCACCGTGGCGGGCCGAGGCACGTCCGGGAACCTGGTGCCGCTCTGCGGTTTCCACCACCGGATCAAGACGGAGACCGGTTGGCTGTCCGACATCCTGCAGGACGGCACCGTCGAATGGCGGCATCCCGCCGGCGGCATCTGGACGGTCCCACCCGGCACGGCGAGGGATCTCCTCCCCGGCCTGGGACTGATCATCTGGGACGGCCCCGAGCCGGGTCCGGCCCGCACGAAGAACCCCGACGGGTTGGAGTCCGACGCGAAGCGCCGGGCCACGGCGCGGCGCGCGCTGCGCATCGAGAATCGGCTCCTCCGCCATGAACGGCGCGGGCGCGAGGCTGCGGAAGCCGAAGCCCGCGAGCGCGAACGGGAGTGTCGGGAGGCTGAGGCCCAGGGACGCACGTACGACGTCACCGCGCCGCTGAAGCCGCCGCCGTTCTGACCCGGAAAGTCAGTACTGCTGCGGATATCCGCTCGACACCCAGAGGTTCTCCGTCGGGACGCCGACCGTCCCGGTCTGCCAGCGGTGGATCGCCTCGGCGCGCAGTGCGTGGTCGAGTCCCTCGTTGCGCATCCGCTGATCGATGTAGAGCAGCGCCTGGACGCCCGCGGTGAAGGGCACCGTCAGCACCTGTCCGATCGCGGATCCGACCGCCGCGATCGCCAGCCCGACGACCGTGCCACCGGCGAGGTTGCGCGTCGCGTCGCCCGATTCGACCAGCGCCGTGCCGACGCCGAACGGGATCGCGACGATGGCGGCGACGATCCCCGTGACGACGTACGTCAGCAGGAGGATGCCGACGAGTCGCCAGTACCCCGGCTCCTGCAGGCGCCAGGCTCGGCGCAGCGCGGTGATCGGCCCGAGTCGCTCGAGCACGACGGCCTGGTAGGACAGCGAGAACGCGGGCATGAGAGCAATCGCGCCTGCCACGATGAGCACGAACGCGAGCACAGCGACGAGGACGGTGCCGACCACCATGCCGGTGTTGCCGAGGCCGCCGATGGTCATCCCGATCGCTGCTCCGAAGATGAGCAGCATCGGAACGAAGAAGATGAGGAACTGGATCACGCTGAGCCCGATCAGTGGCAACAGCCTGGGGCCGACCAGACGAGCCGCCTCCCCGATGCTGGTCTTCTCGCCGAGGACCGACCGCGCCACGACCACGGTGAGGACGCCCGTGAGGAACAGAGTGGCGATCGCTGCGATGAGGGATATCCCGAGGCTGGCGGCGGACGAGCCGAGGATGAGGGCGACCGATGCGTCGTCGTCCGCCTTCGGATCCGTCGACACAGTGGTCAGCGGGATCTGCGCCAGGAAGGTGACCACCTGGGAGAGCACCACGACGATCGCCGTCAGCCCGACCATCACCGCCGGGTTCGCGCGGATCGCCGCGAAGGCTCCGCCGTACAGCCCGCCGAGGTCGAGCGGCCGGATCGGGACGATGCCGACCTTCACCTCGGGTGCGGGCGCGCCCCAGCCCGGTCCGGCGGGAAAGCCCTGTCCGGTTGGGAAGCCCGGTCCGGGCGGGAACCCCGGCGGTGGGTACCCGGGCTGTGCGTAGCCGTACTGCGGATAGCTCTGGCGTACCGGCTCATCTGTGCTCACACACCCATCCTGCATTGCGGATGCAGTCCCGACAACTTCGTGCAAGCCGCCTCCGTCTCGGGTCACACCGGCCAGTACCCTCCCGGCGGGTCGATCGCGGGGTGCCGCCCGAGGTACTCCGCGGTGAGTGGCACGTCGACCTGCTCCGGCGGCACAGCCGGATCCATCTGGTAGACCTCGCCGTCGTCATCGACGTAGTAGCCGGCGAAGGTCGGATCGCTGACCGCTATCCGCCACGCGTGCTTCAGCCGGTGCAGGTTGATGTCGAACTTCGTGAAGTTCGGGTCGATCGCCGCGATCCGCTGGCTGAAGGTCTCGACCGCCGTCCGGGGCGGGAGGAACGGACTGTCTGCCGCCGAGGGGATCCCGTACGCCACGTCCCCCGCGCTCGTACCCAACGCCTCCCGCTCGGTCACGAGCCTCCCGTTCACCATGCGGCACGCCAGCACGACGACGGTGACGCGGGCCACCTCGTCGGGGTCGACCCGCGCGAAGTACCTCGGCGCCCGACTCGCGTCGACCCGCGGGAAGATCTTCCAGTCCGCGTCCGACGGTGCCGGACCGTCACCGTCGGGGCCGTCCATCTGCAGCTCCCACCGGTTGCCGTCGATCCGGGAGACGGTCGCCTTGGCCCCCTTGTACCGGCACGCCGTGGCCACGAGGTGGATCCCGGTGATCTCGGCCATGGGCACGATGCCGTACGCCGAGGTCTGCTTCACGGCGTCGTACTCGTCCACCTCGACGAAGCCGTCGGGGATCACCGACCCGGGCAGTGCCGTGATCCGGACCGAGGAGTAGTCGCCGGCCGCCGACGCGTCGGGCCCGAACCGGTACACGCGCCCGCGGTACACGCAGTACACGTCGCCGGGCAGCACCTGGCTGCCGTCGAGGCGGACGCCCCACTCGCGCACCTTCCCGCCGCCCGGGGCGCCGCTGAAGAGCTGGTCGATGATGCGGCTCACCCGTTCCTTCGGCACATCGGGAGCCACGAAGCCCCGTGCGCGAGCCTGCGCGAGGATCGCCGAGCCGGGGTTCAGCCGGTACGTGCGGACGTAGTACGTGATCGCGTCGTCCCAGGTGAAGTGCCCGTCCGTCCGTTTGTGGATCGGCACGACGCCGCGGTCCGATCCGCTCCACGGGTCCGGGAGGAATCCGCGCGCCGCGGCGACCAGCGCGCCGCCGTCGAGGTAGTCGGCGAGCTGCCTGGCATCGTCCGCGGACAGTCGCGCACAGAGGTCGTCGGGCATGCCGCCGGTCGGATCGCGCATATCCGGCCGCCAGACGGTCAGCGGGATCGTCGGTCCCGACAGCGCCTCCTGCTCGGCGGCTCGCCGGACGTGGTCCGGAACCCCCACGCGGGACATGTCGGGGCCCGCCGTACTCGGTACGGGCTTCGGGTCCGACGGTGCCGCTGCCTGCGGCGACGCGGCCTGCGGGGGCGCGAGGGGCCGCAGTCCCCCGCCGATCGACTCGGCCGTCGCCCCGACGCCGAGGTAGTAGTCGAGATTCTCCGCGGCCGTGTGCAGGCGCAGGTCCGTCGCCCCGCTCGCCCGCACGTGGGTCACCACGGCGACGCGGACCAGATGCTCTGGAACCTCGACCGCGTCCCGGAGTTCCTCGAACGCGCGTCCCGCCGGGGCGGTCGATCCGACGAGGCGCGGCAGAGCGTCGTGTTCGGAGTACCACCACGTCGCGAGCCGTGCGGTCCGGGCCGGCGGGTCGAACCACGCCACCACCGCGAACGCGTCCCACGGAACCCCCGTCGCCGTGATCTCCCGCCCCACGATCCCGATCAGCGCAGTCAACGACGCCGTCCGGTCCCCACTCATCCCTGTCCCCGTTCCCCCGCCCACGCGGGCTCCATCCGCTCCGACGGTACGCCTCTTCGCGCGACCCCACGACACGACAAAGTCCCCGGCCGGAAACCGACGCCAGCAGGCAATTTGCCGCTTTCAGCGCCAGCTGAAGCCCGTGCCCCCGCTGGAGAGACTTAGTCTTCCAAACTAGGGCTGAACAACCCGGGGTCCACACCCCGCGCACACGGCTCGACCGAGGACGCCGCATTCCTCACCGCAGAGCAGGTCGAATACCTCACCGACGCCACATCCTGGCCGTTCAACATCCTGGTCCACATGGCCGCCTGGACCGGCCTCCGCAGCGGCGAACTCGCAGGCCTCCAAATCGGCGACATCGACCTTGGCCGCAACCCATCCGTCAGCGTCCAGCGCACCGCATTGGTCGTGCACGGCGCTCCGGCCACCGGCGAAACCACAGCGACCGGACCCCACGCCGTCTACGACTCGCCCAAGACCCGCCGATCCAGACGACGCACCGCCCATAGCCTGCGCCACACCTACGCCTCGTTCTGTGTCAGCGCGGGCCTGCACCCGAAGCAGATCGCCGACTACATGGGCCACGCGTCGGTCAACACCACAATGGGCATCTACGCCCACCTATTCGAGGACGACCACACCGAGGCAATGGCCGCGCTCGGCAACGTCGGAGCAGCCCGCCGAGACAACGTCACCCCGCTGCGCGGATGGGGTTAGCCGACTTGGCGAATCCAGTCTCTAATATTCATCCCGACGCGCTCGACGTCAGCATCGTCTAGGACACCACTGTGCATAATCACGTTTCTAGAGCGCTCGATATTGGAGAATATCGAGTTCATCCAATCGATTCGTCGTACAAATGGCTCGAAATCCGGCCAATTTTGCTGCATAATCTTCGTCAAATGGTCCATCTGCGTATAGGTTAGCGGCTCGTCTCCTCGTGTGCCATGCCATTTGACTTTGTCTTCTTCTTCACGACGATCTTCCGCGAAGGTTCTAATCTTGTCGGAGACCTTCGTGTCCCACCAATTGTCGCCGTGGGCCTGTTGTAGAACCTTTTCCACAAAAGTACGAGCGCTTCGCTCAAAGGCGGTAATTGCAGCATATATATTTGCCATACGCAACCCTGCGGCGAGATCTTCCTGATCGAGAAGATCATAGTTCAGGGCCATGCGCAATGCTTCTTCGTCGCCGTATCCGACCGCTTTGTGCCGCCCGGCGCGATCCAGCGCCTCCTCTGTCAACAGTGCGCGGTATACGAAGTTGTACATCTCTCCGTTCACCCCAGATGCTCCATTCAAACTTCGAAACAGAGCATCGTAAACGGCGGGGTCGCGGGATTCAGGAAGATGAATGTTGATGTTATAATGAAGCCCAGACATTGTCAGCTTGCTGCCAGAGGGTTGGTCGACGCCCTTGCCGTCGTCCTCCGAACCAGGATCATCACCACTGTCATCGGAGGCATCTTTATCGGTCGGCGCGTCGAAGTCGGCTAGTCCGCACAGCGCCTTGAATGTAGTAGCCATCTTGCTAAGAATGTCGTCGCTGTACTGCCCCTGCGACAGGGTTTTCATCTTGGATTGAGCTTCGGCCTTGGTGAGGGTCTGTGCATTCTTGTTTATTTGAAACAAGTCGGCATAAGCCTCTCGGATAGCCTTTGCCATCACCTTCTTCGACTCAGTCTTGTCGAGATACTCGTGATACCTCTTCAGCGGAGTTCCAGTATCACCAATGAACTCCAGGGACTTGAGCATTCCGATTACTAGTCGGTCGGCGCTGCTAGTGAAACCGAGATCCTCTAAGAACTTTTGAGTGAATCGCTCTGGAGCCTGGGCATTCTGCGCTGCTTCCAGCACAGCACCGAGATTCTTCGTGCTCGTCAGGTAGGCCTTCGGCAACGCCATGGATCCGTCTCCCCGCTAGCCTCGATCTTTCGTGAGGTGGTCGTCCCCTCCTGATCGGTTTCGGATTGGTGTCCTCGAGTGAGGGTTTCGTTCGTGGGCATGGTGATGCGGCCCGGTGTTGCGTCGGGTGGCGTCGGGTTCCACTGTCCCGTGGGGGTGTTTCGTGATCGGATTGTCAAGGAAGTCGTGTCGGTCATGTGGGTGCTCGCATCCGGTTCAGGCGCTGTAGGCCGGCGATCAGCAGGCCGGTGTCGGGGGCTGTCGCGGCGAGGTGCAGGCGGGTGCGGCGGGCGTGCCGGGCGATGGATCCGGCGATGCAGAAGAGTCGGTGGCGCAGTCGTTTGGGTTCCCACCGGCGGGCATCATGGCTGGTCAGGGCGAGCATTTGGGTCCAGGCTATGAGGTCGGCAGCCAGCGCGGCGATCGCGGTCCAGATCCGGTTCTTCGCGAACCGGTGCAGGGGGAGGTTCCGCAGGCCGGTGTCCTTCAATGCGCGGATGCGGTCCTCGCAGC
>NZ_LSRE01000049.1 GCF_001575205.1 Tsukamurella pseudospumae
TGATCCTCGGGCTGCCCGGCGGGAAGCACGCGGACGGTGTCGCCGACGTGCTCATCGACCACCTGGCAGGTCTGCCCGCGTTCATGAAACAGGGCCTGACCTGGGATCAAGGCACCGAGATGGCCGAGCATGCGTCGGTGACCGTCGCCGCGGACCTGCCGATCTTCTTCGCCCACCCGCGGTCGCCGTGGGAGCGGCCGACGAACGAGAACACCAACGGGTTGATCCGTGAGTACCTGCCCAAGGGCACCGAGATCACCGATCATCAGCCCTACCTGGACTCCATCGCCCGCGAACTCAACGAACGCCCCCGAGCCTGCCTCGGCTTCCGCACACCCCGGGAGGTGTTCGAGAAACTACTACTGACCAGCGCTGTTGCTTCCACGAGTTGACATCGCCGGTCCTTCGAGGTGGCCTCGTAGTCGAGCGAGCCGGCGAACGGCGGGTTCGCGAGGATCAGAGTGTACTTCTCGGCGTCGCCGCTGGCACCCTCGGAAAGGGAGTCGCGATAGCGGATGTCGGGCTCCTCCACGCCATGCAGCAGCATATTCATCGAGCCGATGCGCAGCATGGTGCTGTCGAAGTCGTAGCCGTGGAACATCGAGCGGTGGAACTGGGTCCGCTGGAAGTCGTTCGACATCGCCTCCGGATGGTTCTCACGCACGTATTCGCTTGCCGCGACAAGGAAGCCCGCGGTGCCGCACGCGGGGTCGCAGATCGCGTCGCCGGGCTTCGGCTCCATGAGGTCCACCATCAGCTGGATGATGTGTCGCGGCGTGCGGAACTGGCCGTTGGTCCCCGACGTCGACAGCTTGGAAAGCATGTACTCGTACAGGTCACCGTTGGTGTCGCGGTTCTCCATCGGGATGTCGTCGAGCATGTCGACGACCTTCGACAGCAACGCCGGTGTGGGAATGGTGAACCGGGCGTCCTTCATGTGTTCGGAGTAGGTCGAGCCGTCGGTGCCCATGTTCTGCAGGAACGGGAACACCTTCTGGCCGACGGTCGCGAACATCTCCGCAGGGGCCTCGTGCCGGAAGGCGCTCCAGCGAAGTTCCTCCTGGCCGGGCTCGAAGATCGGGTTGGTGATGCCCTCACCGAGGATCTCGTTCTCGCGCTCCTTGAGCCGCTGCAGCTCGTCCAGCCGACGAATGAACAGCAGGTACGTGATCTGCTCGATCACCTCGAGCGGGTTACTGATCCCGCCGGACCAGAAGGCGTCCCAGACGCGGTCGATCTTGTTTTTGAGGTCTCCGGTGATCACCCGGCCAACCATAGCGGTGAGCCGATCGTCGCTGACGGACATCTCATCCTCCTTCGCCGCCCGGTATCTCCAGCGCAGCCGATCAGGATGCACCGGGGCACCGACAAGTTCTGATAGCCCGACCGGATCGGTCGCGAAACCACTGCGCGACCTGCTGAAACAAGAACTTGTCAGTGGGGCGGCGCATTCTATGCGGCTGGTCCGAAACGACGCCAGCCGCGGACACCACCGCGCACTCACAGCGTCAGGAGAACCACCATGACCGGCAACCGCTCCCCCGTCCTCATCCCATTCTGCGGCGCGGACCTGCGAACGCGTCGTGCAGCGCTCGGCCTGCACAACCGCGACAGCCTGCACCGCATGCTCGGGTACCGCGTACCGACGATCGAGGTCTGGGAGCGCAACCGCTCGCTCGGGCCGGCGCTGGATATGGCCGTCGTACGCCTGGCCCGGATCGAGAAGTTCGCGGACACCATCACCGCGTCGCTGATCGCCCGGGCCGAGACGACGGGTGTGATCAGGACCTACCGCACCGACGACGAGGCTGCGGAGGGCGGCACCGTGATCGCGGACGCAGCACTCCACCGGGTCTGCGCCGGGCGCGCCGCGGCTGCCTGCCCCGACGCCCGGCTCGTGATCGACAGCCTCACCGATTCGGAACAGTCCACCGCCGAACAGAAGGCGGCCTTCCTGGTCCGGCTGGCGATGCTGGGCCTGACGTGGAAGCCGTTGCGACACGCAACCGGAATCAACCCGCGCATCGTCCAGCTGTGGCTCGCGGGCGACGACCTCACTCGGATCTTCCCCGACCAGATGCAGCGGATCGCCGATATGGAGGCGGGGATGGACACGCACCGGGCCGTGCTGCTCACGCATCTCGACGAATCGGGGTTCGTCCCCGTCGCGTACTCCGACGAGGATCTGGCCGTCATCGACCCCGACACCGTGATCACCACCGACACCCATCGGGTGATCGCCGGCGATCTGCTGGCCGACGACTTCGACGCGCGAGCGCGGTGGGTGAATCCTCCTCCGCCGCGCGAACAGCGACCCGATCCGTCCCACGCCGCGTAGGCCACCGCAAGCACATTCTTCGACACGATTCTCCGACGATCCCAGAAGGGATGACCATGATGATCACCACCACTGCCGCCGTCTCGACGCCTCCCGTCATCGAGGTGTCACTGCCCCTGTACCCGTGCGAGTGCGGCAATCCGGACTGTGCGCTCACCGTCGACGAGGTCGAAGGATGGTTCTCCCGCCTCGTCCCGCACCACCGGGTCCTCGAATGCGTAGCGGACGAGTTCCACCTGATCGAGACGTGCGCGTTCTTCGACGACCACGTCGAGCGGTGCATCCGGAAGTTCACCGACCTCGCCGAGGCGTACCCGCCGCCGCTCGCGGCCCGGGCGATCGTTGAAGCGGTCAACACGTGGCACGGTTGCCCCGAAGAACTCTGCGGACGAGAGGCCTGACGCGATGAGAGTCATCGACGCCTTCCGAGGGGATAACTTCTTCCTCTCGAACTTCTATCCGGCGCGCGTCCTGTTCCGCGGACGCGAGTTCCCCACGGCCGAGCACGCTTTCATGTCCGCGAAGACCACGGACGAACGTAGCATCGAGCGGATCAGAACTGCTCCGACACCCGCGGAGGCGAAACGGATCGGCCGCTCGGTCACCCTCGTCGACGACTGGGACCGCGTTCGGTTCGACGCCATGGCCGACGTGCTGGCCGCCAAGTTCGACGATGCCGCGCTCGCCCGTCGGCTCGCCGCCACTGGTGGCGCGACCCTGATCGAAGGCAACACCTGGCACGACCAGGTGTGGGGGTCGTGCACGTGTGACACGCACCGGAACTTCGACGGCGGGAACGCCCTCGGCGTGCTCCTGATGCGCGAACGTCTCCGCCACCTCCTATTCCTTTGAGCAGCTATCGATTTCAGTCGAGATCGCCGCGAAAACTTGTCAGTGGTCGATGCGATGCTTCTTCCATCAGGTCCTGGGGAGGATGAATTGACCGCACGCACAAGCATTCCGATCGACGCTCACAGTCACCGATCCTGACGGTCCGCTTTCGGCGCACCGTCGTCACCTGATCACCCGAGCCGGCGACGGCTCCGTTTCACGCCGTTCGGCACTTCCCGCCGATCGGCGATTCCCCCATCTCTGGAAATGAGGATTCATCATGTCTCAGCAGCCCTTCCCGCTGCAGCCCGGCCAGCCCGACCAGGGGCGGCCCGCGCCCGGTCAGCTCTACCCGTACCCCGCCCCGCCGACCCCGCCCGCCAAGAAGAAGCGCAAGTGGCCGTGGATCGTGCTGGCCGTGATCGCCTTCATCGTGATCGTCTCCGTCGCCACCGGCGGCGGGAACAAGGACGACGCGGGCTCGGCGCCCGGCGGCAGCGCGGCCGCCACCGCTGCGAAGGTGGCCGGCCTGAACACCGCGGTCCGCGACGGCAAGTTCGAGTTCGTGGTCACCGGCGTGGAGGCCGGGCTCGCAGAAGTCGGTGACAACCCGTACCTGGCGAAGAAGGCGCAGGGTCAGTTCGTCGTCGTCTCCATGACGGTGAAGAACATCGGCACCAAGCCGCAGAGCTTCTCCCCCAGCTCGCAGAAGCTCAAGGACGCGCAGGGTCGCACCTTCGAGTCCGACTCGATGGCGCAGATCGCGCTCGGAGACTCCGACGTGCCGGTGTGGGACAACATCAACCCCGGCAACACCGTCCAGGTCAAGGTCGTCTTCGACATGCCCAAGGACGCGTCGGCGGCCAGCATCGAGCTGCACGACTCGATGTTCTCGGGCGGGGCGAAGGTGGCCCTGATGTAGGGCCGGGAGCGCCCCGGACCACTGTCCGCAAGAGTGGCCGGGGCGCTGCGGGCGCTGGAGGCCGATTCGTCGGTACATTCGGAGGTGACAGGAGGAGGTTCGAGATGGCGGATACAGTCCCTCAGGAGCTGGCGGCGCGGGTCATCGCCGCAGCCGACGCGGTGCCGATCGGGCGGGAGCAGGCACAGGTCGCGGCGCGGGACGCGTCCCACTACCTGCAGCGACTGCGGCCGAGCACCATCGACGACGCGTTCCGTCGCTACACCGCGAGCAACAATCCGGTGTACCTCGCGTCCATCCCCCAGCGCCGCGAGCCGTGGGGCGTACCCGCGTGGGTCTGGATCTTCGGCGCCATCGCGGTCTTCGTGAGCGGCTACGCGCTCGGTTCCGGCCTGGTCGCGCTCCTCCTCGTCGGCGGCGGCCTGGCAGGATTCCGCGTCTGGCAGCTCACGCAGCACAAGAAGCGCCTGGCCGCGCAGGAGCAGGCGCGGCTGGCGGCGAACCCGTGGCCCTTCCAGGCAGACCGGATGCCGGCGTGGAACCCCGACGCGGAACCCGGCGATACCCGCGTCGAGACCCGTCTCCTCGGCCTCGCGGTGCTGCTCACCGAGGAGATCCGCCGCTCACCGGCGTGGAACAACCCGATCCTCGACCAGCACCGGGTCCGCATCAACCTCGATGCCACGCTGCACGACATCAGTCACCGCGCCTACCGCGTCTGGCGGATGCGCACGGACACGCCGCGGCCGTCGGGCGAGTCCTCGGTGTCCTACGCCCTGGCCCAGCACGTCGACGAGTACACGCAGGCCGCTCGCATGGCGGAGAACGCCCTGCGCGATCACGTCGCGGCGCTCACGGAGTACCTGGGCGAGCTCCGCCCCGTCGAACGCCTGCTGAACGACCTGCAGCTCCTGGACCGCACCAGCACCGGCGCGCACCGCGAGCTGCTCGACCAGCTCTACCGCGACGCGGTCGGCAACGAGGCGGACGCCCGGCGATTCCAGGGCCACGCCGACGAACTGCGCGACCTGCAGGCCAGCCTCGACACCCAGTTCCACTTCCTCCGGGAACAGGTGGCGCGGACCAACCTCCTACGCTGAGCCCCGCCGCGCGGCGCGAACCACGCGCCGCGCGACCAGGACATGGTTTCATCGGGCAATGAGCAATCCTCACACCCCGGTGGGCTACAAGCCCGACACCCGTTTCTTCGGACACCCACTCCCGCTGGTCAACCTGTTCGGCGTCGAGATGTGGGAGCGCTTCTCGTTCTACGGGATGCAGGCGATCCTCGCGTACTACCTGTACTACTCGGCGTCGCAGGGCGGCCTCGGTTTCGACAAGCCCACCTCGCTCGGCATCGTCGGCGCCTACGGCGGATTCGTCTACCTCTCGACGGTGGCCGGCGCGTGGATCTCCGACCGACTGCTGGGCGCCGAGCGCGCCCTGTTCTACTCGGCGTGCCTCGTCATGGCGGGCCACATCGCGCTCGCGGTGATCCCCGGCGCTGCCGGCGTCGGAATCGGACTCGTGCTCGTCGCCCTGGGAGCCGGCGGGGTGAAGGGCAACGCCACCAAGGTCGTCGGCGACCTCTACGAGGCGGGCGACACCCGCCGTGACGCCGGCTTCTCGCTCTACTACATGGGCGTGAACCTCGGCGCCTTCATCGGCCCACTGCTCACCGGCTACTTGCAGGACACGCAGGGCTTCCACTGGGGCTTCGGCCTTGCCGCGGTCGGCATGGCACTCGGGCTGTTCCAGTACTCGCTCACCCGTAGGATGCTGCCGCCGATCAGCCAGACGGTGCCGAACCCCGCTTCTCGCAGCGAAATCCAGCGGGTCGCCATGGGCACGGCCACCGTTCTCGCGGTTGTCTTCGTGCTGATCGTCACCGGTGTGATCACGGCGGGGAACCTCGTCGATGTGGTCATCCTCGCCGTCGCCGCGGTCTCGCTGGCCTACTTCGTCTTCCTCCTGCGCAGCTCCCGCGTCGACGGTGCCGAGCGCAACGGCGTCAGGGCTTTCATCCCGCTGTTCCTCTCCCAGGCCGCCTTCTGGGCTCTGTTCCAGCAGATGTTCACCTTCGTGGCGGTCTACGCCGACGAGCGGCTCGACCGCAGCATCGGCGGCTGGGAGTTCCCGGCGTCGTGGGTCCAGTCCGTCGACCCGGTGTACATCCTCATCTTCGCGCCGGTGTTCGCCGCGCTCTGGACGAAGCTCGGCCCGCGCCAGCCGAGCACCCCGATCAAGTTCGCGATCGGCACCGTCGGGATCGGCGTCGCGTTCCTGGCCTTCCTCCTCATGCCCGCCGGCACGAACACGGCGCCGCTGATCGGGCTGCTCGGCATCATGCTCATCTTCGCGCTCGCGGAGTTGTGCATCTCCCCCGTCGGCCTGTCCGTCTCCACCAAGCTCGCGCCGCGCGCGTTCTCCACCCAGATGGTGGCGCTGAACTACCTCTCCATCAGCCTCGGCACCGCCCTGGCCGGACGGCTCGCGACCTTCTACGACCAGGACGACGAGGCGCCGTACTTCCTGATCCTCGGCGGCACCGCCATCGCGATCGGCCTGATCGTCGTGGCCCTCTCCCCGATGATCAAGCGCCTCGCGCCCACAGTCGCGTGACGCGCCGGGCCGGGGCCGGATGACGGGGCCCGGCGCGGCGCACCGTCGGGCCTGAGAACCTGCCCGAACCTCTTCACGCGACCCGTACTCCCGAGTAGCTTCGACACCAAGGACTGGATCGAGGCGAGGAGCGGCATTGCCGGCGGACGAGTACGACTACATCGTGGTGGGGGCCGGGAGCGCGGGAGCCGTGATGGCGGCCCGGTTGTCGGAGGATCCGGGCGTCTCCGTCCTGCTCCTCGAGGCCGGAGGTGAGGCGGACGCGGACGAGATCCACATCCCCCTCGCGTTCTCCGCGATGTTCAAGACGAAGTGGGACTGGAACTACACCACCACGCCGCAGAAGCACCTGAACGACCGCCCGGCGTACTGGCCGCGGATGAAGGCGCTCGGCGGCTGCTCGTCGCTCAACGCGATGATCTACATCCGCGGCAATCATGCGGACTACGACGCCTGGGAGCAGGATCACGGGGCGCAGGGCTGGTCGCACGACGACGTCCTGCCGTACTTCGTCAAGGCGGAGGGGAACACGCGCATCGGCGGCCCCCTGCACGGCACCGACGGCCCGCTGCACGTCGAGGACCGCAGGTTCACTCACCCCCTCTCGACGGCCTTCGTCGAATCCGCGGTCTCGTGGGGCCTGAAGCCGACCGACGACTTCAACGGCGCGTCCCAGGACGGAGCCGGCCTCTACCAGGTGACCTGCAAGAACGGCCGGCGCTGGTCGACCGACAAGGCCTACATCGAGCCGGCGCGCTCGCGCCCCAACCTCACGGTCGCGCTGGGAGCCACCGCGCGGCGCATCCAGTTCGACGGTGACCGCGCCTCGGGGGTGCTCTTCCGGCAGCACGCCGCCGATCACACCGCGCGCGCCCGCCGCGAGGTGATCCTCTCCGGCGGGGCGATCAACTCCCCGCAGCTGCTCATGCTGTCGGGGGTCGGCCCCGCCGAGCACCTCGCCGAGCACGGCATCGACGTGCGCGCCGCCCTCCCGGGCGTCGGAGCGAACCTGCACGACCATCCCATGGTCCCCGTCGACTACGACACGCACGGCACCTTCGACCTGCTCGAGACGCAGAACGTGGGAAACCTCCTGCGTTGGAAGCTCACCGGCACCGGCCCGCTGTCGTCCAACGGCGCCGAGGCGGGCGGCTTCTTCCGCTCCCGCGAGGATCTCGAGCACCCGGACCTGCAGTTCCACGTGATGCCGGCGGGCGTCTACGACAACCTGCTGCACGAGACGCACCGTCGGGGCATCATGCTCGGCCCGACGCTGGTGGACGTGCGGAGCCGGGGAACGCTCCGGCTGCGCTCGGCGAACCCCGATTTCAAGCCGCGTCTGGAGCCCAACTACTTCGACGCGCCGGAGGACCTCGACGCACTGGTGGCCGGAGTGAAGGCGACGATGGAGCTCGCCGCGCAGGGCCCGATCGCGCGCTACCTCGGCAAGCCCTGGCACATCAGCGAGTCCCCGTCGGAGGACGAGATCCGTACGCTCGTCGCCGATTACACGCAGACGCTCTTCCATCCCGTGGGCACCTGCGCGATGGGCTCCGGGGAGGACTCCGTCGTCGATCCGCAGCTGCGGGTCCGCGGCGTCGAGGGACTGCGCGTCGTCGACGCCTCCGTCATGCCGAAGGTCCCCCGCGGCAACACGAACGCCCCCACCATCATGATCGCCGAGAAGGCGGCCGACGAGATCAGGAAGTCAGCATGACCGCAGCGAACACGAAGACCTTCGACTCGCTCAACCCGCGCACCGGCGACGTGGTCGAGTCGTACCCCATCCACTCCACCGACCACGTGCACGCCGTCGTGGCGCGCGCCCGCGAGCAGGCCGACTGGTGGCAGGAGATCGGCTTCGAGGGCCGCAAGAAGGCCCTGAACACGTGGAAGGGCGTCATCACCCGCCGCATCAACCAGCTGGCGCAGATCGTCCACGACGAGACCGGCAAGCCGCACGGCGACGCGCTCCTCGAGGCCGCGCTCGGCATCGACCACCTCGGTTACGCCGCGTCGCACGCCAAGAAGGTCCTCGGTCCCCGTCGGGTCGGCTCGGGCCTGGTCATGGCGAACCAGTCGGCGACGGTGCGCTACCACCCGCTCGGCGTGGTGGGCGTGATCGGGCCGTGGAACTACCCCGTCTTCACCCCGATGGGCTCGATCGCGTACGCGCTCGCCGCCGGCAACGCCGTGGTCTTCAAGCCCTCGGAGTACACGCCCGGCGTGGGCGTGTGGCTGGCGCGCACGTTCGAGGAGGCCGTGGGCCGCCCGGTGCTGCAGACCGTGACGGGTCTCGGCGAGACCGGCAACGCGCTGTGCACCTCCGGCGTGAACAAGGTGGCCTTCACCGGCTCGACCAACACCGGCAAGAAGGTCATGGCCGCCTGCGCCGAGACGCTGACGCCGGTGGTGATCGAGGCCGGCGGCAAGGACGCCTTCCTCGTGGACCGCGACGCCGACCTCGACGCCGCCGCCGACGCCGCCGCGTGGGGCGCCTTCGCCAACGCGGGCCAGACCTGCGTCGGCGTCGAACGCGTCTACGTGCACAAGGACGTCTACGACCCGTTCCTGGAGAAGCTGGTCGCGAAGGCGCGCGAGGTCACGGCGAACGACTCGGACGATTCCAAGATCGGCCCGATCACCATGCCCAGCCAGTTGCCGATCATCAAGTCGCACATAGAGGACGCCCTCGCCCGCGGCGGCCGTGCCCTCGTCGGGGGCATCGACGCCGTCGGCGAACGGTTCGTCCGGCCGACGGTGCTCGTCGACGTCCCGGAGGACTCGATCGCGGTCACGCAGGAGACCTTCGGACCGACGGTGACGGTCGCCAAGGTCGACACGATGGACGAGGCCGTCGAGTACGCGAACGCGACGAAGTACGGCCTCGCCGCGACGGTCTTCTCCAAGGCCCGCGGCATGGAGCTGGCGGACAGGATCCGGTCCGGCATGGCCTCGGTGAACGGCATCATCACCTTCGCGGGCGTGCCGAACATCCCGTTCGGCGGCGTCGGCGAATCGGGCTTCGGCCGGATCCACGGCGCCGACGGCCTCCGCGAGTTCACCTACTCGAAGGGCATCGCCCGCAAGCGGTTCAACCCGCTGCTGAACCTCACGAGCTTCGCGCGCACCGCCGCGCAGGAGGGTCAGCTCACGCAGCTGATGACGCTGCTGCACGGTCGCAGCGGCACGATCAAGTAGGGCTCAGGCCCGGTACGCGGCGGCGATCTCGCGGGCGCGGTGCAGCGCCTGCACCGCGAGTTCGCCGTCGCGGGCCTGGATGGCCCAGATCGCGACGAACTCGTCGTGCGGCAGATCGAGGTGCGCGAACTGCGATCCTTCGGGGAAGGTGAATCCCTGCACCACGTCCCACGGGTAGGTGTTCTCGTTCAGCAGGTTGCGGACGGTGACCCCGTCCGGGCCGAGGTGCAGCCGCGCCCGCGTGAACAGCAGCGCCCCGCACGCCAGGACCACGCCGATCAGGACCATGCCCGCCTGGTCCGAGGTCCGGAACGTGAGTCCCGTGTTCCCGCCGGCCTTGAGCAGGAGGGCGACCGCGGTGTGCCCGACGACCAGGACCCCCGCGAGGACCCAGGCGTACACCTTGATCTTGCGCGGGGTCACGTCGAGCACGGGCTGTGTGGTGGGTTCAGCGGTCACGGGTCCGGATTCTACCGATGTCGCGCCCCTGACCTCCGCGCACAGTCGGTGGCCTGCGGATGGTTACGCCGGCAGGCTCGCGTGCAGCGCCAGTGTCGCGTCGACCGCGCGAGCCGCCTCGGCGCCCTTGCCGACGAAGTGCCGCTCGAAGTACGCGGTGTGCTCGTCGTGCTCGTGGAAGTGGTGCGGGGTGAGTACCACGGAGAACACCGGGACATCGGTGTCGAGCTGGACGCGCATGAGTCCGTCGATGACCGCGGTGGCGACGAACTCGTGCCGGTAGATGCCGCCGTCGACGACCAGGCCCGCGGCGACGATCCCCGCGTACTTCCCGGTCGTGGCGAGGCGCTTCGCGGTGAGCGGGATCTCGTAGGCCCCGGGCACCTCGAAGACGTCCACGTCGGCACCGTCGTGCCCGAGCCGTGCCCATTCCTCGACGAACCCGTCCCGTGCCCGGTCGACGATGTTCCGGTGCCAGGTGGCCTGGACGAGGGCGATCCGGCTCATCGGCCGGCCCGCAGCTTGCGCAGGGTCAGCGCGGTGTCGAGCGCCGCCGACGCCGCCTGCTCGCCCTTGTCCTCGGCCGAGCCCGGCAGTCCGGCGCGGTCGAGGGCCTCCGCCTCGGTGTTCGTGGTGAGCACGCCGTTCCCGACGGGGACGCCGGCGTCGAGCGAGACGCGCAGCAGGCCCGCGGTCAGCGCATCGCAGACGTACTCGAAATGCGGAGTACCACCGCGGATCACGACGCCCAGCGCGACGACGGCGTCGTGCGTCTTCGTCAGCTCCTGCGCGACGACGGGCAGCTCGACGGCGCCCGCCACCCGCTCGACGGTGACGTGCCGCACGCCCGCAGCCTCGGCCGTGCGGACGGCGCCCGCGAGCAGGGCCTCGCAGACGGTGTCGTGCCAGCGCGAGGCGACGATCGCCAGCCGCAGGTCGGCGGCACCGTCGAGCGTGATGTCGGGGATCCCAGCGCCGCTCACGCGGTACCTCCCTGGTCGAAGTGGTCGAGGTCGCGCAGGTCGTGGCCCATGCGGTCGCGCTTGGTGCGCAGGTAGTGGATGTTCTCGGCGTTGGCGCGCAGCGGCATCGCGACCCGCTCGGTGATCTGCAGGCCGTAGCCGTCCAGCCCGACGCGTTTGGCCGGGTTGTTGGTGAGCAGCCGCATCGAGGTGATGCCGAGGTCGACGAGGATCTGCGCGCCGAGACCGTAGTCGCGGGCGTCGGCGGGCAGGCCCAGCTGCAGGTTGGCGTCGACGGTGTCCGCTCCCCCGTCCTGGAGCTGATAGGCCTGGAGCTTGTGCATGAGGCCGATGCCGCGGCCCTCGTGGCCGCGCATGTACAGCACCACGCCGCGGCCCTCCTGCGCCACCATCTCCATGGCGGCGTCGAGCTGAGGGCCGCAGTCGCAGCGGAGCGAGCCGAAGACATCACCGGTCAGGCACTCGCTGTGCACCCTGACCAGGACGTCCGCGCCGCCGTCGGCGGTGATGTCGCCCTTGACCAGCGCGACGTGCTCGACGTCGTCGTGGATCGAGGTGTAGCCCACGGCCTGGAAGTCGCCGTATCGGGTGGGGATCCGTGCGGACGCGACCTGCACGACGTGCTTCTCGTGCTTGCGGCGCCACGCGATCATGTCGGCGATGGAGATCATCGCGAGGCCGTGCTCGTCGGCGAAGACGCGCAGCTCCTCCGACTTGGCCATGCCGCCCGGGTCCTTCTCCGAGACGATCTCGCAGATCACGCCGGCGGGCGCGAGGCCGGCCATGGTCGCGAGGTCGACCGCGGCCTCGGTGTGCCCGGGCCGGCGCAGCACGCCGCCCTCCTTCGCGCGCAGCGGGACGACGTGGCCGGGGCGGGTGAAGTCCTCGACGGTCGAGGCGGGATCCGCCAGCTTCAGCATCGTCGTGGCCCGGTCCGCGGCCGAGATCCCCGTACCGACACCGGCTTTGGCGTCGACGGTGACCGTGTACGCGGTGCCGTGCTTGTCCTGGTTGGTCGCGTACATCGGGGGCAGGCCCAACTTGTCGCAGGTGGCGCCGTCGAGCGGCACGCACAGGTAGCCGGAGGTGTAGCGGACCATGAAGGCCACCAGCTCGGGCGTCGCCTTCTCGGCGGCGAAGATGAGATCGCCCTCGTTCTCCCGGTCCTCGTCGTCGACCACCACGACGGCCTTGCCCGCGGCGATGTCCTCGATGGCGCGCTCGATGGAATCGAACCTGGTCATGGCTACTTCTCCTCCTTGAGCGTCACGAGGCGCTCCACGTACTTCGCGACGATGTCCACTTCGAGGTTGACGACGGTGCCGGGCTCGGCCCCGCCCAGGTTGGTCAGGTCGAGGGTGGTCGGGATCAGCGAGACCTCGAACCAGTGCTGCTCGTCGTCACCGGTCACACCCTGCCCGAGGGCCGAGACAGTCAGGGAGACCCCGTCGATGGTGATCGAGCCCTTCTCGACGACGTACCGGGCCAGATGCCGCGGCAGCGCGAGCCGCACGACGGTCCAGTGCTCGGATGGGCTGAGGCCGAGGACGTGGCCGGTGCCGTCGACGTGGCCCTGCACGATGTGCCCGCCGAGGCGGGAGTTCACGGCGGCGGCGCGCTCGAGATTGACCCGGTCGCCCGGGCCGAGCTTGCTCAGCGAGCTGCGGCGCAGCGATTCCTCCATGACGTCGGCCGTGAACGCCCCGCTCTCGACGGTCACGACCGTGAGGCAGACGCCGTTGACCGCGATCGAATCGCCGTGTTTCGCATCGGAGGTGACGAGGTCGCCCTGGACCGTGAACCGGGCCGCATCCGGGAGATCCTCGCGGGCGGTGATCACGCCCAGCTCTTCGACGATGCCGGTGAACATCCGCCGCTCCTGCCACTTCGGTCTCAGGGCGGCACGACGACGCGGGAACGCCCCGCGTAGTTCTCTTTCATCCGGACTATGACCGTCGGCTCCGGGATCGCACCGGAATCTGCTGACCCCCGCCTCGCGGTGGGGCGCTCGCGGGCTCGAACACCGGGATCGCCCGGAGTCCATCACCGCCGGTGGGGAATCGCACCCCGCCCTGAGAACTTCCACTTCCGAAGGTAGCACTCACCGGCTCCGGCCCCAAGTATTGGGCTCACGGCGAACGCAAGCTCAGCGCAACAGGGTGAGCAGCACGTCCTCGCCGAGCCGCTCCACGGACTCCAGGTGGAACCGGGTCGCGTCGGCGAGCGTCCCGACGCCAGGGATCGTGACCGCCGGCAGCCCCGCGCCGAGCAGCACGGGAGCGATGTAGGCCTGCACCCGATCGACGAGGCCCGCGGCGAAGAACGCGCCGAGCACCGTCGAACCGCCCTCGACCTGGACGTTCACGGCGTCGCCGGTGGCCTCGAGCGCGGCGTGCGGGTCGCGGCTGCGGACGTGCTGCGCTGCCCCGGGGCCGGTCAGTACCCTCGCGGCGGCGGGAAGGTCCCGCTTCCCGAGGACGATCCGGGTCGGCTGGTGCGGGTACGGCGCACCGTCGGGCGTGCGGGCCGTGAGCGCCGGATCGTCGGCGAGGACGGTGCCCGTGCCCACGATGATCGCGTCGAGCTTCGCACGCTCGGCGTGGGCCCGCTCCCGCGCGGCGGGCCCGGTGATCCACTGGCTGGTTCCGTCCGGGGCGGCGATCCGCCCATCGACGGTGGCCGCCAGCTTGACGGTGACCATCGGCCTGCCGTGCCGCTGCCGGAAGATCCACTCGGTGAGCGGCCACGGCTCGACGTCGAGGTGCTCCACGTCGACACCCGCAGCGCGGAGCGTGTGGGCGCCCCCGGCGGCGAGGGGGTTGGGGTCGGCCGCGGCGTACGCGACGCGAGCGATACCGGCCCTGATCAGCGCCTGCGTGCACGGGCCGGTGCGGCCGGTGTGGTCGCAGGGCTCGAGGGTGACGACGGCGGTGCCGCCGCGTGCCGCGTCGCCGGCCTGCGCCAGCGCCACGACCTCTGCGTGGGGCCCGCCCGCCGGGGCCGTGCGGCCCCGTCCGACGACGGTGCCGTCGGCCGCCAGGATCACGGCGCCCACCGGCGGGTTCGGCGTGCTGATCCCGCGGGCGGCCGTCGATTCCTCGACGGCCAGCGCGAGTGCGGCCTGCAGGTCCACCGTCAGACGCGCGGCACGGCCGCGGCCTGGGCGCGGAGCTTGCGGAGCGCCTCGGCCGGGTCGGCGGCGTTGTAGACGGCGGAGCCGGCCACGAAGCAGTCGACGCCCGCGGCGGCGGCCTGCTCGATGGTGTCGGCGTTGATGCCGCCGTCGATCTCGACGACCAGGCGCAGCTCGCCCGAGTCCACGAGCCTGCGGGCCGCGCGGGCCTTGTCGAGGACCTCCGCGATGAAGGACTGGCCGCCGAAGCCGGGCTCGACGCTCATCACCAGCAGCGTGTCGAAGTCCTTCAGGATCTCGATGTACGGGTCGAAGGCGGTGCCGGGCTTGATCGCCAGGCCCGCCTTGCCGCCCGCCGCGCGGATGTCCTTGGCGACGGCGACCGGGTCGTCGCTGGCCTCGGCGTGGAAGGTGACGTTGTACGCGCCCGCCTCCGCGTAGGGCGGCGCCCAGCGGGCGGGATCGTCGATCATCAGGTGGCAGTCGAGCGGGATCGACGTGGCCTTCAACAGACTCTCGACCACGGGCAGGCCCAGCGTGAGATTCGGCACGAAGTGGTTGTCCATCACGTCCACGTGCACCCAGTCGGCGCCCTCGGAGCCGCCCACGGCCTCGATCTCGGCACCGAGCCGGGAGAAGTCGGCGGACAGGATGGACGGCGCGATCATCGGCGAGGACATGCGCAGCATTGTATGTGGTCCGGTTCCGTCGACCGGTCGGTGCGCGCGGCGCGATGCGACGCGCGGTCGCTGAGCCTCATTGAATTCGATTGATCACTTTAGTAACATCGGCATCATTAGTCACACGGGTAACACTCGTGCCGCCGATTGTTGAGAGGTCGTCATGCGGATCGCACGCACCACCTTGACCACGTTCGTGGCCGTCGCCGCCGCCACGTTCCTCGCCGCGGGGCCCGCCCTCGCCGAACCCGCCGTCCCGGCCGTCCCCGTGACCCCCGCCGCGCCGGCTGCTCCCGCAGCGCCTGCAGCAGCGACTCCGGCTGCGGCTGCAGTTCCCGCCGCGGCTCCGGCTGCTGCGGCCCCCGCGGCAGCGCCAGCGGCTGCAGCTCCCGCGGCTGCCAACACCCCGCTCGTCTCGACCGCCAATGCGGTTCCCGCGTCGGCACAGCCCGCGCTCACCGAGCTCGCCAAGATCCCCGGCGTCCAGCAGATCCTCGCCACCGGGCAGCTGCCCACCACCGACGTCGCGACGCTGGTCAAGATGTTCGGCAGCGATCCGAATGCGCAGAAGCTGCTCGGTCAGCTCCTCGCCGGCCAGGCCGCGACGTCCACAACCACCGCGACCGACGCCAAGCCCGACGAGCCGCTGAAGTTCGCCGTCACCGGCGCGATCAACGACACCTTCACCAAGGACGGCGGCCAGAAGAAGTACGGCCAGCCGCTCGGCGTCGAGAAGGACGCGGCCGGAGGCAAGGTGCAGGAGTTCACCAACGGCACCATCTACTGGAACCCGAAGGTCAACGGCGGCAAGGCCGCCGGCGTCACCGGCGCGATCCGCGACCTCTACCTCAAGGAGGGCGGCCCCACCGGCAAGCTCGGCGCACCGCTCATGAGCGAGCTCTCCGTCGGCGGCCCCACTGCGGGCTCGGTCGCGGGTGCGTACAACGACTTCCAGAACGGCTCGATCGTGTGGTCGCCCGAGAACGGCGCCCATGTCGTCTCCGGCAAGATCAAGGACCAGTGGGTCAAGGGCGGCGGCGCCTTCGGCATGGGCTACCCGAAGGGCGACGCCAAGCCCGGCCCCGGCGGCGCGCTGACGCAGGAGTTCACCAAGGGCGGCGTCCTCAAGGCCTAGCCCTCCCCCCCAATTGAACACCGTTATGGAGAGCAAAACCGCAGGTCGGACTCTCCATAACGGTGTTCAATTCGTGGGGTAGGGATCCGATCGCAGAGCTGGTGCGTCCAATTGATGTGATGGGACGCAAGAGTGAGCTACTCCTCGGACGGACCGAGCACGCGGTGCGGGAAGAGTCCACGTCCGTCATCCGCGGCATTCGCCACGACGGCGGTTCGGCGCCGTCCGTCGACGACATTCGCGATGCGCTCGAGCTGGCCTACCCGGGGCTGGTCTTCGTCGGCTGGAGCGCGGCGACCCTGCACGGCATCGAGTACGCCGAGGGCCATCGGCCGGAGATCTGGCTGCCCTCGCAGGTGCGGCGGCAGGGAGTGGTCGTCCGGTGCGGTCGATTGCCGCCCGAGGACGTCGTCGCCGTCGAGGGGCGCGTCACGACCTCCGTGGTCCGCTCCGCCGTCGATCTGGCGCGATTCGCCGAGGGCGACGAGAAGATCGTGGGCGTCGACCAATTCATCCGAATCGACCGGCAGGGGCGTTCGCTCACGACCAAGCCGGCCATCCTCGGATACCTCGACACGCACCCGCGTCTGTACGGCGCGAACCGCGTCCGGGAGGTACTCGACGAGTCCAGCACCGGAGCGCACTCCCCCTGGGAGACCTACTCGCGGCTCGTCGTCCACCGGTCGGGCCTCGACTTCTTCCGCCCCCAGCAACCCGTGCCCGGCACCCCGTTCCACGTCGACCTGGGCTCGGCGCGGTACCGCGTCGCCATCGAATACGACGGCGGCTACCACCGCTCGAAGGAGCAACAGCGCATCGACATCGCCCGATGGAACGCCATCACCGATCAACGATGGACGATCATCCGCGTGACCTCCCCGATGCTGCTGAGCGGACGAGCGGCGTTCCTCGATCGCGTCGCCCGCGAGCTACGGGCGCGAGGCTGGCGCGGACCGTCGCCGACGGTCCCGCCCCTGAAGCTCCCCACGATCCACCGATTGAACACCGTTATGGAGGACGAAACCGCAGGTCAGATTCTCCATAACGGTGTTCAATTCGGTTAGAGCTTGCGGAGGGCCTGGAAGAACATGCCGTCGGTGCCGTGCAGGTGCGGCCACAATTGCACATGCGGGCCGTCGCCGAGGGGCAGGTCGGTGGCCGGGACCAGCGGGCGGGTGTCGATCCGCTCCAGTCCGGCGGTCGCGAGCAGTTCCTCGTCGCCGACGACGCCGAGGGTCTCGGCCACGTGCGGGGAACAGGTCGCGTAGAGCACCACGCCGCCCGGGCGGGTCAGCGCGGCGGCCCCCGTCAGCAGCTCGCGCTGCAGAACGGTGAGTTGCTCCACGTCGGCGGGCTGCTTGCGCCAGCGCGCCTCCGGGCGGCGGCGCAGCGCGCCGATGCCTGAACACGGCGCGTCCACGAGCACCCGGTCGTAGCCGGGTTCGAGGCCGGACGCGCGACCGTCGGCCACGTGCACGTCCACGGGGAGCCCCTTGACCGCCTTGCGGACCAGCTCGGCGCGGTGCTCGGCGGGTTCCACCGCGTCGACGCGCGCACCGTCGATCGCGGCGAGCGAGCCGAGCAGCGCGGCCTTGCCGCCCGGCCCGGCACACAGGTCGAGCCAGCGGCCACCGTCGGGACCCTCGAGCGGCGCCACCGCCGCGGCGCGGGCCACCAGCTGCGAGCCCTCGTCCTGCACGCCCGCGAGACCGTCCCGGACCGGTTCCAGCGCACCGGGATCGCCGCCGGGCAGGTACACCGCGTAGGGCGAGAGAACGCCGACCTCGCCCTCCACGATCAGAGCGAGTTCGTCGGCGGAGATCTCCCCGGGCCGCGCGACGAGGTGCACGGGCGGCCGGGCGTCGTCGGAGGCCAGTAGCGCCTGCAGCTGCCCCATCGACGTGATCCCGTTCGCGCGCAGCGACTCCCGGAACGCCTCCGCGATCCACCGCGGATGCGCGTACTGCATCGCCAGGTGCCCCAGCAGATCCTCCGCGGCAGGCGGCGCGACGCGCGTGACCCACGTGTCCTCATCGTCGCGGGACACCTTGCGCAGCACCGCGTTCGCGAACCCCGACGCGCCGCGCCCCGAGCTCTCCTTCACCGAGTCCACGGTCTCGGACACGGCCGCGTGCGCACCGACACGAGTACGCAACAGCTGGTAGACACCGAGCCGCAGGGCGTCCAGCACGGGGCCGTCGATATCGGAAACGGAACGCCCCGAGGCGTTCTCGATCACGGCGTCGAGCAGGCCCTGCGCCCGGCAGGCGCCGTACGTCAGCTCGGTCGCGAAGGCGGCGTCGCGTCCCTTGAGTCGGGCATCGCGCAGCAGCCCCGGCAGCACCAGGTTCGCGTAGGCGCCACGCTCCCGGACGGCGGCGAGGGTCTGCAGCGCGGCGCGGCGGGCGGGATCGGTCACTGGTCCACTCCGATGATCGTGCCGTCCTCGATGCGCGCTCCCCGCGCCCAGTCGGCGGCGGGCATGGGCTTCTTCCCCGGGGGCTGCACGCTACCCAGCCGCAGCGCGGCGGTCGCGGTGCCCACGAACACGGCCCGCTTGGTCACGCGCAGCTCACCGGGCGCCAGGCCCGCGGTCTCCCCGTCGACGGTGGCCGGGCCCAGCTTGAGCCGCGCATCGCCGAAGGGGACCCACGCGCCGGGCGCGTCGGTCATGGCCCGGATGTGCCGGTCCACGGCGCCGGCGGGACGGTCGAACCGCACCCGGGCACCGTCGACGGTGACCTTCGCGGCGTGCGAGACCCCGTCGGGGGACTGTGGCTGCGCCTGCAGCGCGTCCGCGCCCACCCCGTCGACGGTCCGCGTGAGCAACTCCGCGCCGTACTCCGCGAGGCGCGCGAGGAGCACCGTCGAGGTGTCGTCCGGGCGGATGCGCTCAGTGAGCACCCCGAAAACGGGGCCGGTGTCGAGGCCCTCCTCGATGCGGAAGGTGGACGCGCCGGTCAGCTCGTCCCCCGCTTCGAGCGCCGCCTGCACCGGCGCCGCGCCGCGCCATGCCGGGAGCAGCGAGAAGTGCAGATTGATCCAGCCGTGGGCGGGCACGTCGAGCAGGTCCGGCGGGATCATCCCGCCGTAGGCGACGACGGGGCAGCAGTCGGGGGCGAGCGCGACGATCGCGGCGCGCGCCTCGGGATCGCGCAGCGTCGCGGGGGTCAGGACGGGGATCCCCGCCTCGTCGGCGACCTGCCCGACCGGCGAGCGCCGGACGCCGCGGCCACGCCCGGAGCGGGCGTCGGGGCGGGTCAGCACGCCGACCACCTCGTGGTCCGAGTCGAGCAGGGCCCGCAGCGCCGGGACGGCGGGCTCCGGCGTGCCCGCGAACAGCAGCCGCATCAGGCGCGGCCTCCCGCCGCCCCGGCCGCGAGCGTCGCGGCGGGGTCGGTGAACCACGGCGAACTGCGGATGACCCGCATGACGGCCTTCCGCTCCTCGGGCTCGAGCCGGCTCAGGTAGAGCACGCCGTCGAGATGGTCCGTCTCGTGCTGGATGCAGCGCGCGAGGATCTCAGTGCCCTCGAGGACCACCGGGGCGCCGGTGACGTCGACCCCCTCGGCGATCACGTTCATGTGGCGCGTGCACTCCCCGCGGACCTCGGGGATCGACAGGCAGCCCTCGGCCGCCGTCTGCATCTCCTCACCGACGGCGCGCCAGACGGGGTTGACGATGTGCCCCTCACGGCCGCCGCAGCCGTAGACGAACACGCGCTTGCTCACCCCCACCTGGGGCGCTGCCAGCCCCGCACCGCTGTGGTGGTGCATCGTGTCGATCATGTCGTCCACCAACCGGGCGAGATCGGCGTCGAAGACCGTCACCTCGTCCGCAGGAGTACGCAGGACCGGGTCCGGATAGATGCGGATGGGGAGCACGCTCATCCCCCTATTATCCAGCCCGGATCGCGCCACGGGTGCGCGGCCCGGAGGCCACACGAACGCGCCCGCGCTAGGACTTGAGGCAGGGTTGCCTTAGGATTCGGCTCGGAAACGCCACAGAACCGCCCCGCCGGGCGAGAGAGGGTCGACGTGCAGTTCGCGCGCGCCCGGCGGCCGCTGATCGGCGCCGCCGTATGCCTTTCCGTGCTGATCGGCACGGGTTGCACCCCCGTCCACGAGGGGGGGCCGGGTGCCCCGTCGTCCACCGCTCCGGCGGCACCGTCGATCACGTACCCGCCGGTGAACCCCGCGTCGCTCGTCGGCAAGTTCCCCGTCACGCAACCTCAGCGCATCGTCTACACGGTGCCGGACGGCGTGTCGGATCCCGAGCAGAACTACGGCGAGCTGTACCTGCCCACTAACCCGGCGATTCAGCAGAACCCCTCCGGCGGCCCGCTCAGCGCCCACACCACGATCGAGCTGCCCGCGCAGATCCCCGTCGTGGTGCTGCTGCACGGCGGCGGCTGGCGCACCCCGTCGGCGGCGTCGTCGATGTCGGAGATGGCGCGCTCGCTCGTCTCGCACGGCGTGGCGGTCTGGAACGTCGAGTACCGCCGGATCGGCGCGGGCGGCGGCTACCCGACGACCCTCACCGACACGGCAGCGGCCATCGACTTCCTGCAGACCGTCAAGGCACTGAACGCCCCGAACCTCGACCTGAACGACGTCGTCGTCGCCGGACACTCCGCGGGCGGCCAGCTCGCGGTGTGGGCCGCGGCGCGGTCCATCCTGACGCCCGGCGCCATGGGCAGCGTGCCCGCGGTGACGCCCGCGGCGGTAGTGTCCATGGGCGGCGTCCTCGACATGCGCCGCGCAGTGGCTGACGGCAACGTCAACACCAGGCTGTTCCTAGGTCTGCCCGAAGAGTTCCCGCAGCAGTTCGCGGTGGCCGACCCGATCCAGAACATCAACCCGAAGGTGCCTGTGACCTGCTACAACGGCACCGCGGACCGCATCGTCCGGCCGGCCGGGTGTGAAGGCTTCATCACCACCCTCGCCGCCAAGGGCGGCCGCGGCACCGCCGTGCTGCTCCCCGGCGCGGGCCACAACGTCTACCTGCCCTCGCAGTCCCAGAACCGCTACTGGCCCGTGGTGCAGAAGTCGATCCTGGGCTACACCGATGAATTCCGCCCACGCGGGGGCAAATAGACTGTCCGGGCGATTGTCCGACACTTCGGACAACGAGCGAGAAGGGACGTGTGATGGCGCACGCTGAAACGACCTTGGACGAGCTGTACAGCGAAGTGCTGCGTCGGAATCCAGGCGAGACCGAGTTCCACCAGGCTGCGAAAGAGGTCCTCGAGAGCCTCGCGCCGGTGGTCACGAAGCACCCCGAGTACGTCGACGCGGCCGTCATCCGCCGACTCTGCGAGCCGGAACGCCAGGTCATCTTCCGGGTCCCGTGGCAGGACGACAACGGCAACGTCCAGCTCAACCGCGGCTTCCGCGTCGAGTTCAACTCGGCGCTGGGCCCGTACAAGGGCGGCCTGCGGTTCCACCCGTCGGTGTACCTCGGCATCGTCAAGTTCCTCGGCTTCGAGCAGATCTTCAAGAACTCGCTGACGGGCCTGCCCATCGGCGGCGGCAAGGGCGGCTCGGACTTCGATCCGAAGGGGCTCAGCGACGGCGAGATCATGCGCTTCTGCCAGTCGTTCATGACCGAGCTGTACCGGCACATCGGCGAGTACACCGATGTGCCCGCCGGTGACATCGGCGTGGGCGGCCGGGAGATCGGCTACCTGTTCGGCCAGTACAAGCGGATCACCAACCGCTACGAGTCGGGCGTGCTCACCGGCAAGGGGCTGACCTGGGGTGGCTCGCAGGTGCGCACCGAGGCGACCGGCTACGGCGCGGTCTTCTTCCTCGACGAGATGCTCAAGACCCGTGGCCAGTCCTTCGAGGGCAAACGCGTCGTGGTGTCGGGCTCCGGCAACGTGGCCGTGTACGCCACCGAGAAGGTCGAGCAGCTCGGCGGCACCGTCGTGGCCTGCTCCGACTCCTCGGGCTACGTGGTGGACGAGAAGGGCATCGACCTCTCGCTGCTCAAGGACGTCAAGGAGCGCCGCCGTGAGCGGATCGACGTCTACGCGGCCGAGCGCGGCGCGATCTTCGTGCCGGGCGGTTCGGTCTGGGACGTGCCCTGCGACATCGCGCTCCCCTGCGCCACGCAGAACGAACTCGACGGCGACGCCGCCGACCGGCTGATCAAGAACGGCACGTCGTACGTGGCCGAGGGCGCCAACATGCCGTGCACCCCGGACGCCGTGCGACTGTTCTCCGATGCCGGCGTGGCCTTCGCGCCGGGCAAGGCCGCCAATGCCGGCGGCGTGGCGACCAGCGCGTTGGAGATGCAGCAGAACGCCTCGCGCGACTCGTGGTCCTTCGACTACACCGAGGACCGCCTCGCGCACATCATGCGCGGCATCCACGACCGCTGCCTCGAGACCGCCGACGAGTACGGCTCCCCCGGCGACTACGTCACCGGCGCCAACATCGCCGGCTTCATCCGTGTCGCGGACGCCATGCTCGCGATGGGCGTCGTCTAGACCCGCACCGGACGGTGCCATCGGCGGTGCCATCGGCGGCACGTCCCGACGGTCGTGGGCCCTACCCGACGGTGCCGTCGCCGGGCCCCGGCGCGCCGGCACCGTCGGCCTCGTCGAAGACGAGCCAGGTGCGGGTGGCGCGCACCCCGCCGAGTGCCTGCAACCCGACGAGCACGACGTCGCGGAGGGCGGCGTTGTCCGGGGTCCGGACCAGGACGAGCACATCGAAGTCGCCGCCCACCAGCGCGAAGTGCTCCACATAGGGCAGTTCGCGCAGGTGCGCGGCGACCTGCTTCCACCCGTCCTGCCGGATCGAGAGACCGATGTACGCGGACGTCCCGAGACCGGCCCGGCCGTGGTCGATGCGGGCGCCGTAGCCGCGGATCACCCCCTCGCGTTCGAGGCGTTCGACCCGCACGTAGGCGTTGGCGCGGGAGACGTGCACGCGCTCCGCGAGGGCGCGCATGGAGATCCGCCCGTCCTCGGCGAGGACGTGCAGGATGCGCCGGTCGTACTCGTCCAACCGGGGCTCCGGGGAACCGTCCGCCATCCGTCCAACTCCGTCCCGCTCGCCGACACTCCCACGGACATATGGTCCGATCTCGTGATCAATCTACGACGATCGTCTCGCGATGGCTGACGTCGGTGAGAACTCCGTCCATCGGTGAGACCCTCGTCACAGGCCGAGAACGGAGGACGATGTGACCACCACCGATGTCGCGGGCGAGCCGAGGTACCGGAAGTTCCTTCCGGCGGACACGCCCGTCCAGTACCTCGACGAGGCGGGCGCACTCACCGACTCGCACGCGCGCTATCCCCACCCCGACGACGAGCGCATGGTCGAGATGTACCGGCGGATGGTCCTCGGGCGGCGGTTCGATGCGCAGGCCACGGCGCTGACCAAGCAGGGCCGCCTCGCGGTGTACCCGTCCTCGCACGGGCAGGACGCCTGCCAGATCGCGGCGGCCATGTGCCTGCGGCCCACCGACTGGCTGTTCCCGACCTACCGCGATTCCGTGGCGCTGACCGCCCGCGGCGTGGACCCCGTCGAGGTCCTGACGCTTCTCGCGGGTGATTGGCACTGCGGCTACGACCCCGCGGCGCTGCGCACGGCGCCGCAGTGCACCCCGCTCGCGACGCAACTGCTGCACGCGGCGGGCGTGGCGCACGGCGAGCACCTGCGCGGCACCGACACGATCGCCCTCGCGCTCTGCGGCGACGGTGGCACCAGCGAGGGCGACTTCCACGAGGCCCTCAACTTCGCGGCCGTGTTCCACGCACCGGTGGTGTTCCTGGTGCAGAACAACGGCTTCGCGATCAGCGTTCCGCTCTCGCGGCAGACCGCCGCACCGAGCCTGGCGCACAAGGGCGTCGGGTACGGCATCGGCTCCGAGCAGGTCGACGGGAACGACCCGATCGCGATGCTCGGCGTGATGCAGGAGGCCGCGCACTTCGTCCGCTCGGGCAACGGGCCCGTCATCGTGGAGGCCCACACGTACCGGATCGACGCGCACACCAACGCCGACGACGCGACCCGCTACCGCACGACCGCGGAGGTCGAGGAGTGGGTCCGCCGCGACCCGATCACCCGGCTGGAGACCCATCTGCGGGCGCGGGGCCGCATCGACGACGCCCTCGTCGCCGCGGTCGCCGACGAGGCCGAGGCCGCCGCCGCGGACCTGCGGGAGCGGATGAACGCGGACCGCCCCGTCGATCCCGCGGACCTGTTCCGGCACGTGTACGCCGAGCCCACACCCCAACTGCGGGAGCAGCAGGCACTCGTCGAGGCGGAGCTCGCCGCCGCAGCAGCTTCCCGGGAGGACTGAACCATGCCGCGTCACACCATGGCCCAGGCGCTCAACACCGCCCTGCGGGACGCGCTCGCCGCCGATCCGAACGTGGTCGTGTTCGGCGAGGACGTGGGCACGCTGGGCGGCGTCTTCCGCGTCACCGACGGTCTGACCCGCGAGTTCGGCGCCGACCGCTGCTTCGACACCCCGCTCGCCGAGTCGGGGATCATCGGCTTCGCCGTCGGCATGACCATGGCGGGGTTCAAACCGGTGGTCGAGATGCAGTTCGACGCCTTCGCCTATCCCGCCTTCGAACAGATCGTCTCCCACGTCGCCAAGCTGCGCAATCGGACTCGCGGCGCGCTGGCCGTGCCGATGGTGATCCGCGTGCCCTACGCGGGCGGCATCGGCGGCGTCGAGCACCACTGCGATTCCAGCGAGGCCTACTACGTCCACACGCCCGGGCTGAAGGTGGCCGCGCCCGCGACGGTCGGCGACGCCTACACGCTGCTGCGGCGGGCGATCGACGATCCGGATCCCGTCGTCTTCCTCGAGCCCAAGCGGCTCTACTTCGCCTCGGAGGACACCGATCTCACGATCGGCGAGCCGCTGGGCAGGGCGGAGGTGCGGCGGGCCGGGACCGACGCGACGCTCATCTCCTACGGCCCGTCGGTCGGGGTCGCTCTCGACGCCGCGAAGGCGGCCGCCGAGGACGGGCGCTCACTCGAGGTGATCGATCTGCGCACCCTCGTGCCCTTCGACGACGCGACCGTGGCCGCCTCGGTCCGGCGGACGGGCCGGTGCGTTGTGGTGCAGGAGGCGCAGGGATTCGCCGGCGTCGGCGCCGAGATCGCGGCCCGCGTGCAGGAGCGGTGCTTCCATCACCTGCACGCCCCCGTGCTCCGCGTGAGCGGACTCGACATCCCCTATCCCCCGCCGAAGCTCGAGCGCCTGCATCTGCCCGGTGTGGACCGGATCCTGGATACCGTGGACCGGCTGCAGTGGGACGATCAGGTGGATCCCCGCTGGACGGTGTCCGCATGAGCGAGAAGGTGTTCCTGCTCCCCGACCTCGGCGAGGGACTGACCGAGGCCGAGATCCTGTCCTGGCGGGTCGCCGTGGGCGACACCGTGACCGTCGACCAGGTGGTCGTCGAGGTGGAGACCGCCAAGGCGGCGGTCGAGGTGCCGGTCCCCTACGCGGGCACCGTCGTAGCGCTGCACGGCGGACCCGGCGACGTCCTGCGCGTCGGCGAGCCGCTCATCGCCGTCGGCGACGGCACGGAGAGCTCCGGAACCCCCGCGCGCACACCCGACGTCCCGAGCACCGACGGTGCCTCCGGCAACGTCCTCATCGGGTACGGCACGAGCGCGGACGAGCCCGTCCGGCGGCGACGCGTCGCGCCCACCGGCCGTACCGTCTCGGCATCGCCGCGCCCGGCGGCTACGCCCGCCCCGGCACCGTCGACGCCCTCGGCCGTGCGGGTCATCTCCCCCGTCGTGCGCGCCCTGGCTCGCGAGCACGGAATCGACCTGGCGACGGTGCGCGCGACGGGCGTGGGCGGCGTGATCCGGCGCGCGGACGTCGACGCGGCCCTCGCCGAGCGGGAGGCACCGGCGACCACGGCAGCGTCGACGCCCGGTACCCGCAGCGACGTCCACATCCCGCTCAACGGCATCCGGAAGGCCGTGGCGGACAAGTTGAGCACGAGCCGCCGCGAGATCCCCGACGCCACCACGTGGGTCGACGTCGACGCCACCGAGCTGCTGGCCGCGCGGGCGGCGATGAATGCGGCGCTGCCCGAGGCGGACCGGGTGAGCCTGCTGGCGCTGCTCGCCCGCCTCACAGTGGCGGCGCTGCGCCGCTACCCGCAGCTCAACGCATCCGTCGATCTCGGGCGCCGGCGGATCGTCCAGTACGGTCGTGTGCACCTCGGGATCGCCGCGCAGACCCCGCGCGGACTGGTGGTGCCGGTGCTCGCCGACGCGGACACCCTGACCACGGTCGAACTCGCACAGCGGCTCTCGGAGACCACGGCGCTCGCCCGCGACGGGAAGCTGCCGCCGGGCCGACTCACCGGCGGCACCTTCACTCTCAACAACTACGGCGTGTTCGGCGTCGACGGCTCCACGCCGATCATCAACCACCCCGAGGCGGCGATCCTCGGGATCGGCCGGATCATCGACCGGCCGTGGGTGATCGGCGGCGAGGTCGCCGTGCGCAAGGTGGCACAGGTGTCGCTGTCCTTCGATCACCGCGTGTGCGACGGCGGCGAGGCCGGCGGTTTCCTGCGACTGTTCGCGGACTACGTGGAGGACCCGGTCAGAGCACTGGCCCACCTCTGAGCCGGGCCGCGGCGCTCAGTCCACCCGCACGAGTGCCCACGTGTACCGGCCGGGAACGGCCTCGGCGTAGCCCACCCGGTACAGCCCGGCGCGCCCGCGGAGGTCGACGGCCACCCTCGCGGTGAACGCCGATCCCCGGCGTTCCCAGGAGATCTCGGTGGACGGCGAGTCGTCGTCGGCGATCGGGACCCAGCGGTCACCGTCGCGCCGTTCGACGCGCGCGTAGCTGTCCGGGATCACGCGGTTCGGGTGCGGGCAGTCGAAGTCGACGGTGAGCCGCCCGCCCGGCTCCGGCGTGCGCACGGCCGCCACCCGGATCGGGCGGGGTCGACTGAGCACCGTCGAGCCCGACGGTGACCCGAACCGCCCGGCGCGCTGCCGCGCCGGGGGCGTGCAGGGCTCGCTGGGCCGGCCGGCTGCGAGGTCCGCGGCGAGCCGGGACGCCGTCTCGCTCACGGCGGCCAGCTGATTGCGACCGAACACGGTGGCCCCGGCCTCGTAACGCTGAGCGTCGTACTCCTCCGGCGTCGTCAGGTAGTGGCCGTACCCGTTCGCGTAGCCCTGGACCAGCACGTCGCCCGCGTCGATCCCGGCCGCCGCGGCGACCGCGTCCCGCAGCCGCGCGCCCGCCGTGACCGTGACCTCCATGGGCAGGCACAGCAGGTGCAGCTCACCCAGCCGGATCAGCTGCACCGGCAGGCATTCCTGCACCCAGCCCACCGCGCCGACCGGCAGCAGCATCTCCTTCGGCGCCTGCTGGGCCGCGAGGACGGGGTCTCGCCGGTACAGCGCCCGGCTGATCGCGCCGACCCGGTTGCCCAGGCCCTGCTGGAAGACGGTCGCGCCCAGCCCGTCGGAGGTGCCTGCGGCGAAGGCGGCGCCGAGGACGGCACGCCCCGTCGGACCCGAGACGGTGTGCGCGGCACCGAAGTCGACGTAGGTGAGCCGGTGGTCGACGATCGGCGCCAGCGACCGGCCCGGCCCCGCGGCCAGGGCGCGGGCCGCCTCGAGCTGGCGGCGGGCGATCTCCGCGGTGTTGTCTCGCTCGTCGTCGGTGGGCCCGTGTCCGGCACTGCCACCGAGGTTCGGCGACATGTCGCCGGCATTGGTCTGGGCGAACGCGCTCACGAAGTCCGGCACGCGATCGCGCTCCCGCGCCTCCCACGCCGACGCCGCCCGGCCCTTGTTGTCGGAACTGATCAGGCGGTTGCCGTTGCCCATGGAGGTGCAGTGCACCGCGAACCAGTCGATCGCCGCACGGAGTTCACCGTCGCGCTCGATGCGCAGCAGGGTCACCGCGGGGTCGATGCGCCCGGGAAGCCGGTCTCGGTCGGGGTTGCGGTCGAAGGAGCTCGCGCTGCGGTTGACGGAGGCGTCGTGCAGCTCGCCGCGCGCGAGCGAGAGGTCCGCGGGCGCGAGCGCGGCCTCGGCGTCGAGGACGGCCCGGACCACGCCGTCGACGAGCCGGTGGAAGGTCCGGCGATGGTGCCCGAGGGTCGTGATGTTGTAGAGCCGGTGCCGGCCGTGACCGCCGGGGCCGCAGTGCGTGTGCGTCGCCGTGAGCACGACGTTCTCGGCGGACAGCCGGCCTCCGGTCGCGGTGGCGAGCCGGTCGGTGATCTCGTCGACCGCCGCCTGGAAGAACATGCCGATGTCCGCGACGACGAAGGCCACCCGATGCGAGGAGGTCGCGACGACGAAGGCGCGGGCCCACTGCCGGGTGAGCAGGCCCCGTCCGCGCTGCCCCGGCATCCCGTACCCCATCAGGCCCACGCCCCACGGCTCGCCCGTGATGTCCGTCTTCGCCCAGCCCGCACGCAGCCCCGCTCCGCTCATGCCCACGAGGTTAGTGCCCGGCCTGCGGCGGATCGCCGTCCGGCGTAGCGTGGCCGGAGCGATGAAGGAACGGTCGCCTCAGCCGCGAACGACATCAGGACATCGATATGCGCATTCTCGCAGCCATCCTCGCCACCATGGCCATCTCCGTCGCCGGCACCGGACTCGCCGCCGCGGAGGACGACGGGGCCTCGACACCCACCGCGACCATCGAGACCGGGGACTCCCCGCGCGAGGTCGGCACCGCTCCCGAGGGTGCCGCCGATCCGGCGGAGCCCACGGCCCCGCCCGAATCCGCCTCCGAGCCGATCGAACCCACTGCCGCACCCGAGGGCGCGGGCGAGCCGCGGTCGGACCCCGAGACCGTGACCGCCGAGGAGGCCATCGCCGCGTTCACCGAGGACGGGGCGGAGTAGCGCCCTGGCCCGGGTCAGTCCTCGAGCTCGGGCGGGACGGTCCGCGCGAGCCGGGCGTCCGGCTCCCGCCCGGACATCCGCAGTGCCCCGAACAGCACCTTCCCGAGCGTGATCAGGCCCGACGGACTGCGCAGGTTCAGCCCGCCGATCAGTTGCCGGAGGATCGTCAGCTGGTCGAAGTAGATCCGCTCGGCGACGAGGTTCTCCTCCTCGTCGAAGACGAAGTACGCGGTCATCCGCGTGCGGTGCCGCGCGCCGGTGGGCGGGATCGCGCCGAGCGGCCCGCGCTGGGTGCCGAGCAGCCAGAACTCGACGATGACCGCGTCCACGCTGTGCCGCAGCGCGATCAGCTCGTGATCCTGATCGGGGAACGCGATGCGGGTGTCGGCGTAGTAGTCCCGCACCTCCTCGTCGCCGTCGTGCACCGTCATCTGCGCGACGAGCTCGTAGTGCGGGTGTGGGAAGGTCGACAGCGTGGCGTCCCAGTCCTGGCGCACCTCGTCGTGGAAGTGGTCGAGCACGAGCTTCTCGCGCGCTCGGAGCACGGACGCGGGCGGCATCACGAAGCGGGAGCTGTGGGCGATCATGCCCATCATCTTACCCACACCGTGGATTAAATAGACATCGCAAACATGAGGAATGATGTCCTCATGAGCACACCGCCGCCGCCCCGTCGCGGGCGTCCCGCCCTGGGCGCGCCGCGGCTGACCCGCGACGTGATCGTGCGCATCGCGCTCGGGCAGATCGACGAGCACGGCATCGCGGCCACCGGCATGCGCTCCGTCGCCAAGCAACTGGGCGTCGACCCGAAGAGCCTCTACAACCACGTCCGCGACAAGGAGGACCTGATGGACGCGGTCGCGGACGCGATCCTCACCTCGATCGACGCGCACGTCCCGACCGGTGACCTCGACGCCGACCTCGCGGGCATCGCGTACGCCTTCCGCGCAGCGGCACTCGCGCATCCCCGGGCGGCACCGCTCGTCCTCACGAGACCGCCCCACACCCTCGCCGCCTTCGCGCCCGCGGAGTCGATCCTCCACGTCCTCCTGACCGCGGGCTTCGGGCCCGGCGAGGCGGTGCACATGATGCGCAGCCTGCTGGCGCTCCTCATCGGAACCCTGCAGCGCGAGCTGGAGACGGGCACCGACTACGACGAGGCCGCGATCGCCTCGCGCGAGGCGGCGTTCGGCGGGAGCGGCTGGCCCGCCGTCCAGGCCGTCGCGGGCGACCTCGCCCGGTTCGACCCCGAGGCCGAGTTCGAGTACATGATCGCGCTCTCGATCGGCGCGGTGCGCGGCCGCATGCCCGAGGCGCGCTGAGCGCCGTCGTCCGCCGACCGCTCACGCCGGGACCGCGCCTATCCGATCCGCAGCGGATCGATCTGGATCCGCACGGGATCACCCTCACGGCGCAGGCTCCGGCCCACCTGGGCCAAGAACAACGCCCGCGCGAGCGCACGCCCGTCCCGCCTCGCGACCCGGACCAGGAGCCGCCGCGGCGGCGGACCGTCGTCGGGGGCGCCCGGGACCCGGACGCCGGGCGGTAGGTCGACGGGGCCGAGCACCTCGGCACCGTCGGGTAGAGCGGCCGCCTCCGCGAGGGCGAGGACGTCGGCCTCGGCACCGTCGAGCACTGCGAGGTGCGTCGCGGGCGGGAACCCCACATCGGCCCGCTCGGCGAGCTCCGATGCGGCGAAACCCGCGGCGTCCCAACGGATCAGCGCCTGCACAGCGGGGATGCCCGCGTCCGCGCCGCACACCACCGTGCCGTCCTCGGCGACCAGCGCCGTGGCGTTCATCCACCGGCGCAGCGTCTCCTCCCCGGCCCGCAGGTCGGCCCGGCCCAGCAGCAGCCAGCCGTCGAGCAGGAGCGCCGCCCCGTAGCCGCCCTCCACCACGGGCTCGGCGCCCGGCGTGGCCACCACGATCCGACGGTCCGCCGTCGTCTCCGTCAGCACGGACTCCCCGCCCGAGGTCGCCACGACCACCCCCGGGAAGGCGCGCCCCAGCTCCTCGGCGGTCCGCATCGCACCCACGATCACCGCCCGCATCGTGGTGCCGCCGCACGCCGGGCACCGGTACGCGGCATCGGCCTGCGCGCACCACCGGCAGCGGAGCGTCCCGCCGGACGCCTGCTCGAGCGGACCGTGGCACCGTCGACACCGGGCGGGCGTCCGACACCGATCACACGACAGCGCGGGCGCGTAGCCCCGACGGGGCACCTGCACCAGTACCGGACGGTCGGCGTCCAGCGCCGTGCGCGCTGCGGCGAACGCGGCCGCGGGCAGCCGCGCGGAGCGGGCCAGCGGGTCGCGCGCCAGGGCGACGTCGGAGTCCGCCACGCCCACGATGCGCGGTGAGCGTTGCCGAACCAGCTCGCGCGGCGCCGTGATCTCCGCGGCCCACCCCGCGTCCACCAGCGCCTGCGACTCCGGGGTCCGGGCGAAACCGCCGATCACCAACGCCGCACTCTCCTGGTGCGCGCGCAGCGCGAGCACCTCGCGGGTGTGCGGATAGGGCGCGCGGGGCTCGATCAGCGACTCGTCGCCGTCGTCCCACAGCGCGATCAGGCCCAGGTCCGGCAGGGGCGCGAAGGCGGCGCTGCGCGTGCCGATCACCACCCGGGTGCGGCCGAGCCGCGCGAGGAGCCAGCGCCGGTACCGCGCCGACGGCCCCAGCCCCGCCGCCAGCACCGCGGGGGCCAGGTGGACGCACGCCGCCGCCAGGCGGTCAAGGTCGGTCTGGTCGGGAACGATCAGCAGGGCCGTGCGGCCCGCGGCCACGACGGTCGCCGTGAGCTCGGCGAGCCGCGCCGCCCAATCCTCGCCGGGCAGCGCCTGCCAGATCGCACGCGGCGATCTGCCGCCGACCGCCGCCGCGGCGAACTGCGCGCCGTGGGTGTACTCGGCGAGCGCACCGTCCGGCGCCACGGGTCGCACGGATTCGACGACGTCCTGCTCCAGGAGCGTCTTCTCGACGCGGGCGTGCCGGGGCGGGATCGCGAGCCGCAGCACGTCGGCGCGGGTGCCGGCGTATCGCGCGGCGACCTCCGTGACCAGCCGCAGCACCGCCGGCGTCAGCACCGGCAGCGGCGAGACGACCCGGTCCAGCGTGGCGAGCCTGCCCTCGTGCTCGGTGCGCGGAAGCCGCTCGAGCAGGTAGCCGTCGACGAGTCGGCCGGAGAAGCGCACGCGGACGCGGACCCCCGGCTGCGCCGTCTCGGCGAGCTCGGGCGGGACCAGATAGTCGAACTCCCGATCGAGGTGACTGACCTGCAGGAGGGGCAGCACCCGAGCGATCGGGAGTTCGACGGCGGCCTGAGCCGCCTCGGCGGGGCCGAGTCCGCTCACGCCGGCGGGCTCTGTCAGAGGCCCGCCGCGGTGCGCAGCGCGTCCACCCGGTCGGTGTGCTCCCACGGCAGGTCGATGTCGGTGCGGCCGAAGTGCCCGTACGCCGCCGTCGGCGCGTAGATCGGGCGCATCAGGTCCAGCTCGTTGATGATCGCGCGCGGGCGCAGGTCGAACACCTCGGTGATCGCCTGCTGGATCTTGGCCGGGTCGATCTTCTCGGTGCCGAAGGTCTCGACGAACAGGCCGACCGGGGCGGCCTTGCCGATCGCGTACGCCACCTGGACCTCGATCCGCTCCGCGAGCTCAGCGGCGACGGCGTTCTTCGCCACCCACCGCATCGCGTACGCGGCCGACCGGTCCACCTTCGACGGATCCTTGCCGGAGAACGCGCCGCCGCCGTGACGGGCCATGCCGCCGTAGGTGTCGACGATGATCTTGCGGCCGGTCAGGCCCGCATCGCCCATGGGGCCGCCGAGCACGAACTTGCCGGTGGGGTTCACCAGCAGCCGCACGTCCGAGGTGTCCAGGCTCGGCAGGTTCAACTCGGCGATCACCGAATCGAGCACGTGGCCGCGCAGGTCCGGGGTCAGCATCGCGTCGATGTCGATGTCGGCCGCGTGCTGGCTGGAGATGACGACGGTGTCGAGTCGCACCGGCTGCTCGCCCGCGTACTCGATGGTGACCTGGGTCTTGCCGTCGGGCCGCAGGTAGGGAAGCGTGCCGTTCTTGCGGACCTCGGTCAGCCGGCGCGAGAGGCGGTGCGCCAGCGAGATCGGGAGCGGCATCAGCTCGGGCGTGTCCGAGCACGCGTAGCCGAACATCAGGCCCTGATCGCCCGCGCCCTGCGCGTCGATCTCGTCCACGGCGCCGTCGACGCGGTGCTCGTAGGCGCGGTCGACGCCCTGCGCGATCTCGGGGCTCTGCGCGCCGATCGCGATGTTCACGCCGCAGGAGTTGCCGTCGAAGCCCTTGGCCGAGCTGTCGTACCCGATCTCCAGCACCTTGTCGCGCACGATGTGCGGGATGTCCGCGTACGCCGAGGTGGTGACCTCGCCCGCGACGTGCACCTGACCGGTGGTCACCAGGGTCTCGACGGCGACGCGCGACGCCGGGTCCTCCGCGAGCAGCGCGTCGAGGATCGAGTCCGAGATCGCGTCACAGATCTTGTCCGGGTGCCCCTCGGTGACCGACTCGCTGGTGAACAGGCGATGGGCGGAATTGGCGAATCCGGAAGCCACTGTCGAAGGTCCTCTCGATGGAGTTTGCGATGTCAGAAGAAATCTAGCGGGCGGGGCCCAACCGGGCGGACGCCGCATCCAGTATGCGCGCGGCCATGGCGGACTTCGATCCGAGCGGCAGCGCGCTCTCGCCGCCGTCCGCGCCCAGGAGCCAACCGGAGTTCTCGTCGACCTCGAACGCCCGACCGTCGCCCACCGCGTTGAGGACCAGGAGGTCGCATCCCTTGCGCTGCAGCTTGGCCCGGCCGTAGTCCAGAACCGTGCCGCCGGCGTCGCCCGTCTCGGCCGCGAATCCGACGATGACCGCGTCGGCCCGCAGCCCGCCGTCACGCCGCGCGGCGACCAGCCCGGCGAGCACGTCCGGGTTTTCGACCATCGTGATCGATTCGAGCGCCTCGCTCTTGCCGTCCGCGCCCTTCTTGAGCTTCGTGGTGGCGACCTCGGCGGGGCGGTAGTCCGCGACCGCGGCGGCCATGATCACGAGGTCGGCTGCGGCGGCGTGCTCGGCCATCGCGGACTGCAGGTCGAGTGCCGAGGCGATGCGCACCACCTCGACCGCGGGCGGATCCGCCAGGCCGATGGTGTTGCCCGCGACGAGGACGACCCGGGCGCCGCGCTGTGCCGCGAGCCGGGCCAGCGCATAGCCCTGCTTGCCCGAGCTGCGGTTGGTGAGGTAGCGGACCGGGTCGAGCGCCTCCTTGGTGCCGCCGGCGGAGACGACGACCTTCCGGCCCTCGAGGTCGCGGTTCAGCGCGCCCGGGTGCTCCAACAGGACGTCGGCGAGGGCGCCGATCTCGTCGGGCTCGGGCAGCCGGCCGGCGCCGGTGTCCTTCCCGGTGAGCCGGCCGGAGGCCGGCTCGATCACGACGGCACCGCGCTCGCGCAGGGTCGCGACATTGGCCCGGGTGGCGGGGTGCTCCCACATCTCGGTGTGCATCGCAGGAGCGAAGACGACCGGGCAACGGGCGGTGAGGAGGGTGCCGGTCAGCAGGTCGTCGGCGCGGCCCTGGGCGGCGCGCGCCATCAGGTCGGCGGTCGCCGGGGCGATCACGACGAGGTCGGCCGACTGCCCGAGGCGCACGTGCGGCACCTCGGGGATCGACTCGAAGACCCCCGTCTGGACGGGGTTACCCGACAACGCCTCGAAGGTCGCGGCACCGACGAACTTGAGCGCAGACTCGGTGGGGATCACCCGCACCTCGTGCCCGCGTTCGGTGAAATGCCGGACCAGAGCGCACGCCTTGTAGGCAGCGATGCCGCCGCCGACGCCGACGATGATCATGGGCGCGTCAGCTCACTCGCCCTCGGTGTGCTCCAGGAGATCCTCGTGGATCTCGCGCATGGCGATCGACAGCGGCTTCTCGTGCAGGCCCGGCTCGACGAGCGGGCCGACGTACTCGAGGATGCCGTCCGACAGGCTGTTGTAGTAGTCGTTGATCTGACGCGCGCGCTTGGCCGCGTAGATCACCAGGGCGTACTTCGAGGAGGTGCGCTCGAGCAGCTCGTCGATCGGCGGGTTGGTGATGCCGAGCGGCTGGTCGTACACGGTCTCAGTGGTGGTGCTCACGCGTCTCCTACGTTACGGATCTTCACGAAATTCGCTTCTCTGGCCAGTCTACGCGCGGGGCGATTCGGGGCCGACCAGTAAGGATACCAAGTCACCCACCGCTCGGTCCAAGTCGTCGTTGACGACGACGGCGTCGTAGTCGTCGCGGGTGGCCATCTCGGCCCTCGCGGTCTCGAGCCGGCGTGCGATCTTCTCGGCACTCTCGGTGCCCCGTCCGCGCAGCCGGCGCTCCAGCTCGTCCCAGCTGGGCGGGCTCAGGAACACGGTCCGCGCCTCGGGCAACGCCGCCTTCACGCTGGCCGCGCCCGCGAGGTCGACCTCGACGAGAACGGGACGTCCGGCGTCGAGGGCCTCGTACACGGGGCCCGCCGGGGTACCGGACCGCTGCAGGCCGCCGTGGATCTCCGCCCACTCGAGCAGGTCGCCGTCGGCGATCAGACGGTCGAAACCGTGGTCGCCGACGAAGTGGTAGTCCCGGCCGTCCACCTCACCGGGGCGCGGATCGCGCGTGGTGGCGGACACCGAGAAGAACAGGTCGGGCACCTCACTGCGGAGCCTGCCGACCACCGATGACTTACCGACGGCGGAGGGGCCGACCAGTACAACCAGTCGACCCCTCCGGCCTGCGGGAACTACTCCGGACACTGATGTGTCAGGCGGAGAACTTCTCGAGCAGCGCCTTGCGCTGCCGGTCGCCCAGACCGCGCACACGGCGCGTGGGGGCGATCTCCAGCTCGGTCATCAGCTCCTGCGCCTTGACCTTGCCCACCTTGGGCAGGGCCTCGAGCAGGGCCGAGACCTTCATCTTGCCGATGACCTCGTCGGCCTCCGCGTCCTTCAGCACCTGCTGCAGGGTGGTGGTGCCACTCTTGAGCCGGTTCTTCAGCTCTGCGCGGGCACGGCGAGCGGCAGCTGCCTTCTCCAGAGCAGCGGCACGCTGCTCGTCGGTCAACTGGGGAAGGGCCACGATTCCTCCGTCTTCGATGTACGTACGTCTTTGCCGCGTACTTGCGACTCCTGCGACGGTACCCACGTTTCGCTCACCATGGGAACCCCACCCCCCTCTCACCTGCGGTTTGGCAGTGATGTAGGCGGCACGCGACGGCGGCGGCGAGAACACCACCCGATCACCAGTGTTGCAATCGAGAACCGTTGCCCCGCAATGCTTTCAGATCGGTAGGACCGTACCGACCGCAATATTTCGATGTGACGGGTGAAACTCATGTGACCTGCGAAAATACCTGCACTTCCCGGCGTGCCCGGGCGTGTCGGACGGTTCCCGGTCACCCCGTCGACGATGCCGCGCCCGGGCGGACCCGGCGGACCGTCCGCTCGCCGAGGCGCACGACGGGCTCGACCACGCGAGCGATGATCGGCCCCAGCACCGCCATGATCAGTACGTACGTGGTGGCGAGCGCCGCCAGCCGTCCGTCGACGGCACCGGCGGAGACGGCCAAGCCGGCGATGACGATCGAGAACTCGCCGCGGGCGACGAGTGCGGCACCCGCGCGGGCCCGGCCCATGCGCCGGACCCCGATGCGGCCGGCGGCCCACCATCCCGTGGCGATCTTCGTCACGGTGGTGACCACCGCGAGCAGTACGGCCCACCCCAGCACGGGTGGGATCGACCGCGGATCGGTGTTCAGGCCGAAGACCACGAAGAAGAGCGCCGCGAACAGGTCCCGCAGCGGCTCCAGCAGCCGCGTCGCCTCGTGCGCGATCGAGCCCGAGATCGCGATGCCGAGGAGGAACGCCCCCACGGCCGCGGACACCTGCAGCGCGGACGCGACACCGGCCACCAGGAGCGCCGCGCCGATCAGCCCCAGAAGGAAGACCTCGCGGTCCTCGCTGTAGACCAGCGCGGACACCCGGTGCCCGTAGCGCACCGCCGAGATCAGCACGACCCCCACGACCACCACCGCGATCGTCACCGCCTCCACCTCGCCCACGAGACCGAGGCCGGCCAGGATCGCCGTCAGGATCGGCAGGTACACCGCCATCGCCAGATCCTCGAACACGAGAACCGACAGCACCACCGGCGTCTCGCGGTTGCCCAACCGCCCGAGATCGCTGAGCACCTTGGCCGCGATGCCCGACGACGAGATGTAGGTGACACCGGCCAGGACCAGCGCCCCCGTCGGCCCCCAGCCGAGGACGAGCGCCACGATCGCGCCCGGGGTCGCGTTGAGCACGATGTCGAGCACACCGGCCAGCCAGGACTGTCGCATCCCGGTGATCAGCTCGGTGGCGGTGTACTCCAGCCCGAGCATCAGGAGCAGGAGGACCACGCCGATCTCTCCGGCGACGTGGCTGAAGTCGGAAGCCTCCCCCAGCGGGATCACTCCGCCGACGCCGAAGGCGAGGCCGCCGATCAGGTAGAGCGGGATGGGCGAGATCCCGAACCGGCTCGCGGCGCGGCCCAGGAACCCGAGGGCGAAGAAGATCGCGCCGAGCTCGATCAGGGCGACCGTGTTCTCGTCGAGGTGGAGGGTCACCCGTTCGTCAGGATCTGCGCGGCGGCCTCGATGCCCTGCGTGGTGCCGACCACGACCAGTAGGTCCCCCGCGGTGAACACGAACTCCGGCCCGGGCGAGGGCTGCACCTCACCGGCGCGCATCACCGCGACGAGCGAGACCTTCGTCCGCGTCCGCATCTGGGTCTCCCCCAGGGTCCGCCCGTCGTAGGGCGAGCCGGCGAGGATCGGCAGCTGTCGGGTGTTGATGCCCTCGAGCTCGCGCTGCTCCGCGCGCAGCTGATTGACCAGCTGCGGCGCACCCAGAAGGTTGGCGAGGACACTCGCCTCCTCACCGGTCAGTGGGACCTGGGCCGCACAGGCGTCCGGATCGTCGCGTTCCGACAGGAACAGTTCGACGGTGCCGTCGCGGTGCGCCACGACCCCCACCCGCCTGCCGGTGGTCAGCTCGAAGTCCTTACGCACTCCGATGCCCGGCAGCGGTGTCACATCGACGTTCACGGATCCGACCATAGACCCGATCGGTCATGCCAGGGCGCGCTCCACCTCATCCCGCACCGACAGCGCGGCCGAGCGCAGCGCACCGGCATCGGGCCCCGCGGCGAGCACCTGCCGCGAGGAGTTGGGCAGCACCGTCGTTCCGGCGCCGAAGATCGCCGCCAGGTCCGCCGGGGTCGCGCCCTGTGCGCCGAGGCCGGGCGCCAGGACCGGACCGCCCAGGCCGTCCAGGTGCAGGCCGTGCTCACGGGTGGCACCCACGACCAGCCCGACGGTGCCGGTCCCGTCCGCGTTGTCGGCCCGGGCATCGTCGACGATGCGCTGCGCGACCCCGTCGGCCTGGACCTGCGCCCCCTCGGGGTTCGAGGTCCGGGCGAGGACGAAGACACCGCGCCCGGCGGCGCGGGCCGCGTCGATCGCCGGCGCGAGCGAGCCGTAGCCGAGGTACGGCGACAGGGTGACCGCGTCGGCCGCCAGCGGCGAGTCCTGCAGCCACGCACGGGCGTAGCCGGCCATGGTGGATCCGATGTCGCCGCGCTTCGCATCCGCGATGACGACGGTGCCCGCCTCCCGGCAGGCCGCAATGACCTCCTCCAGCGCGAGCATGCCGGCGGCGCCGAACTGCTCGAAGAAGGCGACCTGCGGCTTGACGAAGCCGACCTCGCCGGCGAAGGCCTCCGCACAGCGCAGGCCGAACGCCCGCACGCCCGCAGCGTCGTCGGACAGGCCCCACGCCGCCAGCAGCGGGGGGTGCGGGTCGATGCCCACCACGAGCCGCCCCCGGTCGGCGGCCGCCGCGGCGACCCGCTGCGCGAAGGTCACAGGTTCACCAGGGCCGCGTGCATATCCTGCAGGCTCTTCACGCCGATGCCGCCGCGCAGGGCGGCCTCGATGCCCTGGACCGCCGCGGAGGCGCCCTGCACCGTGGTCACGCACGGCACCGACGCCTGGACGGCGGCGGTGCGGATCTCGTAGCCGTCCACCCGCGGTCCGGCGTTGCCGTAGGGCGTGTTGATGATCAGGCCTATCTCGCCCGCCTTGATCTTCTCGACGATCGACTGCTCGCCCTCGGGAATCACGTCGGAGTGCTTGAGCACCGTCTCCGCCTGGACGCCGTTGCGGCGCAGTACGTCCGCGGTGCCCTCGGTGGCGACGATCGTGAAGCCCAGGTCGGCCAGCCGCTTGACCGGGAAGATCAGCGAGCGCTTGTCCTTGTTCGCGACCGAGACGAAGACCTTGCCGGTGGCGGGCAGCGAGCCGCTGATCGCGGTCTGCGACTTGGCGAACGCGGTACCGAAGTCCCGGTCCACGCCCATCACCTCGCCGGTGGACTTCATCTCGGGCGAGAGCAGCGAGTCGACACCGGTACCGTCCGCGCGGCGGAACCGGTTGAACGGCAGCACGGCCTCCTTGACCGAGACCGGCGCGTCGATCGGCATCTGCGAGCCGTCGCCCTGCGCGGGCAGGATCTGCTGCTCGCGCAGTTCGGCGATGGTCTGCCCCAGCATGACCCGCGCGCAGGCCTTGGCCAGCTGCACCGCCGTGGCCTTCGAGACGAAGGGCACGGTCCGGGAGGCCCGCGGGTTCGCCTCGAGGACGTAGAGCACGTCGTCCTTGAGGGCGTACTGGACGTTCATCAGGCCGTGCACGCCGATGCCGCGAGCGAGCGCCTCGGTGGCGGTGCGCACCGCGTCGATGTCGGCACGGCCCAGCGTGGTGGGCGGCAGCGAGCACGCCGAGTCGCCGGAGTGGATGCCGGCCTCCTCGATGTGCTCCATGATCCCGCCGATGAAGACCTCGCCGGTCGCGTCGCACAGGGCGTCGACGTCGATCTCCACCGCGTCCTCGAGGAAGCGGTCGACGAGGACGGGGCGGTCGGGCGCGAGTTCGGTTGCGCGCGAGATGTAATCGAGCAGCGCCTGCTCGTCGTAGACGATCTCCATGCCGCGGCCGCCGAGCACGTACGAGGGGCGCACGAGCACCGGGTAGCCGATGCCGGACGCGACCTCGCGGGCACCGTCGGCGGTGGTGGCGGTACCGAATTTGGGCGCCGGGAGGCCCGCCTCGGTGAGCACGCGCCCGAACTCGCCGCGGTCCTCGGCGAGGTCGATGGCCTCGGGTGAGGTGCCGACGATGGGCAGGCCCGCGGCCTTGAGGCGCGCGGCCAGGCCCAGCGGGGTCTGGCCGCCGAGCTGCACGATGACACCGACGACACCCGGGCCGCCCTCGCCGGAGCTCTGCTCCGAGTGGTAGACCTCGAGGACGTCCTCGAAGGTCAGCGGCTCGAAGTAGAGACGGTCGGCGGTGTCGTAGTCGGTGGAGACCGTCTCCGGGTTGCAGTTGATCATCACGGTCTCGTAGCCGGCCTCGCTCAGGGTGAGCGCGGCGTGGACGCACGAGTAGTCGAACTCGATGCCCTGGCCGATGCGGTTGGGGCCCGAGCCGAGGATGAGCACCTTGGGCCGCTCGGTCTGCGGCGCGACCTCGCTGGTCGCCGACGGGTCGAGTTCGTAGCTGCTGTAGTGGTACGGCGTCTTCGCCTCGAACTCCGCGGCGCAGGTGTCCACGGTCTTGTACACCGGGCGGATACCGTGCTCGTGCCGGTAGGCGCGGATCTCGTCCTCGGTGACGGCCCGCAGGTCGGCGATCTGCAGGTCCGAGAGACCGTGCGTCTTGGCGACGCGGACCAACTCCGGCGTGAGGTCCGCCGTGCGGACCTCGGCGCCGAGCTCCACGACGGCCTTGATCTCCTCGAGGAACCACGGGTCGATCGCCGTCGACTCGAAGACCTGCTCCACGGTGGCGCCCAGCTCGAAGGCGCGCCCGATCAGGTAGTAGCGGCCGTCCTTGGGGACCTTGATCTCCTCGAGGAGTTCCTCGAGAGTGCCCTCGACCGGCGCGCCCGTCCAGAATCCCTGTCGCTTGGTCTCCAGCGAGCGCATCACCTTGCCGAAGGCCTCGGCGAAGCTGCGGCCCAGGCTCATCGCCTCGCCGACCGACTTCATGGTGGTGGTCAGCGTGTCGTCGGCGCCGGGGAACTTCTCGAAGGCGAAGCGCGGCGCCTTGACCACGACGTAGTCGAGCGTCGGCTCGAAGCACGCCGGGGTCTCGCCGGTGATGTCGTTGAGGATCTCGTCCAGCGTGTAGCCCACGGCGAGCTTCGCGGCGATCTTGGCGATCGGGAAGCCGGTGGCCTTGGACGCCAGCGCCGACGAGCGCGAGACGCGGGGGTTCATCTCGATGGTGACCAGCCGGCCGTCGCGCGGATCCTGCGCGAACTGGATGTTGCAGCCGCCGGTGTCGACGCCGACCTCGCGGAGGATCGCGATCGACTGATCGCGCATGATCTGGTACTCGCGGTCGGTGAGCGTCATCGCCGGCGCGACGGTGACCGAATCGCCGGTGTGCACGCCGACCGGGTCGACGTTCTCGATGGAGCAGACGACCACCACGTTGTCGCGGCCGTCGCGCATGAGCTCGAGCTCGTACTCCTTCCAGCCGAGGATCGACTCCTCGATGAGCACGTTCGCCGTCGGCGACGCCGCGAGGCCCGCGCCGGCGATGCGGAGCAGGTCGGTCTCGTCGTAGGCCATGCCGGAGCCGAGGCCGCCCATCGTGAACGAGGGCCGCACGACGACGGGGTAGCCGAGGTCGGCGACCGTCTCCTTGCACTCGTCGAGCGTGAAACAGACCTTGGAGCGAGCGGATTCGCCGCCGATCTTGGCGACGATGTCCTTGAACTTCTGCCGGTCCTCGCCGCGCTGGATGGCGTCGAAGTCGGCGCCGATCAGGCTGATGCCGTACCTGTCGAGGATGCCCTGCTCGTGCAGGCCCACGGCCGCGTTGAGCGCGGTCTGGCCGCCGAGGGTGGCGAGCACCGCGTCGATCGGGAAGCCCTTGTCGCGCTCGGCGACGATGACCTTCTCGATGTACTCGGGCGTGATGGGCTCGATGTAGGTGGCGTCGGCGAACTCGGGGTCGGTCATGATCGTGGCCGGGTTCGAGTTCACCAGCGAGACGCGGAGTCCCTCGGCGCGGAGGACGCGGCAGGCCTGGGTGCCGGAGTAGTCGAACTCACAGGCCTGGCCGATCACGATCGGGCCCGAGCCGATCACCAGGACGTGCTGGATGTCTGTGCGGCGCGGCATTACTTGTCTCCTGAGGTGGTGCCCATGACGGTGGCGAACTTGTCGAAGAGGTAGGCGGCGTCGTGCGGACCCGCCGCGGCCTCCGGGTGGTACTGCACGGAGAAGGCGCGGCCGTCGAGCAGTTCGACGCCCTCCACGACCCCGTCGTTGGCGCAGACGTGGCTGACCCGCCCGCGGCCGAACGGGGTGTCGAACTCGGCGCCACGCTCGCCCTCGAGGGCGAAGCCGTGGTTCTGCGCGGTGATCGAGATCCGGCCCGTCGAGTCCTCGACCACCGGGATGTTGATGCCGCGGTGGCCGAACTTCATCTTGTAGGTCTCCAGGCCGAAGGCGCGGCCCAGCAGCTGGTTGCCCAGGCAGATGCCGAACAGCGGAAGACCGGCGTCCAGCACGCCGCGGGTGAGCTCGACCTCGTGGTCCGCGGTCGCCGGGTCGCCGGGGCCGTTGGAGAGGAAGAAGCCGTCCGGGTTGAAGGAGCGCACCTCGTCGAGCGTGATGGTCGAGGGCACGACGTGCACCCGCATGCCGCGCTCGGCGAACATCCGCGGGGTGTTGGTCTTGATGCCGAGATCCACGGCCACGACGGTGAACCGGGGCTCACCGTCCGGCTCGATGGTGTACGCCTCGCCGGTGGAGACCTCGCCGATCAGGTTGAGGCCCTTCATCTCCGGTTGGCTGCGGACCCGGTCGAGCAGCTCGGCCTCGGGCGCCAGCGCGTCGCCGGCGAAGATGCCGGCCCGCATGGAGCCGTTGTCGCGCAGCCGGCGCACCAGCGCGCGGGTGTCGATGCCGCCGATGCCGACGACGCCCTGGTCCACCAGCTCGCCCTCGAGGGTGCCGCTGGAGCGCCAGTTGCTCACCCGGCGGGTGGGGTTGCGGACCGCGTAGCCGGCGACCCAGATCTTGTCGCCCCTGCTCTCGTCGTCCTCGTCGTTCCAGCCCGTGTTGCCGATCTGCGGGGCCGTCGCCACCACGATCTGGCGCGCGTACGACGGGTCGGTCAGCGTCTCCTGGTACCCGGTCATGGCGGTGCAGAAGACGGCCTCGCCGAGGGTCTGGCCGACCGCGCCGAACTCCACACCGCGGTGGACGGTGCCGTCCTCCAGAACCAGTAGCGCGGTCGAAAGTTGAGCAGTCATTCCGTTTCCCTCTTGTCCATCAGTTTTCGGTAGGTCGTCTTGTCGTCGGCGCGGAACCCCGTGTCGATCACGGTGCCGGTGGGCAGCTCCCAACGGAGCACCAGCAGGCCGTCGCCGGGCATCACCTTGCCCGCGAGCTTCGAGGCGCGGCGGACCTCGACGATGCGCTCGTCCGCGATCCACATCGGATTGCCGCGGCCGCGCTCCATCAGGTAACCGTCGGCGTACCGGCTCAGGTTCACGGTGGCGCGGAAGCCCCAGTCGCCCACCGCGACCCGGTCCTGCCAGTGCGGCGCGACCGTGCTGCCCACGTACACCCCCGACACCGGCCCGAAGACCAGGTCGCGCAGTTGCTCGGGGGTGGTCGGGATCTCACCGACCGCCGCGGCCTGACGCTGCCCGCGGCGGCGCCAGCCCAGCATCATCAGCGAGAACAGGAGCGCGAGCACCACGAGCACGATCAGGAGCGTCACGATGTCGCTGAGGATCACGCCCGCACCTCGGTCCCGGGCCGCGCCGTCACCCCGTCGCGTGCGGTGATCCGGCCGCGCAGCACGGTGAGGACCGGCTTCGCGCGGAAGCTCAGGTCCGCGAAGGGCGTGTTGCGCGAACGGCTCGCGAGCTCGTCCGCCCGCACGGTCCACCCCAGGTCGGGGTCGACCAGCGTCAGGTTCGCGGGCTCGCCCACGCCGATCGGCCGGCCTTGATCGTCCAGGCGCGCGATCTCCGCGGGCTTCTCGCTCATCACCCGCGCGACATCACGCCAGGTGAGGTCGCCGGTCTCCACCGAGACCTGCGCGACGATCGCCAGCGCCGTCTCCAGGCCCAGCATGCCGGGCCGAGCCGCGGCGAACTCGCAGCACTTGTCCTGGTCCGCGTGCGGAGCGTGATCAGTGGCGACGCAGTCGATCACGCCGTCGCGCAGCGCCTTCCGCAGCGCGGCCACGTCGGAGGCCTCCCGCAGCGGCGGGTTCACCCGGTTCACGGCGTCGTAGGTGGCCAGTCGCGAATCGTCGAGCAGCAGGTGGTGCGGGGTGACCTCGGCCGTGATCGCCACACCCTGCCCCTTGGCCCACTTCAGCAGTTCGACGGTGCCCGCCGTCGAGGCGTGGCAGATGTGCACGCGGGCGCCGGCGTCGCGCGCCAGCAGCGCGTCGCGGGCGACGATCGCCTCCTCGGCGGCGCGGGGCCACCCGGTGAGGCCGAGGCGCGCTGCCTCGGGGCCCTCGTGCGCCACCGCGCCCTTCGTCAGGCGCGGCTCCTCCGCGTGCTGCGCGATCACCACGCCGAGCGAGGCGGAGTACTCCAGCGCCCGTCGCATGAGCAGCGGATCCGACACGCACACACCGTCGTCCGAGAACACCCGGACGCGACCCGGTCCGGCGGCCATCATGCCCATCTCGGCCAGCTTCTCGCCCTGCAGACCGACGGTGACGGCGCCGACCGGGTGCACGTCGACGAGGCCGACCTCCTGGCCGCGCCGGTACACGTGATCGGTGACGACGGCGGAGTCGGCGACCGGGCTGGTGTTGGCCATCGCGAACACGGCGGTGTAGCCGCCGAGAGCGGCGGCGGCGGAGCCGGATTCGATCGTCTCGGTGTCCTCCCGACCGGGCTCACGCAGATGCGTGTGCAGGTCCACGAAACCCGGCAGCAGGACCCTGCCGCCACCGTCGACGACCTCGGCGCCGTCGGCCGGTGCGAGACCGGCGGCGATGGCGGTGATCTCACCGCCGGCGATCGCGACGTCGACCGGATCGCCCTCGCCGTAAGGACGGACGTTCTTCAGCAGCAAGCTCATTCGGAGGATCCTTCGGTCCGCGAGGAATGGGTGGCACCGGAGCGAGCCGACATCATTCCGCACCCCCCTCTTTGGCAAGAAGATGGAACAGCACCGCCATGCGGACGTGCACACCGTTGTTCACCTGCTGCAGGATCGCGGCCTGCGCGGAGTCCGCCACCGAGTAGCCGATCTCCATGCCGCGGAGCATCGGACCGGGGTGCAGCACGACCGCGTGCTCGGGCAGCAGTGCCGCGCGCTGCGCGTTCAGCCCGAAGCGGACCGAGTACTCGCGCTCGCTGGGGAAGAAGCCGCCGTTCATCCGCTCGGCCTGGACCCGCAGCATCATCACCGCATCGGCCCCGGGCAGTTCCGCCTCCAGCGAGTCCGCGACGGTGACCGGCCAGGTCTCCACTCCCACCGGAAGCAGGGTGCGGGGCGCCACCAGGACGACCTCGGCGCCGAGCGTGGACAGCAGCAGCGCGTTCGACCGCGCGACGCGACTGTGCAGGACGTCACCCACGATGACGACGCGACGACCCTCCAGGTGGCCGAGCCGCTGCCGCAGCGTCAGCGCGTCGAGCAGGGCCTGAGTGGGGTGCTCGTGCATGCCGTCGCCGGCGTTGATGACGACCGGTCCGGGCAGGCCGCCGAGGGCGGCGGCCGAGTTCGTCCACGAGGCGATCTGTTGCGCCGCACCCGATGCCGGATGCCGGACGATCAGCGCGTCTGCTCCCGCCGCATGCAGGGTCAGCGCCGTGTCCCGGAGCGACTCGCCCTTGGCGACCGAGCTGCCGGAGGCGGAGACGTTGATCACGTCCGCGCTCATCCACTTGCCCGCGACCTCGAAGGACACGCGGGTGCGGGTGGAGTTCTCGTAGAACACGGTCATCACGGTGCGGCCCCGCAGCGTGGGCAGCTTCTTGACCTCCCGGCCCAGCAGCGCCTGCTGCAACCGGTCGGCCTCGTCGAGGATCTCCTCGGCCTCCGCGCGGCACAGATCCGCGGCGGACAGCAGGTGCTTGGTCACGACTGAACCTCCGTCGAACCCGTCTCGGGCAGCTCCGAGATCACCACGGAGTCCTCGCCGTCCTTCTCCAACAGCCGGACCTGGACGTCCTCCTGGCGGGAGGTGGGGATGTTCTTGCCCACGTAGTCGGCCCGGATGGGCAGCTGCCGGTGACCGCGGTCCACCAGGACCGCGAGCTGCACCGCGGCGGGCCGCCCGATATCGCGCAGCGAGTCCAGCGCGGCGCGCACCGTCCGGCCCGAGAACAGCACGTCGTCGACGAGGACGACGAGGGCACCGTCGACGCCCTGCGGCGGCACCGTGGTGCGCTCGAGGGGACGGTGCGGCTTGTGCCGCAGATCGTCGCGGTAGAGGGTGATGTCGAGGTGGCCGACGGGCACCGCCACGCCGGAGAACTCTTCGATGTGCGCGGCCAGCCGCGCGGCGAGAACCGCACCGCGCGTGGGTATGCCGAAGATCACGACGCGGGGATTCGGGGTGCCGTCACCCGAATCGGTGTCTAAGGCCGTCTTCTCGATGATCTGGTGCGCGATCCGTGCCACCGTCCTGGTGACATCGGCCGCGGACATGAGTTCCCGAGCCACGTGACCTCCTTCTCCGCCTCTCCGGACGGCTCGCTCCGCCTCTCGGGACGGACTTCAAAGGATGCCTTGATGCACCACGAAGCATACCAGTACGTTCAGGTCATGGAATTGTCGACCAGGCAGCGCGCGACGCTCTCCGCGATCGTCGACACGTTCGCCCCGGGAGACGGTGTGGCCATCCCCTCGGCGAGCGATCTGCGCGCCGGTGACGTGGCCGTCTCCTACGCCGATCGAAGCCCCCGCGACAGCGACGGCAACACCCTCTCGCAGTCGCTGTCCCTCTTCGACAACCGGGTGTTCTGCGCCACGGTGCTCGGCACGCGCGGGCAGCGTTTCGTGGACCTGACGGCGGCGGAGCGCGAGCGGGTCCTGGTCGACCTCTCCCGATCGCGGTTCGTCCAGAAGCGGATGCTGTTCAAGCGGCTGCGCAATGTCGCGCTGCTCGCGTACTACGCGGCCGGCGGCGCCGACGGCCAGCACGGGCCGGGCGCCGAACTGATGGCCGCGATCGGCTACCCGCGGCAGGCGCCGATGAAGAAGCCGCGGGCCCGGGCCATGCGGGCACTGCGTCCGCTCTCCCCCACCCGGTACGAGATCGACGCATCGACGGCGTGCGACGTGGTCGTGATCGGGTCCGGCGCCGGCGGCGCGGTCGCCGCCGCCGTACTCGCCGAGGCCGGGCTCGACGTGCTCGTCCTCGAACGCGGCGAGTACGTCTCCCCCACGGAGGCGGGCGATTCCGATCTCGACAACCTCTCCCAGCTCTACGCGCGCGGGCCGTTCTGGACCGAGAACGCGCAGTCCTACCTGCTCTCGGCGCGCTGCCTCGGCGGCGGCACCGTCATCGCGCACGGCGGGTACTACCGCATCCCGGACGAGGTGCGCGCCGACTGGGCCGCCCGGGGCGTCGACACCGGGCCCGCGTTCGACGCCGCCCTCGACGAGGTCTGGCAGCGCTCGGGGATCACCGACGGGCTCGGCGCGCCGTCGGTACGGGACGTGCTCCTCGAGAAGGGGTGCGCAGCGCTCGACCTGCCCGTGCGCACCGTCGGCCTGGCGGACGACGACGAGGCCGACGGCCGGTGGGGACCGGCCAGCCGGATCGCGTCGAAGCAGGACGCGGGCCGCACGTGGCTGCGCGACGCGGAGAAACGCGGGGCACGCATCGTGACGGGCGCGCAGGCCAGGTCCATCGAGACGCAGGCCGGTCGGGCCCGCACGGTGATCGCACGCACGTCGGGCGGCTCGTGGCTCACCGTCAAGTGCAGCGCCGTCGTCGTGGCCGCCGGCGGATTCGAGACACCGGCACTGCTGAGGCGGTCCGGGATCGGCGGCTCGCACGTGGGCAAACACCTGCACCTGCACCCCACCGCGACGGCGGTGGGCCTGTTCGGCGACCTGATCGACCCGTGGTCGGGCCTGCCCTCAACGAGGTTCAGCGACGCGCACGCGGACCTCGACGGCAAGGGTTTCGGCGTCCGGTACGAGACCATCCCGTTGACGCCGGCGTTGGCGTCCAGCTTCGTGCCGTGGCGCAACCCCGTCGAGCACCTCAACGTGATGCGCCAGTTCCCGCACCTGTCGATGGTGCGCGTGATGCTCCGTGACCGCGGCGCCGGCGAGGTCGTCATGGACGCCGCCGGCGAGCCCTCCGTGCGGTACGAGTTGGCGGAGGCGGACCGCGCGCACCTGCGGACGGGCGTCGACACGGCGGTGAAGATCCTCGAGGCGGCGGGCGCGCGGAGGATCTTCACCGGGCAGCAACGCGGCGGCGACTACGTTCCCGGCGACCGGCCGCTGGAGGAGTTCCTCCAGCGCTCGCACGCCGCGGGCTACGGGGTGGGCGAGATCGCGCTCGGCGCGTCCGACCCGATGAGCACCGCCCGGATGGCCTCCTCGGAGCGCCGCGGCGCGGCGAACCCCGAGGGTGCGCTGTGGGACGTGCCGAACGTCGTCATCGCCGACGCCTCGATGCTGCCCACCGCGAGCGGTGTCCACCCGATCGGGGTCGTGCAGGCCCTCGCGCTCCGCAATGCGCGGGCCCTGGCCGCGCGACTCAAGGCGTAGCGGACTACTCCGAGCGGTCGGCGGGCTGGGCCGCGGCGGCGGATCGCACCTGCGGCGCGAGCGTGGCGACCTTGCCGAGCACGCCGTTGAGGTAGGTGGGCGACTCGTCGGTCGACAGCTCCTTCGCGAGCTCGACCGCCTCGTCGACGACGACGGCCGGGGGCACGTCGACGGCGTTGAACAGCTCCCACACGGCGATGCGCATGATGGCGCGGTCCACCGCCGGGAGGCGCGTCAGGGTCCAGCCGGTCAGGTGCGAGGTAATCACCGAATCGATCTGGTCGCCGTCCACCCCCACGCCGGTCACCAGCGTCGCGGTGTAGTCGGACACCGGGGCGACCGCGGCGTCGTCCGCGGCGAGCTGCCGGCGCTCGGCGAGCAGACCGTCGAGGTCGGTGACGCCGCGCGCCTCCGCCTCGAACAGCAGGTCGACGGCGCGTTTGCGCGCGCGGTGGCGGGCACCGGACTTCTTCGGGCCCTTGGTGGAGCGGGTGTTGTCAGACTGCTCGGGCACTTAGGAGTTCACGCGCCCCAGGTAGCCGCCGTCACGGGTGTCGACCTTGAGCTTGTCGCCGGTGTTGATGAACAGCGGGACATTGATCTCGGCGCCGGTCTCCAGCGTGGCGGGCTTGGTGCCGCCGGTGGAGCGGTCGCCCTGCAGGCCCGGGTCGGTGTGCTGAACGACGAACTCGGCCGACAGCGGCAGCTCGACGAACAGCGCCTCACCCTCGTGCATCGAGATCTGGACCTGCATGTTCTCCAGCAGGAACTTCGCGCTGTCGCCGACCTTGCCCTCGTCCAGGTTGATCTGGTCGTAGGTCTCGGCGTCCATGAACACGTAGTCGGTGCCGTCGTGGTACAGGTAGCTGAAGTCACGGCGATCGACGGTGGCGACCTCAACCTTGACGCCGGCGTTGAAGGTCTTGTCGACCGTCTTGCCGGAGACCACGTTCTTGAGCTTCGTACGTACGAAGGCGGGCCCCTTGCCCGGCTTGACGTGCTGGAACTCGATGATCTGCCAGAGCTGGCCCTCCTGGTTGAGGACCAGTCCGTTCTTGAAATCAGCAGTCGATGCCACGGGTGTCAATTCTCCTAGAGTGCGATCAAGTCCTTGGTGGTGCGGGTCAGCAATTCCGGCCCGTCCGCACGGACCACAAGGGTGTCCTCGATGCGGACTCCACCGCGGCCCGGGAGGTACACACCCGGCTCCACGGTGACCACAGCACCGTCGGACAGTGTACCGCTGCCGAGTTTGCCCAGCGTCGGGGCTTCGTGGATCTCCACGCCGACGCCGTGGCCGAGGCCGTGCAGGAACTGCTCGCCGTACCCCGCGGCCTCGATGACCGACCGTGCCGCGGCATCGATGTCGCGCACGTCCGCACCCGGTACCAGCGCGGCCCGACCCGCCGCCTGAGCCCGCGCCACCACGTCGTAGATCTCGCGTTGCCAATCCGCGGGCTCGCCGAGCACGAAGGTCCGCGTCTCGTCGGCGTGGTAACCGGCGTACCGGGCGCCGAAGTCGATCTTGACGAGGTCGCCCGACGCCAGCACGGCGTCGGTCGGGCGGTGGTGCGGGATCGCGGAGTTGGCGCCCGCCGCCACGATGGTCTCGAACGCGACGGCCTCGGCGCCGAACTCGAACATGAGGTTCTCGAGCCGACGAGCGACCTCCCGCTCGGTGGCGCCGGGGCGGATCGCTCCCTCCTCGACGAGGGCCGCGAGCGCCTGGTCGCTGATCGCGCAGGCGCGGCGCAGGAGCTCGATCTCGCCGTCGTCCTTGACCTCGCGAAGGGTCTCGACGAGCCGGGTGGTGGGCACCAGGGCCGGGGCGTCGTCGCCCGAGAGCCGGGCGTGGTCGGCGTAGCTCAGCACGGCGGCCTCGAAGCCGACGGTGCGGGCTCCCGCCGCGCGCGCCTCGACGAGCAGGGCCTTCGCCACGTCGCGCTCGATGACGGCCCGCAGGTCGCCGGACTGCTCCGCGACCTGGGTCAGGTACCGGCCGTCCGTGGCGATCGCGTCACCCTCGCCGTCGGCGGTGACCAGCAGGGCTCCGTTGGAGCCGGTGAAGCCGGCGAGGTAGTGCACGTTGTCGAGGTTGGTGACCAGAACCGCGTCGAGGGCGGGTTCGTGGCTCGCCAGCGCGGCGCGGAGGGTGTGGCGCCGGCGGGCGTGGTCGGTGGGTGTCTGCGGCATGCCTCCCACGGTATCGCGGAGGGCGCGCGGTCACACCGTCACGCGCGCGATCACCGTGACCTCGTCGGCCACCTGCAGGGTGCCCATCATCAGGGAGAAGGGCTTGATCCCGAAGTCGGTCTGGCGCACGGGGACCGCGACGGCGAGCGTCGGTGCGGGCGAACCGTCCTCGTACTCGAGCGCGAACTCGCAGGGCCGCGCGACGCCGCAGATCGTGAGCGTTCCCGCCACGCGGAAGCCGTTCTCGGACTCTTCGATCGAGTCCGACGCGACGTCGATCGTCGGGTACTTCTTCACCTGCAGCGAGCGGTGCGCGTTCGCCGTGGCGACGGCGCGCTCCGGGGCGCTGAGCGGCGTGAGACCTCCCTCGCCGGACGCCACCTCGAGCGACCCGGCACGGACGGTCACGGCGAGCGCGACCGGACGCTCACCGTCGAGCTGCACCACCGCCTGCCAGGCGCGGGCCGCGAGCAGCAGACGATGCCCGAGCCGCGCGGAGCGACCGGCGACACCGGTGTGCACCTCGAGCTCGCCGGTGTCCTGATCGATGGTCCTCGTCGCCTTCACCCGTCCGACGGTACCGCCGCGCCGCCCGGTCGGCAGGTCGCGTCAGGCGCGCCGGATCGCGAAGACCGGGTAGCGGTCCGCGGCCGCGGCGAGCTCGTCATCGGTGCTGTCGGCGCTCAGGCCGGGGAAGAACGCGCCGACCTCCCAGGCCCACGTGCGCAGGTAGGCGCGCAGCACCGGGACCTTGGCGGCCGGGTCGAGCACCTCGGTCGCGGTGACGGGTTCGACGGTGCGCCCGAGCCGCAGTTCGCCCGCGCCGGCGACGCGCATGTTGCGCACCCACTGCGTGAGTCCACGCGCCGCGACGAGGTACTCGGCGCCGTCGACGGCGAGGACGTTGACGGGCACCGTCCGCCACTCGCCCGACTTCCGCCCACGGACGGCGAGTTCCCTACTGCCGTAGATCGACACGCCGCGGCGGGCGAGCCAGGCGACGGTGTTGTTGAACGCGGTGGCGGTCCGGCCGGGACGGACGGTGGCGGCGGGTGTGGTCATGAGATCCTCCAATTGTGAGCACTGCTCTTGTATGAGATCAATGCTCCGCCAACGACTCCACATTGTCAAGAGCAGTGCTCTCGTTTCTGATCAGTGCAATGATCGAGGAGTGAACGCCTCCCTGACCGCACGCGAGCGCGCCCGCGCCGAACTGACCGCCGAAATCACCCGCAGCGCGCGGGAGCAGCTGCGCCAGGTGGGCGCCGCGGCGCTCTCGCTGCGCGCCGTGGCGCGCGACCTGGGACTCGCCTCGTCGGCCGTGTACCGGTACTTCCCGAGCCGCGACGCGTTGCTCACCACGCTCATCACCGAGGCCTACGAGGCCCTCGGCGACGCGGTGGTGGCCGCCGACTCGGCCGCTGCGGAGCCACGCGACCGCTGGATCGCCGCGGCCCGCGCCGTCCGCCGGTGGGCGCTGGACCATCCGCACGAGTACACCCTGCTCTACGGTTCCCCCGTGCCCGGCTACCACGCTCCGCCGGAGACGACCGCCGCGGCGATACGGATTTCCGGCACCTTCGCCCGGATCGCGGCGAGCGGGCACCGCGGGGCACCGGCACCGTCGGGCGTGCTCGACGGACAGCTGCGCGCCGTCGCCGAGGCGGTCGCCCCCGGCGGCGACCGCGCCCAGCTCGCCCTCGGTGTCATCGCCTGGACGCAGCTGTTCGGCGCCGTGAGCTTCGAGCTGTTCGGGCAGTTCGCGAACACCCTCGAGCCCGCGGACGCGCTGTTCGACTACACGGTCGGGCGGACCGTCGAGACGCTGGGGCTCTGACGTCTCAGAGCAGGATCGAGCCGCTCGGCTGGGTGCCATCCTTGGCGACGGCCGAGTAGGCGGCGACGAGGATCGCCGGGTCCGGCGCCTCGAGCCGACCCGGGCGCGCCAGGCCGTCGAGCACGACGAACCGGAGCATGCCCGCGCGGTTCTTCTTGTCCTTGCCCATGTATTCCAGGAGTTGTCCGAAGGCGTCGGCGTCGTAGGACGTGGGCAGGCCCACGGACTCCAGGACCCGACGGTGCCGGTCCGCGGTCTCGTCGTCGAGGCGCCCGGCGAGGCGGCCGAGCTCGGCGGCGTAGATGAGGCCGACCGACACGGCGGCGCCGTGGCGCCAGCGGTAGCGCTCGCGACGCTCGACCGCGTGCGCCAGGGTATGGCCGTAGTTGAGGATCTCCCGCAGCGACGACTCCTTGAGATCGGCGGAGACGACCTTGGCCTTGACCTCGATGGAGCGGCGCACCAGCTCGGGAAGGACCTCGCCGGTGGGGTCGAGCGCGGCCTCCGGGTCCTTCTCGATGAGCTCGAGGATCACCGGGTCGGCGATGAAGCCGGTCTTGATCACCTCAGCCATGCCGGCCACGATCTCGTTGCGCGGCACCGTCTCCAGCGTGACGAGGTCGACGATGACGGAGCGCGGCTCGTGGAAGGAACCCACGAGGTTCTTGCCGGCGTCGGTGTTGATGCCGGTCTTGCCGCCGACCGCCGCGTCGACCATCGCGAGCAGAGTGGTCGGGATGTGCACGACCGGGACGCCCCGCATCCACGTGGCGGCCACGAAACCCGTGACATCGGTCGCGGCGCCGCCGCCCAGGCTGTAGATCACGTCCTGGCGGCTCAGGCCGATGCGGCCGAGCACCTCCCAGCAGAACCCGGCAACCTGCAGCTCCTTGCCGGCCTCGGCGTCGGGGATCTCGACGCGGTGCGCGTCGATCCCCTTGTCCGCCAGCGCCTGCCGCAGCGCCTCGGCGGTCTCGGCGAGCGTGGGCTGGTAGAAGATCGCGGCCTTGGTCGCCTCGCCGGCGGCCGCGACGGTCTCGTCGAGCAGCCCGCGACCGATCACCACGTCGTAGGGGCTGCCCGCGTCGACGCGGACCTTCACCGGGTTCTCGCTCATCTACTACTCCGATCGATTCTTGGCGGACGTGCGCAGGACGGCGGGCAGCTTCGGCCAGGGGCCGCGGCGTTCCCGCCCGGGGGCGGTGTCCTTCAGGCGCCGCTGCACCTGCCGGACGACGGACGACGGTGCGCGCCCCACCGTGGAGACGCGGATCGTCGCGAGTTCGCGGTAGATCGGGGCGCGCCGGGCCATCAGGGCGCGGTACGCCGCCTCGGGGTCGGCGCCCTTGAGCAGGGGACGGTTCGACGCCGCGGGGCTGACGGTGCGCCGGATCCCCTCCTCCTCGGTCAGCTCGAGGTACACGACCTGATAGCTGCGCAGCAGCGTCCGCGTGGTCTCGGAGAGCACCGCGCCGCCGCCCAGGGAGACGACACCCGCGTGATGGGTCACGACATCGGCCACGACCTCCTCCTCGATCGCGCGGAACGCCGGCTCGCCGTCGCCCGCGAAGATCTCGGGGATCGACCGACTCTGGCGGCGCTCGATCTCCTCGTCGACGTCGAGGAAGTCGACGCGCAGCGCGCGCGCGAGGCGCCGGCCGATCGTGGTCTTGCCGGCTCCCGGAGGGCCGATCAGGATGGCTGCGGGGCCCGGCTCGCGACCGGGCGCGCCGGCCATCAGATCGCCTCGGGCGTCACCCGCTGCAACCGCGCCGCCACCTGCTCGGAGTACCGCTCGATGTTGCTGCGGGTCTCGCCCAGCGAGTCGCCGCCGAACTTCTCGAGAGCCGCTTGCGCGACCACGAGCGCGACCATGGCCTCGGCCACCACGCCCGCTGCGGGCACCGCGCAGACATCACTGCGCTGGTGGATCGCGACGGCCTCGGCGCCGGTCTGCATGTCGATCGTGCGCAGGGCGCGGGGCACCGTGGAGATCGGCTTCATCGCCACGCGCACGCGCAGCTCCTCGCCGTTGGTCATACCGCCCTCGACGCCGCCCGCGCGGTTCGTCGAGCGCAGCACGCCTCCGCGGTCCGGCAGCATCTCGTCGTGGGCCTCGCTGCCGCGGCGGCGGGCCGTCTCGAAGCCGTCGCCGACCTCGACGCCCTTGATCGCCTGGATCCCCATGAGCGCGAACGCGAGCCGCGCGTCCAGGCGGCTCTCCCCCGACGCGACCGAGCCGATGCCGACCGGAAGCCCGGTGACGACGACCTCGACGACACCGCCGAGGGTGTCGCCGTCCTTCTTGGCCGCCTCGATCTCGGTGATCATCGACTGCTCAGCGGCCTCGTCGAAGGCACGCACGGGCGAGGCGTCGATCCGCTCCAGGTCGGCCGCCGACGGGGTGGGCCCGACGTAGGGCTCCGACGCACCGATCGAGATGACGTGGCTGATCACCTCGGCCCCGAGGGCCTGGCGCAGGAAGTTGCGGGCGACGGTGCCGGCGGCCACCCGGGCCGCCGTCTCGCGGGCGCTCGCGCGCTCGAGCACCGGGCGCGCGTCCTCGAAGCCGAACTTGAGCATGCCCGAGTAATCGGCGTGGCCGGGGCGCGGACGCGTGAGCGGCGCGTTGCGCGCCATGCCGTCCAGCAGCTCCTGGTCGACGGGGTCGGCCGACATGACCTGCTCCCACTTGGGCCATTCGGTGTTGCCGATCTCGACGGCGACGGGGCCCGCCTGCGTCAGGCCGTGCCGGACGCCGCCGAGGATGGTCACCTTGTCGGCCTCGAACTTCATGCGCGCACCACGGCCGTAGCCCAGTCGACGCCGCGCCAACTGGGCGGCGATGTCCGACGATGTGACCTCGACGCCCGCGACCATGCCCTCCACGAGGGCCACGAGGGCGGGGCCGTGCGATTCTCCAGCGGTTATCCAGCGCAACACGCGGTCCATCATCCCAGATCGACCCGCCGGACCGTGAGTTCGGGTAGCCGAAATCTCAGTCACAGGCTATGGTTAAGACCATGACCACCGTCGCCGCATCCTCGACTTCCGCCAGCCGCGCCAGCGTGCAGCGGGGCACCGTCGACGTGTTCGGCATCGCGTGGCCCCGCCACAAGGCCGAGGCCCTGGTCGCGGCGCTGGTCGTTCTCGCCTTCGGGCTCATGCTCACGCTGGTCACCGGCGCGGCGTCGTTCACCCCGGCCGTCCTCGCGTCGGCCGCCGTCGGCGTGGTCGTCTGGTGGGCCGCGCGCGCGGTCCATTCCCAGCGATAGACGCACCCGGCGCCTTGCGCGCCGCTCCCCCGGACCATTAGGATCGCCTAACCAAACCGGTCTGCATCCTGGGAGTCGTCGTGCCCGCACCTCCGCACACCCGTCGCTCCTTCCTGCGCCTCGCGGGCGCGGGCGCCCTCGTCGCGGTCGGGGCAGCTGCCTGTGGGAGCCGGGACGCGTCGGCGCCGGTCGCGGAGACGGTCGACGTCGGCTACCTTGGCCTGGATTTCACCGTTCCCCGCGAGCCCAAGCGCGTCGTGGTCATGGAGGGCCGCGGTGACCTGGAGTTCGCTCTCCTCGCGGGCTACCCGGTGGTGGCCACCGCGAACGCCTACGACCAGGGGAAGCGACCGTCGGGCCAGTTCGCCGGCACGCTGGGGGACGACGTGGCGGTCCTTTCTCCGGCGGCTGGCGCTCGTCCGAAGGCCGAGGAGGTCCTGGTCCACGCGCCCGACCTGGTGGTGATGCGCGCCAACGCCTACCGCGGCGACTGGTACAACAACGCCCAACTGTCCGGCGCCACCGCGATCCTGGCCGTCGAGGTGAACCGCCCGCAGTGGCGTGAGGACATGAACGCCCAGCTCGCCGCCGTCGGCCGCACGGCGAACGCGCATCGGTACGTGGCCGACTACGACGCGAAGGTCGCGACGACGAAGCGGGACCTGGCCGCGGTGCTCGCGGGGAAGCGGATCGCGATGGTCACGACGACCGGTAGCAAGGCCCGCGGCACGGTCCTGGTGTGGGCGCAGACATTCGGCACGGCGATCGGCCGCGAGATCGGGATGGACGTGATGTTCGGCGACCGGCAGGTCGACCCGGCGAAGGGTTCCTTCGAGGCCAGCCTCGAGAACCTCGACGTACTCGCGGGCGCAGACCTCATCCTCCACCAGGACACCGACGGATCCATCGCCGACGTCCAGACCTGGCGCACGCTGCCCGCGGTCCAGGCCGGACGCGTGGCGAAGCTGAACCCGCAGTACAACAACGGCCTCGTGCTGACCGCGTCCGCGCTGGTCGACGACCTGGCAGCGGCTGCGCAGTCGCTGCGCTGAAAAGGAGACGCGTCCCGATGGCCCGATTCGAGGGGTACTACCAGGCGGAGGTCGTTGCGGCCGGACGCGTGACGCCCAACATGATGCGCGTGCGCTTCGGCGGCTCCGAGCTCGACCGATGGATCAGTAGCGGCGACCCCGACGAACGCCTCACCATCGCCTTTCCCTGCCCGGGACAGCGGACTCCCCCTCGCCCGCGGATCGCCGGTGGCGCCTGGCACTTCGACGGCTGCGCCGAACCCGAACAGCGCAGCTACACGGTCCGCCGGGTCGGCAACGGGACGCTCGATGTGGACTTCGTCGTGCACGAGGGCGGCTTCGCGTCCGACTGGGCGACGCGGGCCGAGCCGGGCGACATCGTCGGACTGTCCGAAGCCGGGGGCTGGTACCGGCGCCCGCCCGACGCCGCCTCCGTTTTCCTGATCGGTGACGCGACCGCGCTTCCCGCGATCGGGCGCATCGTCGAGGAGCTCCCCGTGCACGTCCGGGCACACGCGGTCATCGAGGTCGCGTCGGAGGACGACGTCCAGGAACTCCCGTCGGCGGCGGACCTCACGACCACGTGGCTGACGGGCAGCGGGATGGGTCGGGCACCGTCGGGCCTGCCCGACGCGGTGCGAGATCTCACGATGCCGGGCGGCGGCGCGTACGTCTGGGCGGCCGCGGAGACGTCGGCGACCCGTGCGATCCGCAAACACCTGCGGCACGACCGCGGCCTGCCCAACTCCGCGATGAGCGTGATCGGGTACTGGCGCGCGGAGAAGGAGGCGTGGTTGCAGCGGTACGAACCCGCCAAGCCCGCGATGCGTCGGCGGCGCGCCGCCCTCGAGGCGACCGGCCTCACCGGTCAGGACCTCGTCGAGGCGTGGGACCAGGAGATGGAGCGCGCGGGCCTCTGACGGCGGGACGCGATCGTCCGACGCAGGCCTTGCCGGGTCCGGCACTGCGGACGTACCGTCGAAGAACCGGCGGTCCACAGGGGCGCCGCCGACACCACCCGCCGGTCCGGCCGTGACGACACGGGCGAGAGCGGAGGTGCGTCGTGAGTACTCCTTCCCTCTTGGGCGCGTCCGCCGCGGCACCCGACCGCGCCCCCGATCACTTCGCCGACCTGGGGCTGGACCGCATCGTCCGGGAGGTCGCGGCGCAGGACCCCGCCATCGCGCCCCTGTTCCGCGCCCCGGCGCCGACGTCCGCGGCCGCGCGATACAGGCAGGACCTGTGCAGAGCTCTGCGCCGGGACGCCGATCTCGGTGCCGGCGTGCGCCGGTTCTGCGCGGGGATGGCCACGATGCGCGCGGCTCGGTCGAACGCCGAGCGGCTGCGGCTCCGCCCCGAGCGCGATGCCTGGTTCCTCGACGGAGCGCGCCTCTACCTGACCGCCGTCGCCGGACTCCGGAGCACGCTCGCCGCCGTCGTGGACGCGCCCGCTGCAGTGCGCGACCTGCGCGGCCACCTCGACGCGCTCGCCAAATCGCCCGGTCACCGGGCGCTATCGGACGACGCGGAAGATGCCGCAGCGCAGATGGACGGGGTCGAGTACACCGTCCGGATCAAGAAGTCCGACGTCCGAGTGGGGCGCTACCACGGGGAACCGGACTACGGCACCGAGGTCGCGGCCGTGTTCGCCCGGTTCCGGGTCGACGGCTCCACCCGCCGCGCCGAGGACGTCCCCGTGCGCCCCGGCCTCGACGGTGCCGAGGCCGCCGTCCTCGGCGCCGTGACCGCTCTGTACCCGGATGCCTTCGAAGCGCTCGCGCGCTTCCGGGCGCGCCACGACGAATACGGCGACCCGACCGTGATCCGGGCCGACCTCGAGATCCGTTGGTACCTGGGTTATCTGGACTTCGTCGGATAGCTGGAAGCCGCGGGACTGCCGTTCACGCTCCCCACGATCGTCGACGATCCAGTGCTCGACGTGCGAGACACCTTCGACCTCGCGATGGCGATCGACCTGCAGCGCCGCGGGGCACCCGTCGTCGGCAACGACCTCCTGCTGCGCGCGGACGAGCACGTGGCGGTGGTCACGGGCCCCAACCACGGCGGCAAGACGGCGCTGGCCCGGGCTTTCGGTCAAATCCACCACCTGACGGCACTCGGCCTGCCCATACCCGGCACGGCCGCCGAGATCGGCCTCTTCGACGCGATGTTCACCCAGTTCGAGCGACCCGAATCCGCCGACGACGGGCGCGGCCGGCTCGAGGCGGACATCAGTGGGATGCGCGAGATCCTCGCCGCGGCGACCCGCCGCAGCGTCGTCGTGATGAACGAGACCTTCTCCTCGACCTCCCTCGCAGACGGGATCCGTCTCGGATCCGCCGTCGTCCGCGGTCTGGTCGAGACCGGCGCGCGGAGCGTCTACGTCACCTTCGTCGACGAGATCGCCGAGCTCGGTGCCGGCGTCGTGAGCATGACGGCGGACATCCCCGCCGATCCGTCGACACGCACCTTCCGGGTGCGCCGCGGCCGGCCGCAGGGGCTCGCGCACGCGGAGGCCATGGCTCGTCGGCACGGTCTCGACGAGGACACTCTGCGCCGAAGGATCACATCATGAGGACCCGCCTGCTCTACCGCGACCGCGACCTCCACGCGCATCCGCCCCTGCCCGCTCGGTCCGAGGAGCTGCGCCGGAACCTCGGCCTCGACCGCCTGTTGCCCGTCCTGGCCGACGGCGACGACGGGCTGTACCGCGTCGCGGAGGCGATGCTGCTCGCCGATGTCGCGTCCGACGAGGACATTCGGCACCGGCACGCTGTGTTGCGGGACTGCCTGGCGGCCCCCGACGCGGTCGACGACCTGCGCCGGATCGCAACGAACGCGGTGGAGCGGGAGCAGCACAACTACTTCGGGCTGTTCACGCGCGCGACCCCGGACAAGGTGCTGTACCGGTCACTGGACGTGCTGGAGATGTTCCTCGACGCCTTCACCGAGCTGCGGGCGGCGGCCGACCACCATCGCGGCAGGTTCTCCTCGGCGGGCTTCGACGAGTTCTTCACCTGCATCGCGACCGAACTCGGCGACGAGTACCTGGCGTCGGTGCGGGCGCACCTGAGGGAGCTGCGGTTCGCGAAGGGCGAGTTGATCAGCGTGCGGTTGGGACCCGGCGCGCACGGCACGCACCACGTCCTGCGCCGTCCGGACCGCGCCGGCCGCCGCCTGCTGCGGGCAAGGGACGGGTGGATCGATCTAGATCTCGACGACCCCGGCGCTGCCGAGTCCCTGACCGTGCTCACGGGCCGTGGCATCCGAACCGCGGCGGACGCCGTGGCACAGGCGGCGGAGCACGTCGCCGCCTACTTCCGGACCATCGCCGACGAACTCGGCTTCTACCGGGCGGTGATGAATCTCCTCGCCGCGTTCGACGACCGTGGGGTGCCGTGGTGTATTCCCGAACCGGAGCCGCGCGGTCCGGTGTGCCGCGGTCTCTACCACCCGGTGCTGGCCCTGCAGCAGCAAGACCCGGTCGTGGGCAACGACATCGACACCGAGGGCGCGTCCGTCACCGTGATCACCGGCGCCAATCACGGCGGGAAGACCACGCTCCTGCGCGGCATCGGCACGGCGCAGCTCATGCTCCGCTGCGGCATGCCGGTCTGCGCGCGCGAGTACCGTGGCCCCGTCCACCCGCAGGTTCTGACCCATTTCGGCGGCGAGGAGCACGGCGGTGGCGACACCGCCGGTCGGCTGGAGGAGGAACTGTCCCGGATGAGTGCCATCGCCGATGTCATCCGCCCCGGGGCGCTCCTGCTGTGCAACGAGTCGCTCGCCTCGACGAACGAGCGTGAGGGAGCGGCCCTCGCGCGGCAGATCGTCGAGGCACTGCGCGACTGCGGGGTCACCGTCGTCTACGTGACGCACATGTACGAGCTGTCGCGGGGGCTCGCGGACGCCGACGACCCGCGGCACGCGTTCCTGCGCGCCGAGCGGCTCGCCTCCGGCGACCGTACCTTCCGGGTGCTGCCGGGCCCGCCCATGGCGACCAGCCACGGGGAGGACCTGTTCCACCGGATCTTCGGCGCCGGAGCCGAGGTGTGACGCGCGTCAGGTGAGGCAGTGGGGGCCCAGCAGCGCCTTCAGGTCACCCATGAGCGACGACGACGGGTTCACGCGCAGCGTGTCGGCCAGCCTGAGCGTGGTGCTCTGCCCCTCGCCGTCACCGCTGACGAGCTTGACGTGCACGTCCGAGACGCCGGGGTGACGCTGCAGGACCTGCTTGAGCGCGGAGACCTTGTCCTGCGTGCACACCCTGGTCTGCATCGTCAGCGAGAGCGGCTTGGCGACACCGATCTGGGACAGGTCGATCGGCGCGATGTCGTTCGCGATGAGCGTGACCTTGTCGTCGCGGAAGTTCACGCGGGCCTTGATCAGCACCACCGCGTCCTCGACGACCTCCGCGCCGTAGGCCGCGTACGCCTGCGGGAAGAAGAACACCTCGATACCGCCGGAGAGATCCTCGATCTGGGCGGACGCGAACGGGGCGCCGTTCTTGTTCACGCGCCGGTTCACGGACTGCAGGATCCCGCCGACGGTGACCTGGGTCCCGTCCTTGACGTCACCCTCGACGATCGCGGGGATCGCGGTGTCGGTCTGCGCGCCGATCACGTGCTCGACACCGTCGAGCGGGTGCGCGGACACGTACAGGCCCAGCATCTCGCGTTCGAGGGCGAGCTTGTGCTTGCCCTCCCACTCCTCGTCGGGAACCTTGATGGTGAAGACGTCGTCGATGGGGCCGGCGGCACCGTCGTCCTCCCCCATCGACCCGAACAGGTCGAACTGGCCAACGGCCTCGGCCTTCTTCGTGGAGAGCACCGACTCGATCGCGTCGGCGTGCACCAGGAGCAGGCCCTTGCGGGGATGGTCCAGCGAGTCGAAACCGCCCGCCTTGATGAGGGATTCGGTGACCTTCTTGGAGCACGCCGCGACCTCGATCTTGGCGAGGTAGTCGGAGAAGGAGGTGTAGGCACCCTTCTCCTCCCGCGTCCGGACGATCGAGGCGACCACGCCCTCACCCACGTTGCGGACAGAGCCCATGCCGAAGCGGATGTCCTCACCGACCGAGGTGAACGCGTGGAAGGACTCGTTGACGTCCGGCGGGAGCACGGTGATCCCCAGGCGGCGGCAGTCGCCGAGGTAGATGGCGGCCTTGTCCTTGTCGTCACCGACGGAGGTGAGCAGGGCGGCCATGTACTCGGCCTGGTAGTTCGCTTTGAGGTAGGCGGTCCAGTACGAGACCAGGCCGTACGCGGCGGCGTGCGACTTGTTGAACGCGTAGCCGGCGAAGGGCAGGACCGTCTCCCAGAGGGCGGTGATCGCGGCCTGCGAGAAGCCGTTGTCGAGCATGCCCTGCTGGAACCCGCCGTAGGCCTCGTCGAGGACCTCTTTCTTCTTCTTACCCATCGCGCGGCGCAGGATGTCGGCCTGGCCGAGGCTGTACCCGGCGACCTTCTGCGCGATGTGCATGATCTGCTCCTGGTACACGATCAGGCCGAACGTGTCCGCCAGGATCTCCTTGAGCGGCTCCTCGAGCTCCGGGTGGATCGGCTTGACCTGCTGCCGGCCGTTCTTGCGATCCGCGTAGTCGTTGTGCGCGTTCATGCCCATCGGGCCGGGGCGGTACAGGGCGCCCACGGCGACGATGTCCTCGAACTTGGTGGGCTGCATGCGGCGCAGCAGATCCCGCATGGGCCCGCCGTCGAGCTGGAAGACGCCGAGCGTGTTGCCCTTCTGCAGCAGCTCATAGGTGGTCTCGTCGTCGAGTGGCAGCTCGTCCATGTCGAGGTCGATGCCGCGGTTGTGCTTGATGTTGCCCAGCGCGTCACCGATCACGGTGAGGTTGCGCAGGCCCAGGAAGTCCATCTTCAGCAGGCCGATGGCCTCGCAGGACGGGTAGTCCCAGCCGGTGATGATCGCGCCGTCCTGCGCGCGCTTCCACACGGGGATCGCGTCGGTGAGCGGATCGCAGGACATGATCACCGCGCAGGCGTGCACGCCGGCGTTGCGGATCAGGCCCTCGAGGCCGAGCGCCATGTCGTAGATCTTCTTGACGTCCGGATCCGTCTCGATCAATTGGCGGACCTCGACGGCCTCCTTGTACCGCTCGTGACCGGGATCGGTGATGCCCTTGACCGAGATGTCCTTGGCCATGATGGGCGGCGGCAGCGCCTTGGTGATGCGGTCGGCGATCGAGTAGCCGGGCTGGCCGTAGATGACGCGGGCCGAGTCCTTGATGGCGGCCTTGGTCTTGATGGTGCCGAACGTGATGACCTGCGCCACCTTGTCCGAGCCCCACTTCTCCGAGGCGTAGGTGATCATCTCGCCGCGGCGACGATCATCGAAGTCGATGTCGATATCGGGCATCGACACGCGCTCGGGGTTGAGGAACCGTTCGAACAGCAGGCCGTGCGGGATCGGGTCGATGTTCGTGATGCCCAGCGCCCACGCCACCAGCGAGCCGGCGGCCGAACCACGTCCCGGGCCGACGCGGATGCCGACCTCGTGCGCATGCGCGATCAGGTCGCCGACGACGAGGAAGTACGCCGGAAAGCCCATCTCGTTGATGACCGACAGCTCGTACTTCGCGCGCTCGACGTAGTCCGCCGGCGGACCGTCGGGAAATCGACGGTTCAGCCCGTCCATGACCTCCGACTCGAGGAAGGACTCCTGCGTGTGGTTCTCGGGCACCGGGAACCGCGGCATGCGGTCCTTGTGCTCCCACACCTCCTCGTAGGACTGGACCCGCTCCCCGATCTCCACCGTCGAGTCGCAGGCGCCCGGGACCTGCGAGTCCCACAACTCGCGCATCTCCTCGGCGGACTTGAGGTAGTAGCCGTCACCGTCGAACTGGAACCGGGTGGGGTCGGACAGGGTCTTGCCGGTCTGGATGCACAGCAACGCGCCGTGCGAGTCGGCCTTGTCCTTCGTGACGTAATGGCAGTCGTTGGTGGCCAGGGGCTTGATGCCCAGCTGCCGGCCGATGTTCAGCAGCCCCTCGCGGACCCGGCGCTCGATGTCGATGCCGTGGTCCATGAGCTCGAGGTAGAAGTTCTCCTTGCCGAAGATCTCCTGCCACTTCGCGGCGGCCTCCAACGCCTCCCGCTCGTGCCCGAGCCGCAGGCGGGTCTGCACCTCGCCCGACGGGCAGCCCGTCGTGGCGATGATGCCCGACGCGTGCTCGGCGATGATCTCCGCGTCCATCCGGGACCACTTGCCCAGCTGGCCCTCGATCGACGCGAGCGAGCTCAGCTTGAACAGGTTGCGCAGGCCGGTGGCGTTCTCCGCGACCATCGTCATGTGGGTGTACGCGCCCGAGCCCGAGACGTCGTCGCCCTTCTGCGACGGATCGCCCCACTTGACGCGCTTGGTGTTGAACCGCGACTCCGGCGCGATGTACGCCTCGATGCCGATGATCGGCTTGATGTCGTACTTGCGCGCCGTGTTGTAGAAGTCCGACGCACCGAACATGTTCCCGTGGTCGGACATGCCGACCGCCGTCATGCCCAGCCGCTGGGCCTCCGCGAACAGCGGGTCGACCTTGGCCGCGCCGTCGAGCATCGAGTACTCGGTGTGGTTGTGCAGATGGACGAACGAGCCGGCGGCGGACGTCATGGGCTACTCACCTCCGGTGGAGAATCTCATCGCTGTCATTACGCAGTGTAGGCCGTCCCTCCGACAGGTCCGGACGGATCACGAGGCGAGGACGATGACCAGGATCAACACCAGCAACGCCACTACCGCCACTCCCACGAGCACCAGTACGCCGGGCGACATCACACCCTGCGCCGGGGCCTTCGCGGGCTGTTCGCGTCCGACGGGCGGGCGGGGCGCCGACGGGCGGGGCACGGCCCCGGAGGGCGCGCCCGCGCCGTACAACGGCTGCGGCGGCGCGGACTGCTGCGGCCGCGCCATCGGGTAGCTCGGCCGGTTCGCCTGCCCCCGGATCCCGGGGGCGACGGTGCGCTGCACCGGCAGGGACTGGCGCCCCGCGGTCGCGGGCTGCTGCGGGCCCGACGGGTGACCGGGGCCCGGGACGTATCCGGGCGCGGGCCGGGGGACCTGCCGCGGCGCGGGACGCGCGATCGGGGCCGCCATCGCGGACTTCAGCGCGTTCGCGAACTCCTTGCACGTCGCGAACCGCTCGGCGGGAGTCTTCGCGAGGCCGCGGGCGACCACGGCGTCGACCGCGGGCGGCACCCCGTCGCGGATCTGCGAGATCCGCGGGGGTGGGGCGTTGAAGTGCGCGTCGATCACCGCGTCGGTGCTGGCACCGGTGTACGGGACCTTGCCCGTGACCAGGTGGAAGAAGGTGGCGGCCAGCGAGTACTGATCCGACCGCGGATCCAGCTCCTCGCCGCACAGCTGCTCGGGCGAGGCGTAGGCCAGCGTCGCGAGGACCGTGCCGACCGCGGTCAGCTGCGAGGTGTCCTCGCCGCCCTTGGCCACGCCGAAGTCGGTGAGCAGTGCGCGGCGTTCGTCCCCGTCGTCGCCGTCGTCGTCCGCGGCGGTGACCAGGATGTTGGCCGGCTTGATGTCGCGGTGCAGGAGCCCGGCGCGGTGCGCCCGGTCCAGCCCGCGCCCTATCTGGCCGACGATCTCCACCGCGACCGCGGGCGGCAGGCCCGTCGGGGTGCGCTTGAGCAGCACGGAGCAGTCGTCGCCCTCGACGTACTGCATCGCGATCCACAGGCGCGAGCCCTCGGTGCCGCGGTTGTAGATGGTGACCACGTTGGGGTGATCGAGCCGCGCCGCGAGCTCGGCCTCCCGGAGGAAGCGCTTGCGGAAGGCATCGTCGCCCGAGTAGCCCGCGCCCAGGACCTTGAGCGCGTCGTAGCGCGGCAGCTCGGGATGCTTGGCCAGGTAGACGGACCCCATGCCACCGGAGCCGAGGCGCCGCTCGATCCGGTAGCCGCCGATCACCGTCCCGGGTGCGAGTTCATCGCTCATGTCCGCCGCTTCTGTCCCTCATCGTCCGTTCTTCTCGGTCACCAGCCTAACGCGCGCACTTGCAACAACCTTGGCAACGACCTGTTCGCGGACCGGCGCGTCAGATCTCGACGCCCTCGAACTGCGCCCGGTACAGATCGGCGTAGTGCCCGCCGGCGGCGAGGAGCTCCTCGTGCGAGCCCTGCTCGACGATGCGCCCGTGATCCATCACGACGATGACGTCCGCGTCGCGAATGGTCGAGAGCCGGTGCGCGATGACGAAGCTGGTCCGGTCCGCCCGGAGGGCGTGCATGGCCTGCTGCAGCAGCACCTCGGTGCGGGTGTCGACGGAGCTGGTCGCCTCGTCGAGGATCAGGATCGCCGGCTCCGCGAGGAAGGCGCGGGCGATGGTGATCAGCTGTCGCTCGCCCGCCGAGACGCTGCCCGACTCGTCGTCGAGCACCGTCCGATACCCGTCCGGCAGGGAGTGGGCGAACCGGTCGACGAACGTGGCCCGCGCGGCCGCGTACACCTCCTCGTCGGTCGCATCGAGACGGCCGTACCGGATGTTGTCCATGATCGTGCCCTCGAACAGCCAGGTGTCCTGCAGCACCATGCCCATCCTGCGCCGCAGGTCGGCCCGTTCGACCTCGGCGATGTCGACGCCGTCGATCGTGATCCGCCCACCGCTGAGCTCGTAGAACCGCATGATCAGGTTGACCAGGGTCGTCTTGCCGGCGCCCGTGTGCCCGACGATCGCGACGGTCCGCCCGGGCTCGGCGACGAGATTCATCCCCTCGATGAGCGGCTCGCCGGGCTTGTAGCCGAAGGAGACGTCCTCGAAGGCGACGCGGCCGCGCGTGGGCTCCGGCAGCGTGCCCGGCCGGTCGGCGACCTGCTCCTCCGCGTCGAGGATCGAGAAGACCCGCTCGGCGGAGGCGACGCCGGACTGGAGCATGTTGACCATCGACGCCATCTGCGTGACCGGCTGGGTGAACTGCCGGGAGTACTGGATGAACGCGATGACATCGCCGAGGCTCATCCCACCGCCCGCGACCCGCAGACCGCCGACCACGCACACGGCCACGTACTGCAGGTTGCCGACGAACATGCTGATCGGCATCACGAGGCCGGAGAGGAACTGCGCCCGGTAGCTCGCGTGCATCAGGGCGTCGTTCTCGGCGGCGAAGCGCTCCTCCAGCGCGCCCCCGCGGCCGTAGACGGTGACCAGGTCGTGTCCGGTGAAGGCCTCCTCCACCTGGGCGTTGAGCGAGCCCGTGGACTTCCACTGCGCCACGAAGTGCTTCTGGCTGCGCTTCATGATCTGGCCCGCGAAGACGACGATCAGCGGGATCACGACGACCGCGACGGCCGTCAGCAGCGGCGAGACGACGAGCATCATGACGAGCACGCCGATCACCGTGAACGCGGAGACGATCAGTTGGCTGAGGGCCTGGGTCAACGACTGGCCGAGGTTGTCGATGTCGTTGGTCACCCGCGAGAGCAGCTCACCGCGGGGTTGCTTGTCGAAGTAGCTGAGCGGCAGCCGGTTCAGCTTCTCCTCCACCTCGCGGCGCAGCGAGTACATGACCCGCTGCACGGCCCCGTTGAGGAGGTAGCCCTGGACGTACTGCAGGGCCGCGCTCGCCACGAACAGCACGATCACCCAGGCCAGGATCGTTCCCACGCGGTGGAAGTCGATGCCCGGACCGTGCCGCAGCTGCGAGCGGAAGCCGTCGTAGATCGCGTCGACGGCCGTGCCCACCACCTTGGGCGCGAGCACCGCGGCGGTGACCGAGCCGACCGATAGCACGATCGCCGCCGTCATCGCGGCGCGCTGTTCACGCATCCGACCGAGCAGCCGCTTGAGCGACGGCCAGAAGGTCATGGCCTTCTGATTGGGCGCCCCCGCCATCGCGGCGGCCGCCGTCCGCCCTCCCGGTCGCGTCATGCCGCACTCCCTGCCGTCGCCTGGCTGCCGGCTATCTCCTGATAGGTCGGGCAGGTCTCGAGGAGCTCGGCGTGGGTGCCGTGGCCGACGACCGCGCCGTCCTCGAGAACGATGATCTGATCCGCGCCCGCGATGGTCGAGATGCGTTGCGCCACGATGAAGACGGTCGCGTCGCGGGTGTAGGGCCGCAACGCCGCGCGCAGCTTCGCGTCGGTCGTGAGGTCGAGCGCCGAGAAGCTGTCGTCGAACAGGTAGATCGCCGGTTTCGCGACGAGCGCGCGTGCGATCGCGAGCCGCTGTCGCTGCCCGCCCGAGACATTGGTGCCGCCCTGCGCGATCGGTGCGTCGAGACCGCCGAGCTCCTCGACGAACTCGGTGGCCTGCGCGATCCGCAACGCCTCCGCGAGGTCGTCGTCGGTCGCGTCGGGGTTGCCGAACCGCAGGTTCGAGGCGACGGTGCCGCTGAACAGGTACGCGCGCTGCGGGACGAGGCCGACGTGGCCCCACAGTGCATCCGACCGCAGTTCGCGGACGTCCACGCCGTCGTAGCGGACCGCGCCGCCGGTGGCGTCGAACAGCCGCGCCAGCAGGTTGATCAGGGTGGTCTTGCCCGAGCCCGTCGAGCCGATGATCGCCACCGTCTCCCCCGGCCGCGCGGTCAGATCCACATCGCGGAGCACGGGCTGCGCCGCGCCCGGGTAGCACATCGTCACCCGGTCCAGTTCGACGGTGCCCGTGATCGTCCGGAGCGGATTCGGGTGCTCCGGCGGTGCGACGGTGGGCGGCGTGGACAGCACGTCGGTGATGCGGTCCGCGGCGACCGAGGCGCGCGGCACCATCATCACCATGAACGTGGCCATCATCACCGACATGAGGATCTGCATCATGTACTGCATGTAGGCGGTGACGGAGCCGATCTGCGCGGAACCGTCGGCGATGAGATGCGCGCCGAACCACCAGACCGCGACCGTGGAGAGGTTGAGCACCAGCATGACCCACGGGAACATGATCGCCATCAGCCGCATCACCCGCACCGACGCGTCCGTGAGCTCGGTGTTGGCATCGTCGAACCGGTCGCGCTCGACGGGCTCGCGGACGAAGGCCCGGATCACCCGGACACCCGTGAGCTGTTCCCGGAGAACACGGTTCACGGCATCGAGCCGGGTCTGAACGATCCGGAAGCCGGGGATCATCTTCGCGATCACCACGCCCAGAACGGCGCCGAGCACCGGCACGGCCACGACCATCAGCCAGGCCAGGCCGGCCTCCTCGCGGATGGCCATGAAGACGCCGCCGACCGCCATGAAGGGTGCCTGGATCATCATCGACAGCGACATCAGGACCAGCAGCTGCACCTGCTGGACGTCGTTGGTGGTGCGCGTGATCAGCGACGCCGCACCGAATTTCGACACCTCGCGCCCCGAGAACCGGCTGACCGCGCCGAACAGGGAGCGGCGGGTGTCCCGGCCGAAGGCCATGGAGCTGCGGGCGGCGAAGTAGGTGGCACCGCCCGCCGCGACCATCTGGATCAGCGTGATCCCCAGCATGATCGCGCCCATGCGCCAGATGTAGCCGGTGTCGCCGGGTGTGACGCCGAGGTCGATGATCTTGGCGTTGATGCTGGGCAGCACCAGGTTCGCGATGACGCTGACGAGTTGGAACACGGCCACCGCGAGGAGCCAGGGACGATAGGGCCGCAGGTGTGCGGCGATGAGGCGGATCAGGGTCACGGAGTGGTCCTTCCGGCGGCGGGGGCTGGGGTGGCTGAGATTCCGTCGAGCAGGACGTCGACGATGCTGCGGGGCGCGAGCACGGACCCGTGGCTGATGTGGGGGTGGCTGCCGGAGAAGGTGAGCAGTCGCAGCAGATGGATCGCCTCGTTCGGCGGGACGCTGAGCTGGTCGGCGTCGTCGCCGATCACCCCGGCCAGACGCTCGACCAGCGCGGGACCCTCCTCCTGCGCACGGCGCCGCGAGCCCTCGTCCTGCACGTGGGGCGGCGAGACCATGCCGAGCGCGGCCATCAGTCCGAACATCTGCTGGAACCGGGTCTGCAGGACCTCGACGAACAGGTACAGCCGCTCGCGCAGCGGAAGCCCCGGGTCGATCGCCTCGATCCGGTCGAACAGGTCGCCGATCACGAAGGACTCGCGCACGACCGCGTCCAGGAGCGCCTCTTTCGACTCGAAGACGCGGAAGATCGTGCCCTCCGCGACGCCCGCCGCCGAGGCGATCTGTTTGGTCGTGGGGACGGCGCCGTGCTCGAGCAGCGCGTCCCGCGTCGCATCGATGAGCGCCGCGCGCCGCTCGTCCTGTGGCAGATGCGGCGCGCGCGTCCGAGAGCCGTTAGCCGCGTGCACGACTTTGAGGCTACAGAAGTGAGCGCCCACTCACAACTGGTTTTCGCGCAGCGCGAACCGGTGTCCGATCCGTCCCGATTCAGCCCAGCAGGTCGGACAACGCACCGTCGAGATCCGGGTACCGGAAGGTGAATCCGGCGGCGGGGAGCACCGTCGAGGTGGCGTGCCGGCCCGTCAGGCCGAGGGCCGGGTCGCTGCGCATCCCGATCGCACCGAGCGCGAGCATCGGGGCGGGCGTGGGCGGCGCGGGCGGGCGGCGCAGGTGGCGGCGCAGCGCGGCCATGAGGTCGGCATTGCGGATCGGGTGCGGCGCTGCGGCGACCACCACCCCGTCGGGCAGGTCGACGCCGGGCTCGATGCCCAGGCCCGCACGAACTGTTCCGAGCCAGTCGTCGCGGTGGATCCAGCTGAACCACTGCCGTCCGTCGCCGAGGCTGCCGCCGAGGAAGGCCTTGGTGACGCCGACCATCTTCGCCATCGCGGGCGAGTCGATGTCCAGCACGATCGAGGTCCGCAGCACGGTCAGGTGCTCGGTCTCGGCGTCGGCGGCCGCCTCCTCCCACGGACGCGCGACGCCGGTCATCTGAGGCAGGCCGGGCTCGGGCAGCGGGGTCTCCTCGGTGCACCACCGCTCACCCGCGTCGCTCCAGATCGCGGTCGTGCTCGCCTGCACCCACCGCCGGACGCCGCGGCCCCGGGCCGCCTCCACGAGGGCCCGCGTAGCGTCGACGCGGCTCGCCGTGAGCGCGGCGATGTTCGTGGCGGTCGGGCGGCAGTCCACGAGCTTGCCGGCGAGGTTGATGACGGCGGTGTTCGGCGCGTCGAGCACCGCGGCCCAGGCCCCGACGGTGCGCCCGTCCCAGGTGACCTGCGGGTACGGGACGTCGGCGCGGATCGAGCGGGTGAGGATCGTGACGGCGTGGCCGCGGCGCACGAGGTCGGCCGCGATCCGCCGCCCGAGCGCGCCCGTGCCGCCGGCGATGACCACGTTGAGCGGATCCTCGGTCCGCGGCGGTCCCGCGAGCATCGCGAGTCGGGCGAGGCTCGTGTCCGCGTCCGCGGCGAACCTCCGCGCCACCAGGCGGTCGAAGAACGGCCCGGAGGCGCCGTCCGCTGTCACGGTCTGTTCGACGACGGTGCCGCCGTCCTGGGGGGTGAGCGTCCAGCGGAGGGTCGTGGTTCCGGCCGGCTCGTGCTGGCTGATCGCGAGAGAACGCCCCGGCACGAGCTCCGTCACCGTCGCGGACGGTGCGAACCGGCGGTGGATCCAGGAGGCACGCAGGTCCGGCATCCAGTCGAGGCGGGCGCCGAGCGCGACCGGGTCGCGCAGCACGGCCGAGACCACGAAGGGCTGCCAGCGCGGGAGGCGCTCCAGGTCGACGAGCACGTCCCACAGCGCCTGCGCCGGCAGGGCGATGAATCCTTCAGTGCGATGCACGGTTGCCATGCCTCCGACGCTAGTTCGCCACAGCGCGGATTCCCTGCACGATCACGGAGAGAACTCTCACATCGTGAGATGGGTCGCAGGTTCAGGTGTACACGACACTCAGGACCACCCGACTCGTCCCGCCGCCCTTCGTCTGGATCGTGACGTTGACGTACGGCGACATCGGTCTGGCGTACACGGTCACCACGTTCCGGCAGCGATCGAGCTTGCCGGATTCCACGGCCTGAACGGCCATGTAGGTGCCACTACCGTCTGACCCGTTGATCCTCGAACCCGACGGCGGCGCAGCCCCTTCAACCTGCATCGCGTCGGCGACCTCCGTGAATGCGACCGGCCCCGACAGGTTGGAGCAGTCGGCTACGAAGGTTCGGAGCCGCCGCTCGCCGAGTTGCGCGACGAAGTCGCCGACGCCGGCGTCGGGCGCGTCGAACACCACGTACATCGACGGATCCATGAACGCGCTGTAGCGCTGCGCCTCGATGATCGTCATCCCGTCTGGCAGCGACGCACCCGTCCAGTCCTTGACCACCTTCCGCATCTCACCCGCATCGAGCTGTTCGACACTCGGTCCGAGGTCGATGCAGGACGTCGTAGCGGTTGCGATCAGCACCACCACCGCAAGGCGGCGACCTCCCCGCGTCAGTGCACCGATATTCATGTCATCACAGTAATGATTCGTTCAGGAGATCCGCCGCGGCGACCACAATCCCTTCCCGCGGGGAGTCTTCACCGAACAGTGGGTTGCAACCCGGGTGTCTGCGAAAACTCCCCGCGGAAGGGTGACTCAGGACCGGGGCACCGGGCGGTCGTCGGGGCCGGGAGTAGCGGCGACGGTGTACGACGGCAGCAGAGCCGAGAGGCCGAACCGGGCACCGTCGTCCGGCATGACCTGCACGGACCGCACCCCCGGGCGTCCCGCGGCCGCGCGCAGCGCGTCACCCGAGCCGAGGACCACGATGCCGACGATCGCGGGCGCGCCCGCGCGCAGCCGGGCCGCGGTGACCCGGGCGACGGCCTGTCCGCGCGGGCCCGGCGCCGCGAGCCCCGGCATGGCGAGGGCCGCGAGCTCCGGCACCGCGGCGACGCCCTCGGCGCTCTGGCCGGGCGGCACCGTCGCCGTGGGGGTCGCGACGCCGGGGATCGACACGCGCACGAGGACCCGGCCGATCCGGTCGAGCGAGCCGAGCCGGGTCCACGCGTCGTCGGCGGACCACGGTGCGGCCGGCGAGACCAGTGCCCACCGGCGCTCTCCCGCAGGGGCGGCGGCCAGCGATTCGCGCGCCGAAGCGAGGTACTCGGCGACGGACTGACCGGACTGCGGTCCCAACCGATCCCCGCCGGGGCGCACCGTGCGGACCGGGGTGGCCGATCCGAGCCAGAAGGCGAGGCCGAGTGCCACGGCGAGGAGCACGGCCCAGCCCGCGAGAGCACGCCTCACGCGTCGCGCAGGACGTCCAGAGCGTGCTGCAGGTCGTCCGGGTAGGGCGAGGTGAACTCCACGTACTCCCCCTTGGTGGGGTGCGTGAAGCCCAGGGTGCGGGCGTGCAGCCACTGCCGGTCGAGCCCCAGCTTCTTCGCGAGCACGGGATCGGAGCCGTAGGTCTGGTCGCCGCAGCACGGGTGGTGCAGCGCCGCGAAGTGCACCCGGATCTGGTGCGTGCGCCCCGTCTCGAGGTGCACGTCGAGCAGCGTCGCGGCCTGGAAGGCCTCGATCGTGTCGTAGTGCGTGATCGACGGCTTGCCGTCCTTGGTGACCGCGAACTTCCAATCCGAGCTGCGGTGCCGGCCGATCGGCGCGTCGATGGTGCCGGACATCGGGTCGGGGTGGCCCTGCACCAGCGCGTGGTACCGCTTGTCGACGGTGCGCTGCTTGAACGCCCGCTTGAGCACCGTGTACGCGCGCTCGGACACGGCCACGACCATCACGCCGGACGTACCCACGTCGAGGCGGTGCACGATCCCCTGCCGCTCGGGCGCGCCCGAGGTGGAGATCCGGAAGCCGGCGGCGGCAAGGCCACCGATCACCGTCGGGCCCGTCCACCCGACGGACGCGTGCGCGGCGACGCCCACGGGCTTGTCGACGACGACGATGTCCTCGTCCGAGTAGATGACGTTCATGCCGGGGACCGGCTCGGCCACGATCTCCAGCGGCCGCGCGGGCTCCGGCAGGGTCACGTCGAGCAGCGCGCCGGCGCGGAGCTTGTCGGACTTGCCGACGACGGCACCGTCGAGCGTGACGGAGCCCTCGACCACCAGATCGGTGACGACGGTGCGCGACAGGCCCAGCAGGCGGGCGACGCCCGCGTCCACGCGGAGGCCGTCGAGGCCGTCGGGAACGGGCATGGTGCGGGACTCACGCATCGCGGGCCTCCTCGCCGTGCGCGACCGGTTCGGCGGCGACGTCGTCCTTGGGCTGCTTCTGGCCGAAGCCCTCGTACGGGTCCTTGCCGAACAGGGTCAGCGCGATCAGCAGCACCGCGGCGCAGCTGATCGCCGAATCGGCGGTGTTGAACACCGGGAACCAGTCGCCGACGGAGAAGAAGTCGATGACGTGGCCGCGGAAGACTCCGGGCGCGCGGAAGATCCGGTCGCTGAGGTTGCCGAGGGCACCGCCCAGGACCAGGCCGAGGCCGATGGCCCACGGGATCGAGGTGAGCTTGCTGCCCATCCGCACGATCCACACCACGACGCACACCGCGATGATCGTGAGGATCCACGTGTAGCCGGTGGCCATCGAGAATGCGGCGCCCGGGTTCTTGACGAAGATCAGACTGAAGGGCCCCAGGACCTCGATCTTCTCGCCGTAGCTCATGTTCCGCACGACCCAGGTCTTGGCACCGAGATCGATGAGCAGCACTGCGACCGCGACCACCGCCAACAGGATGCGCGGGTTCCGATACCAACTCGGCCGTGCGGTTGCGGGAGAATCCATGCCCTCCATCATCCACTACGGTGGCGGTGTGCATGGCAGACGGTTGCGGCTGGTCCCGGTGGTGTTGACCTCGACGGTGGCGCTGAGCGCCGCGTTGGCGGGGTGCGGCGGGAGCGATTCCGGGGGCGGCGCGGCGTCGTCGTCCGCCGATGCAGCCCGGGGATCCGTCGCCGCGCCGGCCACGACGGCCGGGTGCACGAACACCCCGCCGGCGCTGCCCGGAAACGCCGTCACCGTCGACGTCCCGCAGGCGAAGGTCGTGCTCGACGGGGCCGGCACGGGCTCGCCGAGCGCGCTGACGGTGCGCCCGACGGCCGTCGCTCGGTACTCGCTGTTCACCAACTCGCTGCAGGTCTCCCAGGTGTCCGGCGAGCAGCCCTCGGGCGGCAACCGCGACGTGACGCTGCCGATGGTCGTCCAGCCCACCTGCGCCGACCCGCTCGACGTCTACGCCTTCTTCGGAGCCCCGACGTCCACGGACCCCGCGACGACCAAGGCCCTCGAGGTCGAGGCGGGCACCGTCGGGCGGGTGCGGCTCGCGCCGAACGGCGAGGTGCGTTCGTTCGTCATCGCGGCGCCGCCCGGGGTGTCCACCGACGCGCAGTCCGCGTTCGAACAGGCGCTGCTGCAGACCTTCCTGCGCCTCGTCCCGCTGCCCACGGAACCGGTGGGGATCGGCGCCACGTGGACGGCGACGCGGACCATCCGCGCCGACAGCAATCTGACCCAGACCATGACCGTGACGCTGGGCGGCACCGTCGAACGGCCCGAGCTCAAGGCGAAGGTGGACGAGTCCCCCGACGACTCGGTGTTCCGGGTGCCCGGCAGCGGCACCACACTGACCGTCGAGAGCTACACGTCCGAGGGCAACGGCACGATCCTGCTCGATCCGGCCCGGGCGTTCGGTCAGGGCGGTGTGCAGCTCGAGGGCGGCCGGACGCTGGCGGGCGACGATCCCGCGAAGAAGCTCGTCCAGAAGACGGGCAGCGTGTACCGCTTCGACCCGAAGTAGTCGCCGTGCCCGACGTCGGGCGGGCCGGCGTCGGGCAGGTCAGTGGCAGGAGGGCGAGTCGCGCCCGACCTGCGTGATCATCTGGCACGCGTAGGACTTCTGCAGCTTCCACCGGCCGTCGTCGAAGACGAGCGTGGCGTAGGCGAGCTGGTTGGTTCCGCCCATGAGCACGGAGAACTGGGCCTTCGCGACGCCCGGCTGCTCCAGCACCGGCTTGCCGATGTGCCAGCTGACGGTGGGGTTGTCTGTGCGCAGCTTGACGAGCTCGTCGAACAGCGGGCCGTCCGCGGCGGTGGCGCCCTGGACCAGCAGGATCTTCTGCTCCAGCGGCACCTTCGGGTCGATCGCGCGGGAGAGCATCTCGTCCAGCTGCTGGGTCGACGGTGCGCGGTCCGGCGTGGTCGACGGTGCCTCGGTCACCTCGGCCGACGCGACCGACGGTGCGCTCGACCGCGATTCGGTGTTCTGCCCTCCGCACGCACCGCAGGCCAGGCCCACGAGTACCGCGACGGGGGCCATGAGGACCGGTCCGCGCATCGAGAAGTTCACCTCCGTTCGGCCGCTGCTTCGCCGCCTCCACTATGCCAAACGATGCGCGGTCCGGCGGCGCGCCCTGCACGGAGCGTGCGATGCTGCACGCATGCCTGACGTGATCGTGCTCGCCACGGGCGGCACCATCGCCAGCCGCCACGACGATTCCGGCGCCGCGGTCGCCGCCGACTCCGGTGCGGACCTGCTCGGGTCGGCCGGGGAGGTCGCCGGTGTCACGGTGACGGTGCGCGACGTGGTCCGGGCCGACTCGTCGGCGCTGACGCTGGAGCAGCTCGACGCCATCCGTGCGGCCGTCGGGGAGGCGCTGTCCTCGCCCGACGTGGCCGGGGTCGTCGTGACCCACGGCACCGACACCATGGAGGAGACCTCGCTGCTGGTCGACCTCGCGCACGCCGACCCGCGTCCGGTCGTGTTCACGGGGGCCCAGCATCCTGCGGACTCGCCGAACGCCGACGGCCCGGCGAACCTCGCGGGCGCGATCGCCGTGGCCGCCGACCCCGCCTACCGCGGGCTCGGGGTGCTGCTGTCCTTCGCCGGGGAGGTGCAGACGGTGCGCGGGCTCGCGAAGGTCTCGACGACGGCGCCCCAGCCCTTCTCCGGAGGCCTGCCCGTCGCGGAGCTGGCCGGGTCGGCGCCGCACCGACTGCTCGCCAGGAACGCACCGATCGCGGACGTCCGGGTCGACGTCGTCGCCTCCTATCCGGGCGCCGACGGTGTCCTGGTCGACGCGGCTGTCGCCGCCGACGCCCGGGGGATCGTCCTGGTCGGCACCGGCAGCGGCAACACGACGGTGGCCCTGGCCGACGCCGTGCGCCGCGCGATCGACGCCGGCGTGGTCGTGGTGGTGTCGACGCGGATCGTCGCCGGCCCGGTCGACGCGGCGTACGGCGGCGGAGGCGGCGCGGCGGACCTGGTGGCCGCCGGCGCGATCCTCTCCCGGCGGCTGCGTCCGGGCCAGGCCCGGATCGTGCTGCTCGCCCTGCTCGCGGGCGGCGTGGCGCCGCGGTGGATCGAGGCGTACCTGGGCCGGTAGCCGGCCGTCGGAACCTGCGGGCGGCGCACCGTCGGGCCTGCGGGCCCGCGCGATCAGCGGAAGGCGGGGACCCCGGTCATCGTCTGGCCGATGACGAGGGTGTGCATCTCGACGGTGCCCTCGTAGGTGAGCACGGACTCCAGGTTGTTCATGTGCCGGATCACCGGGAACTCCAGCGAGATGCCGTTGGCGCCCAGGATCGTTCGCGCCGTGCGGCAGATCTCCAGGGCCTCTCGGACGTTGTTGAGCTTGCCGAGGCTGACCTGCGACGGGTGCAGCGTGCCCGCGTCCTTGCGCCGCCCCAGGTGCAGCGCCAGGAGCAGCCCCTTCGTGTACTCGAGGTTCATGTCCGCCAGCTTCTGCTGCGTCAGTTGGAATCCCGCGAGCGGGCGGCCGAACTGCTCCCGCTGGATCGAGTAGGTCAGCGCGGCCTCGAGGGAGGAACGCGCCGCGCCGAGCGAGCCCCAGATGATGCCGTACCGCGCCTCGTTGAGACAGCTGAGCGGCCCGCGCAGGCCGCGGACCTCCGGGAAGGCGAAGGCGTCCGGCACGCGGACGTCGTCGAGGACGAGCTCGCTGGTGACCGACGCCCGCAGGGACATCTTGTGTTTGATCTCCGGAGCGGAGAATCCGGGCGTGTCCGTCGGGACGACGAAGCCGCGGATCCCCTCGTCGGTCTGCGCCCAGACGACGGCGACGTCGGCGATGGATCCGTTGGTGATCCACATCTTCCGGCCCGTGATCACCCAGTCGTCGCCGTCGCGCCGGGCGCGGGTGCGCATGTTCGCGGGGTCCGAGCCGTGGTCGGGTTCGGTGAGGCCGAAGCAGCCGATCGCCTCGCCGGCAGCCATGCGCGGCAGCCACTGCTGCTTGATCTCCTCGCTCGCCCAGCGGTGGATGGCGAACATGGCGAGCGATCCCTGCACCGACACCATCGAGCGCAGCCCGGAATCCACCGCTTCGAGTTCGAGGCAGGCGAGTCCGTAGTGGGTGGCGGACATGCCCGCGCAGCCGTAGCCCTCGAGGTGCATGCCCAGTACGCCCAGCGAGCCGAGATCGCGCATGAGGGCCCGCGGGTCGTCGATCGCGCCGGCCTCGAACCAGTCCGCGACATGGGGCAGGACACGCTCCGTGCAGGCCTGCCGGACGGACGCGCGGACGGCCTTCTCGTCGTCGGACAGGAGGTCGTCGATGCCGGCCAGGTCGAGGGGTGCGGGCGTACTCATCAGTGGTTCCTGCTCTCGTCGGGGGTGTGCAGTTCTGCGCGGACGGCGTCGTTGTGCTCGCCGAGTGTCGGGGGCCGGCGGTAGTCGGTGACGGGCGTGCGCGAGAAGCCGATCGGGTTGCGCACCTGGTCGATCGCACCGTCGCCCACGGGGATCCGCGGGGCCAGTCCGAGCCGTTCGGCGAGCGCGAATCCGGACGCGATGTCGCCGACGGTGCCGGCAGGCACCCCCGCGGCGGTCAGCCGGCGGACCCACTCCTCGGCGTCCTCGGCTGCGAGGCGCTCCTCCAGGGCGCGGACCAGGTCCGCGCGATGGCGCACGCGCTCCGGGTTGGTCGCGAACCGGGGGTCCTGCTCCAGTCCGGCGGCCCCGACGGCGGCCGCGAGCCGGGCGAACTGGCCGTCGTTGCCGCACGCCACGGCGAGCAGTCCGTCGCGGCAGCGCAGTGTCTCGTAGGGCGTGATCGACGGGTGCGTGTTGCCCATCCGCATCGGCGACTGTCCCGACGCGAGGAAGTTCGCGCCCTGATTCGCGAGCGAACCGAGCAGGGACGACAGGAGACTGACCTCGACGTGTTGCCCGAGTCCCGACCGCTCGCGCTCGTAGAGGGCGGCGAGGATCCCCGCCACGGCGTCCTTCGCGGTGAGCACGTCGACCAGCGCGACGCCGACCTTCATCGGGTCACCGTCGGAATCGCCCGTGATGCTCATCAGGCCGCCCACGGCCTGCACCAGGAAGTCGTAGCCGGGCAGCGCCGCGCCACCGTCGGACCCGAATCCGGTCACCGAGCAGTAGACGAGGCGCGGGTTGAGCGCCGCGAGCTCGTCGTAGCCGAATCCCTTGTCGCCGAGGGCCCCGGTGCGGAAGTTCTCGACGAGGACATCTGCGCGGCGGACCAGTTCCCGCGCAGCGGCCCGATCGTCCGGATCGTCCAGATCGAGCTCGACGCTGCGCTTCGAGCGGTTCGCCGACTCGAAGTACGCGCTCGTGGACGCCGTCCACGGCGGGCCCCACCGGCGGGTGTCGTCCCCCGCGCCCGGTCGTTCGACCTTGATCACATCCGCGCCCAGATCCGCCAGCATCACCGTGGCGAGCGGCCCCGCGAGCACGCGGCTGAAGTCCGCGACCACGATGCCGTCGAGTATCGGTGCCGCTGTCATCGAATCCCCATGCCTGCACGATATCGCCACCTGCATCACCTGGCGGGCAGGACTACGGTGGGGCGATGATCGAGGAGTCCCGCCACATCAGCGTCGTGATCGAACGGCCCGCTGCGGACGTCTACGCCTTCGCGCGCGAGCCGGAGAACCTCGTCTCCTGGGCCGCGGGACTCGCGACCGGCGTGCGCCGTGACGGCGACGATCTCCTCACCGACTCCCCCATGGGCGAGGTCCGGGTGCGGTTCGCGCCGGACAATCCGTTCGGCGTGCTGGACCACGACGTGACACTCCCCGACGGCACCGTCGTGAACAACCCCCTGCGCGTGCTCACCCATCCCGACGGGGCCGAGGTCCTGTTCACCGTCCGGCGGCTCGGCGCGAGCGACGCCGACTTCGACCGGGACTGCGCCATGGTGCTCGCCGACCTCGAACGCCTGCGCGGCCTGCTCGCGTGACCTGAGACTGGAACCACCGCTTCTCTTTATCTCGAATGCGATATCGATTTCGACGGCACTCCCTCGAATACCCGCGTACAATGGAGCTCACGGGGAGGGAGGCGCGATGGATATCATTACCTGCACAGCAGCGGAATACGCGGCCGCCCTCGAATCCTTCGAACACGCCGCGGAGATCCTCGCCTCCGCAGATCCGGTTCTGCTCGATTCCTCGACGGTGCTGGACTCACTCGGCCGGCTCGAGACCGCGGCCCGGAAGGTGCCCTACATCCAGCACCGCCTCACGCAGGTCGCGGTCGAGCAGGGGTTGCCCGCGCAGCTCGGCTACACCGGCATGCGCGAACTACTCGTCCAGCGACTGCGGCTCGCCGGGTCGGAGGCCCGGGACCGGATCCACGGCGCACGCGATCGCGCTCCCCGGCACGTGCACGGCGAGCCACCCGAGCCGCGCTTCGCGCTCGTCGCCGACGCGCAACGTGAGGGCACGATCTCGGACCGGCACGCCTCCGTCATCGAACGGATCTTCCAGAGCTGCCGTAGGACCATCAAGCCCGACGAGGCCGCGATCCTCGAGGACGTGTTGGTCACCGCCGCTGCGGACGTTCCGCCCGAGGATCTCCACGTGATCGGCAAGCGTGCGCTCGCCTACCTCTACCCCGACGGTGCCGAGCCGAAGAGCGAGGTCATCTCCCGGGCCCGAGGCCTCACCCTGCGCAAGCAGGACGACGACCTCATGTCCGGCCTCGAGGGCGACCTCTCCCCCGAGGGCCGTGCTCTCCTGGAGACCGTGCTCGCCAAGCTCGCGCAGCCCGGGGTGAACAATCCCGACGATGCCGACGCACCAGTCGATCCCGCCGATCAGGACGCCGTACGGGACGCGGCGAAGCGCGACACTCGAACCACCGCCCAGCGCAACCACGACGCACTCGTCACCGCCCTGGCGATCGCGATCAACTCCGGTGCGCTGGGGCAGCACCGCGGCGTCGCGTGCGTCCCGATCATCACGCTCACCATCGACCAGGTCGAATCCGAAACGGGAGTCGCGACCACCGCCACCGGCGGACGCATGCCCGTCGAGGACGCGCTGCGCATGATGGGTGCGAACCCGCGGTACGTGCTCGTCCTGGACCTGCAGTCGCGCCCACTGTTCCTCGGCCGGGAGAAGCGTCTCGCCTCGGCCGATCAGCGGATCGCGCTCTACGGATCGGAGAAGGGTTGCACCGCACCGGGTTGCGATGCGCCCGCCACCCGCTGCCAGGTGCACCACATCACCGAGTGGGCCGACGGCGGCCCCACCGACATCACCTGCCTCACTCTCGCGTGCGACAAGCACCACGGCAAGGTCGTCCCCGACACCAGCGACTTCCCGCGCGGCTGGGAGACGATCACGATCCGCGACGGCGAGTACGCCGGCCGCACGGGCTGGCGGCGCACGGCGGACCCGTCCCACGAGTACCGGGTGAACCACAAGCACCACGCGGACGAGCTGTACCGCCAGGCCCTGCAGCGCTGGCTGCGCCGCCGGGACGGGCTCATCAACCTCTGGCGCAGCGAGGAACTCCGCGTGCAGTACGAGAAGTCCGTCGGCACCATCGATCGCGACATCGCCGCCATCCTCGACGGTCCGCACGGCCCACCGATCCTCGAATCACTTCTCTCCGACCACGACGCTGACGAGCCGTGGAACTGCCAGATGCCCCCGGACCTGAGGGCTGTGGCGTAACGGCGGAGCCGGGGCTCGGAACTGCGCGCGCCCACGCCCCATGAGGCGACGAGGCAGCGTCAGTCCTCGTCGTCCTCGTCGGTGCGCAGGTGTTCGGCGGGCCAGTCGAGGGAGTCGAGGGGGTCGGCCTCGCGGAGGGCGGCATCGTCGACCTTGAAACTGCGCATACGCCCCGGACCGGAAGTGCGGGTCTCGAACCGCACGCTGAGCACACCGTGCCCGGCGCCCTGCACCCAGCCGTGCCCGAACTCGGGGTGCCGGACGTCCATGCCCGGGCGCCAGCCGATGACGGCACCGGCCTCCTCGACATCGGGCTCGGACGGAGTGGTGGCGCCATCGGTGTCGGAAAGGTCTGCGGCCTCGTCGGTCTCGTCGCCGAACAACGTGAACTGCTCGACGCTGCTCAGCCCCGAGAATCCGACGCCCACCAGGCGCAGGCCGCCGATCTCCATGGGGTCGAGGGCGAGGCGCTGGGCGGTCGCGGTGAGCACCGCACCGTCGGTGGTGGCGGACGGCAGCGTGGCGCTCCTGGTGAGGAGGGACATGTCCGACCGCTTCAGCTTGAGCACGACGGTGCGCGCCCCGCGCCCGTCGCGCCGGAGCCGGCGTAGCGCATGCTCTGCGCTGCGGTCGATCTCGCGGCGCAGGGCGTTCATGGTGGTCACGTCGGTCTCGAGGGTGTGCTCGGCGCTGATGGATTTCGCCTCGCCGTTCACCGCCACGGGCCGGTCGTCCTCGCCGCGCGCGAGCCGGTGCAGCGCTGGCCCCAGCGTCACGCCGAGGACCGAGACCACCTCGACCTCGCTCATCGCGGCGAACTGCCCGATCGTGTCGATCCCCAAGCGGGACAACCGCTCCCCCGCGACCGGCCCGATCCCCCACAGCTTGCGGACGGGCAGCGGGTACAGCATCGACTCCTGCGCGGCGGGCGGGATGACGGACACCCCGTCGGGCTTCGCGAGCCCGGAGGCGATCTTCGCGGCCTGCTTCCCCGCCCCGGCACCGACGGACGCGACGAGCCCCGTCGCCTCCCGGATCCGGGCGCGCAACTGCTCGGCGAAGGCCACGACCTCGTCCGTCGACGCACCGGCGAGCTCGGCCGGCTCACCGAAGGCCTCGTCGAAGGACAGCGTCTCGACGACGGGGATGAGCTCGCGCACCGCCCCGAAGACCCGTCGGCTGATCGTCCCGTACAGCGCCCCGCGCGGCGGCAGCACGACGGCGGACGCGCCGACGAGGCGGCGCGCCTGATGCATCGGCATCGCCGATCGCGCGCCGAAGACGCGCGCCTCGTACGAGCAGCCGGCGACCACGCCGCGGCCGCCGAGCCCGCCCACCAGCACGGGACGCCCGCGCAGGGTGGGCCGGGTCAGCTGCTCGCAGGACGCGAAGAACGCGTCCATGTCGAAGTGCAGCACCCAGCGGGCGCTGCGCTCCGCATCGCCCGGCACCCCCCGGTCGGCCTCGGCCACGGCGCGACGTCGCTCAGGCGCGGGTGAGCCGGCCTCGGACACCGTCTCCCAGGTCCACCGCGTCGGCGTCCTCGGCAAGCACGGCGAACTCGAGCGACGTGGCCAGCACCTCGCCCGCGATCAGGTCCTTGTGCGTCTGCGCCGCGGCACGGTGTTCCTCGGGCACGTCGAGCACCAGGGCGATCCGGTCGCTCACGTCGAGCCCGGCGGACCGTCGGGCCTCCTGCAGCTCGCGGATGCGGTCCTTGGCCCAGCCCTCGGCCTCGAGCTCGGCGTCGACCGACAGGTCGAGCACGACGAGCCCGGCACCGTCGGGCAGCTCCGCGGTGGAGTCCGGCGCGGCGGCGACCAGCTTGCGCGTGTACTCGCCGTCCTCCAGCGCGATCCCCGCGGCGGTCACCACCCCGTCGGAAACGGTGTAGTCCCCCGACTTCACGGCCTTGATCACCGTCTGCACGTCCTTGCCCAGGCGCGGGCCCGCGGCGCGGGCGTTGACCGCGATCTCGACGCGACCGTACTGATCGGCGTCGGGCGAGACCGTGACCTCCCGGACGTTGACCTCGTCGGCGATGATCGACGCGAAGGGCGCGAGCTTCTCCGCGCCCGGCCCGGCGACGGTGAGCGTGTGCAGCGGGAGCCGCACGCGCAGCTTGTTCGCCTTGCGCACCGACGACGCCACCGAGCACACGTCCCGGACCTCGTCCATCGCGGCGACCAGCTCGGGATCGGCCGGCAGGTCAGCGGCCTCAGGCCAGTCGGTCAGATGCACCGACTCCCCGCCCGTCAGGCCGCGCCACATGGCCTCGGTGGCCATCGGGAGCAGCGGCGCCGCGAGCCGGCACACGGTCTCCAGCACGGTGTACAGCGTGTCGAAGGCGCCCGAATCGGAGCCGTCCCAGAACCGCGCCCGCGAGCGCCGCACGTACCAGTTGGTCAGCGCGTCGACGAAGAGCCGCAGCTCCTCGCAGGCGTCGGCGATGTTGCAGGTGTCCAGCGCCTCGGTCATCGCGTCGCGGGTCTGCGCGAGCTTGGCGAGGATGTACCGGTCCAGCACGTCCTCGGAGTCGGTGCGCCACGTCGCCGGCTTCTCCGCGTACAGCTGCAGGAAGGAGTAGGCGTTCCACAGCGGCAGCAGCGTCTGCCGCACGCCGTCCCGGATGCCCTGCTCGGTGACCACCAGGTTGCCGCCGCGCAGGATGGGCGAGGCCATGAGGAACCAGCGCATCGCGTCGGAGCCGTCGCGGTTGAAGACCTCGTTGACGTCCGGGTAGTTCCGCTTGGACTTGGACATCTTGAGGCCGTCGTGGCCGAGCACGATGCCGTGCGCCGCGACCGTGCGGAAGGCGTTGCTGTCGAACAGCGCCGTCGCCAGCACGTGCAGGTTGTAGAACCAGCCCTTGGTCTGCCCGTTGTACTCGACGATGAAGTCGCCCGGGAAGTGCGTGTCGAACCAATCGCGGTTCTCGAACGGGTAGTGGACCTGCGCGAAGGGCATCGAGCCGGACTCGAACCAGCAGTCCAGGACCTCGGGAACGCGGCGCATCGTGGACGTGCCGGTCGGGTCGTCCGGGTTCGGCCGGGTCAGCTCGTCGATGTACGGGCGGTGCAGGTTGTCCGGGCGCACGCCGAAGTCGCGCTCCAGCTCGTCCAGCGAGCCGTAGACGTCCGTGCGCGGGTACGCGGGATCGTCCGAGACCCACACCGGGATCGGGGCGCCCCAGTAGCGGTTGCGGCTGATGTTCCAGTCGCGCGCGCCCTCGACCCACTTGCCGAACTGGCCGTCGCGGATGTGCGCGGGGTTCCAGGTGATGTCCTGGTTCAGCTCCAGCATGCGCGGGATGATCTTGGTGACCTCGACGAACCACGAGGGCACGGCCATGTAGATCAGCGGCTGGCCCGAGCGCCAGGAATGCGGGTAGCTGTGCTCGATCGTCTCGTGCCGCAGCAGCCGGCCCTTGGCCTTGAGATCCTTGGCGATGACGGGGTTCGCGTCGAACACCTGCAGGCCCTCGTACGGCGGCACCGCAGAGGTGAACTTCCCGCCCGGATCCAGCGGCTGCACGACCTCGATGCCGTACTTGCCGGTGGCCAGGTCCATGTCCTCCTCACCGAAGGCGGGCGCGAGGTGCACCACACCGGTACCGGAGTCGGTGGTCACGTAGTCCGCGAGCAGCGTCACGTGCGCCTTGGGATGTCCGGCGAAGAAGTCGAAGGGCGGCTCGTACGCGGCGAACTCCAGGTCGCGCCCCTTGTACGTCCCCTTGACCTCCGGCGACTCGCCCAACTCGCGGGTGTACTGGCCCAGCCGCGCCTCGGCGAGCAGGTAGTCCTTCCCGTCCAGGCCGACCACGTGCACGTAGTCGAGATCCGGGTGCACCGCGATCGCGAGGTTCGAGGGCAGCGTCCAGGGTGTCGTGGTCCAGATCAGGGCCTCGACACCGTCGAGCGCCTCCAGCGGGGTGCCCTTGGTGCGCAACGGCATTCCGACGGTGACCGCCGGGTCCTGCCGCATCTTGTAGGCGTCGTCGAGCTTGCTCTCCTGGTTGGACAGCGGCGTCTGCTCGTACCAGGAGTACGGCAGCACGCGGTAGCCCTGGTAGATCAGGCCCTTCTCGTGGAGGGTCTTGAACGCCCACATCACGGACTCCATGAAGTCCAGGTCGAGCGTCTTGTAGTCGTTGTCGAAGTCCACCCAGCGGGCCTGGCGGGTGACGTACTGCCGCCACTCCTCCGTGTACTGCAGCACCGAGGTGCGACAGTAGTCGTTGAACTTCGCCACGCCCATGGTCTCGATCTCGGACTTGTCCTTGATCCCGAGCTGGCGCTCGGCCTCGAGCTCGGCGGGCAGCCCGTGGGTGTCCCAGCCGAACCGGCGGTCGACCTTCTTCCCGCGCATCGTCTGGTAGCGCGGGACGAGGTCCTTGACGTAGCCGGTCAGCAGGTGGCCGTAGTGCGGCAGACCGTTCGCGAAGGGCGGACCGTCGTAGAAGACGAACTCGTCCGCGTCGGCCCTGTTGCTGATCGACTTCCGGAAGGTGTCGTTCTCGGACCAGTACGCGAGGACGCGCTCCTCGAGGTCGGGGAACGACGGGGTGCCCGTCTTCGCGGGGGCGTCGTCGTCGCGGGTCATGTCGACCAGCGGATAGGGGCGCTTCTCACTCATCGTGACTCCTCGTGCCGTCTACTACCAGCACGGGGACGACGCCCGGCCTGTGGCCGAGCTCCGCGGTACCACCCCGCTTGCGCCTCCCGGAATCCCGAAGCGACGCCACTTTCTTACGAGGGCTGTGACGGGCCCACCCGTCCGGTTCTACTGGGACGGAATCCGCCCGTTCTTCCGGATGCTCCCCGGTGATGGCCGGATCGACGCAGTGCTACCCCACCAGGATAGCCGTCAGTGCAAGGTCATTTCTTGTCGGGATCGTCCGACTCGGGCTCCTGGGGCGGCGTCCACTCGGTGCCCCAGGCCTGATCGATCCGGATCTGCGGGATCTGATCGGTCATGTCCGGGTCGTACTTCCCCGGTGCGAACAGCCCGCGGGTGCTCTCGTCGTCGGTGTCGGCCGGCGACTCGTGCTCCCACCCGGTGGGCCCGCTCAGCGGCCCCACCGCGAACTGGGCGGTCGGACGCGCATCGTCGTCCGGGCCGTCGTGCCGCCCGAACTCCTCGTGCCCGACGGTGCCGGCCTCGCGCGTCGCATCGTCCGCCGGCTCTGCCGCCTCGGAATCGGACTCGTCCGAGGCACTGGCGGCGGCCGCGGAGGCCTTCTCCGGCGCCGAGCCCTCTGCGTCGTCCGCAACGCGGTCCCCCGGGCTCCAGGCACCGTCGGTGCCCTCCTTGCGGGACGTACCGCGCGACTTGCCCTCGGACTTGTCCCGTTCGCCGCGGCGGTAGGTGAGGACGTCGCCGAGCAGGAGGACGACGCCGATCACCGAGACCACCACGCACGCGATGGCGAGCCAGAGGTTGGCCGTGATCAGGGCGACGATCAGCAGGATGAACCCGATGACCGTCGCCCCCAGGGCTGCTAGCAGCATGAGAACTCCGCCTTAGTACCGGCCGGTTCCAGCCCTACTTGTACTGCTGGTTGCCGCCGGCCGCGTTGCCGGGATCATTGAAGTCGCCACCGCGACCCTGGCCGTGATCGACCGGGGCGGCGCTACGCAGCGACTGCAGCTCCTCGAGCTGACCCTCGAGGTAGGTCTTGAGGCGAGTGCGGTACTCGCGCTCGTAGGTCTTGAGCTGCTCGATCCGACCTTCCAGCACGGTGCGCTGCTGGTTGATGGTGGTCATGATCTCGGTGTGCTTCTGCTCGGCCTCGGCCTGCAGCGAGTCGGAACGCTCCTGCGCCTGGCGCAGCTGGTTCTCCGACCGCGTCTGCGCGTCGGCGAGCAGGGCGTCCGAGCGCTGGCGCGCGTCGGCCACCATGGCGTCGGCCTTCTGGCGGGCGTCGGCGACCATGGACTCCGACTGGGCACGCGCATCCGAGACGAGCTTCTCGGCCTCGGAACGCGAGTTGTTCGTGAGGCGGTCGGCGGTCTCCTGCGCGAGGCCGAGCACCTTGGCGGCGCGCACGTGCGCCTCCTCGGTGGTGGCCGGCGCAGCAGCTGCGGCGGCGACGGGAGCCACGGGCTCCTGCACGGCCGGGGTGTTCGCAGCGGGCGCGGCGAAGGCGACCGTGTTACCGGCCGACGGCTGCTCGCCGCCACCGGCGCGGGCCTCGCCGAGCTCGCGCTCCAGCTCGGAGTTGCGCTGCTGCAGATCGTTGTTCTCGTCGATCAGCCGAGCGAGCTCGGTCTCGACCAGATCGAGGAACTGATCCACCTCGTCCTCGTTGTAGCCGCGCTTTCCGATCGGCGGCTTGCTGAACGCCACGTTCCGCACATCGGCGGGTGTCAGCTTCATAGGTCGTTTCCCCTCAATTCGGCTGCTCGACAGATCTCAAGTCACTCGGACCAACACTGTAACTAGTGCACATCCTGTCACACCAGACCCGTTTGTTCCTCATCACCCAACAATCACGCGATGAAATGTCCGATTCATCATGCACTGATCACACTGATGACGCCTACGCGGCCAGACTGCTGACCACGCTCTGCGCGATCGCCACCAGGAGAAACAGCACGATGAAGGCCAGATCGAGCCGGACCGGACCGAGCGGCACCGTCGGAATGATCTTCCGGAGCGCCTTCAGGGGCGGATCCGTGACGGTGAACACTCCTTCGAGCACGATCGCCACGATCCCCTTCGGGAACCACTCCCGGGCGAAGGACTTCACCACCTCGATCACCAGGCGAACGATCAGGAGGGCCCAGAAGACCGAGAGGAGGATGAGGACGACGAGCCAGAATGCTTGCACCGGTACAGTCTGCCCGAATCCGTCAGCGGTTGTAGAAGCCGGTCTCCGCGATCCGCGCCCGGTCCTCGGCCGTCACGTCCACATCGGCGGTGGCCAGCATGAACACCTTGGTGGTGATGCGATCGAAGGAGCCGTGCAGCGCGAAGGTCAGGCCGGCGGCGAAGTCGACCAGACGCTTGGCATCGGCGTTGTCCATGGCCGTGAGGTCCATGATCACCGGGATGCCGTCACGGAACCGCTCACCGATCGTGCGCGCCTCCTCGTACGAGGTGGGACGCAGGGTGGTGATGCGGGACATCGGGTTCTCCTGGCTCAGCACGTCGGCACGGGTGTCCATCGCCAGTGCGCCCCGGGTGGACGTCGAGATGGAGCGCGCGCCGTCCCGCAGGGGCTCCAGGCGCGGGAGTCGGGCCTCGGCACGAGCGGGCTCACGGTAACCGCGGTCGTAGTCGTCGTACGCGGCGCCGCGGCCGGCGTAGCCCTCGTCGTACGTCGGCTGGTAGCCGTCGTAGTCGTCTGCGCGACGGCCGTCGTACGCGTAGCCGCGCTCGCCGCGGTAGTCCGAGCGGTAGTCGCCGAACTCGTCGTCGAGGCCGCGACGGCCGCGCGGCTGCGGCGTGCCCTCGTCGACGTATCCGTCGTCGTACGCATCCAGCGGAACCATGCCGAAGTACGCCTTGACCTTGTGCAGAGTGCTCATCTTTGCCCTTCCTCGGCGCCTGCATGGGCTGGTGTGACGGTTGTGACTGTCGTTATGGAAGTGAGATTAGTGGGCTGCACGCGCGAATCGCGGTTCCGACACGCACACACGCCGATCCGAATTCCATCGATGTGATTCGTCCGCCGCTTCGTCCGCTCAGGACCGGGCGTTCTCGTCGATCCAGATCACCGAGGCCAGACGCCCCGTGGGGGCGCCGCGCCGGTGCGAGAACAACGTGGGGTCCGAGATCGTGTCGCGCGGATCCTGCGCGACGGCGGTCACCCCGAGCCCCTGCAGCTGACGCCGGATTCCTGCGCGCAGGTCCAGCCCGGCGGTCCCCTTGTCCGTGCGGCACCGGCTGCCGGGCAGGTGCGCCTCGACGTCGGCGGCCATCGCGGCGGGCACCTCGTAGCTCGCGCCGCTCGCGGCCGGCCCGAGGAAGGCACCGATCCGCTCCGGCCGCGCGCCCAGCTCCATCATCGTCTCGACGACCTTCGGCACGATGCCGATCCGCGCGCCCACTCGCCCCGCGTGCACGGCCGCCAACACGCCCGCCTCGTCGTCGGACAGCAGGACCGGCACACAGTCCGCGGTGAGCACCGCCAGGGCCAGCCCCGGCACCGTCGTCACGATCGCATCGGTCGCCTCGACCGGCTCGGCCCGCGGACCGTCGACGACGGTGACGGTGCGGCTGTGGATCTGCTCCATCCACACCACGTGCCCCGGGGCGACACCGATCTCGCGCTCGAGGCGGAGTCGGTTCAGCGCGACGGCCGCAGGATCGTCGCCGACGTGGTCCCCGAGGTTGAAGGAGTCGTACGGGGCCTTCGAGGAGCCCCCCGCACGGGTGGTGGTCACCCGGCGGACCCGATTCGTGGCGACAGGAGTGTTCGCGGGATCAGTCATGTCCCAAGACTACTGACGGCGCCCCCGGACGAACCGGGAGCGCCGTCAGTGGCAGTGGTCACGCGGCCGGTCAGCGCCGGTTCTGCAGGAACGACGGGACGTCGAGATCGAAGTCGTCGTCCGAGCGGGACTCGCGGCCCCCGGGGGCCGCCGAGAACGGGTCGTTGGCGCGGGCCGGACGGGCTCCGAACGGGTTGCCCCGGCGCGCGTCCTCCGGCTCGGCGACAGCCGGCTGCTCGGGGGCCGTGTGCTGCCCACCGATGCGGGTCACGGGGCGGCGCGCCGGCGCGGCACCATCGAATCCCGCTGCGATCACGGTGATCCGCACCTCGTCGCCCAGGTTGTCGTCGATCACGGTGCCGAAGATGATGTTCGCGTCCTCGTGCGAGGCGCCCTGTACCAGCGAGGCGGCCTCGTTGATCTCGAACAGACCGAGATCGCTGCCGCCCGCGATGGACATGAGCACACCGTGCGCACCCTCCATCGAGGTCTCCAGCAGCGGCGAGTTCACGGCGGCCTCCGCCGCCTTCAGGGCGCGCCCCTCACCGCGCGCCGAGCCGATGCCCATGAGGGCGCTGCCCGCGCCGGACATGACGCTCTTGACGTCCGCGAAGTCGACGTTGATCAGGCCCGGTGTGGTGATCAGATCGGTGATGCCCTGGACGCCGTTGAGGAGCACCTCGTCGGCGCTCTTGAACGCGTCGAGCGCGGAGACGTTGACATCGCCCAGCTGCAGCAGCCGGTCGTTCGGGATCACGATGAGCGTGTCGCAGGACTCGCGCAGCGAGGTGATGCCGGTCTCGGCCTGCTTGCCGCGGCGGGCGCCCTCGAAGGTGAAGGGCCGGGTCACGACGCCGACGGTGAGCGCGCCGAGCTTGCGGGCGATGCTCGCGACGACGGGCGCGCCGCCGGTACCGGTGCCGCCACCCTCGCCCGCGGTGACGAAGACCATGTCGGCGCCCTTGAGGAGCTCCTCGATCTCGTCCTTGGCGTCCTCGGCGGCCTTACGCCCCACCTCGGGATCGGCGCCGGCGCCGAGGCCCCGGGTGGAGTCGCGGCCCACGTCGAGCTTGACGTCGGCGTCGCTCATGATGAGCGCCTGAGCATCGGTGTTGATCGCGATGAACTCGACGCCCTTGAGCCCCTGCTCGATCATGCGGTTGACGGCGTTGACGCCGCCGCCGCCGATGCCGACGACCTTGATGACGGCGAGGTAGTTGTGCGCGGCGGTCATGTTTCGCCTTCCCCTGGGTGTGAAGTCTGTGCTTCGAGACGAACCCTAAACCTCAACAGAAGGCTTAAAGTTATGTCAAGTAGTTGGTCTGAAACCAAGGTAGAGGGCGGTACGGCACTTGACTCGTAACCGCGCGGGCGTGTCGGGGAAAAACGTTCTCGGTGAGCGGAAGAGCACACTCAGCGGGTGGTCGGCATGTCCGGATCGATCACGGTGAACTCGCGCCCGGGGCGGGTGAGCACCATGCGCAGCGCCGCCGTCTTGGCGTCGGCGCGCTCGTCGTCGCCCCAGTACACGATCCGCTTGTCGCGCAGGACGAACCGGACGTTCGCAGGCGAGTTCGCGCCGATCTCGACGACCTGCCCGTGCAGGTCCGGCGGCAGCGCCTTGAGCACGGCGATCGCCGCCTTGGTGGACGGATCGTCGGGGCGCGGATCGTCGACGGTGAGCTTGGGCGTGAGGATGGGCGGCTCCCCCACCTTGATGAAGGGCACGCCCTTGGCGTCGACGAGCACCGTGCCGGCGGGCCGCTGGGCGTAGGCCACGACCTCGCGCTCGGTGACCTCGACGACCAGCGTCGACGGGTACGACACCGTCACCGTCGCGCGGTCGATCCACGGGCTGACGCCGATCACCTTCGCGGCGTACTCGTCGCGCTGGGCGGAGGTGATCTGCAGCAGCGGGCGCCCCTTGAGCGGCTCCACCACCTTCGCGACCTCCTCGGCCGGCGCGTTCGTCGCGCCGGTGACCGACACGTCGCGGGCCGACAGGATCGGCGAGAAGTACGCGGCGGCCACGAGGCCGCCCGCGACCACCAGCGCGAGCAGGATCAGCAGCAGCCGCCGCAGACCCGGCACGCGCCTGCGCGTCGCGACATCACTCACGCGCCCGCCTCGGCGCCGCGCTGCGCCAGCGCGGTCAGGATCGACGGTGCCTGCATCGTCACGTCGCCGGCGCCCATGGTGATCACCACGTCGCCCGGCCGCGCGAGACCGACGACCGTGTCCGCGACATCGGCCTGTCGCGGCACGTACCGCACGGCGGCCGTGACCTTCTCGGCGATCCGCGCGCCCGTGACACCGGGCAGAGGGTCCTCGCGGGCGCCGTAGACATCGAGCACCACGACCTCGTCCGCAAGACTCAGGGCCTCCGCGAACTCGGCGGCGAACTGCTCGGTGCGCGAGTACAGGTGCGGCTGGAAGGCGACGATGACGCGGCCGGGCTCGGCCTGCTTGGTCACCATCTCCGCGGCCGCCGTGAGAACGGCCCGCACCTCAGTCGGGTGGTGCGCGTAGTCGTCGAACACACGGACGCCGCCGCTCGTGCCGCGCAACTGGAAACGCCGGTGCACGCCCCCGAAGGCCTCGATGCCCTCGATCACCGTGGCGGCCGGGTATCCCATGCTCACCACCGCGATCGTGGCGGCGATCGCGTTGAGCGCCATATGCCGCCCGGGGACCGAGAGCAGGAGCGCCCGCTCCACGATCCGGCGGTTCTCGTCGGAGAAGCGCACCTTGAGCATGCCGCCCTCGGCGCGCGGCTTGTAGTCCAGCAGCTCCGCGATGAGCGTCACGTCCGGCGCCAGATCGCGGTGGGTGCCCTCGCCGTATCCGAGCACGCGCACGCCGCGGGCCCGCAGGGCCGCGTGCGTGCGCTGCGCGAGCGCCGCCGAGCCCGGATCGTCCAGGCACACGACCAGCGTGCCGCCGGGACGGATCCGCTCGGTGAAGGCGTCGAAGACCGCGACGTACTTCTCCTCGGATCCGAAGAAGTCCAGGTGGTCCGCCTCGACATTGGTGATCACCACGACATCGGGCGTGTACTGCAGCAGCGAGCCGTCGGACTCGTCCGCCTCGGCGACGAACGCGTCGCCGGTGCCGTGGAAGGCGTTCGTCCCGGACTCGTTGAGTTCACCGCCGACGGCGAACGACGGATTGGCGCCGCAGTGCTGCAACCCCACGACCGCCATCGAGGTCGTGGAGGTCTTGCCGTGCGTGCCGCTCACCAGCAGCGTGCGGTAGCCGTCCATGAGGTCGGCGAGGACCTCGGGCCGCAGGATCACGGGGATGCCGCGACGCGCCGCCTCGACGAGCTCCGGGTTGTCCTTGGGGATCGCGGCGTGGGTGGTCACCACCACCGTCGGGCCGCCGGGCAGCAGGTCGAGCGCCTCGGGACTGTGGCCCACCTGGACCTGCGCGCCGCGGGCGCGCAGCGCGATCACCCCGCGCGACTCCTTGGCGTCGGACCCCGACACCTGGCCGCCGCGGGAGAGCAGGATCCGCGCGATGCCGGACATCCCGGCGCCGCCGATGCCCACCATGTGGACGCGCTCCAGACGCTCGGGCAGTGCCCCCGTGGTCTCGCTCACGACTTCCGCCTCTCCTGTGCCAGTGCGATCGCCGCGGCGGCGACGGTGCCCGCGGCGTCCCGGTGTCCGAGGCCTGCCGCGGCCGCGCCCATGGCGGCGAGCCGCTCACCGTCGACCGCGAGCGGGATCACCGTCTCGCGCACCAGCTCCGGGGTGAACGCGGCATCGTCGACGAGCAGTCCCCCGCCGGCCTCGACGACCGGCTTCGCGTTGAGCGCCTGCTCGCCGTTGCCGTGCGCGAGCGGTACGTACACCGCGGGCAGCCCGACGGCGGCGACCTCGGCCACCGTCATCGCCCCGGACCGGCACACGGCGAGGTCCGCGGCGGCGTACGCGAGGTCCATGCGGGACAGGTAGGGCACGGCGACGTAGCCGGGCACTCCGTCCGGCCCGAGGTCCAGGGAGTTCTTGGGGCCGTAGGCGTGCAGCACGCCGACGCCGGCGCCCGCGAGGTCGCGGGCCGCGCCCGCGACACCGTCGTTGAGCCGGACGGCGCCCTGGCTGCCGCCGAAGACGAGGACGACGGGGCCGTCGGCCGGCAGCCCGAAGTGGGCACGTGCCTCGGCCCGCAGGGCCGCGCGATCGAGGCCGGTGATGGAGGCACGGACAGGCATGCCCACGACCTCGGCCGCGACGCCCGAACCGGGAACCGCGGCGAAGACCCGCGTGGCGAGCTTCGCGCCCACCTTGTTCGCGACCCCGGCACTCGCGTTGGCCTCGTGGATGACGATCGGCAGCCGCAGGCTTCGCGCGGCGAAGTAGGCGGGCAGCGCGACATAGCCGCCGAAGCCGACGACGACCTCGGCGCCGGTCGCGCGCAGCACCTTCCGCGTGCGCCGGACCGCGCCGGCGAGCCGGAAGGGCAGCTTGGCGAGATCCGCGCCGGGCTTGCGGGGCAACGGGACCGGCGGGATCATCTCGAGCGGGTAGCCGCGCTCGGGGACGAGGCGGCCCTCGAGCCCCTTGGGCGTACCGAGGGCGGTGACGACGGCGTCGGGCTGCTGGGCACGCACCGCATCGGCGACCGCCAGGGCGGGTTCGATGTGTCCTGCGGTGCCACCTCCGGCCACCACCACCGAGACCGCTCGAGTATTCACCACGCCCGTCTGCCCTTTTCCTGTCCTCGGCGCTGCTGCTGCTGCGCGTTCCGATCACGCCCGGCACGATCGCCGCGCCAGGGCTCCGCCGTCCGGCCCTGCGACCGGATCGGCGGGAGCTCCCGCCGCGGCCCCTGCCGCCGGCTCAGATTCTCATCACCGTACGGGTGTCGATCGTACGGCGACGGTGCCGCCGGTTGCGAAGGCCCACGTCGGGCGGGTGCGGGACGGCCCTTCCGGGGCGCGGGGCCGTGCCCGGCCGGTCGCGCCGGGGCCGGGCGGTCGGGGCGCGGCGGGATGTACGGCAACGGCCGGGGCAAGCGGAGCAGGCGGCCCGTGCGGCTCTCGCGGCCGCCCGCGAGCGCGGCGATGGCCTCGGGCTCGTGGCGCGCGGCGTTGGCGAGCAGGCCCATCATGAACAGCACGAGGATCACCGAGTTGCCGCCGGCGGACAGCAGGGGCAACTGGATGCCGGTGACGGGGAGCAGGCCGACGACGTAGCCCATGTTGATGATCGCCTGCAGGGCGATCAGCGTGGTGATCGTGGCGGCCATCAGTCGCAGGAAGGGGTCCGACACCCGGCTCGCGATCCGCATGCCGACCCAGGTGAGCACGCCGAACATGAGGATGACCACACCCGCGCCGAGGTAGCCCAGTTCCTCGCCGATGATGGCGAAGATGAAGTCGTTGTGCGCGTTCGGGAGGTAGCTCCACTTGGCGGTGGAGTTGCCCAGGCCCACCCCGAACAGCCCACCGTCCGCGAGGGAGTAGCGGGCCTGGTTGGACTGGTAGCTGGCGCCGAGCGCATCGTCGGTGCGGCCGAGCCACGCCGCGACGCGGGCGGAGCGGTAGCCCTCGGCGAGCGCGAAGAACACGCCGAGCAGCGTGAACACGACGATGAGCGACGCGATCAGCTTCGACGACAGGCCTGCGTAGAACAGCAGCATCGCACCCACGGCGACGATGATCATGGCGGTCGACTGGTTGGGCTCGGCGACCACCAGCGCGGCCATGAGCACGACGACCGGTCCGAGCGGCAGCAGCAGCTCCTTGATGTTGCCCTTGCGCCCGCGATCGGCGAGCAGGTGAGCGCCCCACAGGATCAGCGCGACCTTCGCGATCTCCGAGGGCTGCAACGTGAAGCCGCCGACGTCGATCCAGCGGCGCGCGCCGCCGACCTTCGAGCCGACGCCGGGCACGAGCACCGCGACGAGCAGCGCGATCGAGACGAGGACGCTGCTGAGCGCCACGCGGCGCAACAGCGCCGGGCGCAGGTACAGCGCGAACATGAAGGCGACGACGCCGAGGCCGACGTAGATGAGCTGACTGAAGAACTTGCTGTACGGCGAGCCCGTGGCGCTGATGTCCTCCACCGAGGACGCCGACAGCACCATGACCAGGCCCATCACCGTGAGCACCGCCGTCAGGCCGAGCACGAGGTGGAAGGACGCGAGCGGGCGGCGCAGCGCCGTCGCGAAGCCGATCGCCGTGTTGCGCAGCACCGACGCGCCGCCGCGTGCCACATCGGCGCCGGTCCGCGCCGCAGCGGCCCCGCGGGCACCGGCCGCACCGAGAGCACTCGTCGCTGCGGCCGTCTCCTGAGGCTGCGCGTCGAACTCGGTGCTCTCGGGGGCGTTCAGCGTGCCGGACTCGAGGTCGGCGTCAGTATCGGAGCTGGTGGCGGCCTTACCGGCCCTGCTCACGACGCCGTCCCGAGAGCCCGGGCGGAGGCGGCGAAGGCGTCGCCGCGATGGCCGTAGGAGGTGAACATGTCCAGCGACGCCGCCGCCGGCGCGAGGAGCACGACGGGCGCCGGGAGCGCAGCGAGCGGGCCCGATGCAGCGGAGAGGGCGGCGGCACTGTCGTTCAGTGCGGCCTCGGCGATCCGCGAGGCCTCGGCGACGACTGCGGCCATCACCGCATCCGCATCGCCGGACACTCGCACATCGACTGCACCAGACGTCCCTACAGAACGGCTTGCATCATTAGTCACAGGAGACACATGAACATCGTCGCCCGAAGACACCCGAACCACGGGGACATCGGGCGCGTGTCGCGCGAGTGAACCCGCGATTTCGTCCCGGTCCACGCCGAGCAGCACCGCTCCCACGAGCCGCGAGGCCACCCGCTGCACGAGCGGCGCGATGTCCGCGCCCTTGAGCTGGCCGCCCGCGACCCACACGACGCGCTCGTGCGCCTCGATCGAGTTGAGCGCGGCATGCGGGTTGGTCGCCTTGGAGTCGTCGATGTAGGTCACGCCCCGCACCTGCGCCACGGGCTCCGCGCGATGCGCGCCCACCCGGAACGCCGCGAGTGCCTCCCCCGCCTGCGGCGCGGTCACGCCGACGGCCTGCGCCAGCGCCGTCGCCGCGAGAGCGTCCGCGATCCCCGCGGGCCCGGGCGGCGAGACCGATGCGGCGGGCAGGATCGCGAGCCCCGCACCGTCGACCAGGTGGCCGGCGCGCACGCCGTACTGCCCCGGCCCCGGCTCGCCGGCGGTGAAGCCGACGGTGACGGCCCCGCCCAGGCCCGAGGCCACCGGGTCGTCGAGACCGATCACGGCGAGCTCGCCGGACAGGGCACGCGCCTTGTCGGCCGTGTACGCGGCCATCGAGCCGTGCCAGTCGAGGTGGTCCTCCGCGACGTTGAGCACGACGCCCGCGCGCGGGCGCACCGACGGCGCCCAGTGCAGCTGGAAGGACGACAGCTCGACGGCGAGCACCCGCGGGTCCGCGGGGTCGCTGATCGCATCGATCACGGGGCGCCCGATGTTGCCGCAGGCGACGGCCCGCAGGCCGGCGCGCACCAGGATCGACTCGAGCATCTGCGTCGTGGTGGTCTTGCCGTTCGTGCCGGTGACGACGAGCCAGTCGCGCGGGGCCCCGAACGCGCCCGCGCGGTCGATCCGCCAGGCCAGCTCGACATCGCCGATCACGGGAACTCCGGCGGCCTCGGCGGCCACGACCACCGGCGCGGTGGGGCGGAAGCCGGGCGCAACGACGACGAGGTCGTAGCCGGACGGGTCGTGGCCGTCGAGATCGGCGACGACGATGCCTGGGACCTCGGCCGCGATCTTGGCGCGGGCCTGCGGCTTACCGTCGGCGACGGTGACGGTGGCCCCGAGCCGGAGCAGAGCGCGGGCGACCGCCGGGCCGGTGACCCCGCCCCCGGCGACGAGGACCGCGGTACCCGGCCCGGGAAGAGCGCCGGTCATCCGCTAGCCGACCGCGCCGGAGCCGAGGAACTCGGCGTAGAACAGCACCAGTCCGAGGCCGCAGGCGATGGCGGTGAGCAACCAGAACCGGATGATCACCGTGGTCTCGGCCCAGCCGGAGAGCTCGAAGTGATGATGGAAGGGCGCCATCCGGAACACCCGGCGGCCCGTCGACCGGAAGACCGCGATCTGGACGACCACCGACACCATCTCGGCGACGAAGAGCGCGCCGAGGACGACGGCGAGCAGCTCGGTGCGGGTGGTGATCGACAGACCGGCGAGCAGGCCGCCCAGCATGAGCGAGCCGGTGTCGCCCATGAAGATCTTGGCGGGCGCGGCGTTCCACCACAGGAAACCGAGGCACGCGCCGCCCGCGGCGACCGCGATGAGCGCGAGGTCGAGCGGATCGCGCACGTCGTAGCAGCCGGCGACCTGCTTCGTCTCGCACGCGTAGCGGTACTGCCAGAAGCTGATGAGCACGTAGCTGCCGAGCACCATCGCCATCGAGCCGGCCGCGAGGCCGTCGAGGCCGTCGGTGAAGTTCACCGCGTTCGACCACGCCGCCACGACGAACCAGCAGAAGACGACGAACACGATCGCGTACATCGAGATCGTGTTGATATCGCGGGTGTAGCTGAGGAACTCGCTGGCCGGGCGCACGCCGTTCGCATTGGGGAACTGCAGCACCAGCACGCCGAAGATCACCGCGGCGATGGTCTGGCCGACGGTCTTCGCGGTCTTGTTCAGGCCCAGGTTGCGCTGCTTGCGGACCTTGATGAAGTCATCGAGGAAGCCGACGATCGCGAGCGAGGTCGCGAGGCCGAGCACCAGCAGGCCCGATGCGCTCGGTCCGGGGCCGGACTTCCAACCCAACAGGTGCGCGCCCAGGTAGCCGGCCCACAACGCGACGACGATCGCGACGCCGCCCATCGACGGCGTGCCGCGCTTCTTCTGATGGCTCTGCGGCCCCTCGACGCGGATCTCCTGGCCGAAGCCCTGCCGGGAGAAGACCCGGATCAGCACGGGTGTGAGCAGGATCGCCACGGCCAGCGAGATGCCGCCCGCGAACAGGATCTGGATCACTTCGGTGACTCCCCGTTCTCGTGTTCATCGACTCGGTGTTCATCGGTGCGCGGGCCGGCCGTGCCCAGATGCTCGGCGACCTCCCACATCTTCTCGGACTGCGACGCCTTCACCAAAACCAGGTCTCCCGGCCGCAGCTCGGCGCGCAGCCGTTCCACGGCCTCGTCGCGGGTGTCGACGCGGATCGCCTCGCTCCCCCATGAGCCCTCCATGACCGCGCCCTGCCACAGCGCGTGCACCGCGCGCGAGGTGCCGACACAGATCGTCGAGGTGATGTCGAGTCGCACCAGGAACCGGCCGAGCCGGTCGTGCTCGACGATCGAGTCGTCGCCGAGCTCGCCCATCTCGCCGAGCACCGCGAAGGTGCGGCGGCGCTCGCGGCGGGGCAGCCGCGTCCCCGCCTCGTCGTGCTCGGACATGAGCACGAGGCTGCGCAGCGCGGCCCGCATCGCGTCCGGGTTGGCGTTGTAGGTGTCGTTGACCACGGTCACGCCGGCTGCGGTGGTGAAGACGTCCATGCGGCGCGGTGACGCGGCCCCCGCGCCCGACAGCGCCTCCGCGACCTGCTCGACGGTCGCGCCGCACTCGAGGCCCACGGCGGCCGCGGCGAGCGCGTTGTGCACCTGGTGCTCGCCGTGCACCTTGAGCGCCACGGACGCGGAGCCACCTGGGGTGCGCAGGGTGAAGGAGGCACGGGCGGTCCCGTCGACGGTGACACCTTCCGCGGCGACGTCCGCGTCCGCGGTCCCGTACCGCACGACGCGTGCGATCGTCCGGGAGGCCATCGCGGCGACGGCGGCATCGTCGGCGTTGAGAACGGCGACCCCGCCCTCGCCCGGGACCTCCGAGCCCGCGGGCAGCGCCTCGACGAGCTCACCCTTCGCCCGCGCGATGGCCTCGCGGCTGCCGAACTCGCCCAGGTGCGCGGTGCCGACGTTGAGTTCGACGCCGATCCGTGGGGGCGCCACCTTCGCGAGCGCCGCGATGTGCCCCTCCCCTCGGGCGGACATCTCCAGTACCAGGAACCTCGTCGACGCGGTCGCCCGCAGAGCGGTCCACGGATGGCCGATCTCGTTGTTGAAGGACCCGGGGGGCGCGACCGTCTCGCCGAGCGGTCGCAGTACCGCCGCGATGAGGTCCTTGGTGGAGGTCTTGCCGGCGGAGCCGGTGACACCCACGACGGTGAGCCCGTCGGCCGCGAGGGTCCTCGTGCAGTACGCGGCGAGGTCGCCGAGGGCCTTCAGGACCGCGGCACCGGCGCCGTCGACGTCGTTCTCCAGCGCCATCACGCGGTTGTCGGTCTCGCCGGAGACCGGGACGACGATCGCCGGGACGCCCACGGAGCGCGCGCCCAGCACGGCGACGGCGCCCTTCTGAACAGCCGTCGCGGCGAACTCGTGGCCGTCCACGCGGGCACCGGGCAACGCGAGGAACAGGCCGCCGGGGCCGATCTCCCGGGAATCGAATTCGACGGTACCCGTGACCAGCGCCTCCGGGTCGGGCACGTCGTGCAGGGTGCCGCCGACGATGTCGGCGACCTGCTGCAGGGTCAGCTCGATCATGCGCGCTCCCCCGCGGCCCGGGCCTCGAGCGCGGCCGCGACCTCGTCGCGGTCGTCGAACGGGTGCTTGACGCCGTTGATCTCCTGGCCCGCCTCATGGCCCTTGCCCGCGATGAGGACGACGTCTCCGGTGCGGGCCCGGTTCACGGCCAGGGTGATCGCGGCGCGGCGGTCGCCCACCTCGATCACCTCGCCGCCACCGGGCACGGCGCGCGCCCCCGCCAGCACCGCCGCGCGGATGGCGGCCGGGTCCTCGGTACGCGGGTTGTCGTCGGTGACGATCACCAGCTCGGCGGCGCGCGCGGCGGCCTCGCCCATGAGCGGGCGCTTGCCGCGGTCGCGGTCGCCGCCGGCGCCGACGACCACCAGGATGCGACCGGCGGTCTGGCCGCGCAGCGTCGCGATGACCGCGTCGAGCGCGGCGGGCTTGTGGGCGTAGTCGACGACCGCGAGGAAGTCCTGGCCACGGTCGATGCGCTGCACCCGGCCGGGCACGGCGACGGCGCCGATCCCGCGGATCGCGTCGGCGAGCGGCACGCCGGCCTCCTGGGCGATCACCAGCGCCAGCGCGGCGTTGGCGACGTTGTAGGCGCCGGGCAGACCCACGACCGCGGAGTAGCTCTGCCCATCCGGGCCGTTGAGGGTGAACCGCTGCGTGCCGTCGGCGTGCGCGGCGACCTCGCCGGCCGTCCAATCCGCCGGTCCCATCGTGGCGACGGTGACCACCGGCAGGCCCGCCGCGCGGCGCAGGTCGGCCATCCGGACGCCCCACTCGTCGTCCACGCAGATCACGGCGCGCTCGCACGCCTGCGTGCCGATGAACAGCAGCGACTTCGCCGCGAAGTAGTCCTCCATGGTGGGGTGGTAGTCGAGGTGGTCCTGGCTGAGGTTGGTGAACGCGCCCACCGCGAACCGGCTCCCGCCGGCCCGGTTCTGCGCGAGCGCGTGCGAGCTGACCTCCATCACCGCCGCGGTCACGCCGCGCTCGACCATGGAGGCGAACAGCCCCTGCAGCGCGGTGCCCTCGGGCGTGGTCAACGAACTCGGCACGTCGACACCGCCGATCCGCGTACCGACGGTGCCGATCAGCCCCGTCGGGTTGCCGCCCGCGGCGAGCGCCGCCTCGACCAGGAAGCTCGTGGTCGTCTTCCCGGACGTACCGGTGATGCCGACGAGCGTCATCCGGCTCGACGGTGCGCCGTACACCACGGCCGCGACCGGCCCGAGGACGCTGCGCGGATCGTCGTGCAACAGCAGGGGCACATCGATGCCGTCCTGCGCGAGGAGGGCGGCACCGTCGGGATCGGTGAGCACCGCGACGGCCCCAGCCTCGATCGCGCCGGCGGCGAACCGCGCGCCGTGCGTCGCCGTGCCGGGCACCGCACAGAACAGATCCCCCGGCCGGGCGTCCTGGGCGCGGACCGTCGCCCCGGTCAAGCGCACGCCAGCGGCATCGCGCCCGCCGACGCTGACGCCCGCGACCTGCGCGGCGACCTCGGCGGGCGTGGCTCCGCGCGGATGGGCGGGACGAGTGAGAGTCGATTCGGGCACCGATAGATCCTACCCGCCGGTTAACTACTTACCGGCCACCAGCGTCAACGGCTTCGCCGCCGGCGAGAGCGGAATGCCGTACTTCTGCAGCATGAAGGTCGCGATGTCGTGGAACAGCGGCGCCGCCGACTGCCCGCCCGTGCCGTCCGAGCTGCGGGTGGGTGCGTCCATCATGATCCCGACGACGAACCGCGGGTCGTTGGTCGGGGCCACGCCCGCGAAGGTGATGTTGTACAGCGAGTTCGAGTACGCGTGCGTCACCGGGTCGACCTGCTGCGCCGTTCCGGTCTTGCCGCTGATCTGGTAGCCCTCGACCGCGCCCGGCGCACCGGTGCCCTGCTGGTAGCCCATCGGGTCGCGCTGCAGCGCGGCGCGGAACATGTCCAGCACCGTCCGGGCCGTCTCGGGGCTCATGACCCGGACCGGCTCGGCGGCGGCCGCCGGGTTGGCGGCACCGTCGACCTCCTTGATGATGCGCGGCGGGATGCGGACCCCGTCGTTGGCGAGCGCCTGGTACATGCCCGCCATCTGCAGCACCGTCATCGACAGGCCCTGGCCGATGGGCAGGTTGGCGAACGTGCCGCCCGACCACTGATTGCGGGCGGGCACTTCGCCGCCGGACTCGCCGGGCAGGCCCACGCCGGTGGCGCTGCCGAGGCCGAACCTTCCCACGTAGTCGGCGAAGGTGTCCTCGCCGACGCGCTGCGCCAGCATCAGCGTGCCGACGTTGGAGGACTTACCGAACACGCCCGTCGTGGTGTAGGGCTCGACGCCGTGCGCCCAGGCGTCCTTGACCGTGACGCCGGCCATCCGGATCTGCCCCGGCACCTGCAGCACCTCCGTCGGCGTGGTCTTGCCGTTGTCGATCGCGGCCACAGCGGTGATCAGCTTGTTCACCGAGCCCGGTTCGAAGGGCGTGGTGACGGCGAGGTTGCCGGTGCGCGCCGATTTCGGATTGTTGTTCACGCCGAGTGAGGGGTTGAAGGTGTTGTCGACCGCCATCGACAGGACCTGGCCGGTCTTCGCGTCGAGCACCACGGCCTGCACGCTCTTCGCGCCGGACTTGGCCTTGGCCTGTGCCACCGCCTGCTGCACGAAGAACTGCACGTCGTTGTCGAGCGTCAGCACGACCCGGGCGCCGTTCGCGGCCGGGTGGACGTCGCGCGTGCTGCCGGGGATGACGGCACCGTCGGACCCACGGTCGTAGGTGCGCGAGCCGTCCGTGCCCGCGAGGATCGAGTCCAGCGAGGACTCGAGGCCGATGAGCCCCTGTCCCTCGAAACCGGTGGTGCCCACGATGTTCGCCGCGAGGGAGCCGCCGGGATAGTTGCGGATCGACTGCCGCTCGGCGCCGACCTCGGCGTACTCGTCGGTGATCGCCGATGCCTTGGCGGGATCGACGCCGCGGGCGAGGTAGACGAAGGTGTCGTTGCCGTGCATCTGCTCGAGCAGCTTCTGCTCGTTCACCGAATCGCCCAGCACGGACACGATCTTCTTGGCGATCTGCTGCAGCCGGTCATCGACGGTGACGGGCTCGTCGCCCTTCGCGGTGCCGCCCTCCTTCTTCGCCTCGACGGCCTTGTCGTACTTCTCCTGGATCTGCTTGCGGACGATCACCGGCTGGAAGGTGAGCGACTTCGCCTCCATGGTGAAGGCGATCGGCTGGCCGGCGCGGTCGGTGATGGACCCGCGGACCGCCGGCAGCACCTCCTTGACCTGGCGCTGGCTCGCGGCCTTCGCCGAGAGGGTCGGCGCCTGCACGAACTGGACGACGCCCAGCCACACGGCGATCACGGCGAACACCGCGACGATCACCCAGCCGCCGATCCTGTTGCGGCTGAGGAAGGTCGTGGACACCTCGGGGGCGCGGCCGCCCTTGACGCGGGCGCGGGCCGACTGGTGTCCGGCCTTCGGGGCCGCCGCTGCGCGCGGCGTGCCGGTGCGGGCAGCGGGCCGCGTCTTCGTCGGCGGACGCTGGGCGCGGGTCACCGGGGCGTTCCCTGGGCCGGCGTCGGCTGAGCCGGGGTCGGCGTGGGCGCGGCCTGCGCGGAAGTCGGTGCGGGCGAGGGGGTCTGGCCCTGCGCGGGGGTCTGCGGAGCCGTCGACGGTGCGCTCGTCGGCGCGTTCGCGACGGTCGGGCTGCCGGGGTTCATGGTGACCAATTGTTCCCCGCCGGCCGGTGCGGGCCCGGGATTCCCGGCGACCGGCGTGCCGGATCCGTCGGACGTGGCGCCGCTCGGATCCCCCGAGGTCGGTGCGGGCGGGTTGAGCGCGGGCTTGGCCACGCCGGTCGCGGGTGCGGGCTTGCCGACCACGACGACCTTGCCGTTCGGCTGCCCGACGAGCACCGGCACGTTGCCCGCGGGGACCATGCCGAGGGCCGTGGCCCGCTCGGCCAGGCCGGGCGCGCTCTCCCCCGACTTCACGTCACGCTCCAGCGCGGCCTTCTTCTCGGCGAGAGTGTTGTTGACGGCCTCGCGCTTGCTGAGATCGTAGGAGTTCTCCGCGCTCCCGGTCGAGAGCCACAGCGTCAGACCGAGTCCCGCGCAGACGAGGGCGATCAGCGCCAGCACGAAGGGCACGCGGCGCACGAGGACGCGCGGCGTGGGCAGCTTCGACATCAGCCCGGCGGAGTCCGCGCCGTCGCGGTGCCGCCGCAGCGCCCGCTCGGCCGGGGTCTCGCGGAGGGTGCCGCCCGCGTCGAGGACCGCGCGCTGCTGGTCGAGCCGCTTCTGCCGCCGGTCGAGCGCCCGCTGCGCCGAGCTCGACCGCGGCCGCGAGGTGTCGCGGTCCTCCCGTCGCGCCGGGGCGCGGCGGGTCCGGGCGTCCGGGGTCGACGGTGCCTGGGTCGCGTTCGGTGCGGTCATCGCGCGCTCCTCGTGCTGCGGGTCCGGTGGTCGGGGGTGTCGAGGCGACGAGCGGCGCGCAGGCGCACCGGCGCCGCCCGTTGGTTCTCGGCGATCTCGTCGTCGGTGGCGCGCTCGGCGCCGCGGGTGAGAAGCTCGAAGGTCGCGCCGGTGCCGGGGAGGTCCACCGGCAGCCCCGCCGGGGTCGTCGAGCGGATGCGGTCGGCCAGTGCCGATTTGACGATGCGGTCCTCGAGCGACTGGTAGCTCAGGAAGACGACGCGGCCGTCCGGAGCGAGCGCGTCGAGCGCCTGCGGGACCGCGGCCTCGAGGGAGGCGAGCTCGGCGTTCACTTCGATCCGCAGCGCCTGGAAAGTGCGTTTGGCGGGATGACCGCCGGTGCGGCGCGCGGGCGCCGGGATCGTCGCGTAGAGCAGTTCGACGAGGCGCCCGCTGGTGGTGAAGGGCTCCTTCTCGCGCTCCTTGAGGACGGCGGAGGCGATCTTGCCCGCGAACCGCTCGTCGCCGTAGCGCTGCAGGATCCGCGCGAGGTCGCCGTGCGAGTAGGTGTTGAGCACGTCCGCAGCGGTGAGCGGATCCTCGGCGTTCATCCGCATGTCGAGCGGCGCGTCGACCGAGTAGGCGAAGCCGCGCTCGACGCGGTCGAGCTGCATGGAGGACACACCCAGGTCGAACAGGATGGCCTGGACGCCGGGGCGGCCCGGGCCGCTCATGCCGAGCTCGCCGAGCGCGTCGGCCATGCCGTCGTACCGGGTGTGGACCGGGATGAACCGGTCGCCGAACCGCGCGAGGCGATCGCCCGCGATGGCGTGCGCGTCGGCGTCCCGGTCGAGGCCGACGACGCGGATGTTCGGGAAGGATTCGAGCATGAGCTCGGAGTGGCCGCCGGCACCGAGCGTGGCGTCGACGTAGACGGCACCGTCGTGCTGTAGAGCCGGAGCGAGGAGCTCGCGTACCCGGGTCGCCAGGACCGGCACGTGACCGAAATCGGGCATGGCTCCTCCAGAGCACGACGGGGATTGGCGATGGGCGGTGCTGTGGCGATGAGTTCCGGCGGATGAAGCGGGGTCCCCGCCCGACCCGTACCTGGCGTTGGGGAAGTACGTCAGGGCCGATTCGGGCGCAGGCCTCGGTCCACCTCGTCGCGGACGTGCGCTGCTGTGTTGCTGCGGGTTGTGGTGCGCGACCTAGAAGATCGCCTTGAGCGATTCCGACTGCGGCTGCGCGTAGTCGTCTTCGTGCTGTGCCTGGTAGACGTCCCACGCCTCCGCGTCCCAGATCTCCAGGAACCTCCGCGATCCGACGACGACGCATTCCTTGGTGAGGCCTGCGTAGCGGCGGTGATCGGTCGAGAGCGAGATCCGACCCTGGGAGTCGGGACGCTGATCGTCCGAGCTGGCGAAGAAGTTGCGGTAGAAGGCGCGTCCCGCGGGGTCGGTCCATTCGATGGCATCGGCCTTCTCGGCGATGCGCTCGAACTCCGCCTTCGGGTACACCGTGAGGCTTCGATCCTGTCCTTTCGTGATCGTGAGCCCACCCGCCAGTTCCTCGCGGTACTTCGCGGGGAGGGTGAGCCGTCCCTTGTCGTCGAGCTTCGGCGTGTAGGTACCCGTGAACATCACGGCCACCTCCCGCCTCCCCCGTCGGGGTTGTCACTGGATCGAGACTTCAGACTAGCGCGTCTCTCTCCAGTGCGCCCCACATTACCCCACCATCCGCCACTTTCAACCACATCGGAGCGCGTTTCGCGGCGCTTTCTCAGAATCATGGCAGGTCAGATCTGTGGTGAGAAGTGGGGGACGCAGCTCCGCCCGGCGCGTCGGACTTCGTCACACCTGTCCGCAGGTCGCAACCACAGCGATCCATGTGACTGTTGAGGCGTGACTGAGCGCGGTGAGACCGCCCGTGGGGAGAAGTGGGGAAACAGGGTGGGGAGAAGCGGGGAGACGCGGTCCGACCGGCCTCCCGCGGGGACTTCTCACTCGGTATCGGGTTGCAACCCGATGCGGAGGAGGAGACCCCCGCGGGAGGGTCAGACCGTCAGACCGGCGGCACGGGGACGGCAGGACGGCACAGGGACGGCAGGACGGCACGGGGGCCAGCAGCAGGAGGCCGGCGAGGCGGGCGCGGAGGCCGTCCTCGGAGGCCGGTCGTCCCCCGCGCGACACCGAATCCCCCATCCCACGGGAAGCCGGATTCCCCTCAGAAGCGGCGACCGGCTCCGTCGACGAAAGCCGGACGTCGTGCCGCTGGATCAGCCCACGCCGTGAGTCCACGGCTCAGCTGCACGGGAAGCCGGATTCGGCCTCGCGTGCGTTTGAGCCGTGGATTCACAGCGGGAGCCCGCCCGGGCAGGCGACGCGCGTTTCGCTCAGGGCGCAACGAAAAAGCCGCCGACCATCAGGTCGGCGGCTTCGTTTCGTACGATTCAGCTCACGGGAAACGGCGGCGGAAGCGCTCTTCCATGCGGGCGACGAAGGACTGACCCGACGCACGGGCCCCCTTCACACCGCGCCCGCGACCGGACGGTGCACGGACGGAACCGTCCTCACCGACGGTGCCGCGCGGCCCCTTGGTGGACGGCCCTGACCACAGGGCGTAGATCACGGAGCCGAACATCAGCAGGAAGCCGATGAGGCCGACGATCACGGTGTACTCGACCTTGGGCAGCAACATTCCTGCGATGAGCAGCATCAGTCCGACCGCGAAACCGATCGCGGCGAACACGCGACGCTTGCCCGAAGCGCCGCCGAACCGGCCGCCGCGTACGTTCGACGCGAACTTCGGGTCCTCGGCATAGAGCGCGCTCTCGATCTGGTCGAGCATGCGCTGTTCGTGCTCGGAGAGTGGCACGTTCCCCTCCTTCAGCACTCATGGGGTCCAACTCCTGGCTCCATGATACGAGGCTTGCGAGCACACGACCACCATCCACCGAACAATTAGCGCCCACTGTGAGATTTATGCGGCGCGACTCAGGTCCGACTCGACGGAATTCAGGAAGCTCTGCACGCGGCCGTGCAGCACGGCCACCTCCTCGGCACTGACGGTGCGCGCCGTGGTCTCCAGCGCGGCGACCACACCGGACACCGAGGTGAAGTAGGCGACCCATTCCGCGTACCCCGGAGCGGCCTTCGCGAGCCGCAGCCACGCGTTGCGCGTGGGGCGGCGCACGCCCGTCTCCCGCTCCGCCAGGAGAGCGGCCGCGCCGCGCAACGCGGCGTGGTAGATCTCGCGGTACTGATCGGCGGGCGCCGGCGAGCCGCCGGCGCGGGCGAGGAACTGGTCCGCACGGTCCAGGATCCGGGCCGCGCCCGACTCCCCGACGCGCCGGCGGGACCCGACGTGATCGATCCGCGCTTTCGATTCGACCATGACCTTCCTCCTGCTCCGTGAACCTTTTCGCTGTTACCTCTGTGTTGTACCGGACGGGACTGACACGTAACGCTTCCCTCGTTCCGCGCCAGCCCCGCCGGATGGACCGGGACCGACGTACCCGCCCCGGCGCCAGAACATGCGCGCCAATCCGATGGTCCATGATCGAACAATCATTCGATCACTTCTAATATAGCGTGAGTGTCCGACACGTCAAGGGAAAGGTCGATCCGTGAGCGCAGTGATCCCGCAGGCCCCACGGATCCACGCTCTCTCCCCCCACGACGCCACGTTGTGGCTGCCCGCGGCCCTGCAGATCTACGTGGCGGCCATGGACTACCCGGCGGGAACGGAGGCGCACCGTCTGCCGATGTGGCGCGAGCACCTGAACCGCCCCGGGTACGCCGCGTTCGGCGCCGTCCAGGCGCTCCCCACGGCCGACGGGCGCCCCGTCGACCATCTCGTCGGCATCGCCTACGGCTACAGCGGCGCGGGTGACCAGTGGTGGAACCGCCAGCTCCGCGTGGGCCTGCGCCAGCGCGGCCTGCCCCCCGCCGGGATCGAGGCCGTGGCCGGCGACTACTTCGAGCTGACCGAGCTGCACGTGCATCCGGCGGCTCAGGGCCACGGGATCGGCAACGCGCTGCTCACCGCGCTCCTCACGGACCGCCCTGAGCCGCGGGTCCTGCTCTCCACGCCGGAGGTCGCCGCCGAGCAGAACCGGGCTTGGAAGCTCTACCGCCGCACCGGCTTCTACGACGTGCTGCGGGACTTCCGATTCTCCGGCGACCCGCGCCCGTTCGCGGTCCTCGGCCACGATCTGCCCTTCGTCGCTCCCCCGCCCTTCACCGCACCCGCACGATGACCGCCCAGGTCGACGTCGCGGTCGTCGGCTCCGGCCACAACGCGCTGGTCGGCGCCGCGTACCTGGCGGCGCAGGGCCGCTCCGTCGCGGTCTTCGAGGCCGACACGGTGCCGGGCGGCGCGGTCAGCACCGTCGAGCGGTTCCCGGACTACCGCGTGGATCGCGGCTCGTCGGCGCACCTGATGTTCCGGCACACCGGGATCGCCGAGGAGCTCGATCTCGCGGCGCACGGCCTGCGCTACCTCGACTGCGACCCGTGGGCGTTCGCGCCCACGCCACCCGGTTCCACCGCGCCGGCGATCGTCTTCCGCCGGGATCTCGACGCGACCGCGGAGTCCATCGCCGCGGCGTGCGGGGCGCGGGAGGCGGCGGCGTACCGTCGGTTCGTCGTGGACTGGACGCCGCGCGCGAGGGCGACCATGGCCGCGTTCGGGGCGTCCCCCACCGCGCCGCGGCTCGGCCGCGCCTTCTGGCCCACCAAGGGCCGCACGAGCATCACCCAGATGTCCCGCACCTACCTCGCCTCCGGCGACCAGCTGCTGGACGAGTACTTCGACGACGAGCGGCTCAAGGCGGCGCTCGCCTGGTTCGGCGCGCAGTCCGGACCGGCGATGAGCGAGCCGGGCACGGCCCCGATGGTCGGCTTCGCCGCCCTCATGCACACGCTTCCGCCCGGCCGCGCCGTCGGCGGCAGCGGCGCACTCACCGCGGCCCTGATCTCCCGCCTGACGTCCGACGGGGGCACCGTCGCCCTCGGGACGCCCGTCCGGGCCCTTCGCCGGTCCGGTAGGGAGTGGGAGGTCACCGTCGCCGGGCCCGACGGTGCGCGGACCGTCCGGGCCCGCACCGTGCTCGCCGGCTGCCACGTCCTGACCACCCTGGATCTGCTGGCCCGCGGCGGCTACGACGCCGGGCGGATCGCGGCGTGGCGCCGCAGAATTCAGGTGGGCCCCGGCGTGGGGATGGTGCTGCGGCTCGGCACGACGGCGCCGCCCGCGTTCGACGGGGTGCCGCTCGCCGATCAGGCCGGGCTCGGCCTGCTCACCGCCGACCGCGGCCACCTGGCCCGCGCCCGCGGCGACATGCTGGCCGGGGATGCGCCCCGTCGGCCCGCGGTGCTGGCGATGACCTTCTCGGGCCTGGACCCGTCGATCGCACCCGCGGGCCGGCACAACACCACCCTGTGGGCCCAGTGGTACCCCTACGCACTCGGGGAGGGCGCCTGGGCCGACGTGGCGGAGCGCGAGGCGGACCGGATCGTCGCGGAGACGGAGCGCTGGGCGCCCGGGTTCGCGGACACGATCGAGCACCGGTACGTGCAGACCCCGGCGAGCCTGGAGAGCGAGCTCGGCCTGCTCGGCGGGAACGTCATGCACGTGGAGATGGCGCTGCACAACATGCTGCTCTTCCGGCCGGTTCCGGAGCTCGCCGGCGGCCGGGTCCCCGGGGCGCCGGGCCTGGCGCTGGCGGGCGCGTCGATGCATCCCGGCGGCGGCGTGAACGGATCCAGCGGGCGGATCGCGGCGCGGCTGCTCGCCCGCGACCTGGGGCACCTGGCACGATGGCGACCGTGACTCTCCGAAGGATGCTCGCGGCGCTGGCGGTACTACTGCTCGTCGCCGCCCCCGCCGCGTGCTCGGGCCCGGGCCCCGGCGACCGGATGTCCGGCAAGATCGTCGCCGCGCAGACTCCGGCGTCGAACGCCGAGGGGCCGCAGCTGGCCGCGCCCGGCGAGCTGCGCGGCCTCGCGGAGGTCAAGGCGTACGACTCGAACGGCAAAGTCGGCACCCAGATGATCTTCACGACCATCACCTTCGGCCAGTTCAACCAGCTGGGCGAGGTGGTCTCACAGGCTTTCGACACGTCGGCGGCCTCGATCAAGATGCGGGTGCAGCGCACGGGCAGCGCCGTCGTCCTCTCCGGCACGGCGGACCTGTCGTCCCTGGCCCCGAACTCCGCGGTGATCGTCGTACAGCTGCAGTTCCCCGGCCCCGTCACCGCCACGAACGGCCAGCAGGAGGCCGACGACCTGGTGACCTGGACCCTCAACGCCGGTACCTCCGCGTCCTTGACCGCCGAGGCCGAGTACGCGGATCCCTCGATCGCGTCGTTCACGGAGTGGGCGTGGATCACCGCACTGGTCGCCTTCCTCGCGGCCGCGGTCGTGGCAGCGGTGGCCTACGTCCGCCGCGACCGCAGTCCCAAGCCGGGGCAGGAATCGGCCGAGCTCGAGTCGCTCATCGAACTCCCGCAGTGGCTGCGCGAGAAGCTCAAGCGCTGAGCGCTCAGGAGAGCACGGTACGGCCGGCGTAATGGGCCAGATCGAGCGCAGTCATCGTCGCGAGCCGACGGTCGCCCGGATCGCGACCGAGCAGTGCGGCTGCAGCGGCGACGCGCTGGAGCACCGTGTTGCGGTGCGCGTGCAGCCGTTCGGCCGCCGCGGACGCGCTGTCCGCACAATCCAGGTACACGCGAAGCGTGTCGCGTAACCGAGCCGCGCGACCCGAGTCCACAGCGAGGCCGCCCAGGACGTCCCGGACGAACCGCGCGGCCCGCTGCGGGTCGGCCCCCATCGGCAGAACCGCCTCGACCTCCTCGTAGCGGACGAGCGACGGGCCCGTCGGGTCGCCGCCGACGAGCTCGGCCACGGCGAGTGCATCGGCGTGCGACCGACGGAAGCCCGCGACGCCCGACGCGGGCCGGCCGATCGCGGCGCGGATCCGCGGCGCCCCACGCGGCAGCGGCCCCGGCTCCGCCCCGCCGGACGCCGGCACGGCGAACCACGCCCACAGTGCGCGTTCGCCCGCACCGACGGTGAGCGGACTCCCACCACCGGCGGTCCGGGCCAGCACGCCCGCCGCCACCTCGAGGGACGCCGCGTCGGCAGCCGCGCCGTCGTGCCACAGCACGACCGCGGTGTGCCGAGCAGCGAGGTCGTGGCCGAGGCGACCCGACCCCACGCGCTCGCCGATCGGGGCCCCTTCCAGGAGGAGCCGCACCGTCTCGGCACGTTTGGCCGCAGCGCCGCCGAGCACCTCCTCGCGCAGCCGCTGCGCCTCGTCGACCAGTGCCAACAACACGCGGTCGACGTACTCGAAGAGCATCGTCGCGAACAGTTCCATGCCCTCGACGAGCTCCTCCCCGGGGGGCTCGGAGGCCCGTGCCACTTCCACGAACCGTTCCCAGACCGCCATCTGGCCGCGGCGGTAGGCCTGGAAGATCACCTCGAGGTCGAGCCCGCGGCGCACGACGGTGCGAATGACGTCGAACGCCTCCGGGGGCGGTTCCACGAGGTCGGCGCCGCGCGGATTCCGGAGGGCGCCCACCACCGTCACCACGTTCGCCCGGTTGCTCGCCGCCATCTCGTGCGCAATGGTGCGGTCCGCGGCCAGCATGGGCGCCACCTCGATCTCGGCCGCGTTCATCGCCTCGACGAGGCCGTCGAGGTCGTCGAACATGCGCTCCCCGACGTCCACGACGAGTCGATAGCCGTTGGTCACCACAGCACCAGACTATGTACAGAGAGCACCGATACGGGTCCCAATTACGGATCTTCCTCCATGTTCAAGGTACCGCCGCGCGCCATACGGTGATCTCAGTCACAGCAACCGGACAAGGGAGAAGGACATGACCACCACGTCACAGCAGCGGACGGACGTCGACGTCGTCGTGATCGGCGCCGGGATCTCGGGAATCGGCGCCGCGTACCACCTCGCAACGGAGCGCCCGTCGACGTCGTACGTCGTCCTCGACGCCGGCACGGCGCTCGGCGGCACCTGGAACCTGTTCACGTACCCCGGCATCCGGTCGGACTCCGACATGCCGTCCTTCGGATTCGGGTTCAAGCCGTGGACGCACACGCAGTCGATCGCCGATGCGCACGTGATCCTCGACTACCTGAACGAGGCCGTCGACGAGAACGGGATCCGCGAGCACATCCGTTTCCACACCCGGGTCGTCGCCGCCGACTTCGACAGCGAGGCCGGCCGGTGGCTCGTCCGGACCACCGACGCCCGGACGGGCGAGGAGAGCACCGTCTCCGCCCGATTCCTGTACTCGGGTACCGGCTACTACGACCACGCGGCCGGGTACACCCCGTCCTTCGAGGGCGTCGACGACTTCCGGGGCACCGTCGTGCACCCCCAGCTCTGGCCGGAGGACCTCGACTACACCGGCAAGAAGGTGGTCGTCATCGGCAGCGGCGCCACGGCCGTCACACTGATCCCCGCAATGGCCGGCCGGGCGGAGCACGTCACGATGCTGCAGCGGTCCCCGAGCTACGTGCTGTCGATGCCCCGCGAGGACGTGCTCGCCAACGCGCTGGGCCGGTTGGTCGGGCCGGAGCGCGCGCACCGCATCGTGCGCCGCAAGAACATCGCGCTCAACCGAGGCCTGTTCAAGGCGAGCAAGCGGGCCCCGGGCCTGGTCCGCCGGGCGCTCATCGCGGACGTGAGGCGTCGCCTCCCCAAGGGCTTCGACGTGGACACCCACTTCGCGCCGAAGTACGACCCGTGGGATCAGCGGCTCTGCATGGTGCCGGACGGCGACCTGTTCACGGCGCTCTCGTCGGGCGGCGCGTCGGTGGTCACCGACCACATCGACCGGTTCACGGAGACCGGGATCGCGCTGACGTCGGGGCAGCACCTCGACGCCGACATCGTCGTCACCGCGACCGGACTCACCCTGCTGCCCTTCGGGCGGATCGCATTCAGCGTCGACGGTGCCCCCGTCGACCTCGCCGACTCGGTGGTCTACAAGTCGATGATGCTGAGCGGGGTCCCGAACTTCGTCTTCGCCTTCGGCTACACCAACATCGCGTGGACTCTCAAGGTCGACCTCGTCTGCAAGCACATGATCCGGCTCCTCGACCACATGGACGCCGAGGGGAACACCGTCGTCGTGCCGACCCTGCCGGACGCCCCGCTCGAACGAGCGCCCATGATCGACATGAGTTCGGGGTACGTGCAGCGCGGGATCGCGGCCTTCCCGAAAGCGGGCGACGTCGGGCCGTGGACCGTGACGATGGCCTACGAGGACGACGCCGAACGGCTGCTGCACGACCCCGTCGCCGATTCCGCGCTCTCCTTCCGCACGCCCGCGCCGCAGGCGGTGTCGGCATGAGCGCCCCGGCCCCGAGCACCACGACCGAGGTCTCGTTCACCAGCCACGGGGTGCGGTGCGCCGCCTGGCACGTCCGGTCCGCGTCGGAGGCGCTCGCCCGCGACGGGCGGCGACCGGTCGTCGTCCTCGCGCACGGGTTCGGCGGCACGCGCGATACCGGACTCCTCGTCTTCGCCCGGGCCTTCGCCGATGCCGGGATCGACGCGCTCGTCTTCGACTACCGCACCTTCGGCGACTCCGACGGCGAACCGCGGCAGCAGGTCTCGTACCGGATGCAGCGTGAGGACTACCGCGCCGCGGTGGACGCCGCGCGGCGCCTGCCGGGCGTCGATCCCGAACGGATCGCCCTGTGGGGCACCTCGTACTCCGGCGGGCACGTCATCGACGTCGCCGCCGGCGACCCACGGATCGCCGCCGTGGTCGGGCTCGTCCCCGCGACCGACGGTGCCGCCGCCCTCCTCCAGGTGGCGCGGTACGCCGGCCCGATCCTGCCGCTGCGCCTCGTCGGGCACGGCCTGTGGGACGTGGCGACGGCGGTGGCCGGGCGCGCGCCGCACCGGATCCCGTTGGCGGCCCGCCCCGGCGATCCCGGGATCATCACGACCTCCGGCTCGTACGAGGCGTACACGGCGATGGGCGGCCCCACCTGGCGCAACGAGGTCTGCGCACGCACGGCTCTCGAGATCGGCCTGAACCGGCCGACGACGAAGGCCGGTCGTGTCACCTGCCCGGTGCTGTTCCAGGTGGGCACGCGGGACCGCGTGGCGCCGGCGGCCGCCGCCCGGCGCACCGCCGCGCGGATCGCGGGGCCGGCCGAGGTGGCGGAGTATCCGATCGACCACTTCGACGGCTACGACGGCCCGTGGCGCGACGTCGCGATCGCCGATGAGGTCGCATTCCTGACGCGCGTCCTCCTCCCCACGAGCGTCGCCCCGCGCCCGACAGGACGACGGTCCCGTCATGGTGAATCATCGACGGCATGACCTACGCAGAGCAGTCCGCCTGGCGGACCATCCAGGGCTTCCTCCCGCCGGCGTACCGGCTCACGCCCGCGACCGAGCCGGTCGAGGAGTGGTGGGAGCACGACGGCCACCGGATCCACCTCGACACCTACCGCGACCCCGCCGCGGCGGTGAAGGTGATCCTGCTGCACGGCGTCGGCACCAACGGCCGCCAGATGTCGACCATCCTCGGCCGGCCGCTCGCGGAGCGCGGCTTCGAGACCATCGCGATCGACATGCCCACCTACGGCGTCACCGAGGTCGCGCCGGGCGCACTCGTCACCTACGACGACTGGGTGCGCATCGGCTCGGATCTCGTCGACGCCGAGCTCGCGAAGGACCACCGGCCGATCGTGCTGTACGGCCTGTCGGCGGGCGGCATGGAGACCTACCACGTCGCGTCGGTCAACGGGAGGGTCAGCGGCATCGTCGGGATGACCTTCCTCGACCAGCAGTCGGCGAAGGTCCGGCGCGACACCGCGTTCGACCCCGTCACCGGCAGCCTCGGCGCCCCGGTGATGAAGGCCCTCGCCCGGACCCCGCTGCGCGGTGCACGGGTACCGATGAAGCTGGTCAGCAAGATGCGCGCGCTGGTCAACGACCCCTCGGCGAAGCGCGCCTGCTACGCGGACCGCACCTCGGCGGGCAATCTGGTGACGGTGACGTTCCTCGACTCGTACCTGAACTTCCGGCCCGCGGTCGCACCCGAGGACTTCGACGTCTGCCCCGTACTGCTGACGCAGCCCGCCGCGGACCGGTGGACCCCGCTGGCGCTCTCCACGCCCTTCCTGGATCGCATCACCCGCGTCTCCGTGACGACGGTGCTCCTGGAGAACGCCGGGCACTACCCGCTGGAGCAGCCCGGCCTCGACCGGATGGTGGAGGCGGTCGCCGCGTTCGCGGCGGACGCGCCCAGGGCGGAGACCTAGACGCCGACCGGCAGCATCGAGAGGTTCTCCAGGACCTCCGAGGTCGCCTTGGCGAAGTTCAGGGTGCAGAAGTGCAGCGCCGGCGCGCCCTCGGCGATGAGCCGCTCCCCCATCCGGGTGGCGATCTCGATGCCGGCGGCGCGCACCGCGGCGCGGTTCTCCTCGGGGCCGTCGCCGGCCGCGGCGCGCAGCTCGGCGCGCATCGCATCGGGGATCTTCGCGTTCGACAGCTCCGCCATGCGCGAGACCGACTTCAGCGAGGTGATCGGCATGATGCCCGGGATCAGCGGCTTGGCGCCCTGCTCCGGGTCGAAGGCCGTCACGGCGTCCCGCAGCCGCAGGTAGTCGTCCACGTCGAAGAACATCTGGGTGATCGAGTAGTCCGCGCCGGCCCGCAGCTTGTTCGCGAAGTACCGGATGTCGGACTCCTGGTCCGGCGAGCGGTGGTGCCCCTCGGGGAAGGACGCCACGCCCACGTGGAAGTCACCCAGCTCGCGCACCAGCTCGACGACCTCGCTGGCGTACTTCAGGCCCTGCGGGTGCCGCACCCAGCGCCCCAGCGGGTCGCCGGGCGGGTCGCCGCGCAGCACGAGCACGTTGCGCACGTCCCGGTCCGCGTACGCGCCCATGAGGGCGCGCAGCTCCGTGATGCTGTGGTTCACGGCGGTCAGGTGCGCCACGGGCAGCAGCGTGGTCGTCTCGGCGATCTCCCCGGTCACCCGCACGGTGCGGTCACGGGTCGAGCCGCCGGCGCCGTAGGTCATGGACACGAACGCCGGGTCCATCCGCTCGAAGGTCCGGACCGCGCGCCACAGCCGGGCCTCGCCGTCGGCGTCCCGCGGCGGCATGAACTCCACCGAGAACGGCATTCGCCCGCTCGCGCGCACGGCGTCGAGGCGGTCGAGTACGGTCCGGCTTTGTTCGGTCACGCTTTAAGAATAGGTTTGCCGGTATGACGCTGCCCGTCGCCCCGCCCCGGACCGACCTCGCCGACATCGCGGCGGCGGTGCAGCCGCAGCTCGAAACCTTCCTCGAAGAGCGCCGTGACCTGGTCGAACCCGTCGGTCCGGTGTTCGCGGAGGCCACCGCCGGCCTGGCGCGCTTCGTTTTGCGCGGCGGTAAGCGAATTCGCCCCGCCTTCGCCTGGACGGGGTGGCTGGCGGGCGGCGGGCAGCCCGACGGTGCCGTGGCCGAGGCGGCCCTGCGGGCCTGTTCCTCCCTGGAGTTCGTGCAGGCGTGCGCGCTCATCCACGACGACATCATCGACGCCTCGCTCACCCGCCGCGGCTACCCCACGACCCACCGCGAGTTCGCGCAGGTGCACGCCGAGCGCGGGTGGTCGGGATCGTCGGAGAAGTTCGGCGAGGCGACCGCGATCCTGCTCGGCGACCTGGCACTGGCGTGGGCCGACGACATGTTCCTCGGGGCCGGCCTCGAGCCCGAGCGGTACCTGCGCGCCGCGCGCGCCTGGGCCGCGATGCGCACCGAGGTGCTCGGCGGCCAGCTGCTCGACATCGTGAGCGAGGCCGCCCGCGACGAGTCGGCCGACGCGGCCGAGCGCGTGGTGCGGTTCAAGACGGCGGGCTACACCGTCGAGCGACCGCTGCACGTGGGCGCGGCGCTCGCGGGCGCGCCCGACGAGACGATCTCCGCGCTGCGCGCCATCGGCGTCGACCTCGGCGTGGCCTTCCAGCTGCGCGACGATCTACTGGGCGCCTTCGGCGACCCCGCGGTCACCGGCAAGCCCTCGGGCGACGACCTGCGGTCCGGCAAGCACACTCCGATGCTCGCGCACGCGCTGGCGACCGGCGGCGGCGCCGCGGACGAGCTGCGCGCGCTCGTCGGTACCGACCTCGACGATGCGGGCGTCGAGCGCGCCCGCGCCGCGCTCCGGGCGACGGGGGCACCGTCGGCCATGCAGGCCCGGGTCGAGGAGCTGACGGCCCGGGCCACCTCCGCCCTCGCGCAGGCTCCCATCGCCGACGGTGCGCGACCGGTCCTGGCCCGGCTCGCCGCCGTGCTCGTCGACCGCGCCGCCTGACTCCTCCCGCTACCTTCGCGACCCCGGGTTAGGCAAACCTAGCCACCCCTGGGTATGGTTCCGTTTACCTAAGAGCCTTTACCAACGGCTTACGGTCACCGTCGTGAAGCACCAGCGAGAAGGAGTCACCCCCGCATGTTCACCCGCTCCCGCAAGGCCGCGCCCGTCGCGGCTGCGCTGATGGCCGCGAGCCTCGTGTTCGCCGGCTGCTCCACCACCAGCGCCGACGACGACAAGCCCGCCGCATCGGGCGAGAAGATCACCGTCAGCACCAACAAGGGTGACGTGCAGGTCCCGAAGAACCCGAAGCGCGTGGTCGTCCTCGACAACACGAGCGCGGAGACCGTCAAGGCCCTCGGCATCACCCCCGTCGCGATCCCCAAGGGCCTGTTCGCCAAGAGCGTTCTGGGCGACTGGATCTCGAACCAGGACGTCAAGGACACCGGCACCCACGCCGAGCCGAAGTTCGATGTGATCGAGGACGTCAAGCCCGACCTGATCATCGGCGGCTACCGCTTCGCCAAGTCCGAGGGCGACATCAAGAAGATCGCTGAGAAGACCGGTGCGGCGTTCATCGACATCGCCGCCGAGGACGGCGCGCCCAAGGGCCGCGTCGAGACCATGCGCAGCTCGACCATCACGCTGGGCAAGATCTTCGGCAAGGACGAGCAGGCGCAGCAGATCGTCGCCGACTTCGACAAGAACCTCGAGGCGGCGAAGGCGCAGGCCACCGGTCAGAGCGTGTTCCTCTCGATCGTCAACGGCGGCAAGATCGACAACGGCGCCAAGCGCATGCAGCCCTTCATCGCCCCGCTGAACCTCAAGGACGTGTTCGCGGGCCAGGCCGGCGACCACCACCAGAACTCGGGCCTGACGCCCGAGGCGATCGCCCAGGCCAACCCGCAGTGGGTCATCGTCATGGACCGCGACGCCGCCGTCCCGCCGACCGACGGCAGCAAGCCGCAGACGGCCGCCGAGACCTTCAAGGCGCAACAGGCCTTCGCAGGCGTCGAGTTCCAGCAGAAGGACCGGATCTTCTACCTGGACAACGACTTCTACCTCCGCGAGGGCATCCAGAACTACGGCGAGAACTACGCAGCACTGGCGAAGGCCATCGCCGCCAAGAAGTGACGGCGACCCACACCGCAGCACCGCCCCAGGCGGGTCCCCGGAAGGGGGCCCGCCTGGGGCGCGTCGCGCTGCCCCTCCTGGCCGTCGCCTGTGTGGTGCTGCTGGCCCTGTCGTTGATGACCGGCGAGTACCACATCACGCTCGCGGGCCTGCTGGCCGGCGACGACGACATGTGGCGGATGTTCTTCATCTCCCGCGTACCGCGCACCGCCGCACTCGTGTTCGCCGGTCTCGCGATGAGCTTCTCCGGCGTCATCATGCAGCGCCTGACCCAGAACCGGTTCGTGGAACCGACCACAGCCGGCACCGCCGAATGGGCGGGCCTGGGCGTGCTGCTGTGCATGCTCTACCTCCCCGGCGCAACGCCGATGGTGCGGATGGTCGTGGCCACCGCCACCGCGTTCGCCGGGACCCTGATCTTCCTCGGCTTCATCTCCCGGATCCGCGCCCGCCGCTCGGCGATCGTGCCGCTGGTCGGCCTCATGCTCGGCGCCGTGGTGAGCGCGATCACGACCTACCTCGCGATCGGCGCCAACCTGTTGCAGGCGGTCGTGAGTTGGCGCTCCGGCGGTTTCGCACACATCGTCCGCGGCTTCTACGAGCCGCTCTGGGCCGTCGCGATCATCGCCGTCGCGACCTTCCTGCTGGCCAACTACTTCACCATCGCCGGGCTCGGCAAGGACGTCGCCACCAGCCTCGGCCTGCGCTACGGGCTCACGATGGGCATCGGCGTCACCATGGTCGCGCTGGCCTCCGGCGTCACCAGCGTGGTCGTCGGGTTCATCCCCTTCCTCGGCCTCGTGGTCCCCAACCTCATCAGCGCCCTGCGCGGCGACGACGTGCGCAGCGGCCTGCCCTGGGTCGCGGTGCTCGCCACCGTCCTCATCGTGGGCTGCGACCTGATCGGCCGGGTCGTGGTGCGGCCCATGGAGATCCCCGTGTCCGTGATCATGGGCGTGATCGGCGCGATCACGTTCCTCGCGATCGTGCTGTCGAGGAGGAACCGTGTCGCTCTCTGAGGCAACCGCGGCACCGTCGGTCGACGGTGCCGCGGGCCGGGTCGGCTGGCGGGCCCGGCTGGCGATCGCCGCCGTTCTCGCCGTCGTGTCCCTGGCCCTGTACCTGCTGATGCGCACCGGCGCGGACGACGTGCTGCGCTGGGACTTCCAGTTCGGGCTCTCGTTCGAGCGCCGACTGCGCACCGCCACCGCCGTTCTCGTCGCGGCCTTCTGCGGCGCCCTGTCGACGGTGCTCTTCCACACCGTGACACACAACCGGATCCTCACCCCGTCGATCATCGGCCTGGACTCGCTGTACGTGCTGATCCAGACCGTGGGCGTCTTCCTGGTCGGCGGCCGGTTCGTGGACAACTCGGACTCGGTGCCGCAGTTCGTCGCCCAGACCGCGGCCATGGTGGCCTTCGCCGCCGTGCTCTACGGCTGGCTGTTCTCGGGGCGGTTCGCGAGCCTGTTCCTGCTGCTGCTCGCGGGCGTCGTCCTGGGGCTGGCATTCCGGGCGCTGGCCGAGTTCCTCCAGCGCCTGCTCTCCCCCACGGAGTTCGACGCACTGTCGATCAAGTTGTACGGCAGGCTGACCGCGGTCAACGCCGACCTGCTGCCGATCGCGGTGGCCGCGTGCCTGGTGGTCGGCGTCATCGTGTGGCGCCGCCGGCGCGTCCTGGACGTGCTGCTGCTGGGTCGCGATCCCGCGATGGGCCTGGGCGTGAACCACCAGCGCGAGCTCACGCTGGCGCTGGTCCTCATCGCCGTGCTCGTGTCTATCAGCACCGCGCTGGTCGGGCCGATGATGTTCTTCGGCTTCATCATCGCCATCCTCGCCTACCAGTTCGCGGGAGACTGGCGGCACCGCGCGACGCTGCCGATGGCCTTCCTGCTCGGCGTGATCATGCTCGCCGCCGGGCAGTTCGTCCTGCACAACATCTTCTACGCGAACGGGATGCTCACCGTGATCATCGAGTTCGTCGGCGGGATCCTGTTCCTCGCCATGCTGTTCCGCCGAAGGGGGACCATGTGAACCGCAGCGTGCACGACACCACTTCCCACGCCGACACGGCACCCGCGATCGCGTTCGCGGATCTCACCAAGAAGTACGCCGAGACCGTGGTGCTCGGCCCGGTGTCCGGGGAGTTCGTCCGCGGCGGCGTCACCGCGCTCGTCGGGCCGAACGGCGCCGGCAAGTCGACCCTGCTGACCATCCTGGGGCGGCTCCTGACCCAGGACTCGGGGACGGCTCTGCTCGAGGGCGTCGACATCCGCTCGATGAAACCCACCGAGGTCGCGCGCAGGCTCGCGATCCTCCGGCAGGAGAACGGCGTCAACGCCCGCCTGACGGTGCGCGATCTGGTCGCGTTCGGCCGGTTCCCACACAGCCGCGGGCGGATGACCGCCGAGGACGTCCGCCACGTCGACGACGCGCTGGGCTTCCTGGGCCTGACCGACCTGTCGGACCGGTTCCTCGACGAGCTGTCGGGCGGCCAGCGTCAGCGCGCCTACGTGGCCATGACGCTGGCGCAGGACACCGACGTGATCCTGCTCGACGAGCCGCTCAACAACCTCGACATGCGGCACCAGGTGAGCATGATGCGCCGGCTGCGCCGCGCCGCGGACGAGCTGGGCAAGACGATCATCCTGGTGGTGCACGACCTGAACTTCGCCGCGGCCTACTCGGACCGCATCGTCGCCCTCAAGAACGGCACCATCGCGGCGTCGGGCGCACCGTCGGAGATCATGACCGCCGAGCTGCTCACCGGGATCTTCGAGACCCCGGTCGCCGTGCACGTCCTGGAGGGCGGCCCGGTGGCCGTGTACGCGGGGCTGGACGGGCAGTAGGCGGCGGCGCGGCGGCCCGACGGTGCCGAGTCCTGCGCTGGGGCGATCCGCCGCGGCCTAGACTGGCGGGGATGTCCGGATCACTCATGCCCGCCGTGCGCGGCTACAGCGACTACCTGCGGTCCGCAGACGGCCGACCCGCCCTGCTCGGGCTGGCCGGCGCCGTCGTGACCACGCTCGGCAGCTTCGGCGCGGGCGCGATCCGCGTGCACGACACGACGCTCGAGTCGACCCACCTGTCGTGGCTGCGGTTCGGCCACGGCCTGGTGCTCAGTTCGGTGCTGTTCTGGACGGGTATCGCGCTGCTCGTGATCGCCTGGATCCGGCTGGGCCGCGCCGCGCTCGCCGGGCGGCTCGAGGCCCGGGACGTGGCGGGCACCGTCGCGCTGTGGATCGTGCCACTGCTGGTGGCCGTGCCCCTGTACTCGCGGGACGCGTACTCCTATCTCGCGCAGGGCGCACTGCTGCGCGACGGTTACGACCCGTACGTGGACGGCCCCGTCGTCAATCCGAACGGCCTGCTCGACGACGTGAGCGGCATCTGGACCACTACGACGGCGCCGTACGGGCCGTTGTTCATCCTCATCGCGCGCGGGATCACGACGGTGCTCGGCGACAACGTGCTCGGCGGCGTGATCGCGCTGCGGGTGGTGATGCTGCCCGGGATCGCGCTGTCGGTGTGGGGCGTGGCCAAGCTGGCGCGGCACTTCGGGGCGAAGCCCGCGGTGTCGCTGTGGCTGGGGGTGCTCAACCCGCTGGTGATCGTGCACCTGGTGGGCGGCGTGCACAACGAGGCGCTCATGGTGGGGCTGATGGTCGCCGGCGTCGCGCTGGTGCTCGACGGGCGGCACTGGTTCGGCGTCGCGGTGATCGTGACGGCAGTCGCGGTCAAGGGCACCGCGGCGATCGCGCTGCCCTTCGTGGTGTGGATCTGGTTCCACCATCGGCGCGCGGCGAACCCCGAGGAGTCGGCTGTGAAGGCCTTCGGCACGGCGCTGGCCGCATCGCTGGGGATCTTCGTCGCGCTGTTCGCGGCGTTCTCGCTCATCGCGGGCGTGGGCCTCGGCTGGACCACCGCGCTGGCCGGGTCCATCAAGATCATCAACTACATCACACTGCCGACGGCGATCGCGCAGATCACCGCTTTCGTGGCCGCGCCCTTCACCGACCTCCACCTCGCGCCGATCCTCATCGTCACACGGGCCCTGGGCATCGCGGCGCTCGCGATCTCCCTGGTGGTGCTGTGGTGGCGGTTCCGGCAGGACGAGCGGCGCAACGTGATGGGCATCCTGTTGGGCCTGCTCGCGGTGTGCGTCCTCTCCCCCGCGTCACTGCCCTGGTACTACACGTGGCCGCTCGCGATGGCCGGCGCGTTCGTCTGGTCGCCGCGCACGCTGGCGATCATCGCGGGCCTGTCGGTCTGGCTGATGGTCGTTTTCATGCCCACGGGCTCGATCGGCCTGTACTCGCTGTGGAACGTGGCGCTCGCGGCGGCATTGGGCGCACTGGCCGGCTGGTCGCTGCTGCGGCCCGACCCGTTGGGAATGCGGCCGCGGTTGGGCCTGGCGCCCGCGGTCTGAGCCGCGCCGCGTCAGCCGCGGCCGGCCGGCGCTGTGGCGCCGGATCGGCGGGATCGGCGGAGCCGGGTCGGCAACGCCGGATCGGTGGCACCGGGTCGGCATGGCCGGATGGACGGCGCTGGGTCCGCCGGGCCGGATGGACGGCGCTGGGTCCGCCGGGCCGGGTGGGCAGTGCCAGATGGAGGCCCAGGATGGCGATCGTTTCTCGCCACCGCCTATGCGATTCCCGTATACCTCGAACAAGCAGTTCAAGGGGTTGTTTCGGAGCGGCTATACGCATTGCGTATATGCCTCGCCACGAACACGGCCACACCCCGACGCGCCACCCACGAGCTCATTTCGACCCAGAGACTTCAGAAACACGGCCGTACGTCCCGATCGCGCCACCCACGAGCCCGCATCACCCCAGATACTTCAGAAACGCCGCCACTCGCCCCGACGGCGCCGGCCGGTTGAGCAGCTCGACACGCCCCGCCCGTCCGAGCGCCCGGACGACCTGTGTCTCCACGCCCTCGAGCATCGGGCCCGTCAGGTGCACGACCGCCAGATCGCATTCCCCGGACCGCAACGCGGCCACGGGATCGTCGACGATGCACTGCTCGACCTGCACCTCGTGCGCGCGGTTCCACCGCGTGATCCGGCCCTCGATGTAATCGGGCAGGTAGACGTTCAGCGTGCGGCAGACGCTGATCGTGGAGCGGGAGGAACAACCCAGCTCGCGCAACTCGTCGAGGCCCGCCACGACACGCTCGATGACCGCGAGGGCCGGCAGCGCACCGGGCGCAGGCGTGGTGCCGGCCGAGCCGCGCTCGAACAGCGCGAATCCGAGCAACTTCTCCATCCCCGCGACCGCGCGCGTCACGGAGGGCTGCGAGGTTCCGTGGACCTGCGCGGCCACGTTCATGCTCGCCGTGCGCGCGACCGTGGCCACCAACCGCAAGCGTTCGATGTCGGACATGGCGGAACCGTAGCGCGCGGCACTGACAGGAAACGTCGACGCGAGCGGAGCCGACCGTCCGCGATCCGAGGGTATTCGGAATCCGTATAGCCGCTGTCCCAGAAAAAGCCTCTGACCTGGATGTTCTCGGGTATGCCAGAAATGTATAGCGAAAGACCGACGCACCGCTGTCCGCAGCCGCGCTGCGGCAGGTCGCATCAGCCCCCTCCGCAGCCGCGCTGCGGCAGGTCCCGCATTTGCGCCGCCGCAGGCCGGCATCAGCCCCGCAGCAGCTCCGCTGGCGCGCTCTAGAACGCCATCGACTGCGCGCGACGGATCATCTCGCGCGCGGAATCGGTGTGCAGCAGTTCCGCAGGCGCGGCATCGAGGTCCTCCTGCGGCTCGAACAGCCACCGCATGATCTCGTCGTCGCGGAAGCCACCGTCGTGCAGGACGCTCAGCAGACCGGTGAAGTGCTTGGCGATGGAGAACCGCCCGTCGACCTCGCCGAAGAACAGGCGCGGGATGTGGATGTCACCGCCGCGCCGCACCGCTATCAACTGGCGGTCGCGCAGCAGCTGCAGCACCTTGGACTGCGACACGCCGAGGCCCTTGGCGACCGTGGCGGTGTTGTAGGTGGAAGTGCCCTCGGGCAGCAGATCGTCGCTGACGAACGGGATGGAGCTCACCGTCACACTGTACCCAGCGACGGGATTCGGACCTTCCCACCCCGGGGTCGCTAGGCTGAACTGTCGACACCGCCGGATATCGAGAGGACACGAAGAAGGTGAACACTCCGCGCGACCGCCTGATCGGCGCCCGCATCGAGGGGCGCTACCGCATCGATGCGGTGATCGCGCGTGGCGGCATGTCCACCGTCTACATGGGCCTCGACCTGCGGCTCGACCGTCCGATCGCCATCAAGGTGATGGACCCCAAGTACGCCGCGGACGCCCAATTCGTCTCCCGCTTCGAGTTCGAGGCCCGCGCCGTCGCCAAGCTCAAGGACCCCGGCCTGGTGGCCGTGTACGACCAGGGCGTCGACGGTGAGCTGGCCTTCCTCGTGATGGAGCTGGTCACCGGCGGCACGCTGCGCGAACTGCTCGGCGAACGCGGCCCCATGCCGCCGCACGCCGTGGCCGCGGTGATGGGACCGGTGCTCACGGCGCTCGGTACCGCGCACCGCGCCGGCCTGGTGCACCGCGACGTGAAGCCGGAGAACGTGCTCATCTCGGACGGCGGAGAGGTCAAGGTCGCCGATTTCGGGCTGGTCCGGGCCATCGCCGCCGCATCGGTGACCAGCTCGTCGGTGATCCTCGGCACGGCCGCGTACCTGTCCCCCGAGCAGGTGGAATCCGGCAACGCCGACGCCCGCTCCGATGTGTACTCGAGCGGCATCCTGGCCTACGAGCTGCTCACCGGGCAGGTCCCCTTCACCGGCGACACCGCGATCTCGCTGGCCTACCAGCGCCTGCACAACGACGTCCCGCCGCCCAGCGCCGCCATCGCCGGCGTGCCGCCGGAGTTCGACGAGTTCGTGGCCCGTGCCACCGACCGCGATCCGTCGCGTCGTTACGCGGACGGATTCGCGATGGCCGACGCGCTGAGCGCGATCGCCGAGGATCTCGACCTACCGCCGTTCACCGTCCCTGCGCCGCAGTCCAGCGCCGAACAGCGGGCGGCCGCCGCGATGTACGACGCGCAGCGCGGCCAGCCGCTGATCCCCGCCGCCGCGGAACCCACCGGCGCGCTCATGCCCGGTGCCCCGCTGCCCGTGCCGCCAGTCGCGCCGCCGCGCACCGTCGCCCAGCCCCTGCCCCAGGGTCCCCACCCGACGCGCGCGGAGACGATGCACGAGCCGCTCCCGTCCGAGTCCGCGCCGCCCGAGCGGGTCGGCGCGCCGAAGAAGGGCCGCGCGAAGTCCTGGGCGATCATCGCGATCATCGCCGTGGTCTCGCTGCTGCTCGCGGTCGGCGGCTGGTGGCTGGCCTCGGGCCAGTACACCTCGGTCCCGAACGTGACCGGGATGGACCGGCCGGCTGCGGAGAAGGCGATCAAGGACGCCGGGCTCGACGTGAAGCTCGACGGCTCCTTCAGCAACGACGTCACCGAGGACACCGTCACCGGCCTCGATCCCACCGCGGGCAGCCGGATCAGCCGGTTCGGCACCGTCACCGTCAAGTACTCGCGCGGGCGTCCCGTGGTGCCGCAGTTCCGCGCCGGAGACAGCCCGGAGAACGTCGAGAAGCTGTTGCGCGACAACGGACTCGTGGCCAAGAGCGGCCCTGCGCAGTTCAGCCGCGACGTCCCGCAGGGCGGCGTCATCGGCCTCTCACCCACGCCGGGTACGCGCGTGTCCGTCGGTTCGACGGTGACCGTGGTCGCCTCCGCCGGCAACCAGCCCGTCACCATCCCGGACGTGCGCGGCAAGTCGCCCGACGAGGCGACGTCGATCCTGCGCTCGGCGGGTCTGACGGTCAAGGAGACCAAGCAGCAGTTCGACTCCTCGACCGAGGCGGGCAAGGTGTTCGGCACCGATCCGTCCGGCCAGGTGAACAAGGGCGGCAGTGTCACCCTGCTGGTCTCGAACGCGTTGACGGTGCCCGACGTGACGGGCAGGACCGGGGCCGAGGCGACGCAGCTGTTGCAGCGCGCGGGCCTGGTCGCGGACCTGACCGGCGAGACCGGCTCCGGCTCCGTCGTCGTCTCCACCAGCCCGTCCGCGGGCGGACGGGTCGACCCGTCGAACAACCGCGTGACGGTGACGATGGCCTCGCGCATCACCGTGCCTTCGGTGACCGGGATGAGCGTGAGCCAGGCGCGCTCCGCGCTGCGCGACGCCGGGCTGCAGGTGAAGGTCAACGGGCTCTTCGCCTCCGACAAGTCCCAGGTCATCTGGCAGGATCCGGGCGGCGGCTCGCGCGTGTCCGCCGGGTCGACAGTGACCATCACCGCCATCCCGTAACGCCCGAGGACCGTCGATGAGCACGCCCGCACCCTTCGAACCCGGCTTCGTCCCCGACGCCGCGACGCTGGCGCAGGCCCGCCGTATGCGGGACGCGCTGACCCGCTTCCTCATGGAGTACGAGTTCGCCGTGAAGGAGGTGCTCACGAAGGTCACCATCCTCCGCGAGGAGTTCCTGCAGCTGCACCGGTACAACCCGATCGAGCACGTGACCTCGCGGATCAAGAAGCCCGAGAGCATCGTCAAGAAGGTGGCCCGCCGGGGCATCGCGCCGGAGTTGCCGCTCATCCGCGAAGCGATCACCGACATCGCCGGCATCCGCATCACGTGCAGCTTCATCGCCGACACCTACCGGATCCTGGAGACCGTCACCGCACAGGACGACGTCCGCGTGCTGATGATCAAGGACTACATCGCGCACCCGAAGCCCAACGGCTACAAGAGCCTTCACGCGATCATCGAGATCCCCGTGTTCCTCTCCACCGGCCCCGTGCACGTGCCGGTGGAGCTGCAGATCCGCACCATCGCGATGGATTTCTGGGCCAGCCTGGAGCACAAGATCTTCTACAAGTACGACGGTGCCGTCCCGACCCATCTGCGGGGCGAGCTGGCCGAGGCCGCGTCCGTCGCCGAGCAGCTGGACCGGAGGATGGAGCAGCTGCACACGCAGGTGCACGGGACCCCCGGGGCGACCGACGACGCCCGGGTCGAGGCGCGCGAAGCCGCCGACACCGAGCTCGCGGGCGACGAGCTGCTCAGCCGCTTGCTGAAACTGACGCAGCGGCTCCCCGCCGAGGACTGAACCCGCACGCCATGGGGTTCCGCGGGATACCGTGTGCCCCATGGACCGAACCTCCGCCCTGACCCGTGCGGTCGCCCTCGCCGCCGTCGGCTCGATCGTGCTCGCCGGCTGCACGGCGACCCCCTCCTCGGAGAGTGCCCGGTCGTCGTCGGCCGCGACGTCCTCCTCGTCCGACGCCCGTGGCGTCGCCGGCCGGGTCGCGGCGCTGCTCGCTGAGGCCAAGGCGGCGTTCGACTCCCCCACGCGCACGTCGACGGCGGGCAACACCGACAAGACCGTCGACAACATGGCCGTCGTCGAGCAGAAACTGCTCGAGGCGTCCGCGCTCGCGCCGTACCGGGCCGACCTGCTGTTCAGCGCGGCGTCGGCGCGGATCGCGCAGAAGAACGTGCCGGGCGCCCTCGAGCTGTACCGCAAGGTGCTCTCCTTCGCCCCGGACGACGACGATGCCCACACCTACCTCGCCGTCTGGAACCGCTTCGTCGGGGACGCTGCGGGTTCGACAGCCGAGGTCGATCAGCTGCGGCGGATCGCGCCGGATCGGGTCCCGGAGGTCGAGTCCCTGTTCGCGGCGGTCGACGGTGCCGTGCGCACCCCGCTCACCGATCTCGCCCCCGCGACCGCGCCGCCGAACGCGGGCATCGTCGTCCTCGGGTACGCCCTGAAGAAGGACGGGACGATGGACGCGCCGCTCGTGCAGCGGCTCGAGAAGACCCTGGAGGTGGCCCGCGCGCTGCCCGCGGCCCCGATCGTGGTGACCGGCGGCGTCGAGCAGGCGGGGAACACGGAGGGCGCGCTGATGAAGGCCTGGCTCGTCGAGCACGGGGTCGACGGTGCCCGGATCACCGACGAGAACTTCGCCCGCACCACCGTCGAGAACGCGCTCTACAGTTCGTACGCCCTCGCGACGAAGCGGGTCGACCACGCGGTCCTGGTGAGCTCGGCGAGCCACGTTCGGCGCGGCACCGTCGACCTGATCCTGGCGGCGCGGGAGAACCTGCCCGCGACCTTCACCGTGAGTTCCGTGGCGGCCGTGGACAAGCCGCTCGCCGACCTCGCGACCCCCTCGGCCGACGAACTGCGCAGCATCTACCGCGACGCGCTGAGCACCATCGGGCTGTGGAGCTACCGCAGTGCGCCGATGCTGCAGCGCTGAGCGCCACCAGGAAGGGGTGTCCTCGGGTGGTCTCCACGGATCAGAACGTGGTGGGCGCCGCTCGTGGGCCGGGATTTCTTGGACCACATGTCGCTTCTACCGCGACGACGTCGCCCACCGCGACCATGGAATAGCCGGGCGACGGCGCTGGTTGCCCCGGTCATGGACGCTGAAGTTCTCCGCTACGTCGCCTTCGCCGACGCACCCCACGGCGGCAACCCCGCCGGGCTGGTGCTCGATGCCGCCGGACTCTCCGAGGCGGACATGCTCCGGATCGCCGGCGAGGTCGGCTACTCCGAGACGGCGTTCGTCATCGATCGGGCGGACATCGCGGCGGGCGAGCCCCGTCGCCTGCGTGTCCGGTACTACTCCCCCGCGGCCGAGGTGCCCTTCTGCGGGCACGCCACCGTCGCCCTCGCCTCCGCGCTCGCCGAACGAGAGGGCCCGGGCCCGTTCGTGTTCGCCACGCAGTCGGGCGAGGTGCGCCTGGAGACGAGCCGTACGGACGACGATGCCGTCGCCGTCGCGTTCACGAGCGTCGAGCCGGCGACGGCGCCGATCCCGGACGGGCGCCTGGACGCCCTCCTGGACCTGCTGAGCCTGACCCGAGACGACCTCGCCGACGGCTACCCGCCCCTGCAGTCCTTCGCGGGCGCCTGGCATCCGATGCTCGTGCTCGCAGATCGTGAACTGTTCCACCAGTTCTCGTTCGCACCGAAGCCGCTCGCGGACCTCATGGGCGAGGAGTGGGCCGGCACCGTCACCGTGCTCAGCCCGCTCGACGATGACCTCTACGAGGCGCGGAACCTGTTCCCCGTCGGGCGGATCACGCAGGACCCGGCCACCGGCTCGGCCGCCGCGTCGACGGGCGCGTACCTCCGCGAGATCGACCACGTGCCCGCCGGGCGCCGCGTCACGATCCTGCAGGGCGCCCACGTCGGGCGGCCCAGCAGGCTGGTCGTGGACATCCCGCCGACGGGAGGCATCACCGTCTCCGGCCGGGCCGTCGAGATCCCCGGGGTCTAGCCCCGCAGCATCTCCGCGACCAGGAACGCCAGCTCGAGGCTCTGCTGGGTGTTCAGCCGCGGGTCGCAGGCGGTCTCGTAACGGCCGGCGAGATCGGCGTCGGAGATGTCCTGTGCGCCGCCGAGGCACTCGGTGACGTTCTCGCCCGTGAGCTCCACGTGCACGCCGCCCGGGTGCGAGCCGATCGCGCGGTGCACCTCGAAGAAGCCCTGGACCTCGTCGACGATGCGGTCGAAGTGGCGGGTCTTGTAGCCCGTCGAGGACTCGTGGGTGTTCCCGTGCATCGGGTCGCACTGCCAGATCACCTTGTGGCCGGTCGCCTCGACGGCCTCGACGATCGGGGGCAGCGCCGTCCGCACGTTGCCGTTGCCCATGCGGGAGATCAGGGTGAGGCGGCCGGGCTTGTTGTGCGGGTCCAGCTTCTTGACGTACTCCACGGCCAGCTCGGGCGTGGTCGTCGGGCCGATCTTCACGCCGATCGGGTTGTGGATCAGCTCCATCAGCGCGACGTGGGCACCGTCGAGCTGGCGGGTGCGCTCGCCGATCCAGAGGAAGTGCGCCGACAGGTCGTAGAGCACCTGCTGGGCCTCGGGATCCTCCGGGTCGTCGGCCAGACGCAGGAGGCCGCGCTCGTAGTCGAGCACCAGGGCCTCGTGGCTCGAGTAGATCGTGGCGGTCTTGAGATTGCGATCCTCGACGCCGCACGCGGCCATGAACCGCAGGCCGCCGTCGATCTCCGCGGCGAGCGCCTCGTACCGGGCTCCGGCGGGCGAGTTCGCGACGAACTCGCGGTTCCACTCGTGCACCTTGTGCAGGTCGGCCATGCCGGATCCGGTCACGGCGCGCACCAGGTTCATCGCGGCGCTGGCGTTGGCGTAGGCGCGGATCAGGCGCGACGGGTCGTGCTTGCGCACCGCTTCCTCAGGCGGGAAGCCGTTGACCATGTCGCCGCGGTAGCTGGTCAGGCCGAGCGCGTCGGTGTCCGAGGAGCGCGGCTTGGCGTACTGGCCGGCGATGCGCGCGACCTTGACCACCGGCATGGACGCGCCGTAGGTCAGCGCGACGGCCATCTGCAGCAGCGTGCGGATGTTCGCGGCGATGTGCGGCTCGGTGTTGTCGACGAAGGTCTCCGCGCAGTCGCCACCCTGCAGCAGGAAGGCGCGGCCCAGGGCGACCTCGGCCAGTTGGTCCTGGAGCGACTGGATCTCCGGTGGCACGGTGATCGGCGGCACCGACTCCAGCACGGTCCGCATCGCGTCGGCCTGCGGCCGGGGCCAGCTCGGCTGCTGCAGCGCGGGCTTCGCCAGCGCGTCGTCGAGGCGCTCACGCAGGTCCCCCGGGAGAGCCGGGAGCTTGGGGAGGGTATCGATGGGGACGTCGACGGTCCAGTTCACTGCCACGACGATCAGATTACGCGGGTCTAGCCGTCCACGATCGCGCGGTACTTCGCCAGGTTGTGCCGGGCGTCGGCGAGCGCGTCGTGGGCGTCCGACGGCGCCGCCGGCAGGTAAGGCCGGCCCCGCTCGTCCCACAGTTGCTTGAGCTCGCGGGTGAACCGCGGCATCGACCGCGGAAGGGCCGTCATCGGGCCCCACAGCTGGCACAGCGCGACGTGGTCGTAGGCCGCGACCCACGCCCACAGCTCGATGTCGCCCGGGCCCGCAGTGAGGAACTCCAGCACCCCGTCGCGGATCGCGGCCCGCGACCGCCAGGACTTGCTCGCGGGCGGCGGCAGCTTGGGCAGCACGTTCGCGCGGACCCACGGCCCAGCGCGCTCGGGATCGAACTCCGTCGACACGGCGTAGAACTCGCGCCCGTCCTCGCCGACGATGCCGATCGAGACGAGATCTATGACCCTTCCGTCCTCAATGAATTCCAGGTCGTAGAAGTAGCGCATGGGCACAGAGGTTACGCGGCGCCGGCGTCCCGCTCCGCGCCCGGGACGACCACGCCGTCCTTGACGTCCTGCGCGTAGACGTCCACGTAGGGCTGGCCGGACAGCTTCATCAGCTCGTACATCACCTCGTCGGTGATGGCACGCTCGATGAACCGGTTACCGGACATGCCCTCGAAGCGGGAGAAGTCGAGCGGCTTGCCGATGCGGATCTGCACCTTCGTGGGGTGCGGGAGGGTGGATCCGGGCGGGTTGAACTTCTCGGTGTCCACCATCGCGACGGGGATGATCGGGGCACCGGTCTCGAGCGCCATCCGGGCCATGCCCGTCTTGCCCTTGTACAGCCGGCCGTCGGGGCTGCGCGTGCCCTCCGGGTACAGGCCCAGCACCTGACCGTCCGCGAGCGCGCCGACGCCGGCGTTCAGCGCGTCCTGCGCGGCGCTCGCACTGCCCCGCACGATCGGGATGCACCCGACCGAGCTGAAGAACCACTTCTTGAACGCGCCCTTGAGGCCCTTGCCCGTGAAGTACTCACTCTTCGCCAGGAACTTGATGGGCCGCGGAACCATGAGCGGCAGGAAGAACGAATCCATCACCGCCAGATGGTTACTCGCCAGGATCGCCGCGCCCTCCTTGGGCAGGTTCTCGACGCCGACCACCCGCGGCCGCCCCAGCAGCCGCAGCACCGGCCCGATCAGGATCCACTTGAAGACCAACCACCACATGTCGCCCAGCTCCTCGTCCACGCCCTGACGTGCTGGGCCTCACTCTACCGACGATCCCCGCGCCGCGGGGGTCAGAGCACCTGGGACAGGAAGGTGCGCAGGCGCTCGCTCTCGGCGTCCTCGAACAGCTTCTCCGGCTTCCCGGCCTCCACGACCTTGCCTGCATCCATGAACACGACGTTGTCGGACACGGTGCGGGCGTAGCCCATCTCGTGGGTCACCACCACCATCGTCATCCCCTCGGCCGAGCACTCGGTCATCAGGGCGAGGATTCCCTTGACCAACTCGGGGTCGAGGGCGGAGGTGGCCTCGTCGAAGAACATCACCTGCGGCCGCATGGCCAAGGCCCGCGCGATCGCGACGCGCTGCTGCTGGCCGCCCGACAGGCTCGACGGCCGCGCATCGGCCTTCTCCCGCAGCCCCACGACCTCGAGTTCGGCGAGGGCGAGCTCGCGCGCCTCCTCGGCGCTCAGGCCGCGCAGCTTCCGCGGCCCCAGCGCGACGTTGTCCGCAACGGACTTGTGCGGGAACAGGTTGAACTGCTGGAACACCATGCCGATGCGGCGGCGCAGCTCGTCCGGATCGTCCCCCAGCACGGACCGGCCGTCGAGCAGGATGTCGCCCGACTGGGGCTCGTGCAGCCGATTCAGCACGCGCAGCAGCGTCGACTTGCCGGACCCGGACGGACCGATCACCGTCGTCGTGGTGCCGGCGGGGACGTCGATGTCCACGCCCCGCAGCACGTGATTCGAGCCGAACGCGAGGTGCAGGCCCTTGCCCTCGAGCGAGACGGGCACGATCGGCGTCTTACCGGGCACGGACGGCGCAGCGGCCGCCGGCGCGACCTCGGGCGTGGAGGAAGCGGAGTTCTCAGTCACGACGATCAGCCCTTCTCGGCGGCGAGGTCGAGGTCCACGGGAGCCTGCTCCCGCTTCCCCGAACGCAGCCGCGTATCGATGTAGTTCACCAGGTGGGTCAGCGGCACCGTCAGGACCAGGTAGAACAGGCCCGCGGCCACCAGCGGCGACAAGTTTCCGGTGTTGGCGTTGAGGTCACGGCCCACGGCGAACAGCTCGCGCTGCGAGGCCAGCAGACCGAGGAAGTAGATCAGCGAGCTGTCCTTGATCAGCGAGATGAACTGGTTCATCAGCGCCGGAAGCACCCGCCGCACGCCCTGCGGGATGATCACCAGCGACATCGACTGCCGATAGCTGAACCCGATGGCGCGCGAGGCCTCCATCTGGCCGGCCTCGACGGATTGGATGCCGGAGCGGAAGATCTCGCCGATGTACGCCGCGGCCAACAGGCCGAGGGCGATCGCGCCGAGCCAGTACGGGTTGTTGCCGGTCACGTCCTTGACGATCGGGCCGATGCCCAAGCCGAAGAGCAGGATCACGACCACCGCGGGCAGGCCGCGGAAGACGTCCGTGTACACCCGCGCGGGCCAGCGCAGCCACCGCGTCCGGGAGATGCCGGCCACGGCCAGCAGCAGGCCGATCACGGTACCGATCAGGCCGGAGACGATCGCGAGGATCAGCGTGTTCGGCAGGCCGGTCTTGAGCAGGTACGGGAAGGCCTCGCGGTACAGGCTCCAGTTGAAGAAGGTCTCGCCGAGTTGCGCGAAGGTGCCCTTCTGCTCCACCGGACCCGTTGCCGCCGGCTTGTCGGCGGCGTGCGCCTTCGCGATCGCCGCGAAGTCGGGCAGCTGCGGCGCGGGCGCCGCCTTCGAGCCCGGCTTCCAGCCCTTCGGCATCTCCCGCGGCGCCCAGTCGGTGTAGAGCTTGGCGTAGGTGCCGTCGGCGATGATCGCGTCGAGGCCCGAGTTCAGCGCGTCGATCAGCGGCTGGTTGCCCTTCGCGACCGCCCAGCCCACGAAGTTGTTCACCGAGAAGGTGTTCTCGACGATGGCCGTGCCGTCGCTCGGCTTGACCTGTCCGTCCGCCTGGGCCGACGGTGCGATCCACGCGTCGATCTGGCCCGAGCGCAGGTTCGCGTACGCCGTGGCGTAGTCCGGGAACTTCACCGGCTCCAGCTTGAGCACGTTCTTGACGTACTCGTCCTGGACCGTGCCCTGGACGACGCCGATGCGGTTGCCGCCGGTCAGGTTGCTGAAGCTCTTGATCGGCGAGCCGGACTTGACCACCAGCGAGAAGTAGCCGAAGTCGTAGCCGTTGGTGAACGCCACCGTCTGGCGACGCGCGTCCGTCGTGGTGATCGACGACGAGCCCACGTCGTAGCGCTTCGTGGCCACCGCGGACAGCAGGCCCGAGAACTCGGTGCCCGAGAACTCGATCTTCAGGCCCAGCTTCTGCGCGATCGCCTTGAGCAGTTCGTTGTCGAAGCCGGTGTACTGCCCCGTCGCCTGGTTCAGGCAGATGCTCGGCGGCGCGTCACCCAGAGTCCCGACGGTGATCGTGCCCGGATTGATCAGCCCGAGCGCGTCGCGGTTGATCGTCTCCAGCGGCACCACTCCGGGCGTCGTGTACTTGTCGACGTCCTGGTTCCCCGCGGCCGCGAGGTTGAGCGGAGCGGCGGACGCGGACGCCTCACCGGGCGGGGCACACTTCCCGGCGTCCGGCGCGGCCGAGGCCGCGCCCGCCGGCGCGAGCAGCGCGAGGAGGAGTCCGAGCAGCGGGATCACGGCCAACAGCCGGGCGCTTCGGGCGATTCTGGGTGCAGTCACGCGTGAACCCTACGGGGTCTTCGACCCGGAGACGAGATTTAGGATCGTCCGTGATCGCAATCGTCAGGGCGTGACCGCGTCCCGCGCGAGCGCCGCCGCGCCGAGCATGCCGGCGCGCTCTCCCAGCTCGGTCGCCCGGATGCGGGCCTTACGGCGGTACCTCGCGCCCGTGAGCAGTTCCGCGTAGTGGTCGCGGGCGTCGTCGAGGAACAGGCGCGAGGAGGCACCCACGCCCCCGGACAGCACGATGAGGTCGGGATCGAAGACATCGCTGACCATCGCGAGCCCGACACCGAGCCAACGGGCGAGGTCGGCGACCGCCTCCTGCGCCACCGGATCTCCCGCCTCCGCGGCCGCCGCGACCTTGCGACCCGTGAGCGAGCCCGGATCCTCGCCCAGCTCCCGAGCGAGCAGCACGCCCCGCGAGCCGGAGCCGCCCATCATGTCGATCGCCGTCTCCACCAGCGCGGTGCCGCTGCAGTAGCGCTCCCAGCACCCGGACTTACCGCAGTCGCACGGCCTACCGTCGGGCACGACCTGCAGGTGGCCGAGCTCCGGCGCGACCCCGAAGGCCCCGCGGTAGAGCTCGCCCTTGATCAGCAGGCCCGCGCCGATGCCGGTGCCGAGGGCCACGACGCAGGCGACCTCGCTGCGCTTGGCGGCGCCGTAGACGTACTCGGCCCAGGCGGCGGAATTCGCGTCGTGCTCCATCACGACGGGCAGCCCGACCCGCGCCGACATCTCGGCGGGGACGGCGGCGTCGCGCCACGGCAGGTGCGGAGCGAAGGACACGACCTGCCGTGACGGGTCGAGGAAGCCCGCGACGGCGAGGCCGACGGCCGCGACATCGTGCTCGACGCACAGCTCCTGCACCACCCGGTCCAGGCAGCGCTCGAGGGCGCGGGCGCTGCGGGGCGTCTCCGCGCGGGCCGTGTCGACGACGGTGCCGTCGTCCGTCACCACGCCGGCGCGGACCGACGTGCCGCCGATGTCGATGCCGATCGTCAGGGTCATGCGGGGTCCTCGTCGTCCGGCGCCGCCGAGGGCTCCGAGACGGTGATGTCGATGCGTTCGTAGGCCGTTGCCGGGGCCGACGGTGCCGTCGGGGCGTCCTCGACGTCGGGCGGAACGGTCCCGTCCGTCGGTCCGGCGTCGTCCGTCGCGGCGGCGCTGGCCACCGTCGACAGGTAGTCCGCAGCCACCGCGGCGGCGGTGATCCGCGCGCTCCCGAGCAACTCCTCCGCCAGCGCGAGGAGATCTGCCAGGACCTCGTCGGCGAAGTGGCCCAAGGACTTCGAGGCCTCCGTGGCGAAGGGCTCGATGTGCCGGGCGACCGCTCCGCCGAGCGCGCACAACCGGCACGTCCCGGGGTCGCCCTCGGGGTGCGCGGAGTGCTCGGCGAGCGCGGCCGCGAGCCACGGCCGCGCCGTCTCGAACAGGCGCGCCGCCGAGGTGAGGAATTCGTCGGAGGGATCAGCCACGGGGCCATACCTCCGGGTCCGGGGCGAAGGTCACGCGCAGCTCCCCTTCCGTGTAGGCGGCACCCGCAACGACGCAGCGGCGCAGCACCGACGGTAGCCGGATCCGCCGCCGCACACCGTGCGCTTCGACCACGACATCCTCCTCGACCCGGCCGAGGCCGACGGTCGCGGGGTCGACGAGCGGTAGCGCGATCGCCCACTCGTACCGCACGTCCAGGCCCTCGCCGCCCAGCCGACGCACCTCGGGTGCGGGAACCGTCGCGGGCGCGGCGTCGAGGATCGCCGCCGCGTCCCAGGCCAAGGCGGCCGCACGCGCGGGGGTCGTCACGGGGTCCGCGGCCTCGGCCACCTCGACGACGGGGCGTTCCAGCACCGTCGAGATCGCCGCGAGGGCCTCGCGCGCGTCGTCCTGCTCGGCGACGCGGGAACGCACCAGCCGCACGCCGGGGTGCGGCAGGTCGAGTGCGAACCGGTCGTCGAGTTCGATCAGCCGGCCCAGCACGAGGGCCACGGGCCGCAGGCCCAGCACCTCCAGAGCCGCGAGCTCCTGCCGAGCCCGCGCGGGGCGGCCGGCGTCGCCGGTGAGGACGTACACCAGCTCCAGCGCGGACCGGTCCGCGACGAACGCGGTCAGCTGCTCGGCCAGGCCGGCGAGGGGCTCGGCCAGCAGCAGCGCCGCGAGCGCGCCCGCGGCCGGCCCGGAGGTGGAACCCGACAGCCGGATGTGCCGGGGCCACACGCGTTCCAGGTACGCCGCGAGCGACGCCGGGGCGGTGAGCAGGGAGACCAGGCCGTCGAAACCCGGTCCGTCCACGACGACGGTGCGGTACTCGCCCGAGCCGGCGTGCCCGCGGATCGCCCGGAGCACGAGCACGTGCTCGGCGTCCGCGAGACCGGTGAGCTCGGGCGGCTCCAGGGCGAACGGATCGAAACCGGAGCCGCCGTCGGCGGAGTCGACGAGGCCCCGTCCGGCCCGGACCGTGGTGGAGAGGCTCTCCCACCATTGCGCGAGCAGCTCGACCGGATTGAGGTGCACGTGGTCGAAGGGCGCGCCTCCGTCGGCGAGCAACGGGTCGACGACCCGCCCGACGGTGACCAACAGGGTGCGGCCCCGGTCCGCAGCGCTCGCCGCGAGGGCCGTCGCCGTCGTGGTCCGGCCCGATCCCCCCGCGCCCGCGAGGAGCAGTACCCGCGTCCCGGCGGCCCCGGACGCCCCGTCCGACATCAGGATTGCGCCGCCGACTCGCCCTCGACGTGGCGCTTGAGCTCCTTGAGGGCGGTGTCGGTGATCGCCTTCTCCGCCTTGCGGCGGAGCATCCCGAGCATGGGGATCTGGAGGGTGACCTCCAGCGTGTAGGTGACGGTGGTACCGGCACCGTCGGCCGTGGGCGTGAGGTCGTACCGGCCGTGCTGTGTGCTCTGGAGCGTGCTCGCAGCGAGATCCCACTCGACCGACCGGCCGCCCGGGGCCCAGCGGTACTCGAGCTCGTAGGTGTCGCGGAGGAAGCCCTCCTCGAGCACGAACCGCACGCGCTTCGGCAGCCCGTCCTCGGTGGTCTCGAGGACGGTGACCTCGCGGGCCGCGGAGACCCACTCCGGATAACGGTCGAAGCCCGAGATGGCGGACATGATCCGCTCGGGCGACGCCGCGATGACGATGGATTCGCGGGTGCGGTCACCGTCGGACACGGTCCACCTCCCCGACAGCCGGGCCGCCCAGGACCCTGCCGTTCTCGGCGGTGAACTTCACGTCGAACATCACGTCGTGCCCGCGGACCCGGCGCTCGCGCACGTCCGCGACGATCTGCTCCGGCGTCATCGGCCGCGCGGGCTCGGCGTGCAGGAAGTAGTGGAGCAGGCTGCCGTCCAGGTGCGGCTCGATCCAGAACTCCGAGGTCCCGGCGACCGGTCCCTCGACCTTCCAGCGGATCCCGAGATCGCCCCGGTCCTCGGTGACGGACAGGCGCAGGTCGGGGAACCAACCGCGCCACCGCTGCGCGCCCGCCATCGCGGCGGCCACGGCACTCGGGTGGGCGGCGACGAACGCGACGTCGGCCACTTGGATGGTGCTCACCTCCTAAGCTTCACACATCCGTGGTCGGGGCGGACGGTGCCGGGTCGGTTAGGCCCCGTCCGGCGCCCGCGGTACGACGGTGCGAGGGTTCCCTCATGCCCCGAACACCCCCTTTGCAGCGGTGTAAGGTTCACCACATCACCAGCGATCACGACCCGGAGGATACGTGCGCGAGATAAGCGTCCCTGCCAACTACACCATCGACCCCTCGGCCTCCACGGTCGATGTCGTGTTCGACGTGGCACGCACCGATCCGGACAGCGTCCGGGTCAAGCGGCTCGTCGCGGGCAACTGGGAGCCGGTCACCTCGAAGCAGTACGAGCAGGAGATCCTCGGCGTCGCGAAGGGCCTCATCGCGCAGGGCGTGCAGCCGGGTGACCGGGTGGCGCTCATCTCGTCCACCCGGTACGAGTGGCCGCTCATCGACTTCGCGATCTGGGCCATCGGCGCCGTGACGGTGCCGGTCTACGAGACCAGCTCCGCCGGCCAGATCGACTGGATCCTGCAGGATTCCGATGCCGTGCTCATGGTCATCGAGGGCCCGAAGCAGGCCGCCGAGGTCGCCGAGCTGAAAGACCTGCACAAGGTCGCGCGAGTGCTGCGCATCGACCCCGAGGACGGGGAGAAGGGCGCCGTCGAGGCGCTCACCGCCGAGGGCGCCGACGCGGGCGTCACCGAGGAGCAGGTCCACGCGGGGCGTGCCGGCGTCAAGGCCGACGACCTCGCCACCCTGATCTACACGTCGGGCACCACCGGCCGCCCCAAGGGCTGCGAGCTCATGCACTCGAACCTCATGAGCGAGGCCGACGCGATCCTCGCCTCCCCCTTCGGCGACGCCATCCGCGGCGGCTCGAACGTGATGTTCCTGCCCCTGGCGCACGTGCTCGCGCGCGCCGTGAACATCGCCTGCTTCAAGGGCGGCGCCGTGGTCGGCCACTTCAACGACACCCGGAACCTGGTGCCGCAGTTCTCGGTCTTCCAGCCCACGCTGATCCTCTCGGTGCCCCGCGTCTTCGAGAAGGTCTTCGCGTCGGCGCAGCAGAGCGCCGTCGACGGCGGCAAGGGCAAGATCTTCGAGGCGGCCGTGCAGACCGCGATCGAGTACAGCCAGTCGCTGGACGACGGAGGCGCCGGCCTGCTGCTCAAGGCCAAGCACGCCCTGTTCGACAAGCTCGTCTACGGCAAGCTCAAGTCCGCGCTCGGCGGGAACTGCAAGGTCGCGATCTCGGGCGGCGCTCCCCTGGGCGCGCGGCTGGGGCACTTCTTCCGCGGCGTCGGCGTCACCGTCATGGAGGGCTACGGCCTCACCGAGACCACCGCGGCCATCACCGTCAACGTTGCGGGCGCGCAGAAGATCGGCAGCGTCGGGCGGCCGCTGGCCGGGCAGGCCGCGAAGATCGCCGAGGACGGCGAGATCATGCTCAAGGGCTCCGTGGTGTTCCGCGGGTACTGGCGCAACGAGGAGGCCACGAAGACCGCGATCGAGGACGGCTGGTTCCACACCGGCGATCTCGGCTCGATCGATGACGACGGCTTCCTCTCGATCACCGGTCGCAAGAAGGAGCTCATCGTCACCGCGGGCGGCAAGAACGTCTCCCCCGCGGGCCTCGAGGACGCGCTGCGCGGCAACGCCCTCATCTCCCAGGCCATGGTGGTCGGTGACGCACAGCCCTTCATCGCCGCGCTCGTCACCATCGACCCGGAGGCCTTCCCGCAGTGGAAGTCCGCCAACGGCAAGCCCGAGTCGGCCACCGTCGCCGATCTGCGCACCGATCCCGATCTCGTGGCCGAGATCAACCGGGCCGTCGCCGTTGCCAACGAGACCGTGTCCAAGGCCGAGGCCATCAAGAAGGTCCGGATCCTCCCCGAGGACTTCTCCGAGGAGACCGGCGAGATGACGCCGACCATGAAGGTCAAGCGCAATGTCGTGTCGCAGAAGTACGCCGACGACATCGCGGAGATGTACGCCAAGTAGTCGTCGAACACAGAACCGCCGCACCGGATTCCGGTGCGGCGGTTCTGTTCTCCTACCCGACGGTCCGCCGTCCGCCCGGCCCGGAGCCTCGGCCGCCTGATCTTCGGTGCGTGTCGGCGACGACACGCCGAGCCGGAGTCGCAGAGTTCCACCGAAGGTCGACGCGGATCGCGTGGTGTGGATCAGTACGGGTTGAGGAGGGTCTGGAGGCGGTGGCCGAGGCGGCGCCAGTCGAAGTGCTCACCCACCAGCTCGCGGCCGCGGGCGCCCATGGCTGCAGCGCGGTCGGGATCGGCGAGCAGGCCGGCGACGGCGTCGGCGATGGCGTCGACGTCACGGCCGGGGACGACGTGCCCCGACTCGCCCTCCCACACCGTCTCCGGAGCACCGCCCGAGTCTCCCGCCACGACCGGCTTGCCGGTCGCCGAGGCCTCGAGGAAGACGATGCCGAGCCCCTCGACGTCAAGACCCGCGCCACGCGTGCGACAGGGCATGGCGAAGACATCGCCGAGGTTGTGGTGCGCCGCCAACTCGTCGGCGGGGACGCCGCCGGTGAAGATCACGTGCTCCTCGACGCCGACGCTGCGCACCAGCTTGTGCAGCGTCTCCGCGTACGGACCGCCGCCGACGATCACGAGCCTCGCCCCGGGGACCTGCGCACGGATCCGCGGCAGCGCACGGATGAGCATGTCCTGCCCCTTGCGCGGCACGAGCCGCGAGAGGCACAGGACCACGGGCTCATCGTCGCCCAGGCCGTACCGCCGTCGGAGCTCCGCGCGGGCGGCACCGTCGGGCCGGAAGACGTCCGTGTCGACGCCGGGCGGAAGGTGCTCGAGCGCGGCCCGCGGACCGAACGCTGCGGCGAACCGGCCGCGGGTGTACTTGCTGACATAGGTCGTGACGTCGGTGGTGTCGCCGATGCGGCGCAGGCACGCGCGCGACGGCGGGAGCATCGACCAGCCGACCTCGTGGCCGTGGGTGGAGGCGACGGTGCGCAGGGCCCCCGCGTCCTTGAGCGGGGCGCCGAGCAGCGCGAGCGGCGCGGCGGCGCCGAACCAGACCGTCTCGATGTTCCTGTCGCGCACCAGGTCCCGGGCGCGACCGAACGCGTCAGGGGTGGGCAGCAGGAGCGACGTGGGATGGCGCACCACCTCGTAGGGCTGCGCGGCGTCGTACTCCTCGCTGCCGCGCCAGCGCGAGGCGTACACCACCAGCTCGTCGGCCGGAAGGTGCCGGACGAACGCCTGGAGGTACGTCTGGATCCCGCCGGGGCGGGGTGGGAAGTCGTTGGTGACCAGCAGCGTGCGCGGCATGGTGACTGAGCCTAGCTAGTAGCGGACGGCCGCCTTGTAGGGGCCCGCCGCGTCGATCGGCACGACCTGGACGGGGACGCCGTAGGTGGAGGCGTGCACCACCTTTCCATCGCCCACGTACATGCCGACGTGCGTGGCAGCGGCGTAGTAGACGATGATGTCGCCCGGCTGCAGGGCGTCTCGCGACACGGGCTGCCCGCCGCTGAGCTGGGCCTGCGACGTGCGCGGCAACGACTTGCCGGACTGCTGGTAGGCCCAGACCATCAGGCCCGAGCAGTCGAACTGGCCGGGGCCGGTACCGCCCCAGGCGTAGGGCATGCCGACGCGGGTGACCGCGGCGCGCACGGCGGCGAGCTCCGCGGTGCTGCCCGGCGGCACCTTGCTGGGGTCGAAGGGCGTCGGCTTGCCGATGAGCGAGCCGCGCTGCGCCCCGGTCAACCGGTCGTAGATCGCCTTGATCCGCGCGATCTCCTGGGCGAGACGGGACTTCTTCTCCCGCAGGTCGGCGGCCTTCTTCTCGGCCTCGGTCTTCGTGGTGTCGGCGGCCTTCGCCGCCTCGTCGGCCCGCTTCGCGGCCGAGTCGGCCTCGGTCTTCGACTTCTTGAACGCGGCGACGGTGGCGACCACGTCGCGGTTGATGAAGTCCAGCGTGGACATCTGATCGAGCATCTGCTGCGGCGAGTCGCTCACGAGCAGCGCGTAGGTGCGGTTCGTCCGCGAGCCCTTGTAGTTCGCGACGACCACCGCGTCGATCTGCGGCTGCAACGCGGCCTGGCGCGCCTGAACGGCGGTGACCTCGCGCTTCGCGGCGACCAGCGTGGCGTCGGCGGCCCGCTTGGCGGCGGTGGCCTTCGCGGCGTCCTCCTGCGCGGCCTTCGCCGCCTCGTTCGTCGCGGATGCCTGCTCGGACAGGTCCTTGTACTGCTTGAGCGCTGCGTCGGCAGTATCCGGGTCCGCGGTGGCACTGCCGACCACGGTGAGCCCCGCAACCATGGCAAGAGCGGCGGACGCGGCGATGCCGCGCGCCAGCAGGGAGCGGGGCTGAGAGGTCGATGACACGGCCGAGCGGGTCCTTCCAGACTGACGTCGCGAGGCACCTGCCCCGCGACGAGCTGTGATTGCGGTGGCAATCACAGCAAGGCTACGTCAGTAACGTCGAGCGGAGTACACGGACATCTCGTTGAGCGGGCTCACCTTGACGGGGATGCCGTAGTTCACCGAGTGGACGACCTTGCCGTTGCCGATGTAGAGGGCGGCGTGGCTGCCGCCGTTGTAGATCACGATGTCGCCGGGCTGGAGGTCCGCGATCGCGACCGCGCGACCGCCGCCGAGCTGGCCGTAGCTGTCGCGCGGGACGGTGATACCGGCCTGCTTCATGGACCAGTAGACGAGACCCGAGCAGTCGAACGAGGTCGGGCCGGCGGAGCCGTACGAGTAGGGCAGGCCCTGGCGCGACAGCGCGGCCTGCACGACCTTGGCCTTCGCGCCGCCGGGCTGCACGCCGGCGACCGTGGTCTCACCCGGCTTCGGGGCGATCGCGATGCCGGTGACGATGTTCGGACGAGCCGTGGTGTTCCGCGTAGCGGCGACCTGAGCAGCTGCGGGCTTGACCTTGGCCGCCGGCTTCGCCGTGCCCGCGGGCTTCGCGACGGGCTTCACCACGGGGGCCGGCTTGACCTCCGGCGCCTGCGGCGCGGGAACGGCAGGGGCGGGCGCTGCGAACGCGACCGAGGGAGCTGCGAGCGTACCGATGGTCACTGCGCCCGCGGCGAGGGCACCGCGCGCGACGGTGGCGCCCTTGCTGGGCTGCGGCTGAAGCCGGTGTTTCGCCACGAAGGGTTTCTCCTAAGTTTCTTCCCGACCGCCGACCGAGTTAGCTGACGGGTTCGGGCGAGGAAGATGCCCTACCCCGGAGGCTCGAAAACCTCCGGCGATTCACCCCGGATAACGCGTGTGGGTCCCCGGCGAGGCCTCGCGGCCTCTTAGGCGGTGACCTCGGGAGACGGAGCGGTTTTCGCCCCGGGCTCCTCCGCAAGGTCTCAGAAAGATTACGAAACGGAAACGCCGCTGTCTAGCCGGACGCGCCGAGAAGCACCGTCCGATCGACCTCGGAAGCGGTCTATCCGGCTTGTTCGTACTGGTCAGACAGTACGCGAAGCCGCGGCAACATTCCTTCGCTCGCGAACGCCGCAATCGCGTCGTTCAGGCCCGGTTCGGCCGTGATCATCGGTGCCGGGGGCGATGCTGCGGCCGGCGCCGCCACGACCACGGGCCCCAGGAGGAAGCCCACGGAGCAGTCGCCACAGGCGCGGGGTTTGGCGGGACAGGTGGCGCAGTCGACGTGCAGAGCCATGACGGTGGTTCCCTTCGTTCGATCGTCTCGTTCGCGGCGACGGTATGCGGGACGACCGACAAGTTTCGCGCGCCCGTTCGGGGCGGAAGGACTTGTCGGTGGGGTGTTCTACGGTCTCGGCATGCAGCTCAGCCTGGACGACCTCGATACGGGCGCCACGGACCCGGCGCTCCGGGACGTGACCTTCGTCGTGGTCGACCTGGAGACCACGGGTGGCTCGCCGAAGGGGGGCGACGCGATCACCGAGATCGGCGCCGTCAAGGTGCGCGGCGGCGAGGTGCTGGGCGAGTTCGGCACGCTGGTCGATCCGGGGTGCGGCATCTCACCGCACATCACCCACCTCACGGGCATCACCACCGCGATGGTCACCGGAGCGCCGCGAATCGAGTCCGTGCTCCCGGCCTTCCTCGAGTTCGCGCACGGCGCGGTCCTGGTCGCCCACAACGCCCGCTTCGACATGGGCTTCCTCAAGGCCGCAGCCTCCGCCACCGGCACGCCGTGGCCGAAGGCGCAGTCCCTGTGCACCGTCCAGCTGGCGCGCCGGGTGCTCACACGGGACGAAGCACCGTCGGTCAAGCTGAGCGAGCTGGCGCGCCTGTTCCGCACCGAGACCACGCCCAACCACCGCGCGCTCGACGATGCGCGGGCCACGGTCGAGGTGTTGCACGGGCTCATCGGGCGCGTCGGCAACCAGGGCATCCACACGCTCGGAGAGCTGCGCGGGCATCTGCCGTCGGTCACGCCGCAGCAGCGCGCGAAGCGGCATCTCGCGGACCCGCTGCCCGAGCGTCCGGGCGTCTACCTCTTCCGCGGGCCGGGGAACGAGGTGCTGTACGTGGGCACGTCGGGCGACCTGCGCCGCCGCGTGCGCAGCTACTTCACCGCGGGTGAGACGCGCGGGCGCATCAAGGAGATGGTGGGGCTCGCGGAGCGGGTGGACCACGTCGAGTGCGCGCACGCGCTCGAGGCCGCGGCCCGCGAGCTGCGCCTCATCGCGGCGCACACTCCCCCGTACAACCGCCGCTCGAAGTATCCGAAGCGCGGCTGGTGGATCTGCCTGACCGCCGAGCCCTTCCCCCGGCTCGCGGTCAAACGGTCCGCACCCGCCGGCGCGCCGAGCCTCGGGCCGGTCCGCTCCCGGTCGGACGCGGCGGATCTCGCGGACCTGCTGGCGGACACGTGCGGCCTCCGCACGTGCACGACCAGGCTCCGGGCCGGCGCGGCCCACACGTGCGCCCTGGGGCCCGACGGTGCGCCGCCCCTCGGCGGGTGCCGGGCCTCGGTCGCGATGCCGGAGCCCGCCGCGCTGTACCGTCCCCGCGCGGACCGAGCCGCGGCTGCCCTCTCGGGCCGGTCGTCGGAGGTCTTCGACGCGCTCCAGGCGCGGCTCGCCGCGCTCGCGGAGCGGGAGTTCTTCGAATCAGCGGCCCGGCTGCGCGATCGCACCGCGCACCTGGTCGACCTGGTGATCCGTTCGCACGCGCTGGTGGCCTTCGCGGACGTGCCCGAGCTGTCGATCGCCCATCCCGACGGGGCCGGCGGCTGGGAGCTGTCCATCGTCCGGCACGGCCGCCTCGCCGCGGCCGGGACGGCGCCGCGCGGCGTGCCGCCGATGCCGGTCTTCGAGCAGCTGCGGGCGGGCGCGGAATCGGTGTACGAGGCGAGCGGGGACACCGTCGCCGCACCGGACGTGCCCGACACGCTGTTCCCGGCGGACACGCTGCACGGCGCCAGTCCCGAGGAGGCCTCGCTGCTGCGGCGGTGGGCGTTGCGGCCGGGCACGCGCATCGTCGACGTGCAGGGAACGTGGGGCGAGCCGATCGCGGGCGCCGGCCGCTGGCTCGGCTGGGCGGAACGGGCGGGCGAAGCAGGGCGCGACGCCCGCTCGGCCGCGGCGCATCCGCGCGGGCCCGCCAGGCAATACAGTGAGGAGGCCACGCATGCCGCGTGAGTAGAGCTACCGAAAGGCCGCGTACGTGATCACCGCGATCGTCCTCATCAACGCCGACGTGCACCGCATCCCCGAGACCGCGCAGGCCGTGGCGAACGTCGACGGCGTGACCGAGGTCTACTCCTGCGCGGGCGATATCGACCTCATCGCGAAAGTGCGGGTGCGGCAGCACGACGAGATCGCGGAGGTCGTCACCGAGAAGATCAACCGCATCGAGGGCGTCGAGAGCACGTCCACGCAGATCGCCTTCCGCGAGTACGCCTCCGCGGACGTCGACGCCGGTTTCGACATCGGGAACTGACCGCCGTCAGTAGCCGCTGTGGCTGACCTCCGCGGCCTCCGCCTCGATGCCGAAGTCGGCGGCCTGCTGCACGATCTTCTGAGCACGGGCCAGACGGGGAAGGTCGGAGCCGTCGGTGATCTTGCCGCCCGACTTCTCGAAGGCGTCGATGAATCCGTGCGCCCATGAGACATCGGCGACGCTGGGGCTGAGCCCCGCGTTGATGATGCCCGCGTGCTCGTGGGTCAGGCAGAGCTTGCCCGACATGCCCATCTCCTTCGCCAACGCGGTCCCGGTCGGCAGGTGCGCGATGTTCAGCGTCGGGCCGTCGATCGGTGCGGGCAGGCGGGCGGCCCGGGAGGCGATCACCAGCTGCGAGCGCGCGTAGGCCAGTGCGATCGGGTCCTCGCCCACGGCGGTGTCGCGCTTGAAATCGCCGGTGCCGAACGCGATCCGGAAAGTCGACGGCGCGGCTGCGATCCGCTCGACGTTCTGCATGCCGCGGGCGGTCTCGACGAGAGCGAGGATCCGCGTACCGTCGGGCAGGCGATCCGCGGTGTCGTCGAGGTGGCTCGACCCCTCCGACTTCGCGAGCATCACGCCCTCGAGCCCCTCGCACTGCTTCAGCGCGGCACAGTCCTCGCTCCAGTACTCGCTCGCCGCGTCGTTGATCCGCACCCAGGCGCGGTGCCCGGTGGTCAGCCATTCGACGGTGTCCCGCCGGGCCTGGTCCTTGTCCTTCGCGGCGACGGCGTCCTCGAGGTCGATGATGACGGCGTCGGCCTCGCTGGCCTGGGCGATGGCGAACGACTCGGGGTGGGAGGCCGGGACGAGCAGCCAGGAACGGGCGATCTGCGGGGAGACGGTGCGCTTACTCACGCCGTCAAGATTAGGCGCGTGGAACGACGAATTCCGCGGAATGGAATTTTGTGCGTTCTGTTCGCGCGCTCTCAGTCGGAGATGTCCGCGACGGTCGCGTCGTACGCCGCGATCAGCGCGTCCGCGTCCACGATCGCGCTGTGGCCGTGCGCGCCGGCGCCGAGGGCCACCGTCGCCCCGACGATCCGCTCGTCGACGTACACGGGCCAGCCCCCGCGCGCCCCGATCGGAGTGATGGTGCCGCGCTCGTATCCGGTGGCCTCCAGCGCCTCCTCGGCGGGCGGCATCGCCAGCCGGTTCACCCCGACGACGGCGCGCAGCTTGGGCCAGGCGATCGACCGGTCCCCCGGCACCAGCGCGAACAGGTAGTCACCCTCGCCCCGCCGCACCACGAGGGACTTGACCAGCCGCGACGGCGGCAGATCCATCTGTGCTGCGGCCTCCTCGAGGCTGCGCGCCGCCGGGCGCTCGCGGACGGTCACCATCAGGCCGCGGGACGCGGCGTCGGCGCGCACACGGTCGAGCCCGGATCCGCTCACGCGCCCGCGATCTCCTGCGACAGCGCGACCCACCGGTCGAGCAGCGCGGCGGCGGCGCCCGAGTCCACCGCTTCGGCGACCCGCGGCAGGTGCACGGCGAGCGCGTCCTGCACCGGCTCCCCCGCGGTCAGCCCCTCGTACGCGGCGACGGCGCCGGCGGAGTTGAGCAGAACGGCGTCCCGGACGGGGCCGGTCTCGCCGGCGAGGAAGGCGCGGGCGATCGCGGCGTTCACGGTCGCGTCGCCGCCCTGAAGGTCCTCCATCGACACCCGCGCCAGGCCGAGCTCGCGCGGGTCGACGGACTCGACGCCCACGCCCTCCTCCTGCACCCGCCAGACCGTGGAGGTCGACGTGGTGGTCAGTTCGTCGAGCCCGTCGTCGCCACGGACGACGATCACGTGGTCCTGGCCGCCGCGGTCGGCGAAGGCCTGCGCCACGACCGGCGCGAGGTCGGCGAAGGCGCACCCGATCAACCCCGCCGAGGGCCGGCCCGGGTTGGTCAGCGGCCCGAGCACGTTGAAGACCGTCGGGATGCCGATCTCCTTGCGGGTGGCGCCCGCGAACCGCAGCCCCGAGTGGAAGACCGACGCGAGGCAGAAGCCGATGCCCAGTTCGGCGGTGGTGCGCGCGACCCCGTCGGCGTTCAATCCGATCGCCACACCGAGCGCCTCCAGGCAGTCCGCGCCGCCCGACTTCGACGAGGCCGCCCGGTTGCCGTGCTTGAGCACGGGGACGCCGGCGGCGGCCACGACGATCGAGCTCATCGTCGAGATGTTGACGGAGTGCGATCGGTCGCCGCCCGTGCCGACGATGTCGACGGCGCGCGCGTCGAACGGGACCGGGGTGGTCAGCGACAGCATCACATCGGCCAGCGCTCGCACCTCGACCGGTGACGGGCCCTTCATCTTCATGGCCACGCCGAACGCCGAGATCTGCGACGGGGTGGCCCCGTCGCTCATGATCTCGGACATCGCCCACCGGGCCTGCTCCGCGCTCAGATCGCGCTGGGACGTGAGCTCGGTGAGAACCGTGGGCCAATCCATGGCCACAGCGTAATGGGGTGGATCAAGCGGGTATCTGGAGCACCTGCCACAGCAGGGCCCGCCCGCCGTGCCGGGCCGTCACTCCGGCCATCCGGGAGCGCTCCTGCGAGACGTGCAGCGCGTCGACCTTCTGCACCCGCGCCACGACGACGGTCTCGAGCCCGTCGCCACCGTCGCGGGGCGGCGCACCGTCGGGCATCCGCTCGTACCTGTCCTGCCCGACGAGCCGCAGCACCTCGTCGACCGATCCGGGCGGCAGTTCGAGGACGTGCTGGAGCACGCTCTGCGCCTCGGGATCGAATCCGGGCGCGGCATCGAGGACGGCCGACGAGGCGGCCGTGTCGTCGCCGGACTGCGCCACGGGAACCAGATCGGGGTGCCCGGGCGTTAACTCTTCGACGGTGCGCTGCGAGAGGCGGCCCAGCAGGCGGCCCAGGCGGGTGCCCTGGTCGGGTCTGCCGTTGAGGTCGTAGGGCAAGGGATGCCTTATCTGCCGGTGGCGAAACGGTCGCTGACGTGGTGTTTCAAGGGTGGGTGCGGGAGGCCTGCGGCCTGCCCGCGATATTCGACGCGCCCAATCTGCGACCCGGGTAGGCATTCGATACTACGACCGGTCATACTTGCGAGGTGACTAGCGCCGCACCGACCTCAGCTACAGCCATCACCCAGCGCGTGCACTCACTCAACCGGCCCAACATGGTCAGCGTCGGGACCATCGTCTGGCTGTCGAGCGAGCTCATGTTCTTCGCCGGGCTCTTCGCCATGTACTTCGTGGCGCGAGCCGGCGCTGGGGAGAACGGATGGCCCCCGCACGATGTGAACATCAGCCTGGCCGCGGCCCTGCCGCCGACCATCGTGCTGATCGCGTCGTCGGTCACCTGCCAGCTCGGCGTCTTCGCCGCTGAGAAGGGCGATGTCTTCAAGTTCCGCATCTGGTACTTGATCTCGCTGATCATGGGTGCCGCCTTCGTCGCCGGCCAGCTGCACGAGTACTACACGCTGATCGGCGAGGGCCTCACGCTCAGCTCGTCGGTGTACGGCTCGGTGTTCTACATGGCCACCGGCTTCCACGGCCTGCACGTCATGGGCGGCCTCGTCGCCTTCATCTTCATCCTGGCGCGCAGCCGCGCCTCGAAGTTCACGCCCGCCCAGGCGACCTCGGCGATCGTCGTCAGTTACTACTGGCACTTCGTCGACGTGGTGTGGATCGGCCTCTTCGCCGTCATTTACATCATTCGCTAAAGACGTATTTCTCAGTCGCCATCACAGAGGGATAGCAGATGAGTTCAGCCAACTTTGAGCCCGCCGGCGAGGGAGGCGAGCCGAGCGGCGCTTCGGGCGCCGGGCCCGACCGCCCCTCGGCCCAGAAGGTGCGCAAGCAGCGCAAGCTCCGCCGCAAGGTCACGAGCGCGGCCCTACTGGTCGGCGGCCTGCTCGCGGCCGGCGGTGTCGCCACGATCGCCAGCCCCACCCCGCAGGTCGCGCTCGCGGACGACTTCGACGCCGCGCAGATCGAGAAGGGTCAGCGCCTGTACGAGACCTCGTGCATCAGCTGCCACGGTGCGAGCCTCGAGGGCGTCAAGGACCGCGGTCCCAGCCTGGTCGGTGTGGGTGACGCGGCGGTCTACTTCCAGGTGCACTCGGGCCGCATGCCCGCGACGATCAACTCGTCGCAGATCGTGCGCAAGCCCGCGAAGTTCGACGCCAAGCAGATCGACGCCATGGGCGCCTACATCCAGTCGATCGGCGGCGGACCGTCGATCGTGTGGGAGTACAACGCGGACGGCTCGATCAAGCGCGATGAGAACAACAATCGCGTCATCGCCCAGGAGTCGCTGCGCGGCAAGAACCTCGGCGCCGGCGCCGAGCTGTTCCGCCTGAACTGCGCCTCGTGCCACAACTTCACCGGTCGGGGCGGCGCCCTGTCCGGCGGTAAGTTCGCGCCCCCGCTGGATCCCGCGAACGAGCAGGAGATCTACGCGGCGATGCTCACCGGCCCGCAGAACATGCCCAAGTTCTCGGACCGTGCGCTGTCGCCTGAAGAGAAGAAGAACATCATCGGCTTCATCAAGAACGCGGGCGAGACGCAGTCTCCCGGCGGCTCGGCCATCGGCGGCTTCGGCCCCGCAGCCGAGGGCATGGTGATGTGGTTCACCGGGATGATCGCCGTCGTCGGCGCCGCGATGTGGGTTGGGAGCAGGAATTGACCGCCAAGCCGTTGAACAACGTCCCGTCGGACGACGAACTGGACAACCTGTCCCACGACGAGTTGATCAAGCTCGGTACCAACCTCGACGGTGTCGAGCTGGTCTACCGCGAGCCCCGCTGGCCCGTCCCGGGCACCCGCGCTGAGAAGCGCGCCGAGCGCACCGTCGCACTCTGGTTCGTGCTCGCCGGCCTGTTCGGCGCCGCACTGCTCGGCGTCTTCCTGTTCTGGCCGTGGAAGTACCAGGGCATCGACGACGCCCACTACTGGTGGTACACGCTGTACACGCCGATGCTGGGCATCACCTTCGGGCTCTCGCTGCTCTGCGTCTTCGCGGGCACGGTGCAGTTCACGAAGAAGTTCATCCCCGAGGAGATCGCCGTCCAGCAGCGGCACGACGCGGGCGGCTCGTCCAAGGTCGACCGTGCCACCACTGCCGCCCTGTTCAAGGACGCGCTGGAGACCTCGACCCTCCCCCGCCGCAAGATGATCCTCGCCTCGGCCGGGTTCGGCGTGGGCGTGCTCGGCCTGGGTGCCGCCGCCGGTTTCATCGGCGGCCTGGTCAAGAACCCCTGGGCCAAGCGCGAGGCCTCGGCGCTCTGGCACACGGGCTGGTCCCCGTACTGGAACTCGCTGGAGAACGACTTCTCGAGCGAGCAGAACCACGAGCCCGTGTTCCTGCGCAACGACGTGGGCGACCCGTACAAGGTCAAGCTCGTCAAGGCGGAGGATCTCGACGCCGGCGGCATGATGACGGTGTTCCCGTGGCGCGCGTCGGACGGCTTCGGCGAGACCGAGGAGTCGCGTCTCAAGCTGCTCCACGGCCTCAAGGGCATCCGTAACCCGGTCATGCTGATCCGCCTGCGTCCCGAGGACGGGGTCCGCGCCGTCAAGCGGCAGGGCCAGGAGGACTTCAACTACGGCGACTATTGGGCCTACACCAAGGTCTGCAGCCACTTCGGCTGCCCCACGTCGCTGTACGAGCAGCAGACCAACCGCATCCTCTGCCCCTGCCACCAGTCGCAGTTCAACGCGCTCGAGTACGGCAAGCCGGTCTTCGGGCCCGCCGCCCGCGCGCTGGCGCAGCTGCCGATCTCGGTGAACGAGCAGGGCTACATGGTCGCCAACGGCGACTTCATCGAACAGGTCGGACCGGCCTTCTGGGAGGCGACGCACTGATGACCACACTCGGCGAGCGCGTCGGGCACCAGGCGAACGAGATGGACCAGCGTTACCATCTCGCTCCCGGTATCCGCCGCCAGATCAACAAGGTCTTCCCCACGCACTGGTCCTTCATGCTGGGTGAGATCGCGCTGTACAGCTTCGTGATCCTGCTGCTGTCGGGCGTCTACCTCACGCTGTTCTTCGACCCGTCGATGGCCGAGGTCCACTACGAGGGCGCGTACGACCCGCTGCACGGCGTCGCGATGTCGCGCGCCTACGCCACCACCCTGGACATCTCGTTCGAGGTGCGCGGCGGTCTGTTCGTCCGCCAGATCCACCACTGGGCGGCCCTGATGTTCGCGGCGTCGATCATCATCCACATGGTCCGCATCTTCTTCACCGGTGCGTTCCGCCGTCCGCGTGAGGCCAACTGGGTCATCGGCTGCGCGCTGCTGCTGCTCGCGATGTTCGAGGGCTTCTTCGGTTACTCGATCCCGGACGACCTGCTCTCGGGCACCGGCGTCCGCGCCGCGATGTCGGGCATCGTCGTGGGTCTCCCGGTCGTCGGCACCTGGGTCCACTGGGCCCTGTTCGGCGGGGACTTCCCCGGCGAGCTGCTGATCCCGCGCCTGTACGTGCTGCACATCCTGCTCTTCCCGGGCATCATCCTGGCGCTCATCGCGGGCCACCTGGCTCTCGTCTGGTACCAGAAGCACACGCAGTTCGCGGGCCCCGGTCGCACCGAGGAGAACGTGGTGGGTGTGCGCATCCTCCCCGTCTTCGCCGTCAAGACCGGCGCGTACTTCGCCGCCACCTTCGGCATCATCACGCTGATGGCCGGCATCTTCACGGTCAACCCGGTCTGGAACATCGGCCCGTACGATCCGGCGAAGGTGTCCGCGGGCGTCCAGCCCGACATCTACATGATGTGGACCGACGGCCTGGCCCGTCTGTGGCCCGCGTGGGAGCTGTACTTCTGGGGCCACACCGTCCCGGGCGCGGCCTTCGTGGCGATCATCATCGGCGTGATCATCGGCCTGATGTTCGGCTACCCGTGGATCGAGAAGAAGCTCACGGGCGACGACGCGCACCACAACATCCTGCAGCGTCCGCGCGACGTTCCGGTCCGCACCGCGATCGGCGCGATGGCGATCTCCTTCTACATCGTGCTGACCCTGTCGTGCATCAACGACATCATCGCGCTGAAGTTCCACCTGTCGCTCAACGCGATGACGTGGATCGGCCGTATCGGCCTCGTGATCCTGCCGCCGATCGCCTACTGGGTGACCTACCGCTTCTGCATCGGTCTGCAGCGCGCCGACCGCGCGGTGCTCGAGCACGGCATCGAGACCGGCGTCATCGTCCGCCGCCCGAACGGTGAGTTCATCGAGCTCCACCAGCCGCTCGGACCGGTCGACGACCACGGTCACGCCGTCCCGCTCCCCTATGAGGGCGCGGTCGTCCCGACCAAGGCCAACCAGCTCGGTGCAGCCGGCAAGCCGGGCACGGGCTCGTTCCTGCGGGCCGATCCGGTCGACGAGCAGCGCGAGAACGCCGAGCGCGATCACGCGAACGAGGTCAAGGCGCTCGAGGCCATCAAGAAGGTTCAGGACAACGGCGGCAAGCTCGACGTCGAGTAGATCCTCGCATCAGCCACTGCGGCCCCTCCCCCACTTCCGGGGAGGGGCCGCAGTCGTCTGTCGTCCCCGGGGCCGACGGTCCGCTGCTGCCCGACCGCCCGGGCGGGCCACCGTCGAGCCGGCCACCGTCGGGCGATGCGCACCGGACTGCGACACTGGACGTCGTGAGCACGTGCACGATCCCCGTCGTCCCCGAGGTCCACCCCGCCGTCCGCCGGCGCCACAGCCCGATGGTCTTCGAGCCCGGCGCGATGATCAGTGACGCAGAACTCGACACTCTGCTCGACGCCGCCCGGCTGGCCCCCTCGGCGGGCAACTCGCAGCCGTGGGCCTTCATCGCCGGACGACGCGGCGATGCGGTGCACGCCCGGATCGTCCGCCATCTCGCGGGCAGTTCGGCGCGATGGGCACCGGACGCATCGGTCATCGTCGTCAACCTCGCGCGCGTGTCGCTCGAGGACTCGGACGACGTGTACTCGGACTTCGCGCACTACGACCTGGGGCAGGCCGTGGCGACGATGACGCTGCAGGCGCTGTCGATCGGGTTCGACGCCCACCAGTTCCGGGCCTTCGACCGCGAGGCCGTCGAAGCCGAGTTCGACGTGCCGCGGGACTGGGAGATCACGACGATGACGGCGTTCGGGATCGCGGCGCACGCGCCGGGCGAGGTCGTCGGCGTCTCCCGGGAACGTCGCGACCGCGACGACGTGACGTGGGCGCGCGTCCGCGTCGACGAGCGCGGCTGAGCTCAGGCCAGCCGCAGGCGCAGCAGGTAGCTGCTCTGTCCGACGGGCGCTCCGGGCTCCCCGAGGCAGACCTCGTGCCAGGCACCGTCGACGGCCGTCAGGCCCCGCTCCCGCAGTTGGACCGCGAAGGCCTTCGCGGTGGGCGTGACTGCGGCGGACCACCGTCCGTCGACGCGGGTCTGCAGGTACGACGATGCCGGCAGGTCCAGGCAGCGCACGCGGGTGAGGTTCTTGAGCCCTTTGGACACCTCGAGCTGCTCGAGGACGTCCCCCACCTCGGCGTCGTCGATCCATGCGGGCCGGCGCAGCAGCAGGGTCCACCGGGCCTCCGCGGTGGTGTGTGCGGTGAGGTCTCCGCGGAGCCGCTCGAGGGGTGGGACGGTGAAGTCGCTGCGCACCTCGTCGTCGGCGCCGGGCGTACCGCGGCGGGCCAGGGCCTTGTTGCGCACCTTGACGCCGTAGGCGGCCGCGTAGAGGGCCTCAGCGGCGGTCCGGAAGTCGTCCGAGGTGCGGGGGCTGCCGACGGTGTCGACGGCGAGGTAGGCGCGTTCCGGTGCCGCCACGACGCCGATGTGCCCGACGGTGCCGTACTCGCCGCCGCCGTGCGCCTCCGGCTCGGTGACGGAGAAGTCGAGCTTCGCCTTCGGCGCGGCACTGGGACCGCCCCGCCCCCGCATCTCGTCGGCGGTGAGCTTGCGCACGGACAGCCCGGATTCGACCTGCGTCATGGCTTGCATGCAATCATCCGCGGGAGGCCGCGGAGTGAACGCGAACGGAAGAACGGCGCCCGCCCCGGTGAATTCCGGGACGGGCGCCGTTCGACGATCCGTGGATCTAGTGCTTCTCAGGACCCTTGTGGTACTCGAAGACGAGGCCCCAGGCCGCGGCGATGACGAGCGCACCGCCGAAGATCCACAGCCAGTACAGCTGCAGCGCGACGGAGATGCCGACGACGGCGACCGAGGCCGACAGCAGGATCGGCCACCAGGAGTGCGGGCTGAAGAAGCCGAGCTCGCCTGCGCCGTCCGAGATCTCGGCGTCCTCGTAGTCCTCCGGGCGGGTGTCGACGCGGTTGGACACGAACCGGAAGTAGGTGCCGATGATCAGCGTCAGGCCGCCGGTGAGGAACATGCCGACCACGCCGACCCACTCCACGGCGCCGTAGCCGTAGCCGGGGCCCCACAGCGCGGTGACGACGGTGTACAGGATGCCCGCGAGGAAGAAGAACGCGGTGAGGAACTCGAAGAGCTTCGCTTCGACCTTCATTGGGTTACTTCACCCCTTCGGTGACGGGCTTGGTGCTCTCGCCCGACGCGGTGCGGCCGGTGCGGCGGGTGTCGAACGGGAAGGTGCTGGTCGACACGGCCGACTCCTTGATCGACACGAGCGCGGCGGCGTTGTCCTGGCCGGCCTGGCGTGCCTCGATGTACTTCTTGAACTTCTCCGGCGTGACGGCGCGGATCTCGAAGTTCATCATCGAGTGGTAGTCGCCGCACATCTCGGCGCAGCGGCCGACGAAGGAGCCCTCGCGATCGATGCTCGAGACCTGGAACTTGTTCTGCGTGTGGTTCTGCACAGGGTTCGGCATCACGTCGCGCTTGAAGGCGAACTGCGGCACGTAGAACGAGTGGACCACGTCTGCCGAGGCCAGATCGAACTGGATGCGGGTGTTGATCGGGAGGACCAGCACGGGGATCTCGGCGGTGGAGCCCTGCACCTCGACGCTGCTGAACTTCAGGTAGTCGCGGATGTCCTGGAACCGGCCGTGGTTCGGGCCGCGCTCGTCCTGCTTCTCGACGTGCCCATGCTCCTTCATCTTCGCGGCCTCTTCGTTGAGCTTCGCGATGTCGGGCTGCTGGCCGTACGGGTTCGGCCGCTCGAGCTTGACGGTGTTGCCGTCGAGCGTGACCTCGCGGTACGCGAAGCGCCAGTTCCACTGGAACGCGGTCACGTCCACGGTGACGCCGGGGTTGTCCTCGAGCTTCTCGACCTTGGTCTGCACGACCACGGTGAAGTAGAAGAGCACGGCGATGATGAGGAACGGAACCGCGGTGTAGAGCAGCTCCAGCGGCACGTTGTACGCGGTCTGCCGCGGGAAATCGGGCGAGTCCGCCTTCTTCCGGTGCAGGGTGATGGTCCAGAACGTGAGGCCCCACACCAGGACACCCATGATCAGGGCGGCCACCACGGACCAGCTCCAGAGCTCAGTCATGTCACGGGCCTCGGGGGTCACACCCTCGGGCCAACCGAAACGCATCACCTCGTCGGCCGAGCAGCCCGCCAGAGCGAACATGCCGACCACGAGCCCGGCGGCCAGAACCAGGCGCTTACGCCAGGACGCGGCCCCACCGTGGGCGTTACTTCCGGGTGCCAATGTCGCGCCTTCCTGCTGAAACACGGTCAGTGCTGTGGGGCCCGTTCCGACGGTCGAGAACCCCTCGGGAACTCAGCGCCGGGGCTGCACGTTCCCCTTGTACTACGCAGCGTAGACCAACAGGGGCCGGTCCACGTTGCGGGGTCGGCAAATGGCGCGTCGTTTCCGCCGTCTACCGCATTGGCCTGCGCCGTTCCGGGTACCGGAGGCCGTTCCGGCATACTGGTTGACCGTGTGTGGCCTCCTGGGATTCCTGTCCGCCGATCAGAGCGCGGGCGATGTCGTCGATGCGGTGACCGCGGCGGGCCGGTGCATGCGGCACCGCGGTCCGGACGAGTCGGGTCGGTCCTGGCACGACGACGACCTGGCGCTCACCTTCAACCGTCTGTCCTTCATCGACATCGACCACGCGCACCAGCCCCTGCGCTGGGGCCCGCCGGAGAACCCCGAGCGGTACGCGCTCACCTTCAACGGCGAGATCTACAACTACCTCGAATTGCGCAGCCGGCTCACCGAGGAGTTCGGCGCGCAGTTCCGCACCGAGGGCGACGGTGAGCCGATCGTGGCGGGTTTCCACCACTGGGGCATCGAGGGGGTCCTCGCCCAGTTGCGGGGCATGTTCGCCTTCGCCCTGTGGGACACGGAACGCCGCGAGCTGACGCTGGCGCGCGACCCGTTCGGCATCAAGCCCCTGTACGTCGGGACCGGGAGCAAGGGCACCGTCTTCTCCTCGGAGAAGAAGTCCGTCCTGGCCCTCGCCGACGAGGCCGGGCTGCGGCCCGGGCTCGATCCGCGCGCCGTGCAGCACTACACGGTCCTGCAGTACGTCCCGGAGCCCGAATCCCTGCACCTGGGCATCCGGCGACTCGAGTCGGGCTGCTACGCCACCGTCTCCCCCGGCGGCGAGGTGACCGGCAAGCGCTACTTCGAGCCCCGCTTCCCCGTGAAGCAGGTGACCGGCGGGCTGGAGTCGGCCGAGGCGAAGGCGATCTACCGCGACATCGCGGACGCGCTGCGCGACTCGGTGAAGATGCACATGCGGGCCGACGTCACCGTCGGGTCCTTCCTGTCCGGCGGCATCGACTCGACGGCCGTCGCGGCGCTGGCGATCCAGCACAATCCGGACCTCATCACCATCACCACCGGCTTCCAGCGCGAGGGCTACAGCGAGGTCGACGTGGCCGCGGAATCGGCGGAGGCGATCGGCGCGCGGCACGTCGTCAAGACGGTCTCGCCCGAGGAGTTCCGGGACGCGATCCCTGCCATCGTCTGGTACCTCGACGATCCGGTCGCCGATCCGTCGCTCGTGCCCCTCTACTACCTCGCGCGCGAGGCCCGCAAGCACGTCAAGGTCGTACTGTCCGGCGAGGGCGCCGACGAGCTGTTCGGCGGCTACACCATCTACAAGGAGCCGCTCTCGCTCGCGCCCTTCGACCGGCTGCCCGCCTGGGCGCGGCGGACCGCAGGCAAGATCGGCGACCGGATGCCCGACGGCAAGCGGGGCAAGTCCCTCCTGCAACGCGGCTCGCTGCCGCTCGAGGAGCGGTACTACGGCAACGCCCGCTCGTTCAACGACGCGCAGCTGCGGTCGGTTCTGCCCGGTTTCCGCGAGGACTGGACGCACACCGATGTCACCGCGCCGATCTACGCCAAGACGCAGGGCTGGGGCCCCGTCGAGCGGATGCAGCACCTGGACCAGTTCACGTGGCTCCGCGGCGACATCCTGGTCAAGGCCGACAAGATGACGATGGCCAACTCGCTCGAACTGCGCGTGCCCTTCCTGGACAAGGAGGTCTTCCGGATCGCCGAGACGTTGCCGGCGGACCTCAAGCTGGCCGGCGGCACGTCCAAGTACGCCCTGCGTCGCGCGCTGGAGGAGATCATCCCGCCGCACGTGCTGCACCGGAAGAAGCTGGGTTTCCCCGTGCCGCTGCGGCATTGGCTCGCCGGCCCGGAGCTCTACGACTGGGCGCGCGATACCATCGAGCAGTCCCAGACCGACGAGTGGGTCGATCGCCGCGCGGTTCTCGCCATGCTCGACGAGCACAGGGCGAAGGCCCCCGAGGGCTGGCCGGGCGGCACCGACCATTCCCGACGGATCTGGACCGTTCTGGTGTTCATGGTGTGGCACGGCATCTTCGTGGAGGACCGCATCCGTCCCGTCATCGAGGAGCCGGTCTACCCGGTCCGCCTCTAAGACGGAGCGGGGGCCGGGCGCACAGCATCGTCGGGAATGCCCGACGGTGCGCCGCCCCTCGCCTCCGCGATCGCCGCGGCGAGGCGCCGGGGCTCGTCGACGGTCAGGTGAATACTCCTGGGCGCCGGTCGGACTCGCCCGTTGATGCGCACGGTCGTGTCGGGGGCCAGCGACAGCCGGAGGTTCGCCTCGCGCGTCGCGAGGGTGGCGTCGCCGTCACCGTCGACCTTCCACCCGGACCTGTCGAACGAGGGATACCGCCCCGCCTGCGCGGCGTCGATCGCCACGACGGGGACCGCGACCTCGGCGCCCAACCCGGTCCGGAGCCGCAGCATCCCGCTGTCGAGCGAGTGCGGCCGGGTGACCATGCCGGCGTACACCGCCACGATCATGACGACGGCGTAGACGTGGAGCCCCAGCGCGATCCACACCCACGGCGACGGCCCCAGCACGACGCGCAGGATCACGTCGACGACGGCGCCCTCAAGCGCGGTCATCGCCACTGCCACCCACAGGATGATCACGACGTCGCGGTGATACGCGAAGAGCGTTCCCGCCGGGCGATCGCCGCGCAGTAGCCGGGCGATGGCCGACAACCCGCGGGGCACGGACAGCAGAACGGTCACGAGCCTCGTTGGAATCATCCGACCGAGCAGCGCCTCGGTGCGCCGCCACTCCCCACTCATGCCGACCGCCTCTCGGCGAGGCGCTGCACCATCAGCAGCCCGCAGCGCCGCTGCGCTTCGCACATCCAGTCCGCCGCCTCGAACCACCCCGCGACGTCGTCGACCGCGATCCGAGCCGGGCCCGACCTCTCGGAGACTGCGAGGTGGATGCGGTCGGCCGCTGCCACGATGCGGTCGGCGACTGCCACGATCCGGGGATCGTCCGGCTCGGCATCCGCGAGCGCCTCGAAGTCGGCGGCGATGTCGCCGGACAGTGCGACAACCTCGGGATCGTCGAGCGCGGTCTCGTAGATCTCGACCGCGCCGGGGACGACGCCCGTGAGGACCTCCATCATCGCCAACTCCACGCGCGCGGTTCCGGCGTACCCGGCGTAGGCCTCGGCGAGCCGGTCCGCAATCGCACCCACCCGGTTCGGCACGGGTCGCCCCGGCTCGGCGCGACGCATCTCAGCGAGCCGGTGTCTACGCTCCTCGATCGCCTCGGCCTGGCGCGCGAGGTCGGCGTCGAGTTCGGCGAGCAACTCGTCCAGGTCACGGCCGCGCTCGTCCTCGTCGAGCACGTCGCCGATCTCGTCGAGCGACATCCCGAGCGCGACGAGCCGCCGGACCCGCAGCAGGAGCACGACGTCGTCGAGCGTGTACGTCCGGTAGCCGTTGGATTCCCGCGCGGGCTCGGGCAGGAGCCCGATCCGGTGGTAGTGCCGGACGGCGCGGGTCGATGTTCCGACGATGCGCGCGAGGTCTCCGATTCTCATGACGCCTCCTTCTCCGTTCGGGAGAAGTACACACCTTGACGCCGCGACAAGGTCAAGCGCGACTCAGCGCAACAGCGTGATCCACATGGCCGCGTAATGGCACAGGGCCGCGACCACGGTGGCGGCGTGGAAGAACTCGTGGTGCCCGAAGACACCCGGCCAGGGATTCGGCCAGCGCGTGGCGTAGAGGACCGCTCCCCCGCTGTACAGGACGCCACCGATCACGAGCAGGATCGCCGCGGTCCAACCGGCGCCGCGCACGAGATCGCCCGCGACCGCGATCACCACCCAGCCGAGCGCGATGTACAGCGGCACGCCGACCCAGCGCGGCGCGTGCGGCCACAGCAGCTTGAGCGCGACACCGGCCACGGCCCCGCCCCACACCACCGCCAGCACCCACCGGGCCACGGACGACGGCAGCGCCAGCACGGCGATCGGCGTGTAACTGCCGGCGATGAACACGAAGATCATGCAGTGATCGGCGCGCTTCATCCAGATCCGCTGCGCGTCGGTCCACGTCCCGCGGTGGTACGCGGCGCTGACCCCGAACACACCGAACACGGTGACGGCGTACACCAGCAGGGCGAACCCGGCGGCCGCCGAATGGAGGAACCCCGCCACCACGAGCGGGATACCGAACAGGACGGCGCCGAACGCCCCGAACTGGTGGATGACTCCACGCAGCCGCGGCTTGACCTCAGGGACTCCGGCGATCGTCATGCAACCTACGATACCGTAGGTTACTTATCAGTAACAGAGAATGTGAGCTACAGCGCTCCGAGGATCTCCGCGGCCACCTCGGCGCCGTAGGCCTCCGTCAGTCGCTCACGGGCATCGTCGGCGTCGTAGTCCCAGGCCTGCGGCCCCACGGTCTCGAGCACCTTCACCGCGACGTACGAGCCGAGCTGGCCCGCACGCTCGTAGGACAGGCCCGCGTCCAGGCCCACGAGGAAGCCCGCGCGGAAGGCGTCACCGACGCCGGTTGGGTCGACCCGGCCGCGATCCGGCACCACGTCGACGTGGATCCGCTGCACGACCTCGCCGTCCGCCCCGTTCACGACGATCTCGGCGCCCTTCTCGGCGAGCGTCGTCACCCGGACCTCGACCATCTCGGTGAGCCGCTCGGCGCTGACGCCGGTCTTCTGCTGCAGCAGACCCCACTCGTACTCATTGGTGAAGAGGAACTTCGCGCCCTCGACGAGCGCTCGCGCCTCTTCGCCGTTGAGCCGCGCGAGCTGCTGCGACGGGTCCGCCGCGAAGGGTATCCCCGCCTCGCGGCACTGGGCGCTGTGCAGCGACATCGCCGCGGGATCGTTCGCACCGATCACCACGAGGTCCAGGGCCCCGACGGTGCCGACGACGTCCGCGATCGCGATCTCGCGCGACTCGGCCATCGCGCCCGAGTAGAACGACGCGATCTGCGCCATCTCGGCGTCCGTCGTGCACTGGAAGCGGGCGGTGTGGGCGGTCTCCGAGACCCGGACGGCACGGGTGTCGACGCCCGAGTCCTCGAGCCAGGCCCGGTAGCCCTCGTCGAAGTCCTTGCCGACGGCGCCGATCAGCACGGGCCGGCGACCGAGCCGCGCCATGCCGAAGCTGATGTTCGCGCCCACGCCGCCGCGCTGCAGGACCAACTCCTCCACCAGGAAGCTCAGCGACACGTGTGCGAGGTGCTCGGCGAGCAGCTGCTCGGAGAACTTCCCCTCGAAGCGCATCAGATGATCGGTGGCGATGGAGCCGGACACAGCGATCGACACGGCGAAACCCTCCCGTGGTTGGCGACGGATGTATTCCGTGAGCCTAACCGCGAGAGGGTTTCGCACGCCCCGAGGGGCGTCAGTGCTGCGTCAGTTGAACGAGTCGCCGCAGGCGCAGGAGCCGGTCGCGTTCGGGTTGTCGATGGTGAAACCCTGCTTCTCGATCGAGTCGACGAAGTCGATCTTCGCGCCGATCAGGAACGGAACGCTCATCCGGTCCACGGACAGCTTCACGCCGCCGAACTCGGACAGCACGTCACCGTCGAGCGAACGGTCGTCGAAGTACAGCTGGTACCGCAGACCGGCGCAGCCGCCCGGCTGCACCTCGATGCGCAGCGCCAGGTCGTCACGACCCTCCTGGTCCAGCAGTGCCTTCGCCTTCGAGGCGGCGGCCTCGGTCAGCACCACACCGGTGGTTTCGCTCTCAGCAGTAGTCATAGGTTCTCCTCACAGACGCACGTCGGTGTCTGGTTCAACGGTACTCCCCCGGCCGACATTCCCCGTAGTCCCCATCACCCGCGTCCCTCCCCCGCATCACCGCCCGCCCGCCCCGATCGAATAGGCTGGAGGATGTGAAACTCCCCTGGCAGAAGGCCGACGAATCGACCTCCGAGGCTGCCGAGTCCGTCGTCGACGAGAGCAGCGGCGACGACGCCGTCAATCTCGGTAAGCCCGTGCAGACCCCGGGCAAGGGCCGCCCCACTCCGAGCCGTCGCGAGGCGCAGGGCCGCAAGCGGGGCCCCGTCGCACCTGCACCGATGACGCGGGCGGAGGCCCGTACGCGGCGCAAGGAGCTCAAGAACTCCATGAGCAAGGAGGAGCGCAAGGCCGCCTCGGCTGAGCGCCGCACGCAGGCGAACGAGCGCCGCGAGCTCATGATGCAGGGCGACGATCGCTATCTCCCGATCCGCGACAAGGGCCCCGTCAAGGCCTACGTGCGCGATCTGATCGACGCGAAGCGCCACGTCTCCACCATGTTCATCCCGGTGGCGGTCGCGGTGATGGTCTTCATGTTCGTCACGGTCAACATGCCGCAGCTGGCCGGCATCCCGATGCTGCTCCTGCTGGCCATGGTCATCATCATGGGCGTCGAGGGCGTCCTCACCGGCCGCCGGATCAACAACCGGGTCCGCGAGCGTTGGCCCGACACCACCGAGACCGGTTTCCGCCTCGGCTGGTACGCGTTCATGCGCACCACGCAGCTGCGTCGCATGCGCATCCCGCGGCCGCGCGTCAAGCCCGGCGACGCGGTCTAGCCCGTGGCGCTCACCCTCGTTCTCGGCGGGGTCCGGTCGGGCAAGTCCGCGCGCGCCGAGCAGCTGATCGGCACCGGTCCGGTCCGGTACATCGCGACCGCCCCGCGGCCCGACGGTGACCCGGACCTCGTCGCGCGCGTCGCCGCGCACCGCGAGCGCCGCCCGGCCTCGTGGGCGACCGTCGAGACCCAGGACCTGCGGTCCGTGCTGTCCGAGGGCTCGGCGCCCACGCTCGTCGACGACCTCGGCGGCTGGCTCGCGGCGCGCCTCGACGCCCTCGGCTGGGACACGCCCGAGAAGATGACGACGGAGCTCGACGGCCTCGTCGCCGCTGCCGCCGCCTACCCGGGCGACCTGGTCCTCGTCAGCCCCGAGGTGGGCCTGTCCGTCGTCCCGGCCACGCACGCGGGCCGCGTCTTCCAGGACCTCCTCGGCACGGTCAACGCGCGCCTCGCGGCGATCGCGGACCGGGCCGAGCTCGTCGTGGCCGGGATCCCCGTCCCGCTCACGTCCCCCGCGCCCGACGGTGCACCCGTCCCCGGCTCCGCAGTCCCGGCCGCGGCGGGGGTCGCGGCCGCAGCGGGGGTCGCGGCCGCGGCGAACCTGACGAAGGCACCCGCGACGCCCGCGTTGCCGCCCGTCGAGCTCCCCCCATTCGATCCCGGCGCCGACCCGCTGGCCTTCCCCCAGCTCTCCCCGCCCGATCCGTTCGTCGGCCGGGAGGCACGCGACCGCCAGCTGGAGCTGACCAAGCCCGCGGGGTCGCTGGGCCGGATCGAGCACCTCGGCGAATGGATCACCGCGTGCCAGGGCGTGTGCCCGCCGAAGCAGTTCGAACGCGCGCGGATCGTGGTGTTCGCCGGCGATCACGGCGTCGCAGCGGGCGGCGTCTCGGCGTACCCGCCGGAGGTCACGGCGCAGATGGTGGCGAACATCGCCGCCGGGGGCGCGGCGATCAACGTGCTGGCTGCGCAGGCCGGAGCCACGGTCCGGGTCGAGGACATCGCCGTCGCAGGCGACACGCGCGAGGACCTGAGCCGCAACAAGATCCGTCGCTCGTCGGGCGACATCGCAGTCAACGACGCGATGTCCGACGAGGAGACGATCGCCGCGATCGCCGCCGGCCGGCGGATCGCCGACGAGGAGGTCGACTCGGGGGCGGATCTGCTCGTCCTCGGCGACATGGGCATCGGCAACACCACGCCCGCCGCGGTGCTCGTGGGCGCGCTCACCGACACCGAGCCGGTCCTGGTGGTCGGCCGCGGCACCGGCATCGACGACAACGCCTGGATGCGCAAGGCCGCCGCGATCCGCGACGGCATGTACCGCGCGCGCCCGCACACCGGGAATCCGAAGGCGTTGCTGCGCACCGTCGCCGGGGCCGACCTGGCGGCGATGGCCGGGTTCCTCGCGCAGGCGGCAGTCCGCCGCACGCCGGTGATCCTCGACGGTGTCGTGGTCACGGCCGCCGCCCTGGTCGCCAACGATCTCGCGCCCGGCGCCGCGAGCTGGTGGACCGCGGGTCACCTCAGTCCCGAACCCGCACACGCGCTGGCGCTGCGCCGCCTCGACCTCGAGCCCCTCCTCGACCTGGGCCTGCGCCTCGGCGAGGGCAGCGGTGCCGCCCTCGCGCTGCCGCTGGTCCGGTCGGCGGTCGCCGTCCTCGGCGAGATGGCGACCTTCGACTCCGCCGGGGTCTCCGGGAAGTCCGCGGACTGACGTGGCGCGTTGACGTGCGGCACCTGACCGCCGCGCTCGCCTGGATGACGGTGCTGCCCGTGCCCGCCTCGCTGCAGCCGACTCCCGTGACCAGGGACGACGGTGCCCGCATCATCACGCGGGTACCACTTGCGGGAGCGGTGGTCGGGGCCGTCGTGGTGTCGGTGGCGTGGGCCGCGCACGCCGCGGGCCTTCCGACGGTGCTCGTCGGCGCCCTCGCCGTCGGCGCCGCGGCGCTGTTCACACGCGGGATGCACCTGGACGGGTTCGCCGACTGCGTCGACGGTCTCGGCAGCTACGGCCCGCCCGAACGCGCGCGGGAGATCATGCGCCAGGGCACCGTCGGCCCGTTCGGCGCCGCGGCGCTGGCACTCCTGCTCATCGCGGAGACCGCGGCGGTCGGGGCCCTCGCGGAGCGCGGCCTGTGGCTCGCGATCGGTGTCGCCGTGGGCGCCGCCCGTGTCGCCGCGGTCCTCGGCTGCAGGAGGGGCTGGGCACCGTCGAACCCCGACGGTTTCGGGGCGCTGACCGCGGGCACGCAGCGGCATGCGGCCCAGGGCTTCTGGCTCGTCGCCGCCCTCGCCCTCGCCGTCCCGACGGTGCCCGGCCTCCCCTGGCAGGGCCCGGTCGCCGTCGCAGTCGCGCTCGCCGCCTCTGTCCTCGCGATGCAGCACTGCGTGCGCCGATTCGGTGGCGTCAGCGGCGATGTCCTCGGCTTCGGCATCGAGATCGCGACGGTGCTGGCACTCATCGGTCTCTGCGTGGCCTGATCCGAACACGCGGACAAGAACAGCGGCTAACTTGGTTGTTGACTCCACTGACGAGGCGGAATAGATTCGACAACGACAGTTGTCACCGATGATCCGTGAGGCCGAGATGACCGCAGCAGCACCGACCCAGGTCCCCGCGCGGCACCCCTCGTCCCCGCGGCGCGTGCCGCCCGGCATCAAGATGGTCAGCCGCTTCCTCCGCCTCCCCGAGCCCACGCCCGCGGAGTTCCGCCGGTTCGGCGAGCTGCTCACCGTCGGTGACGAGCAGATGGATCAGCTGGTCGACTGGATCTACGAGGACCGCGACGCCCGCAAGCCCCTCTTCGAGCGCGCCCTGAACGACGGGATCGCGACGGTGCCCGAGGCACCGTCGGAGATCCGGGAGTTCTTCGAGGAGATGGAGACGATCCCCGACTGGGTCGACTGGGACAAGATCCTCCTGGGCGGGCAGCTCATGCGCAGCGGCGGCGCGGACGGCTTCTCGGTCGCGCGCGACGTCGCTCTCATGGGCGGATACCTGTTCTCGGGCTTCAACCAGACGCTGCTGCGCACGGGTGCGCTCGAGAAGGGCTCGAACAAGCGGTTCGCGGAGACCTCGCAGTGGGCACTCGACGTGATCGTGCCCGACGGTCTGCGCCCCGGCGGCGTCGGTTACCGCTCCACGCTGCACGTCCGGTTCATCCACTCGATGGTGCGCCGGCACGTGACGGCAATGCCCGACTGGGACTCCGAAGCGCACGGCCTGCCGATCAACCAGACGGACATGGCGGCGACATTGGTCGGCGCCCTCATCGCGCCCGTCGCCACCGGCATGGGCCTGGGCATGCTCGCCGCCCCGCGCGAGTACGAGGCCGCGGCGCACCTGACGCGGTACGTCGGCCGGCTCATGGGAGTGCACGACGACTTCCTGCCCCACAGCTACCGCGACAGCCTGCGCATCCTGTTCCAGACCTCCCGCGCCCTATCCACGCCGGACGAGACGAGCCGGGCCCTCGCGCAGCCGATGGCCGACGATCCGATGGCGTGGAACTACCGGCACCTCAGCGGGATCCGCCGCCGCATCGCCCGCTCGCAACACCTGTCCATCGCGACCGCCTACCTCGGCACGGCGGCGATGAAGGAGCTCGGCGTCCCGTCGGCCCTCCCCTGGTACCCGGCCCTCCGGATCCCGTACCACCTGGTCGAGTCCGTGTTCAACCAACTCCCCGGCGGCCGCGAGCGGGCCGCCCGCCGCGGCGACGTCAGCCAGGCGAGGTTCATGCGCACCCTCGGCGAGGACGCCGACATCGGCCACTCGGCGCAGCACGTCACGTCCTGATCAACCGGGCGACAAGGCGCCGCCAACCGTCGCGCGGGAGCCTCGCGTCATGACCTACGACGATGCCGAGTGGCACCAGGAGACCGTCGACGAGCTCGGCCTTCCCGAGGACAACGCCGCCACGCACATCGGGATCTTCTACGCCTGGATGCGGGCGCACGATCTCGCGAGCGGCACCACGCTGTGGCACGGAGTACCGGAGCCGGTCCCGGATCCGCACCTCGACCTGCTCGACGACCGCAAGCTGACGCCTGGTGCGTATCTAGTGCAGCACATGGTGGGCCAGTTCGACTCCGGCGCCTTCACCGACGAGGGGAACGCCTTCACCGACGCCTCGTACTCCGCGTACCTGGACGCGTATTCGACGGTGCCGGAGGTCGCCGGGTACGACTCCACCTACGCCGCGCCGGACACCTGGCAGTTGTACGACGCGGTAGCACCCACCATCGACGCCCTCTACGCCCGATGGAAGTCGGGCGTCGCCAGGTAGCGTGGCGGCCATGGATCCACTTATCGACAAACTCGATGCAACATTGGCAACCAACTACCCTGAGTACCACTCAGCTCTGGGGCCGGGATCGCCCACGGAGGACATCGACGAACTCGAGCGCGTCCTCGGCCTGCCTCTGCCTCCCCTCTACCGCGACTTCCTCGCCTGGCGCGGCCCCAGCCCCGACGGCGCAACCGTCGAGGCGGGCAGCCTGATCTACAACCAGGACCTGATGACCGCTCGTGAGGTCATCCGCACGATCACGATGATGCGAGAACTCCGCGCAGCGGACCCCAGTTGGGTCACCTCAGCGTGGTGGGGCGAGAACTACCTCCCCATCCTCGACAACCATGCCGGCGACAACATCTGTATCGACGTGACCGGCGAGGCGCTCCTCAAAGAGACCCGCTGGAACGAGGCCACCCGCAGCTGGGACCATGTCCAGGACTGGCCGAGCACCGCCGGGCAGGTCATCGACTTCACACACGACGCCGAATTCCGCGAGATTCAAGCCCCGGACTTCGCCTCCTGGATCGCAGCGATCACAGCCGTTTTCGAGGACAAGCGGTTCGAGACCCACCAGGCCACGTACAGCGGAACTCCCTACATCGGCTTCGACGACGACGCGGAAGATCACGTCTGTCGACGACGGCTGAATACTGAGCAGTGATCGACGGGCGAAAGTTGAGCAGCCCGGTTACCTGTTGAGGGGTGATCACTGTGGAGGACTGGGCGGAGATCCGCCGGTTGCACTATTCGGAAGGGCTGCCGTGACTGCGCTCGTTGATTCTCCCCAGTTCTGCTAACTGAATCTCCCCACTTGTGTGCACCCGCCAAGTAATGGGCGGGGCCTCCCCGTGATGCTGGTGGTCTCTGACCACGCACCAGCCCTTCGAGGGAGGCCCCGCTCGTTCATGCTCACACAAGGAGAGACCGTGGAAGCACATGCTCTGCGCAAGCAGGGGTGGACGATCTCAGCGATCGCCCGTCATCTGGGACGGGACCGTAAGACCGTCCGCAACTATCTCAACGGGGTCACCGAGCCGGGTGTCCGCCACCGGGACGAGGACCCGTTCGAGCCGTTCGCCGAGTACGTCACCAGCCGCTTGCTCGAGGACCCGCATCTGTGGGCGCAGACCCTGTTCGACGAACTCGTCGAGATGCGGTTCAAGCAGTCGTATTCGTCGCTGACCCGGCAGATCCGGGACCGTGGCCTGCGCCCGGTGTGCCCGCAGTGCACGACCGCGGTGAACCGTCCGAACGCGGTGAT
>NZ_LSRE01000050.1 GCF_001575205.1 Tsukamurella pseudospumae
TTTCCACCAAACCCCATGCAGGGAAAGGTCATATCCGGTATTAGACCCAGTTTCCCAGGCTTATCCCGAAGTACAGGGCAGGTCACCCACGTGTTACTCACCCGTTCGCCACTCGTGTACCCCGAAGGGCCTTACCGTTCGACTTGCATGTGTTAAGCACGCCGCCAGCGTTCGTCCTGAGCCAGGATCAAACTCTCCATAAAAAACACTAGAAACACAAGGTTTCAGCATAATCCAGGAAATCCTGAACAAAACGAAACCACTGACAAAAATCAATGATTCCAGAAATACATCTCGCAAAGAAATAAACGAGAAAAGCCACAACACAAACAACCAAAAATTTGATTGTCCATGCGTGCCAAAAAATTTTGGCACTGACAATTTCATCGACACACTGTTGAGTTCTCAAAGAACACGCCAAACGCGGCCGCCCACACCACACAAACCGAAGCCCGTGCCTATCGTGTGAACCGCACCTTCGCAGGCAGTCCATGCTACTCTCTCCAAACCACCCAGTCAAAAACCCTGGCCGGCCCGCTCGGAGCAACCGTTCAAGCTTAGCAGATCGGATTTCCGTGTGCAACTCGCTCTCGCGAGCCACCCTCGGAAGCACTTCGAACCGCTCAGTCCCACGCCAGAGCCCTCTCGACCGCGCTGGGCGCTCGAAAGTGGCTTGCTTTCGTGGGGCTGGCTGCTCAGAGCAACCGTTCTAGCCTAGCAGGTCGGAATTTCGTTCGCAACTCGCTCTCGCGGGCCGCGTTTCGGCATTCCGAACCGCTCACCACATGGAGGAACCACACGATCTCGCACAGCGAGTTCGAGGAGAAGGTTTCTCTTCCGTGGCGGTCAGCGCGATGATCCTTGCGAATCTTCCCGGTTTCCGAACTTCCGGCGGCACGTCGAGATCCAGATTCATTGGACTGCTGTGGGCCTTGCCGGGCGGCGCCTGGGCGCTGCTGACTCGATATAAGTTACACACGTCGAACTCCGAACACAAATCGGCAGGTGGTCCCACCGATCCGCGGTCAGGAAACGCGTTCGATCCGCCCGCCGAGCGCCGTCACGTTGCCGACGAAGTTCGGGTAGCCGCGGTCGATGTGGAAGACGTCGTGCACTTCGGTCACCCCGTCGGCGCAGAGGCCGGCCAGGACCAGGCCCACGCCGGCGCGGATGTCGGTCGACCACACCGGCGCACTCGAGAGCTGCTCCACTCCCCGGATCACCGCGTGATGCCCGTCCGTCCGGGCATCCGCACCCAGGCGCACCATCTCCTCGACGAATCGGAACCGCGCCTCGAAGACGTTCTCCGTGATCATCGACGTGCCGTCCGCGACGCAGGCCATCCCGATGGCCATCGGCTGCAGATCCGTCGGGAACCCCGGGAAGGGCAGGGTCGCCACGTTCACGGCGTGCGGACGCTCCGGCGACGCGATCCGGAACCCGTCCGCGCGTTCGGTCACCGTCGCCCCAGCGTCCTGCAGCTTCTGCAGGACGACTCCGAGCGTGTCCGGCGCGATGCCGTTGACGGTGATGTCACCGCGCGTCATCACGGCGGCGAAACCCCATGTGGCCGCGACGATCCGATCGCCGATCACCCGGTGCTCCGTGGGATGGAGCTTCTCCACCCCACGAACCATCAGGGTGTCGGTGCCGATCCCCTCGATGTCCGCGCCCATCTGGACGAGCATCGAGCACAGGTCGACGATCTCGGGCTCCCGCGCCACGTTGCTGATCACGGTCAGCCCCGTCGCCAGGACCGCGGCCATGAGGATGTTCTCGGTCGCGCCCACCGACGGGAACTCGAGCGTGATCTCCGCCCCGGTCAGCGAATCCGCCTGCGCGACCACACAGCCGTGCTCGATCGAGCTGGTCGCGCCGAGCGCGCGCAGCCCGGACTGATGCATGTCCAGAGGGCGCGATCCGATCGCGTCTCCCCCCGGGAGAGCCACGACGGCCCGGTGCTCGCGCGCCATCAACGGGCCGAGCACGCACACCGACGCGCGGAACTGCTTGACCGCGTCGAAGTCCGCACGGTGGTTCAGCACCGCCGGCGTCGTGATGCGCGCCGTGTCCCCCTCGAGCTCCACCTCGGCGCCGAGACCCCGGAGCACGTCCGCCATCAGCGGCACGTCCAGGATCTCGGGGCAGTTCGTGAGCACCGAGGTGCCCTCGGCGAGCAACGTGGCCGCCATCAACTTCAGGACGCTGTTCTTCGCGCCACCCACGGTGACCTCGCCCGTCAATCGGGCTCCACCGTGCACCAGAAACTTCTCACCCACACGGGTCAGCCTATGGCACGGCACCGCACCCTGTGACAGCCTGTGACCATGGCTGTCCACCTCACGCGCATCTACACTCGCACCGGCGACGACGGGACCACCGGGCTCGGCGACTTCTCCAGGGTCCCCAAGTCCGACTCGCGCCTACGCGCCTACGCCGACTGCGACGAGGCCAATGCCGCGCTGGGGGTGGCGGTCACCGTCGGGAATCCCGAACCGGAGCTGCGGGACGTGCTGGTCCGGATCCAGAACGAACTCTTCGACGTCGGCGCCGACCTGTCGAACCCGATCGTCGCCGATCCCGAGTACCCGCCGCTGCGCGTCACCGGTGACTACATCGAGCGACTCGAGGCGTGGTGCGACGAGTACAACGCCGACCTGCCCAAGCTCGACTCGTTCATCCTGCCGGGAGGCACTCCCCTGGCCGCGTACCTGCACGTCGCGCGCACCGTCGTCCGGCGGGCCGAGCGTGCGGCGTGGGACGCGGTCGCCGAGCACGAAGACTCCGTGTCGGTGCTTCCGGCGAAGTACCTCAACCGGCTCTCGGATCTGCTGTTCATACTGTCCCGGGTCGCGAACCCGGGCGGTGACGTGCTGTGGGTGCCGGGAGGCGACCGCTAGCGCTGCCGGCGCGGGCTGGGCCTGGACTCGAGCCAGGACTGGAACGCCGTCAGGCCGTCACGCGCGAAGGCGAGCTCCGTCTCCCCGTCGGGCGTGACGGCGTGCACGATCACCATGTCGGTATCGATCACGTCGAGCTCGGTGCCGTGCGGCGCGCGGCGGCCGACGATCTCGGTTCCGCTGCGCGGCAGCGTCCAGCTGGGGCCGAGCCGCACGCTCGACAGGCGGTAGTACCGCAATTCGTGGTCGTCGTACCGGAGCGTCCCGTGCCGCCACCCGTGCTCGTCCTCGGCGGGTAGGTATCGCAGGATGATCGGGACGCCGGCCACGCGCAGGCTGTACAGGCGCAGCACCACGACGGCGCCGACCAGAAGCAGGACGAGGACCGCCACGGTCACGCCGAACACCACGCCCGCCATCGCGCCCCTCCCTCACCCGTCTCGTGTACGAATAGCAGAAAGCCGGTGGCCCGTTTCACCGGGCCACCGGCTTTCACGCTGCTTCTTCCAGCCTACTTGTTCGCGAGGAACTCGATCGCGCGCAGTCGCCCCTGCGCGACCGCCTGCTCGTCCGAGCCGTCCGCGGCACTCTCGAGTGCGCGCCGGACATCGGACTCGACCAGCGACGAGGCCCACTCGGCCCCGTCGGCGAGTACCGTCACCTTCTCGCCGGTCACCGACAGGAACCCGCCGCGGATGGCCGCGGAGAGCCGCTCGCCGCTCACCGTGTCGATGGCGACGGCGCCACCGGAGATGAGCTGGCCGAACAGCGGCTCGTGGTGCGCCAGGACACCCAGCTCACCCTCCGTGGTCTGGGCGATGACGAAGGTCGCATCGCCCGACCACAGCCGCTCCTCGACGGAGACGACCTCTACCTGAAACGCCGTGTCAGCCACTCGAAACTACTTCCCGGCGATCTTCTTCGCGGCCGCCTCGACGTCGTCGAGACCACCGCAGGAGTTGAACGCCTGCTCGGGCAGGTGATCGAACTCGCCCTTGCACACGCGGTCGAAGGCCTCGATGGTGTCGGCCAGCGGCACGACGGAGCCCTTCTCACCCGTGAACTTCTCGGCGACGATGAAGTTCTGGCCGAGGAACTTCTGGAGACGGCGAGCGCGCTGCACCGTGACCTTGTCCTCCTCGGAGAGCTCGTCCATACCGAGGATGGCGATGATGTCCTGCAGCTCCTTGTACTTCTGCAGGATGCGCTTGACCTCGTTGGCGACGCGGAAGTGCTCGTCGCCCACGATCGACGCCTCGAGGATGCGCGAGGTCGAGGTCAGCGGGTCCACGGCGGGGTAGATACCCAGCTGCGAGATCGGACGCGAGAGCTCGGTGGTCGCATCGAGGTGCGCGAAGGTGGTGGCCGGCGCCGGGTCGGTGTAGTCGTCCGCGGGCACGTAGATGGCCTGCAGCGAGGTGATCGACCGGCCCTTGGTCGAGGTGATGCGCTCCTGGAGCTCGCCCATCTCGTCGGCCAGGGTGGGCTGGTAACCCACGGCGGAGGGCATACGACCCAGCAGGGTCGAGACCTCGGAGCCCGCCTGCGTGAAGCGGAAGATGTTGTCGATGAACAGCAGCACGTCCTGGTGCTGGACATCGCGGAAGTACTCGGCCATGGTCAGGGCCGAGAGGGCGACGCGCATGCGCGTGCCCGGCGGCTCGTCCATCTGGCCGAACACCAAGGCGGTGTCCTGCAGCACGCCCATCTCCTCCATCTCGAGGTGGAGGTCGGTGCCCTCACGGGTACGCTCGCCGACGCCCGCGAACACCGAGGTGCCCGAGAACTCGCGCGCGATACGGGTGATCATCTCCTGGATGAGGACGGTCTTGCCGACGCCGGCGCCGCCGAACAGGCCGATCTTGCCGCCCTTGACGTACGGGGTCAGCAGGTCGATGACCTTGATGCCCGTCTCCAGGATCTCGGTCTTACCCTCGAGCTGATCGAAGGCCGGGGGCTTGCGGTGGATGCCCCACTGCTCGCCGTCGCGGCCGAGGCCGGGGGTGTCCAAGCAGTCGCCCAGGGCGTTGAACACGTGGCCCTTGACGACATCGCCGACGGGGACACGGATCGGGAAGCCCGAATCGGTCACGTCGGTGCCGCGGACGAGGCCGTCGGTGGGCTGCATCGAGATGGCGCGCACGAGGTTGTCACCGAGGTGCTGCGCGACCTCGAGGGTCAGCGTCTTCGCCACGGACGGGAGCGTGATCTCCGCGTGCAGGGCGTTGAACAGGTCGGGGACGGAGCCGCGCGGGAACTCGATGTCGACGACGGGGCCGATGACCCGCGTCACGCGACCGGTGGCCGCAGCGGTGCCCGCCGACGCGGGCTGGGTAGCTGTAGTCATTCTTTCTTTTCCCGTTTCTTAGTTTGCGAGGGCGGCAGCGCCACCGACGATTTCACTGATTTCCGAGGTGATCTGCGCCTGGCGGAGCTGGTTCGCCTCACGCGAGAGCGAGACGGCCAGATCGTTGGCGTTGTCGGTGGCCGCCTTCATGGCCGTACGACGGGCCGCGTTCTCCGATGCCGCCGAGTCGAGCAGCGCCGCGAAGACGCGGGTGGCGACGTACTTCGGGAGCAGCGCCGACAGCAGCGTGTCGGCACCCGGCTCGAAGGTGAAGTTGCGGTCCGGGGCGTCCGACGGGGCCTCGTCCGTCTCCTCGACCACCAGCGGGGCCATGCGACGCACCTCGGGGCTCTGGGAGAGCATCGAGACGAACCGGGTGTACACGATGTGCAGCTCGTCCACGCCGTGCGTCTCGGCACCGTCGACGGTGACGTACTCCTGCGACCCGGCCTCGAACAGCGTCACCAGGGTCTCGGTCGCCGCGGTGGCGTCCGAGTGGTGGGGCTGCTGGGAGAACCCGGTCCACGAGCCCGCGACGTCCTGGCCTCGGAAGCGGAAGTAGTCCACGCCCTTCTGGCCCATGACGTAGAGGACGGGCTCCTTGCCCTCGCTCTTGAGCAGCTGGATCAGCTCACGGGTCTCGCGCAGCACGTTGGAGTTGTAGCCACCGCACATGCCGCGGTCCGAGGACACGACGAGGATCGCCGCGCGCTTCGGATTCTCGCGCTCGGTGAGCAGCGGATGGTCCAGTGAACCCGACTTGCCCGCGAGCTCGGAGAGCACGGAGGTCATCTCCTCCGCGTACGGCTTGGCGGCCGCGACCCGGGCCTGCGCCTTGGAGATCCGCGAGGTCGCGATCAGTTCCTGCGCCTTCGTGATCTTCTTGGTCGAGTTGACAGACCGGATCCGCGAGCGCAGCTCTCGGATACTAGCCATTGCGCTTGACCTTGATCGTCTCCTGCTCCACGTCCTCGGCGGGCAGCGCGCCGGCCTCGGCCTCGTTGACGACCCGCGAGCCGTCGGAGGCCAGGAAGCTCTCCTTGAAGCGGTTGGTCTCCGCGACGAGGGCAGCGGCCTGGTCCTTCTCGAGGACCTTGCCGCCGGCGATCGACTCGTAGACACCGGCCGCCGCGTGGTGCAGGTGACTCAGCAGCTCACCGTCGAAGCGGCGTACGTCCTCAACGGGCACCGAGTCGTAGTGGCCCTCGCCGCAGAGGTAGATCGAGACGATCTCGTCCTCGACCGACGACGGGCTGTACTGGTCCTGCTTGAGCAGCTCGACCCAGCGGGCGCCGCGCGCCAGCTGTGCCTTCGACGCATCGTCGAGGTCCGAGGCGAAGGCCGAGAAGGCCTCCAGCTCACGGAACTGCGCGAGCTCCAGACGCAGCGAGCCCGAGACCTTCTTGAGGCCCTTGGTCTGCGCCGCACCACCGACGCGGGACACCGAGGTGCCGACGTTGATCGCGGGGCGGACGCCCTTGTTGAACAGGTCGGACTCGAGGAAGACCTGGCCGTCGGTGATCGAGATGACGTTGGTCGGGATGAAGGCCGAGACGTCGTTGGCCTTGGTCTCGATGATCGGCAGCGCGGTCATCGAGCCGCCGCCGAGCGCGTCGGACAGCTTGGCCGAGCGCTCCAGCAGGCGGGAGTGCAGGTAGAAGACGTCGCCGGGGTACGCCTCGCGGCCCGGCGGGCGACGCAGCAGCAGCGAGATGGCGCGGTAGGCCTCGGCCTGCTTCGACAGGTCGTCGAACACGATGAGAACGTGCTTGCCCTGGTACATCCAGTGCTGGCCGATGGCCGAGCCGGTGTAGGGGGCGAGCCACTTGAAGCCGGCCGAGTCGGACGCGGGGGCCGCGACGATGGTGGTGTACTCCATGGCACCGGCCTCGTCGAGCGCGGACTTCACGCCGGCGATCGTCGAGCCCTTCTGGCCGATGGCGACGTAGATGCAGCGGACCTGCTTGGTCGGATCGCCCGACTCCCAGTTCGCCTTCTGATTGAGGATGGTGTCGACGCAGACCGCGGTCTTACCGGTCTTGCGGTCACCGATGACCAGCTGACGCTGGCCGCGGCCGATGGCGGTCATGGCGTCGATGGCCTTGATGCCGGTGGCGAGCGACTCCTCGACGGGCTGGCGCTCGAGCACCGTCGCGGCCTGCAGCTCGAGGACGCGCTGCTCCTCGGCCTCGATGTCGCCCAGGCCGTCGATCGGGTGGCCGAGCGGGTTCACGACGCGGCCGAGGAACTTGTCGCCGACGGGCACGGACAGCACGTCGCCGGTGCGGCGGACCTGCTGGCCCTCCTGGAGCTCCTCGTAGTTACCGAGGATGACGGCGCCGATCTCGTCCTCGTCGAGGTTCAGGGCCACGCCGAGCACCCCACCGGGGAACTCGAGCAGCTCGTTCGCCATCGCGCCGGGCAGGCCCGCGACGTGGGCGATGCCGTCGGCGGTATCGGAGACGGTGCCGATCTCCTCGCGGGAGGCGTCGGCCTCGAACGTCGAGACGTACTGTTCGATCGCGCCCTTGACGTCGTCGGTTGAGATCGTCAACTCAGCCATGAGTACTCGTTTCCCTCTGTGTGGTTCGGGTGGAAGTGTGTGTGATTAGCGGGGCAGCTGGTCTGCGGCCCGGTCGAGGCGGGAGGCGATGTCACCGTCGATGACCTCGTTGCCGACGGTGATGCGCAGTCCGCCCAGGAGCTCGGGCGCGACCTCGGTCTGCACCGTGATCTTGCGCTGGTAGATGCGGGCCAGCAGGTCCGCGGCGCGGGTCTGCTGCGCGTCCGTCAGGGCGACGGCCGACTCGACGATCGCGACCGACTCGCCGCGACGTGCGGCGGCCAGATCCGCGATCGAAGCGACGCCCGCGTCGACGCGGCCGCTGCGGATGAGGCGCACCGTCTGGCGGAGCAGAGCCGCGGTGAACTCATTCACCTTGTCCCCGAAGACCTTGTCCAGCAGCGCGACTCGGCCGGAGGCCGGGACGCGAGTGTCGGAGAGCATCGCCGTGAGCTTCGGCTCCGCCTCGAGGATCCGACCGGCACGGAACAGCTCGTCCTCGGTCTCGTCGAGCTTGCCGGCGCGCTCGGCGCCGAGCAGGATCGCGACGCGGGCCTGCCGCTCGACCGCGGTGGCGAAGTCCGCCGGAGCCGACCACTTACTGGCGGCCGCATCCTGGACGAACGCCACGGCATCGTCGGAGATCTTGCCGCCGAACAGGTTCGCGACCAGGGCACGCTTGCTCTCCGGCGCGTCCGAGGACTCGGCGAGGTGCTTGCGCAGCGTGGGCTGATCGTTGATGACGCCCACGACGTCCGCGAGGTCCTCCGCCGTACGGGCCAGTGCCGCCTCGTCGACCGACGCGGTGCGCTGGTCGAAACCGGCGGACAGGGCCCGGACCGAGTCCCGGCTCGAGGCGCGCATCGAGCGCGATCCGATCCGGTCGACCTCGGTGATCCGCGTCTCGTCGGCGCCCTGCGACATCTGCTCGAGCTCGTCGAGCGAACGGTCGACGGACGCGCTCTGGTTGGCCGGGTCGGCCAGGTGACCCCGCACGAGCTTCGCCGCGGCGTCGACCGCCTCGGTGCCCAGCCCCGCACGGAGGCCGCGGATCAGGTTGCTGCGGTTGAGCGCCGTCTGTCCCGCGCCGTGCTCGCCGATGCGCACGACCTCGCGCTCGGTCTGCGAGCGCAGCTCGTCGCGGATCGCGTCCGCGTCGCCACGGGCCTCGTCGCGGATGCGGCTCCCCTCGCGGGCCGCGTCCTCACGCGCCCGCTCCCCCGCCGCGCCGGCCTCGGCGAGCTTCGTGCGCGCGGCCGCGGAGGCCTCGAGCTCGAGGCGCACCGTCTCCTGACGCTGCTGCATCGCCTTGCGGACGACGGGGACGACCCACTTCCACAAGATGAACAGGACCAGGAGGAAGCCGACGAACTGTCCGATAAAGATTTCCATTTAGTTCTTCACCACCGAGTCGCGGTTGATCTGGTCGAGTTCAGCCTTCAGCTTCGGGTCCTGCGTCACGTCGAAGCCCAGCACCCGGCTGGCGAGTGTCGCCGACAGCGGCGCGAGATCGCCTCGCGCCGCTGCGGCCGAGGCTTCGCCTTCGCCGCGCAGTTGCTCGGTCTCCTGCCGAGTGAGAGCCTCCGCGTCGGCGGTCGCTCGCTGCTTCTGCTCCTCCATCGCGGCGCGACCGGTGGCCCGGGCGTCGTCGCGAATGGAACCGGCCTCGGCACGTGCGGTGCGGACACCGTCGTTGTACTCCGACTCGGCGTCGGAGAATCCCTTGGCGGCGCCCCGCTGGTCCTTGACCGTCTGATCGATCATGGCCTCGCGTTCGTCCAGCACCTTGGTGATGGACGGGACGACGAAGAACCAGATGATCCCGAGCACCACCAAGAAGATGATGAGCTCGACGAAAAAGGTGCCGTTGGGGACGAGGAAGTTACTCTGCTTTTCAGCCTCAGCGAGCTGCATGACGTCAGTTCCCGTTTCTAGCGAGGGCGGTCAGGGCTTAGGACGCGCCCGGGGTCGCGAACACGAACAGAGCCATGAACGCGAGGTTGATGAAGTACGCGGCCTCGACCAGGCCGACGGTGATGAAGAACGGGGTGAAGAGGCGACCCTGCGCCTCGGGCTGGCGGGCGATGCCCGCGATCAGCTGAGCGCCGGCCAGGCCGTCGCCGACACCGGCGCCGATGGCGCCGCCACCCATGATCAGGCCGCCGCCGATGAGCGCACCCTGAACGATCTGCGGATCTGCTGCCATTGTTACTTTCCCTTTCGTTTCTGGTAGTACGCCTACCAGGGTCTGTGGTCGCGTCGGCCGGGCCGGCCGGGCGAGGTTTCTAGTGCTCTTCCGTCTCCATGGCCTGCGAGAAGTACAGGATGGTCAGGAGCGAGAAGATGAAGGCCTGGATCAGACCGACGAACAGGTCGAAGGACTTCCAGATCGCGTTCGGCAGCCACAGGATGTACGCCGGGAAGAGCGCGATGAGCGCCACCATGACGGTGCCCGCGAACAGGTTGCCGAAGAGACGGAGGGTGAGCGAGACCGGCTTCGCGATCTCCTCGATGATGTTGATCGGGGCGAGGCCGATGGCGTGACCCTTCACCAGTGCGACCGGGTGGCCGATGATGCCGCGCTTCTTGACGCCGGCGGCGTGGATCCAGACGAAGACCACGGCCACGAGCGCGAGCACGAAGTTGATGTCCGAGGCGGCGGGGGCGAAGAGCTCACCCGAGCCCTCCCCCTTGCCGTACTGCACCGGCAGCACCGCGAGCCAGTTGGCGACGAGGATGTAGACGAACAGCGTGACCGCCAGCGGCAGCACGAAGGGTGCGACGCGCATGCCGATCGACGACTCGATCTGCTGGCGCATCTGGATCGTGATCGTCTCCCAGAACAACTGCACGCCCGACGGCACACCGGTCGAGGTGACCTTGGCCTTGAGCACGAATGCGAGAGCGATCACGACGAGCGCGGCGATGACAGTGGACAAGATGGTGTCCGTGTTGAAGGTCATCCCGAGCCACTCGGCCTGGCGGTGATGTCCGGGCGAGATGGCGCCCTCGGCGAGGAGATTCGTGCTCATGACTGCTGACGTAGTCCTTTCAGAACAGGGATCACGGTGTTGAGGACGAGCACGATCTGTCCGACCGCGAGTCCGAAGATCATGCCCAGGCCGCCGATGGACTGGAAGAAGTAGGCCGTCGCGAGCGCGATCACGGAGACCACGGCGAGCCGGACCACCGAGTTCACGGCGACGGGAGTCTTGCGCGGCTCGTCCTCGGCGGTCGCGTTCGCGACCTTGATGACGACCAGCTTGGCGTTGAGCAGGGCCAGCAGGCCGCCCACGAAGAACCACGCGGCGAACCACACCTGACCGAAGGACGCGGCGATACCGGCCACGACGACGGAGATACCCGCGAGGATCACGAACGGGTTGGTGAACGTCACAACGCCTCGCGCGGCGGCACCGTCGACCTCAGGGGCTGGCGTCGTCATGGCCCCTCCTCAGGGTCGGGGTCGCACCTGCGACGGGTTCGCGGCGACCGGGCGGCGTCTGCCGAATCCGTAGCGTGGGTCACATCACGGATTCTTTGTGATTAGCTGAGACTCTACCAAGAAGTAGGGGCGCTCCCCACATCGGGGCTCCGCCTGTATCCCGCCTATCAACTACACACGATAGTACAACAGGACGGGCGTTCTGCGTTACCGGGTTCGATTGTTCGACGAAGCACGTGACCTCGCGCTTTCGGAGTAACGCTCCCGCAGGCGCGGCAGGATCCGCGGCACCACGGTGAACACGAGCGCACACAGTAGGCCCGCTCCGAACAGCGGCGCGATCAGCGCCGGCCGCAGCATCGTCGAGGCCGCGGCACTCAGGCCCAGCACACCGACCCACAGGTAGATGACCACGACCACACGACGCTGACTGTGGCCGAGACCCAGCAGCCGGTGATGCAGATGCATCTTGTCGGCCGTGAAGGGATGGACCCCGGCGCGGGTACGCCGAACCACCGCGAGCAACAGGTCCAGCATCGGCACGAACATCACCGCGATGGCGAGCAACAACGGGAGCAGCAGCGCGAAGATGTCCGTGCTGCCGTACGCGTTCTGCGAGATCCGGCCCGACGCGGAGGTGGACGCCGCCGCCAGCGTCAGCCCGAGCAGCATCGACCCCGAATCCCCCATGAAGATGCGGGCCGGCTGGAAGTTGTGCGGCAGGAAGCCGACGCAGGCGCCGAACAGCGCCGCGGAGATGAGTGCGGGCGGGTAGGACGGCGCATCGCCGCCCGAATCGAACATCAGCCCGACGGAGAAGATGAGGATGGCCAGCGCCGCCAGCGCCGCGACACCGGCCAGCAGTCCGTCGAGCCCGTCGATGAAGTTCATGGCGTTGACGGTCGCCACCGCGACCACCACGGTCAGGAGCCCGGCTTGCAGCTGGTCGAGGACCACTGTCGTGTTGACCCCCGGGACGTAGACGACGTTCCAGGCCACCCCCAGCACCACCAGAAGTGCCGCGGCGAAGATCTGGCCCACCAGCTTGGTCAGCGCGTCGACGCCCCATCTGTCGTCGATGATGCCGACCACCACGATCACCGCTCCGGCGACGAGGACCGCGACGGCGTCCTTGGAGTAGGCGAAGCCCCGGGTCAGCGCAGGCAGCTGGGCCGCCAGGAAGATCCCGGCGAGCATCCCGGTGTAGATGCCGACCCCGCCGAGGCGGGGAGTGGGGACGACGTGGACGTCGCGCGCGCGGGGCACTGCGACGGCGCCGAACCGAGTGGCCACGACCCTGACCAGCGATGTGGCAAAGAATGTGACAACCGCAGCTGTCAGTCCCACTACCAGCAATTCTCGCATCGGGACCCCGGCAGACCCGGCCCCGATGACCGCCCCGCCCGACGCCTCGATGTGCACGCGTGCGAATCTACTCGCACCCCCGTCGCGCGCCGATCCCCCCGGCTCGTCGTTGCGAATTCATCTCGGCGGAACACGTTCTGACCTGAGACGATGGATGATCGCCACCCCTCGATCGGAATGTTACTGACGAGTCGCTCACACTGCGGTCGCGAAGCAAGCCAATGACGCACATCACTCGTCGGACCGTTATAGTGTCCTCGGTCATACACCTGAGAACGCAGTATGTGGGTCACAGCGTGGCCACAGTCGAGAGGAGACGTTCACGGTGACGGAATCCGTTGTGCAAGGTGCAGGAAGCGCCAAGCGGCCAACCTATTGGTCGATCATCAGCAAGAACTTCTCCGGTACCGTGGTGGACTCGTTCCGCACCATCGGTCGGAACGTTCGAATGCTGATCATGACCCTGGTGGCGATGGTCACCGACACCGTCCGCGGGAAGCTCCAGTGGAAGGAGACGCTGAATCAGGTCTGGTACATGATCGGTGTCACTACCTTCCCTGGCATCCTGATCGCCATCCCGTTCGGCATCGTCATCGCGATCCAGGTCGGCAACATCATCGCGCAGCTCGGTGCCGATTCCCTCCAAGGCGCGGCCGGCGGCATCGCGGTGATCTCCCAGGGCGCCCCGATCGCGACCGGCCTGCTGCTCGCCGGCGCCGGTGCATCCGCCATCGCCGCCGATCTTGGCGCCCGCACCATCCGCGAGGAGACGGACGCGATGCGAGTGATGGGAATCAACCCCATCAACCGCCTGGTGGTGCCCCGCATGCTAGCCGCGTGGATCGTCGCGCCCTTGCTGAGCATTCTCGTGATCACCGTCGGCACCGTGGCCGGCTACCTCGTGGCCGTCGGCGCACAGGGTGTGACGCCCGGTGCGTACTGGCTGTCCTTCGGGTCCTTCGCGCACCCCGTCGACGTGTGGATCTCCATCTTCAAGTCGTTCATCTTCGGCACGGTCATCGCGTTGGTCGGCTGCCAGCGAGGCCTTGAGGCCCGCGGCGGTTCCCGTGGTGTCGCCGACGCCGTGAACGCGACCGTCGTCCTCTCGTTCGTCGTCATCTTCGCTCTGAACCTGCTGATCACGCAGATCGCGACGATGTTCTTCCCCATGCAGGTTGGCTAGGAGAGACATGGCAACCGTTTACCGCCCGCGGGGCACACGCTGGTTCTTCAACCTGTTCGGAACCTCCGGCTCCGCGTGGAGTGTCTTCGACACAATCGGCCACGTGATGTCGTTCATCGCCGAGGTCATCCGGACGATTCCCCACGCGATCAAGCACTACCGCTCCCAGATCATGTTCATCCTCACCGACATCACCTGGGGCCGTGGCGCTCTCGTGGTCGGCGGCGGTACCGCCCCGGTTCTCGCGGTGCTCGGTATCACGGTCGGCGGCATCGTCGCCGTGCAGGGATTCGCGATCCTCAACATGCTGGGTATGGGTCCGCTCACAGCCGTCATCGCGAGTTTCGCCAACACCCGCGAGTTCGCCCCGATGCTCGCGGGCGTCGGCTTCGCAGCGCAGGCCGGCTGCCGTATGACGGCCGAGATCGGCGCCATGCGCATCAACGAGGAGATCGACGCGCTCGAGTCCCTCGGCCTGCGCTCCGTCTCCTTCGTCGTGACGACGCGTGTGATCGCCGGGCTCATCGCCGTGGTCCCGGTGTACCTCATCACACTGATCCTGTCCTGGGCGTCCTGCGCGTGGGTAGTCAAGTCCGTCTACGGCATGCCGTCCGGCACGTACGACCACTACTTCAATCAATTCGTCAGTGCCTCTGACATCACGTTCTCCGTGATCAAGGTGGCGGTCTTCCTCACCGCGGTCATCATCATCCACTGCTACCAGGGCTTCTTCGCCTCCGGTGGCCCTGAGGGTGTGGGCACCGCCTCGGGGCGTGCCATCCGCGCCAGTCTCGTGGCTGTCGTCGCGCTGAATCTCATCATGACGATCGTGCTGTGGGGCATCACCGCTCCCGTCTACTTCAAGGGGTAAGAAATGGGAGTCGTCTCCGTACCCGGTATGTCGATCGATCGATCGGTGCTTCGGCGCCGAGGATTGATCGTCGTGGCGGTAATCCTCGTGCTGGTCCTCGTCGGGTGGCTGATCAAATCGCTTCTGCCGAAGGACGAGTTCTCGTTCACTCTTCGATCGGCGGCGGTTGCCGCCGGCGTCAAAGACGGCGCGCCGGTTCGAATCCAGGGTGTCCAGGTGGGCCATGTCACCGGCGTGTCTGCGCTGGGTAACGGCCAGCAGGGCGTCACGGTCACGCTGACCAAGGCCGAGGCCGCATCCCTGACCAACAACCTGGAGGCCGCATACTCGGCCGGCAACCTGTTCGGTATCACCGAGGTCATCCTGACCCCGCACGACGGGGGCGGAGCGCTGCGTGAAGGCGCGCAGATCACGCCGACCAAGGCGATCACCGACAACACCGTGTCCAACATGATTGCCACGATCGGTGACGTCAACCGGGACGCATTGCGACCGCACATGAGTCAGATCCTGCTCAACTTCGACGCCTCGTCGAAGGCCATGCTGCCGCTGTTCACCGCACTCGGCAGCGTCGCCCAGGCGGTCCAGGACACCCAGAAGCTGTCTACCGCGCAGACCTTCCCGACCATCACGCAGTCGATCCAGAACGCCGATAGTGCGGTCACCGCGGTGATCCCGGCGATCAAGTCGCTGTACGACTACGGGAACGTGCACGACAAGGGCTGGGTCAACCGCGGCAATGCAACGATGAATGCGATCACCGACGAGAAGAACAGCCTCACGGCGGCCCTGCAGAAGATCCTGTCGCCTCAGGCGCTCGGCGGACTCAAGACCGCGACGCCGATGCTGGTGAACCTCATGCAGCCGATCCTGACGTCCTTCCCCAACGGGAGCGCCACCGGCGTCGGCATCCAGCTCGGCCAGCTCATGGACAACGTGCGCAAGGCCATGCCGAACACCCCGAACGGCCCTGTGCTGAACCTGCGTTTGTCGGTCGACTACCCCGCCATCGGCGCGATGCTGCCGCCCGCACCGACCTTCCAGTACATCCCGCCGAAACCGGGCGACAAGCCGGCCACGCCGAGCGGAGCACCGTCGTCCGCGAAGCCGGCTCCGTCGAGCACCCCGACCCCGAAGCCAGGGAGCTAGTCACGATGAAAGCAATGTCCAGGACCATTGTGAAGATCGCGGTGTTCGCCGTGATCATGATCTTGATGCTGGTAATGGTGATGCAGGCGCTCACGCGCCCGCCCGGGGGCAACCTGGAGACGTATCACGCCAAGTTCAAGGACGTCTCAGGACTCAAGGTCGGCGACGACGTCCGCATGCTCGGCGTACAGGTCGGCAAAGTTACGGACATCGAGGTCGCGCAGTCGTCCGATCACCGCATCTCGAACGCGGCTGTCTCGTTCACCCTGCAGGACAATCGCAAGGTGCGCGTGGATGACACGCTCGCGATCAGGTACCAGAACCTCACGGGCTCGCGCTTTCTCGAGGTGCAACAGAACCCGAAGAGCACGGGATCGAATGTCAAGCCGGGCGCGACCATCGACGAGAAGCACACCCAGGCGTCGTTCGACATCACCACCGTGTTCGTCGGCCTGAAGCCGGTGCTGTCGACACTGAACGCCGATGACATCAACCACTTGACCCAGTCGGTGCTCGGCGTCATCCAGGGCAACGGACAGGGTCTCGGTCCGCTGCTGGGGTCGCTCGACAAACTGATGGCGGTCTCCAACGATCGGCAGAAGGTACTCACTCAGCTGATCACGAACCTGGGATCCGTGTCTCAGTCCATCGGCGGTGCTTCCCCCGGGTTGACCAAGGTGTTGCAGCAGCTCGACCTGTTCGCCCGAACCCTGGCGAGCAACGTGGATTCGCTGCGCGACTGGTCGGACAACACGTCGGGAGTCGTGAGCCGCGTCAATGCGCTGCTTGCAGCATTGGGATTGACGCAGAACGAGAACCCGCCGCTCGACGCGATCGTCGCCAACGCGATGCCGATCGCAGAGCAACTGGTCAACGCACTTGCGACGCTCCCCGGCATCGTCCAGCTCCTCAATGAGGGCACCAAGCCGCAAGCAAACGGTGCAGTTTCCCTTACTTGTTCGAACGGCCAGGCCAAGCTGCCCGGCATGATGAACCTGTTCGTCGCAGGCCAGAAGGTGACGGTATGCAATCAAAAGTGAGTTTGTTCAACCGTCCGATGCCGACGGCGGCCCAGGACCGTCGCTATCAGTTGAACTGGGGCATCGTGGGCGCCTTGATCGGCGTGATCGTCCTGACGATCTGCGGTTACCTGTTCATCTTCCAACCGGGCACCAAGGAGTACTCGGCCGACTTCACAGAAGCGCAGGCAGTGCGGACGGGCGTAGACGTCCGCGTCGCCGGCATCAGCGTCGGATCGGTGTCCGACGTCAAACTGCTCGACGACCGCGTGCGGGTGAAGTTCCGCGTCGACAACGACATCTTCCTCGGCGATGCGACCACGGTCTCGATGAAGATGCTCACGACGGTCGGCGGCTACTACATGGCGCTGACCCCGATGGGCACCACGGATCTCGGTGATAAGCCGATCCCGCCGGAGCGCGTGAACATGCCGTACAGCCTCCTCGAGACCTTCCAGCAGGCGACACCGAAGATCGACAAGATCACGTCGACCCCCATTCGACAATCGATGAGCCAACTCAACGATGCACTTGAGAGTCAGCCCGAGTCGATCCGGAACACGGTCGGTACCTTCAACCGGATGTTCGACAACATTCTGCGCCAGCAGGATCAGGCCGGCGACTTCGTGAAGGTGATGGGCGAGTACTCGACGACTGTCAATAAGAACGGTGACCTCCTGCTCTCGCTGATGCGGAACATGGCGACGTTCTTCTCGGCGGCCGAAGTGAACCTGTCCGGCTTCAAGACCTACCTCTCCGGGCTCACCGAGCTCACTTCCCGCCTAGAACCGGTGCTGAACGTGTACCTCAATAACATCGATCCGCTGGCCAGCCGGTTCGACGCCCTGGTCGCCAAGGCCAAAGACGTCGTCAAGCAGATCGAGCCGGCGATCGCCAACGCCAAGGAAATGCTTGCCGGGCTGCAGAAGACGATCGCGCCGGACGGCACGATCCAGCTCAACCAGTCCGAGAAGACCTTCCTCGCCACCAATGTCTGCATTCCGTCTCCGGGGGTGACCTGCTGATGCGTAAGTTCCTCGCTTCGCGCGGCGCCATGTCCGCGTTCGTGGTCCTCGTGGCCGTGGCGCTGGTCTTGGGCGGCGTCGCCTTCAAGGGCCTGACCGAGAAGACAACGGCGTACTGCGCCGAGCTCGACAACGCCGTGGGCCTGTACAACGGTAGCAAGGTCGCCCAGTTCGGCTATCCGGTCGGTGAGATCACCAAGATCACTCCGAACGGTGCTACGACCCGGATCGACTTCGATCTTCCGTCCGACCGCAAGTTGCCCACCAATGTGGGTCTCGTTGCGATCGCGGATTCGCTGGTCGCCCAGCGTCGCCTCGAGCTCCTTGAGACCTACAAGGGCGGCCCCACCTGGCAGCCGAGCAAGTGCATCACCAACACCAAGACCCCGCTGTCGATCACGGAGTCACTGCAGGCGGTGTCCAAGGTCGTGGACGACCTGACGACCGCGGGGGGCGACGACGAGTTCCGCAGGGCGATGGCGTCCATCCCCGCGCTGAACAAGGCCACTGCGGGCACCGGCCCGCAGATCTCGGAGCTGACCAACAAGCTCGGAGAGCTCATGCGCAACCCCGGCCCCGGCATGGGTGACGTCGCGGCCATCCTCGACGCGTTCGCGCCGGCTTCGGACGGCCTGGTGCAGAACTGGGGCGAGATGCGGGACTTCCTGACCAAGTACGCCTTCCGCATCAAGAACGTCGGCGAGCCGCTGATGGACGTCGGAATCAACGCCTTCCCGAAGCTGGTCCCGCTGGTTCAGGTGCTGGCCAAGGTGCTCGACAAGTACGGTGCCTTCATCGCTCCCCTGCTCGAGGTGACGGTGCCCGCGACGACCCTGCTCGCGGCGACCTCCAAGCAGTTCGGTGACCTGCTCAACATCCTGCCACCGCTGATCCACGCCTTCCAGGTCAGCGTCGACAAGAAGACCCTCGCCACCAAGATCACGTACCGGCCGCCGTCAGCGCTGGTGCCGTCCAACAACCCCGCCCAGACCTGCAACAACCTGAACCGGTTCGCACCGGGCCAGTGCAAGGTCGCCGACGCGGGCCACGTCAACGTGGAGCTCATCTCCACGGTCCTGCGCGCGACGGGAGCGGCCTACTGATGCGCAAGCCATTCACCACACGATCAATGAAGATGGGCGTTGCGATCGCGGCGACCGTCACGCTCGCGGGGTGCTCGACATCCCTGATCAACCCCTCGGCGATCCCCGCACCGGGGCAGCCGGGCGGCGGCTCGGGTTACATCGTGCATCTCGACTTCACGAACGTGCTGAACCTCCCGGACCGCGCGCGGGTCGTCTTCGACGGCGTCGTGTCCGGCCGGCTCGACAAAGTCACGCTCGAGGACAACAAGGCCGTCGTCGACATCAAGATCCTCGACGGCGTCAAGGTTCCCAACACGGTGACCGCGACCCTGCAGCAGGACACGATCCTCGGTGACACCTACGTGGCCCTCAAGACCTCGCCCGGCAAGCCCGGCACGCCGCTCAAGGGTGGCGATACGCTACCCACCACCCAGACCAAGCCGCCGACGCAGATCGAGGACATCCTCAGCGACCTGGCGAACTTCCTGGGCAGCGGAAGCCTGATGCAACTCCAGGACACGTTCAGCCGGATCAACAACAACCTGCCGGCCGACCCGCAGAAGCTGTCCGGCCTCGTGAAGACGGTCTCGCAGACAGTCGTCGACCTCGGCAAGCAGAGCGACAACGTCAGCCAGGCGATCACGTCGGTCGGCAATCTGGTGAACACCGTCAACTCGAACGACGATGTCCTGGTGGCCCTGTTGAAGCCCCAGGATGATTGGCTCCCGGATGCCCTCAACCTGACGACCGGTGCGATCAAGGTGCTCAGCCGCCTGTCGGACACGCTGTCGCCGCTTGTCTTCACCGCGCCGCTGCTCGACTCGGCGACTGCGGTGGTGGCGACCGTAATCAAGCCGCTGATGTTCCCCGGCTGGCCCAATATGAACGGGCGCCAGGCCAACCTGGCGAACCTCGAGGATCTGCTCAAGAACAAGATCCTGCCGTTCCTGAGCAGCGGCGCCAAGGTCAATGTCAAGGAGCTGGGCACCAACGGGAACGTGCCCACCGCCGAGGCCGCCCGGCAGGCGGTCAACAACCTCCGGATGGTGGGAGCAGTTCCGTGAAAAAGAGCACCTTCTTCAGCCTCCTGACCTTCGCAGTGGTCATGGTGCTGGGTACCGCATATCTCGCCTTCTCCGTGGTGCAGTGGCGTCCCCTGACGGACTACCGCTCGGTCACGATGAAGCTCGATGACGCCAACCAATTGCTGCCCGGCTCCTCCGTGCTGGTGCGCGGCGTCAAGATCGGCGACATCGAGTCCATCGGCCGCGCCGACGGCAAGGTCGTGGTGAAGTTCCGGTATGACAGCAAGTACAAGATCCCCGCGGACACCAAGCTTCGGATCGAGCAGCTGTCGGCCGTCGGTGAGCCCTACGTGGACTTCCGGCCGGACACTCTCTCGGGTCCGTACCTTGCCGATGGGTCGACGATCGACATCGCCAAGGTCAAGCAGCCGCTATCGCTACCGGAGACGTTCAAGTTGATCTCCCAGCTGACCACGAGCATCAACTCGACCGATCTCGGCGGCATCACCGAGACGCTCTCCGATGCGACCAGCAACACGCAGGCATCGCTGCCGAACCTGTCTCAGGCAGGCGACCTCCTGGCGGCCACGATCACGTCGCGGATGCCGAACCTCCGCCGGATGTTCGAGAACACCCAGAACTACCAATCCGACATGAGCTGGCTCCCCGGCGCGATCGACGAGTTCGGCCCGTCGACTCGGACCTTCGTCATGAAGGACATTGGTGTGCTCAAGGCACTCGACACCCTCATGAAGGGCATCGACGGCCCGAACATGCTGGCCCAGACGGTGAATCCGAACCTGTTCAAGATCGCTCCGAACACCAGCAAGCTGCTCGCGAACCTGGGCCCGATCACGGAACCGCTGGTTCCGGTGGTGCAGGCCCTGACCGACGTCCTGCCGCAGATCGACATGGCCGCGCTACTCTCGCAGGCGTTGAACACTGTCGGTTCAGACAGTGCAGCGAACCTCACGGTGGTCATCCCGCCGCGGAAGTAGCGACCGGCCCGACCGCCCGCAATGGCCGCCCCGGCGGCCGAGACGAACCACGACACGATTGGCAACGCGACAAGTGACTGATTCCAACCCGGACGACAAGAACCTCGGCGACGAGGCCGCGACGACCGAGGAGATCGTGCAGGACGCCGCTGCGGAGGCCGTGGACGCGGCCACCGCAGCGGAGGACGAGGCCGACGCGCCCACCGAGACGGTCTCCACCGCCAAGAAGGCGGACGTCGTCGGCTCGGCTGTCAAGAAGCGCCCCGCTTCCCCGGTGGATGAGGACGACGACGAGGCGGAAACCGCCCCGGTGCGCCGGAGCCGTCCCGCTCCTCGCGCCGCCGCGGCACGGCAGGGCGCAGGCCTCGCCGCCGGTGCGACGGTCATGACTGTGGTGGCCACCGTCGTGGTGATCGCGCTGCTCGCCGGCACGATCGTGTTCGGCCTGCTCTGGAACAGCAAGCGCGGCGAGCTCAACGACCTCAAGACCGCCGCGGCGGACAGGGCGCAGGCCGAGAAGGTGGCCTCGGACTACGCCGCGGGCGCGTCGACCTTCGACTTCCACGATCTCGGACCCTGGCGCACCGCCCTCACCAAGGGCGTCTCCCCGGAGCTCAAGACCAAGCTCGAGGCCACCGTCGGTGCGATGAACCAGCTGTTGCAGCCGCTGCAGTGGGTGTCCAAGGGCACCGTCCTGGACGCGGTGGTCAACTCGGAGTCCGGACCGGTCTACAAGGTCAGCGCGTACGTCAAGGTCGAGGCCACCAACGTCCAGGCGGCGAGCGGCCGAGAGGTGATCACCGTCTACAACGTGACGCTGGACAAGAGCAAGGACTGGCAGGTCACCGATGTGGGCGGCGTGGGCGGTGGTGTGCCCGCCAGTGCCGCGGCCGAGTCGGCGGACCCCACTCCGGGAACCCCGACCACGCCCGGTGCGGCACCCGCGGCGACGCCGGCACCCGGCAACTGACGGACCGACGTTCCCCGGCGAAGCGCCGAGGCCCCTCCCGGGCCTCGGCGCTTTGTCGTTGCCGGAAGGCGTCGTCGGTGAGCATGTGCGACTATCTGATCGTGAACCAGCCACAGCCCCCGCCGCCAGGCTTCGTCCCCGCCGGGTACGGGAACCCCACTCCCCCACCGCGCCGCTCCACCGCGCTCGTCGTCGGGCTGGTGGTCGCGTCGGTCCTGGCAGTCGCACTCGTGGTGTCGACGGTGACCTTCGCCGTCCTCTGGTCGGGTGCGGAGGGCCGCGCGGACACGGCGGCCGAGAAGCAGCGCGTAGCCGCCACCGAACTGGACGCCCTCAAGCAGACCGCCGCCGACGAGGCCCGCGCGCAGAAGATCGCCGCCGACTACGCCGCCGGTGCCTCGACATTCGACTACCGCGACCTGGGCCCGTGGCGCACCGCGCTCACCAAGGGCGTCTCGCCCGAGCTCAAGACGAAGCTCGAGGCCACCGCCGGCACCATGAACCAGCTGCTGCAGCCGCTGCAGTGGGTGTCCAAGGGCACGGTGCAGGACTCGATCGTGAACGCGCGGTCCGGCTCGGTCTACAAGGTCAACACCTACGTGAAGGTCTCGTCCACGAACGTCCAGGCCACGGCCGGTCGTGAGGTCATCACTACCTACACCGTCACGGTCGACTCGGCGAAGGACTGGCAGATCACCGACGTCGGCGGGATCAACCCGGGCAACTGATCCCCGTCAGCTGATCCCCGTCAGCCCAGGGATTCGACGGTGACGCCGAGGACCTCGGCGATCCGGGCCTTCGTGACCGCGCCCTCGCGCAGGACCCGCGGCTGCGGGCCGGACAGGTCGACGATGCTGGACGCGACGGCGTGCTCGGACGGGCCGCCGTCGAGGTAGACCTCGACCGAGTCGCCGAGCTGGTCCCGCGCCTCGTTCATGGTGGCCGCGGGCGGCCTGCCGGAGACGTTCGCGCTGGACACGGCCATCGGCCCGACCTCGCGGAGGAGTTCGATCGCGACGGGGTGCAGCGGCATCCGCAGCATGACGGTGCCGCGGGTGTCGCCGAGGTCCCAGGCGAGGCTGGGCGCCTGTTCGACGACGAGCGAGACGGCTCCGGGCCAGAACGCGCGGGTCAGCTCGCGCGCCTGGTCGCTGACGCGGCTCACGAGCCCGTCGATGGTGTTCCAGGAGCCGACGAGCACGCCGATGGGCATGTCGGGCCCGCGGTGCTTCGCGGCGAGCACATCGGCCACGGCGCGGCTGTCGAAGGCGTCGCAGCCGATGCCGTAGAGGGTGTCCGTCGGCATGACGACGAGGCGGCCCCCCTTCAGCGCGGCGCGGGCCGCGCTGATGCCCGCGGCGCGGGAGTCGGGATCGGTGCAGTCGTACGCGATGCTCACGCGTCCATCCTGCCAGTGACGTAGCGCGGCCTCCCCGCGAGGTCCCGGTGCTCCTCGACGTCGGAGAAGCCCGCCCGGCGCAGCAGCTCCGCGGTTCCGGCGCCGTTGGTGTCGTCGTGCTCGATCCCGACCTCTCCCCCGCCCGCCAGCAGACGGGCGGCGAGCGGTGTGAGATCGCGAATGAGGTCGAGGCCGTCGGGACCGGAGAACAGCGCGAGAGCGGGGTCGGCCGCGGCCTCCACGTCGAGCGGCGCGCCGTCGGGAACGTAGGGCGGGTTGCTCACGACCAGATTCACGGTGCCGAGAAGCTCGGTCAGGCGCGCCGGAAGTCCCGGGTCGCGGACGTCGGAGGCGAGCACCGTCGCGCCCGTTCCCGCGGCGTTGCGCCGGAGGTAGGCCAGGGCGGCGGGGTCGCGTTCGACGAGCACGACGCGGGAGTCGGGCACCGTCGCCGCGAGGTACAGCCCCAGGGCGCCGGACCCGGCGCAGAGGTCGACGATGCCGGCTCCGCGGCGCGCCTGCCGCGCCGCCCGGACGGCCAGCAGTTCGGTCTCGGGGCGCGGGACGAAGACTCCGGGCCCCACGGCCAGCGTGAGCGGACCGAAGTACGCGCGGCCCAGGATGTGCTGGAGCGGCTCCCGCGCCGCCCTGCGGGCGATGAGGGCCTCGTACGCGGCCTCCTGCGCGGCGGTCGCGTCGTCGGCCACCGGGATGCGGCCCCGGTCGATGCCGAGGGCCTCGGCGAGCAGGATCTCCGCGTCGACCCGGGCGGACGGTACGCCGGCCTCCGCGAGGCGAGCCGTCGCGACCGCGGCGAGTCGGGTGGGCCTGCTCACGGGGGACCTACTCGGCCTCGAGGCGGGCCTGCCGGTCGGCGACCTGCAGGGCGTCGAGCAGCCCGTCGAGTTCGCCGTCGAGGACCTGGTCGAGGTTGTGCGACTTGTAGCCGATGCGGTGGTCCGCGATCCGGTTCTCCGGGAAGTTGTAGGTCCGGATCCGCTCGGACCGGTCGACGGTGCGGATCTGTGCGGCCCGGGAGTCGGACGCGGCGGCCTCGGCCTCCTCCTCCTTGAGTGCCTGCAGGCGCGCGGCGAGCACCTGCATGGCGCGGGCCTTGTTCTGGAGCTGCGAGCGCTCGTTCTGGCAGGTCACGACGATGTTCGTGGGCAGGTGGGTGATGCGCACGGCCGAGTCGGTGGTGTTGACGCCCTGGCCGCCCTTGCCGGAGGACCGGTAGACGTCGATGCGCAGGTCGCCCTCGTCGATCTGCACCTCCTCGACCTCGTCGGGCTCGGGGTAGACGAGCACCCCGGCGGCCGAGGTGTGGATGCGGCCCTGGCTCTCGGTGGCGGGGACGCGCTGCACGCGGTGCACGCCGCCCTCGAACTTCATCCGGGCCCAGACGCCGTCGATCGAGCCGTCGGCGCCGGGACCTCTCGATTTGATCGCGAAGGTGGCGTCCTTGAAGCCGCCGAGGTCGGAGTAGGTGGCGCCGAGGGTCTCGACCTTCCAGCCGCGACGCTCGGCGTAGCGGAGGTACATGCGGGCCAGGTCGCCGGCGAACAGGGCCGACTCCTCGCCGCCCTCGCCGGACTTGACCTCGAGCACCACGTCGTCGGAGTCGTGCGGGTCGCGCGGGGCGAGCAGGTCGGTGAGCTGCTGCTCGAGGACGTCGATCTGCTCGGTCAGCGCGGTGACCTCGTCGGCGAAGGACGCGTCGTCGGCGGCCAGCTCCTGCGCGGCGACGCGGTCCTCGCGGGCCGCCTCCAGCTTGCGGTGGGTGGCCATGATCGGCGCGAGCTCCGCGAACCGCTTGCCCACCCTGCGCGCCGCCCCGGCGTCGTTGTGCAGCGCCGGGTCGGACATCTGCTGCTCGAGACCGGAGTACTCGGCGAGGATGTCGTCGATGGCGGAGGGGGACGAGGCGCTCATGAGTGGACTTTCCGTGAGGGGTGAACGGGCCGTGAAACGCGCCGACGCCCGGCCTGCGGGGCAGGACGGGCGTCGGTGGGGCGACTACTCGGAGGCGGCAGCCTCGGTGGCCTTGCCCGCGCGCTTGCCGTAGCGCTTCTCGAACCGGGCGACGCGGCCGCCGGTGTCGAGGATCTTCTGCTTGCCCGTGTAGAACGGGTGGCACTGCGAGCAGACCTCGACGTTGATCCGGCCGTCGGCCTTGGTGCTGTGCGTCTCGAACGTGTTGCCGCAACCGCAGACGACGGTGGTGGCCACGTACTCGGGGTGAATACCCTGCTTCATGTTTGCCGTTCCTTCTCAGTTCAGTGGTCGCCGGGTCGACCCTGGCTGCGCCAGGACCGTGAACCGGAACCCATACCGACGTTCCAGTATGCCAGAACGCCCTGGCCGTCGAGAAATTCCCGGACGGATCCGGGAGGCCGGTCAGCGGCCGGCGCCCGCGCGGCGCGACTCGACGGTCCCTCTTTGGTGGTTGACTGGCACGCCGCAAGTCGGCCGGTGTTAGCTTCCAGCAGGAATCCACGCCGGTGCCGAGAACGTAGCGGACCGGACAGTCACGGAGCGGGAGTACAAGACGTGAGCGAGTCAGGTAGTGGATCGGCGGGCACCGAGCCCCCCGGGACAGTGATCGGCGGGTACGTCGTCGAGCGCCTACTGGGCGCGGGCGGAATGGGCGCGGTGTACGCGGCCCGGCACCCGCGGCTGCCGCGCGTGGACGCCCTCAAGGTGCTGCCCGCCGCCTTCTCCGACGATCCGGTCTACCGCGCGCGCTTCGAGCGCGAGGCCGACATGGCCGCCGGTCTCGACCATCCGAACATCGTGCCCGTCTACGACCGCGGCAACGACGAGGGCCGGCTGTGGATGTCGATGAAGCTGGTTCCCGGGCAGGACGCGTCGGGGCTCCTCGCGAGCAATCCGCGCGGCCTCCCCGTCGACCAGGTCCTCACGATCGTCGACGGGGTCGCGGCGGCGCTGGACTACGCGCACGACGCCGGGCTGCTGCACCGGGACGTCAAGCCGGGCAACATCATGATCGACACGACCGGCGCGACGCCGCGGATCATGCTGGGCGACTTCGGCATCGCGCGGCAGCAGCAGGAGCACAGCGACCTGACACAGGTGGGGATGGTCGTCGGCACCCTCGACTACGCCTCCCCCGAGCAGCTCGCCGGCGATCCGGTGGACGGCCGCAGCGACGAGTACAGCCTGGCCGGGACGACGGTGCAGCTGCTCACGGGCGCCAAGCCCTACGGCGTCAGCAGCGGCACCGCCGTGATCCGCGACCACCTCATGGCGCCGCCGCCCGTGCCCTCGCGGCTGCGACCGGACCTGCCGCACGCCATCGATGCCGTGATCGCCCGCGCGATGGCGAAGCAGCCGCAGCAACGGTTCGCCACGTGCCGCGAGTTCGCGCACGCGCTGCGCGCCGCCGCATCCGGCACCTACGCGCAGGGGCAGGCACCGTCGAACCCGCACCGGGTGCCGACGCCCCCGCCGGGCCCCGCGCTCCGTCCCCCGACGCCCCCGCAGACGGCCCAGCTCTTCCAGGGCGCACCGTCGCAGCCCTTCCAGCGGCCGTCCGGCCCGATCCCCGGCGCGCAGGGCACCTGGCAGGGAGCGCCCGTCGGGCCGGCCGCGCAGGGGCGGCAGCAGGCCGGTTCCGGTCCCAAGCGCGGCGTCCTCATCGGTGCGGTGGCGGCGGTCGCGGTCGTGGCGGTGGCCGGGATCTCGGTGCTGGCGCTGCGCCTCTCGGGGTCCGACGACTCCGCGGTGGCAGCGCCGACGAGCAGTTCGAGCAGCGCCGCCCCGGTCTCGACCACGACGCCCGTGCCCGTGAACAACACCTCCACGCTCCGCAACGGCTACATCGATCCGTGCCGCCTGCCCGCGGCCACGATCTCGACGCTGGGCATCAGCGCGCTCGTCGACGATCCCGGTCAGCGCTCCGCCACCGGCGTGAAGTTCGCGTGCAAGGGCTCGGACTCGAAGGCGAGCAACGCCGACGTGCGGTTCGCGACCTTCACCGACTCGAACGCGTGGGAGTCCGGCACGCCGGTCACGGTGCCCGGCACCACCAAGTGGCGCACGTTCACCGTGCCGAGCATCAACACGAGCACGCCCGACTACTGCGTGACCGCCTACAAGTCCCTGACCAACGGCGTGCTGTACGTGGGCCTGCAGAAGGTCGGCAACCGGGACTGCAGCCGCGGTACGGAGATCGCCACCGCGATCACGCCCTACCTGCCCCAATAGGATGCCCGGGCACCGTCGGCCCGCCCGACGGTGCCGCCGCTCCCGCAGTGCGGCGGCGCTCGCGCGGGTGTTGCCGGCTCCACAGTGGGTTTCCGACGCGTCGTCTCCGTTCCCGCGGGTGTTTCTCGCCGATCATCGGGTTGCAACCCGGGTGTTTGTGAGAACTCCCCGCGGGAAGGTGCATCGGTGGCCGTGCCGGCTCCCCTGAACGCACGACGGCGCCCCACTCCAGCGGAGTGGGGCGCCGTTCGCGTCCTGACGGGCGGGCGATCAGTCGTTGTCGGCGAAGCCGCTGTTCTTCTGCACCGTCATGAGGAACTCGATGTTGTTCTGCGTCTTCTTGAGCTGGCTGATCAACAGGTCGATGGCCTGCTGGCCGTCGAGCGCGGCGAGCAGCCGGCGCAGCTTGTTGACCACGGCCGCCTCGTCGGGGGCCATGATGAGCTCGTCCTTACGGGTGTTCGACGCCGCGACGTCGACGGCCGGGAAGACGCGCCGCTCCGAGATCTTGCGATCGAGCTTGAGCTCGGCGTTGCCGGTGCCCTTGAACTCCTCGAAGATCACGGTGTCGCCGGTGGAACCGGTCTCGACCAGCGCGGTGGCGATGATCGTCAGCGAGCCGCCGTTCTCGATGTTGCGCGCCGCGCCGAGGAACCGCTTCGGCGGGTACAGGGCCGTCGAATCGATACCGCCCGAGAGGATGCGGCCCGACGCGGGGCTCGAGTTGTTGTAGGCGCGACCGAGGCGGGTGATCGAGTCGAGCAGCACGACCACGTCCTTGCCGCCCTCGACGAGGCGCTTGGCGCGCTCGATGGCGAGCTCGGCGACCGAGGTGTGGTCTGACGGGGGCCGGTCGAAGGTGGAGCTGATGACCTCGCCGCGCACGCTGCGCTGCATGTCGGTGACCTCTTCGGGACGCTCGTCCACCAGCACGACCATGAGGTAGCACTCGGGGTTGTTGGTGGCGATCGCGTTCGCGATGTCCTGCAGCACCGTGGTCTTACCGGCCTTCGGCGGGGCTGAGATCAGCGCGCGCTGGCCCTTGCCGATGGGCATGATCAGATCGATGACGCGGGTGGTGAGGATGTTCTGCGCGGTCTCGAGGCGCAACCGCTGGTTCGGGTAGAGCGGCGTGAGCTTGTTGAACTCGGGCCGGTTCTTCGCCGAATCGACGTCCTGACCGTTGACGCTGTCCAGGCGCACCAGCGGGTTGAACTTCTGCCGGTTGTTCTGGTTACCGCGGCCACCGCCGCCGCCACCCTGGTTGCCGCCGCCGTCGTTGTTGTTGCTCTCGCCCTCGCGGGGCATCTTCACGGCGCCGGTGATCGCATCGCCGCGGCGCAGGCCGTTGCGGCGGATCATGTTCATCGACACGTAGACGTCGTTCGGCCCGGCGATGTAGCCGGACGTGCGCACGAAGGCGTAGTTGTCGAGCACGTCCAGGATGCCGGCCACGGGCTGCAGGACGTCGTCCTCGCTGACCTGCGGCTCACCGTCGTTCTGGCCCCGGTCACGACCGCGGCGACGCTCGCGGAAGCGGCGCCCACGGCGCCCGGTCCCGTCGCCGTCGTCCTCCGGGCCGTTGTTCTGGTTCCGGTTGCCCTGGTTGTTGCCCTGGCCACCCTGGTTGTTGCCCTGGTTCCGCTGGCGGTTCTCGCCCTGCTGCCGGTCGCCCTGCTGGCGGTCCTGGCGGTTCTCGCCCTGCTGACGGTCACCCTGCTGGCGGTTCTCGCCGTCCTGGTTCTGGTTGCGGCGCTGGTTGCGCTCGCGGCGCTGGCCGCCCTCGCGCTGCTGGCCCTGCTCCCCGTCGTTCTTCGGGGCATCGCCCTGGGGCGCGTCCTTCTTCGGGGCGTCCGACGGTGCCCGGTCCGCCTGGGGCGCCTCCGCCTTGTCGGCGTCCGCCTTGGGGGCGTCGTTCTTCGGCGTCTCGGCCTTCGGGGTGTCGTTCTTCGGCGTCTCGGCCTTGGGCGCGTCGGCCTTCGGGGCGTCGGTCTTGGGAGCGTCGGCCTTCGGGGCGTCGGCCTTCGACGCGGCCTTGGTGGTCTTCGCCGCGGACTTGGCCGGTGCGGCCCCGCCGCCCTGCTGGGCCGTGATGGCGGCGATCAGATCTCCCTTGCGCAGGCCGGAGATGCCCTTGATCCCCAGCTCGCTCGCGATGCCGCGGAGCTCGGCCAGCACCATGCCGTTCAGGCCGGAGCGGCGCCGCTCGTCGGCGCGCGCGGAGCTGACCGTGGCGGTGCCCGCCTCCGGGCTGGTGGTCACGTCCGTTTCAGTCACGGAGTTCCTTTCACTTCCCCGCCCGCGCTGTGCGTCGGAGGGGGCCTACCGTGCTTCGCCGGGCCCACCTGCGTTGGTACACAGGCGTTTTCCGCGGGGCGACGCACGTCATCTGAAGGTGCTTGTCTGCGCTTCGGCTGCCGGAACCGCGATGTGGGGCGGGGATGGTGTCTCTCGGCCTGGAGCGGGTACCGGCGCGCCAACACGTCCGGGACTGGTCGTCAGACATGAGGTGGCAAGGTGCCGAAACAGCGTCCGCGCATTCGTCGGACACGTCTGCCATGATAGCCGCCCTGTCAACGCCCGGCAATCACTGGTTCCCGGCGAGTCCCGGTCAGGACCTGGACACCCCGTCGGCGATCGCGAGTTCGTGGACGGTGAAGCCCGCCTCCGTCGCTGCGTCCGACAGCCTCGTGGGCAGGACCTGCGGGGTCAGCGCGAGCACCGTCGGGCCCGCTCCGGAGACGGCCGCGGCGACGCCGGCGGCGCGCAGCCGCTCGACGAGTCCCGCCGACTCCTTCATCGACGCCGCGCGGTACCGCTGGTGCAGCCGGTCGTCGGAGGCGTCGAGCAGCAGGTCGGGGTGCTCGGTCAGCGCGAGCACCATGAGCGCGGCGCGGGAGGCGTTGAACGCGGCGTCGGCGTGCGGCACCAGCCGCGGCAGGAGACCCCGGGTGACCGAGGTCGAGGACTGCACGTCCGGCACGAACACGTACGCCCGGATGTCGGGGTGCACGTCCATCCGTCGGGCCCCGTAGTGCACGGGGGCCGACGGTGCCGCACTCGCCGCGGCGTGATCGCGGTAGCCGGCCACGTCGGGCACCGGGATCGCCGGCACCGTCCAGGAGACGACGCCGCCGCCGAGGACGCAGGCGGAGGCGTTGTCGGGGTGCCCTTCGAACTCGGAGGCGAGCTGCACCATCTCGTCGGTGGTGAGGGCGCGGGGCGCGTCGGCGTCGGTCGCCAGCGCCGCGGCGGCCGCGATCCCGGCGACGGCGGCGGCGGCCGAAGAGCCCAGTCCGCGCGAATGCGGAATCCGGTTCACGCAGGTCAGGCGCAGCCCCGCGGCGGAGACACCGAGGTATCCCAGGGTGCGGCGGAGCGCGACCACCACGAGGTGACGGTCGTCGGTGGGCACCTCATCGGCGCCCTCCCCCGTGATCGTGATCGTCAGGTCGCCGTCGACCTCGGGGTCGACGGTCTCGACGGTGACGTCGTCGTAGAGCCCCAGCGCCAGGCCGAGGGTGTCGAACCCCGGGCCGAGGTTGGCACTGGACGCGGGGACCGTCACGGTGGCCTTGAGGCCGACCGGGAGCACGAGCGGGGCGTTCGAAGCGGGTGACACGGCCGCGCTTACTCCGTCAGACCCATGGCGGCGGCCACGGCGACGGGGTCGATGCCCACGCGGGCGATCTCGGGCAGGCTGCTCAGCGCGGTGTCGGGGTCCTTGAGGCCGTTGCCCGTCACGGTGCAGACCACGGTCGAGCCCTTCTCGATCCAGCCGTCCGCGCTGGCGGCGAGCAGGCCCGCCACGGATGCGGCGGACGCGGGCTCGACGAAGACGCCCTCCGTCTTGGCGACCAGACGGTACGCCTCGAGCAGCTTCTCGTCGGTGGCGGCGCGGAACTCGCCGTTCGACTCGTCCTTGGCGGCGACGGCCTGGTTCCAGGACGCCGGGCTGCCGATGCGGATCGCGGTCGCGATGGTCTCGGGATCCTTGACCGGGGCCCCGTTGACCAGCGGCGCGGCGCCCGCGGCCTGCACGCCGAGCATGCGCGGCAGGCTGCCGATGATGCCGTCGGCGTGGTATTCGCGGTAGCCGCGCCAGTACGCGGTGATGTTGCCGGCGTTGCCCACGGGCAGCGCGTGCACGTCGGGGGCCTTGCCGAGCGCGTCGACGATCTCGAAGGCTGCGGTCTTCTGCCCCTCGATGCGCACCGGGTTGACCGAATTCACCAGGGAGATGGTGTCGAACGTGGCGGTGGTCTTGCGCGCCAGCTCGAGGCAGTCGTCGAAGTTGCCGTCGACCTCGATGATCCGCGCGCCGTACATGACGGCCTGGGCGAGCTTGCCCATCGCGATCTTCCCCGCGGGCACGAGGACGGCGCATTCGAGGCCGGCGATCGCGGCGTACGCGGCGGCCGACGCCGAGGTGTTGCCGGTGGACGCGCACAGCACGCCCTTCTTGCCGGTGGCCTTCGCCTCGGTCACGGCCATCGTCATGCCGCGGTCCTTGAACGAGCCGGTGGGGTTCAGGCCCTCCACCTTGAGGTACACCTCGCAGCCGGTGAGCTCCGAGAGCGCCCGCGCGGGCAGCAGCGGGGTCGCTCCCTCGCGCAGGGTGACGGGCTCCCAGCCCGGCTCCCACGTGTCGCACACGGGCAGACGGTTCCGGTACGCCTGGATCAGGCCGGGCCAGGGCTGGTGCACGGGGGTGCTAGTCATTGGTTCCCTCCACACGGAGCACGGAGGACACGGCGGTCACCACGTCCAGGTTCTTCAGGGCTTCGACGGTGGCCGACAGGGCCGCGTCCGGCGCCTGGTGCGTGAGGATCACCAGACGCGCGCCGCGCTCGGGGGTGTCGGCCTGCTGACGGACGGTGCTGATGGACACGTCCCGCGCAGTGAACTCGTTGGCGACCGCGCTGAGCACACCCGGCCGGTCCGCGACCTCCATCGCCACGTAGTAGCGGGTGAGCACCTCGCCGATCGGCGCGATGGGCAGCTTGGCGTAGGCCGAGTCGCGCGGTCCGCGGCCGGAGACGACCTTGTTGCGGGCAGCGGCGACGAGGTCGCCCATCACCGCGGAGGCGGTCGGGGCGCCGCCCGCTCCGGCGCCGTAGAACATCAGGCGGCCCGCGTTCTCGGCCTCCACGAAGACGGCGTTGTAGGCCCCGTCGACGCTCGCGAGCGGATGCTTGAGGGGCACCAGGGCCGGGTACACGCGGGCCGAGACCCGCTGGGAGCCCTTCTTGTCGGTGAACTTCTCGCAGATCGCGAGCAGCTTGATGGTGCAGTCGAAGGCCTTCGCCGCCTCGATGTCGGCCGCGGTGACGCCCGTGATGCCCTCGCGGTACACGTCGTCGGCCTTGACGCGGGTGTGGAACGCGATGGAGGCGAGGATCGCGGCCTTGGACGCGGCGTCGTAGCCCTCGACGTCGGCGGTCGGGTCGGCCTCGGCGTAGCCCAGGCGGCCGGCCTCGGCGAGCACCGTCTCGTACGCCTCGCCCTTCTCCGCCATGTTGGAGAGGATGAAGTTGGTGGTGCCGTTGACGATTCCGGCCACGAGCTCCACCGAGTCACCGGCCAGGGACTGCTGCAGCGGGCGGATCACCGGGATCGCGCCGGCCACCGCGGCTTCGAAGTAGAGGTCGGCGCGGGCCTTGTTGGCGGCGTCGGCGAGCTGGCCGGTGTACTCCGCGAGCAGCGCCTTGTTGGCGGTGACCACGGACTTGCCGGCCTTGAACGCGCTGAGCATCAGCGTGCGGGTGGGCTCGATGCCGCCCATCACCTCGACCACGATGTCGACGTCGTCACGGCCGACGAGGGCCTCCGCGTCGTCGGTGAGCAGGCTCTTCTTCAGGCCGAGTTCCTTGAGGCCGCGGTCCTTGCCGGTGTCGCGCACCGCGATCCCGCGGATCACGAGGTTCGCGCCGACGCGTGCCGCGAGATCGTCCGCGTTCTCCACGAGGATGCGCGCCACCTCGGTGCCCACCGTGCCCATGCCGAGCAGGGCGACGCCCAGTTCCTTGGCCTGATCAGTGTTTTCAGTCATCAGAGCACCTCCAGGCTCACCAGGTCGTCCACGGTCTCCCGGCGCAGGATCAACCGCGCCGCGCCGTCTTTCACCGCCACGACAGCCGGTCGCGGCTGCATGTTGTAGCGGCTGGACATCGAATAGCAGTACGCCCCCGTGGCGGCGACGGCCATGAGGTCGCCCTCCGCCAGATCGCCGGGAGTGAGCGTGTCGCGGACCACGATGTCGCCGGTCTCGCAGTGCTTGCCGACGATCCGCGACCGCACGGGCTCACCCTGCGGATCCCGGCTCGCGACCACGGCGGTGTACTCCGCGCCGTACAGGGCGGTGCGGATGTTGTCGGACATGCCGCCGTCGACGGAGACGTAGCGGCGGAAGCCCTGCGCCGCCACGTCCTCGGCATCCACCGCGACGTCCTTGATCGTGCCGACCTCGTAGAGCGTGATGCCGGGAGGCCCGGCGATCGCACGGCCGGGCTCGACCGCGATGTGCGGGGTCTTCAGTCCCAGCGCGACCGACTCGGTCTCGACGATGTGTCGTAGCTTGGCCGCGAGGTCCGCCAGCGGCGGCGGGTCGTCGTGCGCGGTGTACGAGATGCCCAGGCCGCCACCGAGGTCGATGGTGCTCAGCTGCGCGGTCTTCTCCGCGCCGAAGCGGGCGACCACGTCGCGCAGCAGCTCGAGCACGCGGCGCGCGGCGATCTCGAAGCCGTTGACGTCGAAGATCTGCGAGCCGATGTGGCTGTGCAGGCCCACGAGGCGCAGGTTCGGCGCCTCGAACACGGCCGTGACGGCCTGCATCGCAGGCGAGTCCGCTCCGCTGGTCGCGGCCAGCGAGAAGCCGAACTTCTGGTCCTCGTGCGCGGTGGAGATGAACTCGTGCGTGTGCGCCTCGACACCGGGGGTGAGCCGGATCAGCACCTCCTGCACGACCTTCCGCTCCCCCGCGATCGCATCGAGGCGCGCGATCTCGGACAGCGAGTCGATGACGACGTGGCCGATACGGGACTCCACCGCGATGCCCAGCTCGGCGGCGGACTTGTTGTTGCCGTGCAGCGCGATCCGCTCTGCGGGGAAGCCCGCGCGCAGGGCCACTGCCAGCTCGCCGCCGCTGCACACGTCCAGGTTCAGGCCCTCATCGCGCACCCAGCGCGCGATCTCGAGGGACAGGAACGCCTTCGACGCGTAGTGCACCGCGGCGTCCTCGCCGAAGGCCTCCCGCATACCGCGGCACCGCGCCCGGAAGTCGTCCTCGTCGATCACCAGCAGCGGCGTTCCGAAGTCGGCGGCGAGCTCGGTGGCGGACACGCCGGCGACGGAGACGGCACCGTCGGCCTCCCTCCGGGCGTGCGCGGGCCAGACGGCCCGATCCAGTTCGCTCACGACGTCCTCACATCCGGTCCGGGGCCGAGACGCCCACGAGGGCCAGGCCGTTGGCGAGCACCTGGCGGGTGGCGGCGCACAGCGCCACGCGGGCACGATGCAGATCGGTCGGCTGCTCGTCGCCCATCGGTAGCACGCGGCACTCGCCGTAGAACCGGTGGTAGGCCCCCGCCAGTTCCTCGAGGTAGCGAGCGATGCGGTGCGGCTCACGGAGATTCGCGGCGCCTGCGGCCACGGCGGGGAACTCCCCGAGGGTGCGCACGAGGTCGCCCTCGCGCGCGTGGTCGAGGAGTCCGAGGTGCTCCGTCGAGGGCTCGATGCCGAGCTCCTGGGCCGACCGCGCGATCGCCGAGAGGCGGGCGTGGGCGTACTGCACGTAGTAGACCGGATTCTCGTTGCTCGCCTGCGCGAGGAGGTCGAGGTCGAGATCGATGGAGGTGTCCACCGAGCTGCGCACCAGCGAGTAGCGCGCGGCGTCGACGCCCACGGCCTCGACGAGGTCGTCCAGGGTGATGACGGTGCCGGCCCGCTTGCTCATCCGGACGGGCTTGCCGTCCTTGACGAGGTTGACCAGCTGCCCGATGAGGACCTCGATCTGCGCCGGGTCGTAGCCCAGCGCCGCGGCGGCCGCCTTGAGTCGACCGATGTAGCCGTGGTGGTCGGCGCCCAGCATGTAGATCGCGAGGTTGAAACCGCGATCGAACTTGTGCTTGATGTAGGCGATGTCGCCCGCGATGTAGGCGGCGTTGCCGTCGGACTTGATGACGACGCGATCCTTGTCGTCGCCGTAGTCGGTGGCCTTGAGCCACCAGGCGCCGTCCTTCTCGTACAGGTTGCCGTTGTCCTTGAGCTGCTGGACGCTGCTCTCCACCAGGCCCGAGGTGAACATCTCGTCCTCATGGGTGAACACGGCGAAGTCGGTGCCGAACTCGTGCAGGGTCCGCTTGATGTGCTCGAACATGAGCTCGACACCGTCGGCCCGGAAGGCCTCGACCCGGTCGGCCTCCGGGAGCTCGAGGATGCCCTCGTGGCCCTTGACGACGGTGGCCGCGATGTCGTCGATGTAGTCGCCGGCGTAGCCGTCCTCGGGGGTGGGCTGGCCCAGGGCGGCGGCGTCCAGCGAGCGCGCGAACCGGTCGATCTGCGCGCCGTGGTCGTTGAAGTAGTACTCGCGGGTGACCTCGGCGCCCTGATTCTCGAGGACGCGACCGAGGCTGTCGCCGACCGCGGCCCAGCGCGCGCCGCCCAGGTGGACGGGCCCCGTCGGGTTGGCGGAGACGAACTCGAGGTTGATCAGCGCACCGTCGAGCGCGGTCCCGTGCCCGAACACACCGGCCTGCTCGAGGACGGTCGCGATCAGCTGGTTCTGCGCGTCCGCGGCGAGGCGGATGTTGAGGAAGCCGGGTCCGGCGACGGTGGCCTCGTCGACGCCGTCGGCGGCACCGAGCGCCTCGGCGAGCCAGGTCGCGAGGTCGCGCGGGTTCACGCCCGCCTTCTTGGCGACCTGCATCGCGAGGTTGGTCGCGTAGTCGCCGTGCTCGGGGTTGCGCGGCCGCTCGACGAGAACGCGTTCGGGCAGCACGGAGGCGTCGAGGCCGCGCTCGGTGAGCACGGTCGTCGCGGTGGCATGCAGGAGTTCCGAAAGGTCAGCGGGAGTCACCAGACCATCCTAGGGGGCGCCTGACCGCCCGGTTTCCGCCGGGCCCGCCCTATGCGCTAACCTTGCTACGCCCTGCGCCCCCGTAGCTCAGGGGATAGAGCGTTCGCCTCCGGAGCGAAAGGCCGCAGGTTCGAATCCTGCCGGGGGCACTCTCTCTTCTGCCTCATATCAGCAAGCGAATGTGTCCTTGTACACCAAGCATTTCGATGTGTAGCCGCCGTTACCTCGCGTGACGTCCTTCTCCTTCACGTCCGCCCACGGTTGCCAGATCATCAGCCCCAGCAGAATCATGCAGGTGCCGACGATCCAGGCCGCGGATCGGATGGATCTGGCCAGCGCCAGCGCGTGCAGATCGGTCATGCTCGGGAACGATAACAGCAGTCAGCACCAATAATGATGTTATCTTTCCCATCATGAATACCGCGCCGCGATGGCTGGCAGCCGGGCTCGTAGCCATCGCTGCGGCCTCGGGATGTGCGGCCGGCGACGAGGGGCCGGTGACGTACGGGCCGACGCTGCTGCCGTCGCCGCCGTCATCCTCTCCCGCCGCCTCGCTCCCTCCTGGCCTCACCCGCCTCACGACGGCGACCTACGGAATGATCGTCCAGCCCGCGGGTTCAGCGGCGATGTGCCAGCTCGGCGCCATCCTCGCGCGAGGAAATGGCGCTGATCAGGTCCGCTACGCCGTCGTGGGCAAGGACTGCGCGGCGCCGGTCGGAACCCGGATCCAGGACGTGGATCACAAGGAGGACACGCTCGGAACCGTCGCAGCCACCGTCACGGGGAAGGACGGTGCCTGGTCGGCGGTGGCGGTGCGCCTCGACGACGGCGCCGGCTTCATGTTGATGAGCCCGCCCGCCGTGGTCCGGTCCGGTGACGACGTGGGTGTCCACAACACCGGCGAGACATTCCGCGTATCGATCGATGCACGCGGACTCCTTCTGCTCGACGGATTCTCCTCGCCGTTCGGACGTTCGGGCGCATCCGTCTTCAGCACCAAGGGGCGCCTCGTCGGGATCTCAGCGGGCACCGGATCGCTCGCGGTCCCGATCGCCGAGCTGATACGAACCTTCGCGGCCATGCCGGGATTCGACGGCGTCAGGCTGCTGTGACGACGTCGATGAGTACCGCAGCCGGCAGCCGGACACTCGCAATGAACCACCCCCATCGCGTGGACCGCACGTGCTGAACCGACAGATCTTCGAGGACCCACCGCGCCCGCTCACGGAGCGACAGGAGTGGGACGCGCGGTACGAGGCTCGGCGCGCTGCGCGCGAGTCCCGCAACTCGCTCCGCACCGCACGGGGGCAGTACCGCCGGTACCGGCGCAAACTCGGTGCAACCCCCTACCTGGACTGGGCGCGCTGGAATGCGGAGTACGACAGGACCTATCGGACATCCGGCACCCGGATCCGGCCGGTGGAGGGTGGTCCTCCGACCGGGGTCTCCTGACGGGGCGACACCTCGGTGGTGGAATGGGTAGGTGAGCGAACCGGTTCCCGATCCCCTGCCCCGCGTCGCGCGCGTGCGCTCGCTCGTCTTCGCCGACGGTGCGCCCGTCTGGCGATGGCAGGCGGGGCTGCGGGCCGCGGCGGCGGTCGTGATCCCGGGCGCCGCGATGGTCGCGGCGGGACAGGCGCACGCGGCACTGTTCGTGACCTTCGGGGCGTTCGCTGTGCTCTACGGCGAGGGACGGCCGTACCGGATCCGGGCGCAGGTGGTCGCCACGGCGGGTGCGGCGTTGCTGCTCGCGGTCGTCATCGGCGCGCTGATCGGCGCCGCGGTGCCGGCGGGCGGGACGGCGCTCAAGATCGGCGCGGTGCTCCTGGTCGCGGCGCCCGCGGTGCTCGCCGTGTACGTCGTCGACGCGCTGCGCCTCGGGCCGCCCGGCGCGCTGTTCTTCGCCCTCGTCGGCTCCGGCGGGCTGATCGCGGTGGAGTCGGGCGCATCACCCGGGATGCTCGTGTTCGCGGCCGCATGCGGCGCCGTCTCGGCGGTCGTCGTGTCCATGGCGGGCGCCACCGTCGACTCGTCCCGCCCGCAGCGCGAGGCGGTCGGCCGCGCGATCGGTGCCGTGAACGGCCTTCTCGCGCCGGACGGTCCGCGATCCGCGGAGCAACGGCACGCCGCGGGCGCCGCACTCCTCGCCGCCTGGACCACTCTCGACGACGCCCGCTCGGCATCCCGCCCCGCCGACGCGGACCTGCTGATCGCGTTGCGGGAGGCCAATCGCCGCTTCGCCGCCGACTCGGACGACTCCCCCGACGCCGAGGTCGATCCCACGCGGCAGATCACCACGTCGCGGCTGCGACCGGCGGTCGGGCACCGGCTGCGCCGTTCACTGAACCGCTGCTCGCACGCGACGATCACCGCCACTCGCGTCGGGATCGCCTGCGTCGCAGCGGGCGCGGTGAGCATCGCACTCGGTTTCGATCGACCGCACTGGGCGGCGATCGGCGCACTCGTGGTGTTGCAGACCGGGTTCGACCGCGTCCGAGGAACCGTGCGGGCACTGCACCGGTTCCTGGGGACCGCCGTCGGCCTGATGCTGTTCGCGGGCCTGCACGCGCTGTCGCCGCAGGGGTACGCGCTCATCGCGGTGATCGGCGTGCTGCAGTTCAGTATTGAGATGCTCATCGTCCGGAACTACGCCGCCGCGGTCGTCGTGATCACGCCCGTCGCGCTGATGGCGAGCGGCGCCGGCGCCGTCACCGGTTCTGCGGGTCCGGTGATGCGGGATCGCCTGCTCGAGACCGTCGTCGGCGTGATCGTGGCGCTCGTGGTGATGTACCTACTAGCGCCGAACGCCCACCGTCGGACGTTCGCCTGGACCGAACGGCGAGTCCGGGACGCAGCGCTGCACCTCATCGACGTCGCGACCGCGATGCCCGTCGGCGCTGCGGAGGCCCGAGCAGCTGCACGGGATCTGCACTTCGAGCTGGAGGGCGGCGTGCGCGCGGGCATCGACTCGATGCACAACGAACCCGCGTGGACCGCGGAACGGTGGCCCGACCGAGCGGCCCTGGTCCACGACGGCTACGACCTCGCCTCCGCGTTCTGGACCACCCCGCCCGAGCTGCCCCTCGGTGACACGAGCTCCCTGCGTCGACGTTTCGAGTAGTCGCGGTGCCCGGTAGCGGGCACGGGCGCTGAGATGTCGCTCCCTGCGGCGCCGACCCCGCGGCACGCCGGGGCCCCGCCGCAGGGAGCGACATTTCAGCGGTCCCCGGGAGTAGCGCCGCTATCGTTTCCTGGAGATCTCCATGCCGCCGTTGCCTGGCACGGTGACGGAGGTGAACGGGCCGTCGGGGTCGCGAACGAACTCGAGGTACTCGCGGTACTCCTTTGCAGCCCCGACCACGTTGTCGCACACCACGAGAGCGCCGGGTCGGAGGTGCGGCGTCACGAGACGCAGCGCGGGCAGCGCCATCGGCACCCAGATGTCGACGAGCATGAAGTCGATCGGCCCGGTCAGATCGACGAGGGTCTCGCGCAGGTCGCCCTCGCGGATCTCGACGAACTCCTCGACGCCGGCCTCGCGCAGATTCCGCAGTGCGCGCTGCACCTTCGCCGGCTCGTGCTCGGTACCGATGACGAGCCCTTCACCGCCGTCATCGCGCTCGGCGAGGTTGTCACGGACCGCGGCTGCCAGGTAGATCGTCGACACCCCGAAGGACGTGCCCGCCTCCACGATCCGCGTCGCACCGATCGAGCGGCACAGCATGTGGATCAGCGCCGCCTTCGCCGGTGCGATCGCGACGAGCTTGTCGGCGACGAACCGCTTCCCCTCCTCGCCCTGGGTGAAGTCCGCGGTCCGATCCCGCAGCAGCGAGACCGCCATGCGCCCCGCGATCGCCGGCACGTTCGCGACGAGCTGCTTCTTGCTCTGCGCGTGCAGCCGGTCGGCCACGGCGGCGGCGAGCGGATCCAGCGGCGACGGTGCGAGCTTGTCCATGTTCCGACCGTATCGAAATTAGGTCTACCTAACAACCCGTCAACGACCAGGCCGCAGTGATCGTGTGATCATGAACATGTGAATGCCGATAGCACCGGAAGGAGTCCCGGCGGTACGACGCTGCGCGTACGGGACGACGGGGTGCCGCAGTGATCCGGGGCGATCACGACGAGGACTTCTTCGGCGACGCCGAAGCCGCCGCCGTGTACTCGGAGACGCAACGCAGGTTCACCACGCACCACCGCGCGCTGATCGAGAGCTACCGCGCTCCGGGTACACCTGCGGAGACGGCGCTGCTCGCATGCCTCCAAGCGCTCCGGGACGGCCGGATCACCGAGGAGTGGTCCGTCGGCGTGATCGACGCGGGTTCCCGGGGTGAATTGTTCTACGTCGTGTACCGCTGGTGGAGCGTGCCCCTCACACTGGGCTTCGCCACGGAGGCGACGATCTCACCGCTGTACGGCTCCCCCGACGATCCGGCCACCGTCGGCCGAGACGCCGCTGCGTTCTGCATCGGCGAACCCCTCGGGACCGTCCGCGATCACCTCGTCGGGGACGAGAACGACATCCACTGGTGGGGAACGCCGCTGCCCGCGCGATGACAGCCCTGCATGGTCCGGACCCGAGGAACCGAACCGTTCAGCGCTTCTTCGCGTAGCTGTGGAAGATCCGCGGCGCGAGCCGACGGAGCACCTCGACCAGCACGATCGCCACCCCGCCGAAGGCGAAGCCGATGCCCACCATCTCGGGGTCGCTGATGTCGAGGAAGAACTTCTCCTGTGCCAGCGGGATCGAGAACAGCACCACGTAGAAGGCCACGGACACGCCGACGAGCAGCACCTTCCACCACGTGTACGGCCGCGCCACGATCCCCAGCACCCACAACGACCCGACGAGCAGCGTGATCAGCGCCGCCGTCGACGCCTTGATCTGCTCCGGGCTCAGCGTGGCGGCCTTCGCACCGATCGAGGCCCCGGAGCCGCCCGGGTTCACCACGAGGTAGCACAGGAAGGTCGCCAGGCCGACCGCGATGCCCGACGGTGCCGCCAACTTCAGTACGCGGGAGACGAAGCCGGTCTGGGCGCGCTCGTTGTTGGGCGCCAAGGACATCACGAAGGCGGGGATACCGATGGTGAACCACGCGGCGATCGTCACGTGGATCGGCTGGAACGGGTACGAGATGGGCGCGAAGCCGAAGATCTTGGCGCCCAGGCCCGCCAGGCCCACGAGCCACGCGAGCAACACCGCGTACACGGTCTTGGTGAGGAACAGGTTCGCGACGCGCTCGATGTTGCCGATCACCCGGCGCCCCTCCCCGACGACGTACGGGAGGGTGGCGAACTTGTTGTCCAGCAGCACGATCTGCGCGACCGACCGCGCGGCGGAACTACCGGAACCCATCGCGACGCCGATGTCGGCGTCCTTGAGCGCGAGCACGTCGTTGACGCCGTCGCCGGTCATTGCAACGGTGTCGCCGCGGGACTGCAGCGCCGTGACCATGGCCCGCTTCTGGTCGGGGCGCACCCGGCCGAAGGTCACGTTATCGGTGACCACCTGCGCCAGCTCGTCGTTGTCTGCGGGCAACTTCCGGGCATCCACGGACGAGTCCGCCGAACCGAGCCCCAGCGAGTGCGCCACCGCACCGACGGAGACCGCGTTGTCGCCGGAGATCACCTTGACGGCCACACCCTGCGAGTCGAAGTAGTCGATCGTGCCCTGCGCATCGGGCCGCACCCGCTGCTCCAGCGCGATCAGCGCACGGGGCACCAGGTTCCCCGGCGCTTCGAGCCCGTCCACCTCCGTATCCACGGGCACATCGGTCGAGGCCACCAGCAGCACCCGCAGCCCCGTCGACCCGAGCTCCGTGGCGCGGCGGGCACCGTCGGACTCCGGATCGAGGAGGACGTCCGCGGCACCGAGGATCCAGTTGCCCTGCGGCGCATCGCCGTCCGCGAGGGAAATGCCGGACCACTTCTTGGCGGAGCTGAAGGGCGCGACGGCGGCGGCGCGCCAGCCCGGCGCGTCCGGGTACGCCTCGCCGATCGCCTGGACGCTGGCGTTCGGGCGGGGGTCCAGGTGGGCGATCGCGGCGAGGGCGCGCTCGATGTCGGCGCGGTCGCCGTCGAGGACGTCGAGCTCCGAGAGGCGCATGCCGTTCTCGGTGAGGGTGCCGGTCTTGTCGGCGCAGACCACGTTGACGCGGGCCAAGCCCTCGATCGCGGGCAGCTCCTGCACCAGGCACTTGCGCTGGCCGAGGCGCACGACGCCCACCGCGAACGCGATCGAGGTCATGAGGACGAGGCCCTCGGGGACCATCGGCACCAGGGCCGCGACCATGCCGAGGATCGCCTGGTTGAGCTCCTGCTTGGAGATGACCAGCTGGTTGAACACGGTGAGGATGCCGGCCGGGATCAGCAGCCAGGTGATCACCTGCAGGATCTTGTCGATGCCCGACCGGAGCTCGGAGTTGACGAGGGTGAACTTGCTGGCCTCGTCCGCGAGCTGCGCGGCGTAGGCGTCGGCGCCGACCTTCGTCGCCCGGTAGGCGCCCGAGCCCGAGACCACGAAGCTGCCGGAGAAGATCTCGTCGCCGAATTGCTTGTCGACGGGGTCCGCCTCGCCCGTGAGCAACGACTCGTCGACCTCGAGGGCCTCGAACTCGATCGTTTCGCCGTCGACGACGATCTGGTCGCCGGGGCCGATCTCGATCACGTCGTCGAGCACGACCTCGGACTGCGCGACCTCGATGGCGGCACCGTCGCGCCGCACCACCGGGTGGGCCTGCCCGACGATGGCCAGCGAGTCCAGGGTCTTCTTCGCGCGCAGCTCCTGGATGATGCCGATGCCGGAGTTGAACACGATGAGCAGGCCGAACAGCCCGTTGATCAGCGAGCCCGTGAACAGCACCAGCAGGAACAGCACACCGAGCATGGCGTTGATGCGGGTGAACACGTTGGCGCGGACGATGTCCCACGCGCTCCGGCCCGACCGGTTCGGCAGGGCGTTGACCCGGCCGTCGCGCACCCGCTCGGCGACCTGCGCGGCGGTGAGGCCCGACGCGGGAAGGCCGGATGTCGTGTCGGGTGCAGCAGTCATGCACGCGAGTGTAATGACGGCTTCGCCGGTCGGCGCTCGCTCGCCACGCTCGCTCGCCGCGCTCGGGCGGCGTCGAGGTCGTACGCTGACCGCCATGACCGCCATGACCGCCATGACCGCCTTCACCGTGGCCCGATCCATCGAGATCGCCGCGCCCGCCGACACCGTCTTCGGCCTCATCGACGATTTCCACGAGTGGCGGCACTGGTCACCCTGGGAGGGCCTCGACCCCCAGCTGCACCGCGAGTACAGCGGCCCGCCCGAGGGCCCGGGCGCCGCGTACGAGTGGCGCGGGAACCGCAAGGCGGGCGAGGGCCGGATGTCCATCTCGGCGACGGAGCCCGGGCGGTCCGTGGACGTCGACCTCGAGTTCCGCAAACCGATGGCCGCGAACAACCACGTGCGCTTCGACATCGTCCCCACGGGCGACGGTGTGCGCGTCACCTGGACCATGACCGGCGTGACCACCGGGCTGTTCTCGCTCATCGGCAGGATCGTGCCGATGGACAAGTTCGCCGGCAAGGACTTCGAGAAGGGCCTCTCCGCCCTGAAGTCCCGCGCCGAGAACCGATAGCGCTGCCCGCCGGCGGGCGGCGCACCGTCGGACCTGAGAATCCGGCGAATCGCCCCCGGGCCTGCGCGGGGCCGGTCACGATGCACGTGCGTACAACGCCGTCGTCCCCGCCCGCAAGGAGGCACCATGCCCGCACGTCCCGCTGTCGACCTCGGATCCTGGATCGCGCGGCGCGCCGCGGTGAGCGGGGACCGCCCCGCGATCACCTACGGCGACGCGACGTGGAGCTACCGGGAGTTCGCCGACCGCGTCGACCGGCTGGCGGCGGAGCTCGTGGCGGGAGGCGTCGGGACCGGCGATCGCGTCGGCTACGTGGGCTTCAACCACCCCGACTTCCTCACCACGATGTTCGCCGCGTCCCGCGCGGGCGCGGTGTTCGTGCCGCTGAACTTCCGCCTCACCTCAGCTGAGCTGGAGTACATCCTCACGGACGCGGGCGTCCACACGCTGATCGCCGACGCCGACCGCGCGGCGGTCGTGGAGCCGGTCCGGGCGTCGTCCGGGCTGACGCGGGCGATCGCGCTCGAGGCCGTGGAGGGCTGGGAGCAGCTCGACGGGTTGCTCGCGGGGCGCGCGCCCATCGCCGAGCCGCAGTCGCCCGGGGAGGACGATCTCGCGCTGATCATGTACACCTCCGGCACCACGGGGCGTCCCAAGGGCGCGATGCTCACGCACGGGAACATGTTCTGGAACAACATGAACGCGCTGCTGAGCCTGGACACCGTGTCGGCGGACATCAGCCTCGTAGCGGCTCCGCTCTTCCACATCGGCGGCCTGAACGTGACCACCCTGATCACCCTGCAGAAGGGCGGGCAGCTCGTGATTCTGCCCGCCTTCGACCCCACCGCGGCACTCGCCCTCATCGAGAAGCATCGCGTCACCAGCATGTTCGGCGTCCCCGCGATGTTCCTGTTCATGAGCCAGGTGCCGAGCTTCGAGACGACCGACCTCAGCACCGTCCGCCAGTTCATCTGCGGCGGTGCGCCCGTCCCGGAGCCGCTCATCGCGCTGTACAACGGCCGGAACATCCCGTTCTGCCAGGGCTACGGGCTCACCGAGACCGCGCCGCTCGCCCTGGTCATGGACGTCTACGACACCGCCCGCAAGATCGGCGCTGCCGGCCACCACATCCTTCCCCTCTCCGAGGTCGCGCTCCTCGGGCCCGACGGTGCGCCCGTCCCCGACGGCGAGCGCGGCGAGGTCTGCGTGCGCGGGCCGCAGGTGACGCCGGGCTACTGGCAGAACCCGGCGGCGACCAGCGCCGCGATCGACGCCGACGGCTGGTTCCACACGGGCGATGTCGGCGAGCAGGACGCGGACGGCTACGTCACCGTCGTGGACCGCGTGAAGGACATGGTGATCTCCGGCGGCGAGAACGTCTACCCCGCCGAGGTCGAATCCGTGCTCTACCGGCACCCGTCGATCGCCGAGGTCGCGATCATCGGTGCGCCGCATGAGAAGTGGGGCGAAGCGGTCGTCGCGGTCGTCGCTCTCAAGCCCGAGGCCACGCTGACGCTCGAGGAGGTCCGCGAGTTCGCCAAGGACTCCCTCGCGCCGTACAAGCTGCCCCTGGCCCTGCACGTCGTGGACGCCCTACCCCGCAATCCCGCGGGCAAGGTGCTCAAGTTCAAGCTGCGCGAACAGGTCTGATCGCAGCCGCAGTGTCGGCAGTGATTCTGTCGGTTCGCGGTGTGCATGCCCGATCGCCGACGCGATCCGGTCAACGATCAGGCGCCCCCGAGTGCCACTTCGGTGACGCCGTCGCGGCCGCGGAGGGCGTCGAACCGGCCGGGGACGCAACTGAAGACGATCACCTGGGCGCCGCGGCCGGCCTCGACGAGGGCGTCGGCCATCGCGCCGAGGCGGGTCGGGTCGCTGTGGCCGAGGGCGTCGTCGAAGATGACGGGGGCGCCGTCGGCACCGTCGACCAGACGGGCGCACGCCAGCCTGCTGAGCACGCCGAGCTGCTCCTGTGCACCGCCCGACAGGGACTCGAAGGGCACTGTGACCCCGTCCACGGTGCGCGAGGCGATCGTGAGGTCGTCGCCGACGGTGATGGTGAGCGGATCACCGAAGACGGTGCGGCCCAGGCCCTCGAGCGCCCGCTGATACGGCGCCTGCACCCGGGCGCGGCGGGCGTCGCGGTGCGCGGTGAGCGTGTCGTGCAGCAGCGCCGCCGCCCGCGCACGCTCCTCGACCGAGGTGAGGGCCCGCTCGGCGTGGACGTGCTCGGCCGCGGCCGCGTCGAGCCGGTCGCGACGGCCGTCGGCCTGGAACAGCTGCAGCTGGCCGTTCAGCGCGGACAGCTCGTCGCGGGCCGCAGCCTCCGCCGCCTGCGCCTGCTCGGCCTGCGCGCGAGCCGCGCCGAGCCGGGCGGCGAAGCCCGCGACATCGGCCTCCTGGGCAGCACGATCATGCGCGGCGGCCTCCGTCGCAGCCGACTCCCGGGCCGCGACGGCGGCATCCGCGGCGATACCCAGCGCATCGTCGGCCGCCTCGGCGCGCGCCCGTTCCAACTCGGCCGTCAGCTCGGAGGCCCGGCTGTCGAAGTGCTGCAGCCGATCCGCCGCGACCTGCGCATCGGTCGTGGCGCGGTGCAGCTCCTGGTGCTTCTGCCCCAACTGCTCGCGGGTCTGCTTCTCCTCGCCCCGCGAGGACACCTCGGCCTGCGTGGCCTCCATGAGGTTGGCCTTGGCACACTCGGGATCCACGGCGAGCAGCTCCGGATCGACCGCCGCCTCCAGCGCGACGATCCGCTCGGCCGACTCCTCCGCGAGCCGCCGCAGCTCGTCGAGGGTGTGCTCGCCGAGGGCGTGCGCCAGCGCGATCCGCGCCTCCTGCAGCTCGATCTCGATCGCCTCGCGCAGCTCGTGCAGCTCCCGGGCCTCCTCGACGCTCGCGGCGCCGGCGTCGCGGCACGCCGCCAGCAGAGCGCCGTGCGCCGCCTTGACCTCCGCCGCCGCGTCGGCGCTCTCGCCGCGCTGGACCACCTCGATCCGGACCGCGCCGGGCACCTCGATGACCATGCCGTTGCCGGCGACGACCTCCACCGGCTCCTCGCCGATGTTCCGGCCGTCCACGAGGACATCGGAGAATCCCAACCGCTCCAGCTGCAGCGTGGCCGCGAGCGCGGAGAACCGGGCCTGCGCCTTCTCGTGGCGCTGCTCCGCGACGGCGATGGTCTGCAGGGCGCGGCGGTCGATCGGGTTCAGCGCCAGCCGGTTCCGCGCATCCTCGACGTCCTTGCCCAGCAGCTGCGCCTGCTCGATCCGCTTGCCGAGCCGCTGGTAGCCCACGGATTCCCTGGCGTAGTCGACGGCGTACTGCGCCTGCGCCTTCCGCTCCCGCCGGTCCGCGGCGACCGCCGACAGTTCGTGCACCGTGGTCTCCAACCACGACGCCTCGGCGGTGAGGACCTCGCGGTCCGCGAGCGCCCGGTCGCGCAGCACGCGCACCTGCGCAGCACGCTCCGTGGCGAGGGCCTGCTGCTCCACGAGCCGGCGGCGGCGATTCGCGGCCTCACCCGCGTGCTGCTCCCGCAGCGTGGCGGATTCGAGCACGGCGCGGGACTGGGCGACCTGCGACTGCAGGCGGGTGATCCGCTCCTGATCGGCGCCGACCGCCTGCAGCGCCGCGGCGGCGGCGGACCGTCGGTCCACCAGGGCGGACAGACGTGCGGAGGCGAGGACGTGCTGGTCCGCGACCCGGTCGACCTCGAGCAGCGCGGCCCGGGCGGCATCGAGGGCCGCACGCGCCGCGGCCTCCCGGGCGCGCGCGGCCGACAGCTCGTTGGTGGGGCGGCCGGTGGGCGTGAAGTAGCGCGCCCGCTCGGCGGCGACGGCCTCGGCCAGGCGCTCGGCGCCCGGCTCATCGTCTCCCGCGCCGCCGGACGCCGCGTCGAGCGCCTTCGCGAACGCGGCGCTGTCGCGCAGCGAGGGCTGGCCCGGGCCGGGGCCCTGCAGCACCGTCAGCGCTTTGAGCAGGTCGCCGTCGACGTACGTGCGCATCTGCTCCGCCACCCAGGACTCCGCGCTGCCGCCCGTGAGTTGCTGCGGCGCCGGCTCGAGCACCGTCAGCACGGTGCCGGGGCGCCGGTGGTACTGCTTGGCGTAGACGAACCGGTACGGCCCGACGGTGAGCTCCGCCTCGACGAACGGCCCCGCGTCGCGATGAGCGGGGCACACGGCCTCCACGCGCTGCGACTTCGAGGTGGCCTTGACGTCGAGCAGGAGCTGCAACGCCTCGACCATCGAGGACTTGCCGGCCTCGTTGGGGCCGTGCAGGAGCGTGACGCCCGTATCGGCGAAGGAGATCTCCCGCTCCGCGACGCCGCGGAAGTCCTTGATGGCCAGGCGGTGCAGCCTCATGCGCCGACCTCCTGGCGGGTGAGGCGGTAGAGCAGGGCGAGCGCGCCCGAGGCATCGGCCGCGCGGTCACCGCCGCTGCGAGCGACGCCCAGCAGCTCCTCCGCCGCATCGGCGGCCGGGCCCGTGAGCTCGAGCGACTCCAGCTCCGATTCCCCCGGCAGCACCGCGAGATCCGTCTTGCGCTCCCACAGCTCGACCGCGGCGAACCTCGCCCGCAGGGCCTCGATCTCCGCATCCAGCTCGGCCTTCGCCGACAGCCCGACGGTGCCCGTGAACCCCACCTTGACCACGGTGCGGTCCTTGTCCGGCAACGCAGACAAGGAGCCGACAGCCGCGGCGACGTCGCGCTCCGAGGACAGCGGGAACTCCCGCGACGCGAAGCGCCACGTGCCGACCCGGACCGGGGTCACCGTCGCGCCGCCCGACTCCGGGACGTCCACGACGAGGACCGAGCCGGACCCCGTCTCCTTGTGGTCGAAGTTGGTGACCTCGGGGGCGCCGGAGTACCAGATGTCCTGCGCCACTTCGGTGACCGAGTGCCGATCCCCCAGCGCCACGTACCGCAGCTCTCCCGCGGCGATTCGGCCGGACAGCGCGGCCACGTCGATGAGCCGCTGATCCTGCGCGCCGACCGGGAGCGTGCCGCCGTGGCCGACGGCGATGCGGATCACGCCCGCGGCGGGCGGCGCGACCGCGGCGACCGCCTCCGTGAGCGGATCCCCCGCCGGGTGCTTGGAGAACCACGGCGCCGCGAGCAGTTCGACGCCCGGGCGCACCTCGTGCACGCCCGGCGCGTCCAGCACGATCACGTTGGCCGGACGGTGCCGCGCGAACACCTCGGAGGTGTAGATCGACGCCGCGTCGAGCGGATCGTGGTTACCGGGCAGCAGGTAGACCGGGCAGCCGATGCCGGCGATCCGGTCCAGGCTGCGGGCGATGACGGCGGGCGCGAGGCGGTTGTCCTCGAAGACGTCACCGCACACGACGACGAACTCCGCCTCCTGCTCCGCCGCGACCGCCCCGAGCCGGGAGATCGCGTCCAACCGGGCATCGGTGAACCGGGCCTGCGCATCCGCGTCGAGGAAGTGCCGCGTCATCCCCAGCTGCCAATCGGCCGTGTGCAGGAACCGCATCTCTCACCCCCTGAAGTCGTGTCCTCTCAGGGTAGTGACCCCCACCGACAAGTTCCGCCACCGACGCGGCCCGCCCCCGATCCTCAGTCCCCCGCCGGGCTCACGACACGCTGCGCTCGCACATCCGGCAGGTTCCACTCGGCGAGCTCGAAGTCGGCGTCGTCGTGCAGGATGACCAGGCCGCGGGCTGCCGCAGTCGCGCAGATGAGCAGATCCACCGTCGACAGCGCCCGCACCGCTCCTACCCCGACGAGTCGATGCTGCGCAGACTCAATCCAGGACCAGACCGCCTTGGGCACGGGCACGTCGGGGTACATCTCGAAGAACAATTCATTGATCTGGTCGTACTCAACCGAATTCCGGGCCGACCTCCGGAACTCGGCTCGCTGCGGCGCACACGAACCCACCGCCCCCGCGGTCAGCATCCCGAACCACCGATCTGCGAGAGCGTCATCACGGGTGATCCGCCATATCGCCGACGAATCGACGAGGTAGCGGATCACGCGCGGCCCGACTTCTCTTCCTCACGGAGAGCGCGCCAGCCCTCGTAGTCCCAGCCCTTCGCCTGCTCACGTAACCGCGCGAACGCCTCGACCCTTCGGTGCTGCGCGAGGTACTCGCGTAACGCCAGATTGACCGCTTCCTTCTTGGTCCGCACGCCGGCGACGCGCATCACACCGTCGAGAGCTTCGTCGTCAAGATCGATCTGAGTGACTGCCATGTACCCCCTCCTTGTGGGATCTGTACATAGACTACCAACATCATCAACATTTCGCAGGTCACCGCGGGTCGCGGAGGCGGTCGTAGAGCTCGGCCAGCTCGTCGGAGGCCTCCGCCACGTCGGCGGGTTTGGTGCCGGTGCGGCGCAGGGCCATGCGCAGCAGCGCCGGGTCGAGCAGCGTCATCGCGTCGATCGGCGCGGGCTCGGGCAACGGCGGGAGGTCGAGGCCGTCGCCGTAGAAGGCCGCCGGACCCGCGTCCCAAGCCCCGGGATCCCAGGCGTCCCGGGCACCGTCGCCCGACGATGCCGCACCGCCCGGCCCCGGCGCGGAATCGGTGGACACCCGCGCGAGCAGACCGGCCAGGGGCACCCCCGCGAAGTCCAGGACCAGCGAGGGATCGGTGTCCGCGGCGGCGCAGAACTCGTAGGTCAGCGCGAGTGCGTGCACGCAGGCACCCGACTCATCGGGGCACGCGCACTCGACGACCACATCGGACGCCGACTCGGGCAGCACCAACTCCCCCAACGCGCGGCCCAACTCCCCGCGAGTGACCCCCAGCAGCTCGCCGGACGCGCCCTGCCCCACCAGCAGCGAGACCACCGCGGCCGCGTCGCCCGGCACCCGCGAGAGCGCGACAGCGAAGGGATCGAGCTGGCTGCCCTGGACCGTCGCGGTGACCGACCCCGGCACCACGGCCATCGCGTACACCTGGTGCTCGGAGTACAGGCGACGCGCGTACTGGACCTTGCGCCGCTCCGTGACCTCCTCGCGCTGCTGGATCAGCCTGCGCGAGAACCACGTTCCGCCCATCGGCCGCGCAGAATCCCTAGCCTTGCGGGCCACGCCGATCACCGCCTCTCCCTGGCCGTGCGCGCCATCTACGTCACCGCCTCGTCGCGCAGGGCGATCAACTCGTACAGCTCGTCGTTGTTGAGTTCCGTCAGCCACGCCTCGCCGACCTGCACCGTCATGGACGAGAGCTCCTTCTTCGCGGCGATCACGCCGTCGATCCGCTCCTCGAGCGTGCCCGCGCAGACGAACTTGCGGACCTGCACGGCGCGGGTCTGGCCGATGCGGAAGGCCCGGTCGGTGGCCTGGTTCTCCACCGCGGGGTTCCACCAGCGGTCCACGTGCACCACATGATTCGCCGCCGTGAGATTGAGCCCCGTTCCGCCCGACTGCACCGTCGCCACCAGTGCCGGAGGGCCATCACCGGACTGGAACCGGGCCACCATCGCGTCCCGGTCACGCCGGGGCACGGCACCGTCGAGCACCGGGACCTCCGCGCCGAGCAGGCCCGTGAGCCAGGGCTGCAGCATCCGGGCGAATTCGGCGTACTGGGTGAAGACGAGGGCGCGCTCCCCCTCGGCCGCGATGGTCTCCAGGACGTCCGCGAGCAGTTCCAGCTTGCCGGAGCGGTGCTGCCCGCGGCGCAGCAGCGGCGAACCGTCGCCGAGGTAATGCGCCGGGTGGTTGCAGATCTGCTTGAGCCGGGTCAGCGAGGCCAGGACCAGGCCCCGCCTGCCCATGCCCTTCGACTCGCGCAGCTCCCGCACCAGCTCGTTGAGCACCGCCTGGTACAGCCCCGCCTGCTCCGGCGTGAGCGACGCGCGGACCGTGAACTCGGCCTTCTCCGGCAGCTCCGGGGCGATGTTCGGGTCGGTCTTCTCGCGCCGCAGGATGAACGGCGAGGTCAGCGTGTTCAACCGGCGCACCGCGGCGCGGTCCTGCTCCCGCTCGATGGGCATCGCGAACCGGTTCCGGAAGGTGCGCGCCGAGCCCAGCAGACCCGGGTTGACCAGGTCGATCACCGCCCGCAGGTCCTCCAGACGGTTCTCCACCGGCGTGCCGGTGAGCGCCACCCGGTGCCCCGCAGGGATCGACCGCAGCGCCTTGGCGGCGGCGGTGTTGGCGTTCTTCACGTGCTGCGCCTCGTCCACCACGATGCGCGCCCAGTGGTGCCCGGCGAGCAGCTCCCGGTCGCGGGCGGCGAGGGCGAAGGTCGTCAGGACCACGTCGGACTCCCGCGCGATCCGCCCGAACTCCTCGCCGGTGGGCCTATCGCTGCCGTGGTGCACGTGAATCCGCAGATCGGGGGTGAAGCGCTGGGCCTCCGCGACCCAGTTTCCGACCACCGACATGGGGCAGACCAGCAGCGTCGGGCGCACCCCGTCATCGTCGGGCGAGTCGAGCCGCTCGTGGCACAGCAGCGCGAGCACCTGGATCGTCTTGCCCAGACCCATGTCGTCGGCGAGGACCGCGCCGATGCCGGCGCGCCACAGGCTCACCAGCCATTCGAGCCCCCGGAGCTGGTAGGGCCTCAGCTGCGCCTTGAGCGTCGACGGGGCCTCCACGACGGCGGGCGCGATGGTGCCGCCCCGGTACACCGAGTCGAGCCAGCCGAGCCCGTCGACGGCGGCCAGCGGGGCGGGCAGCGCGGCCGGGTCGGCGATCATGCCCAGGAGGTCCTGCAGATCCGTGCCGGACTCCGCCGCCGACCGCTGCTCGGCCACGAACCGCGCGGCCTGCGCCAGGGTGCGACGGTCCGCGCGGACCCACTTGCCGCGCACCTCGACCAGCCCCGACGCGGCGTTCGCCAGGCCCGCGAGTTCACTCGCGGTGAGCACCACGTCGCCCACCGCGAGCTGCCACGCGAAGTCCTTGATCTCGGCGAGCCCGGCCTGCACGGTGAGCGCCGTGCGCCCCGGCTGCTCCCGCCCGACGAGGCGCAGCGCGGGCCGCACCGTCGCGATCGACGCCGGCAGCAGCACCTCGTACCCGGCTTTGGTCAACCCCGGAGCGCCCTCCAGGAACAGCGATTCGGCCTCGGTGGTGGTGAGCAGGAAGTCCAGCGAGGTCCCGTCCTGCCGGGCCCGCTTGAGCGGCGGATACACCGCCAGGGCCCGGGCCAGCTCGCCCGCCAGGTCGTCCAGGTCGACGGGGCTCATCCGTGCCGGATCCGCCCGGACCGGCGCGGCGCCGGGGACGCGGCGGCAGACCTCGAGCCGCCACGGCGTGTCGGACGGCGTGGATCGCGGGTCGAGTGGGTTCTCCCCCGGTGCGCGGCCGTCGGGCTCGACCAGACGCAGCACCAACAGCGTCTCCGCCGACCGGACGCTGCCCGACCACTCGGTCCACGCCGCAGCGGCCCCCGCATCGGCGACGGCGGCGGGCGGGAGGGGCGCACCGTCGACCAGGGCGCGCAGCGCGGGGGCGGCGACCCAGGACCACGGGCCCTCGCCGAGGCGCCGGCGCGCATAGCCATCGGCGAGCTCCGCGCCCATGTCGAGGACGGCGGCAAGGTCGCCGGTGCGGCGCAGCACCGGCGGCATCGCGGCCGCGGCGGTCTGCACCCAGGTGCGCCACTGCACCGACTCGATCGGCGCCCACCGCACGGTCCAGTCGCCGTCGTCGCTGCGCAGCGCGGGACTCACCGCACCCGCCGCGACGAAGCGCTCGACCGACCGCGCGACCCAGCGCAGGAACCGCAGGTCACCGGCACCGTCGGACGGCTCGAGCCGGTCCAGCAGGTCCAGGGCGCGGGTGGGCCCGAGAGTGAGGGCGGGTGCCACGAGACGCCCGCTCGGCCCCGTCAGCGCGACGGTGCGCCGGGGCCTCCGGTCACCGAGGATCTCGGCGATCGGCGCGGGGAGCGCCGCCGGGTCGGGCTCGGCGGTGGGTTCGCCGACCTCGTCGGTGAACCACAGCGCGAGGCCCAGGCCGGGGCGCCACAGTCCGTGTGCCGTCGGTTGCGGTCTGGGCATGGACGTCGGCCTACTCCGGAGTCGCCCGGTACGCCTCGTGCCGGTGGCGCAGACGGTGCCGCAGGTGCGCGCGGACCGAGGGCCACTCGTGACGCAGGATCGAGAACAGCACCGCGTCCTGCAGCGCGCCGTTGCGGTACCGGCGGTAGCTGCGCAGCACCCCGTCCTGCTTCGCCCCGAGGCGGGCGATCGCCTCGCGCGACTGGGTGTTGACCCACTGGGTGCGCAGCCCGATGCACTCGCAGCCCAGCACGTCGAAGGCGTGCTCGAGCAGCAGCAGCTTGGACTCCGCGTTCGTGCCCGTGCCGTGGGCCGACGCACGGTTCCAGGTGAAGCCGATCTCCATGCGCGGAACCGCGGGATCGATGTCGTAGTAGGTGGTCATCCCGAGCACCCGGCCGGCCGCGTCGATGGCCGTGAAGGGGATCATCTCGCCCTTCTCCTGCAGCCCGAGCCGGCGGTCGATCTCCGCACGCAGTCCGTCGGGCGAGGGAACGGAGGTGTACCAGCGGTCCCACAGCTGGCCGTCCTCGAGGGCCTCGACCAGCCCGTCGTACTGGTCGTGCGAGAGCGGCGCGAGCGTGACCAGGTGGCCCGCCAGCGTGACGGGTTCCAGGGGCGAGAGGAAGGTCATGCGTCGCAGGCTACGCGGCGGGGGTGACAAGCAGCCGTTCGAGCGCCGCGCGCAGGCCGTCCGGGGCGCCCGCGGGACGCCGGGTCTCGCGGTCGACGAAGACGTGCACGAACCACCCCTCCGCGGCGGGGGCACCGTCGGCCCCGAACAGCGTGACCGCGTACCGGACGCTGGACCGGCCCAGCTTCGTCACGGCCAGGCCGGCGGTGACGGGCTCCGGGAAGGCGAGCGGGGCGTCGTAGCGGCAGTGAGATTCCACACAGAGGCCGATCACGGGCCCGTGATGGATGTCGAGACCGCCCTCGCGGATCAGGTACGTGTTGATGACCGTGTCGAAGAAGCTGTAGTACTCGACGTTGTTGACGTGCCCGTACACGTCGTTGTCCTTCCACCGCGTGGGAACCACCAGGGTGTAGGGCTGCTCATCGATCGTCGGCATGCCGCCCGACGGTACGCCGCCCACCGGTCCGGCAGGCCCACCGGTGGGAACTTTCCGGGGGCCGTCGGGGGTTAGATGGGGTGCAAGGTTCCACAACCGGCTCGCGTCCCACGGAGGTCATCATGGCGAACAAGCCCGCCCCCATCTCTCCCGAGCAGCCCCGCCTTCCCGCCGTGCAGCACGACGGTGGCGGCGTCGTGGGCTCCGTCGTCGACCGTGCGGCCCGGCTGCAGGGTCCGGCGGTGGCCAAGTACGTGGCGGGCCTGCGGGCCGACAACCCCGACGACTCCCCGGCACAGATCATCGACCGCCTCGAGAAGCGGTACCTGCTGGCGGTGACCGGCAGCGGCGGGGCGGTCGGCGCCACGGCCGCGGTGCCCGGCGTCGGCACCGTCGCCGCGCTCGGCGCCGTCGGCGCGGAGACCGTCGTGTTCATGGAGGCGTCCGCGCTGTACGCGCTCGCGGTCGCGGAGGTCTACGGGATCCCGATCGACGACCGGGAGCTGCGCAGGGCGCTGGTGCTCACCGCGGTGCTCGGCGATGCCGGGCTCGGAGCGCTCCGCGCCACCGTCGGGGCCAAGAACGCGACCCTGCTCAACCTCAAGAAGAACCCCGCGCTCCCCGGCCTGGGCAACCTGAACAAGCAGCTGATGAAGATGTTCACGCGCCGCTTCATGGCGAAGAAGGCACCCTTCATGCTCGGCAAGCTCCTGCCCGCGGGCATCGGCCTCGTCGTCGGAGCGGGCGGTAACCGGGTGCTCGGCAAGGGCGTGATCAAGAACGCCCGCGCGGCCTTCGGACCGGTCCCCACCGCGTGGCCCACGCCACACCTGCGGGTGATCGAGGGGACGGCGACGAATGTGACCGGGACCGCGTTACCGGAGTAACCCGTCCCGCCTTCACAGTGGTGGACTACCCTGAACCGAGCGGACTTGCGCCGTCTGCGATCCAGTGCGGCGCGCGCCCAAGACGACGATGATGAATCGAGGCGAGGACCTGCCGTGAGCAGCAGTTCTGTATCGGATTTCGGCCAAAACGAGTGGCTGGTCGAGGAGATGTACGAGCGGTTCAAGGCCGACCCCAAGTCGGTCGACCCGAGCTGGCACGAATTCCTCTCGAACTACACGCCGGGTGCGGCGTCGAACAACGAGGCGTCCCCGAGCGCCGCAGCCCCCACCGCGGCCGCGGCGCCCGCCACCCAGCCCGTGGCACAACCGGCCGCCACCCCCGCGCCGAAGCAGGCGAAGACCACCGACACCACGCTGACCCCGGCGCCCGCCGCTCCGGTCACGCCGGCACCGTCGTCCCCCGCCAAGCCCGCCCCGGCGCCCAAGGCCCCCGCGCAGACCGAGTTCCCCGCCGAGGAGGAGCGCACCGTGCTCCGCGGCGCGGCGAACGCCGTGGTCAAGAACATGAACGCCAGCCGCGAGGTACCGACGGCCACGTCGGTGCGCTCGATGCCGGTCAAGGTCATGTTCGACAACCGCGTGGTGATCAACAACCACCTCGCGCGCACCCGCGGCGGCAAGATCAGCTTCACCCACATCCTGGGCTACGCCCTGGTGCAGGGCGTCAAGGCCTTCCCCAACATGAACCGGCACTTCGCCGAGATCGACGGTAAGCCCAACGCCGTCACGCCGCCCCACGTCAACCTGGGCATCGCGATCGACCTGGTCGGCAAGAACGGCAGCCGCAGCCTCGTGGTCGCGGGCGTCAAGGGCGCCGAGGCGATGGACTTCGGCCAGTTCGTGGCCGCGTACGAGGACATCGTCCGCCGCGCCCGCCAGGGCAAGCTCGGTGCCGAGGACTTCGCGGGCGTCACCATCTCGCTGACCAACCCCGGCGGCATCGGCACCGTGCACTCGGTGCCCCGCCTCATGGTGGGTCAGGGCGCGATCATCGGTGTCGGTGCGATGGAGTACCCGGCCGAGTTCCAGGGCGCGAGCGACGAGAAGATCGCCGAGCTCGCGGTCGGCAAGCTCACCACGCTGACCTCGACCTACGACCACCGCATCATCCAGGGCGCCGAGTCCGGCGACTTCCTGCGGTACGTCCACGAGCTCACGCTGAGCGATGACTTCTGGGACGACATCTTCCGCACGATGCACGTGCCCTACGAGCCGATCCGCTGGCGGCAGGACATCCCCGCCCACGGCATCGACAAGGACGCGCGGGTCCTCGCCCTCATCGCGGCGTACCGGGCGCGCGGCCACCTCATGGCCGACGTCGACCCGCTGCGCTACAACAACGACAGCCTCGAGTCGCACCCCGACCTGAACGTGCTCACCTACGAGCTCACCCTGTGGGATCTCGACCGCACGTTCAACGTCGGCGGCTTCCACGGCGCCGAGCGGCTCAAGCTGCGCAAGGTGCTCTCCGTGCTACGCGACGCCTACTGCCGGCACGTGGGCATCGAATACACGCACATCCTCGAGCCCGAGCAGCAGAAGTGGCTGCAGGAGCGCGTCGAGACGAAGGACATCAAGCCCACCGTCGCCGAGCAGAAGTACATCCTCAGCAAGCTCAACGCGGCCGAGGCCTTCGAGACATTCCTGCAGACCAAGTACGTCGGCCAGAAGCGCTTCTCGCTCGAGGGCGCCGAGTCGGTCATCCCGATGATGGACGCGGTGCTGGACCAGGCCGCCGAGCACGAGCTCGACGAGGTCGTCATCGGCATGCCGCACCGCGGCCGGCTGAACGTGCTGGCGAACATCGTCGGCAAGCCCTACAGCAAGATCTTCACCGAGTTCGAGGGCAACCTGAACCCGTCGCAGGCGCACGGCTCGGGCGATGTGAAGTACCACCTCGGAGCCGAGGGCAAGTACTACCAGATGTTCGGCGAGAACGAGATCACCGTCTCGCTGGTCGCCAACCCGTCGCACCTCGAAGCGGTCGACCCGGTGCTCGAGGGCATCGTGCACGCCAAGCAGGACATGGCGAACCCGCCCGAGGGCGAGCACCCGATCATGCCGCTGATGCTGCACGGCGACGCAGCCTTCGCGGGCCAGGGCGTCGTGGCGGAGACGCTGAACATGGCGAAGCTGCCCGGCTTCTCCAACGGCGGCACCATCCACATCGTCGTGAACAACCAGGTGGGCTTCACCACCTCGCCGGAGCACTCGCGCAGCTCGCAGTACTGCACCGACGTGGCGAAGATGATCGGCGCGCCGATCTTCCACGTCAACGGCGACGATCCCGAGGCGTGCGTGTGGGTCGCGAAGCTGGCGGTCGACTTCCGCGAGAAGTTCGACAAGGACGTCGTCATCGACCTCGTCTGCTACCGCCGCCGCGGCCACAACGAGGGCGACGACCCGTCGATGACCCAGCCCGGCATGTACGACGTGATCGACACCAAGCGCGGTGTCCGCAAGTCCTACACCGAGGCCCTCATCGGTCGTGGCGACATCTCGACCAAGGAGGCCGAGGACGCGCTGCGCGACTACCAGGGCCAGCTGGAGCGGGTGTTCAACGAGGTCAAGGAGCTCGAGAAGTTCCAGGCTGAGCCCGCGCCGTCGATCATCGCCGACCAGCCGCTGCCGAGCTCGCTCGTGACCGCGGTGCCGCTGGAGCAGATCCAGCGCGTGGGCGACGCGTACGCCAACGTCCCCGAGGGCTTCACCGTGCACCCGCGCGTGGCCCCCGTGGTCAAGCGCCGCTTCGAGATGTCCCGCGAGGGCGGCATCGACTGGGCCTTCGGCGAGCTGCTCGCCTTCGGCACGCTGCTCGAGGAGGGCCGCACGGTCCGCCTGGCCGGCCAGGACAGCCGCCGCGGCACGTTCACGCAGCGTCACGCGGTGCTCATCGATCGCCAGACCGGCGCGGAGTACACCCCGCTGGACAACCTGGGTCCCGACGGTACGCCGTCCCCCGGTCGGTTCATGGTCTACGACTCGGCGCTCACCGAGTACGCGGGCCTGGGCTTCGAGTACGGCTACTCCGTCGCCGACGAGTCGGCGCTGGTGTGCTGGGAGGCGCAGTTCGGCGACTTCGTCAACGGCGCGCAGTCGATCATCGACGAGTTCATCAGCTCGGGTGAGGCGAAGTGGGGCCAGACCTCCGGCGTCACGCTGCTGCTCCCCCACGGCCACGAGGGCCAGGGACCGGACCACACGTCGGCCCGCATCGAGCGCTTCCTGCAGCTGTGCGCCGAGGGCTCGATGACGGTCGCGATGCCGTCGACCCCGGCGTCGTACTTCCACCTCCTGCGTCGCCACGCCCTCGACGGCGTGCGCCGCCCGATGGTGGTCGCGACGCCGAAGTCGATGCTGCGCAACAAGGCCGCCGTGAGCCCCGTCGAGGACTTCACGACGGGCAAGTTCCGCTCGGTCATCGACGACCCGGCCTTCGAGATCGACGGCGGCGACCGCAGCAAGGTCACCAAGCTGCTGATGGTCTCCGGCAAGCTCTACTGGGAGCTGGAGGCGCGTCGGAAGAAGGACGGCCGCGACGATGTGGCGATCATCCGCATGGAGCAGCTGTACCCGCTGCCCTCGCGGCGCCTGCCCGCGACGCTGGACAAGTACCCGAACGCCACCGACATCCGGTGGGTCCAGGAGGAGCCCGCGAACCAGGGCGCGTGGCCGTTCTTCGGCCTCGCCCTCCCGGAGCTCGACGGTCGCCTGATCGGCATCAAGCGCGTCTCGCGGCGCGCCATGTCGGCGCCGTGCTCGGGCTCGTCGAAGGTTCACGCGGTCGAGCAGGCCCAGATCATCGACGAGGCCTTCCTCGTCTAGATCGACTCGGTCACCATCCAGGGCCGGTTCTCCTTCGGGAGGACCGGCCCTGCTCGTTGTCGGCACGGCACAGCGGCGGCGGCCGCACCCGGCACCGTCGTCCAGCAATCGACTCTCGGATCGCGTCCGCTCCGGACAGCGTGTCCGAACCGGTCAGAATCCGAGGGCCGGTCGAACGGCGGGAACGGAACCGCAGGGAGAAGTCGGGCACAGCACCAAAGCAGGGACGGGTGGCGGCACCGCCGTCGAGCGCATCGGAGCGAGCGAGCCGTTAGGCGAGAGAGTGAGGTTTAAGCGAGCGGCGGTGCCGCCACCCGTCTCGGCCATGCCCCGGCCATGCCCCCGCCCGGCCACGCCCCGGCCCCGCCGCCCCCGCCCGGACCACGGCGCACCGTCGGACCTACCCCACAGTGAGATCGAGCCCGACCGCCCCCGCCATCCCCACGAACATCGTGGCGAGATGGTCCACCACCTCGTCGCGGGTCATCGCGGCGAAGCCGGCGTTCTCGTCGAGCCACTGCACGAGGGTCTCCTCGACCACGGCGATCCAGCCGTGCACGGCGAGGACGAACTGCGGCGAGGGCTGGACGCCGATGTTGCCGGCCTGGTCCACGAAGTGCCGGACGATCTGCTCCCGGACGGTCTTGACGGCCGTGCGGATCCGGGGCTCCGACCAGCTCACGCCCGCGAGCATGGGGAGCAGGGACTGCCGGTTCTCCATGATGTGATCGACGTAGGTGCCCAGCGTGGCACTCAGGATCGGCATCACCTCGGCGAGGTCCTCGGGCTCCCGCTCCGGGGTGGCGATCTCGCCGACGATCCGGGCCTGTTCCTCGACGAGCGCGACCTGGAAGTCGAGCTTCGAGTCGAAGTAGTGGAACAGCAGGCCGGCCGACACCCCCGCCTGGCTCGCGATGTCCTCGATGGACACCTGCTCGAGCGCCTGCTGTTTGAGGCTGAGTAGGCCCAGGTCGATGAACTGCTGGCGCCGGGCCTGGGGGCTGAGCCGGGTGCGCTTGCGCCCCACCGCTGCGGCGACGGACTTTCTGGTCACCTACTGAATCATACTCAATAGGTCGTTGACAGACGCCGGTTCCCAACCCTACTGTCGAGTAAGAACGCCGCACAGCGGCGCATCCGAGCAGTTCAGCCTGCAGAGCGTGAGGATCACATCATGAAGAGTTTCCGCGGCAAGGTCGCCGTCATCACCGGCGCCGCCTCCGGCATGGGCCGCGAGCTGGCCCTCCAGCTGGCCGAGGAGGGCGCGAAGCTCTCGCTCTGCGACTACGACCCCACCGGCCTCGACGCCACCGCCGAGAAGGCCCGCGCCCTGGGCGCCGAGGTGCACACCAAGGTCGTCAACGTGGGCGAGCGCGAGCAGCTGCTCGCCTACGCCGACGAGGTCGTCGAGCACTACGGCACCGTCAACCTGCTCTTCAACAACGCCGGCATCGCGCACCACGAGCCGATCGAGACGACGTCGTTCAAGGACTACGACCGCGTCATGGACATCAACTTCTGGGGCGTCGTCAACGGCACCAAGGCGTTCCTGCCCGCGTTGATCGCCTCGGGTGACGCGCACATCGTCAACACCAGCTCGCTGTTCGGCCTGCTCGCCGTCGGTGGCCAGAGCGCCTACAACGCCTCGAAGTTCGGCGTCCGCGGCTTCACCGAGGCGCTGCGGATCGAGATGCTCTCCAGCGGCCACAACGTCGGCGTGTCCTGCGTGCACCCGGGCGGCATCAAGACCGCCATCGCGCGCAACGCCACCGTCGCCGAGGGCAAGGATCAGGCCGGCACCGCCGAGCTCTTCGACAAGTACCTGGCCCGCACCGAGGCCTCCGATGCCGCGCGCACGATCCTCAACGGCGTCAAGCGCAACCGCGGCCGCGTGCTCGTGGGCATGGACGCCAAGATCATCGACGTGCTGGTCCGCGCCGGTGGCTCGGCCTACGAGCGCGTCAACGCCTTCGTCGACAAGCAGCTCAACAAGCGCATGTGATCAGTGGAGCGGGTGCTCCTTGGCCCAGTCGTCGGCGGCCTGCTCGGCGGTCCGCTCCCCCGACTCGACCTTCGCGACCATCTGCGCGAGGTCGGCGGTGGTGAGCTCGCCGGCGATGGCGGACAACCGCTTCGTCTGGGCCACCGTCAGACCGTCGCGGCGCACCAGCGGCACGACGGCGCGGGAGGGGACGGCACCGTCGGGGTCCGCGACCTGCGTGAGGTCCCGGGCCGACGGCGAGAGCGTCCCGAGCTGCGCGATGGACGCCCGCCCCTCGGTCACGGCGCGCGCGGCGGCGACCTCGTCTGGCACGACGACGACCGGCCCCGTCGGGCAGCCGTAGCGCGCCTTCAGGTCCGACGGTGACCCCGACGGGATCGCGACTGTCCCCGACAGCCCCTCGCACCCGCGCAGCGTGGCTGCCGGGGCGTCCTTCGACACGAAGAGCATGGGCTGATCGAGCGCGAGCGTCGGGTCGCCCAGACCCAGCCCCTCGGGCAGCACCGCGCTCAGGGCCACGAACTGCGCGTCCCACTGCTCCCGCGGATTCTCGGACTCCGATTCCTTCGCCTTCGTCGGTTGCGCGACGCCGGGGCGGTAGCGCTCCCAGAGCTCGCCGGTCAGTGCGGGCGCGATCGTGATGTCGCCCCGCTCGACGGCCGCCACCGCGGCGTCGCCGGGCCCGAGCCCCAGTTCCGTCTGCACGGGAGTCCCCGCGGCGCGCAGCGCGTTGGCGTAGAGGAGGGCCCCGATGCGGGAGGCGGCACCGTCGGACGACCCGACGGTGACGGTGCCCGGCGCGGTCCGTGGCCCGAGATCGGACAGGTCTCCCGCGTCCGAGCAGCCCGCGACGCCGAGCGCGACGAGGGTCACGACCGCGGCACCGACCTTGCGACATCTCACGCCTACTTTCTACCCGGCCGCCGCGCGAGCCGGACACCGGCCCGCCCGCGCGCCGGGGATCGTCGTACCGCCCGACTACCATCTTCTGCATGCCCTCCATGCCGTCCATGCCCCGGCCTGGTGCGACCCGCCGTGAGGTCCCCGAGGTCGACGTCCCCCGCGTGCCCGTGGCGCGTGCCGTCGTCGACTGCGGCGTCTACGTCGACGGTGAGCGTCTGCCCGGCCGGTTCGGGTACGTCGAGGCCATCGAGGAGGTGCGGCGCCGCGGAGAGGGCTACGTGTGGGTCGGGCTGCTCGATCCCGACCAGCACCAGATGGACGAGGTGGCCCGAGTCTTCGGGCTGCACCCGCTGACCGTCGAGGACACGCTGGTCACGCACAACCGGCCGAAGGTCGACCGGTTCGACGACACGCTGTTCCTCATCCTCAAGACGGTGAACTACGTGGGCCACGACCGCACCGACCCGATGGCCCGCATCGTCGAGACCGGCGAGGTCATGGTGCTCGTCGGACCGGACCACGTGATCACCGTCCGGCACGGAGACCACGGCAGCCTGCGCCGGGTCCGGCGCAACCTCGAGGGCAATCCCGACCTGCTCAAGCTCGGGCCGTCGGCGGTGATGCACGCCGTGGCCGACCACGTCGTCGATACCTACGTCGCCGTGTCCGACCTGCTCGAGGACGACATAGACCGCGTCGAGGAGGAGGTCTTCCGGGCCCGCTCACGCACCAAGGTCGACGAGATCTATCAGCTCAAGCGCGACATCGTCGAGCTGCGTCGCGGCATCCACCCGCTCTCCCATGCGATCAAGCGGCTGACCTGCGACTTCACCGATCTCATCCCCGGCGAGATCCAGCGCTACTTCTCGGACGTGCTCGATCACCAGTCGATGGTCGCCGACCACGTGGAGACCTACAACGACGTGCTCAGCTCGCTCATCGACGCGGCCGTCGCCAAGATCGGGATGCAGCAGAACGAGGACATGCGCAAGATGTCGGCGATCATCGGCCTCGTCGCGGTGCCCACCATGATCGCGGGCATCTACGGCATGAACTTCGACAACATGCCCGAACTGCATTGGCACTACTCGTACTACGCGGTCGTCGCGATCATGATCGTCGCGTGTATCGTCCTGTTCATCACCTTCCGGAAGATCAAGTGGCTGTAGGCCGACGCGTCGATCCGTGTTCATGAGCTACACCGCGCGGGCCGCGGGTCGGCCCGGATCGGCGGGGTCGATGCCCGCCTCGGCCCACGCCTCACGCAGCGCCTCTGCGCCCTTGAGCCGCACCCAGGCCGCCTCGTTCGCGGTGATCGGGTCGGCGCGCAGGAACCGGACGGGTTCGCCGTCCTCGCGGTGCAGGTCCGGCACCGTCGACTCCCCCAGCAGGACCGCCGTGAACGACGCCCCCGCCCACAGCGGCGCACCGAGGTCGACGAGCGCGTCGGGCGCGAGCACGAGGCCCTCGACGGCCGGCGTCGCGGCGAGGATCGCGAGCGAACGGTGCACGCCGTCGAGCGCGGCGCCCGGCCCGTCGGTGGCGGGCCGGAGCTCCAGCACCACCTCGGCGCGCGGTCCGTCGTCGACGGTGACCAGCGCGTTCGGGTCCGTCATCGCGTGCCGCGAGCATCCGACGCTGGCGAAAGCCACCACGCGGTCGCCCACCCAGCGCTGCACCGTCATCGGCTCGAGGCCGAGGAAGGTCACCGACGCCGATGCGGGCGGCGCGAAGCCGCGCTTCTCGTAGTGCGCAGCGAGGTGCTCACGGGCGGCATCGACGACGGAACTCACGGGGGTCCATCCTACGAGCCCGACCGGCCGACGACCCGCCCGGTGCTGCCGCGGTCGAGGAACATCGGCCCGCTGAGGGCCTGCAGATCCGCGGCCGACTCGCCGGCCACGCGACGGACGAGGAACTGGACCGCGCGCCGGGCCATCGCTCCGGGGTCGGGTCCGACGCTGGTGAGGCGGGGCCGCGTGAGCTCGCCGGTCTCGGTGCCGGAGAACAACGACAGCACGGAGAGGTCGTGCGGGACGGTCACTCCCCCAGCTGCCGCCGCGGAGATCAGCCCCAGGCCCGCGGGTTCGTTGCACACGACGACGGCGGTGACCGGGCCGTCGGCCAGGCCGGCGAAGGCGTCCCACCCGGCGGCGAAGGTCGACGGCACGGCGAGCACGTGCGCCCGGACACCGTGCCGCGCGACGGCACCGTCGACGGCGGCCCGCGACCGGACGTCCACGCCGGGGGCGTGCGCCCCGTCGGGGATCTCCCGGACCAGCACCGCGACGTCGCGGTGCCCGAGGCCCCCGAGATGGGCGAAGGCCTCCTCCGCCGCGGCGTCGAAGTCCGCGTCGCAGAACGCCGTCGCGGTGTTGTCGTCGGTCCTGCCGACGAGGACGAACGGGACGCCCGCCTCGCGCAGGTAGTCCACGCGCGCGTCGCGGTTGTACACCTCCATCACCACGAACCCGTCGACCAGTCCCTGGCGCGCGGTCTCGCGCACCGAATCCGCGTCGTCCGCCGGGCCCGGCAGGAGCATCAGGTGCGAGCCGAGCGCCCGGGCCTCGTCGGCCGCGGCCGTGAGGTAGCCCGCGGTGTCGAGCCCCTGACCGAGCGCGTCGGTGGTCAGCAACAGTCCCAGCAATCCGGTCCGCCGGCCGGCGAGCGCCTGCGCGAGGGCGTTGGGCGCGTAGTCCAGGGAGGCCATCGCGGCGTAGACGCGATCCCGCGTCTCCGCGGAGATCGGACGCGTGCCGCTGAGGACGTAGGAGACGGTGCTCCGCGACACCCCCGCGAGCCGCGCGACCTCGGCCATCGTCGCCACCCTGCACCTCCTCGTCGGCGAAAGCAACGCTCCTGATCCTACGGATCGGTTACGCTGGATCCAGCGTCATCGACGCGCGTCGACGATCGTCGGAATGCAGATGCCTTCGAAGGGAGTGTTGTGGTTCTCAAGGACCTCGGAACGGCCGATTGGTGGCGCCAGGCGGTGGTGTACCAGATCTATCCGCGCAGCTTCTCCGACTCCGACGGCGACGGGATCGGCGACCTTCCCGGCATCACCTCGCGCGTGCCCTACCTGCGCGACCTGGGGGTCGACGCGGTGTGGCTGAGCCCGTTCTACCCGTCCGAGCTGGCGGACGGCGGGTACGACGTGGCCGACTACCGGAACGTGGACCCGCGCCTCGGCACGCTCGACGACTTCGACGCCATGAGCGCCGCACTGCACGCGGCCGGCATCAAACTGATCGTCGACATCGTGCCCAACCACACCTCCGATCAGCACGAGTGGTTCCAGGCCGCGCTCGCCGCGGGCCGCGGCTCCGACGAGCGCGACCGCTACCACTTCTTCGAGGGCAAGGGCGAGAACGGCGACGAGCCGCCGAACGACTGGCAGTCGCACTTCGGCGGCCCCGCCTGGCACCGGGTCGACGAACCCGACGGGACGCCCGGCCAGTGGTACCTGCACATGTTCGCCCGCGAGCAGCCCGACCTGAACTGGGAGCGCGACGACGTGCGCGCGGACTTCGAGCACACGCTGCGCTTCTGGTCGGACCGCGGCGTGGACGGATTCCGCATCGACGTCGCCCACTACCTGCGCAAAGACCTGAGCGAGCCCTTCGCCCCCTTCGCCGTGGTGGGGCTGGGCGAGCTCACGCTCAACCCGGATCACCCGTTCTCGGATCGCGACGAGGTGCACGAGATCTACCGCGCCTGGCGCAAGGTCTTCGACGAGTACACCCCGCCCCGCACGGCTGTCGCCGAGGCGTGGGTGCACAAGACCAGGCTCGCGCCCTACGCGAGCGCCGAAGGGCTCGGGCAGGCGTTCAACTTCGACCTGCTCGTCTCCGAGTTCGAGGCCTCGCAGTTCCGCGAGATCATCGAGGAGAACCTCGAGCGCTCCGCCGAGACCGGCTCGTCGAGCACCTGGGTGCTGTCGAACCACGACGTGACCCGGCACGCCACCCGCTACGGCCTGCCCGCGGGCCTCGGGCACCACGCGGCGGCGTGGACGCTCGCCGGCGGCGCGCACGACGAGGTCGACACGGCGGTGGGCGAGGCCCGCGCCCGGGCGGCGACGATGCTCCTGCTGGCCCTCCCCGGCTCCACCTACCTCTACCAGGGCGAGGAGCTGGGCCTGCACGAGGTCGGCGACATCCCCGCGCAGTCGCGCCAGGACCCCACCTTCTTCCGCACCGAGGGCAAGGAGGTCGGCCGCGACGGCTGCCGCGTCCCGCTCCCGTGGTCCGGTACCGGGTCGTCCTTCGGATTCGGGTCCGACGGTGCGCACCTGCCGCAGCCCGCATGGTTCGCGGACTACGCGGTGGCCGTCGAGGCCGACGATGCCGCGTCGACGCTGAACCTCTACCGCCGGGCGCTGGCACTGCGCGGCGAGCTGCAGACCGCGGAGACGTTGACGTGGATCGAGCACCCATCCGCGTCGGTGCTGGCCTTCGAGCGGCCCGGCGGCTGGCGCTCGTTCACCAACTTCGGCTCCGAGCCGGTGGACCTCCCCGAGGGCGAGATCCTGCTCGCGAGTACGGATTCCGCGGATGGTCGACTGCCCGGCAACGCGACGGTGTGGATGCGCTGATCGACCGAACCGTGCGGGGCCGGAGTGTGCGATGCCGGCCCCGCACCGTCCGGCCTAGAAGAACCTGCCCGGCTGCCAGGGCCGGTGCCGCTCCGACACCTCGTCGATGATCTCCGGACTCCAGACGTGCTTGCGCACCAACCGGTACCGCTCGCACGCCACGAACAGGTACACCTCGGCATCGCTCGACGACGCCATGATCCCCGCGTCGCGCGCCATCGCGACGACCGGCGTGAACTCCTCCTCGTACCAGCGGCGCGCGACCTCCTCCCGGGGGAGGAACTCCTCCAGCTCCTGGCCGAGCCGGAATCCCCACGCCTCCACCGATTCCGCGAGCCGCGAGTAGTCCCAGGCGTTGGCGAACGCGATGCGCTCCCGCGCCTCCCCGGACACCGGCACCCGGTCCAGGAACAGCCGCCGGTGGTCCTTCATCAGCAGGTCCGAGCGGACCGCGATACCGCCGGCGCCGATCCGCGTGATCACCTCCGTGACATAGGCGTCGATCGTCGCGAAACCCCGTGCGAAGGCAATGGACACGCGGTGGTGCCCGTCGACCACGAAGTACAGGTCGCCGACCTTCTTCACCTCGATCGGCGGCATCGACTCGCCGCGCCGCTGCGCCGCAGCCAGTCGCTGCCAGCGTGCCCGCAGGGCCGGCGAGCGCGGCCGGAAGTAGCGATCGAAGTCCCGGGTGCGGTCCACGCTGCCGACGATCTGCGCGACCGGGACCACCTGCAGCCCGAGATTCCGCTCCGAGACGAGTCCCAGCGCCGCGACCACCTCGTCGTACGGGAGCACCTCGGTGACGTCATCCGGTTGGCCCCGGACCCAGGCCGCCAGCCGCGCGACGTTCGCACGCCGCCGGGACCGCTCGAAGTCCGTCCGGGCGTCCTCGTCGGGGAAACCGGTGTCACGCGCCACGTCGCCGCTCCAGGATGTCGAGGCCCTCGGCGCCCGCCGGGCGTCCGGGAGTGATGTCGAAGTAGGTGTACCCGACGGTGTTGAGCACCGGCACACCGTCGATCTCGCGATCCGGCCCCGGCGCGCCGAACGGGTGCACGTGCCCGTGCACGAACGCCTGCGGGCGGATCCCCGCCACCAGCGCGCCCAGCGCGGCGAGACCGCGGTGCGGCCCGTCGTCACCGTCCCCCACGCCGAGCGCGGGCGAATGCGCGAGCACGAGGTCGACGGTACGCCGCCGCGCCGCGAGCCGCACCCGCCAGGCACGGCGCGTGGCCTGCGCCTGCGTCCACTGATTCGGACCGGACCGGTAGCGGATCGACCCGCCGAGACCGGCCACCGTCAGACCGCCCACCCTGACGACCCGGCCGTCCGCGTTGACGCCCCCGCGCGGCCCCGGAGGCTCGGAGGGCATGCCCCCGCGCACGTACCCGCCGCGGGTGCTGCGGTACCCCGCGTAGTCGGGATCGTGGTTGCCGGGGACGAACACGCACGGCACGCCGTACCGGTCCATGAGCCCCTCGAGGTACTCGCCCGACAGGTCGCCCGCGCCCAGGATCAGGTCCGGGCGCAGGGTCGACGATGCCAGGGCCAGGCCCGGCACCTCCTCGTCGCTGACGGCGAGCACCCGCACGGCGACGGCTCTTCCGGCGCCCGGTTGCTACTGGGCCAGGTTCAGTCCGGTCGCGGCGTCGAACACCGCGATCTTCGTGGGGTCGTAGAACAGGTCCACCTCGGCGCCGCGGGCGGCCGTCGAGTCCGCCGACAGTCGCGCGACGACCTCGTCCACACCCGCGAGCGGCTGCTGCTGCGCGGCGTCGAGGTCGGCGAGGGCATCGGTGCGGCCGGCGCCCGCGGGGACGGCGAAGTGCACGAACTTGTCGGAACCCATCGACTCGAGGACGTCGACCTTCGCGGTGAAGGTCAGGCCGCCCACACGCTGGTTCGGGTCGAGCAGGCGAGCGTCCTCGAAGTGCTCGGGACGGATGCCGACCACCACGTCGCCGGTACGGTTCCCGGCTGCCGCGGCACGCTCGGCCAGGCGCGGCGCGTCGAGCAGCAGGATCTCGCCGAGCGCGGTCTGGATGCCCACCGAGGTGAGTCGGCCGGGCACGAAGTTCATCGCGGGCGAGCCGATGAAACCGGCGACGAACAGGTTGTTCGGGCGGTCGTAGAGCTCCTGCGGAGCGCCGACCTGCTGGACGTCGCCGCTCTTGAGCACGACGACGCGGTCGCCGAGCGTCATGGCCTCCGTCTGGTCGTGCGTGACGTAGACCATCGTGGTGCCCAGGCGCTTCTGCAGCCGGGACACCTCGGTGCGCATCTGCACGCGCAGCTTGGCGTCGAGGTTCGACAGGGGCTCGTCCATGAGGAAGGCCTTGGGGCTGCGGACGATCGCGCGGCCCATCGCGACGCGCTGGCGCTGGCCGCCCGAGAGCTGCGAGGGGCGGCGGTCGAGGTGCTGGGTGAGGTCCAGGGTGCGCGCGGCGTCCTCGACCTTGGCGTTGATCTCGTCCTTGCTCAGCTTGGCCAGCTTGAGCGGGAACGCGATGTTCTCGCGCACCGTCATGTGCGGGTAGAGGGCGTAGGACTGAAACACCATCGCGATGTCGCGGTCCTTGGGCGCCTTCTCGTTGACCCGCTCTCCGGCGATCCGCAGCTCCCCGGAGGAGATGTCCTCCAGACCGGCGATCATGTTGAGCGTGGTGGACTTCCCGCAGCCCGACGGGCCCACCAGGATGAGGAACTCCCCGTCGGCGATCTGCAGGTTGATGTCGCTGACGGCGGTGGAGCCGTCGGGGTAGGTCTTCTTGACGTGGTCCAGGACGATGTCGGCCATGTGATTGCTCCTCGAGTACTTTCCGGCGTCAGCCCTTGACCGCACCGGACGTGAGCCCGGCGACGATCCGTCGTTGGAAGATCAGGACGAAGATGATGATGGGGATGGTGATGATGACCGCCGCGGCGGCGATGGACCCGGTGGGCTCCTCGAACTGCGAACTGCCCGTGAAGTTCACGATCGCGACCGGTGCCGTGATCGACCGCTCCGTGGCCGTCAGCGAGACGCCGAACAGCAGGTCGTTCCACGCGGCGATGAACACCAGGATCGCCGCGGTCACCACGCCCGGCACGGCCAGCGGCGCGATCACCTGACGGAAGGCCTGCGCCGGCGTGGCGCCGTCCATCTTCGCGGCCTTCTCCAGCTCCCAGGGGATCTCGCGGAAGAAGGCGGACAGCGTGTAGACGCACAGCGGGAGCGCGAAGGTCACGTTCGGCAGGATCAGGCCGGGCCACGTGTCGAAGAGGCCGACGGCCCGCTCGATGTTGAACAGCGGCGTGATCAGCGAGATCTGCGGGAACATCGCGATGAGCAGCGCCGCCCCGATGAACAGCTTCTTGCCCGGGAAGTTCAAGCGCGCCACGGCGTACGCGGCGAACATGCCGATGATCACCGCGATCACCGTGGAGATCAGCGCGACACCGATGGAGTTGATCAGCGGGCGGATGAAGCCGCTGCCCTCGAAGATCGCCGTGTAGTTGTCCATCGTGAGGGCCTTGGGGATGAAGCTGCCGTCGGTCACCGTCGCCGGGGACTTGAGGGAGAGCGAGACGATCCACAACACCGGGATCAGTGCGTAACACACGACGAAGACGTCGATGACACTCCAGGCGACCTTGCGCCCTGCGGTATTCGATGCCATGCCCCGGCCCCTACCTCTGGTCCTGGTCGGCTCCCGGCACCGCGGTGCCGAACGCCTTGACGAAGATGAACGCGATGATCGCCACGCACAGGAAGATCAACACCGAGATGGCGGAGCCGACACCCAGGTTGAACGCCTTGAACAGGTTGTCGTAACCGAGGATCGACACCGACCCGGTCCCGTTGGCGCCCTTGGTGAGCACGTAGATGTTGTCGAAGATTCGGAACGCGTCCAGCGTGCGGAACAGCAGCGCCACGAGGATCGCGGGCTTCATCAGCGGGATGATGATCTTGGTCAGGCGCGTCCACGGACCGGCGCCGTCCATCGCGGCGGCCTTGATCAGGTCGTCCGGCACCAGAGCCAGGCCCGAGAGCAGCAGCAGCGCCATGAACGGGGTGGTCTTCCACACCTCCGCCAGGATGATGATGAACAGCGACGGGATCTGCTGCGTCAGCGGCGCACTGCCGTCGGGCAGCAGGTTGGCGAGGTAGCCGGTGCCGGGCGTCCAGGCGTAGAACCAGGAGAACGATGCCGCCACCGTCACGATGCCGTACGGGATGAGGACGACGGTGCGCACGATGCCCCGCCCGACGATGGTCCGGTGCATCACCAGCGCGATCGCGAGACCCAGCACGAACTCGATGATCACCGAGATCACGGTGATGAACGCCGTCACGCCCAGCGCCTGCCACCAGTACGAATCCTGCAGCACCGTGCCGTAGTTGCCGAAGCCGATGAACTCGTCCTGCCCCGGCGCCGCGAGCGACGACTTGTGCAGGCTGAGCCAGAACGCGTACACGATCGGATAGGCCGTCACGAGCAGCATCACAAGGGCGGCGGGCGCAATCAGGTACAGGCCCAGCCTGCGCTCCTCGCGCTGCCCCTGGGACAGGACGGCCTTCTTCTTCGCGGGAGCGGGCGCAGCGCCCCCACTCGTCGTCGCAGCGGTCACGGGACCAGCCCCTTCTGATCGATCGCCTTATTGGCGGCGTCCACCAACTCGTCGACGAGGGTGTCCGGGTCCCACGTGCCGACGGGGCTGAGCTTGGCCTGCAGCAGGGTCGACATGGCCTGGTACACCGGCGTCACCGGCCGCACCGAGGAGGTGTTCTCCTGCAACTGGTCCCGGATCAGCTTCGCCATCGGGTACACGGCCAGGTACTCCGGGTCGTCGTAGAGCGACGGCAGCACGGGCGGCGTGCCCGCGTCGAGTCCGTACGCCTTCTCCGCTTCGTCGTTGGTCAGGCACTCGATGGCCTTCCACGCCTGTTCCTTCTTCACCGACGTCGGCGAGACGGCGTAGTTCGCGCCACCGATCGTCGGGCGGGCCGGCACGCCGGGCGCGATGCGCGGGAAGGTGGTGAAGTCGAACTTCTTCTGGATCACCGCGTTCATCTGCTTGAGCTGGTCGTTCGTCGGCTTCTTCACCACGTCGGCGAACTTGGTCATGTCCTTGAGGAAGGGCACGGTTCCGGCGGCCGCGTTCTGCTGCATCGCCGAGAGCACGAAGGGCCAGTTCACCTCGAACAACGCGTTGCCGCGCTCCATGCTCAGCCGGATCTCCGTCTCCATCGTCTGCGTGAAGCTCGGATCCCGCCCGGGCGCGGTCGCCACGGCCTTCATCGTCTTGAGTGCCGTCAGCGCGGCCTCGCGGTTCTTGCCCTCGCCGAGCACGACCTTCTTGCCGGTCTCATCGACCACCTTGCCGCCGGCCGTTTCGAGGAGCGAGTTGAACCACACCGTCAGGCCCTCGTACTGCGCCGCGGTGACGCCGATCTGCGCGGGGCCGCCCTTGGCGAGCGACTGCCCGGTGAGCTCGAGCATCTGCGCCCAGGTGAACTTGGGCGGCGAGGTGACGGGCTTACCCGTCAGCTGGGAGACCAGGTCCTTGCGGTACCAGAGCAGCTGCGTGTTGGTCCACCCCGGAACGCCGTAGAGTTCGTCGTTGAACTTCGCCGTCTTCAGCGGCCCCGCCAGGACCCGCTTCTCGGTGCGCGCCGCCACCTCGGCCGGCACCTTCTCCGCCCAGCCTGCCTGCGCGAACTCCGCGGTCCACGTCACGTCGAGCGCCATCACGTCGAGCGACTTGTCGCCACCGGTGATGCGGCGCGCCAGCTGCAGCCGCGCGTCGTCGGCGGACTTGGGGAGGGCGTAGCCGACCACCTTGTAGTCGGACGTCGAGCACTTCGCCGCCACGCGCTGCACGGTCGCGGCGCTGTCCGCGCCGACGTAGACGCTGATCTCGGTGCCGGACCCTCCGGTGCCGCACCCCGCGAGGAGGGTGGCGCCCAGCGCGGACGTCAATCCCATCGCGCCGAGCCGGGTGGCCCGGCTCCTACGCGTTCGACTCGTTCTGCCCGTCACGCGCCGCTCCTATCCCCGCTACCGACCGGTTGCGTCGCTTCGAAAAACTAGTCGACTCCGCCGGTGACTTGACCCACATTCGGGATAATCGTGCCAGATGCGGACGGCATCCGCGGACCTGCCCGCCCTTCGGCGGGCACGACCGTCAGGTGGGCTCGACGGTGCGCGCGGCACCGTCGGGCACGAGGGTCGTGAGGACCGTGGCGAACTCGGCATCCGGATCGACCGTCACGCCCATGCCGCGGGCGGCACCGTCGAGCACGAACCACGTGATGTCCGTGAGCGATTCGACCACCTCGGCGCGCGAGCTGCCGCGGATCGCCTCCTCGCCGCGGACCCAGCTGGTGAGCGTCGCCTCCACCATCGTGAACAGCACGAACGGGATGCGGGCGAAGGGCGCGGGGTCGAGGCCGGTGACGGCGGCGACGCCGTCGACGGTCTCGTGCGCCCGGGTCACCACGCGATGGCGGAGCTCGGCGACGGCGTCGGGGGCGTCGGGATCCGTGTCGGACGGACCGGACCGCAGGAGGTCGACGAGGCGCGGGTTGTCCTCCATCCAGACGGCGGCGCTGGTGATGGCGCGGCGCAGGATCCCGCGGAGCGTGCCGGCCGAGACGTCGAGGTCGGCCTCCAGCTCGACGGCGAAGGATTCCACGACATAGCCGCGCAGGCCGCGCACCAGGTCGTCCTTGCTCTTGAACTGGCGGTACACCACGGATTTCACGAGCCCGGCCCGCTCCGCGATGTGCCGCACCGAGATCGGGGCACCCGGCGCGGACTCCTCCACCAGTTCGGCTGCGGCCCGCAGGATCAGATCGCGGCGCTGCGAATTGTGCTCGCGCCACCGCAGTCGATAGCCGGAGTCCGGCCGTCCCGCCGAGGTCATGGCTCGTGATGCTACGCCCCGGGCGAGAACCTCCGTCAGGCCGCGGCCTGCGCCCTGCGGGTCGGCTCGCCGCGATAGCGGGCCTTGTGACCGTCGATCTTGAGCACCTTCCACATGAGCTTGCCGAACGGGGTCATGAGCCCCAGATCGTCGGCGAGCGCACGCATCTCGGCGAAGTAGTCGTTCAGCAGCGCACGCGCCGCGGGCCCGCGCCAGAAGGCCTCGCGCTTGACCTCGCGCGGCACCTCGAAGCGCTCGAAGAACTCCTTGGGCGGGGTGAAGATCTCGCCGACCAGCCAGCGCATGGCCAGCGGGAACGCGAACGCGCAGATCCGCTTCTGCCGCTTCGTCATCCCCTGCAGGTGAGCGTGCAGGAACTCGTGCGCGAAGGAGATGTGCCGCGCCTCCTCGGCGACGTGGATCTCCATGGTGCGCAACACCAGCGGCGGGACCTGGCCGCCGTGGCGCATGATCGCCTTCTGGTAGTGGTCGATCGGCTCCTCGCCGCCCAGGATGCCCATGAAGAGGATGACGTGCGCGTAGCCCCCCAGCACGCCGATCATCGGCGACGCCCGGCGGAACCGCTTGCGCATGCCGGGCACGTCCACGTCGATGCGGTTCACCAGTTCCTGGAACATCTGGATGTGGTTGCACTCCTCCGTCATCTCGTGGAGGCAGTAGCGGAACTCCGGAGACTTGTTCGGGAGCTTCATGATGTACTGCATCATCCCGCGGATCAGGATGGATTCGAAGGCCGCGCCAACCTTGATCGTGTTGGCCATCCGCCACTTCCCGATCTCGATCCGCTTCTCCAACGGCAGGTCGCGGTACCACTGCGTGGCGCCGAGCGAATCGAGCGTCGCCGGCAGCACCCAGCGCGGATCGTTCGGGTCCAGCGCCAGCTCGGGCGAGTCCCAGTCGATGTCGAGGTACGGGTCGAACCGGCGATGCACGGAACCGTCGGACAGATCCTCCAGGACATCGAGGTAGCCCTGGTCGAACGGGTCCCGCCGCACGCGCCCCTGGATGTCAGCCATGAGAGTCCTCCTTATGATAACTATCACCTTCTCGCAATTTAGCAGGACTTCGCGTCTCGGTAAACAGGTTCGGGAGACTCTTGCGCGTCCCTCCCGTTCCCCCAGGTCCGACGGTGCGCCGCCCACCCCGGCGTGTCGAGTCCGGAGGGCGCGAACAGCCGCGGGGACACGTGTTTCGCGTGGCCGTGGTCCCGGCGGTGGACTTTCGGGCGCGCTCAACCCGGCGCGCACCAGAAATCACCGGACACAGCAGATTCCTCCGCTCCCCGCGCGGATACACGGGGCGCCCGGGGATATCTGCGGGGAGCGGAGCGACCTGCTGCGCCGCAGGTCAGGTCGTGAGCTCACGCAGGGCTGCGACGTGTCGCGCGAAGGCCGACCGCCCCGTGATCGTCAGTTCCACCCACTGCCGCCGCGAGTCCGCCGAGTCCCGACGGGTAGCGACGTACTGCGCCTCCTCCAGCTTCGCCAGATGCTTGCTCAACGTGGGCGCACTCATGTCCAGCGCCTTCGCGAGCACGTCGAACCGCATGTCGCGCGCCTGATCCAGCGCCGCGCAGATCATCAGCCGTTGCCGCGGGTGGATCAGATCGTTGAACGCCGGCGGCCCGTACCTACCGCCGGTCAACGCTCGGAGCGCACGGCGATGTACCGCGCCAGCAATTGGCCGAGCAGATATACGACCGCCGACAATCCGGCGAGCACCACATACGTCGTCCACGTACCGGATTCCAAGAAGATGGACACGACCTGCACCGTGAACAGTCCTGCCATCATGGACCAGAAGCTCACGCCGCTCGCCCAACTCCCCCGTTCATACGTGGTGGACCGTGCTCCGCGCACCTTCGCCTCGCCGAACAGAACCGCCGTACCGATCCCGAACACACCAAGGGCGATCACGATGTCTCGCCAGCCGTTCGTCCCTCCGTAGGCGATCGACCAGAACACCCCGAAGTTCACGGCCCACGCAACCGACACCCACCACGGCGAGGCGATGCGGCGGAACTTGCGCGCCACCGCATCGACATCAGCCAGAGAACGCGCCGCGTCGGAGTTCGTTTCCATACCGGCAACGATATCCGACCGTTTCCATCGCGGCAACGATCACTGCCGGCCAAGCCACCGGACCGCGGTCCACAGATCAGTCCTCATTCTTCATAGCGCTGCAGCGTTATGAAGAATGAAAACCGATAGCAGGAGTCACAGGCGCCCGGGCAAGCCGAGCCCGCGGCGATTCGTCTCCAGACGACCCGCCCGCCGCGCCGATGCCTTCTGGCGTCCGCGATCATCGCCGCGCCATGCAAGAAACGCATAACCGAACTCAGAAAGATGCCTGCTACCTGCGCAGATGAGGGTATGCACCGGACGCATAGCTTTCGCGAGCACCACATCCCGCGCCGACCTCGAACGCAACCCCTCACGACAGGGTCGCTCACAGCTCACCGTCGAAACTCCCCAGCGGCGTGGCGAGAAAGCCCCTACTGAATGTTCAACCGAGCCAGCATGTCGCGCGCCTGCTCGGCGACCTGGGGATCACACAGCACGTCGTACCGGCCGGCGACCAGCTGCATCGTCGACGAGAAGTCGCGCGTGCCCCGCGAGGCCCAGTACGGCACCGCCGCGCTGATCAGGCCGAAAACCACACCACCGACGATGCCGGCGATCACGGTGGGCAGCACGTTCGCACCGCCACCCACGAACAGACCTACCAGCAGACCGAGGAAAAGGCCCAGCCACGCGCCGGACGCGGCACCCGCGCTGAGCACCCGCCCCCAGGTCAGGCGCCCCGTGATCCGCTCGACCTGCATGAGGTCCACGCCCACGATCGTGACGTTCTGGACCGGGAACTCCTGGTCGGAGAGGTAGTCGACGGCGCGCTGCGCCTCTGCGTACGTGGCGAACGAACCGATCGGCCAGCCCTTCGGCGGCGTCGGCAGCCCGCGGAAGGGCTGCCCGGCGGGCCCTCCGGGGCGATTCTGCGACCCGGGACCGGGTAACGGTTGCGACATTCGACGCCCTCCCTCACATGCGATACGTAGAACGAAACTACCCTGAACACCATGTCGGCTGTCTCCAGAGTATTCGTCGCTCGACTGTCCGGCCTGCCCGTCGTGGGTCCGGACGGGGAGTCGGTCGGCCGCGTCCGTGACGCGGTGATCGGCCTGCGCGCGGATCGGAAGGCTCCACGAGTCCTCGGCCTCGCCGTCGAACTGGCCAACCGCCGCCGCATCTTCGTTCCGATGCTGCGCGTGACCAGCGTCGAACCGGCCGCCATCACGCTCAACACCGGCTCGGTGAGCCTGCGCCGCCTGCACATCCGGCCCGGTGAGGCCCTCGCCCTCGGACAGCTCCTGGGGACCAAGGTCCGGATCGAGGAGCCCGGGGAGCAGTACGACGGTGCCGACGCCTCCGTCGTGGACGTGGGGATCGAGCAGACCCGCACCCGGGACTGGGTGGTGCACCGCCTGGCCGTCAAGATCCGCGCGACGGGGTGGAGCCGACGGGGTGGCGTCCAGGTGGTCGACCTCCCCCACGTCTCCGGCTTCACCACCACCGCGCTCACGGGTGCCGATCACGACATCGCCGAGGCGCTGACCGTGTTCGAGGACATGCGCGCCACCGACGTCGCGCAGGCCCTGCGCGAGCTGCCCACCCAGCGGCGTCTGGCCCTCGCGGCGGCGTTCGACGACGAGCGGCTCGCGGACGTGCTCCAGGAACTCGGCGACGACGACCAGGCCGAGGTGATCGCGCACCTGTCCAAGGCCCGCGCCGCCGACGTCCTCGAGGCCATGGACCCCGACGACGCCGCCGACCTCCTCGGCGAGCTCCCCGACAGCCAGCGCGAGGAGCTGTTGGCCGTGATGGACCCGGAGGACTCGGGAACGGTCCGTCGACTGCTCACCTTCTCGCCGTACACCGCGGGCGGCATGATGACGCCCGAGCCGATCGTGGTCACCCCGTCGACCACCGTGGCCGAGGCCCTGGCCAGGGCGCGCAACCAGGACATCACCCCCGCGCTGGCCAGCATGGTGTTCGTCGTCCGGCCCCCGACCGCGACCCCGACGGGCCGCTACCTCGGCGCGGTGCACCTGCAGCAACTCCTGCGCGAGCCGCCCGCGGATCTGGTGGGCGGCATCGTCGACACCGACCTGCCGCGGCTCGGTCCAGACGATCCGCTCGGCGCCGTTACCCGGTACTTCGCGGCGTACAACCTGGTCACCGGACCGGTGATCGACGCCGAGAACCACCTGCTGGGCGCCGTATCGGTCGACGACGTGCTCGACCACCTCCTGCCCGACGACTGGCGCGACGAGGACGACGACAACACCGTGGAGGTCACCGGATGAAGGACCGCTCCCGGCTCGATACGCCGCGGCTCGGCCGCAGTTTCCACCTGAACCTGGGCGATGACATGATCGGCCAGGGCGCCGAGCGGGTGGCGCGGTTCCTGGGCACCGGCCGCTACCTGGCCATCCAGACGGTGATCGTGATCGTCTGGGTGATCATCAACATCAGCTGGATCGCGCTGCGCTTCGACCCGTACCCGTTCATCCTGCTCAACCTGGCCTTCTCCACGCAGGCCGCGTACGCGGCGCCGCTCATCCTGCTCGCGCAGAACCGGCAGGAGAGTCGGGACCGCGTCTCGCTCGACGAGGACCGTTCCCGCGCCGCGCAGACCAAGGCCGACACCGAGTTCCTCGCGCGCGAGCTGGCGTCGGTGCGCCTGGCCGTCGGCGAGGCCGCGAGTCGCGATTACATGCGCCGCGAACTCGACGAGGTGCACGAGAAGCTGGACGCGCTGACCGCGCTGCTGCAGACTCTCGAACATCGCAGCCACGCGCCGACGGTCTCCGAGGAGCGCACCGATGCGCCCGACTGATCCCCGCGAGCTCCTGCACCCCGTCCTGCCTGCGGAGACCTACCGTCGGCTCGGGATCGCGCCGCCGCGGCCGCCGCAGCAGTTCGCCCCGGGCGGGCCCGTCTCGTCGGCGGGTACGCCCTTCGTGACGGGGCGCGCGGTCACTGGAGTGGTCCCGAATCCGCTGCCGTCCCCACCCCTTCCGACGGTAGCGTCCGCGCCCGTGCCGACCCCGCCGTCCGCGCCCGTGCCGTCCGCGCCGACCTGGCCGGCCGCACCGTCGGGACCTCCGCGGCGCGACCGGTCCGTGGCGATCGTGATGGGCGCGACGGCGCTGATCATCGCGATCATCATCGGCGCCACGTGGTACATCCTCGCGAACCGCGGCAGCGACGACGAGCAGCAGATCCGCGATGTCGTCGCCGCCGAGACGACGGCACTCAACAACCGGGACCTGGCGGCGCTCATCGGAACTCGCTGTTCCGCCGACGCACTCCTGCTGCAGCAGCAGTTCACCGCGCAGACCTTCGCCGCCGAGATCGACTCGACGCTCGGGCCGAGCGGACGCTGGAAGGTGACCGTCGGACAGGTGCGCATCGACGCCGACGCGGGCACCGCGACCGCCGAGGAGACCACGGTGCCGATCGGCTCGGCGTCGATCGTCGCGCAGACCATCACAGACACCGCCACCCTCCGGAAGGAGTCCGGAGGGTGGAAGGTGTGCGTCAGTTCGTCGAGCGTGCGTTAGCTGTCCGACGGTGCCGATCGGCTACGGTCGCGACGGTGCCGCTCAGTAGCGGTAGTGCTCGGGCTTGTACGGGCCCTCGACGTCGACGCCGATGTACTCGGCCTGCTCCTTGGTGAGCTTGGTGAGGTTGCCGCCCAGGGCCTCGACGTGGATCCGCGCGACCTTCTCGTCGAGGTGCTTCGGGAGGCGGTAGACCTCGTTGTCGTACTCGTCGGGCTTGGTCCACAGCTCGATCTGCGCGATCACCTGGTTGCTGAAGCTGTTGGACATGACGAACGACGGGTGGCCCGTCGCGTTGCCCAGGTTCAGCAGGCGCCCCTCGGACAGCACGACGATCGACTTGCCGGTGTCGCCGAAGGTCCACTGGTCGACCTGCGGCTTGATGTTCAGCCGCACGGCGCCCGACTTCTCGAGGCCGGCCATGTCGATCTCGTTGTCGAAGTGGCCGATGTTGCCGAGGATCGCGTGGTCCTTCATCTGCTTCATGTGCTCGAGCAGGATGATGTCCTTGTTGCCCGTGGAGGTGATGACGATGTCGGCGTCGCCGATCGCGTCCTCGACGGTGACCACGTCGTAGCCGTCCATGAGTGCCTGCAGCGCGTTGATCGGGTCGATCTCGGTGACCTGGACGCGCGCGCCCTGGCCGGCCAGCGACTCGGCGCAGCCCTTGCCCACGTCGCCGTAGCCGGTGATCAGGACCTTCTTGCCGCCGATCAGCACGTCGGTGCCGCGGTTGATGCCGTCGATGAGGCTGTGGCGGGTGCCGTACTTGTTGTCGAACTTGCTCTTGGTGACCGAGTCGTTGACGTTGATCGCCGGGAACGCCAGCTCGCCGGCGGCGGCGAACTGGTACAGACGCAGCACGCCGGTGGTCGTCTCCTCGGTGACACCCTTGACCGACTCCGCGATCGTCGACCACTTGGTCGCGTCCTCGGCCAGCGACGCGCGCAGCAGGGCCAGGAACACCTGGTACTCGGCGCTGTCGGCGTCCTCGTCGGTGGGCGGAACCACGCCGGCGGCCTCGAACTGCGCGCCGCGAAGCACGAGCATCGTGGCGTCGCCGCCGTCGTCGAGGATCATGTTGGCGGGCTCACCCGGCCAGGTCAGCATCTGCTCGGCGGCCCACCAGTACTCTTCGAGGGTCTCGCCCTTCCACGCGAACACCGGTACGCCCTGCGGGGCTTCGACGGTGCCGTGCGGCCCCACGACAACGGCCGCGGCCGCCTCGTCCTGGGTGGAGAAGATGTTGCAGGACGCCCACCGCACCTCGGCGCCGAGGTCGACGAGGGTCTCGATGAGCACCGCGGTCTGCACCGTCATGTGCAGCGAGCCCGAGATCCTCGCACCCTTGAGCGGCTGCACGTCGGCGTACTCGCGACGCAGCGCCATCAGGCCGGGCATCTCGTGCTCCGCCAGGCTCAGCTGCTTGCGGCCGGACTCGGCGAGCGAGAGGTCCGCGACCTTGAAATCGATTCCGTTCGCCGTATCGGCGGTCAACGTAGAAGTCACGCGCTCCAGGCTATCGCGACCTGTGCATTCGCACGTCGGCGACCTCGTTTGCAGTCGCATTGCGCGGCGTGGCGGGTCAGGTGTCCGAGGGTCCTCCGCGAACGGAGCGCAACCCTTCGACACGGGTGTTCAGCTGATCGATCTCATCCAACAGGTAGGCCCTCACCGTTCCGGCTGATCGTGTTGTGATGTCACTCGGATCGTCGCCGTACTTGCTGTCGAACGGTAGCCACCGGACGAATCCGTCGACGGGGTCCACGCCGATTGCGCACGGCCCCCACGCCGCGAAGGGAGTCACACCACTCGCCGCCGCCACTTCACCAGCGGAGGGACGGTCCGGAGCCGGCGGCACGGATACGCCGAACTGCGCGAACGCTCTTTCCTTCTCGCTAAGCGCCTGTCGATCTCGGTTGTCGCGCTCAACGAGCGACGCACGCCAGCGCGAGCCGTCGATGATTTCATGTGTGCTGAGGAGGTACGGAATCCCGGGCCACCCGTCGGCGGTCAGCAGCAGCTCGGCGTGCTCCGGATGGAGTGGATGCCCCAGCCGGCTCTCGAGGGCGTCGATCGACTCCTGTGTAGCGGGCGGATTCGGCTGACCCGCGATGGTGCCGTCCACTGCCATCGCCTCGATTTCTCGCCTCAACTCGGCATACTTCGCGACGATAGCCTGCATCGTCGGCGGAGTTGAGTCGCCGCCCCATACTCGCCCCCACGGACCGAGCTCCTCACGGTCGAGCCACTCCGTCAACGTCGCCAACTCGTCTACGAGATAGTTCTCGAACGAGCCGGTGATCGCGTCCCCTGGCCAGAGGTGTACCGACCCGGCCGGCTCGCCCTGACTGTCCCGCATCAACAGATAGGCGGTCCAGTACGAATCCTGCGCCCTGGTGATTTGGGTCCACTCGTCGTAACCGTGCCATTCTCGCGGATCGCCAGCGATCATCACAGAGAACTCGTCCGCGCTGAGGACCCCCGCTCCGATCTCGTCACAGGACAGCAGTGTGTTGCTCTGACTCCAGTCCTTCCAGCCGTTCGCCACGGTGAGGAACTCGCGGTACTGGTTAGGTATCGGGTGGCCGAGCCGCTCCTCCGCGGCCAGCAGCTGCTCCTCCGTCGCACCGGGATTCGGCCGGGTCATCTCGTACAGGTCCGGATGGATCCGGACGAGCCGTTCCTGCTGTACCACGAACGCGTCGATCAGCTCCCGCCAGCGTGCTACCCCCACGTCGGTGTTCACGATTCTAAATCCTACGCCGCCCCTGTCCAAGATGGACGGAATCGGAGAGAGTGCCTGCCGAGTCACCCCGGCATTCGCTCGTTCGAGCCCATGCCCCGCGCCGCGCACCCGCACGGGCGTGAACGTCCACGAACACGGAACCGGGGCCGACGCACGAAGCGTCGACCCCGGTCCGAGAGGAGATGATCAGTCGGCGAGCGACTCGATGACCTCGCCACGCGCCCGCTTACCGACCAGCGAGTGGTTCATCGAGTAGAGGAAGTACACGACCACGCCGAGCAGCATCCAGCACAGGAACCGGAACCAGGTCTCGAGCGACAGGTTGAGCATCAGCCACCCGCAGGCGACCACCGAGAGGATCGGGACCAACGGCACCAGCGGCGCGCGGAAGCCGCGCTTGAGGTCCGGGCGCTTCTTCCGTAGGACGACCACACCCACCGACACCAGCACGAAGGCGAACAGCGTGCCGATGTTGATCAGTTCGGCGAGCTCGCTCAGCGGAATCAGCCCGGCGAAGATCGCGACGACCACGCCGACACCCACCGAGATCCGCACCGGCACACCCCGGTCGGAGGTCTTGGCGAGCTGACGGGGCAGCAGGCCGTCGCGGGCCATCGCGAAGAGCACGCGGTTCTGGCCCATGAGCAACACCATGACCACGGTGGTCAGGCCGGCGAGAGCGCCGATGGAGATGATCGTGGCGGCCCAGTCGACACCGTTGAGCTTGAACGCGTACGCCAGGTTCTTCCCGGAACCGTCTCCCGCGCTGGTCGCGAGGTCCTTGTAGCTGGCCATGCCGGTCACGACCACGGTGACGGCGATGTAGAGCACGGTGACGACCGCGAGCGAGCCCATGATGCCGCGGGGCACGTCGCGCTGCGGATTCACCGTCTCCTCCGCGGAGGTGGCGACGATGTCGAAGCCGATGAACGCGAAGAACACGATGCCGGCGCCGGCGAGCACGCCGTACCAGCCGTAGGACGAGCTGCTGCCGGCGATGGCCTGGAACAGCGTGGACGTCCAGCTCACCCCCTCGCTCTTCCCCGGGACGGACTCGGGGATGAACGGGCTGTAGTTCGAGCCCTTGATGTAGAACGCACCGACCACGATCACGAGAATCACGACGGCGACCTTGATCGCGGTGATGACGGCTGAGACGCGCGAGGAGACCTTCGCGCCGAAGGTGAGCAGGCCCGTGAGGACGGCGACGATGAGCATGGCGCCCCAGTCGACCTTGAAGCTGCCGATCTCGAACGCTGCGGGCCCGGTCCCGAAGACGGTGCCGAGGTAGCTCGACCATCCGCTGGCCACGGCCGCGGCGGCGATGGAGAACTCCAGCACCAGGTCCCAACCGATGATCCAGGCGACGAATTCGCCGAACGTGGCGTAGGAGAAGGTGTACGCCGAGCCGGCGACGGGCACCGTCGACGCGAACTCCGCGTAGCAGAGGGCGGCCAGACCACAGGCGATCGCGGCGATGATGAACGAGACCGTGACCGCCGGGCCCGAGTAGTCACCGGCGGTCGAGGCACCGATCGTGAAGATGCCGGCGCCCACGACGACGGCGACGCCGAAGATCGTGAGATCCCATGCGGTCAGCTGCTTCTTCAGCCGGGTACCGACCACTTCGGTGTCGGCGATGGACTGCTCCACCGATTTCGTACGCAACAGTGGGTTTGCCATCCGATGCTCCTGTGTTCGTCTGTGTGTGACGATTCATCAAACACCACAGGGCCACCACCGCGGGGCATTTCAGGCGTCTGCACCCACTGCGAGCGCCACCTTCCCCTCGACCACTCGGTAGCACCGGTCGGCGGCGTCGCGCAGCACCGGATCGTGGGTGATCACGATGACGGTGCGATGCACGGCGATCGATCGCAGGACCCGCGCCAGCCGCTCGGTGTTCGCCCGGTCCAGGCCGGTACTCGGCTCGTCGAGGATCAGCACCGGGGTCTGCCGCGCGAACCCCCGCGCCAGCGCGATCCGCCGGCGCTGCCCGCCCGAGAGTTCCGGGCCGCCCGAGCTGGTCGGGGTCGCGTAGCCGTCGGGCAGCCGGCGCACGAACTCGTCGGCGCCCGCGAGGTCCCCCGCGACACACGGATCCGCCCCGCTGCCGTAGCCGACGTTGGACGCGAGCGTCCCCGTCCGGATCACCGCGTGCTGCGGCACCAGCGTCACGAATTCGCGCAGTGCCGCGCCGCCCCGGCCCGCGCGGTCCCCGAGTTCGACGGTGCCCTCGACGTCCACCGTGCCCGCCAATGCGGACCCGATCGTCGACTTCCCCGCCCCGGACGGGCCGACGAGGGCGGTCACGGTTCCGGGCTCGGCGATGAACTCGGGGCAGTCGAGGACGAAGTCGCCCCGCCGCACCCGGACGCCGGTCATGCGCACCGGTACCGCCGGACGGACGAGCCGGGTGCCGGCATCGTCGGACCGGCCGTCCGGGACCCGCGCACCGTCGACCGACAGGACTCGCGCAGGCGCCGCCAACGGCCCCGCGATCTCGACCAGGCGGTCCGCGCTGATCCTGGCGCCCACCAGCGCGAGCCGGCTCTCGGCGATGTCCTGGACGCGGGGGTACAGGTAGCCGAGGTAACCGGTGAGAGCGATCAGCGCGCCGTAGGTGAGGTCGCCCGTGCGGACGAGGACCACCCCGGCCACCGAGACGGCGATCAGCGTCAGGGCCTGTGCCGAGCCGAGCACCCCGCCGAACGCGGCGTGCACGTTCGCCTCCCGCATGCGGGCGGCGAACAGTGCGGCGCCGCGGCGATGGACCTCGGCGCGTTCGGCCCGCTCCATCGTGTGCAGGCGCACGTGCTCGACGGTGCCCGCGATCTCGCCGATCGCGGTCCCGAGCCCCGAATGCGCTGCGCGCTCACGCTCGGTCGCGCGTTCCTGCGCGCCGCGGAACGCGCGGGACAGACCCATGAGTACCGGCACGGCGACCAGCGCGACCAGCGTCAGCTGCCAGCTCAGCCAGCACGCCACGGCGATCAGGCCACCCGTCGTCAGGAGCGCGACCACCGCCTGGACCACGGACACCGACAGCGCGGTCTCGAGCACCACCACGTCCTCGGTGAGCCGGACCACGACGTCTCCCGTGGAGAGCCGGTGCACGTCGTCGAGCGGCAGGTCCAACAGCCGCCCGAACACCTCGTCGCGCAGGGCGAGGACGGTGCCCTCGGCGGCGCGACAGGTCGCGAGCGTTCCGGCGTACGTGAGGAGCGCGCCGAGCAGTGTGACCGCCACCCAAGCGGCGACGCCGCGGGCGGCGGACGAGAGCGAGTCCGACTCGAGGACCGCGGTGAGGACATCGGCCATGACCAGCACCGCCGCCACCTCGACGAGCGCCGCTGCGACCAACGCGGCCAGGCCACCGACGAGGGATCGTCGGTGGCCCGGCGTGAAGGTCCACAGCAGCCGAAGGAGGCTCGTGGACGTCATCGGCTTCCTCGGGTCACTGCCAGACCCAGTCCCAGCGGCGCGCCTGCGCGTTCCAGCGGCGCACCCGACGACGCTGCGGCTGCTGCGGCTTCGGCGCTCCCGGTCGCTGTCCCTGACCGTTGCCCTGTCCCGGTGCTGCCATGTGTTCATCTCCTTGCGTCGCGGCCTCGCGGCCTGTTTCCGTTGTGCAAGGACCACTCTGGCGTTTCGGCCTGGACGCACTCTGCCGTGAACCTGGTAAACGCTTGACAATGCGCATGCCACCGACGAAAGTTACCGACGAGTGTTACTCGTTGGTAGTCGAAAACTGTTGGCGTACCGACGAGTAACGCTTACCGTCGGCCCTATGACCAAGACTTTCGCGCATACCACGGACCAGACCGTCGCTCAGCTCCTCAGCATCGTCGAGGGTGGAGACGATGTGCTGCTCACGCGCGACGGCAAGCCGCTCGCCGTGCTCAGCAAGGCCCAGCCGGAGGCCGTCGCGGTGTCGAACATGCAGACCTTCGACATCCCCGAGACCTTCTACGAGAACCTCGGCGGCGTCTAGCCCGTTCTCAGTGCCCGCCCACCAGCGTCCGGAAGAACTCCGCCGCCGGTGAGTGCGCACTGACCACGACGCCCGGATCGGACGCGGCCATCCACAGGCCGCTGCCCGCCGGAACATCGATCGCCCGGCCCGCACTGCGCACCGTCACCGTCCCCGACGTGACGACCAGCAGCTGCGGGCCGCGTGCGTCCAGCTCCACCGACGCGGCGCGCTTCAAGGCCGTCCCGTCGAGCCGCACCCGCGAGACCCGGAACTCGGGCGCGGGTGTCGAGAAGATCACCTCGGGCCCCACGGTCGAGGTGCGCGGTGCCAGATCCGACGGTGCGCGGGGCGTGAAGTCCAGCACGCGCAGCAGTTCCGGCACGTCGACGTGCTTGGGCGTGAGTCCGCCGCGCAGCACGTTGTCCGAGTTCGCCATCACCTCGACGGCGGCGCCGTTGATGTACGCGTGCAGGTTCCCGGCCGCGAGGTACAGCGCCTGCCCCGGCTCCAGCACGATCCGGTTGAGCAGCAGTGCGGCCAGGACGCCGGCATCGTCGGGGTACCGCTCCCCCAGCGTCAGTGCGAGTTTCGCCTCGCCCTTGAACGCGGTCGCGCCGCTCTCCAGGTAGCGCACGCATCCGGCGAGCACCGCGGGCACCAGCACCGCGAGGGCGGGCTGCGGCAGCGTGATCCAGGTGGTCACCAGGGCGCGCAGGCCCTGCGAGTCCGGCTGCCCCGCGAGCAGGCCCAGGTAGCTGTCCAGCTCCGGGACGGCCAGCACGCGCAGCAGTTCGACGGTGACCGCCGGGTCCCGGAAGCCGGCCAGCGCCTCGAACCGGCTGAGCGCGATGACGACCTCGGGCTTGTGCGCGGCGTCGCGGTAGTTGCGCTCAGGTGCGTCCAGCGGAATGCCCGCGGCGTTCTCCCGGGCGAAGCCCTCCTCGGCCTGCTCCCGCGACGGGTGCGCCTGGAGCGAGAGCGGCTCGTCCGCGGCGAGGACCTTCACCAGGTAGGGCAGCCGGTCCCCGAACTCGCCACGGCACACGGACCCGAGCTGTCCGGTCAGGTCGGCACCGATCGCGGACAGCAGATCGCCGTCGGGCGCGTCGTCGGCACCGTCGTACAGCTTGGCCGGGTCCGCGGGGTGCGCCCCGAACCACAGCTCCGCCTCGGGGTGGTTCGACGGAACGGACCGGCCCTGCATCGTCGCCAGGACGGTGCGCGAGCCCCATGCGTAGGGGCGGATGACGCCCTCGATCCGCTCCATCACGCCTCCCCGGTCAGGCGCCGGTAGACCGACGCGAGATCGAACCGTACCGCGAGCGCCAGCAGCTCCTGCGCATCGGCGCGCGGACCCGCCGCGTCGGGCGCACGCCGCGCCCCCTCGTCCACCGGCAGCGGCTCCACATCGGGCAGGGCTCGGAGCCGGGCCTGCACCAGGGGTGCACGCTCCTCGGTGGTGAGCACCAGGACCCGCAGCGGAGTCTGCGCGGCCGGACCGTCCAGGAACGGGTCGTGGAACAGTGCGTCCGACCCGCTCAACGCGCCGCCCCGCGGTGCCGCGGCCAGCTCCGGCACGGCCAGCTCGACGTCGGCGAGGCCGACGGCGGCGACCACCTGGCCGCCCAGGGTCAGCGCCTGGGAGGCCGCGTGTTCGGCCACCGCGAGTCCCGCTGCCGTGTCCGCCGTCAGTGCGACCCGACGGCCCGCCATCCGGGCCGCGAGCCGCTTCGCCGGGTTGGATTCGACGTCCCGATCGGGCGCGCCGCGCAGTGCTTCGTCGTCGAGCGCCTCGGCGAGTGCGAACAGGAAGCCCTCGCCGGGCGCGGCCGCCCTGTCGGTACCGGCGATCCGGCCGAGCACCGCGAGCAGGGCGGCGGCGACGCCGATGAAGCCGAAGCGCTCCGGCACGCGCAGGCGCGGCGACAGGTCGACGGTGCGCCCCGCCGCCGCCTCGGCGACCGGCCCCTCGAGCGGAACCGCGACGACGACGGTCGCGCCGCGGCGCGAGGCCACGGCGATCGCCCGCGCCAGCACCAGGTCGCCCGCGTCGAAACCGCAGACGACGACCACGTCGAGTGCGCCCACCCAGGGCGGCAGCTCCGTCGAGCGCACGAGCGGCACGTCGAACCGGCCGGCGGTCAGCGCCTCGACGAATCCGGCGGCCGCGGCGGCCGGGCCGGCCCCGCAGACCACGACGACGGCGCGCGGAGCGATGCCGTCGAGTTGCTCCAGGGCCCCCTCGTCGACGGCGGCGGCCACGGCGCGCGCCTGCGCGCCCGCCAGGGCCGCGGCTCGAAGATGGCCGCCCACGTCGGCCGCGATCAGACCCGCCGGATCGTCGAGATCGGTGACCTGCGGCCCGCTCGGTCCGCTTCCGGCGCCGATGATCTCGGTCACGGCTTCCTCCCGTCCCACATCAGCGCGAAAGCGCGATCAGGCACGTACGATCGCCAGGATCCGCTCGGTCAGCGCGCGCACCTCGTCCGGTGTCGCGGCTTCGACGTTCAGCCGGAGCAGCGGCTCCGTATTGGAGGCGCGAAGGTTGAACCAGGCGCCCGAAACCAACTGTACCGTCACGCCGTCCAGTTCATCGGTGCTCTGGATTTCGTCTGCGAAAGCATCGAGTACGGCGCGCGTGCGCTCCGCCTGGTCGGCCACCGTCGAGTTGATCTCGCCCGACGCGGCGTACCGGTCGTAGACCCCCATCAGCTCCGAGAGCGGCTTGCTCTGCTCGCCGAGCGCGGCCAGGACGTGCATCGCCGCGAGCATCCCGGAGTCGGCGCCCCAGAAGTCGCGGAAGTAGTAGTGCGCGGAGTGCTCTCCGCCGAACACGGCACCGGTCTCCGCCATCTGCGCCTTGATGAACGAGTGGCCCACACGAGTACGGACCGGCGTGCCGCCGTTCTCGACGATGATCTCCGGCACCGCCTTGGACGTGATCAGGTTGTGGATCACCGTCGAACCGGGGTGCCGGGCCAGCTCCCGCTCGGCGACCAGCGCGGTGACGGCCGACGGCGAGACCGGCTCGCCCTTCTCGTCGACGACGAAGCAGCGGTCGGCGTCACCGTCGAAGGCGAGGCCGATGTCGGCACCCTGCTCGACCACGAACCGCTGCAGGTCGACGAGGTTCTTCGGGTCCAGCGGGTTCGCCTCGTGGTTGGGGAAGTTCCCGTCCAGCTCGAAGAACAGGGCGCGCACGTCGAGCGCCTCGACGGGGCCCAGCACGGACGGCACGGTGAACCCGCCCATCCCGTTGCCGGCGTCGACGGCGACGCGCAGCGGTCGCGAGCCCGACAGGTCGACCAGCTTCCGCAGGTACTCGCCGTACTCGTCGAGCACGTCACGCTCCGCGAGGCGGCCGGCGGCACCGTCGTACGACGGTACGCCGTTCGCGACCTGCTCGGTGATGACGCGCAACCCGGTCTCCTGCCCCACGGGCTTGGCGCCCGCGCGGCACAGCTTGATGCCGTTGTAGGCCGCGGGGTTGTGCGACGCGGTGAACATCGCGCCGGGCCGGTCGAGGAGGCCCGAGGCGAAGTACAGCTCGTCCGTGGAGGCGAGGCCGATGAGGGTGACGTCGACGCCCTGGGCGAGGAGGCCCTCCGCGAACGCGGCCGACAGCGCCGGCGACGAGTCGCGCATGTCGTGGCCGACCACGGCGGCAGTCGCACCCTCGCCACGGATCAGCGCGCCGAACGCGGCACCCACGTCGCGCACGAAGGCCTCGTCGATCTGTTCACCGACGATGCCTCGGACGTCGTACGCCTTGATGACGGCCTGCACGGACTCCAGCGTTCGAACCACGCTCGACGACCTCCTGTGAAACGGCGTGCGGAAACCCTGCGGGCCCCCGTAACGGACGCCCCACCCTATCGGCAATCGGGCCGCGCGCCGGCATCCGGCGCGGGGGACGTGACGGCGCGGTGGTCGACTCTCAGTCGACGGGGTCCGGCAGCACCCGGAGGTGGCCACGGCGACCGGTCGGGGCCGCGTGCTTGGGGCCACCGCTACTGGGCTGAGCCGACGGGGTCGCCCGCGGGGCGGGCGGCGCGTCGTGCACGGGGCGCATCGCGCCGATCGGCGGGAGGGACCGGAGCGGGCCGTCCGACGGTGCCGGGTCGATCCGTCCGCGATCGCGGGCGGCGCGCTCGTGCACGGTGTCCGCCAGGGCGGTCAGGTCGTCGTCCAGGGCGGTGTTGCCGACGGAGGCGGCACTGTAGGCGGGGAGGTTGCGCAGCATCTCCCAGCCGCGGGGCGCTGTGGTCCGGCCGGCGTGGAACTCGCAGAGGTCCCACGCGTGCGGCTCGGCGGTGGTTCCCAGGGGGCCCAACACGGCGATCGACTGGCGGTAGTCGAACGTCAGCGTCGCCACGGCGTGGTTCCTGCAGCCGGGGCGGCAGCACTGACGGACGGAGTTCACAGTAGGAAGGTTAACCCGTGGCCGGTTCGGCGCGCTCCCGACACACCGCACGACCGCGCTCGGCGGCGTCGATCGGCGACCTCGGCCTACACTGAGAGCATCATGAGAGCGAGGAGAGCGGCGTCGGACAGCGGCGCGCAGCTGCGCCGCCGGGTCTCGAGGGACCGGCGTGGACACGGCCTGCGCGGCCCACTGGTGCCCCGCGGGCTCCCGGCGCACCGCAGCCGGTCACAGGGCTTCGACGAGGTCGTCCTCGACGCTTTCGCCGAGATCGACGGGCTCTGGCACGATCGGTTGGCGGATCTCGACATCGCGGTCGACGACGTCCCCGGCATCCTGCCGCACGACCCGGATTCGGTGTCGTGGCCCGAGGAGGTGGAGGCCGACGGGCCGATCCCGCTCGCACGCATGGTGCCCGCCGGCATCGACCGGCGGGGCAGTCGCACGCGCGCACGTTTGATCGTGTTCCGACGCCCGCTCCAACGGCGGGCCAAATCGGAGGCCGATCTGTTGGAGGAGATCCTCGCGATCCTGGTTCACCAGATCAGCGGATATCTCGGTGTGACCGAGGAGACTCTGCTCGCCGGCCCCGACGCGCTCTGACCCGGAAGGGTCAGATGATGCCGCGCTTGAGCTTGCGGCGCTCACGCTCGGACAGGCCGCCCCAGATGCCGAAGCGCTCGTCCTTGGACAGTGCGTACTCGAGGCACTCGTTGCGCACCTCGCAGCCCAGGCAGATGCGCTTGGCCTCGCGGGTGGAGCCGCCCTTCTCGGGGAAGAACGCCTCGGGATCCGTCTGCGAGCACAGCGCGCGGTCCTGCCACTGATCCTCGACGGCCTCGTAGAGCTCCTCGAAACCCGTGGGCACCAGGCTCAGGTGCGCACGGCTGGACCCACCGGAGAAGCTTCCGAACGGTTCACGATGAGCGTCGATCGTCATCGGCCCGCCTCCCTCGTTGCTTTCGTGGTGTTCGATGGTCGTTTCTCTTGATGTGCCCGCCGCGAGCGATCACGCCGCACTGAATGACACGGTTGTGATTACACACGCGCAAAGCCGCCACGTCAAGCTGAACCGGAAAATTAGCTAATACCACCTGGACGCCCCGAATGCAGGCCTCGACACGTGGTTGAGATGTAATCCGTGTCACACTTCGCAGCCGTGACCGGCTCGGCGACCGAGTCGCCCCGCGCAGTCGATCATGCCACCCCGAACACCCCGATTCCCAACATCCGAGGTCATCGTTCACCGGACCGCCGGCACGGCCCCCGCGACCCCGTCGGCAGCCCGCCCGCGCCGCGCCCACTACCCTCGATGAGGTGAAGGTGACGGTGCTGGTGGGCGGTGTCGGCGGAGCGCGATTCCTCGAGGGCGCGCGGGAACGGTTCGGGGTCACGCCCTTTCCCGATCGGGACGGTGCACCCCCTGCCGACGGTGCCGCCGGGACCGGTGAGAACACCGTGACGGCCGTGGTGAACGTGGGCGACGACGCGTGGATGCACGGCGTGCGGATCTGCCCCGATCTGGACACGTGCATGTACACCCTCGGCGGCGGCATCGACACCGAGCGCGGTTGGGGACACCGGAACGAGACCTGGCACGCCAAAGAGGAACTCGCGAAGTACGGGGCCGATCCCGATTGGTTCGGCCTCGGCGATCGCGACCTGGCCACACACCTGATCCGCACGCAGATGCTCAGCTCCGGCTATCCCCTCACGGAGGTCACCGCCGCGCTGTGCAACCGCTGGCAGCCGGGCGTGCGGCTGTTGCCCGCCACGGACGGGCGGCACGAGACGCACGTCGTGGTCGCGGACCCCGCTTCGGACGACGGCGCGAAGAAGGCCATCCATTTCCAGGAGTGGTGGGTGCGCTACCGCGCGGACATCGAGACCTTCGGCTTCGCGCAGGTCGGCGGGGCCGACGGTACGGGGTCCGGCAAGGCGCAGGCGTCACGGACCGCGATCGCCGCGATCGAGGACGCCGACGTCGTCTTCCTCGCCCCCTCGAACCCGATCGTCTCGATCGGCGCGATCCTGTCGGTGGGCGGCATCCGAGCCGCGCTGCGCACGACCCGGGCCAAGGTGGTGGGCGTGTCCCCCGTGATCGGCGGAGCGCCGTTGCGCGGCATGGCCGATCGCTGCCTGGAGGTCCTCGGGATCGAGACGAGTGCGCAGGCGATCGGCGAGCACTTCGGTGCGCGCAGCGGCAACGGCATCCTCGACGGCTGGCTGGTCTCGAACGACAACGGGGCGGACGCGGCCGTCGACATCCCCGGGCTTCCCGTCGCCGCGGTGCCGCTGCTCATGAGCTCGCCGCAGGCGACCGCCGCCATGATCGACGCCGGCCTCGAGCTGGTGGGCCTGTGAGCGCCCGGCCCGCGCGTGACGCACCGTCGCGACCCGAGCGCGACCACGGCGCACCGTCGTTGGAGATCCTGCCCGTCTTCGGCGTCCCGGAGGTGACCGAGGGCGACGACATCGCCGCCCTGCTCGCCGATGCCGCGCCGTGGCTCGCGGACGGCGATGTCGTGGTGGTCACCTCGAAGGTCTTCTCCAAGGCGGAGGGTCGGGTGCTGGCGGCGCCGTCGGACCCGGACGAGCGGGACGCGTTCCGGCGCAGGCTGATCGCCGAGGAGTCGGTGCGGGTGCTGGCCACGAAGGGGCGTACCTGGATCACCGAGAACCGGCTGGGGATCGTCCAGGCCGCGTCCGGGGTGGACGCGTCGAACGTCGCGTCGGACACCGTCGCCCTGCTCCCCGAGGACCCGGACGGCAGCGCCGCCGCGACCCGCGCGGGTCTGCGGGAGCGGCTCGGCGTCGACGTCGCCGTGCTCGTCACGGACACCATGGGCCGCGCGTGGCGCACCGGCCAGACCGATGCCGCGATCGGCGCGGCGGGCGTGGAGGTGCTGCACGGCTACGCGGGTGCGGTGGACGCCTACGGCAACGACCTGGTGGTCACGGAGATCGCGGTCGCCGACGAGCTCGCCGCCGCAGCGGATCTCGTGAAGGGCAAGCTCGGCGGCGTCCCCGTGGCCGTGGTCCGGGGCTTCGCCGTCCGGCCGCCGGCGGCGGGCTCACCGCTCGCCACCGCCCGCGGCCTGGTCCGGCCCGGCGAGGACGACCTGTTCCACACGGGCGTGGAAGCCGCTCGACGGCAGGCGCTCCTGGTCCGGCGGTCCGTCCGGGCGTTCGCCGCCGAGCCGGTCCCCGAGGACGACGTCCGAGAGGCCGTTGCGGAGGCCCTGACGGCCCCTGCGCCGCATCACACCCATCCCGTGCGGTTCGTGTGGGTGCGCGACCCGCAGCGCCGCACGGCGCTCCTGGACGCCATGAAGGAGCAATGGGCGGCGGACCTCTCGGGCGACGGACGCACGGACGAGTCCGTCGCGAAGCGGGTCCGGCGCGGCCAGTTGCTCTACGACGCCCCGGAACTCATCCTCCCGTTCATGGTTCCCGACGGTGCCCACGCCTACCCCGACGCCCGTCGCACCGCCGCCGAGGAGACGATGTTCACCGTGGCCGTCGGCGCCGCGGTCCAGTCGCTGCTCGTCGCGCTCGCCGTGCGTGGGATCGGAAGCTGTTGGGTGGGTTCGACGATCTTCGCCGCCGAGACCGTGCGTGCGGTTCTCGCACTGCCCGAGGACTACCGGCCGGCCGGCGCGATCGCCGTCGGGTACCCGGCCGATCCGTCCGTGCTGTCCGCGCCCCGGCCGCCGCTCCCGCCCGGCGACATGCTGATCGAAAGGTAGCCCAGTGTCTTTCGCGTCCCTGCACGCCTCCGCCGTCGACCTCCTCGCGCGCTTCGACGCCCGCACCGACGCCGACGACGCCCTGCGGCACACCGTGCTCGCCTTCCTCGACGCGCAACCGAACGCGTGCGCCCGCGCGAACGTGCCGGGCCACATCACCGCGTCGGTGGTGATCCTCAACCAGGACCGCACGCACGTGGTGCTCACGCACCACCCCCGGGTCGGCGAGTGGTTGCAGTTGGGCGGGCACTGCGAGGACTCGGACTCGACGGTGCCCGCCGCCGCGCTCCGCGAGGGGCACGAGGAGTCGGGCCTCGCCGATCTCGTCCTCGACGCGGATCTCCTGACGCTGCACACACATCCGATCCGCTGCTCGCTCGGTGTGCCCACGCGCCACCTGGACCTGCGCTTCCGCGCGTTCGCCGTGGGCGCCGGGACGCCCGAGCTGGCGATCAGCGAGGAGTCCAACGACCTGCGCTGGTGGCCCGTCGACGCCCTCCCCGAGTCCGCCGAGCGCACCACCGTGGCCCACCAGGTGCGCGCCGCCCTCGCCCGGGATTGACGACGATGCCTCCCCGCCGCCTCGACGCCCCCGACGAGCTCGCCTGGCTCGGCGCCGAGGAGGAGAACGGCTGGTGCGGCTACCACCGCACCGGCTGGGAGTCCACGACCTGGGTGCTGCATGCGGCGTACCAGCGGATCGACGTTCCCGAGGGTGGCCCGCCCGTCGTCTCAGGCGCAGGCTACGAAGCGAATCGGCATCCCGGGTACGGCTGGGAGCGCGTACTGTGGCGGGATTGCTACGACGACCCCGCCACGTTCGAATGTCGGTACCCGCCGTCGTTCCATTGGGCGAAGCACCGCGATTTCGCGACCTTCATCGCTCCCGAGGAGGGCACCCTCGACCACGACTCCTTCGTCACCCTCGTCGGTCTGCTCGCCGCCGCGTCGCCCGACGGTGGCGCGACCGAATGCTTCGCGTACTTCGGCGGGGGGACGTCTGACCACTACTCAGTGGTCGTTTGGCGGTGCCGGCTCGACGAGCTCGTCGGCGTCGCACGCCGGGTGACGGGTGATCGCACGGACGACGGCGAACCGGGGTGGTACTACTCCCCGTCGAACTTCTGGCCGGTCGATCGGTCCTGGCTCGTGTACACGGACTACGACCTCATGGGCACCGAGGTGAGCGGCAGCGCCGAGCTCATCGCGGCGGTCGAACGCTCCCCTGCGCTCGAGACGATCCGCTGGGCCTGGCCCGCGACGACGTGACGGCCACACGCCCGGAGGCCGCATCGCGATCTACCACGACCACCGCCCCACGTCGTCCCGGGCCGCGCACATCACCGGCTCAGGGTCCTCTCCTGAGATGAGCCAGTCTGCCGCGATCCGGCCACCTGTGTCGGGATTCCGGACGCACATCCATTCCGCGGCTGTCCACGGGTCCGCCTCCGTACGCAGCAGCTGCCACACCTCGATCAGGGGCGGGTGAACTGCTCCGGCTCCGTCGAACTGCCACGTGGGGTACACCCACCGACCCGCCGCATCCTGCATCCCGATCAGCCGACCGTCTCTCGTCTGCTCACCGATGGCCTGCTTGGTCCTACCGAGCCACTCGACCAACCCGTCCATGTCGTAGAACGGGCCGATCAGTTCATCCATCGGCTCGAGTGTTGGATTCGCCGCACTCATACCCACCTCCGAGCTCACACCGTATGAGTCCAAGCTAGCGGTCCAGCTCGGTCGGAGTCACGGATCCGCTGGGTGTCGACCGGCGTCGAGAACCATCACCAGCGACTTTTCTGAGAGGTATTGCGCGCTGTTCTATCAATCCGTACGCTCCCAACAATCGTCCGGCGCACCGTCGGACTCCTGCGGGCCCGCCCGCCCCGACCACGACGAGGTGGCACGAGATGTTGGCGTACGAACGATTCGGCTCGGGTGAGCCACTGGTGCTGGTCCACGGGATCGCGCACCGTCGGCAGGCCTGGTACCCGGTGGCGGAGCGGCTCGCGGAGCACCGCGAGGTCATCCTGTTCGACCTCCCCGGCCACGGCGAGTCCCCCGCTCTGGACCTCGCCGGCCGCACGGTCCAGGAGGCGCTGCATCAGCACCTGGTGGACCTGTTCGACGAGCTGGACCTCGTACGGCCGCACATCGCCGGCAACTCGCTGGGCGGACGGATCGCGCTCGAGGCCGCGGCGAGCGGCATCGTCAGCAGCGCGACAGGGCTCTCGCCCGCCGGCTTCTGGCGCGACGACAAGGACTTCCTCCTCATCCGCGCGCACTTCATCGCGCTGATCGCCGCGGGCCGGGCCGCCGCACCGCTGGCACCGCTGCTCACCCGGAGCGGAATCGGCCGTCGCCTGATGCTGGCCTCACTGATGACGCACGGCGAGCGTCTCACTCCGGAGCGCGTGCTCGGCGATCTGACGAACATGGTCGACTCGCGACACACGCTCGCCGACATCATCGGCGGCGCGTTCCCGTTCGAGGACGACATCGCCGCCGACATCCCCGTCACCGTCGCGTGGGGCACCCGCGACCGCGTCCTGCTCCCCTACCAGGGCCGGCGCGCGCGGCAGCGGCTTCCGCGGGCCGAGCACGTCTGGCTCCCGGGCAGCGGTCACGTCCCCATGTCCGACGATGCCGACGCGGTCGTCGAGATCCTCCTGCGCGGCTCAGCCGGCGGCCTCCTCGCCCGCGCCGACGACGCGGCCTGATTGTGACGACGATCACGTAGTCCAAATAAGCGATACTTCTCAGCAAACTTACCCAATGCTAGTATGCCTTAGTGATCATCTGGCGCGGTTGGGGCATTCTCGGCGTTCTCCTCATTCCTGTGGGGATCTTCGTCGGGTTCGGATTAGGCCGAACGAACTTCAGCATCGCCGGCGGGTTGCTGCTCGCCGCCGGCGGCTGCGCAGCACTGGGCTACTGGCTCAACATCGTCCGTCCGCGAGACAGGGCGGCGAAGTACGCCCAGCAACGCACCGCGGAGCTTGCGGGCTACATCGCCTCCGGCAACTATCAGCCGACGCCCGGCTATCAGCCCGGCTCGACGGCGGAGGCTCATGAGCTGGCCGAACGCCAGGTCATCGCGGAGCAGGTCGAGGTTGAGCGCGCGATGCGCAATCAGCACACAGTGTTCTGGATTCCGATGCAGTACTTGTCGATCGGTATCGTCGCGCTCGCCCTCGCCGAGTTGGTCGGACTGATCCACATCCACTAGCTCACACCGGTCGGGGCGCGCCGTCCGCTCCGGGGAAGTCGGCGGACCGGGCGAGATCGGCCCACCTGCGCACGCCGTCGAGGCCCGACGCGTACGCGGCGGTGAGCCGCTCGACGGCCTCGGCGCCGAGCGGCAACCGGAGGGGCACGTCGTCCGAACGGACCAGGTCACCGATGATCCGCGCGGCCCGGGCCGGATCGCCCTCCTGCGCGCCGTCCGAGCCGGTCAGGTCGCGCTGCACGGCTCCTACGGTCCGCCCGTACACCTCCGACGGCGCCGTCACCGCCAACGAACGACCGGTGTTGAAGCCGGTGCGAAATCGCGACGGCTCGACGATGAGCACCCGCACCCCGAACTCCGCGACCTCGGCCGCGAGTGCCTCGGACCAGCCCTCCAGCGCGAACTTGCTCGCCGAGTAGGCGCCGACCGCGGGGAAGGACAGGCGCCCGCCCTGGCTGCTCATCTGCACGACGGTGCCCGTCCCGCGCTCCCGCATCCCCGGCAGCGCAGCCCTGGTCAGCGCGGCGGCGGCGAAGAAGTTCAGCTCGAGTTGCTCCCGAAGCCGCTCCATCGACAGTTCCTCTGCGGCACCGGCGATCGCGCGGCCCGCGTTGTTCACCAGGACATCGATCGAGGTGCGCTCGATCATCGACGTCACCCGGTCGACCGCGTCGGCGTCGCGCAGGTCGGCCTCGATCAGGTCCACTCTCCGCGGGTGCGCGGCGACGAGGTCGGCGACACTCGCCCCGTCGCGGACCACCACGGTCACCGAGTCACCGCGCCCCAGCGCGTCCTCCGCGAGGCACCGCCCGAATCCCTGCGACGCGCCCGTGACCAGCCAGTTCAATCCGTTGCTCATGTTCATGGCCGCAACGGTAGGACTTCGAGCGCGCTCGAACGCAAGCCCTGATCCAGCAGAACTCCCCCGCCCCCGCAGATATCTCCGCTTGCCCCGTGGATTCTCGGGGCGAGCGGAGATATCTGCTGCGTGTGAAGGTTTCGGCGGCGTCAGCCGATCCGGAGGCCCTTTCCGACGGTGACCACACCGCCCGCGGAGACGTTGAAGCGCTCGCGCTCGCGCTCGAGGTTCACGCCCAGGATCTCGCCGCGACCGACCACGACGTTCTTGTCGAGGATCGCGCGCCGCACCACGGCGCCCGGCTCGATCTTCACGCCCGGCATGAGCACCGACCCCTCGACGGTGGCACCGTCGCCGATGGTGACGTTCGCGCCGATGACGGAGTTGCGCACCGTGGCACCCGAGATGATGCTGCCGGCGCCGACCATGGACTCCTGCGCGAGCCCGCCGCGGGCGAACTTCGCCGGGGGCAGGTTGTCGTTCTCGCAACGGATGGGCCACTGCCGGTTGTAGAGGTTGAAGATCGGGTACACCGATACCAGATCCATGTGCGCCTCGTAGAAGGCGTCGATGGTGCCGACGTCGCGCCAGTAGCCCGCGTCGCGTTCGGTGGCGCCGGGCACCTTGTTGTCGCTGAAGTCGTAGACCGCCGCCTCGCCACGAGCCACGAATGCGGGGATGATGTCGCCACCCATGTCGTGGTCGGAGTCCGGGTTCTCCGCGTCGGCGATGATCGCGTCGACGAGGGCCTTGCGACTGAACACGTAGTTGCCCATCGACGCGAAGGTGACCTCCGGATCGTCGGGCGTGCCGGGCGGATCCGCGGGCTTCTCGAGGAACTGCGTGATCTTCCCCGCGTCGTCGGATTCGATGCAGCCGAAGGCCTTCGCCTCGGCCCGCGGCACACGGATGCCCGCAACCGTGACGCCGGCGCCGGATTCGATGTGCGCCTGCACCATCTGCGACGGGTCCATGCGGTACACGTGGTCGGCACCGAAGACCACGATGTAGTCCGGGTCGTCATCGGTGATGAGGTTCATCGACTGGTAGATCGCGTCGGCACTGCCGGTGAACCACCGCTTGCCGACGCGCTGCTGCGCGGGAACCGGGGTGATGTACTCGCCACGGAAGCCGAACATGCGCCACGTCTGGCTGATGTGCCGATCCAGCGAGTGCGACTTGTACTGCGTCAGCACGCACAGGCGCTGGTACCCGGCGTTGACCAGGTTCGACAGCACGAAGTCGATGAGGCGGTACGAGCCGCCGAAGGGCACTGCGGGCTTCGCGCGGTCCGCGGTCAGCGGATACAGGCGCTTGCCCTCGCCGCCGGCGAGGACGATTCCCAAAACACGAGGCTGGTTGCTCACGGGTCCACGCTAACCCCAATCCGGGCGCGCGTGCAGTGTTCTGCGACAGTGCATCCGAACGCACTGCTAAGCACAGACGTACGGGCGGACAACCACAGGCGAACCGCAGCATCCGCGCTGCACGGAACCGCCCACGGACCGGCACCGCAGGCTCTAGCGTGGACGCCATGCGCGTAGCGATGATGACGAGGGAGTACCCGCCGGAGGTCTACGGCGGGGCGGGCGTGCACGTGACGGAGCTCGTCAGCCGGCTGCGCGACCTGTGCGAGGTCGACGTGCACTGCATGGGCGTTCCCCGGCCCGACATGGACGACGTGACCGTCTCCGACCCCGATCCCGCGCTGGCCGGTGCCAACACCGCCCTTGAGATGTTCTCCACGCAGCTGCGCATGGCGAACCTCGCCGCCGAGGCCGAGGTCGTGCACAGCCACACCTGGTACACGGGCCTCGCCGGGCACGTCGCCGGGCAGCTCTACGGCGTGCCGCACATCCTCACCGCGCACTCGCTGGAGCCGCACCGCCCGTGGAAGGCCGAGCAGCTCGCCGGCGGCTACCGCCTCTCCAGCTGGTCCGAGCGCAACGCGGTCGAGTACGCCGACGCGGTGATCGCCGTCAGCCGGGGCATGGCGAAGGACGTCCTGGAGGCCTACCCGAATCTGGATCCGAGCCGGGTCCACGTGGTGCTCAACGGGATCGACTCGCAGGTCTGGCATCCGGCTCCCACTTTCGGCGAGGACTCACCGCTCGTCGAGCGGCACATCGACCCCGACCGGCCGATCGTCGCCTTCGTCGGCCGCATCACGCGACAGAAGGGTGTGAAGCACCTGATCGCGGCCGCGCACCGGTTCGATCCGGACGTCCAGCTGGTGCTCTGCGCCGGCGCCCCCGACACCCCGGAGATCGCTGCGGAGACGGCCGATGCGGTTGCCGCGCTCGCCGAGTCGCGCGACGGCGTGCACTGGGTCCAGGACATGCTGCCCACCCCGAAGGTGCGTGAGATCCTCAGCGCCGCCTCGGTGTTCGTCTGCCCGTCCGTGTACGAGCCGCTGGGCATCGTCAACCTCGAGGCCATGGCGTGCGGCACCGCCGTCGTCGCCTCGGACGTGGGCGGCATCCCCGAGGTGGTCGTCGACGGCGAGACCGGCACGCTGGTGCACTACGACGAGGCCGACACCGCCACCTTCGAGGCGGACCTCGCCTCCGCGGTCAACGCGCTCTGCGCGGATCCGGCTCGCGCGGCGGCGTACGGTGCGGCGGGGCGTGCCAGGGCGGTCGCCGACTTCAGCTGGGAGTCCATCGCCGCGCAGACCCTGGACGTCTACCGGCACGCACTCGCGGCCCGCTCCTAGCGCGGTTCCCGGGCCCGACGGTGCCCCAGGCCCGACAGGTGCCCCGCTACCGCAGGCCGTAGACGCTGACGGTGCCCGATGCCGTCACGGCGGCGGCGCCGGACGCGGTGAGCCTCTCGATCGCCGCGGCGCGATCCCCCGGCGAACCGTGATGCGCGCTGGGTCCCATCGCGACCAGGTCGGTCGCGGCTGCGGCCGTCAGCTCCATGATCCACTCGTGCTTCTCGCGGGAGAGCAGTTCGAAGTCGTGCAGCGCACCGTCGAGCCTGGCGACCTTGCCCTCCTCGACGGAGATCATCCCGAGCGGCTCGACCAGCTGCCGTAGGTGATTCGGGCCCGGGGTGAGCACGACGAGTCGCCCGCCGGGCGCGAGCACCCGTGCGAACTCCGCGGCGTTGCGCGGCGCGAACACCGACAGGACCACGGCGACGGCACCGTCGGCGACGGGCAGGCGCGCCCAGCCGTTGGCGACCACCGCGCCGATCCCCGGCCCGCGCCGGGCCGTGCGCCGGGCAGCGGGCTTGGACAGGTCGAGGCCGATGCCGGTGCCACCGCGCGCCTCCACCGCCCTGGCCAGGTACTCGCCCTCCCCCGCGCCGCAGTCCAGGACCGGGCCCGCCGGGGCGTCGACGGCCGCGGCTGCGACCGCCGCGTGGAACTGCTCGTAGTGCCCGGTGGCGAAGAAGCGCTCGCGGGCGGAGATCATGTCGGCGTCGTCCGCGATGAGGCCGCTCGCGTCACCGGCGAGCAGCGAGACGTAGCCCTGGCGGGCGATGTCGAAGCCGTGTCCGCGCGGGCACAGCAGGGTTCCGCCGTCGGCCTCCAGCTCGCCGCCGCAGTGCGGACAGGCCAGCGCCGGCAGCACCGCGGCCAGACCGGGCGGGACTTGCACCACCGAACACCCCCGAAAAAGCGGAGATCCCGCGCGGTTCGCACCGCGCGGGATCTACGGAGAAAGCAGTTCCACCGACATTACGACGTGACGCCGCGCAGCTCCTCGCCGAGAGCCGCAGCCTCGTCCGGCGTGAGCTCCACCACGAGTCGTCCACCACCCTCCAGAGGTACGCGCATCACGATCCCGCGCCCCTCCTTGGTCGCTTCCAAGGGGCCGTCCCCCGTACGTGGCTTCATCGCCGCCATCCGTTGCTCCCTTCAGATCCTTCACCCGCCCCGAGCACGCCCGAACCGGGTCCGCAGTACATTCTAGCCTGTGCGCTGCGGCGATCGGCGCGGACTAGGGCGACGGCCCTGCTACTCGCGTCCCTCGGAGTCCTCCGGGACGGCCGCTCGCGACTCCGGCTCCGCTGCGAGACGCGCCCGCAGGACGTCGATCTCGCGCGCGAGACGTTCGAGGGCCCAGTCCACCTCGGCGGGCTTGTACCCGCGTACCACCTGTTGGAATCGGAGTGCGCGGACATCGGCGCCCGCCACGTCTTCCGCGGGGAGCACCGTCGGCGTGGCGCCGGTCTCCAGCGGCGGAGTCTCGTCGCCGCGCCCGAACACGAGCGCGGCGACGCCGTACAGGACCGCGGCCACGGCCAGCAGTCCCAGGGCGTACAGCACGATCACCATGGGGCCATCATGCCCGAACCTCGCGGAGGAAGAGCACACCGTCGGTCTCCGACAGGCGCACCGGTTCCAGCGGGAAGTAGGCCCCGCGCTCGTCGCGGTCCTGCCGCGCGGTCGCGTCGCCGAGGCGCCGCACGAGTTCGGCGCCGGCGTACAGGCCGGCCGGAGCGCCCTGGGTGCGGTACAGCTCGCCCTCGACGGTGCCCGGTTCCGGCACTGCCAGGCCGTGCGCCGGGGCACCGCCGATCGCCGTGGCCACGAACCGGTACGCATCGCCGAGCCGGGCCGCCGCCTGTGCCCCCGCGCTGAACCAGCGCACCGGGTGCGGGCCCATCCGCATCTCACTCGCGCCGCGCTGCAGGTGCAGGTTGTGCGAGAGCACGACGGTGCCTCCCCGCGCGGCCTCCCGGTCCGCGATCGCCAGCAGGTTGTGCCCCATCATCACGTCGCGCTGCGCACTGAGCCGGCCGAACCGGTCGGGCGTGTCCGTCGCCATGATCGCGTGGTAGCGCAGCAGTCCGACGGCGGTGCGGGCGTCGGACTGCAGCCGCCACGCCTCGTCCTCCGCGAGGGCCGGCGCGCACGCATCGAGAACGGCGCACAAGTCGTCGGTCAGCAGACGCAGCTTCTCAGCGCCGACGGTGCGCCCCACGCCCCGGTCCGCCTCGTACATCGCCCGCTCGTCGGTCCAGCGGGAGTCCTCACCGAGCAGGTCGACGAGATCCGCCTCCCCGACGATGTTCTCGGCGTGGTCAGCGAGCGCGGCCCTCAGCGGCAGCAGGTGCTCCCGCGGGCTCGGGGCCGCCGCCATCTCCATCGGGCCGTCGAAGCCGTAGAACCGCACGGGGGTGTCCAGTGTCCGGTTGATCTCGCGGAGGCGGTCGAGCAGTTCCCGGGTCGCCGCGAGCCGGTGGACGTACGGGTGCGTGAATCCGTCGTCGAGCACCGTGTCCGGATCGAGGTCGGCGCCCGCCAGGTAATCGTTCACCAGCGGCGCCCGGTGGAAGTCGGACTCCACCGCGATCGACCGGAAGCCGCCGCGCAGCACCAGATCGACGACGACGGCGTTGCGGGCACGAGCGATCTCCTCCGAGCCGTGCATCGGCTCGCCGAGGCCGAGGAGGCGGACCGGAGTGGGCAGGGCATCGAGGAGGGCGACGAGGTCTACGGGGTGCTGATCCATTCCTTTCACGATATCGTTGAAAGCTCAGTTGAAACTTGTCACCGACTGAGCTGGAAGAGGTGCCGTGAACCCTCAATCGGTTCTTCGCCCCGTCGACCTCGCGCGCCCGCACGGGCTCTCCGCTCAGGCGGTCCGCAACTACGAGGACCAGGGGATCCTGCCGCCCGCGGAGCGGACCCCGTCGGGCTACCGGGAGTACACGCCGACGCACCGTCTGGCCCTGGGCGCGTTCGTGGCTCTGATCCCCGGATGTGGGCATGCGCGGGCCGGGTCGGTCCTGCGCGCGGTGCACCGCGGCGACCTCGAGGCCGCCTTCACGCTGCTCGACGAGGCGCACGGCGAACTGGCCGGCGACCGCGACACCCTCCGGCGGGTGCGCGCCGCGCTCGACGGCCTGCACGATCCCGACGACGATCCGGGTTCCGCGCTGTTCGTCGGCGACGTGGCGCGGCTGCTCGGCGTGGTCCCCGCGACCCTGCGCGCGTGGGAGCGAGCGGGCATCGTCGAACCGCGGCGGGATCGGGGGACGGGCTACCGCATCTACTCCCCCGCCGACGTCCGCGACGCGCGGATGGCGGAGCAGCTCCGCCGCGGCGGCTTCGGCCTCGCGCGCATCGCCGAGCTCACCGAGCAGGTGCGTTCCGCGGGCGGCGTGGGGCCCTTGCGCGAGACTCTGGACGGCTGGCAGGCGTCCCTGACCCGACGGGGCCACGCCCTCGTCTCCGGTGCCGCGGCGCTGGATTCGCTGCTGCCCTCGTGACATCCGCCGATGTCGAGGCGGCGATCGACCGCGTAAACGCGACCGGAATCCTGCTGAACCCCCGGAGCTCAGCCCTCCGCGATCGCCCGCAGCGCGGCGAGGTGGGACTGGAAAGCGGTGCGGCCCTGTGCCGTCAGCGACAGCCAGGTGCGGGGACGCTTGCCCACGTAGCCCTTCTTGATCTTCACGTAGCCGGCGGCTTCGAGCTGCGCGGCCTGCTTGGAGAGCACCGAGTCCGAGAGCTCGACGGCGTCGCGGACGGCCGCGAACTCGGCGTTCTCGACCTTCGCGAGCGCCGCGACGATGGAGAACCGCACCGGGGCGTGGATCACCTCGTCGAGGCGGTGCCGGGCGTGGCCGCCCTCCGTCGCAGTCACCGCAGCGCCAGCCGCGAGATCGAGTGTGCCGCAAGCAGGGCGGGGATCATCGTCACGAGTGCTGCGAGCACCGTCCACATCCACGGCACCGCATCGTCGACCCGGACGGACTGGGCGACGACGTAGCCGGCGTAGAGCAGCATCGTGAGCCCGAGCCCGAGGTTGTACCGGAGGGTGAAGCCTCGAGGAGACGCCGCCGCGCGCCGCATCGCGAGAACCGCGACGGTGATCGCCACCACGTAGACGGCCATGACCACGCCGAAACCGCCGAACCGGATCCAGCCGGGCGCATCGAGATTCCCGACGGTGAGCCGCAGCGCCAGGACCAGCGCCGCCACCGCCAGGCCGATCGCGATGAGGCCGCGCTCGAGGCGCGTACGGTCGGCGGACGTCGCGACGGAGGCGCCCGCCGCGTGGGCGAGCGCACGGCGCGCCTCGTCGGGCGTCGGGTTCGAGAACTGCTCGGTCATGACGGATCCCCTTCCACGGTCGATGACGCAACCTTAGAAAGTACTTTCCGAATCGTCAAGTAGTTTCGGTCACGTTCCCAGCGAGTCGACGGGCGGGCGATCCTCCAGGTACAGATCCGTCGTGACCTCGGTGAAGGCGTCGTCGGGCCCGGGATCGACCAGGTACTGCGTGATGCCCGCACCCGAGTCCTCGATGCCGCAGCGCCGCAACGCGGTGCCCATGATCTGGCGGCTCATCACGCCCAGGTCGCGCAGGTCGCGGTTGCGGTGCTTGCGGACCGAGAGGTTCACCTGTGCGATCCCGGCGAGCCCGTAGCGCTCCTCCGCGTCGAGCAGCAGTCCGATCTCCACGCCGTACCCGGGCGCGAAGGGCACCGAAGCGAGGAACGCACGGGTGCCCGCGTACTCGCCGCCGAGCGGCTGCAGCACGGCGCGCAGCGGCGGCCGGAGCGCGGCCAGCAGGGGCCGCGCGACCAGCTCGGTGACGCGGCCCCCGCCGGTCGGATCCTCGCCCTGTTTGAACACGCGCAGCGGCCGCCGGTAGTAGGCCTTGACGAGGTGCACCTCGGGATGGAACAGCATGGGCCCCAACAGGCGCGGCACGTACCGCGGATCCGGCTCGATGAGGTCGGAGTCGATGAAGGCGATCAGGTCGCCCGACGATGCGGCGACCCCGCGCCACAGCGCCTCGCCCTTGCCGGGCACCGGCGGCAGCCCGGGAACCGCCTCCTCCCGGCTGATCACCGTCGCCCCCGCGGCGCGAGCCCGCTCCGCCGTGGCGTCGGTCGACCCGGAGTCCAGCACGATCAGCTCGTCCACCAGGGTGCCCACCAGGGGCGCGATCGTCGCCACCACGCCGCCGACGGTGGCCTCCTCATTGAGAGCGGGCAGCACCACGGACACCGTCCGGCCCCGCTTGGCGGCCACCAGCTCCTCGACGGTCCACGCCGGTTCGGCGAAGAACCGCTCGCTCGAATGCGCCTGCGGCGCCTCGCCGCTCACGCCAGCCCTCGGACCACGCGAGCGGGCGGACGGGCGCCGTCGATGGACGCCACCATCTGGACCACGCGCAGTGTCTCGGCCACCTGGTGCACGCGGAACATCCGCGCCCCCGCGTGCGCGGCGAGGGCCGTGGCCGCCAGGGTCCCGGCGACCCGCTCCTCCAGCCCCGCGTCGAGCGTCTCGCCGATGAAATCCTTGTTGGACAGGGCCATCAGCACCGGCCACCCGGTGTCCACGAGCACGTCCAGGTCGCGCAGCAGCGCGAGGCCGTGGTGGGTGTTCTTGCCGAAGTCGTGGGTCGGGTCGATGACGATGCCATCCTCGCGGACGCCGGCCGCGAACGCCGCCTCCGCAGCAGCGGTGAGCTTCTCGCGCACGTCCGCCACCACGTCGGGGTACCGCACGCGGTAGGGACGAGACCGGGGCACGGCGCCGCCCGTGTGGGAACACACCAGGCCCGCACCGGTGGCGGCGGCGACGCGCGGCAGGTCCGGGTCGGCGCCCGCCCACGTGTCGTTGATGAGATCGGCACCCGCGTCCACCGCGGCCTCCGCGACGGAGGCGCGCCAGGTGTCCACACTGATCAGCAGGTCGGGATGCCGGTCACGCACCTGAGCGATGAAGGGCACGGTGCGGGCGATCTCCTCGGTGGCGTCCACGGTCTGGCCGGGGCCGGCCTTCACGCCCCCCACGTCCACGACGTCGGCACCCTCGGCGACCGCCGTGGCGACCCGCTCCAGCGCGGCGTCGACGGCGAAGTAGCTGCCGCGGTCGTAGAACGAGTCCGGCGTGCGGTTGATGATCGCCATCACCAAGGCGCGGTCCGTCGGGACCGGGCGGCCGCACAGGGTGGGGCGCACCGGCGGGCGGGAGGCCGGAGGCCGACCCGGGGGTGTCTCGGGATTCGCGCCGGGGGCGGTCATCCTAGGAACGCAGGTCCGGGACCTTGGCGGCCGCGACGTCCGCTGCGTATCCGTCGTAGGCCGGGACGTAGCCGTCCGCACCGCCGACGAGGACGTAGAGCGGGTCGGCGCCCGTGTCCGCGAAGCCCTGCTTGCGCAGCTCGCCCTTGAGGCTCTTGAACGTGGAGGTGACCTCGAGGCTGGGCACGACCCGCGCGTACAGCGGGATCGCGTACGCGGGCAGCTCGTTCCGCAGCACCGTGGCGAGGGCGGCACCGTCGAAATCCCGGCCCTCGGCGAGCTTCACAGCGGCCATGCCGGCCTTGCCGTCCGCGCCGGGGATCGCGACGCCGTACACGATCGAGCCCTCCACCTGGTCCGCCTCGTCGAGCGCGCCCTCGACCTCGGTGGTGGCCACGTTCTCGCCCTTCCAGCGGAAGGTGTCGCCGAGCCGGTCGACGAAGGCGATGTGGTCGAAGCCCTGCTTGGTCACGACGTCACCGGTGTTGAACCAGACGTCGCCGTCCTTGAAGCCGTCGCGGATCAGCTTGGCGTCGCCCGCCCTGCCGTCCGTGTAGCCGTCGAAGGGCGCGGCCTTCGTGATCCTGGTGAGCAGCAGACCGTTCTGCCCGCGCTTGACCTGTTTCATCCGTCCGCGCGAGTCCCGCAGGGGCCCGGCGGTGTCCAGGTCGTACTCGACGACCGCGTGCGGCAGGGGGCACAGTCCGACGGTGCCCTCGATGTCGAAGACGTTGACGAAGGCGATGTTCGTCTCGCTGGCCGCGTAGAACTCCATGATCCGGTCGATTCCGAAGCGCTCCTGGAACTCCCGCCAGATCTCCGGCCGCATGCCGTTGCCCGCCGCCACGCGGATCGTGTTGGACCTGTCACTCGGCCTGGGCGGCTGATTGAGCAGGTACCGGCAGATCTCGCCGATGTAGATGAACATCGTGGCCGAGTTCTCGTTCGCCTCGTCCCAGAACTTCGACGCGGAGAACTTGCGCCCCACGGCCAGTGTGGCGCCGGAGACCAGCACGGAGCCGAGCGCCACCAGCGCAGCGTTGTTGTGGTACAGCGGAAGCGGGCAGTACATGACGTCGTCGCCGCGCATCCGGACGGCCGTCGCACCGAACCCGGACATGCCCTTGAGCCACCGGTAATGCGTCATGATCGACGCCTTCGGCATGCCCGTCGTGCCCGAGGTGAACACGTAGAAGGCCCGGGTGCTCGACGGCAGCGCGGCGGTCACCGGGAGGTTGTCGGTGGCGCGGGGGTCCTGCGCCCGCACCTCGCGGGCCTGCGCCGCCAGCTCGTCGATCGTGAGCAGCACCCCGTCGGCGGGGCGGTCCGCGGCGTCGAGCGAGTCGAAGGCCTCGAGATCCTCCTCGTCCGTGACGATGGTGCCGGTCTCGAGGATGCCGAGACTGTGTGCGAGGACGGCACCGCGCTGGTTGTAGTTCACCAGGCCCGCAGTGGCGCCCACCTTGACGATCGCCAGCATCACCAGGACCATCTGCGGGTGGTTGTGCATGACGACGCCGACCACGTCGCCCACCTTCACGCCGCGCTGGAGCAGCACGCGCGCGTAGGTGTTGACGGTGGCGTTGGCCTCGCCGTAACTGATGCCCTCGCCGTGGAAGCGGAGGAAGTCGCGCGACGGGTGCTGCGCGGCCCGCTTCTGGAACACCGTGCCGATCGTCTCCTTGCTGTTCTGCGTGCGCAGCAGGATCGACGGGCCCTCCTTGATCAGGAGGGGCAGGTCGGGCAGCAGCTTGCCGACGCCCCTGGCCAGGTCCGCGATGCCGACGGTGGTGTTCTTATGCGTAGAGCTCACAGCGGCGAGCCTACCGTGGGGCCGCCGTACCACGGCACGCGTCGAGGGCGGCCGTGACGTCGGTCGCCCGCTGCAGCCGGCCGAGAGCCGCGTCACCGACGAACCCCCGCGCCTTGAGGCCGACGATCCAGTCCAGCAGCGGCGCGTAGAAGCCGTCGTGGTCCAGCACCACCACCGGCTTGTCGTGCATGGACAGGTAGCCCGCGGTCCACGCCTCGAAGAACTCCTCGAGGGTGCCCACGCCGCCCGGGAGCACCAGGAAGGCCTCGGCGTTGTCGTCCATGAGCTGCTTGCGCTCGCGCATGGTGTCCACCACGAGGAGCTCGTCGGCGCCGTGGTCCGCGACCTCGCGGTCGACCAGTGCCCGCGGGATCACGCCCAGGGTGTGGGCACCGCCGTCACGAGCGGCCTGCGCGACCGCACCCATCATGGAGACGTGGCCGCCGCCCCAGACGAGGGTGTCGCCGCCCGCCGCGATGCCCCTGCCCACCTCGGTGGCGAGAGCGATGTACTCCTCGGGCACGGGCCGAGACGCGCAGAACACCGCGATCGCCGTCACGACGGGTCCACCGCGCTCGGATCGATCTCGCGAGCGGCATCGGCGTCCGCGATGATCTTGATCGCGTCGTCCACCGAGTCGGTGACCGTGATCAGGTCGGCGTCGCCGGGCGAGACCATTCCCTGTTCGGTGAGCGTGCCGCGGATCCAATCCACCAGCCCGCCCCAGTACGCGGAGCCGAGCAGCACGATCGGGAAGCGGGTCACCTTGCGCGTCTGCACCAGCGTCAGCGCCTCGAACAGCTCGTCGAGCGTGCCGAAACCGCCGGGTAGGCAGACGAAGGCCTGCGCGTACTTGACGAACATCGTCTTGCGCACGAAGAAGTAGCGGAAGTTGATGCCGAGATCGACCCAGTCGTTGAGGCCCTGCTCGAAGGGCAACTCGATCCCGAGGCCCACCGACAGCCCGTCGGCGTCCTTCGCGCCGCGGTTCGCGGCCTCCATCGCGCCCGGGCCACCGCCCGTGATCACCGCGTAGCCCGCACGCACGAGGCCCGCACCGAGCTCGCGCCCGGTGGCGTACTCGGGCGAATCCTCTTTGATCCGAGCGGAACCGAACACGGTGACCGCCGGCGGCAGCTCGGCGAGGGCACCGAAGCCCTCGACGAACTCCGCCTGGATCCGCATGACGCGCCACGGGTCGCGGTGCAGCCAGTCCGCATCGTCCGCGTTCGCGAGCAGCCGCTGGTCGGTGGTCGACGACTCCCCGGCCGCCGCGCCCTGCACGCGCACGGGCCCGCGGTAGCGCAGGTAGAGATCCTGAGGGTTCTTATCCGCTGCCATGACGCACACGCTATCCGGCGAGGAAGGCCCGCAGCACGGCGGCCACCTCGGTGATCTGCGCCGTCTCGACCTGTTCGTCGCGCTTGTGGGCGTAATTCGGGTCGCCGGGGCCGAAATTCACCGCGGGGATACCCAGGGCCGCGAACCGCGAGACGTCGGTCCACCCGTACTTGGCGCGGAACCGGCCACCGGCGGCCTCCACGAGCTTCGCCGCAGCGGGCGCCCCCAGGCCCGGGAGCGCGCCGGGCGCCGCGTCGGTCACCTCGAAGGCGAGGGCACCGTCGGCCAGCGGGCCGGCGAGGACCTCGCGGACGTGCGCGACCGCATCGTCGACGGTGCGGTCCGGCGCGAACCGGAAGTTGACGTCCATGAAGGCCTCGTCGGGCACCACGTTCCCGGCCACGCCGCCCTCGATCTTGACCGCGGAGAGGCCCTCGCGGTACTCGCAGCCGTCGATGTCGACGGTGCGCGCCTCGTACGCCTGGAGCGCGGTCAGCACCGGGCCGAGCTTGTGGATCGCGTTGTCGCCCAGCCACGACCGGGCGCTGTGCGCGCGCACGCCGCTCGCGGTGATCCGCACGCGGATCGTCCCCTGGCAGCCCGCCTCGATGAGCCCGCCGGAGGGCTCCCCGAGGATCGCGACGTCGGCGGCCAGCCAGTCCGGGAGCTCGCGCTCGATCCGGCCGAGTCCGTTGAACTGCGAGGCGATCTCCTCGCACTCGTAGAAGATGAGGGTCAGGTCGTAGGCGGGCTCGGCCATCGTGGCGGCCAGGTGCAGGAAGACCGCGTCGCCGCTCTTCATGTCGACGGTGCCGCACCCGTGCAGGATCCCGCCCTCGCGGCGGCTGGGCACGTTGTCGGCGATCGGCACCGTGTCGACGTGGCCGGCGAGCATCACGCGTTGCGGCAGTCCACGATTCGTCCGCGCGAGCACGTTGTTGCCCACCCGGAGCACCTCGAACCGGCCGAGGTCGCGCAGCGCCGCCTCCACCTCGTTCGCGATGCGCTCCTCGTCGTGGCTCACGCTGGGGATGTCCACCAGCGCGGCGGTGAGGTCGATCGGGTCCGATGCGATGTCCAGAGTCACACCCCCAGGCTATCGGCACGTCGGGCGCCCGCGCGGCACACTGGACGCGTGCCCGAACTCCTCGCGAAGCGTTCGTTCCCCGCGGTGACGGTGCTCGTCGTGGTCGTGTGCGCGACGATCGTGGCGGCCCGACCGCTCGCGGCGGGGATCGACGCCCGCCCCGAACTGCGCACAGCGGCGACGGTGTTCGTCGGGATCTTCGTCCAGGCCACGCCGTTCCTCGTCCTCGGCGTGCTGGTGAGCGGCGCCATCGCCGGTTTCGTCTCGGCCGACGCCCTGCGGCGGGTGCTGCCGCGGCGACGCGCCGCAGCCGTCGTGGTCGCCGGGGTCTCGAGCGCGGCGCTGCCCGGGTGCGAGTGCTCCGCGGTCCCGGTCGCGGGGCGGCTGCGCGACCGCGGAGTGCCCGACGGGGTCGCCCTCACCTTCCTGCTCGCCGCCCCGGCCGTGAACCCCGTGGTGATCATCGCCACGGCGGTCGCCTTCCCGCAGGCGCCGATCATGGCCGCCGCGCGGCTCGCCGGATCGCTGACGACCGCGCTGATCGTGGGCTGGTTCTGGCTCCTGGTCGGCAGGCCGGAGTGGATCCGGCGGCCCCCGGACGCCGCGTTGGCCGGGGCGCTTCCTGCGGGCGTGCGCGGGAAACTGGCCCTCGCGGGCGAGACGGCCCGGCACGACCTCGTGGAGTCGGCCGCCTACCTCGCGGCGGGTGCGGCGCTCGCGGCGGCGCTGCACGTGCTGGTGCCCGCGTCGTGGATCGACCACCTCTCCGGGAACATGGTGCTCACGATCGGGGTCATGGCGGCTCTGGCCGTGATCATGGCGCTGTGCAGCGAGGCCGACGCCTTCGTCGCGGCGTCGCTCAACGCGCTGCCGCTGCTCCCGCGCCTGGTCTTCCTCGTCGTCGGGCCCGCCGTCGATCTGAAGCTCATGGCGATGCAGACCGGCGTCTTCGGCCGGCGGTTCGTCGCCCGGTTCGCGCCCCTGTGTCTCGTCGTCGCCGTCGGGTGCGGCACCGCAGCGGGCGCGCTGTTCGTCGGGTGGCGGTGAGATGAACCGACCCGCCCGGAACCTACTCCTGCTGCTGTTCGGCAGCGCCGTCGCGATCGCTACCGCGACCGGTACCTATCTCAACTACGTGCGACCGGTGATGTTCTGGTTCCTGGCGGCCTCGGCCGTGGTGATCGTGGTCCTCGCCGTCAGCGGGATGGCGGCCGACATCGGCGAGGCGCGTGCGGACGAGGACTTCGAGGACGACATCGGGTTCGCCGGCACGCTCACGCCCGTCGCGCACCGTCCCCACGACGACGCTCACGGGCACGCGCACGGTTCCGGCCGCGTCGGATGGGTCCTGCTCGTGCCGGTACTGCTCCTGCTGTTCTGCGCGCCGCCGGCCCTCGATCCCGGGGCCGCGCAGCGCACCGTCGTCGTGGCTGCGACGACCGACGAGTCCGGGCGCGCCTATCCGCCGCTGCCTCCGGGAGTCGCCCCGCACATCGCTCTCAACGACTTCCAGAACCGCGCCGTGTCGGACACGGCGGGAACCCTCGACCGGGACGTGTCGATGACGGCCTACGTCACCCACATCGACGGGCGCCCCTTCCTCGCGCGGGTCATGATCTGGTGCTGCGTCGCGGACGCGCGTCCGATCGACATCGAGGTCGCAGGAACCCCTGCGCTGCCGCCGGACGGCGGTTGGGTGACGGCGGTGGTCCGGCTCGTTCCCGGAACCGCGACCCGTGCCCGCCACTACCGGCCGATCGTGCGTCTAGTGAGCGACCACCCGGTGCCGCAACCGAGCCCGCCCTACGACTCCTAGTCGAGTACCGTCCAGAATCACTCGTTCGGGCTGTCGCGGAGCGCGGCCGCCACCACCCGGTCGAGCGCCACGCCGACGTCGTCGAGCGTCGCCGTCGAGCGTGTGGCCCGGCACACGACCACCGCCCCTTCCACGGAGGTGACGATGAGTGCGGCGAGGGTGCGGGCCTCGGTCGCCGCCACACCCGCGTCGGCCAGAGCGTCGGCGATCCGGCCTGCCCACCCTTCGAACGCCGTCGCCGCCGCGGCGCGCGGAGCGGCCGCATCCGGCGACGCGTCGACGGCCACCGCGACGACCGGACATCCCGCCTCGAAGTCACTGTCCACCAGGATCATCCGCCACGTATCCACGAACGCGGCCAGCCCTCGCACCGGCCCCTCCGCAAGGCTGTCCGTGAGCATCTGCACCGTGATCCGGTCGGCGAGGCGCACCGCCTCCGCGGCGAGTTCCGCCTTGCCCTCGGGGAAGTAGTGGTAGGTCGAGCCGAGCGGTGCACCCGATCGCTTCGCCACCTCCCGCACCGAGGCCGCGGCGAACCCGCGACGGCGGAGCATGTCCGCAGCGCCGATGACGAGCTTGGCACGCGCATCCGATCCTGAGCGGGGCATCGTCGACCTCCTGATCTCGTCACGGGTTGTTATGACGCTTGTCATAGCGTAGCGTCCGACCCGTTCTATAACGACTGTCATAGGAAGATGCGATGAGCAACGACACAGACGATGACGGCCTCGCGAGGGTCCGCGCGCTCGCGATCGACTACGTCACCCGGATCACCGCGTCCCCGCTCCAGTTCGGCGTCTTCCTCCTCGCGGCCTGGCTCACGTCGAACGGCCCCGGCGCCTACCTCCTGTGCCCACAGATGCTGTTCTCCCCGCTGCAGACCTGCACCGTCACGGTGTTCGGATTCATCCCGGTCACGGTCAATGCGGTCCACGCGCTGATGCACCTCATCAGCGGGGCCGTCGGGCTGATCCTGGTGATGGACGCGACTCATGCACGTCTCTACGCGATCTTCGGCGGTCTCTACTACGCGTTCTGGGGAGTCTCGATGCTCCCGGTCGGTGACGAGGTTCGGGACGCGCTCGGCGTCGACGTCTTCGGCAGCTGGGTGCACGTGATCGAGGGCGCACTCCTGCTGGCACTGTTCCTGTTCACTCGGCGGAACCGGCCGACGGTACCCTTGTCGACGTGACGAATCGTGGAGCGAAGGCGTACGGACTGGCCACCCTCACCGACGACGGGACGGTGCTCGACACCTGGTACCCCGCGCCGGCGCTGACGGACGGTGGCGGCACCGTCGGGTCGGTCCAGGACCCGGCCGGCGTGCCCGCCGAGCTGACCGCCCTCGCGGGCCCGGACGCGGACCGCAAGGTGCGCACCGTCGTCGTGGAGACCACGATCGCCGACCTCGCGGCCGCGCCCGTCGACGCGCACGACGTGTACCTGCGCCTGCATCTGCTGAGCCACCGCCTGGTGCAGCCGCACGGCCTGAGCCTGGACGGCCAGTTCGGCCTGCTCGCGAACGTGGTGTGGACCAACTTCGGGCCCTGCTCCCCCGCCGGCTTCGAGGTGGTCCGCGCGGCGCTGCGCAAGCGGGGCACCGTCACCGTGCTCTCCCTGGACAAGTTCCCGCGCATGGTCGACTACGTGCTGCCCACCGGCGTCCGGATCGGCGACGCGGACCGCGTGCGCCTGGGCGCGCACCTCGCCGAGGGCACCACCGTGATGCACGAGGGTTTCGTGAACTTCAACGCCGGCACGCTCGGCACCGCGATGGTCGAGGGCCGCATCTCCGCGGGCGTCGTCATCGGCGACCACTCGGACGTGGGCGGCGGCGCGTCGACCATGGGCACCCTGTCGGGCGGCGGCAAAGAGATCATCGCGCTCGGCGAGCGGTGCCTGCTGGGCGCGAACTCGGGGCTGGGCATCCCGCTCGGCGACGACTGCGTGCTCGAGGCTGGCCTCTACCTGACCGCCGGCACCAAGGTCACCGGCCCCGACGGCACCCAGGTCAAGGCCCGCGAGCTGGCCGGCCGGAGCAACCTGCTGTTCCGCCGCAATTCCGTGACCGGCGCCGTCGAGGTCGTGCCGTGGAAGAGCGAGGGCGTGGAACTCAACGCCGCCCTGCACAAGAACTGACGCTCGACAGCGAGAGCGGCGGCCGACGCTCGTCGGCCGCCGTTCTTCGCCCGTCCTCAGTGAATACTATTTCACGGAGACGCGCGCCGGGGCAGGCGCTCCGCAGCCCAGTCGCGACAGCATGGTGTCGAGGACACCGAGCGTGGCGCGATCGTCGACCGTGACGAGCACGCCGGGCACCGCGCGGGGCGAGCCCGCGCCGCCGCAGTCCGAATCCTTCGAGACCAGGCGCGATTCTACGACCCACAGCCCCACGCCGCACAGCACGACGGCGAGGCACAGCGCCGACACCACGGTGAACCGTATTCGCGTGAATCCCATCTTCACCTCCCGACCACAACCGAACCTCGATATGCTTTGCGATAGCGTATCACCGAATCAGGGAACGTGCAGAAGAGGCGAGAACGGCGCGGTGACCACGCCGCCGTCGTTATCCTGAGCAGGTGCGCCCGGAGATCGAACTGTCGTGGCGCAGGTCCCGGATGTCAGGACTCGCGCCGGCGAACACCGCCGTCCCGGTCGACGAACAGGCCGTCGACCGCAGGTCCGCACTGCTCCGCGCGGCGGCACCGGTCCTCACCGACCTGACAGAGCGGATCGGCGACGCCCCGTACGGCGTGATCCTCTCCGACCGCGACTCGCGCGTGGTGGACATCCAGGCGCGCGCACGGCCCCTGCACCGCGAGTTCGACGGGCTCGGAGCCGTTTTCGGTGGGGTGTTCCTCGAGGAGACGACCGGGACCAATTCGATCGCCACCGCGCACGAACTGCGTAGCGGGGTCGCGGTGCGCGGGGAGGAGCACTACCTCGACCGGTTCAAGCACCTGAGCTGCTACGGCCACCCGATCTTCCACCCGATCACCCGCAGGCTGCTCGGCGTCGTCGACATCACCTGCCGGACCGCCGACGACTCCCCGTTGCTCGCCGCCCTGGTGCAGCGCGCGGTCCGCGACATCGAGGAGCGCGCCCTGGCCGACTCGCCGCGCAGCCGTCGGCGGGTGTTCGAGGCCTTCACCCTGGCCACGACGGGGCACGACCGTGCGGTCCTCGCCCTCGCGGGCGACCTGGTGCTGTCGAACTCCGCCGCGGCCGACCTCGTGGCGCCCGCGGATCACCACCTCCTCGCGCAGCTGACCGCCGGAGCCGGGCCCGTTCGCCTCACCCTGCAGTCGGGGTCGGAGGTGTCCGTCCTGGCGCGCCGCGTCGGCGATGGCGCGGATGGCACCGTCTACGAGTTCCGGCGGATCGACGTGCCGTCCCGTGCTGAGGGGACCGCCGGGACCGGACCGGTGTACATCGGCGGCGGACCCGGCACGGGCCGGACCACGGCGGCCCGGACGGCACTGTCCGCGCCGGTCACCGAGTTCGACGGTGCCGCCGCGGCGACCGACCCGCAGGCGTGGCTGCGCGCACTCGCGCTCGCCGACCCCGCCCGGCCGCTCCTCGTCGAGGACATCGACAGACTGCCCACCGACTGCGCGACCCGACTGCTCGGCGTCGTCGACCGGCCCGCCGGACTGGTGCTGACCGGGCCCGTGGCGTCGGTCCTGGAGGGCGCCGCGGCGGCGCTCGCCGCGGCGTGCGCGCGGCACGTGGACCTGCTGCCGCTCGCCGACCGCCGCACGGAGCTCGCCGATCTCGCGACCGGCATGCTCCGCCGGCTGCCCGGCGGGGACCGGGTCCGGTTGACCCCGTCCGCGCTGGCGGCGCTCGCCGCGCAGGACTGGCCGGGCGAGCTGCACGAGTTGCGCTCCGTGCTCAGCTCGACGCTGCGGTCCCGGTCCGCGGGCGATCTGACCGTGAGCGACCTCCCGGAGCGCTACCGAGTGAGCCCGCAGCGGCGCGATCTGGGCCCGCTCGAGCGCGCCGAGCACGACGCCATCGTCGCGGCCCTGCATGCGGCGGGCGGGAACAAGGCGCGAGCCGCCGCCGCGCTCGGCATCAGCCGCACCACGCTCTACTCCCGGTTGCGGAGCCTGCGGATCGGCTGAGCAGCGGGCCACGGAACCGCCGGGCCGCCGGGCCGCCGCGACGAGAAGTGTCCAACTTTTGAACAGTCCGTCCCGCCCGGCGGTTCCTACCGTGATGGTCATCACGTCCGATGAAGGGATCGCCATGACCACCAGCACCGCCACCACCGCCTACGACCGCCTGTACGTGGGCGGCGAGTGGATCATTCCCAGCACCGCGCGCACCATCGTGCCGATCAACGCGAGCACCGAGGAGCCACTGGGCTCCGTCCCCGAGGCCGCGGAGGCCGACGTCGACCGGGCCGTGGCCGCGGCACGGGCCGCCTTCGCCGCACCGGACGGCTGGGCCACTTGGGAGCCCGACCGTCGTGCCGCCGCGATGGAGCGCTTCGCCGACGAGATCGAGGCCCGCTCCGCGGAGTTCGCGTCCCGGGTGAGCCTGCAGAACGGCATGCCGATCGCCGTCGCCACCCAGCTCGAGGGCGCCTACCCGGCGCTCCTGCTGCGCTACTACGCCGGCCTGATCCGGCAGCCGGCGGCACAGGACCTGCGCGAGGGCGTGTTCGGCGGGACCGTGGAGGTACGCCGCTCCCCGATCGGCGTCGTCGCCGCGATCGTGCCGTGGAACTTCCCGCAGGCGCTCGCGATGTTCAAGCTCGCCCCCGCCCTCGCCGCGGGCTGCACGATGGTGATGAAGCCCTCGCCGGAGACGGTGCTCGACGCCTTCCTCCTGGCCGAGGCAGCCGTCGCCGCCGGACTGCCCGCGGGCGTACTCAACATCGTGCCCGCCGGCCGGGAGGTCGGTGCGTACCTGGTGTCCCATCCCGGCATCGACAAGGTCGCCTTCACCGGCTCGACCGCCGCCGGCCGATCGATCGCCGAGACCTGCGGCCGCCTGCTGCGTCCCGTCACGCTGGAACTGGGCGGCAAGTCCGCGGCGATCGTGCTCGACGACGCCGAACTCGATCTCGGCACCATCGGCGAGGGCCTGTTCACCTCGACCATGCTCAACAACGGGCAGACCTGCTTCCTCGGCACCCGGGTCCTCGCGCCACGCTCGCGGTACACCGAGGTGGTCGACACCTTCACCGCGTTCGCGCAGTCGCTGCAGGTCGGCGACGCCGCCGACGAGAGCACGCAGATCGGTCCGCTCGCCACCCGCAACCAGCGCGAGCGCGTCGAGGGCTACATCGCGCGGGGCATCGCCGACGGTGCGCGGCTCACCGTCGGGGGCGGGCGCCCCGGACGCGACCGCGGCTGGTTCGTCGAGCCGACCGTCTTCGCGGACTCCGAGAACGTGGCGGTGACCTCGCACGAGGAGATCTTCGGTCCGGTGCTCTCGGTCATCGCCTACGACGACGTGGACGACGCGATCGCGCTCGCCAACTCGTCCGAGTACGGCCTGGGCGGCACCGTCTGGACCTCCGACCCGGACCGTGGCGCGGCGGTCGCCCGGCGGGTGCAGACCGGCACGATCGGCGTGAACCGGTACATCCCCGATCCCGTCGCGCCGTTCGGCGGCGTGAAGTCGAGCGGCATGGGGCGGGAGCTGGGCCCCGAGGGCCTCGCCGCGTACACGAACCTGCAGACGATCTACCGCTGAGACACCCCGTCCGACTCCGCCGCGAGCTCGCCGCCGTACCGCGCGGCGAGCTCGCCGCGCGTCGTCACGCCGAGCTTGGCGAAGATCCGGGTGAGGTGGAACTGCACCGTCTTCGGTGACAGGTAGAGCTGTTCCGCCACTCGCCGATTGGTGCCGCCGGCCACCACGAGGCGGGCGACGTTGAGTTCGTGCGGCGTCAGGACCCCCACATCCGCGTCCGTCGGGCCGCCCGTGGTGCCGCGCTCCCGGTCGATCGTCCGCAGAGCGGCCAACGCGCCCAACGACTCGAAGGCTGAGGCCGCCTCGCCGAGATGGTGCGCGGCGTCGCGGCGATGGCCGCTGCGCCGCAACAGCATCCCCAAGTCCAGGTGCAGGCGAGCCGTCGCCACGGGAAAGGGCTCGGCGTCCTCCAGGCAGGCCCGCAGGGTTCTCGCCGCGGCCTCCGCATCCGGCTGCGCGGCCGCCCGAGCGGCGGCCATCCGGATCCGGGCGGGCGCACTCTGCGGGGCGGGCGCACCGTCGAGCAGGACGACCGCTTCGTCGCTCCGCCCCGCGTCCACGAGCGCACGGGCCGCGACGGAGTGCCACGGCCAGAAGTCCGGCCCCACCGCCCGCGCGGCGGGATCCGCAAGGAGGGGCTGCACCGCCGCGAGCACCGCCCGCGGACCACCGGTCGCCGCTGCGGCCTGCGCCAGCGCGGCCGGGATCCGTTGCGTGAGATAGCCGGTCGGGGCGACACGCGCAGCGGCGGCGTGCCGATCCGCGCCGTCGGAGTCGCGTCGGAGCGCGAGGACCTCCGCCGCGGTCCAGTGCGCGAGTGGGGAGCAGAGCACGATCCCGGTGCCGTCGCCGAGCTCCACCGCCTCGCGAGCACTCTCCAGTGCGGCGTCCCAGTCGCCGATCTCGAACTGCACCCGCGCCAGCCAGCCGAGGGCCCACAGCGAGACCCGGTGAGCGCCCCCGACGGCCTCGCGGGCGGCGGTGAGCGCGGTCCGAGCCCGGTCGAGATCGCCGAGCCCGTACTGGATCCAACCCACGCCGAGCATGAGCCGTTGGGACACGGCCACCGGTAGCCCCGTCTCGGCGAGCCCCGCGTCCACGGCGCGGACAGCGCCGACGAGGTCGCCTGCTGCGGCGGCTCCGAGCCCGCGGAACGCCCTGGATTCGATGGCGGGCGGTGCATTCCCGCCGAGTTCGATCGCCCTGTCCGCCCAGGCGATGAGCGCGGGACCGTCCCAGCGCACCAGCGCGTCCAGGCCCCGCCGGTGCGCGATCCGCGCGGCGGTCAGCGGGCTGAGCCGCGGGTTCACCACGTTCCAGGCCCGCTCCAGCCGATCCTGCGCCTCCGCCGGCCGTCCCGATTGGATCGCGACGTAGCCCAGCACCGAGTCCCGTTCGGGGCTGGCCGGGAGCGCCTCGATGGCGGGCACCAGCTCGCGGGCAGCATCGAGGTCGCCCGCGCTGACATAGGCGTCGACGGCCGCGATCCGCAGCCCGCGGGCTGTCTCGGTGTCGGCCGCGACGCCCGTGGCGGCGGCGAACGCGGTGGCGGCCGAGGACCATTCGCCGCGGGCCGCCAGGGCCGAGCCGTCGTCCGCCAGGGCCGACGCGAGCGCGGCGTCGGTCCCCAGCGCCGCCGCCGCGCGGTGACGGAGGGCGCGATGCGGATCGACCACGTCGGCCGCCGCGGTGTGCAGGCGTGCCCGATCGGCCCACGAGGAGGCCTCCTCGATCGCGAGGGCGACGATCGGGGCCGGCGGCAGGAGCCGCACCCCGTCCCGGTCGCGGCGGGCGGTCACCAGACCACGGGCCGCGAGCGCGTCGAGTACCTCTGCGGTCACCTCGGCGCCGGCCACGGCGGTGAGATCCGCCGGAACACCGCCGCCGAGGACCGCCGTCGCGAGCGCGATGCTCGCCGCGGGCTCGCCGACCTCGGCCAATGCCGCGGCCACCCGCTGCCGCTCGCCGGCGGGCACCGCGTCCGGAAGGTGCCCGCCGGACCGCGCGGCCTCGTCGAGCGCGGCCAGCGTCGCCGCGATCGCGCCTCCGGTCCGACGATGCAGGCGCGCCGCGGTGGCGCCGGAGAGCTCGAGCCCGAGGCTGCGGGCGAGCACGCCGACCTCGTCCGCGGTGAGGACGTCCAGCGCGAGGTGGACGTCGGCGCCGAGAGCGCGGGCGTCATCCGTCCAGAGGTCGGCGACGGGCCGCTCAGAGGTCGCCCGGGCCAGGACGACCCGGGTCCCGCGCTGCGCCGCGGCGGCGAGCTCGCCGAGATCGGCAGGCGCGAGCCGCTGCGCGTCGGCGACCACGACGGTGCCGGCGGCGAGCGCCTCCCGTACCCGGGCACCGTCGTTCGTTCCGAGCCCGCCGAGCGCCTGCACGATGGGTGCGCCCGGGTGCGCCAGCGTCGCGAGCGCCCGCGCGCCGCGGCCGGACGGGTCGCCGACCACGGCCAACCGGGCTCCGCGGATCCGCCGCACCGACCAGGGGTCCATCGCCCCACGATAGGCGGGCGGCGGGGCCGCGAGGCGGCGGTTCAGCCGAGATCCCCGCCGCCGACGGGGAGCACCGAGCCGGTGAGGTAGCCGGCCTCGTCGCTGGCGAGGAAGCAGATCACGGCGGCCTGCTCGTCGAGCGTCCCGTACCGGTGCATCAGGCTCGACTCCAGCGTCTGGTCGATGTGCGCCTGGAACCAGGCCCGCTCGGCATCGGTCTCGGGGACGTCGCCGCCCCGCGGGATGCGCCGCGGCGGCGCCTCCGTGCCGCCGGGCGCGGACGCCACCACGCGGATCCCGCTGTCGGCGTACTCCATCGCGAGTGAGGCGGTGAGGGCGTTGACGCCGCCCTTCGCCGCCGAGTAGGGCACGCGGTGCACGCCTCGGGTCGCGACGGACGAGACGTTGACGATGACGCCGTGCCCGCGGCGCTGCATCGACGGCAGCACGGCGCGGCAGGAGAACAGCGTGGTCAGCAACGAGCGGGTGACCTCCGCGCCGATCTGGGCCTCGGTGAACTCGGTGAAGGGCTTGAACCACATCGCCCCGCCCACGTTGTTGACCAGCACGTCGATCCGGCCGAAGCGCTCGAGCGCCTGCGCGGCGACGTCCTGTGCGCCGGTGAGCGATTCGAGGTCGGCCACGGCGGCGAGCGCCTCCGCCCCGTGCCGCGTGAGCTCGTCCGCGAGCTCCCTGACCAGGTCGGAGCGGTCGACGAGCAGCACCGCACCGCCCTCCGCGTGCACCCGGCGGGCGACGCGCTCGCCGATCCCCTGCGCGGCCCCCGTCACCACGACGACCTTCCCGGCGAACCGGCCGGGATGCACGAACGCCGGCGTGCGGGCCACCTCCTGCTCGTGCATCGCTCGGCGGGTGGTCTCCATGGACCGCTCGGCATGGTCGGCGACCAGGGTCCGCGCCGTCTCCCTGTCGCCGGCGGCGATCGCCTCGACGATGTCGAGGTGGTCCTGCGCGCACCGCGGGTGGATCCACGTCGCGCTGCGCAGGGTCGCGTCCATGTGGTTGCGGACGCCGAGGCGCTGGTACGCGGCGAGGAGGTGCTCGTTGCCGGTGAGGGTGAACAGGTAGTCGTGGAAGGCGGCGTTGGCCTCGGTGTAGCCGGCGGAGTCGGTGAGCCGGTCGCCGTCGAGGTAGGGCACCGTCGCCTCCGCGAGCAGACGGTAACCGGCGAGCTGGGGCGAGCTCAGCCGCCCCAGGATCAGTTCCAGCGCGCCCAGCTCCAACGCCTTGCGGGCCTCGAACACGGCGTCCGACTTACGGATGTCGGGGTGCTCCTCGCCGATCTCGTAGCCGTCCGCGACATCGCGCTCGGGCGGCGCCGTGACCGGCTGCAGGTCGCGTGCGGCCAGCAGCGGTTGTCCGGCGAGACCGCGAGCGTCCGGGTTCTCCACGAGGGAGCCCCCGGCGTCGACGAGCAGGCCGTCGAAGGACAGCACGCCCGAGGTCGGTGCCGAGACGACGACCTCCTCGCGGACCGGCGCGGCGGGCGGGGGTGCGGGGGCAGGCACTTCGGCGGCGGGAGCCTCCGCGACGGGTGCGGGTGCCGCGGCGACGGCGGGCAGGAACTTCTCGTAGTAGAACCCCGTCGGCGTGATGCCGAGGCGGTCCAGTTCCGCGCGGAAACCCTCGATCATGGGCGGCGGACCGCACAGGTACACGGCGACATCACCGCCGTGCAGGTGCGCGGTACGGAGGATGTCGGTCACGTGCCCGCGATGCGCGGCGGTGCTGTCGGCGGCGGAGACGCAGTGCTCGAAATCGAAGGCGGACAGGTCCTCCCGGAGCTGGGCCAGCACGTCGAGCTGCGTGACATCCCGGTCCTGCGAGACACCGTAGAGCAGTTGGACGGTGCGCCCCGGGTCGCGGGTGCGCATGGACCGCAGCATCGACAGCATCGGGGCGAGCCCCGTGCCGCCGGCGACCAACAGAGCCGGGCGATCGGCCTCGCGGAGGAAGAACGAGCCGAGCGGCCCCCGGAAGGTCACCCGGTCGCCGACGGCCGCCCGGCCGGTGAGCCAGTCCGACATCGCGCCGCCGCCGGGGATGAGCTTGACCAGGAACTCCAGTCCCTCGTCGTCGGGGTGCGAGGCGAAGGAGTAGGACCGCTCGGCGTCGGGCGCACCGTCGACCCCCGATCCGGGGACGGCGATGTTGACGTACTGCCCGGGTAGAAAGGCCAGGCGGTCCCGCTCGTCGGCGCGCAGCCGCAGCCCGACGGTGCTCGGGGTGAGGCGATCCAGGCCGGTCACCGTCGCGGCGAACTCGCCCACCTGCGTCTTCGCCACCGCCGAGGTGCTGGCGATCTGCAGCACCAGGTCCGAGGTCGGCGACATGGAGCACGGCAGGCAGTAGCCCTGCTCCGCCTCGGCGGCGGTGAGCGCGTCCTCGACATAGGTCCCGCCGTCGTAGCTCCCGGATTCGCAGCGGGCCTTGCACGTTCCGCAGGCCCCGTCGCGGCAGTCGAGCGGGATGTTGATCCGCTGTCGGTACGAGGCGTCCGCCACCGTCTGGCCCGGGTCGACCGAGATGAACCGGGTCACCCCGTCCTCGAAGGCCAGTGCCACCTGATGCGCCATGATGAGATCCCTTCCGCCCGTTCAGACGTGGTAGATGTCGACGACGTGGTGGATGTAATCGTTCTTGAGCACCACCGTCTTCCGGCGGAACAGCGGTTGCTCCCCCGAGAAGTCGAGCGTCGCCAGGGTGGTGCCGTAGTACGGGTCGACGGTGTCGTACCGGAAGTACATGGTGTGCCAGTTGAACCGGACGTCCACCAGGTCGCCGCGGCGCTCGATCACCTCGACGTTGGTGATGTTGTGGCTGGTGCGCGGCTCCGGCAGCGAGGTGGCGGAGGAGCGCTCGGTGCGGATCCGGAAGACGCGGTCCGTGAGGCCGCCCTTGTCCGGGTAGTACACCAGCGAGATCTCGGTCTGCGGGTCCTCTGTGAGCCTGTCGTCGTCCGCCCAGGCGGGCATCCAGAACTCGCAGTCGTCGGCGTAACAGTCGAGCCACTTCTCGAACTCGCGGTCGTCGAGGTGGCGCGCCTCGCGGTACAGGAACTGCTCGATGACGTGCTGGTCGACGGCGCGCGATCCGGTCACGGCGGCGGAGGTCGACGGGGCGGTCGGGACGGTCGGGACGGTCGGGGCGCTCATCGCACGATCCCCTTCGCGGCGTCGGCGGCGAGGCCGGTCTGGAGGGCTTCCTGCCAGTACTTGTGCTGCACGGGATACAGGCCCTCGTCCTCGTTCTTCACGCCCGAGGAGACGACCCCGGTCATGCCGAGCACGTTCGCCACCTCGTCCGGTCCGGTGAGCCAGTGCTCCGCGCCGCGGCTCATGTCGTTCCACTGGGACGCGGTCGCGAGGAAGGTCTTCTGGCAGCTGCGGAACTCCTCGAGGTCGTCCGGCGTCGCCATGCCCGAGGCGTTGAAGAAGTCCTCGTACTGGCGGATCCGCCAGGAGCGGTTCTCCTTCGACTCCCCCTTCGGGGCGATGCAGTAGATGGTGACCTCGGTCTTGTCCACGCTGATGGGGCGGAAGTGCCGGATCTGCGTGGAGAACTGGTCCATCAGGTACACGTTCGGATACAGGCACAGGTTGCGGGAGCCGCGGACCATGAAGTCGCCCTTGGCCTCCCCGAACTGCTTCTTGAGGGAGTCCATCCGGTCCCAGAGCGGGCGGTCCTGCGGGTTGCCGGCCCAGGTCCACAGGCACAGATGCCCGTTCGGGTACGACCAGTAGCCGCCGCCCGATTTGCCCCACTGCCCGGCGTCCAGGGTCTTGGTGGTGTTGCCCGAGTCGCCCGTGTTGCGGCGGCTGGTGGTGGCCGCGTAGTTCCAGTGGGTCGCGGTCACGTGGTAGCCGTCGGCGCCGTTCTCCGCCTGCACCTTCCAGTTGCCGTCATAGGTGTAGGTGGACGCGCCGCGGAGCACCTCGAGCCCGTCGGGCGACTGATCCACCAGCATGTCGATGATCGTCGTGGTGTCGCCGAGGTGATCCTCCAACGAGAGCACGTCCGGGTTCAGCGAGCCGAACAGGAAGCCTCGGTAGTTCCCGAACTTCGCCACCTTCGTCAGATCGTGGCTGCCCTCCTGGTCGAACTGGGCGGGGTAGCCGGCACCGTCGGGGTCCTTGACTTTGAGCAGCCTGCCGTCGTTGCGGAAGGTCCAGCCGTGGAACGGGCAGGTCAGGGTCTTGCGGTTGTCGGTCTTCTTGCGGCACAGCATGGCGCCGCGATGCGCGCAGGCGTTGATGAGGAGGTTCAGCTCGCCGTCGGCGCCGCGCGTGATCACCACGGGCTGCCGGCCGATGTACGTGGTGTAGTAGTCGCCCGGCTCGGGCACCTGACTCTCGTGCGCGAGGTACACCCAGTTGCCCTCGAAGATGTATTTCATCTCCAGTTCGAAGGTCTCCTCGTCGGTGAAGATGTTGCGGTTCACCCGGTAGACGCCGTCCGCGGGGCGCTCGTCGATCGCGCGGTCGAGCACGTCCGCGGACGGGGTGGGCGAGGGGTCGGTGACGGTCATCGGGGACCTCCGGTCGGCTGGCTGGCTGTGATCCCCATCACCGTCGCGCGCGGCACGCCTTCCGCGCGCCGGGCATATCGCTAGCAACCCACCAGGGTGTCTTTCTCGCATCCTGGGCACTAATCAGGTTGAAATAGGTCCTGGTCTTTCCCAATCGATCCCCTTACCGTGAGATGCAGATCACATCGACATCGGCAGGAGGACATCATGGAGCTGCGGCACCTCCGCCAGTTCCTCGCCGTCGCGCAGACCGAGCACTTCGGCCGCGCCGCGGACGGGCTGCACATCGCCGGACCGGCCCTGTCGCGCACCGTCCGGCAGCTCGAGGACTCCGTCGGCACCCCGCTCTTCGCACGCACCACCCGGCAGGTGGAGCTCACCGAAGCCGGCCGGGTCTTCGCCGGCGAGGTCCGGCGCATCCTCGCCGAGCTCGACGGCGCCGTCGGCCGCGCCCGCCTGATCGGGCAGGGCGCGAGCGGCGTCCTGCGCGTCGGCGTCACCGGCTCCGCCTCGTACGGCGTACTCCCCCGGGTGGTGCGCCGCGTGAAGGCGGCACTCCCGGACGTCGAGCTCACCATCGACACCGAGATGCTCACGCCGCTGCAGGCCGCCGCCCTCACCGACGGCCGGCTCGACCTGGCGCTCCTGCGCACCCCCGTCGCCGTCGAGGGCATCGCGCACCGCGTCCTCTTCGCGGAGCCGCTGATCCTCGCCCTCCCCCAGGGGCACCGCTTCGACGGCGACCCCGAGGTCACCGTCGCCGACCTCCAGGACGAGGCCTTCGTGACCTACCCGGCCGACACCGGTTCCGTCGTCGACGGTGCCGTGGTCCGGACCTGCGCCGCCGCGGGCTTCACCCCGCGCCGCGCGCACCAGGTGTCGCAGACCTCCACCCTGCTCGCGCTCGTCGCGGCGGGGCTCGGGATCGCCCTGGTCCCCCGCACCGCAAGCTCCATCCAGCTCCCGGGCGTGCACTTCGTCGACCTGCCCGCCACAGAGAGCGTCGAGCTCGCCCTCGCGTGGCGCGCCGCCGACGACTCGCCTCTGCTCGCCCGCGTCCTCGAGGCACTGGGCGGGACCGACCTCACCGACGATCGGGAGACCGCGGCATGACCGACCTGCGCATCACCGCCATCGAGGCGATCCCGTACCGGATCCCCTACGTCAAACCGCTGAAATTCGCCTCCGGCGAGGTCAGCCACGCCGATCACGTGCTGGTCCGAGTACGCACCGCGGGCGGCCTCGTCGGCCACGCCGACGCCCCGCCGCGGCCCTTCACCTACGGCGAGACCCAGGCCGGGATCGTCGCCGTGATCGACGGGATCTTCGCCCCGCACCTCGTCGGGCTCGACGCGGACCGGCGCTCGGTCCTGCACGTCCGGATGCACCGCACCGTCGGCAATCCCGCGGCGAAGGCGGCCGTGGACATGGCGGTGTGGGACGTGCTCGCGCAGGCGTGGGGCACGTCCGTCAGTCGCGCCCTCGGCGGCTTCACCGACCGGATGCGGGTGTGCCACATGCTCGGCTTCGACGCCCCCGCCGCGATGGCACAGGAGGCCTCCGCCATCCGGGACCGCTACGGCATCACCACGTTCAAGGTGAAGGTCGGGCGCCGCCCCGTCGACCTCGACGTCGACGTGGTCCGCGCCCTACGGAACACCTTGGGCGACAAGGCCGAGCTGTACATCGACGGCAACCGCGGCTGGACGCCGTCGGAGTCGCTGCGCGCCCTCGACATGCTCGCCGACGCGGGCCTCACCCTCGCCGAGGAACTCTGCCCCGCCGACGACGTGCTCGGCCGGCGGCGGCTGGTGGCGAACTGCCGCATCCCGTTCGTCGGCGACGAATCCGTCACCACCCCCGCGGAGGTCACCCGCGAGTTGCTCGGCGGCGGCGCCACCGCCGTCTCCATCAAGACCGCCCGCACGGGATTCACCGGCTCGCAGGAGATCCTGCACCTCGCCACCGGCCTCGGCGTGGAGGTCGTGATGGGCAACCAGATCGACGGCCAGCTCGGCACCGCCTGCACCGTTGCGTTCGGCGCCGCCCACGCCGCCACCAGCGCCCGGGCCGGCGAGCTGTCCAACTTCCTGGACATGGCCGACGACCTGCTCACCGAGCCGCTGCGCATCGTCGACGGCGAGCTGGCCGTCCCGGCCGGACCGGGCATCGGGGTCACCGTCGACCCCGACAAGCTCGCGCACTACCGGCTCGACGGATGACCCCGTCCACGCCCCGCACCACCCCGATCAGCCGAACCGCAGTATCAGCCCACCCGAGGAGAACATCATGACCACCACCGAATTCGATGCCAAGGCCGCCGATTCCGGAGCCGGAGCCACCGCCGCGTTCATGAACAAGCAGGGCGGCGCGGCCGGCACCCCGCCGGAGCGCGTCTCGCAGCTCGCGACCGAGGTGCTCACCGCCGTGCACGACGTGATCCGGCGCCACAAGGTGACCTACCCCGAGTACGACGCCCTCAAGTCGTGGATGATCGGGGTCGGCCAGGACGGGGAATGGCCACTGTTCCTGGACGTGTGGATCGAGCACGTCGTCGAGGACGTCAACAATGCACACCACAAGGGCAACAAGGGGACCATCGAGGGCCCGTACTACGTGCCCGACGCGCCCGTGGTCAGCGAGAACGGCAAGGGCACTCTGCCGCAGCGCGACGACGAGGCGGGCACGCCGCTGCTGTTCACGGGCCAGGTCCGCGATCTCGACGGTGCGCCCCTGCCCGGCGCCGCGGTCGAGATCTGGCACGCCGACGCGCACGGCTTCTACTCGCAGTACGCTCCGGGGCTCCCGGAGTGGAACCTGCGCGGCACCGTCATCGCCGACGACGAGGGCCGGTTCGAGATCAACACCGTCCGGCCGGCGCCGTACATGATCCCGACCGACGGCTCCTGCGGCAAGCTCATCTCCGCGGCCGGCTGGCACGCCTGGCGTCCCGCCCACCTGCACCTCAAAGTGTCCGCCCCCGGGAAGGACCTGCTGACCGCTCAGCTCTACTTCCCCGGCGATGCGCACAACGACGACGACATCGCCTCGGCCGTCAAGCCCGAGCTGGTGCTCGATCCGCAGCCCGCCGCGGACGGCAACGGCGAGACCGTGGTCTACGACTTCGTGCTCGACCCGGAGACCCGCTGATGGCGCTGTACGCGGTGCGCATGGACGTCGCCATCCCCGACGACGTGGACCCGGCAGTCCGCGCCGAGACCATCGCGACCGAGAAGGCCTACAGCCAGGCGCTGCAACGCGGCGGCGAGTGGGTGCACATCTGGCGCATCGTGGGCCAGTACTCCAACATCTCCGTCTTCGACGTCGCCGACAACGAGCGGCTGCACGAGATCCTCTGGGGCCTTCCGCTGTTCAAGTGGATGACCGTGGACGTCACTCCTCTCGCCGGCCACCCGTCGGACGTCGCGTTCGGTGGCTGAGCGGATCCTCGGGACGCGGCACGGACCCGTCGGCGTCACGACGGCGGGCGACGGCCCGACGGTGCTGCTGCTGCACGGCTTCCTGCTCTCCCGGGACATGTGGGCGCCCCAGCTCGCGACGCTCGCGGGCGCCGGATTCCGGGGCGTCGCGGTCGACCTCCTCGGGTTCGGTGACAGCGCGCCCGCACGGGCCGGCGGCGAGATCCCGCTGCATCACCACGCCGAGTCCGCCCTCGACGTGCTCGACGCGCTCGACGTCGACCGGTTCGCGGCCCTCGGGTACTCGATGGGCGGGCAAGTGGCGCTGGAGATCGCCGACCGCGCCGGCCCGCGGCTCTCGCACCTCCTGCTCAGCGACACCTTCGCCGGCCTCGACACCCCTGACGTCCGCGTCGGACGGCTCGCGCTCGCCGACCGGCTGGAGGCCGAGGGCACCGTCGCCTACGGGGAGGAGTTCCTGCCGGCCGTCCTCGGGCCGACGACGGTCGCGACGCGGCCCGCGGTGTGCGACGCCGCGCGCGCCATGATCGCCGCGGCGCCGCCCTCCGGTGCCGCCGCCGCCCTGCGCGGGCGGGCCGGGCGGCGTGATCTCACCGCGGTCGCCGGTGCGTTCGAGGGGGCCGCGTGCGTCGTGGTGGGTGCGGAGGACGTCTTCGACGGCGGCGTCCTGGGCGCGGGGCTCGCCGCCGCACTCGGCACCGTCGACCTGCACGTGCTCCCGAGCACGGGACACAGTCCGTCGCTGGAGACGCCCGACCTCTTCGACGCGCTCCTGCTCGCCCTCCTCCGGGACGGCTGAGCCCCGTCAGGCCAGGCGCTCGGCGGCGGCGGCGATCCGCTCGTCGGTCGCGGTCATCGCGATGCGGACGTGCTGCGCGCCCTGCGGGCCGTAGAACTCACCGGGCGCGGCCAGAATGCCGCGCTCGGCGAGCCAGTCGACGGTGTCGCGGCACGGCTCGCCGCGGGTCGACCACAGGTACAGGCCGGCCTCGGAGTGGTCCACGGTGAATCCCGCGCCGCGGACCGCGTCCAGCAGCACCGCTCGGCGGGCGGCGTAGCGGGCGCGCTGCTCCGCCTCGTGCTCGTCGACCGACAGCGCGTAGGTCATCGCGGCCTGCACCGGGAAAGGCAGGATCGCGCCCGCGTGCTTGCGCACGGCCGCGAGGTCGGCGACGAGCGCCGGGTCGCCCGCGAGGAATCCCGCGCGGTACGAGGCCAGGTTCGAGGTCTTCGACAGCGAGTGGATCGCGATGAGCCCGGTGAGGTCGCCGTCGGACACCCGCGGATCGAGGATCGAGACCGGCTCGGCCTCCCAGGCCAGGCCCAGGTAGCACTCGTCGGAGGCGACGATCGCGCCGCGCTCGCGCGCCCACTGCACCACCTTGCGCAGGTGGTCGACACCCAGGACCTTGCCGGTCGGGTTCGACGGCGAGTTCACGAACACCAGCGCGGGCCGCTCCGGGCCGAGCTGGGCGGTACCGTCGGCCCGCACCGGCCGCGCCCCGGCCAGCAGGGCACCCACCTCGTAGGTGGGGTAGGCGACCTCCGGGATGACGACCACGTCGCCCGCGCCGAGCGCCAGCTGCGTCGGCAGCTGCGCGATCGCCTCCTTGGTCCCGATCACGGGCAGGATCGCGTTCTCCGGCAGGTCGACGGTCCCGTACCTGCGGCTCAGCGCCGCCGCGGCAGCCTCCCGCAGCCCGACGGTGCCGATCGTGGCCGGGTAGCCGGGGAACGCGGAACCTTCGTACAGGGCCCGGCGGATCGGCTCGGCGACCGGGTCGACGGGCGTGCCCACCGACAGGTCGACGATGCCCCCCGGATGCGCCGCGGCCTTGGCCTTCGCGTCCGCGAGGGTGTCCCACGGGAAGTCCGGCAGCCGCGAGGCGAGCGACGGACGACTCATGCGCTCAGTCCCGTCAGTGCTCGGTGTTCATGGGCGGAAGCGCCTTGATGAAGGGGTGGTCGTAATCGATCTTCCCCTGCTTGGCGGCGCCGCCGGGCGAACCGATCTCGTTGAAGAAATCGATGTTCGCGCTCACGTACTCGGCCCACTCGTCCGGCACGTCGTCCTCGTAGAAGATCGCCTCGACCGGGCACACCGGCTCACAGGCACCGCAGTCCACGCACTCGTCGGGCTGGATGTACAGCATCCGGTTGCCCTCGTAGATACAGTCGACGGGGCACTCCTCGATACATGCCTTGTCGAGCACATCCACACAGGGCTCTGCGATGGTGTACGTCACCTGTCATCTCCTTCGCACCGACTGCTTCCACTGCACAGTATTCCGGTCGGCGGGAACGTGTCACAAAGAAGTGTCGCCTAACTTGCCGGGGTGTGATTTCATTCACTCGTGCACGTAATCGTCGGTGTGTTCGGATTGCTCGTCTTCCTGTTCCTCGCGTACCTGCCCACGCGGAACACAGCCCTTCTGAAGAAGAAGGTGCCCTACATCCTGGGCATGCTCGCCATCCAGTTCGTGCTGGGGCTGATCATGCTGAAGACGCCCGTCGGCAAGTCCGTGATCGACTGGCTCTCACGGGGCTTCAAGAACCTGCTCGGGTACGCGCACGAGGGCACCTCGTTCGTCTTCGGCGGCCTGGTCGACTTCAAGGCGAACCCCGACGGCGCCGGCCCGTTCTTCATGAACGTGCTGCTGCCGATCATCGTGATCTCCTCGCTCATCGGCATCCTGCAGTTCATCAAGCTGCTGCCGCTGATCATCAAGTACCTCGGCCTCGCGCTGTCGAAGATCACGGGCATGCCGAAGCTGGAGTCCTTCAACTCGGTGAGCTCCGCGATCATCGGCCAGTCCGAGAACTTCATCGCGATCAAGAAGATCCTGCCGACGCTGCCGCCGAACCGGCTCTACACGCTGTCCGCCTCGGCGATGTCGACGGTGTCGATGTCGATCGTCGGCTCGTACATGGTGATGATCCAGCCGAAGTACGTCGTCGCCGCGATCGTGCTGAACCTGTTCGGCGCGTTCATCGTCGTCTCGCTCCTCAACCCCTACGAGGTCGCGCCCGAGGACGACGTCTTCGCCGCCCCCGAGCAGAAGAAGCAGTCCTTCTTCGAGATGCTCGGCGAGTACATCATGGACGGCGCGAAGGTCGCGCTCACGGTGGCCGCCATGCTGATCGGCTTCGTCGCGCTCCTGGCCCTCATCAACGGAATCTTCGACGGGATCTTCGGCATCACCTTCCAGGAGGTCCTGGGGCACGTCTTCGCGCCCCTGGCCTGGCTCACCGGCGTGCCCTGGAGCGAGGCGTCCACCGCCGGCCAGATCATGGCCACCAAGCTCGTGAGCAACGAGTTCGTGGCCATGCTGTCCTTCACCCCGCAGAACCCCGGCGGTGCCGTGGTGATGAGCGATCGCGCCACCGCGATCGTGCAGACCTTCCTGGTCTCCTTCGCCAACTTCAGCTCGATCGGCATCATCGCCGGTGCCGCGAAATCCCTGGCGCCCGAACAGGGCGACCAGATCGCCAAGTTCGGCCTCAAGCTGCTCTACGGCGCGACCCTGGTCTCGTTCATCTCCGCCACCGTCGTCGGCCTTATCTCGTAGTTTCCCGACGGTGCGCGCCGGGCCGGGTGGGCCGAGTGGGCTCCGGGGTGCGCCGGGCCGGGCGAGGGCATCGCCGCTCGCTTAGACCTCGTCCACTCGCCTGGCGGCTCGCGGACTCCGATGCGCTCGACGGCGTTGCCCTCGCCCGTCCCTCGTCAGTCGGCTCTCGCCCGTCCCTCGTCAGGTCAGTGCGGTCGGGTCCATCGTGAGATTGAACGGCGCCGTGGCCTCGAATTCACTTGTGTAGATTGAGCCTTCGTAGGACCCGTCGCGGAGGGTGAGGGCTCGATGCTCGGGCCGGCGTCGAGGTCGACGATCCAGTAGTGCGGGATGCCCGCAGTCGCGTACTCGCTCCGCTTGGTGACGCGATCGAGCAGCCGCGTGCCGGGCGCGAGGATCTCCACCACGATGATCACCTCGTCGGCAGCGACCTCATCACCTGGACGGTCCCGCACTACCACCAAGACACGCGCTGGGGTCAGTTCTCCCGGTCGGGGTCCGGCTTGTCGCCGGTCACGGCGGTCCCGGCGAACACGGCCTCCAGACCGAGGATCTTGGCACCGTCGGACGCGCGGGCCTCGACGACGCGCAGCGTCGCGAACTCGCCCAGGTAACCCGCCACCGCACCGACGACGGGCAGCTTGCTCATGGTGTCGAAGACACCGCCGGGACGCGGGCGGGATTCGAGCGCCGAGCGCGCGGACTTCACGGTGTGCAGCACGTCGCGGACCGCGCCGAACGCGGAGAAGACGCCGCCGCGCGCCTTGTCGGCGGTCTCGCGCACGGGAACGAGATCCTGGAAGCCGGGCCGGTCACCCAGCAGCGCACGGGAGTCGATCTGCCGGCGCGAGAGCACCCGCGCGACGAGGTCGATCTGCTCCGGCACCTGATCGACGCCGTGCTCCCCCGCGACGCCGACGATCACGACGGTCTGGTTCGCGAAGCCCAGGTAGGTCTGCACCGGCAGCAGGCGTGCGACGATGCCGAGCGCCCCCGGCCAGGCCACCGCCACCGTCGACACCGCGCCGACGGGGATCACCCACCACCGGGAGCGACCGTTCGCATCGCGCTTGAGATAGTCGTTGACCACCGGGATCGGCGTCAGGCCGGCGAGCGTCGAGACGAACCGCGCCCCGGCCACCGCCGGACGGGCCACCGCCACGAACACCCCGACGGTGCGCGCGAGCTCCAGGTCGGTCACTTCGCCCGTCACGGCGCCGCCGCGCGGCTCCAGCGCGTTCACGCCGCGCCCCGCTGCGCATGGGTGGTGGTGCGTTCCCGCGCCGGACGCCCGATCCCGTTCGCGATCGCGTGCAACTCCGCCACCGTCTTCTCCGATCCGTGCGCCGAGCCCGCCATCCGCGAGATCGTCTCCTCCATCAGCGTGCCACCCAGGTCGTTCGCGCCGCCCTGCAGCATCGCCTGCGTGCCCGCCGTGCCCAGCTTCACCCACGAGGTCTGGACGTGGTCGATGCGGCCGTGCAGCATGACCCGCGCCAGCGCGTGCACGGCGCGGTTGTCGCGCTTGGTGGGCCCTGGCCGCGCCGCTCCCGCCAGGTACAGCGGGGCGCTCTGATGCACGAAGGGCAGCGGCACGAACTCGGTGAAACCGCCAGTGCGGTCCTGGATGTCGCGCAGCACGTTCAGGTGCGTGACCCAGTGCGACGGGTTGTCGACGTGGCCGTACATCATCGTCGAGCTGGACCGGATGCCCACCTCGTGCGCGGTGGTGACCACATCGATCCAGGCCGAGGTGGGCAGCTTGCCCTTGGTGAGCACCCACCGCACCTCGTCGTCGAGGATCTCCGCGGCGGTGCCGGGGATCGTGTCCAGTCCCGCCTCGCGGAGCCCGATCAGCCAGTCCCGCACCGACTCCCCCGAGTGGGCTGCGCCGTTGACGATCTCCATCGGGCTGAAGGCGTGCACGTGCATCCCGGGCACGCGATCCTTGACGGCGCGCACCAGGTCTGCGTAGCCCGTGGCGGGCAGGTCCGGGTCGATGCCGCCCTGCATGCAGACCTCGGTGGCGCCCACCTGCCACGCCTCCTCGGCGCGGTCGGCCACCTCCTTCATGGACAACGTGAAGGCGTCGGCGTCGCCCTTACGCTGAGCGAAGGCGCAGAACCGGCAGCCGGTGTAACAGATGTTGGTGAAGTTGATGTTCCGGTTGACCACGTAGGTCACCACGTCGCCGACGGCGTCCTTGCGGAGCTGATCCGCCAGCGCCACCAGGGCTTCCAGTCCGGCATCATCGGCGTACGCGAGCGCGCGGTACTGATCGTCCGACAGGCCGCCCGGGTTCTTCTCAGCGGCACGCAGGGCCGAGAGCACGTCGGACTCGACCTTCTCCGGCGCCGAGAGCGACAGGACCTGCTCACGCACCGACTCCCAGTCGCCGAACGCCGAACCGAGGTCCGAACGGGTGTCGGTGTTCCGGCCGTCGATGTCGATCGCGGTGTTGAGATCGGTGCGGCCCGACGACGCCCACTCCTCGTCCGGCTCCTGCCAGGGCAGACCGACGGGGATCGCGGCCGCGTCGGCGAGGCCGGTTTCCGGGTCCGCGAGCGCGGCGACGTGGGGCGCGACCCGCGGGTCGATCCACGGATTGCCCGCACGCACGTACTTGGGCTGCGCCGTGAGCCGCTGCCGCAGTTCGAATCCCGCATCGGCGGTGATCTGCGCCAGCGCGTCGAGATTGGGCCACGGGCGCTCGGGATTGACGTGGTCGGGGGTGACCGGCGAGACACCGCCCCAGTCGTCGACGCCCGCCTCGAGCAGCAGCCGGCACTCGTCCGCGGAGACGAGATTCGGCGGCGCCTGCACGCGCATCGCGGGGCCCAGCACCATCCGGGTCACGGCGATCGCCGCGCGGTAGACCTCGAGGTCCGCATCCAGAGCCGACCGCATCGCGGTATCGGGCTTGGCGCGGAAGTTCTGGATGATGACCTCCTGCACGTGGCCGAAGGCCTTGTGCACCTTGCGGATCGCCATGATCGACTCGGCACGCTCGCGCTCGTTCTCGCCGATGCCGATGAGCAGCCCGGTTGTGAACGGCACCGACAGCCGGCCGGCGTCCGTGAGCGTGCGCAGCCGCACCGCCGGGTCCTTGTCGGGCGATCCGTAGTGCGGCTGTCCCTTCTCGGTGAACAGCCGCTCGGAGGTCGTCTCGAGCATCATCCCCATCGACGGTGCGACGGGCTTGAGCCGCGAGAGCTCCTCCCAGCTCATGACGCCGGGGTTGAGGTGCGGGAGCAGGCCCGTCTCCTCCAGCACGCGGATCGCCATGGCGCGCACGTAGTCCAGGGTCGAGTCGTAGCCGCGTTCGTCGAGCCAGGTCCGCGCCGCCTCCCAGCGGTCCTCCGGCCGGTCGCCCAGGGTGAACAGGGCCTCGTGGCAGCCGAGCTCGGCACCGCGGCGCGCCACCTCGAGGATCTCGTCGGGCTCCATGTAGGCGCCGTGGCCCTCAGCGGCCAGCTTGCCCGGCACCGTCACGAAGGTGCAGTAGTGGCACTTGTCGCGGCACAGCCGCGTGATCGGGATGAAGACCTTCTTGCTGTAGGTGACCTGGGGCGTACCGTCGGCCCCCGTCAGCCCGGCCTCGAGCAGACCCGCATCGCGCACCCGCGCGGCGGAGCGGCAGAGGTCGTCCAGGTCGTCGCCGCGGGCGGCGAGGAGGACCTGGGCCTCGTCGACGTTGAGCACGGCGCCGTCGCGTGCCCGGCGCAGGGCGCGGCGCATCGCCGACGCCGTCGGCACGTACGGCTCCGCCGCTCGTTTCGGCACCGAGGGCACCGGGAGGAGAGCGGGGGTCTGCTCAGAAGCGTCCGTCACTCTTTCGATGATGCCAGGTATCCCGCAGCGACCGGCATCCCGATTCCACAAACCACGACGAGCAGCAGCCGCCAGTCGTAGAAGACGGTGCTGTTCCCGGGCCCACCCAGCAGGAACGCGACGATCACCACCAGGAATGCGATCACGGGAAGCGCAGCGTGGAAGGACTCTCCCCCGAGTCGGCGCGCCGCGACCGAGATCAGCGACAGGAACGCACCGAACACCACCGCCGACAGGGGCAGCGGCACGGACCCCGCGTAGGCGTACAGGTACATCGTGGCCCCCACGGCGCAGACGGCGCCGCCGAGCACCGCCACGCCGAGCAGCGCGCGGTCCAGCGGTGCCATCAGGCGATCCCCGCGAACAGGTCGCGCTCGACACCGTCCGGCCCCGGCGCCGCGACGCCGCGGGCGAGCACGAAGGCCTCCTCGCGGAACACGGGCTGCGCGATCCGGTTGGTGAGGGCGAACGCGGCCCCCGTCGGGTCCACCGCCAGTTGCGTCTCGTGCGCCCGGAGCGCGGCCGCCTTACGATCCGCGACGGCGGACACGTCGATCCGGGCGGTGACCGCGGCGTCGTCGTGGGCGGGCAACTCATCAGCGGCGGCCACGCGCCAGTCCGCGGGTAGCTCCGCGCCGCGCAGAGCATCGAGCCCGGCGTCCAGGTCGCCGCGCGCCGTCACGGTCCAGTACAGCTTCGCGACCCGCCACGGTTCGCCCGGCAGCGACGGGGCCGCCGCCGCCTCGATCGCCGCGTGCGTCACGGCGTGCGCGGCGATGTGGTCGGGGTGGCCGTAGCCGCCGAACTCGTCATAGGTCACCACGACCTGCGGACGCCGGTCCCGGAGGATCCGCACGAGCGCCGCCACCGGCCCACCGTCGGGCCGCCCGGACGCGACGGCGGTCGCGAAGGCGCGCGGGTGCTCCGCCGCCGGGGTCCCCGCCATGCCGGAGTCGCGCCAGCGCCCCATGCCGCCCAGGAACAGCGGCCGCAGCACGGGCTCCGCCGGGTCGCTGAGCGCCGCGAGCGCCGCGGTCAGCTCACCGATCCGGTACCCGCCCAGCTGGTCGGCGTTGTCGGACGTCAGCTCCGCGAACCGGGGCTCCATGACCTCGCCCTCGTCGCCCAACGTGCAGGTCACCACCGTGACCTCGGTTCCTTGCGCCAGGTAGCGGGCGATCGTGCCGCCGGTGGTGATGGTCTCGTCGTCGGGATGCGCATGCACCAGCAGCAGCCGGCGCGGTACCGCGTCGGGTGCCGTCACTTCCGGGCCCACCCTTCGACGCCGCTGAACACGCCGTCCTGCGGCGGCCCCTCGAGGGTGACCCCCTGCACCGTCGGGCCCACGGCCGAGAGCGTGACGTCCTGCAGGATCGGCAGGACCGTGGCCCGGGACCACAGGTCGGCGTCGATCGCGCCGAGGTCGACGGTGCCGCCGCGCAGGCCCACCTGCGCCTCGCCCTGCAGCTCGGCGTCGCACAGGCCGGCCAGGTTGCCGCCGACAGTGGTCGCGGCGGGGTCGTTCTCCGGATTCGGCGCGGCGGGAGTCGTGGTACCGGTCCGCCCGGAATCCTCCGAGGGCGGCGCGGGGCACGCGACCCGGGCCGCGAACCGCTCGACGGGCGTCGGGCCGGTCCCCGACCAGCCGACGACCGCGTCGACGGCCCCGTCGAGCAGTGCCGTCCCGGCCACCACCTGCGGGTCGAGCGCGACGACGGACGCGAAGACGCCCATCGCGCGCAACTGATCGGTGGCATTGCTGGCCACCGCGAACGCGGGGACATTGCCCTGCGGCACGCCGATCCGCAGGAACATCGGCACCCCGTCGCGCACGTACTGCTGCACGCTCTCCCCCGGCGACGGGGACGGCGGCACCGGCAACGCCGACGGATCCGTGCTCGTGGACGGCGCCGTGGTGTTCGCGGGCGGGGGCGGCGTGGGCGGCACGCTCTGGCTCGGCGGGATGGGCGCGGTCTGCAGCGAATAGCCCGCCGCCGCGAGCGCCGTCTCCAGCTTGGCCTTGGCCTCGGCCGCCGGGGGCCGGGTCGGCATCGTCGGCGCGTATCCCGGGTCCGACGGTGCCAGCACCTGCGCGCGGGCGGGCCGGACCGTGTCGCCACCGGAGCCGACCGTGGTGAGCAGGTCGACGTTGACCGCATCGAGCAGGGCGCGCCGCACCGCGACATCGGTGAGGAACTTCGAGCGGGTGTTCAGTGTCAGGGACAGCACGCGCGGGTCGACCTGTTCGACCGCGCGGACCTGGTAGATCGAGGTCAGCTGGGCCAGCAGCGACGGTCCGCCGTGGACCGAGACGACCTGGACGTCGCCGGTGCGCACCGAGTTGGCGAGCTGCGTGTCGCTGCCGCCCTTGCGCAGCACGATGCGGTCCACCAGGGCGGGCTTCATCCAGTAGCGGTCGTTCCGCTCGAGGGTCACCTCGTCCCGCGCGACGTCGACCTTCTTGACCAGATAGCCCGCGCCGGACGCCGGGATCTTCTCGCGCATCGCGCCGTTGAAGCCGCCTGGTGAGCCCTTGATGAGGTGGCTGGGGAGGAGGTTCTGGAACAGCGTGCGCCACCCCGGCAGGGGCGCCTTGAGCGTGACGATCACCCGCTTGCCGCCGGCGCCGGACGCCACCGATTCGATCTGCCGGTAGGGCGCCGAGCCGACGGTGTCCGGGGCGGTGATCATCGACTGCCACAGGTAGACGAAGTCCTCGGCCGCGATCGGCGCACCGTCGGACCACTGGGCGTCCTGCCGGATGGTGTAGGCGATCTGGAGCGGCGCCGGGTGCTCGATGGTCGGGATGAGATCGGTGTTCTGCGCCAGCACGACCCGCCCGTCCGGGGCCTTGGCCTCGCGGAACACGCTGGGCAGCGTCATCGCCGCGAGCGCCCGCGCCGCGGCGGACGAGTTCGACGCCAGATGCGGGTTGAACCCGGCCCCCAGACCGTCGATCGCGACCTGCACGGTGGCGCCGGTCGTGGTGGGCACCTGCGGCGGCGCGGAGGTCTCCGAACCGGGGACCGCCGGCGGCGGGTCCGCGACGCACGCGGTGAGGGTCGCCGCCAGGACGGCCGACGACACCGCCAGCCCCAGGGACCTCCGCCGCACCGCGCCTCCTACCGCTCGCTGTCGTTCCCGCCCGACCGGTCACCGTCGGGCCGTGTCACCGCCACCCGCCCCGGATCCGCTCCGGGGCGTCGGCCCTCGGGCCTAGCCCGCGGACTGGTCCCGCGACTTGGCGCGCGACCGCTCGCGGGCGCGCTCGGTGGCGTTCAGGTGCACCTTACGCACCCGGACGACCTCGGGCGTGACCTCGACGCATTCGTCGCCGGCGCAGAACTCCATCGCCGCCTCGAGCTCGAGCTTGATGGGCTTGGCGAGGGTCTCCATCACGTCGGCGGAGGACTGACGCATGTTGGTCAGCTTCTTCTCCTTGGTGACGTTGATGTCGAGGTCCTCGGCGCGCGGGTTGATGCCCACGACCATGCCCTCGTAGGTCTCGGCGCCGGGCTCGACGAAGAAGGTGCCGCGGTCGGCCAGCTGGATCATGGCGAACGGGGTCACGCTGCCCTGGCGGTCCGAGACGAGCGAGCCGGTGTGGCGGGCGCGGATCTCGCCGGCCCACGGCGCGTACTCGTGGAAGACGGCGTTGGCGATGCCGGTACCGCGGGTCTCGGTGAGGAAGTCCGTGCGGAAGCCGATGAGGCCGCGCGAGGGCACGACGAACTCCATGCGGACCCAGCCGGTGCCCTGGTTGGCCATGGTCTCCATGCGGCCGCGACGGTTCGCGAGCAGCTGGGTGACCGAGCCGAGGTACTCCTCGGGCACGTCGACGGTGAGGTGCTCGTAGGGCTCGTGGACCTTGCCGTCGATCTTCTGCGTGACCACCTGCGGCTTGCCGACGGTCAGCTCGAAGCCCTCGCGCCGCATCTGCTCGACGAGGATCGCCAGCGCCAGCTCGCCACGGCCCTGCACCTCCCACGCGTCGGGCCGGCCGATGTCGAGGACCTTGAGCGAGACGTTGCCGATGAGCTCGGAGTCGAGGCGCGACTTGACCATGCGGGCGGTCAGCTTGTGGCCGGAGACCTTGCCGACCAGCGGCGACGTGTTGGTGCCGATGGTGACCGAGATGGCCGGCTGGTCGACGGTGATGCGCGGCAGCGCGACGGGGTTGTCGAGGTCGGCGAGGGTGTCGCCGATCATGATCTCGGGGAAGCCCGCGACGGCCACGATGTCGCCGGCGACGGCCTCCTCGGCGGGCTTGCGCTCGACGCCATCGGTGGCCAGCAGCTCGGTGACCTTGGCGGTCGTGACGACGGGCTCGCCGTCGACCTCGCGCATCCAGGCGACGTTCTGGCCCTTGCGCAGGGTGCCGTTGTGGATGCGGACCAGGGCGAGGCGACCGAGGAAGGCCGACGCGTCGAGGTTGGTCACGTGGGCCTGCAGCGGCGCGGCGGCATCGCCCTTGGGGGCGGGGATGTGGTCGTGCAGGATCTCGAACAGCTCGTCGAGGTTCTCCGCGTCCGGCACCTCGCCGTTGGCGGGCGCGGTGGTCGACGCCTTGCCCTCGCGGCCCGAGGCGTAGATCACGGGGAGCCCGAGCGCCAGCTCGGCAGCCTCGGCCGCCTCGTCGGACAGATCGGACGCGAGGTCGAGCAGCAGGTCCTGCGCCTCGGTGACGACCTCCTCAATGCGGGCGTCCGGACGGTCGGTCTTGTTGACCACCAGGATCACGGGCAGCGAGGCGGCGAGCGCCTTGCGCAGCACGAAGCGGGTCTGGGGCAGCGGGCCCTCGGAGGCGTCCACGAGCAGGACGACGCCGTCGACCATCGACAGGCCGCGCTCGACCTCGCCGCCGAAGTCGGCGTGGCCGGGGGTGTCGATCACGTTGATGACGGTGGTGGTGCCGTCGGCGTTCACACGGTGCACGGCCGTGTTCTTCGCCAGGATCGTGATGCCCTTCTCCTTCTCGAGGTCGCCCGAGTCCATCACGCGGTCGACGAGCTCGGCGCGCTCACCGAAGGCGCCGGACTGCCGCAGCATGGCATCGACGAGGGTGGTCTTCCCGTGGTCGACGTGCGCGACGATGGCGACGTTGCGGAAGCTGGGCTGGCTCACAAGGGTTCTCCTGCGGTTGGCGTCCGCGCACACGGGCGGCTCCGTCGTGACGGAACGCGTCTCGCGGACACGAAAAAGGGACGTGCGGACACGCCTGGTCGATACCAGTTTAGGGGGAACAGGCTGTCCGGCCCGAATCGTGCGCGGTCGGTGTGACGATTGACAACTCCTCATTAGGTTGCGCTAACCTATTGAGGTGAGTAAGACCAAGGCGCACGAACTCGTGGGCAGCAAGCCCAAGAAGAAGTGCTGCCGCAAGAAGACGCGGTGCATGAAGTGCCCCGTGGTCATCCACAAGCTCAACCGCCTGGCCGCGGACGGCGCCTCCAAGAAGGACCTCAAGAAGTCCCTGAAGACCGTGCGCGACAACCCGAATCGCACCCGCGCGGCATAGCTACGCCGAATCCTCGGCGCGCTCGGCCCGCTCCGCCTCCTCGACGGCGGCCAGCTCTCCCTGCTTCGCCTGGAGCTGGTGCATGGCCAACCGCGCGTAGACCATCTGGCTGGTGATCGCCATCTGGCCGCGGCTGTGGCTGGAGAAGGTGATGAGCCAGGTGAGGAGCGTGCTGAACCGGTTCTTGAAGCCGACGAGGTACACCAGGTGCAGCGCGAGCCACATCAGCCAGGCGATGAACCCGCCGAACTCGATCCTCCCGACCTTGACCACGGCGTCGAACCGCGACACCGTGGCCATGCTGCCCTTGTCGAAGTACTTGAAAGGCTTCCGGTTCGCGGGGTCGTCGCGGCCCTCGAGTGACTCCTTGATGAGCTTCGTCACGTACTTGGCGCCCTGGATCGCGCCCTGCGCCATGCCCGGGACGCCCTTGACGAACATCAGGTCGCCGATGACGAAGGCGTACGGGTGCCCCTTGACCGTCAGGTCGGGCTCGACGACGACACGGCCCGCGCGATCGACCTCGACACCGTCCACCTGATCCGCGATCAACTTCCCCAGCGGGTTGCCCTGCACGCCCGCCGACCACACCTTGCACGCGCTCTCGATCCTCCGCTCGGTGCCGTCCTTCTCCTTGACGGTCAGCCCCTGGTAGTCGACCTCCGAGACCATGGCGTTCAGCTGCACCTCCACCCCGAGCTCCTCGAGGCTGGCCTGCACCTTCTTCCCGAGCTTCGGCCCCATCGGCGGAAGCACGGCGGGCGCCGCATCGAGCAGGATCACCCGGCAGTCCGACGGATTGATCGTGCGGAACGCGCCCACGAGGGTGCGCTGCGCCAGCTCGGCGATCTGCCCCGCGAGCTCGACGCCCGTCGGTCCGGCACCGACGACCACGAAGGTCAGTCGCCGACGGCGCTCGGCCTCGTCCGTCGACACCTCCGCGGCCTCGAACGCGCCCAGGATGCGACCGCGCAGCTCGAGTGCGTCGTCGATGGTCTTCATGCCGGGCGCGAACATCGCGAAATGATCGTTCCCGAAGTAGGACTGCTGCGCGCCCGCCGCCACGATCACGCTGTCGAACGGAGTGACCGTCTCCATCGTCATCAGCTTCGAGGTCACGGTCTTCGCCGCGAGGTTCACATCCTCGACCTCGCCCAGCACCACCCGGACGTTGTCCTGGTCACGCAGGACGAGGCGCGTGCTCGGCGCGATCTCGCCCTCGGACAGGATGCCGGTGGCCACCTGGTACAGGAGAGGCTGGAACAGATGGCTCGTGGTCTTCGCGATCAGGGTGACGTCGACGTCGACGTTCTTGAGCGATTGGGCGGCCGTCAGGCCTCCGAATCCGGATCCGACGATGACGACGTGCTGTCGTCGGCGGTTTCCGGACTGCGCGGGCCACGGTGCAACGGTCATGGTTCCTCCGGATGGTGGGCGGGCGCCTCAAGTAAAGCCCGCCTCCGTCCCGTTCGCACCGAGAAGGGCGTTTTCGAGCGCAGGTGCGCAGCCCAGCCGGCGAGGACCGCCGTCAATTCCTGTCCGACGGTGCGCCCACCAGCAGGTCCGTCAGGACGGACGTCAGGACGTTCACCAGTTCGGCGGGGTCGGAATGGTCGTCGGAGTGCTGCCACCAGGCCATGAGGAACTCGTTGACCGACGGGATGAACGCGGCGTACGCCCACGGCGCGGCCGCGTGCACGCCGGCCTCCTCGGCTGCGGCCCGCACCATCGCGGCCCACCCCGCGCGATTGTCCATCCGGAACCGCTCGAGCTCCGCGCTCACACTCACCACCTCGACGAACGCGACCCGCAGGCCGCGGGGATCGGCGAGCACCGCGTCGATGTACGCGGCCAGACCGCGGGACACCAGGTCCCGCACGGCCTCGGGGCCGGCGCCGGAGGCACCGTCGACCAACGCAGCCGCGACGGCTGCGCGTCCCCGCGCCTGCACGCCGTCGTACAGGTGTCGCAGCAGCGCCTCCCGATCGCCGAACTGCTCGTAGAAGTGCCGGCGCGAGACCCTGGCGAGCTCGCAGATCGCGGCCACCGTCGTCTGCTGATAGCCCGCGGTCGCGAAGAGCTCCAGCCCCGCGTCCTCCAGGCGCGCGAGCCGCTCGGCGTGCCGCGTCCGCGCGTCGGCACCCGCGTACACCCGCCCGACGGTGCCCGTTCCCGAGCCCGATGCCGCCCCGGTCACGGTGTCGATTCGGTGGCGCCCCACCAGATGTTCACGCCACCGTCCACGGCGAACTCGTCGATCGCGGCGAGCTCCGCATCGGAGAAGTCGAGGTTCGCCACCGCACCGACGCTGTCCTCGAGCTGCGCCACACTGGACGCACCGATGAGCGCGGAGGTCACGGCCGGCGCGCGCAGCACCCACGCGATCGCCATCTGCGCCAGCGTCTGCCCACGCGCGGCCGCGAGCTCGGCGAGGCCGCGCACCCGCGCGAGGTTCTCCTCCGACAGCATCCCACCGGAGAGGCTCTTTCCGGCGGCTGCGCGCGAGTCCTCCGGCACGCCACCGAGGTAGCGATTCGTGAGGAGGCCCTGCGCGAGCGGGGAGAAGGCGATCACGCCCATCCCCTCGGCGGCGGTGGTCTCGAGCAGCGACCGGCTCGCAGTGCCCTGCGGCGTCTCCTCGCCGCGCTCGACCCAGCGATTGAGCATCGAGTAGGACGGCTGGTGGATGAGCAGCGGTGTGCCGAGGTCGCGCATGATCTCCTGCGCGCGGGCGGTGAGCGACGCGCCGTACGACGAGATGCCCACGTACAGCGCCCTTCCCGAGGTCACGGCGTGGTGCAGTGCGCCCATGGTCTCCTCGAGCGGCGTCTCGGGATCCGGCCGGTGACTGTAGAAGACGTCCACGTAGTCGAGCCCCATGCGCTGCAGCGACTGGTCCAGCGAGGCGAGTAGGTACTTGCGCGATCCGCCGAAGCCGTACGGTCCCGGCCACATGTCCCAGCCCGCCTTCGACGAGATGATCAGCTCGTCGCGGTAGGGGCGGAAGTCCTCGGCGAGCAGGGTGCCGAAGTTCCGCTCGGCGCTGCCGGGCGGCGGCCCGTAGTTGTTCGCCAGGTCGAAGTGGTTCACGCCGAGGTCGAACGCCCGGCGCAGGATGTCGCGCTGGGTCTGCAGCGGCTTGTCGTCGCCGAAGTTGTGCCACAGGCCGAGCGAGACCGCCGGGAGCTTGAGCCCGGACTCCCCCACGCGACGGTACGGAACGCCCTCGTAACGGCGGTCGGCGGCGACGTACGGATCGAATGCACCCATGACCACCATCATGCCCGGCGCGCGTCGCCCGCGGGCCTACGATCGGCAGCATGAGTGACGACGCGCAGGACGGGCCGGCTCCGCAGGGCGAGTCCCAGGACGAGAGCCTGCTGACGGTGCTCATCGCGTTCGGCGCCAACGTGCTGATCGCGGTGGCGAAGTCGGTCGCGGCGGTGGTCACCGGGTCGGCGGCGATGGTCGCCGAGGCCGCGCACTCGTGGGCCGATACGGGCAACGAGGTCTTCCTGCTCATCGGCGCGCGGCGCGCCGCGAAGCCGGCGGACCCGACCCACCCGTTCGGGTACGGCCGCTCCGGCTACGTGTGGTCGATGTTCGCGGCGTTCGGCCTGTTCAGTGTCGGCGCGGCGGTGTCGGTGTGGCACGGCATCTCCGCCATGGCCGCGCCCGAGGAGACCTCGGACTACGGCTGGGCCTACACGGTGCTCGCCATCGCGTTCGTCCTCGAGGGCACGTCGTTCCTACAGGCGCTGCGGCAGACCAGGGCCGGCGCGGAGGAGCGCATGATGCATCCGTTGCGCTACGTGCGGATCACGTCCAACCCGGTGCTGCGCTCAGTGTTCGCGGAGGACCTCAGCGCGCTGATCGGCATCGTGATCGCCGCCAGTGCGCTTGCCCTGCACCAGATCACCGGGAACGCGGTGTGGGACGCGATCGGGTCGATCGCCGTCGGGATCCTGCTCGGCTTCGTCGCGATCTTCCTGATCCGGCGCAACATGGACTTCCTCACCGGCGAGGAGGCGACGCCGCTGGCCCGCAACCGCATGCTCGAGGCGCTGCTCGCGCACCCGGACATCAAGCAGGTGAGCTTCCTGCACATGGAGTGGGTCGGCGCCGATCGCCTGTTCCTCGTCGCCGCCGTCGATCTCGAGGGCGACCTGCCGGAGTCCCAGGTCGCGGCCCGGCTGGCGGCGATCTCGGACGACATGAACCGCATCCCGCGCATCCAGCGTGCCCTCTTCACCCTCACCCGGCCCGGCGACGCGACGACCCTGCGCCCCGGTCCCCTGCCCGACTGGTACCTCCCCGGCAGCGCACCCCGGCCCTGATCCTCGACCGGAGCGTCGACTCGGAACTCACTCCCGCTGAAGCTCAGAGGGATGGTAGATCCACCACGAAGTAGCTGGTGCCGCCGACCGCACCCGAGGTGCAGTGGTCCGCGTAACGCTGCGCTTCCTCTCGTGTAGAGAATCTCCGCGCCCGGTTCTCCCACGGTCCCCACGGCCGATCCCCCTCGCCGTCGGAGTGGTAGAGGGTGCATCCGTCGCGCAGCTTCACGACCACCGCCCACGCACGGGTGGACGACGCCTTTCGGCTTGTGGTTTTACGCAATCTGGACATGGCACCAGCGTAGCCAGCTATCCGCAATTGCGAATCTCTGATTCGACGCCGCAGCGGCCCGGCCGCGAAAGAAACATGACGCTTGGTGTCGTCTTTCGCTGACAGCGTTGACCTGGCACAGATCCCAACGACCAGAAGGCTTCCGATGAGTGCGCCCAACCTGTTCCTGATCTACGTCACCGATACCGAGCGTTCGACGCATTTCTATGCCGACCTGCTCGAGATCGAACCGGTGTTCCGTTCGCCGTTCTACGTCGCTTTCGAGGTCGCGGAGGGCGTCCTCTTCGCCCTGTGGAGTCGCCGCCGAGAGGCGGTGACGCCGGAAACTCCGCGCCTGTCCGAGGTGGGACTCATGGTTCCGGGTTCAGCCGCGGCGATCGACGAGCTCTACGGCAGATGGACGACGAACGGCCACAGGATCGTCGAGGACATCCATGACGATGTCTTCGGGCGCACCTTCGTGATCGCCGATCCAGACGGCAACCTCATCCGCGTCTCACCGATCGACTGAGCACCCGGGCGTAGTCCTGGACACCCCGACGAGGTGACCTACGCCAGGTGGGCTGCCAGCCGCGAGGCGTTCATGTGGGCGATGGCCTCGATGGAGATCATCGGGTTCACGCCGCTGGGCGTCGGGAAGCACGAGGCGTCCGCGACCACGAGATTCGGCACCTCCCAGGTCGCGCCGTCGGGGTCGGTCGCCGAGGTCTCCCGGCTGCCACCCATCGCGGCGGAACCCATGATGTGCAGCGCGATCATCATGCATCGCGCAGGACCGTAGCCCTCGCGCTGCGCGGCGGCGGCGAACCCGTCGAGCGACCCCGGCAGCCGCGCATCGACCCGGTTCTGGTGCGAGCTGCGCACCGACCGCGCGCCCGCGGCGGCGAGGATCTCGGCCGCACCCACCACGCCGCGGTGCATGTGCGCGGCGTCGTGGTCGCTGAGGCGGTACCGCACGACGGGCTCGCCGTCCCGCCCGACGGTGACCCGCCCACTTCCGGTGTCCCGGACGATCACGCCCACCTGCACCGTGTTGCGCAGCGCGCGCATGTCGGCCGCGTGCTGCGCGGCGGACTGCCAGGGCTGGAACAGGGTGATCGCGCCGGGGCTCGCCGGCCCGGTCTCGTAGATGACGCCGTAGCCGTCGCCGTCGAGATCCGCGTGCTCGGTGGAGTAGCGGGTCTGCAGGCCGCCCTCCCAGGGGCGGACGTCCTCGTCGAAGACCCCGGCGACCGCGGTCACGGGGTGCAGCCGCAGGTTCTCCCCGATCCGCTTGTTGCGCAGGCCGGAGCGCCGCAGCAGCGGCGGGGTCTGGAGCGAGCCGGCCGCGACCACGACCGCCTTCGCGGCGACGGTGACCGAGGCACCGTCGGGCCCGATCGCCTCGACGCCGGTCGCACGCCCCCGCTCGACGATCACCCGCCGCACCTCGACGCCCACGGCGATCCGGGCACCGTCGGCGGCGGCGTCCTGCAGCCAGGTCTTGACGGTGGACTGCTTGGCGCCGATCCGGCAGCCGTAGCCGCAGCGCCCGCACTCGATGCCCTGGTCGCAGCCGAGCACGTTGCGCGGCATGGCCTCGCAGTGCCAGCCGAGGGTGGTCAGGCCCCGCTCGAGGATCGCGTCGCGCGAGGACGCGCGGCCGTGATCGGTGTTCACACCCAGGCGGCGCTGCACCGCGTCGAGCGAGCGGGTGAACTCGTCGCCCGCGAACTGGCGCGCGCCGTGCGCGGCCCACTCGGCGCGCACGTGCTCGGGCGTGGTGAAGGAGGTGGACCAGTTGACCACCGTGCCGCCGCCCAGCGTGCCGCCGGCCATGAACGAGGAGAACTGTCCCTCGGCCGAGATCGCGGGGGCGCCCGCGTACAGGGTGGTCAGGGCGTCGAGTTCGCCAGAACCGAAATCGCGGTCGTCGTGGTAGCCGCCCTTCTCCAGCACCAGCACGTCCAGTCCCGCCGCGGCCAGCACCGCGGCCGCGGTCCCACCCCCGGCACCCGAGCCGACGACCACGACGTCGGCGGACAGGGCCCGTCCGGCCGGCAGGTCGATCGGGTGCAACGACGGTGCCGGGGCGTCCGGAAGCGGCCCGGGCGCCTCCAGATAGCCGATCGCGGCGCGGGCTGCGGTGGCGCCCGGAGCGATGTAGTACGACCCGATGAGCAGCGACCGCAGCCCCTGGAACACGGAGCGCGCTGCGGGCACGGGTGACTCGCCCCAACCGAACAGCGTCTCCTCGCGCCGCGCCTGCGACTGCGCGGAGAACCGGCGAGGCCCCATCTTGTTGACCACGCCCATCCCGCGGGTGTCCCACAGGTCGAGGAAGATCTTCAGCTCGCGCAGCTCTCGCGGCAGCATCTTGTGCGCGGCGGTGCGGGAGACCGACGCGACGATGTCGATGTCGCGCGCGCCCGGCACACCGTCCCACCCCGGGACGAGCGTGTCGGCGATGGCGATGAGGGCACGGGCCTGGCGCGGGCTGAACACGTCGGTCGTCACGGCCTCATCCGATCACGGCGACCCGCCGCGGGTTGAGCGCGACGCGCACGATCTCGCCGTCCGCGGGCGCGGCGTCGCCGAGCGCCTCGACGAGCAGCTCGCCGTCGTCGGTGTCGACGCCCACGGTGATCCGCACCCCGTCGGCGGTGGGGACCGAGCCGACCACCCGGGCCGGGACCCCGTGCGCCTGGAGCACGACGGATCCGGGTCGCAGGCCCAGCTGGAACCTCCCGTCCGGGCAGTCGACGATGACCTGTCCCAGCGCGCACGTCGCCTGCTGGCGCTCGACCTGCGCGTCGAGCAGCACCGTGTAGCCGAGGAACCGCGCGACCTCGGGCGTGCGGGGGCGCCGCCACAGCCGGGCGGGCCGATCGATCTGGGCGATCTCGCCGGCGTCGAGCACGGCGACGGTGTCGGCGAGCTCCACCGCCTCGTCGTGGTCGTGGGTCACGACCAGCGCGGGCGTGGCGGTCTCGCGGAGGATCCGGCGCAGGTCGCCGACGAGGCGGTCGCGCAGCCGGCGGTCCAGCGCCGAGAGCGGCTCGTCCAGCAGCAGGAGGCGCGGGCGCGGGGCCAACGCACGGGCCAGGGCGACGCGCTGCTGCTGGCCGCCGGACAGCTCCCCGACGGGGCGCGACCCCAGGCCCGGCAGCCCGACGAGCTCCAGCAGCTCCTCGACCCGGGCGTCTGCCTCGGCGCGCGGGACGTGCCGGCGCTGCAAGCCGTAGCGGATGTTGCCCGCCACGTCGCGGTGCCCGAAGAGCTGGCCGTCCTGGAAGACCATGCCGAAGCCGCGCTTGTGGGTGGGCACCCTGGCCAGGTCGGCGCCGTCCCACAGGATCCGGCCGGAGGCCAGCGGCTCGAGGCCGGCGGCGGCGCGCAGCAGCGTGGACTTGCCGCAGCCCGACGGTCCGAGCAGCGCGGTCACCGACGAGGCTTCACCGGACGGGACGTCCGGCGCCCCGGCTCCCGTCGCGTCGTGCCCGACGGTGAGCGAGACCTCGCGCACCGCCGTCTCGGCGCCGTACCGCACGCTCACGCGGTCGATGGTCAGCACGTGCAGTCCCCTCTCGCAGATCCCCGGCCGCGCCCCCTGCGCCCGGTCAGAACTCGGCCCTCGCGGTGTCGTCCCGGCGGAGCACTTCGACGAGCCCGATCACCAGCACCGTCGCCACGATGAGCAGCACGGAGCAGGACGCCGCCAGCGCGGCGTTGTCCCACCCCGGGCGGCCGGAGATGCGGCCGATCAGTACGGGCAGTGTCATCTGCTCGGGCCGGACCAGGAAGCTGGCCGCCCCGAACTCCCCCAGCGTAACCACGTACGCGAAACCCGCGGCGACGGCCACGGATCGCCCGATGACCGGCAGGTCGACCGTGGTGAACACGCGCAGCGGGGACGCGCCGAGTACGGCCGCCACCTGCCGCTGCCGCGGGTCGACCGCGGCGAGCGCGGGCACCAGCACACGCACCACCAGCGGCAGCGCGACGAGCGCCTGCACGAAGGGCAGCACCGCGGGCGATTCGCGCACCGTCGGGAGGGATTGCAGCGCAAGGAGATAGCCGAAGCCCAGCGTCACAGCGCTCACGCCGAGCGGCAGCATCACGACCGCGTCGGCGAACCGGCTCAGCAGACCGCGCGAGCGCGAGATGGCCAGCGCGGCCAGCGTTCCCACGACGAGCGCGATCGCGCCCGCCTGCGCGGCGGTCACCAGCGACATGACCATCGCCTTCGTCGGCACGACCCCGCCGAAGTCCTCCGTCAGGCGGCGGTAGGCGTCCAGGCTCAGTGCCCCCGACGGGTCGGGATGCAGCGACCGAAGCAGCAGCGCGACCAGGGGGAAGAGCAGCGCGACCACGGCCGTCGGCACGCCGACGAGCACGCCGATCCGCGCCGCGCCGCTCGGCCGGGCGGGCTGCGGGCGCGCCGCCGAGGAGGGGCGCGAGGCCCGCACGCGCAGCGCGCCGCTGAGGGTCACGGCGAGGATCACGACCACGATCTGCACCAGCGCGAGCAGGGCCGCGGTCCGCAGGTCGAAGGCCCCGACGACCTCCTGGTACATCGCCGTCTCGAGCGTGCGCAGGCGGCTGCCGCCGACCACGAGGACGATGCCGAAGCTGGTGGCGCAGAACAGGAAGACCACCGACGCCGCGGACGCGATCGCCGGGAGCAGCGCGGGCGCCGTGGCGGTGAGGAAGGCACGCGCCGGCCCGGCGCCGAGCGTGCGCGCGGCCTGCTCGGCGCGCGGGTCGACGGCCGACCAGACGCCTCCGACGATCCGCGCCACCACCGAGACGTTGAAGTAGGCGTGCGCGAGCAGCACCGCCCACACCGTCTCCGAGAGCCCGAGGAAGCCGAGACCTCCGCCGGGCGCGAACATCGTCCGGAAGGCGACGCCGACGACGACGGTCGGGAGCACGAAGGGCACCGTCACCAGTACCCGGACCAGCCACTGCCCGCGGAACTTCATGCGCGCGGTGAGCCACGCGAGCGGTAGCCCGAGGATCACGGTGAGCAACGTCGACGCCGCGGCCTGCCAGACGGTGAACCAGACCAGGCCCAGCCCGCCCGCGCCGGTGAAGCCCTCCCAGAGGGAGACACCGTCGGACGAGAGCCCGCGCCCGATGATCGCGGCGACGGGCCAGACGAAGAAGACCGCGACGAACAGCAGCGGCGCGGCCAGCAGGGCGAGCCGCCCGAGGGAGGCCGAGGGCGCGACGCCGCGCAGCACCCGGAAGGTCACCGCCCCATCAGCTGGCGCCACTGCCGCACCCAGCCGTCGCGCTCGTCGGCGAGCCGCTCGGCGGACAGCGTCGCGGCCTTCGGCGGGACGGGCGCGTACTTGGCCCACGCCGCCGGCAGCGCGACGCCGCGGGTCACGGGGTAGACGTACATCTCGTCGGGGATCGTGGCCTGCGCCGCGGGCGAGAGCAGGAAGTCGATCAGCTTGCGGGCACCGTCGGGGTTCTTGGTGCCGCGCAGCACGCCCGCGTACTCGACCTGCCGGAAGCAGGTGTCGAGCAGCGCCTTGGTCGGCGGGGCGGAGCCGTCCTTGCCGACCTCGGCCGCGGGCGAGCTGGCGTACGAGACGACGATCGGCTTCGGGCCCTTGCCCGACGATCCGGAGAAGTCGGTGGAGTAGGCGGTACTCCAGTTCGGCGCGACAGCCACGTCGTTCGCGCGCAGCGAGCGCCAGTAGTCCTGCCAGCCCTCGCCGAGGGTCGCGACGGTGCCCGCCAGGAAGGCCATGCCGGGCGATGCGAGTTCCGGGTTCTCGACCACGGTGAGCCCGCGGTACTCGGGCTTCGCGAGGTCCTGGTAGGTGACGGGCTCGGGCAGGTTCTTGTCCTTGAAGTACCGGGTGTCGATGTTCACGCACACGTCGCCGAAGTCGACGGCCGTCAGCTGCGGCATGCCGGCGAGCGCGTACTCCTGCGCGCCGTTCGCCGCAGCGGGCGAGACGTACTCGTCGAACACCCCGGCGCGCACGGGCCGCGCGGCGTACGTGTTGTCGACGCCGAAGGCGACGTCGCCGGGCGGGTTCCCCGGGGTCAGCGAGAGCTTCGTGGCCAGCTCGCCGCCGTCGCCGAGCTCGACGGTCTTGATCTTCAGGCCGGTCTGCTTGGTGAAGTCGGCGAGCACGTTCTCGGGCAGGTGGAAGCTCGAGTGGGTCACGAGGGTCACGGTTCCGGTGGCCGACGGTGCGTCGCTCGAGCCCGACGGGGCCGTGGACGTCGCGCAGGCACTGGTCGCCAGAGTCGCAGCGCTCAGGATCGCAAGGCCGAACCGGCCGAGGTTGTTCATCCGCTCAGAGTACGGCCCGCAGGCGCCCACGCTGCGCGAGGATCAGCGCGACCAGGCCGAGGGCGGCGAGTACCCCCTCGGCGAGAAGAACGGCACGCACGACCCCGTCGTGCAGCCCCGCTAGCTTGAGCAGGTCGTCGGTGAAGTGCACCCCGAGGTAGTACATCGCGGCGAGCGCGACGGCGAGCACCGTCGACCAGCGGGTGTACGCGGCGCCGGGGCTCGTGAAACCCTCGCCACCGGCGCGGCCGAGGGGACCGTGCACCACCCAGGTGAGCAGCGGCACGACCCAGACGAAGTGGTGGATCCACGAGATCGGCGAGCCGAGCAGCCCCAGCAGCTGGACCAGGACCAGCGCGATGAGGGCATCGCCGCGACGCACGACCCACCATGCGGCGAACAGCAGCGCGGCCGCGACGGCCACCGCGACGAGCCAGGCGACGCCGGTCCCCACGTCGTGGCCCACGAACCGCGACACCGCGCCGCGCAGCGCCTGGTTGTCGGGCTTGGCGGGATCGCCGATCGGCCCGGTGTCGCCGAGCAGCACCGTGAAGTAGCGGCGCGTCTCGCTGGGCAGGAGCAGGTAGCTGATCCCGACGGTCGCGCCGAAGGTCACACCGGAGAAGACGGCGGCCCACACCCGGCCACGGGCGAGCAGGAACAGCCCGCCCACCGCGGGGGTGAGCTTGATGCCGGCCGCGATGCCGATCAGGAGGCCGGAGGCACCGTCGACCGTCCCCGGCCTGAGCGCGAGCACCGGCCCGGGGGCGTTCCGGGCCACGAGGTAGGCGGCCCACACGCCGAAGGTCATGAGGACCACGTTGATCTGGCCGTAGTCCAGGTTGGTGCGGACCGGGTCGATCCAGAGCGCGCCGGCCGTCCAGAGCAGGGGCAGTTCGCGCGGCACGTCGCCCAGACGCGACGGTGCGCCCCTCCCCGCGGCCAGGATGGCCAGGCACATGCGGATGACCAGGAACAGCAGCCCGGCGGTGAGCGCCACCCAGCCGACCGCGACCACCGGGAAGGGCAGGAAGCGCAGCGGGAAGAAGAACAGGCCCGCGAACGGCGGGTACGTGAAGGGCAGCGGCTGGTCGGGCGTGTAGTCGCGGAGGGCGAAGTCGTAGAGCCCGCCCTCCGAGACGCGCCGCGCCGCCTCGTAGTAGACCCGCAGGTCCACGAAATTGAAGTTGTGCCTGCCCGCGAGGATCCACACGATGCGGGCCCCGACCGCCGCGAGGAAGAGCGGGAGCGCCGCCCGGCGCAGCCCGCCGGCGAGACCGCCGTCGGCCTGCGCGATGCGGTCCTTGGTCACGGGTGGACACCTTAGCGATGCTCACACCCGTTGCGCGAACCGCCGCACTTCTGGACCATGGAGCGAGTGACCACCGCACAGACGAGCGTTCCCGATCACTCCGCCCTCCGTTCGGCGGTGTCCGGGGCGCGCGCGATCGTCGACGTGGGCGTGGTCGTGGCGGTACTCGTCGCCACCAATCTCATCGCGCACTTCACCGGGAGCTGGGCCGCGCTGCTGGCCGTTCCCCTGTCCGCGGTACTGCTCATCGGCATCGCCCGGCACCGCGGGCTGGACTGGCACGAACTGGGGCTGGGGCGCGAGCACTGGCGGTCGGGCGCGAAGTACGCAGCAGCGGCGGTGTTCGTGGTAGCGGCGGTGATCGTGATCGGCGCCCTGCTGCCGGTGACCCGCGGGCTGTTCCTCAACGACCGCTACGCCACCTTCTCGACGGCGATCATCGCCTCGATGGTGATCATCCCGCTGCAGACCGTGATCCCCGAGGAGCTGGCCTTCCGCGGCGCGCTGCACGGCACACTGTCGCGCGCGATGCACTTCCGCTGGGTCGTGGTCACGGGTTCGCTGCTCTTCGGCTTCTGGCACATCGCCTCGTCGCTGGGACTGACCAGCGGCAACGCGGGCCTGACGAAGCTGCTCGGCGCCGGCGCGCTGGCGCAGTTCCTCGGCATCGCCGGTGCCGTGCTGGCCACCGCGTTCGCCGGGTGGGTGTTCACCTGGCTCCGCTCCCGCAGCGGCTCCCTCATCGCCCCCATCGCGCTGCACTGGTGCCTCAACGGCGCGGGCGCGCTGGCCGCCGCCTTCGCCTGGCAGCTCCTGCGCTGAGTTCGAGCCGGCCGCCCTGAGCTGACTCTCGCTCTCTCGTCAGCGAAGTGCATGGGTCGCTTCGCGGAGCCATGCGCCCGACGCATGACTGAAAAACACCAGGTCAATATACGTTTTCTCGCTCCGGCCCATGTGCGAACGCATGGCAGCCGAACTGAAGGTCATCCCGCATGATGTCGGCGACAGCCGTGCGCTGCGCACATCCCTGCGGCTTCGGCGCCGAAACCTCTGGCAATCGTCGTCCCCCGCGCCGCACCGAGAGGTGGCTCAGGCGTTTCGCCCCCTGTGAAACGCCGGGCGTTCGGTGAGGGACCGCCCGTCCCCCACGCCGCGCCGCCGTCCCCCACGCCGCGCCGCCGTCCCCCACGCCGCGCCACGCCGTCACACGCCGTTCCCTGCGCCACCTCCCGCGCCCGCCGTTCCCTCGCTCGACCGCCCCGCCGTTCACAATCTCCCTGGCCAGTACAGCTAGCGAGCCGGGGCGGGCGCTGAGATGTCCGCCCGAGCGGCGCGGCTACGGCGTGTCGCGGGGCCGGCGCCGCTGGAGGCGACATCTCAGCGCCCGGCGCCGCGACCCACGAAGCGCCCCGCGCTCGCCCGGCACACGTGAATCCATGCACGCCGCATGATGTCACCCGACAGACACACCTTCGGAGCTGGTCTTCCGCGGCCATGCACGGCACGCATGGCTCGCGGAACAACACCCCACTCCATCCGAGCGCGCACAGACAGTCTCCTGCACCCGGGCCGTACCTGCGGCCCCGCGCCCCTCAGCTCACCTACCGCCCGGCGACGTTCTCCGGCTCCCGCGCCGCGGGGGCGACGGCGACGGCCACGGCGATCGCGACGAGCACCACGATCAGCGCGTAGAGCAGCGTCACGTACTCGCCCAGCGCGCCGATGATCGGCGGCCCGGCGAGGAACGAGAGGTAGCCGATGGTCGACACGACGGAGACCCGCGCCGCCGCCATGCGCGGCTCGTCGGCCGCGGCGGACATCCCGACGGGAAAGCCGAGCGAGGCGCCGAGGCCCCACAACGCGACACCCACGTACGCGGCCCAGGTCGGGCCGAAGATGACGAGCGAGAGGCCGACGAAGGCGAGCGCGCCGCAGGCGCGCAGCGTGCGCACTCGACCGTAGGAGTCCAGGACGCGAGTACCAGCGAGCCGGCCGATCGTCATGAAGGTGACGAAGACCGCGAAGGTCAGTGTGCCGACGGTCTTCGACGTGCCGTGGTCGTCGACCATCGCCAGCGCCAGCCAGTCGTTCGCGCTGCCCTCGGTCAGTGCCATGCCGAGCACCATCAGACCGATGAGCAGCGTGCGGGGCTCGCGCCACACCGCGAGCCGCTCGCGGCGGGAGACCGGGGCGTGGTCGTCGGCGTCGTGCGCCTGGAAGGGCACGTGCCGCAGCGCGAACCAGCCGACCACCAGCAGGACGCCGTTCACGACCAGCAGGTGCGGCAGCAGCGGCACGTGCGCCGCCTGTGCCGCGGCGGCGGTGAGCGCGCCGGCCACGGTGCCCATCGAGAACGCCGCATGGAAGGCGGGCATCACGGTGCGTCCCAGCGCCCGCTCGTTCTCGGCGCCCGAGAGGTTCATGCACACGTCGGTGATGCCGTGCGAGAGCCCCACGAGCACGAGCGGCAGCAGCGTGAGGGCGTAGTTGCCGGACTGCGCGCCCGCCGCGGCCGCGATCATCGTCACGCCGAGCGCCGGGAGCGTCACCGCGATAACCCGCCGCGCCCCGTACCGCGCGGCCAGCGCGCCCGACCCGACCAGGCCCACCACGGACCCGACCGCGAGCCCGAAGGTGAGCAGGCTCACCTGCAAAGTCGTGGCGCCGAGGTCGTCGCGGACCTGCGGCAGACGGCCCAGGTAACTCGCGAAGGTGAGCCCGCTGAGCGCGAAGATCACCGCGACGGCATTGCGCCAGGCGAGCACCGAGCCCCCTACCGCGTCCGTCTTCTGCTGCTGGAAGTCCACGCTCACCGATCAACCCTTCGAAACGTTTCGATTGTTGCTTGCTAGGCTAGGTCCCCATGACACGCGGGTCAAACCGGATAACGCTGGTGCACGTCGCCGAGACGGCGGGCGTCTCGCTGTCGACGGCCTCGCACGCCTTCGGCGTCGACAAGCCGATCAGCGACGCCACGCGCGCCCGCGTCCTCGCCGCCGCGGCCGCGCTCGGCTACGAGGGCCCGGACCCACGGGCGCGCTCCCTGCGCAGCGGCCGCACCGACATCATCGGCGTCCAGGTCGACGACGAGGCCGGGCGAGCGTTCCGCGATCCGGTCATCATCGGGATCCTCGACGGGGTGTCCGCCGCGCTCGCCTCGAGCCCCACGTCGGTCCTGCTCATCCCCGATTCGGTGCCCGAGGAGCGCCTGCGCACACTCCCCGTCGACGGGATCGTCGCCGCCGGATGCTCCCCCACGCTCCCCCAGCTCCGGGCCGCGATGGCCAAACGATCCGTCCCCGTCGTCACCGCCGGGAACCAGGTCGACGAGATCGGCAGCGTCGGGGTCGAGAACCGTTCCGCCACCCGACGACTCACCCACCACCTGCAGGCGCTCGGCCACCGCGATGTCGGCATCCTCCGGCTGCGCCACGGCGATGTGGAGCGCGCACGCACCGACGCCGCCCGCGCGGCGTTCCCGGACGCGCCCGTCGCGGTCACCTCCGACAGCACCATCGACGAGGGCTTCCGCGCCGGCGCCGAGCTGCTCGACCACGGCCTCACCGCGATCATCGCGCAGTCGGACCTGTTGGCCGTGGGCGTGATCCGGGCGGCCGAGGCCCGGGGGCTCCGCGTTCCCGAGGACCTCTCAGTGGTGGGCTTCGACGGTGTGCGGGTGGACGGTTTCGCCCGCACCCTCACCACGATCCGACAGCCGATCGTCGAGATGGGCCGTCTCGCGGCGCAGGCGGTCCTCGCCGCGCACGACGGTGCGCCGCTACCCACGCTCGCGATGGAGGTCGAGCTCGTCGTCGGCGATACGACCGGGCCCGCGCCTCAGGCGCGGAGCTGAGCGACCTCGTCGAGCGCCGCCTCGAGCAGTTCCGCGTAGTCGTCCGGGTCCGGTACCGCCGTACGACTACTGGTCACCGACACGGTCACCGCATCGCCCAGGCCGTGCACGCCGTGCGTGAGCCCCATCGCGGGCGAGAGCGCCGGAAATCCCGCGGTGAACACCGATCTCCCACCCAGCAGCACCAGGTCCGACGGTCCGCGGTGAACGCTCGACAGGACTGTCGCGCCCGCCATCGTCTCGGGCCGCACGGAGGGATCGAAGGCCCGCACACCCATGCTCGCCAGGACCGACGGGGCCGCGTCCTCCGCCGCGCCGACGGTGCGCCACAGGGGACTTCCCGCCCGTGCCCGCGCGCGACCGAGCGCGCCGGCGATGAGCGCAGGGCGCTCCGCGGGCGGCACGCCCGGATACAGCGGCACCGAGACGTTCCCGAAGGCGTTGCGCTCCCCGTGCCGACGCTCCCGCGCGACCATGACCTCGGCGGCCAGGGAGTCAGGGACCGCGGCACCGCGCCGACGGAGATACCGCTCCGTCGCCAGCGAGACCGCGGCGAGCGCATTCACCGTGACGGTGTGGCCGGAACGCAGGGACGCACTGTCGCGCACCAGCATCCGGATGTCGCGAGAGGCATCGGGAGGTGCGTTGAGCACGGTCAGCGGCGAGCCCGGGACGGGCGCGGGCAGGTTCCCGGCGCGGGTGCGCCGGTCGATCTCCGCCCGGGCGGGTGAGCTCAGCAGGCCGAGCGCCACCGTCCGCGCCAGTGCGGCGGGCAGCCCGACGACGCCGCGCGCGGCCCGCACCGCGCGCGGCAGGGGGCGGAACACCGGCACCGGAGCGGCCGGCGCACCGTCGAACAGGGCCCGCGCGATGGCGGACGCGCGGCGCCCGTCCGCGAGGGCGTGCGCCACCTGCAGCGCCACGACGGTGGCCGTCCCCGTGCACCGCGGGGCGCCGACGACGTGCGGGAAGACGTGCAAGCGCCAGGGCGACACCGTCGCATCCACCTGGCGCCCGAACAGCCGCGCGACCGCGGCGGGCACCTCGGCCCATGTGCGGGCGATGCCCTCGCGCACATCGACGACGGTGTTCGGCGCCCAGGCCGGATGCTCGAGATCGCCGGGCACCGGAGCGATCCGCAGCCGAAGGTCCGTGATCGACGGTGCGCGGCCCATGACCAGATCCGCCACCTCGGCCGCGGAGGGCCCGTGGGCGGTGCCGTGGTCGAAGCAGTAGAGCAGGAACTGGTCGCTCGGCATGATCAGGGAGGCCCAATGGGTACGGGCGTCACGCGGGGAGAGCAACCCACCCGTCACGGCAACAGGTCCCGGCGGTACATCAGCGCGGCGGCGCCCACGAGCGGGGCATCGCCGCCGAGACCGGCCGGCACCACCCGGGCGGCCGCCACGTAGGGCAGCGGGTGCGCGGCGACAGCGGCCTGCACGAGCGGTACGAAATCATCTGCGACGCGGGTGAATCCGCCGCCGAGGACGACGATCGACACCGGCACCAGTGCGACGGCGCTGCCGATCCCCTGCCCGACGGCGGTGGCGCACCGTCGGACCGCGGCGACCGCGACCTCGTCGCCGGACCGGTACGCGGCACCCAGGTCCTCGCCCGTCGCGCCGGTGAAGCCCTGCGTGCGTGCCCAGTCCACGGTGTGCGGGCCGGAGGCGACGGATTCGAGCATCGTCGTCCGGCCCAGCGAAACGCTGCCGGTGTACCCGGACAGTTCGATCTGGCCGATGTGTCCGGCGTTGCCGCCCAACGCCTTCCCACCCACCACGAGACCGCCGCCGACGCCGGTGGACACGACCATCCCCAGGGCGTCGTCGTATCCGCGGGCCGCGCCGAGCCAGTGCTCGCCCAGCACGATCGCGACGCCGTCGCGGCGGAACTCCACGGGGAGGCCGCCGGCCGCGTCGGCGACCAGGTCCCGGAGCGGAAAGCCGTGCAGAGCTTCGAGGTTGATCGGCGAGGTGGTTCCGGCGGCCTCGTCGACCGGACCCGCCGCAGCGAGCCCGACCCCGGTGACCGGCCCCTCGGCGGCGGCGAGCGCGTCGCGCACGACCCCCGTGATCGCCGCCTCCAGGTCCGCGGTGGATGCCTGCTCGCCGGTCGGCGCCCGGTGTCTGGACGCCTCGACGACGGTGCCGTCGGGCTCGACGAGTGCCGCCGCCACCTTCGTGCCGCCGAGGTCCACCGCGAGCACCGTCATCGCGCGTACCGCACCAGACCGAGCTCGGCGGGCCCGGCGAGCAGGCGGTTCTGCGGCAGGACGCGTACCGCGTATCCGAACCTGCCCACCTGCGCGGGCAGCACGGCGCGGTATCGCTCACCGTCGAAGTGGAGTCGGACGGGCTTGCCGCCCACGATGTCCCCGCCCTCGCTGACGCCGCCGATCACCGCCTCGACGCGCACGTCGCCGTCCTCCAGTGGTCCCAGGTCGATCTCGGCGGCGAGGTCGACGCCCTCGGGGACCACCGCCACCGTCGACGGGCCGACGCGCACCGCGTCCCAGCCCGCCCGGACCTTCGCGATGTACTCGACCAGCTCTTCGATCGCCGGCCGCGTCGCCCGGGCGGACCGCGCCGCGGGCCGGTAGTAGTCGGTCGCGTACTCCCGGACCATGCGCTCGGCGGATACCTCGGGCGCCGTCGCCGACAGCGTGTGCCGCACCTTCGACAGCCAGCGCGGCGGGGCGTCGTCGGCGTCGCGCCGGTCGTAGAAGGCCGGCACCACAACGTGTTCGAGCAGGTCGTAGAGGGCGTCGGCCTCGATGTCGTCGCGCCGTCCCGGGTCGACGCCGACGGCCGACGGGATGGCCCAGCCGTTGTTGCCGTCGTACAGCTCGTCCCACCACCCGTCCAGCACCGACAGGTTCAGGCCGCCGTTCATGGCGCTCTTCATGCCCGAGGTGCCGCAGGCCTCCAGGGGGCGTAGCGGGTTGTTGAGCCACACGTCGCAGCCGTGGTACAGGTACCCGGCCATGCCGATGGAGTAGTTGGGCAGGAAGGCGATCCGGTGCCGCAGCGTGCGGTCGTCGGTGAAGTGGAGCAGTTGCTGCAGCAGCCTCTTGCCCTCGTCGTCGTGGGGGTGGCTCTTGCCGGCGATCACCACCTGGACGGGCCGGTCGGGGTCCAACAGGAGGGCGCGCAGTCGCTCGGGATCGCGCAGCATGAGGGTGAGCCGCTTGTAGGTGGACACGCGCCGCGCGAAGCCGATGGTGAGCACCTCAGGATCGAACATCCGGTCCGTCCAGCCGAGTTCGGCGTCGACGGCGCCCCGCTCGATCCAGGCGGCGCGGGTGCGGGAACGCACCTCGCCGACGAGGCGGTGCCGCAGGGTGGTCCGCAGGCGCCACAGGGCCTCGTCGGGCATCGAGAGCGGGTCGGTGGCGCGCTCGGTGACCAGGCGGTCGGCCCAGGTGCCGCGGTGGACGCCGTTGGTCACCGAGCCGATCGGGATCTCGGAGGGCTCGAAGCCGGGCCACAGGTCGGCGAACATCTCCCGGCTCACGGCGCCGTGCAGCTTCGACACCCCGTTGGCGCGCTGGGCGAGGCGGAATCCCATGTGCGCCATGTTGAACACGCCGGGGTCCGCCTCCGCACCGAGCGCGATGACCTCGTCGAGCGGCACGGTGGGCAGCATCGCGCACATCTGCCCGCCGTCGCCGAAGTACCGCCGCACGAGATCGACCGGGAAGCGATCGATGCCGGCGGGCACCGGGGTGTGGGTGGTGAAGACGGTGGCGGTGCGGGCGAGTGTCCTGGCCTCCGCGTAGGACAGGTCCTCGGTCGCCATGAGCTCGCGGATCCGCTCCAGGCCCAGGAATCCGGCGTGCCCCTCGTTGGCGTGGAACACCTCGACGCCGGGGTGGCCGGTGAGGTCACAGAACGCGCGGGCCGCGCGGACCCCACCGATGCCCAGCAGGATCTCCTGGCGCAGGCGGTGTTCCGCGTCGCCGCCGTACAGCCGGTCCGTGATCCCGCGCAGGTCCGGGTCGTTGTTCTCGATGTCGGTGTCCAGCAGGAGCAGCGGGATCCGGCCGACCTCGGCCCGCCACACTGCCGCGCTGAGCACGCGGCCCTCGAGTGGCACGGAGACGACGAGCTGCTGTCCGCTCGAGAGGGTCACGGGGCGCAGCGGCAACTGCTCCGGGTCCAGCGCGGGGTACTGCTCTAGCTGCCAGCCGTCGGCCGAGAGCGACTGCTGGAAGTAGCCGTGGCGGTACATCAGGCCCAGGGCGATCAGTGGGAGACCGAGGTCCGAGGCGGCCTTGAGGTGGTCACCCGCCAGGACCCCGAGCCCACCCGAGTAGTTGGGGAGCGTCTGGCTGACACCGAACTCCATCGAGAAGTACGCGATCCCCTTCGCGCCGTCCTTGAGCTCGTCCGCCCAGGCCGGCCGGGTCAGGTAGTCGTTCAGGTCGGCGTGGAGCGCCCGCACGCGCGCGACGAACTCCTCTTCCGCCGCGAGCTCGGCCACCCGTGCCTGGTCGGCGCCGCGGAGCGCCTCGAGCGGGTCGTGGGTGGCCGCCCACACCTCGGGGGCGAGGGCGGAGAACAGGTCCTGTGTGGGTCCGTGCCACACCCAGCGCAGGTTGAGCGCGAGGTCGGCGAGCGCGGCGAGCGACTCCGGGTAGACGGGCTCGACGGTGAAGGTTCCTTCTGCGTGCACGACTACCGACCCTATTGGTTGCCCGCGCGCCCCGCGACGTTACCGACGGGTCACGTGGTCTGCGCCGCGCCGATCACGGCGGCGACGGTGGCGGCGAGCACGGAGCGGTGCCGCCCCAGGGTCCAGCGCACCTCGCCGGCGCGCCGGTGCTCGAGCAGTGTCAGCGCCTCCGCGTCCTCGCCGCGCCCCAGGGAGGTCTGGTGCAAGGACAGGACGTCGACCTCGGCCCCGTGCTCGGTGAGCGCGGCGACGAGCGCCTCGACCGGGCCGGTCCCGTCGATCACCGTGCGGAACGGCGCACCGTCGACCCGGAGTCCGACGGTGACCCGGCTACCCTCGGCAACCTCCTCGACGACGCACTCCGCGAGCTCGAACCGTCCGGGCCGTGGCCCGAATGCGGCCGCGAAGACCTCCCACAGCGCTGCCGTGTCCATCTCGGCGCCGTGTTCGTCGGCATGCTCCTGCACGTGCCTTGCGAACTCGATCTGCAGACGGCGTGGCAGTTCCAGCCCCAGGTCCCGCTCCAGCAGGTAGGCCATGCCGCCCTTGCCGGACTGCGAGTTGACGCGGATGACGGCGTCGTAGGTGCGGCCGATGTCGGCGGGGTCGACGGGCAGGTAGGGCACCCGCCACTCGATGTCCCGCTCGGACCGCCCCTGGGCGGCGGCGCGCGTGCGGTGCTCGTCGAAGCCCTTCCTGATCGCATCCTGGTGGGTGCCGCTGAATGCGGTGTGCACCAGGTCGCCGACGTACGGATGCCGCTCGTGCACCGCGATCCCGTTGCACGCCTCGACGGTGCGCCGCACCTCGTCGATGTCGGAGAAGTCGACCATCGGGTCGATCCCCTGCGCGAACATGTTGAGCGCCAAGGTCGCCAGGTCGACGTTGCCGGTCCGCTCGCCGTTGCCGAAGAGGCAGCCCTCGACGCGTTGCGCACCGGCGAGCACGGCCAGCTCGGCGCATGCGATCCCGGTGCTGCGATCGTTGTGCGGATGGACGGAGAGGATCACCGCGTCGCGCCGGGCCAGGTTCCGGTGCATGTACTCGATCTGGTCGGCGTAGACATTGGGCGTCGCGACCTCGACGGTGGCGGGCAGGTTGAGGACGACGGGGCGAGCGGCGGTGGCGTCCCACAGATCGGTCATCGCGTCGCACACCTCGAGCACGTAGTCGGGCTCGGTCAGGTTGAAGACCTCGGGCGAGAACTCGAACCGCACACCGTCCAGGTCGCCCGCGGCGGCCAGCAGGTCGCGGCCCCCGGTCAGGATCAGCTCCTTCAGCTCGGTGCGGTCGCGGCCGAGCACCACGTCGCGCCAGGTGGGCGCGGTGGCGGTGTACATGTGGATCACGACCTCGTTGCGGATGCCACGGACGGACTCGACGGTCCGCTCGATCAGGTCACGACGGGCCGGCGTGAAGACGACGACGGTGACGTCCTCGGGCGCGATCTCCGTCGCCGCGATGAGCCGGACGAAGTCGTAGTCCGTCTGGGAGGCGGACGGGTAGCCGACCTCGATCTCCTTGTACCCCATGGCCACCATGAGCTCGAAGAACCGGCGCTTGCGCGCGGGATCCATGGGCTCGGGCAGGGCCTGGTTGCCGTCGCGCAGGTCGACGGGGACCCACAGCGGCGCCGCGGTCAGGCGCCGGGACGGCCAGGTGCGGTCGGTCAGCGGGACTTCGACGCGGGCGTGCACATCGCGATAGCGGTGGTGCGGCATCTGCGAGGCGCGCTGTCGGTTCCAGGCGGGAGCGGCGGCGGGGACGGGGCCGCGGGGCGTATCGATCGTGGGAAAGGTCATGACGGTTCCTTCGTGGGATTCCTCGGTGGCCGGCGCGCTTCCCACGGCGGGAGCCGGCCCGGAATCAGGCCCCGCCGTGGCGCGGAAGGAGAAGGAGGCGGCCGTGCTGCGTCATGCCGACGACCCTAACACAACTCCTCAGACAAGTAGAGAAGTATTCTCGGCACATGCCCCCGATCCGCCGCGCCTCCCTCGCCGACCAGGCCGCCGACGCCCTGCTCGCGCGCATCCGGTCCGGCGAGTGGGAGCTGGGAGACAGGCTCCCGGGCGAGACCACGCTCGCGCCCCAACTGGGCGTCGGCCGGTCGACGGTGCGCGAGGCGATCCGCAGACTCGCCGGCATCGGAGTGCTCGCGACCCGGCAGGGCGCCGGGGTGTTCGTGACCCGGCTCGAAGCACCGTCGGGCATGGACACCCTGCTCGACGGGGCCGCGATCGACGCGGTGATCGAGGCGCGGATCGCGATCGAGGTGGAGGCCGCCGCACTGGCGGCCCGGCGGCGGACCGAGGAGGACCTGGACGCGGTCCGCGCCGCGCTGGCGATCCGCGCCGCACACCGGGGCGACCTGGTCCGGCACGTCGAGACGGACACCGACTTCCACCGCGCCGTGATCGCCGCCGCGCACAATCCGGTCCTGCTGGAGATGTTCGACGGGATCGCCGCGCACCTGCGTCGGGCGATGATCGACATGCTGCGGTCCCGATCGGGCGGGTTCGGTGACGACGGCGATCAGGACTCGCACGCAGATCTGCTCGCGGCGATCGAACGGCACGATGCCGCGGCGGCCGCGGCGCTCAGCCGGGAACACCTGTCCGGCATGCTCTCCGGCTCCGGGACCGACTGACTCACTATCCTGTCGGCGTGCCCCCGACGGCGTCGTCCCAGCGCGCCCGGTACCGCCCCCACCGCGCGTCGAACCGCTCGGCGCGCTCGCGAGCGCGCTCGAGCTTCTCCGGTGAGTACCGGTGCCGCGCCCAGGGCGAGGTCGGGCGCGCGAGCCGCAGTGCCGCGACGAAGGCGACGGGGCCGACGAACAGTGCGATCAGCGCCGTCGGGTACTTGCCCTTGAGAGCGGTGGTGGCCACGAAACCGAAGTGGATCACGAGCCAGCACACGATCACACCCGCGGAGCCCCTCTCGCGTCCGCGGAGCAGCGAGATCCGGGGACGAACGTGGACATAGCTCAGAAATCCCTGGCGTACTCCGTGGGCACGATCCGCGTGAGCCGCTCCCGCGTCTGCTCATCGCGCGGCAGGTAGGTCAGCATCCGCAGCGAGGGCCGGTCGCGCAGGTTGAAGGTGCTCACCTGCAGGCGCAGCTCCCCCACCCGCGGATTGCGGATCGTCTTCTCCCAGTCGGCGGCGTCGAGCACCAGGCCCGCGTGCCACAGCTGCGCGAACAGCGGCGAGGCCGCCTGCAGCCGGTCGAGCAGCGGCTTCCACGCGGGGTCGGCATGGCTGTCGGCGTAGATCGCCCGGGTCCGCGCCACGACGGCCTCCAGCTCCTGCCGGTCGGCGACGTAGGCGCCGAGCCAGAGCTGGTCGGTGAAGTCGAGCCAGAGACAGTTCCGGTCCTCGGGGGCGAACTCCTCGACGTCGGTGATGAGGAAGCGGAAGGCACGGTTGTAGCGGACCATATCGCTGCGCGGGTTGAGCACCACAGCGGGATTCGGTAGGAGCGCATCGAGGACGGGCTGGACGGTGTCCGCCGCCGTGTGCCCCGCCTGGGGCCCGGGCTGATGTCCGGCCAGGCGGAGGACGTGGTCCCGCTCGCCCGGATCCAGCAGGAGCGCATCGGCGACCGCGCACAGCACTTCCGGGCTGGGATTGACGTCGCGGCCCTGCTCGACCCACGTGTACCAGGTGGTGCCCACGTTGGCGCGCGCCGCGACCTCCTCGCGGCGCAGCCCCGGTGTCCGGCGTCGCCCGCCGGCCGCCAGCCCCACCTGCTGTGGCGTCACCTGCTCGCGCCGGGTGCGCAGGAAGCGCGCCAGCTCGGCGTTGTTGCGAGTGCCCATACATGGAGTATCCCCCGTTCGCGCGCACGGACACGCCGCCAGCCCGGTGGTCTCAGTACCAGGATCCACACGGTCTGGATACCCGGATGCGGACGCGGCACCGTCGACGCCATGACCTCCGATCCCCGCCCCCGCCTGACCGGTCCCGGGCTCGCCGTCCTCGGCGTCGCCTACTTCCTCACGACCTACCTGTTCGCGTCGGCGAACGTGGCCGTCCCGGACGTGGCACGGAGGCTGTCGGCATCGCCGGCGGAGCAGACGCTCATCCTGGCGGCGTTCTCGGCGACCTTCGCGACGGCGCTCATCCTGTTCGGCCGGCTCGGCGACAACCATGGAAGGCGCCGGGTGTTCGCCGCGGGCCTGGTCGCGGTCGGCGTCACCTCCGTCGCCGCGGGGTTCGCGCCCGACGTCACGTCCCTCATCGTGCTGCGCGCGGTGCAGGGCGTCGGCGCGGCGGCGTTCACACCCCAGGTGCTCTCGACGGTGCAGGCCACCACGTCCGGCGAGGCGCGACGTCGCGCGATCGCCGTGATCGCGGCGACGGCGGGGCTGGGCTTCTGCGGCGGGCAGGTCCTCGGCGGCGCACTCCTGGCCTGGGACCCCGCCGGCCTGGGTTGGCGCACCGTGTGGTGGTCGGCGGCCGTGATCGCCCTCGTCGCCGCGATCGCCGCCGGTGCGGTGCCCGACACCCGCGCGGAGCGCCGGCTGCCGCTCGACTACCGCGGCACCGCGCTCCTGACGGTGGCGCTGCTCGCGCTGCTCGTCGGACTGTCGCTGGGTGGCACCCTCGGCTGGCCGCCGGTCTCGTGGCTGCTGCTCGTCATCGCGGTCGCGGTCGGGGCCGCGTTCTGGTCGGCGCAGCGTCGAGCCGAGGCCGCGGACGGCGCGCCGATGCTGCCGCCGTCGGTGTTCGCGCACCGCCCGATCCGGGTCGGCCTGCTCATGGCGCTGCTGTTCTTCTCGGGCTACGGCGCCCTGGTCTTCGAGTACGCGCTGGTGAGCGAGCACGCCCTCGGCATGAGTCCCGTCGCATCGGGCGTGGCCCTGGTCCCCTACGGCGCAGCCTTCGTGGCCGTCTCGCTGGGGCAGCCGGCGATCCACCGCCGCCTCGGAGCGAGGACGATGCCGGTGGGTGCGACGCTCAACGCGATCGGCCTGCTCGCCCTCGCGGCGAGCGGCCTCGCGGCTCCGCAGGTCTGGGCGTGGGCGGTCCAGCCCGCCCTGATCCTCGTGGGCGCGGCCCAGGCGATGCAGTTCGGACCGCTCGTCGGCACGATCATGGGCTCGGTGCCGGATCGCATCGCCGGACTCACCGGCGGTCTGGTCTCGACGGCGCAGCAGGCCGCGTTCGCGCTGGGCGTCGCGACGCTCGGGACGGGCTACACGGCCCTGGCAGGCGGGATGTCCGCCCGGCACGCCTTCGCCCTGATCCTGTTGGTGCACACCGGCATCGCCGTCGTCTTCGCCCTGTGCGCGCGATCACTGCAGCCGCACGCGCGAACGTCGTCGGACGACTCGGAGCGGGCGGACACGGAAGCCGCCGCGGTCAGAAGTCGCCGTTGAACCGGCGCAGTGAGCGGATGGCCCCCACCAGCGCCGCGGACTCGTCGTCAGGCATACCGATGTCGGAGAAGACGTCGTTGAGCACGACGGTCGCCTTCTCGACCAGTTCCCGGCCCGCCGGGGTGATCGCGACGAGCGTCGTGCGGCCATCGGTGGGGTGCGGTTTGCGCTCGACCAGCCCGGCCTCGCCGAGCCGGTCGATCGCGTGGGTCACCGACGAGACATGGACCTGCAGCCGGGTGCTCGCCTTCGAGATCGGCAGTTCGCCGCGCTTGGTGAAGGCGAGCAGCCGCAGCAGCTCGAATCGGGAGAAGGACAGGCGGAAGGGCTTGAGCGCCGCCTCGATCCGCGCGAGCAGGATCTGGTGCGCACGCATCACCGAGGTCACCGCCTCCATGCCCGAGGCGATCTCACCGCCCCAGCCCGCGTCCTCCCAGTTGCGGCGGGCGCGGGCGATCGGGTCCCGGGCATCCGGTTCTGTCATCGCGCCGCCCTCCGCCTCGTCTATCGCAGTGTGTTGATGATCGCGCTGAAGTCTAGGCCCCCGTTGTCCTGCGCGAACGCCGCGTACAGCGAGGCGGCGTGCGTGCCGAGCGGCGCGGTCGATCCGGTGGACGCGACGGCGTCCATGGCCAGCCCCAGGTCCTTGTTCATCAGGGCCGTCGCGAAGCCGGGCTTGAACTCGTTGCCCGACGGTGCCCCCGCCACCGGCCCGGGGACGGGGCAGTTGGTGTGCAGCGACCAGCAGTTGCCGGTGGCGCCGGTGACCACGTCGTACAGCGCCTGATCGGCGAGGCCCAGCTTCTCGGCGAGTACGAAGGCCTCGCCGACGACGATCTGCTGGACTGCGAGGATCATGTTGTTGCACACCTTGGCGGCCTGCCCGTTGCCGGAGCCACCGCAGTGGATCACCTTGCCCGCCATCGGATCCAGCACGGGCTGCGCCGCAGCGAAGGCCGCATCGTCGCCGCCCACCATGAACGCCAGCGTCCCGGCGTCGGCACCCTTGACACCGCCGGAGACGGGGGCGTCGACCTGCTTCATCCCCGCGGCCTCGGCCTGCGCGTGCACCGCGCGGGCGTCGTCGACGGAGATGGTGGAGCTGTCGATGAACAGCGTGCCCGGCGCGGCGTGCGAGAGGACGGAGTCGTACACCGCTTTCACGATGGCGCCGCTGGGCAACATCGTGACCACGGCGCCCGCACCCTGCACGGCCTCCTCGGCCGTATCGATCACGGTGACGCCGGCCGCGCGGGCTGCGTCCTGCGCCGCGGGGACGAGGTCGAAGCCGCGGACGGTGTGCCCGGCGGCGACCAGATTCTTGGCCATCGGGCCGCCCATGTGGCCGAGGCCGAGGAATGCGATCGTGCTCATGAAGGTTCCTCCTACTTGCCCTGGACGCGGGCGGCCTCGGCGCGGCCGATCACCATCCGCATGATCTCGTTGGTGCCCTCGAGGATCCGGTTCACGCGCAGGTCGCGAACGATCTTCTCGACACCCGTCTCGTGCAGGTAGCCGTAGCCGCCGTGCAGCTGGAGCGCCTGGTCCGCGACCTGGAAGCAGGTCTCGGTGACGAACTTCTTTGCCATGGCGCAGAGCTCGACCTTGTCGGGGTCGTTCTCGTCGAGAGCGGTCGCGGCCCGCCACAGGATCAGCCGCGAGGCCTCGAGCGAGGTCGCCATGTCGGCGAGCGCGAACCGGATGGTCGGCTCGTCGATCAGCTTGCGACCGAAGGTCTCCCGCTCGGTCATGTAGCGCAGCGCGAGGTCGTACGCGGCCTGCGCACCGCCCAGCGAGCACGCTGCGATGTTGAGGCGGCCTCCGTTGAGTCCGTTCATCGCGATGCCGAAGCCCTTGCCGGCACCGTCGGTCCCGCCGAGCATGCGCGACGCGGGGATCCGCACGTTCTCGAAGATCACCTGCGTGGTGGGCTGGCTGTGCCAGCCCATCTTCACCTCGGGCGGACCGAAGGACAGGCCCGGAGTTCCCCTGTCCACCAGGAAGGTCGAGATGCCGCGGGCGCCCTCGCCCTCACTGCGCGCCATGACCACGTACAGGTCGGACGCGCCGCCGCCGGAGATGAACTGCTTCGTGCCGTTGAGGACGATGTCATCGCCGTCACGCTCGGCCTTGGTGGTCAGCGACGCCGCGTCCGAACCGGCTCCCGGCTCGGTGAGGCAGTAGCTGGCCATGACGTCCATCGGCGCGAGCTTGGGGATCCACTCCTGCCGCTGCTCCTCGGAGCCGTAGGTGTCGACCATCCAGGTGCACATGTTGTGGATGGAGATGAACGCCGCGGTCACCGGGTCGCCCTTGGCGAGCTCCTCGAAGATGCGGACGCCGTCGAGCCGGCGCAGGCCGGACCCGCCCACGTCCTCGCGGGTGTAGATGGCGGCCATGCCGAGGCTGCCCGCCTCCTTCATCTCCGCCACCGGGAAGTGCTTGGTGGCATCCCATTCGAGCGCGTAGGGCGCGAGGCGCTTGCGGGAGAAATCGCGCGCCATCTCGACGATGGCGAGGTCGTCGCCCGTCAGATTCGGGTAGGGCACGTGGCGCTCCTAGTGCATCGTGGGGATGGAGAACTCCGCGCCGTCCTTGATGCCCGAGGGCCAGCGCGAGGTCACCGTCTTGGTCTTGGTGTAGAAGAGGATCGAGTGCGGGCCGTGCTGGTTGAGGTCGCCGAAGCCGGACCGCTTCCAGCCGCCGAAGGTGTGGTACGCCACGGGAACCGGGATCGGGACGTTGACGCCGACCATGCCTACCTCGACGCGGGCCACGAAGTCGCGAGCGGCGTCGCCGTCGCGGGTGAAGATCGCCACGCCGTTGCCGTACTCGTGCTCGGTGGGCAGCGCGAGGGCCTCCTCGTAGGTGTTCGCGCGGACGATGCACAGCACCGGGCCGAAGATCTCGTCCGTGTAGATCGACATGTCCTTGGTGACATGGTCGAACAGCGTCGGGCCGAGGTAGTTGCCGCCGGAGAGGTCGGCGTCGCCGAAGGTCAGCTCGTCGCTGGTGCGCTCGCGACCGTCGACCACGAGATCGGCGCCGGCGTCCACGCCCTGCTGGATGTAGCTCTTGGTCCGCTCCACCGCGGCCGGCGTGATGAGCGGCCCGTAGTCGGCCTTCGGGTCGTGGCTGTGGCCCACGCGCAGCGCGGTGACGCGCTCGACGAGGCGCTCGCGCAGACGGTTCGCCGTCTCCTCACCGACCGGCACGGCCACCGAGATCGCCATGCAGCGCTCGCCGGCGGAGCCGTAGCCGGCACCGATCAAGGCGTCGACGGCCTGGTCCAGGTCGGCGTCCGGGAGGATCACCATGTGGTTCTTGGCGCCGCCGAAGGCCTGGCTGCGCTTGCCGTTGCGGGCACAGGTCTCGTAGATGTACTGCGCGATGTCCGAGCTGCCGACGAAGCCGACGGCCTTGACGTCGGGGTTGTTCAGCAGGGCGTCGACGGACTCCTTGTCGCCGTGAACGACCTGGAAGACGCCCTCGGGCAGTCCGGCCTCGATGAACAGCTCGGCCAGGCGCACCGGCACGGAGGGGTCGCGCTCGGAGGGCTTGAGGATGAAGGCGTTGCCGCAGGCCAGGGCCGGGCCGGCCTTCCACAGCGGGATCATGGCCGGGAAGTTGAAGGGCGTGATGCCGGCGACGACGCCGAGCGGTTGGCGCATCGAGTAGACGTCGATGCCGGTGCCGGCTCCCTCGGTGTACTCGCCCTTGAGCAGGTGCGGGATGCCGATGGAGAACTCGATGACCTCGATGCCGCGCTGGATGTCGCCCTTGGCATCGGCGACCGTCTTGCCGTGCTCGCTGGAGAGCAGCGAGGCCAGCTCGTCCACGTTCTGGTGGACCAGGTCGATGAACTTCATGAACACGCGGGCACGGCGCTGCGGGTTGAACGCGGCCCACTGCACCTGCGCCTTCTTGGCGCGCGCGACGACGTCGTCCACCTCGGCGGTGCTGGCGAGCGGGACGGTGGCCTGCACCTGACCCGTGCTCGGGTCGAAGACATCCGCGGTGCGGCCGGTGCCCTCCACCCGGCGACCGTCGATGAAATGCGGAATGGTGCGCACATCAGCCATGGTGTGTCCTTCTCTCTCGATCGAGGTCCATCGCGAAGCTTGCGCGATGTGTTGGCCATCACTATATACTTGGATATCCAAGTAATCAACCGGAGGATCTGAAAGTGGCTAGCACACAGGGGTATCGAGACTTCCTCGCCGCGCGCGACCTGCTGGTCGAACTCGCCGACGACTACGAGGCCGCTCGCGAGCGGTTCAGTTGGCCGCAGCTCGACGATTGGAATTTCGCCCTCGACTGGTTCGACCGGGTAGCAGAGGGCAACGACTCCCCCGCGCTCTGGATCGTCGAGGAGGACGGTTCCGAGTCGAAGTTCAGCTACGCCGCGATGAGCGCCCGGAGCAATCGCGTCGCCAACTGGCTGTGCGAGCGCGGCGTGCAGCCCGGCGACCGGATCCTGCTGATGCTCAGCAACCAGGTCGAGCTGTGGGACATCATGCTCGCCGCGATCAAGCTCGGCGCCGTCGTCATCCCCGCGACCACGCTGCTCGCCGAGGGCGACATCGCGGACCGCATCGCGCGCGGCGGCGCCAAGCACGTCATCGTCCGGAGCGAGCTCGCCGAGCGCGTCCCCGCGGAGGCGCAGGTCACCCGGATCGCCGTCGGCGATCCCGTGCCGGACTGGGAGGCCTTCGCCGCGGCGTACACGGCACCGTCGGACTTCACCCCCTCGCACGTCACGCACGCGGACGACACCCTGCTGCTCTACTTCACCTCCGGAACCACCAGCGCCCCCAAGCTGGTCGAGCACACCCACGCGAGCTACCCCGTGGGTCACCTGTCGACGATGTACTGGATCGGGCTGCGCCCCGGCGACGTGCACCTCAACGTCAGCTCGCCCGGCTGGGCGAAGCACGCGTGGAGCAATGTCTTCACGCCGTGGATCGCGCAGGCCTGCGTCTTCATCTACAACTACAACCGGTTCGACGCCGCCGCTCTGATGGGGCAGATGGAGCGGGCGGGCGTCACCAGCTTCTGCGCACCGCCCACGGTGTGGCGCATGCTGATCCAGGCCGACCTCAGCGCGCTGACGACGCCGCCGCGCGTCGTCGTCGGCGCGGGCGAGCCGCTCAACCCCGAGGTGATCTCCCGGGTGCGCGACGCGTGGGGCGTCACGATCCGCGACGGCTTCGGCCAGACTGAGACCACGGTGCAGGTCGCGAACACGCCGGGACAGCCCCTCAAGGACGGCTCGATGGGGCGCCCGTGCCCGGGCTACGACGTGGTGCTCGTCGACCCCGCGACCGGCGAGCAGGGGGTCGACGAGGGCGAGATCTGCCTGCGCCTGGACCCGCGGCCACTCGGCCTCATGGTCGGCTACCACGGCGATCCCGAGAAGACGGCCAAGGTGATGGACGGCGGCGTCTACCACACCGGCGACGTGGCCTCGAGAGATGCGGAGGGCTACCTGACCTACGTCGGCCGCACCGACGACGTCTTCAAGTCCAGCGACTACAAGATCAGCCCGTTCGAGCTGGAATCCGTTCTCCTGGAGCATGACGCGGTGGCCGAGGCCGCCGTCGTCCCCGCGCCCGACGAGCTGCGCCTCGCGGTACCGAAGGCGTACATCGTGCTCGCCGAGGGCTTCTCCCCCGACGAGACGACCGCGCGGTCGATCTTCGATTACAGCCGTGAGCACCTCGCGCCCTACAAGCGCGTGCGCCGTATCGCCTTCGCCGATCTCCCGAAGACGATCAGCGGCAAGATCCGCCGGGTGGAGCTGCGCAAGGCCGAGGAGCAGGGCCTGACCTCCGCGGAGTTCCGCGAGTCCTGACGAGAGCACTCCCGCTGCGGCGGCGATCCGGATTCCGGGTCGCCGCCGCACTCGTTCAGCGCCTGGACGCGGGGGCGAGCATCGCGGCGACCGCGGACCGCCATCGAGCCTCGGAATCACCTGCGCACCAGGCCCGCAGCGCCGCGCCGACGATGCCGTAGGCCATCGCCCCGGCGTCGACGCCGGGGCGGATCGAGCCCATGACCAGAAGGTTCGCCACCACAGCGGTGACCCCCTCGAACCCGGCGGCATCGTCGCCGAGGACCTCGGCCGCGGCGCCGCGCAGCCCCGGCCGCGCGGCGAGCAGCCGAGCCAGGGCCGTGGCCGGGGGCTGCGGCAGCCCCGCCAACGCCGAACACACTTCCTCCGCGACATCCCCCGTGCCGCCGACGGCGTTCCCCGCCTCCGTGCCGAGCAGGAAGCTGCGATCGACCGCATAGGCGGCGAGGAAGCCCTCGAAGTCGCCGAAGTGCGCGTGCAGGAGTCCGGTCGCGACGCCGGCCTGCACCGTGACCGCGCGACCCGTGAGCCCGTCCACGCCGGCACGCAGGATCACCGCTTCGGCGGCCTCGAACAGGCGCTGCCGGGCACCGTCGATCGCGATTCCCCTGGGCACGGCACCGATCCTAGCCCACCTTGCATCGATGGTGAACAGTCGCTCATACTGGTTTGAACACTTGCTCAAACCAGGAGGACGCATGGCCGACCACGAACTGCGCATCGTCATCGCGGGGGCCGGGATCGCCGGACTCGCTGCGGCACTGCGGCTGCAGCGCGATGGGCACCGGGTGCTCGTCGTGGAGCGCGCCGCCGAACGCCGCACCGGCGGCTACCTGGTGAACCTCCTCGGCCCGGGCTTCGACGCAGCGGACGCGCTCGGCCTCGTCCCCGCACTGCGCGAGCGCGACCAGGGGATCTTCACCTCGCTCCTCGTCCGCGCCGACGGCTCCACCAAGACGACGATGCCCGCCGCGCTCGCCGAACAGTCCCTCGGATCGCGGGCGCTGACGGTGTTCCGCGGGGACCTCGAGGCGGTCCTGTTCGAGGCGCTCGGCGGTGCCGCCGAGGTCCGGTTCGGCACGTCGGTCACCGCGGTGACCGACGGTGCCGCCGGCCCCCTCCAGGTCACGCTCAGCGACGGCAGCGAGCACGAAGCGGACCTGCTGATCGGTGCGGACGGGCTGCACTCGGGGGTCCGCGAGCTGGTCTTCGGACCCAAGGCCCAGTACGTCCGCGACCTCGGCCACGCGGTAATCGCGTTCCCCATGGAGGCGGCGCCCGAGGGGCTCCCGGAGCAGACAGCGAGCACCTTCATCGACGTCGGCCGGACCGCGGCGGTGTTCCGGCCGCGGGGCGGCGCACCGTCGGCCTTCTTCACGTACCGGACCGACGAAACGCCACGCGGCCCCGTCGAAGCCCTGGCGGAACATTTCGGAGACCTCTCCGGCCCCGTGCACGAGGCGGCGCGCTGGAGCGCCGACACCGACGACGCGTACGTCGACTCCGTCAGCCAGGTGGTGATGGACGCGTGGTCGCGCGGCCGCGTCGTGCTGCTCGGCGACGCCGCGTGGTGCGTCTCCCTGTTCGCCGGCCACGGCGCGGGGCTCGCCCTGGCCGGGGCCGACCGGTTGGGCGCCGCCCTCCTCGACCACCCCGGCGAGCTCAGCGACGCTGCGCGGGAGTGGGAAACCGGGCTGCGCGAGGAAGTCCGTACCCGGCAGCGGCAGGCTCGCGCGGGCATGGCCAGGTTCGCTCCCCCGAGTCGGTTCCACGTCCACGTGCAGGACCTGATGATTCGCGCGTTGACGGCTCCGGTCGTCGGCGGGCTGCTGATGCGTGGGCTGCATCGCGTCACGGAACGGTAAGAACAGGTCCGTTGCCCGCCGAGGCGATCGCAAATAGCGTGGAAGGGTTCCCGTCACACGAAGGAGAATCCGATGCCCGAGGTCGCGTTCAAGAACATCCGCTTCGATCCCGAGGGACACCCGTTCAACGAACTCGCGGTCCCGCTCGCGCAGGCCGTCGGCTACACCGCCGATCTCTCGATCGACCCGCAGTTGGCCCAGTTGCTGCGTCTCCGCGTGGCCCAGGTGAATCGCTGCGCGTTCTGCGCGGTCCTGCACGGCGAGTCCGCCCGGGATCGCGAGATCCCGCAGGCCAAGATCGATGACCTGACCGCGTACCCGATCTCCGACCTGTTCACCGAGCCGGAGAAGACCGCCCTGCGGTACTGCGACGCCCTGACCCTGCCGAACGTGGACGAATTCCACGACTTCCACGAGGCGATGACACAGCACTTCACGATCGACCAGATCAAGGATGTCGCGGCGGTCGTCGTGAACATGCACGTCTGGACTCGATGGAAGCTGGCACAGGGCCAGACGCCGTACTTCGTGGATGGTGACGGCTCCGCGAACTGACGCGCGGCGATTCGTGGCCGGCCGAGGGAACGGTCCGATCGGGCCACGATCTTCGCAGGTCACGAATACACTGGCGGTCTCATGTTGACCTACGTGCTCGACGTCCGCGATCTGTCGGACGTGCGCTTCGTGCTCGCTCCGATGACCGAGACCGCGCTGAGCCTGTTCCACCTGAACGGGACGATCAGCACGCCGGCGCATCTGCAGCGGTGGCAGGACAACGCACAGGCGCAACGCGATCGCTACGACCACCGGCTGATCAGCGCGCTGATCGCGCCGGGCCCGGCGATCCCGGACTTCCTGACCCCGCTTCCCAGGCCGGGCGTCACGCGGCCCTCGCTCGACGACGGCCTCACGGCGATCGCGACGACCGATCCCGAGCTGATTCACGCTCAACTGGACCAGCTTCGCGAGGGTGGTGAGCCGTCGCCCCCGCTCAAGCGGCTCCTGGACGACGGTGAGCGCGCGGGGCCCCGGATCGCGGGTGCGATGGAGCGCTACCACCGCGTGGCGATCGCCCCGGTGTGGGCGGTGGTGAACCGGATCCTCGAGGCGGACATCACGTTCCGCGGCCGAGAACTCGCGATGGGTGGGCCGACCCAGTTGTTCGACTCACTCGCCCCTCAACTCGAGTGGGACCGCGACGGCCGACTGCGGCTGGACACGGCGTACGTCGGCGAGGAGGGTGAATTCGCAGCGGCCGGAAGGGGTCTGACGCTGATGCCGAGCGTCTTCGTCACCCGCCTGGTGAGTGCCTACTCCCCCGAGACGGCGGCGCCGCACGTCGGTTACCCGGCGCGCGGCAGCGCGACTCTCACGGAGTCGACGCGGGTAGTACCGCCCGGGGCGCTGCGACGCCTGATCGGCGGAGCGAAAGCCGATGTGCTGCACGCACTCGTCGAGCCGGTGGCGGTCAGCGAACTGGCACGGCGCCTGGAGATCTCGCCGTCGGCGGTGTCCCAGAGCCTGCGCGTGCTCTACGAGAACGGCCTCATCGACCGGGCCCGGAGCGGGCGCGAGGTGCTCTATCGCAGGACACCCGACGGTGAGCGGTTGGCGCGCGGCCACCGCCCCTGATCGATCAGAAGCGGAGTGCGGCGGGGCCGGTGTACTCGGGGTTGGCCGACACGAAACGCTGCAGTGCGGCGCGGATCCCGGCGGCGGAGAATCCGGAGCGGGGCGCGGCGGTCGGTAGCGCGGCGTCCTCGTGGACATCCGCGAGGCGGGCGTAGACGGTGCCGGCGGTGGGATCGGCGGTGAGGCTCTTGAAGTCACGGTAGTTGGTCATGACCAATACTCTCCGCGATGCGCGGGAGGGACGCCATTCTTTAAGTGATGAGCTAAAGTGTGACCGCGGACACTGTGTGCTGGAACACATCTCGAATCGGCGTTCGCGGACGAAAGCCCAGTTCGCGCGGTCAGCGGGCGACTTCGCGGTGCCCCGCATCGATCCGGCGGGTCCAGCCCTTCGCGTCGAGGTGCTCGAGCAACGGGACCGCGACCCGTCGGCTGGTACCGAGCGCCCGTCGCGCCTCCGAGGTCGTGAAGGGCTGCGGCAGCCCCGCCAACTCCCGCATCGCCAGCGCGGGCGCGCGCGGCGACAACACCACCCCGTCGGCGATCCGGAGCAGGCGGCCCGCGCGCTCAGCCGCGGCGAGCTCCCGAGCTCCGAGCCGCAGGGCCGCCAGGTCGTCGGCCTCGGGCGCGACGAAGGGGGACGCCGTGAGCCGGCGCTCGACCTCCGCGACGGCCCGCTCGGCGGGGCCCAGGTCGGCGCGGTGCCCGGGCAACGCGAGCCGGCCGGCTTCGTTCTCCAGCCCGGCACCGTCGAGCACCGTCGGCAGCAGCGACGGGTCCGGCAGCGCGAGCGCCTCCCGCGCCGCACCGAGCGATAGGCCGGCCGCGAGCGGATCCCGCTCGTGCAGGTCCGCCACCGCCCCGCGCAGCCGCGCCTGCCACGCATCGAGGGCCGCCTCGTGGATCCACCAGTCCCCGGCCACCCGCACACCGTCCGGGACCTCCGTGCCGTAGCCCAGGTCGACGAGGCGGTCGCGCCGGACCGCGCCGCGGCGGGCCACCTCGGCGAGCAGGTCCCCGTCGGAGCCCCTGCCGGCGAGGGCACCCGCGCGGCGCGCACCGTCGCCGCGCCGGAGCAGCGCGGGCGGATCCGCGTCGAGCACCGTCGCGCCCCCGACGATCCGCTTGGCGCCCGGGTCGCGGAGGACCACCGTGTCACCGAGCACCAGCGGCAGGGGCCGGGCCAGCGTCAGGCGCGCGTGCTCCCCGTCGAAGGGCCGTACCCGGGCGGGGACGGCGGCGGTACCGGCGTGGACGGTGAGCCATTCCGGGACGCGCGCCTCGGCGTCCGTGAGCGCGAGCCGCACGTCCACGACGTCCGTCACCGGCCACAGACCCGGCGCGAGCAGTGCGTCCCCCCGGCTGATGTCCTCGACCGCGACGCCGCGAAGGTTGACCGCGATGCGCGAGACCGGGCCGACCTCGTCCCGAGTCGCACCGTGGCGCTGCAGGCCACGCACCGCGACGCGGCGGCTCCCACCCGTGCCCGCAAGCTCGAAATCGTCTCCCACCCGCACCGTGCCCGCGGCGAGCGTGCCGGTGACGACGGTGCCCGCACCCACGACGCTGAACGCCCGGTCGATCCAGATCCGCACACGGGCCGCGGGATCAGGCGTGGGAACGCCCGCGAGGACACCGTCGAGCGCTGAGCGCAGCACGTCGAGGCCCTCCCCCGTGACCGCCGAGACCGCGACGGTCGGCGCGTCCGCGAGCCCGGTGCCGGCGAGCCGCGCCCGCGCCTGCTCACGCACCGCGTCGACGCGGTCGGGGGCGCGGTCGGCCTTGGTGATCACGACCAGTCCGTGTCGGATGCCCAGGGCCGCCACGGCGTCCCGGTGGTCGTCGGACTGCGCGCTCCACCCCTCGTCGGCGGCGACCACGAAGCAGACGACCGGAACCGGCCCGAGTCCGGCGAGCATGTTCCCGAGGAAGCGCTCGTGCCCGGGCACGTCGACGAAGGCCGTCTCCTGCCCGGACGGCAGTGCGGTCCAGGCGAATCCGAGGTCGATGGTCAGTCCGCGCCGTTGCTCCTCCGCCCAGCGGTCGGGTTCGATCCCCGTGAGCGCGCGAACGAGCGTGGACTTGCCGTGATCGACGTGCCCCGCGGTGGCTACGACGTACACGCCAGCGCCCGCTGAACGGCATCGGCAACGGCCGCATCGGAGTCCTCCGGCACGCATCGCAGGTCGATCAGGCAGGCCCCGTCGGTGACACGCGGCAGCACGGCGGGATCACCGGTGCGGAGCGGCGCCGCGAGCGCCTCCGGCAGCCGGACCGCCCAGCCCGGCAACGGGACTCCCGGCGCGCCTCCGCCACCGACCCTGCCGTCGTGTGGGACGACGGTGCCGCCGACCCGTCCGGCGAGTCGCTCAGCGCGGCGGCGCAGTCCGTCGGGATCGGCGTGCAGGTACGCGATCACCGGCGCCTGCGGCCCGCCCACGGTGGCCTCCAGCGCCGCGAGCACCAGTTTGTCGGCGCGGACCGCGCGGGCGAGCGGGTGCCGCGCGAGGCGCTGCACGAGATCGGCACGGCCTAGGAGGATTCCTGCCTGCGGGCCGCCGAGGAGTTTGTCGCCGCTCGCGGTCACCAGGTCGGCGCCCGCGGCGAGCGCGGACGCGGCGTCGGGCTCGCCCGGCAACGCGGGATCCGCGGCGAGCAGGCCGCTGCCCAGGTCCATGACGAGCGGGACGTCGCCGCACACCTCGCGGAGTTCGGAGAGGCCGACCTCGGCGGTGAAGCCCTCGACGCGGAAGTTGCTGGGGTGCACCTTGAGGACGCATCCGGTGTCGGGGCCGATCGCGTCGGCGTAATCGCCGGCGTGCGTGCGGTTCGTGGTGCCCACCTCCCGCAGCCGGGCGCCGGTGGAGGCGATGAGATCCGGCAGGCGGAAGCCCGCGCCGATCTCGATGAGCTCACCGCGGCTGATCACCACCTCGCGGCCCGCGGCGAGCGCGGTGGTCGCGAGCACGAGTGCCGCCGCCCCGTTGTTGACCACGAGGGCCTCCTCCGCGGCGGGGCACGCCGCGAGCAGCGCCCCCCGGGCCGCGACGCCGCGCTTGCTCCGCGCGCCGGTCGCGAGATCGAGTTCCACGTCGACGTAGCCGGCGGCGTCCACCAGCGCAGCAACAGCGGCCGCCGAGAGCGGGGCGCGGCCGAGGTTGGTGTGCACCACGACGCCGGTCACGTTGAGCACCGGGCGCAGCGACGACGGTGCCGTCGCGGCGAGCTCGCGGTCGACGGCGGCGGCGACCTCCTCGGGCGCCAGGTCGCCCCGGCGCGCCGCGTCCTGGGCCTGCGTGATCGCGGCGCGGACACGGCGCTCGCCCAGCCGCGCGGCCGCCGCGACGAGAACGGGCTCGGCGAGCAGACGATCGGTGCGGGGAATCCGCCTGCGGGGATCCGTCATTCGCCCTCCTCTGCTCGTCCGTCTGTCGGACGTTGGCGGAGGTGGACGGGAATCGAACCCGCCAGGCCGAGATACTCGACCTCACCGGTTTTGAAGACCGGGGGGCCCACCAGGAACCCGGACACCTCCGCCGACCAACATAGACCCCGATGCCCACCTCCGGGGTCCGGTGGGCGCGCTAGCGTGGTGACATGACCGCAGACCTCGCCCGGCTCACGTCCTTCGCGCACGGCGGCGGTTGCGCCTGCAAGATTCCGCCGGGTGAGCTCGAGGACGCGGTGCGGGGACTGACGGGACAGGTCGCGCCCGACGTCCTGGTCGGGTTGGACGACGGTGACGACGCCGCGGCGGTCCGGCTCTCCGACGATCTGGCCGTGCTCTCGACCGCGGATTTCTTCACCCCCGTGGTGGACAGCGCCTTCGACTGGGGACGGATCGCCGCCGCCAACGCCCTCTCGGACGTCTACGCGATGGGCGGTCGGCCGGTGATGGCCATCAATCTCGTCGGTTGGCCCCGCGAGCAGCTGCCGATGGAGCTCATGACCGAGGTGCTGCGCGGCGGCCTGGCCGTGGCGCAGGAGGCCGCGTGCCCGGTGATCGGCGGACACAGCATCGACGATCCCGAACCCAAGTACGGCATGGCCGTGACCGGTGTCGCGCACCCGGACCGACTGCTCCGCAACGACTCCGCCGCCGCCGGCCTGCCACTCACACTGACCAAGCCGATCGGTGTCGGACTGCTCAACAACCGGCACAAGCGCACGGGCGAGGTCTTCGAGGCCGCCATCGCGACCATGACCACGCTCAACCGAGACGCAGCCGCCGCCGCACTCGCCGCGGGGGCGCGCGCCGCCACCGATGTCACCGGGTTCGGTCTGCTCGGCCACCTGTTCAAGATGTGCCGCGCCTCGGGCATCGGGGCCGAGATCGACGCCGCCGCGGTCCCGCTGGTCGACGGTGCCCGCGAGGCCCTGCGGGACGGGTTCGTCTCCGGCGGCACCCGGCGCAACCTCGATTGGGTCGCGCCGCAGCTGCAGGTGGACGGCGCGAGCGAGGACGATCTGCTCTTCCTCGCCGACGCGCAGACCTCGGGCGGCCTGCTCGTGGTGGGCGAGGTGCCCGGCTATCCGGTGATCGGGCGGACCGTCGCCGCGCCGGATGCGCCGGGGCGCATCGTCATCCGGTGATCGAGTCCCCGGTCTCCCCCGCCGCGCGGCGGGCGGCGAGGCGCCGCTTCTGCGGCTCGATCGTGTAGCGCGGGTCCTTCGCGGACTCCAGGCCCGCCTCGAAGACACCGAAGCGGGTGCATGCGGACGCCGCGAGGAGCGCGCCGCCGGACAGGGCGGCGAGGCACCGTCGAACCACTCCTCGGCGACCGCCCGTGAGCAGCGCGCCCACGCCCCCGGCGACCGCGAGCCGCTCGGCCCACCGCATCAGCTTCCCGGGCGTGCCGTGGTGCAGCGGCTCCGCGGCGACAGGGTCCATGCGGGACTCCATGATCCGGGTCGCGGCCACGTCGCCGATCACGCCGAGCACGGCGAAGTTCCGCGCCGGCGCGGCCTCCTCCGCGGGTGTGACGATCAGCGCCAGACCGCTCGCGGCGAGGCTCGCCGAGCTGACGAAGACGAAGGGCAGGTCCTTGTACGCCGCGTTCCAGGTGGGCATCGCCGTGTCCGCCAGGAGCACCGCCGTGTACGCCGCGAGCGGCGTCGCGAACACCGCGGCGCCCAGGCCCGCGGGCGCCTCCGCGAACCGCAGGACCTTCCGCAGCGGGCCGAGCGGAAGGCGCTCGCCGAGGATCCGGTCCACTTCCGCCACGGCGGCCACGCCGATCAGGCCGCTGTACCCGGAGAGGATCCACGAGCCCACGCTCATCGGCGAGGTCACCTTGAAGGTGCGCATCATGTGCAGGAAGCGTTCGGGGCGGCCGAGATCCGCGACCAGCGCGAGCGCGCCCACGCCGGCGGCACCGAGTCCCGCGAGGCGGGCGTTGCGGCGCAGCACCGGGTAGCCGGACAGCTGCGCGCCCGCGGCGAGCAGCCCCGAGCCGCCTGCCACGCCACCGAGGAAGAGGTAGGCGCCGACGGGCGCCTCCCACGGCGGCGGCTTCACGATCGGGTGGCCGTAGTAGCCGTCGACGTGCTCGATGACCGCCTCGGGAACCATGAGATCATCGGGACGCCTGGACTTCCCGGGCTTGCGGGAGCCGTCGCCGCGCTTACCCCTCCGCTCGGGCCGGGGCGGACGGAACTGGTCGAACTCCGAGCTCGTCATCTACCGGCCCCGCTTCCGCGCCGACAGGAACGAGACCGCGGCGGCCGCGATCATCCCCGCGGCGGCGGTGCCGGCGCGCTTGTACATCGTCATCAGGTCGGCGGTGCAGACCCGCGGGTCGGGCGGGAGGCCGTAGACCTCGGGCTCGTCGAGCAGCAGGAACACCGAGCCGGTGCCGCCGACCCCGTCGTTCTCGTTGGCGCCGTACAGGCGGGCCTCGGTCATGCCCTGCGCGTGCAGCTGCGCGACGCGCTCGCGGGCCGTGGCCACCATCGCCTCGCGCTCGCCGAACTTGATCGACGTGGTGGGGCAGGTCTTGGCGCACGCCGGCGTCTCGTCGTCACGGAGCCGGTCGTAGCAGAGCGTGCACTTCTGCGCGATCCCACGGTTGTCGACGGGCGGCTGCTCGCCCTTGCGATGACCCTCCCGTGTGGTCGGGGCGACGGTGCCGTCGCTGCGCCGCTCGACCACCCCGAACGGGCAGCCCGCGACACAGGTGCCGCAGCCGTTGCAGATGTCGTTCTGCACCACGACGGTGCCGAACTCGGTGCGCATCATCGCGCCGGTGGGGCACACGTCGAGACAGCCGGCGTGGGTGCAGTGCTTGCACACGTCGGAGGACATGAGCCAGCGGAACTCGGGGGTGTCGGGCGGCGTCACGTCGGCCTCGCCCCACGCCGGCATCGCTTCGCCCGCCGACGCCTCCCCCCTCACCGGGGCGGTGTCGCGGATCGCGGGCATGCCCAGACCGACCAGCTCCCGGCCGGATTCGCGGGCGCGCTCGATGCTCTCGCGGTCCTGCTCGATGAAGGCCACGTGCCGCCAGGTGCTGGCTCCGAGCGCGACGGTGTTGTCGTACGACATGCCCGTGAGCTCGAGGTCACCGTCGCGCGGATTGCGGTTCCACTCCTTGCACGCGACCTCACAGGCCTTGCAGCCGATGCAGATCGACGTGTCGGTGAAGAAGCCACGCCGGGCCTCGTGCACGTGCCAGTGTGCGTCGACACTCGGGTCGGTGGGGCCGGTCAGCTGTCCCATCGCCTGCCACCTCCTCGTCGTCGTGTGCTCGTCACCATCGAGTGAACCCCTCCTGCTCGGGATCGTCTCGCTCCGGGTCGGGGAAGATGTCCTCGGGCCGTGGGTCGGTCAGGCGCACGTTGTCGGTGTCGACGGTGACCCCCGCCCGGTCCCGGTAGCGCTGCACCAGATCCTCGAGCGCCGCGCCGCGTGGCCGGCGGCCCGCGATCACGGTGCAGGAACCCACCTTCGACTCCTGGATCTGGGTGTTCGGGTCCAACGTGACGCCGATCAGGTCGTTCGCGGCGTCGCCCGTCACCACGGCGTCGGAGCCCACGCCCCAGTGGTACGGAAGTCCCACTTGATGCACCGTCCGGCCGCCCACGACGAGCGGGCGCATCCGCTCGGTGACCAGCACCCGGCACTCGATCGCGGCACGCGGCGAGACGATCGTGGCCCAACCCTCGTTCTCCAGTCCGCACTCCGCGGCCAGCCCCGGCGAGACCTCGCAGAACATCTCGGGCTGCAGCTCCGCCAGGTAGGGCGACCACCGGCTCATGCCGCCGGCGGTGTGGTGTTCCGTGAGCCGGTAGGTGGTGAACACGTACGGGTACACGTCCGCTCCGGGGTCGCCCGCACTCGGCGCGTCGAGGTTGTCCTCGCGCGGGAACATCACGCGCGCAGGCGCCTGCTGCTGCGGGTAGATCGCGTTGCGCACCGGCGATTCCTGCGCCTCGTAGTGCGTCGGCAGCGGACCGTCGACCAGCCCCGTCGGCGCGAACAACCAGCCCTTGCCGTCCGCCTGCATGATGAACGGGTCGTCGCCCGCGAGGGCGTCGGCCCCCGTGGCCCCGGGCTCGGGCACCGTGCCGGGCGCGAGGGTCGGGGGGAAGTCGGGCACGTCGGGCCCGGTCCAGCGGCCCGCTGCCTCGTCCCACCACATGTACCTCTTGCGCTCGCTCCAGGGCCGGCCCTGCGGGTCGGCCGAGGCCCGGTTGTAGAGCATCCGACGGTCCGCGGGCCACACCCAGCCCCACTCGGACTGGGTGATCCCACTTCCGCCCTGGGGCACGCGCCGGGCTGCGTGGTTGCTGCCCTCCGCGTAGACGCCCGTGTAGATCCAACAGCCCGCGATGGTCGAACCGTCGGCCTTCAGCTGGGAGTACGACGTGAGGTTGCGCCCCGCGTCGGGTCCGGAGACGAAGCGGCCGTTGATCTCCGAGAGCACCGCCTCGGGATCCGGATTGCCGTGCTCGTCCATCGGGTAGTCCCAGGTGAGGTCCAGCAACGGGCGGTCACGGTCGTCGGTCGAACCGGCGAGCCGCTCGCGGATCCGGACGCCGAGCTCGTAGAAGAAGTCGAGCTCGCTCTGCGCCTGCCCGGGCGGCTGCACGGCCTGGTGCCGCCACTGCACCATCCGCTGGGTCTGCGTGAACGAGCCCGCCTTCTCGACGTGCGTGGCCGCGGGCATGAAGAAGACCTCGGTGCCGATGTCCTCGGTACGGAGTTCGCCGGACTCGATCTCCGGCCCGTCCTTCCACCACGTCGCGGTCTCGATCATGTTCAGATCGCGGACCACCATCCACTTGAGCTTCGCCATGCCCATGCGCTGCTGCCGGCCGTTCGCGGAGCCCACGGCGGGGTTCTGGCCGAGCACGAAATACCCGTCGACCTTCCCGTCGAGCATGTCGACGGCGGTCTGGTACGTGCCCGCCGGCCCGTTGAGCATCGGCAGATAGCCGTAGGCCCAGTCGTTCTCGGCCGTGGCCGCATCGCCCCACCAGGCCTTGAGCAGACTGATCATGTAGGTGTCGGCGTACTGCCAGTACCCCTTGCCCGTCTCCGGCCGGACCGATGCGATGTAGTCGGCCAGAGTGTCGTGCTTGCCGACCGAGGGCATCGGCAGGTAGCCCGGCAGCAGGTTGAACAGCGTCGGGATGTCGGTGGAGCCCTGGATGCTGGCGTGTCCGCGCAGCGCCATGATGCCGCTGCCCGGGCGCCCGACATTGCCCAGCAGCAGCTGCAGGATGGCCGCGGTGCGGATGAACTGCGCGCCCATCGTGTGCTGCGTCCAGCCCGTGGCGTAGCCGAAGCAGGTCGTGCGCTCACGACCGGAGTTGCTCGTGATCGCGTCCGCGAGGTAGCGGAACTCGGCCTCCGAGACGCCGCACATGTCGGCCACCACCTCCGGGGTGTACCGGGAGTAGTGCCGGCGCAACACCTGGAAGACGGTGCGCGGATCCTGCAGCGTCTCATCGCGACCCGCCACGAACCGCCACGTGGACGGGTCGTAGGTGCCCGTCTCCGGGTCGAACCCGGAGAACAGGCCGTGGAGATCCTCCGTGTCGCGGAAGTCCTCGCCGACCATCTCGGACGCGTTCGTGTACGCGACCACGTAGTCGTGGAAGTACTTCTCGGTGCTCAGCACGTGGTTGATGAGCCCGCCGAGCAGCACGATGTCCGAGCCCGCACGGATCGGCACGTGCCGGTCCGCAACGGCGGAGGTCCGCGTGAAGCGGGGATCGACGTGGATCACCCGCGCGCCGCGCGCCTTCGCCTCAGAGACCCACTGGAATCCGACGGGGTGCGCCTCGGCCATGTTTCCGCCCATGAGCACGATGCAATCCGCGTTGGCCATGTCCTGCAGGGACTGGGTGGCGCCGCCGCGCCCGAACGAGGCTCCCAGACCGGGAACCGTGGCGGAGTGTCATATGCGGGCCTGGTTCTCGATCTGGATGGCGCCCGCAGCGGTGAACAGCTTCTTGATGAGGTAGTTCTCCTCATTGTCGAGCGTCGCGCCGCCGAGCGAGGCGATGCCCATGGTGCGCCGCAGCGGGCGACCGTGCTCGTCGAAGTCCTGCCAGCCGTGCCGCCGCGCCTCGACGAACCGGTCGGCGATCATGTCGATAGCCGTGTCCCGGTCGAGGTCCTGCCATTCGGTGGCGTGGGGTGCGCGGTAGCGGATCTTGGTCTGCCGCAACGGGTTGTTGACCAGCTGCTCGCTGGACGAACCCTTGGGGCAGAGCCGCCCGCGCGAGATCGGCGAATCCGGATCGCCCTCGATCTGGATGACCTTCTCGTCTTTGACGTAGACCTTCTGGCCACAACCGACGGCACAGAACGGGCACACGCTCTGCACCACCCGATCGGCGGTCTTCGTGCGCGGCTCGAGCGCTCGGGTACGCGGGGACTCGACGGCCGGGCCGCGGCCGAACACGTCCCCTGAGCGGAGCTGCCGCACCACGGGCCATTCGAGGGGGCTGAACCTCGTCATGCCCACGAGCCTAGTCCTGCCGCGGGGGTGGCGCGGACCTTCCTCCGTGAATCCACGCCCGAGGCGCACGGGAGGTCGGATCCGGCCTCCAGTCGACCTCAGCCGTGGATTCACAGAGTCCCTCCCCGACGACCTGTGAGATCGTGAAGGTCCCGCACGGGGAACGCGCCACGAGTCAGGGAGTCCACCGCACATGATCGAGCTCGCACAGCGCGCGGAGCGGCTGCTTCCCCCCGACGTGTGGGCCTACCTGATGCGCGGGGCAAGCATCGGCGAGTCGGCCTGGGAGCGCTGGCGGTTCGCGCCCCGGGTGCTCCGCGACGTGCGGACCGTCGACACGACGACGCCCCTCTTCGGCGAGTGGCGCTCCCCCATCGGCATCGCGCCGACGGCCTTCCACCGCCTCGTCCACCCGGACGGCGAGACCGCGGTCGCCCGCGCCGCGGCGGCCTGCGGTTCGCCCTTCGTCCTGTCGATGCGCGCGACCACCCGGATCGAGGAGGTCGGCGCGACGGCCGCCGGACCCTGGTGGCAGCAGGTGTACCTGATGCGCGACCGCGGCATCACCGACGCCCTGGTCCAGCGGGCCGCAGCGGCGGGCGCCACGGCCCTCGTCCTCACCGGCGACACCCCGTACGTGGGCCGCTCCGGGGGACGCGGGCTGCCGCCGCTCGATGATCGGCTGGCGCTGGTCAACGTCGCCCAGCACGTGCGGCCCTGGTCGGATCCGTGGGCGGAGATCGAGCAGGACGCCGGCGCCGTGCTCGGCGACATCCGCCGGCTCGGCGACCTCACCGGACTGCCGGTGATCGTCAAGGGCGTGCTGCGGCCCGACGAGGCCCTGCACTGCATCGATGCGGGCGCGGCGGGGATCTGGGTGAGCGATCACGGCGGCCGGCAGCTGGGCCGGACGGTGCCGCCGGCGCACGCCCTCCCGGAGGTCGCCGGCGCTGTCCGTGGCGCCGTGCCCGTTCTGGTCGACGGCGACGTCCGGTGCGGCCTCGACGCCCTTGCTGCGCTCGCCCTGGGCGCGGACGCGGTGTTCGTGGGCCGGCCGGCGCTGTGGGCCCTCGCCGACGGCGGAGCGGACGGCGTCGGCGCGATGCTGTCGGGGCTCTGGGAGGAACTGCGGCACGCCATGGGGCTCGCCGGGGCGACGCGGATCGCGGAGCTGACCCGGGACCTGGTCGTCGAACGCTGACCGGCCGGGGCCGCGGACACGGCCTGTCTGGCACCGCCGGACCGTAGGGTTGACGGCGGTAGTCCACTCGAGGAGGAATCGCATGCTCACCGGTCGCGCACTGCTGCTGGACATGGACGGCACGCTCGTCGACTCGCGCGCCGTGGTCGAACGGTGCTGGAGCCGGTGGGCCCTGGGCAATGGGCTGAACCCCGCCGAGGTGCTCGAGGTGGCGCACGGCCGGCAGGGCCACGCGACGATGGCCGCCCTGCTCCCCGACCGGCCGATGGAGGTCAACCTCGCCGAGAACCGCGTCCTCCTCGCGGAGGAGACGGCCGACACCGACGGCATCCTCCCCATCGGTGGGGCCGCCGCCTTCCTGTCCGCGCTCGACGGTGCCCCGCACGCGCTGGTCACCTCCGCGGACGTCGCGCTGTCGACGGCGCGCATGGGCGCTGCGGGGCTGCCGCTGCCGGCCGTACGGGTGACCGCGGAGGACGTGCGCGCCAGCAAGCCCGACCCCGAGGGTTTCCTCCGCGGCGCGGAACTCCTCGGCGTCGCTCCCGCCGACTGCATCGTCTTCGAGGACTCCGAGGCGGGGATCGCCGCGGCGCGGGCCGCGGGGATGCGCGTCGTCGGCGTCGGTCCGGGCGCGGCCCGGTTCTCCCCCGACGTCCAGGTCGACGACCTGACGGGGGTGACGGTCACCGTCGACGACGAGGGCATCCACCTGACGGCCTGACCGGCACCGTCGGCAAGGGTGAGACGGTCGGGCGCCCCGGCGACATAAGGGGGTGTGACGTCCACGATGAGAACCGACGAGTCCGCGGACCGGACCCTGCTGACCCGCGCCGCGGGCGGCGACGGAACGGCGTTCGCGGAGATCTACGACCGGCACGTGCGGCCCGTCTACTGGCAGGCCTACGCCGTGCTGCGCGACGCCGACGCCGCGCAGGAGACCGCCCAGGACACCTTCCTCACGCTCTGGCGGCGCATCGATTCGGTGCGCATCGTCGACGAGTCGGTGCTGCCGTGGCTGCTCACGACGGCGCGGTTCACCGCGCTCAACGCGGGGCGCAGGCTCACCGCGGTCCGGGACAGATCGGCACCGCTCGACGGGGCCGGAGAGGACCCGCCCGGCGCCGCGCCGTCCCCCGAGGACGAGGTCCTCGCCGGCGAGATCCGCGATCTGATCGCGGACGCCGTGCACGACCTGTCCCCCACCGACCAGCGCCTGTACCGCCTCTGCGTGGAGGGCGAGCAGACCTACGAGCGGGCCGCGGCCGAGCTGGGTGTCACCCACGCCGCCGTGCGCAACCGCGTCTCCCGGCTGCGCGGTCGCCTGCGCGCCGACCTGAGCACCCTGAGGGAGCAGTCATGACCACGCCCAACCGACTCGACGACATCCTCACCGACGACCGGATCGCGCGGATGCGCGGCGCGGTGATGGCCGAGGTCGGCGCCGACCTGGACCGGGTGCGCCGCAGCCGTAGGCACCGGACGATCGGCATCTCGGCCGCCGCCGCGGTGGCGGTCGTCGCCGTGGGCGGCGGCGTCCTCGTCGGTACCCAGGGATCGCAGACCTCCTCGTCGGCGCCCGAGGCCGCGCGAGGCGCGGCGCCAACCCAGTACGCCGGCACGCCCACGCGCACTGCGGAACCCACACCCACCCGCGCGGGGCCGGCGGCCGCGGCGGCCCCGACCACGGCACCGAACGGGACGCCGACGGCACCGTCGACCCCGGCCCCGATCCAGAACAACCGTCAGGTGATCACCACCGGATCGGTCTCCGTGACGAACGCGGACCCGGCCGCCGTGGCCCGCGAGCTCGCTGCCGCCGCCGAACGCCTCGGGGGACGGGTCGACGCCCGTACCGAGTCCGGCGGCGACGACGCCCGTGCGAGCCTGACCCTGCGCGTTCCCAACGACAAGGTGAACGAGCTGGTCGAGAAGGTCGGCGGACTCGGCGAGGTCGGCACCGTTCGACTGGAGCACGAGGACGTGACCGGCACCGTCGTCGACCTCGACGCGCGGATCCGCGCGACCCAGGTCTCCGTCGACCGACTCACCGCGATCCTCGCGCGCGCCGACACCACCGCCGAGGTGATCGCGGCCGAGTCCGCTCTCACCACCCGTCAGCAGGAGCTCGAGACTCTCCAGTCGCGGCGCGCGTCGATCGGCGACCAGGTGTCGCTCTCGACGGTGACGGTGACCGTCACGAAGCCGACGGTGACCGTGGACCGGTCCGGATTCACCGGGGGGCTGCAGGACGGCTGGGACGCGCTGCTCGGGGCCGGACGGTGGCTGCTCGTGATCACCGGCGCGGTGCTGCCGTGGGCAGCGGTGCTCCTGGTGCTCTACGGGGTCTACCGAGGGGTGCGCCACTTCCGGCGCCGGTCCTGACGGTCCGTCCCGGCCAACGGTTTCGGCAGCGCGCTGCCGATACTCGGGGCGACTGGGCGTTGATTCAGCCCTTGCGGCGGCTAGGACGGGACGATGAGCGCGCGGGCCGTGGCGAACCGCGGCCCGCGCGCACCGTCGACCTCCACGAAGAAGTCGGCCTCCGAGAAACTCTGCTTGCTGCCGGGCTTGACCACCCGACCGACGGCCAGGAAGGCCTCGCCCTGGGCGGGGCGCAGGAACTGCGTGTCCATCTGGGTGACGAGGCCACCCGCGCCGGGGTGCATGGCGAGCGCGTAACCGCAGGCGTTCTCCAGGACGCCGGCGATGAGCGCGGCGTGCAGGCCGCCGACGTTCTGGCAGAGATCGTCTCGGCGCTCGAGGCGGAGCACGACCTCCTCACGGTCCGCACTGAGCACCTCGATCCCCGCCCACCTGTTGAAGGGCAGCGAGGCGTTGTAGTCGACGAGTTCCTGAAAAGTCACTCGTGCACTATCGCACCCGACTGATCAGCGACCGGCGGCGGCGAGGACCGGGGCAGGGGTCGGGCGTGGCGTGGGCGCCGGTGCCGGAGTCGGTCTCGGCGCGGGGGCCGGGGCGACGGGGGTGCCGAGGCCACCCAGTCCGGAGAGCACGTCGAAGGCGATCTCGCCCGTCTGCCACAGGGCGAGGATCGCGCCCTCGGTGGCGGGCCGGACACCGGGGTTCTGCAGGGCGAGACCGTTGGCGAAGGTGAGGGTGTTGTAGCCGTCGTCGGCGGCGCGCAGCATGAGGTTGGACGCGACGCCCGCACCGACGATCCGGTCGAGGCCCTGCCCGAAGAAGTAGAAGGTCCACAGGCCCCACAGGTCGGCGTTGTAGATCCGCTTGCTGCGCTCGGGGATCACGTTGCCGTTCTTCGCGATCGAGTCGACGATGCGGTAGAAGTCGAGCGCGTTCGCCGGCGTGCTGTGCGCCTGCTCGACGGTGTAGGCCAGGTCGACGGTGATGTGCGCGTTGTAGCCGGCCATCGCGACGCGGCCCGGCGGTAGCTCGCAGCGCGAGGCCAGCCGGAAGTAGTTGCCCCACCACTGCGGTACGGGTCCGCCGGTCCACTGCGCGTGCATCGCGCGCAGGTACCGACTGACCAGACCGATGGACAGCGACTTCGCGTACCGCGGATCGTCGAGACCGGCCTCGTTGCGCTGCGTCGGCGTCACGGCGTCGCGAATCACGCCGTCCATCCCCACACCGAACAGCCCCCGCCGGTCCCTGTGCGCGGCAAGGATGTCGGCGATGCCCCGCTGCCGGACGGTGAGGTCGTCGAGGCTCGCGAAGGTCGGGGCCGTCGGCAGGGCCGCCGGGTCGGACAGTTCGACGATGCGCTTGTTCTCCGCGGGCGTCAGCGCAGTGCCGCAATAGGCCGACGGTGCCGCACCCGACGGAACGGACACGAGCGAGACCGCTATCACCGCAGCGGCGACCGTGCCGGCGACCCTCGCCGACCACCGGAACATCATGCGTACTAGACCTCCGCGAGCGGTACGCCGGGATCTGCGAGCCGAGCCGCGTCGACCACCCGGCGGGACGTGATCAGCGCACGCACATCATCGCCCACGTCCCACACGTTCACGTTCATCCCCGCGAGGACACGCCCGTCCGCGCGCCAGAAGGCCACGAACTCCAGCGACTCCAGGTCGCCGCGGATCACCACGTCGTCGTACCCGGTGGACAGCCCGAGATACTCCATGCCCAGCTGGTACTGGTCGGTGAAGAAGTACGGAAGTCGGTCGTAGACCTCGGATCCGCCGAGCATGTTCGCAGCGGCGACGCGCGGCTGGTTCAGGGCGTTGGCCCAGTGTTCCACTCGCACGCGACCGCCCACCGTCGGGTTCTCGGCGGCGGCGATGTCGCCCACGGCGTAGACGTGCGCGTCGGAGGTGCGCATGCCCGCGTCGACGGCCACCCCACCCTCCGCCATCGCCAGGCCCGCCGCCTCGGCGAGCTCGATGTTCGGCATCGCGCCGATCCCCACGAGAACCGCGTCCGTCTCGACGGTCGTGCCGTCTTCGAGGACAAGTCCCCGACCGCCGGGCTCGACGGCCCGCACGCCGACACCGGTCCGCAGATCCACGCCGTGCGAACGGTGCAGGTCGGCGAAGACCTTCCCCAATTCGGGTCCGAGCGCCCCGAGCAGCGGTTGCTCGGCGGGCTCGACGACCGTGACCTCCAGCCCTGCCCCGCGCGCGGCCGCCGCGGCTTCCAGCCCGATCCATCCTCCACCGACCACGCCGAGCCGGCCGCCCTTGTCGAAGACCGCGCGCAGCGCGTCGCTGTCGTCGAGCGTGCGCAGGTAGTAGACACCGTCGGCGCCCGGGAGCGGGCGCGCACGGGAGCCCGTGGCCAGGAGCAGTTCGTCGTAGGGCACGGACTCACCGGTGTCCAGCCCGACGGTGCGCGCGGCGCGGTCGAGCGAGGCGGCCCGGACGCCGACACGCACGGTGACGTCGTGGCCCGCGTACCAGGCATCGTCGAAGGTGAAGACGCTGTCTCGATCGGCCTTCCCCTGCAGGTAGTCCTTGGACAGTGGAGGTCGCTCGTACGGGGGGTGCGGTTCCGCGCCGATCAGCGTGATCGAGCCGTCGTGGCCCAGATCCCGCAGCGCCTCGGCCGCTTTCGCGGCCGCCAGTCCCGCTCCGACGATGACGATCGCACCCATGTCTTCGACCGTAACCCCGTCCACCGGCGAGGGGAACCCCTGCAGCTCGTCAATCAACAGTTGACAAAACTGGGACGTCAATTCATTCTTGACGCATGCCCGAGAACAACCCCGTCAGCCTCGACCAACTCATCCGCACCGTGCACGCGCTGCACCCCGAGGGCAGCGCGCTCGAGCACCTCGGCGACGCCGTCGCCATCGCCTCCCACCTCGGCGAGACGGCCGACCACCTCGTCGGCCACTTCGTCGACCAGGCGCGGCGCAGCGGCGCCACCTGGACGTCGATCGGCGAGTCCATGGGGATGACGAAGCAGGCCGCGCAGCAGCGCTCCGCTCCCCCCAGCATCGACCCGGCCGCCCTGATCGAGGCGTCGGGTTCGCCGTACTCGCGCTTCACACCCCGAGCCCGCAGCGTGGTGGTCGCGGCGCAGGAGGAGGCGCGCGCCGCGGGGAGCCCGGTGATCGACACGGACCACGTCCTGCTGGGGCTCTTCCGCGAGCCCGAGGGCATCGCGGCGCGGCTGCTCGTCGGACGCGGCGTGACCGAGGCCGCCGTGCGGATGCGGATTCCCGTCGCGGACGACACCGACGTGCCGGAGCTCGTCCCGTTCTCCACTGCGGGCAAGAAGACGATCGAGATGATCCTCCGGGAAGCTCTGCGCCTGGGCCACAACTACGTCGGCACGGAGCACGTCCTGCTCGGCGTCCTCGCCGAGGGAACCGGTCCGGGTGCCACGATCCTCGCCGAGCTCGGCGTGGACCACGCGCAGATCGACGTCGCCGTGCGCGAGATCCTTTCGACGTACACAGCGGAATGACGCGGGTCCCGCCGCTACCGTGAGTGCATGGCCGCCCTCGCCCGTGTCGTTCCCGCCGTGATCACCGCCGTCGTCGCCACCACGATCGCCGCGCCCGCCACGGCCGCGGCCTGCACCCCCGCACGCCAACTGGCCGCCGCCGACGCGTACATCGCGGCGCTCGGCGATCGCACGAAGGCGGGCGCGGTGCCCTTCGCCCCCAACGCCGTCCGGTTCGAGAACGGCCTGCAGACCGGCTTCTCCGGCGAGCAGCTGCGTGGTGATCTGGACCGCCACCTGCAGTACTCGATCATGGATGCGCCGAAGGTCACCGCGCGTACCGTCGCGCCAGGCGGCGACGCGGACCTGCTCCACTACCGGTTCATCGTGCCCGTGCGCATCGCCGGGCAGCGCATCGTCGACGCGCCCACCGACGAGGACTTCCGCATCCCCCGCAGTACGTGCCTGATCACCCGCATCGACGCGCGGATCACGATCACGGCGCCCCGCTGACCGTTCAGCCGAGCCGCTCACTCAGGGTCGCGAGGCCTGCGCCGGCCAGTTCGGGCAGGGCGACGGTGCGGCCGCTCACCGCCAGGAGCAGGGCCAACAACGGTCCGGCGACCTCCGGGCCATCGCCGATGGTGACGTCCGCGTCGGTGGCACGCAACCGCAGGCCGACGACGTGCTCCTTGGCGCCGCCCATGCCCTTTCCGGTCCGCGCCTGCAGCCGCAGCGCGCGTTCGACGGCCTCGACGGGGTAATCCCCCACCGAACCGAGCGGGCGACGGATGTCCTCGCCGTGCACCACGACCTCGACGAGTCGCGTGTCCAGCGGCGCCGGCGGACCCGACGTGCGATCGACGAGTGCGCGGAAACGGTCGAGCATTCGCGGTGCGGGCCCGATCTCGCGGTCGATGCCGTTCTGATTGTCACGGTCGAAGTCGAAGCGCGCGAGGATCATTCCCCTGACGAAGCCGAGACGTGTGGTGTCCGCCGTGGAGATCTGATGCGCCACGACGTCCCGCACGCGCCACCCCGGGCACAGCGACGGGGTGTCCCAGCGCGCGTCGTCGACGCCCTCCAGGAAGGCGATCAGAGCGCGGCGCTCCGCGTGGACCAGCTGCCAGACATCGGACATGAAACTCCTTCGTCCCGCTCACCGTAGCGCGCCGCGTCACCGGTGAGGCCGGATTCGACGGGCGCGGCCCGCGAGGTACTCGCGCTCGGCCGGGTCGGTCGTCAGGGACACCGCCTTGGCGTACGCGGATTCCGCCGCGTGGTCGCCGACCCGGTCCAGCAGGTGTGCGCGCAGCGCCCAGACCGATTGCAGGCGCTCGGCACCGTCGACGGCGTCGAGTGCTGCGAGACCGGCACGCGCACCGTCGGTCTCGGCGACGACGGCGGCGCGCGCGACGCTCGCCCCGCGGGTCGGTGCGATGACGGCGAGGGCGTCGTAGAGGCGCAGCAGGACGGGCCAGTCCGGTGGTTCGCCGGGCGGGCGGGCGCAGTGCACCGCCCCGATCGACGCCTCCAGCTGGAACCGTCCGACGGTGCCGAGCGCGTGCGCGGCGCGCAGCCGGCGGTGTCCGGCGGCGATGAGGTCGCGATCCCAGCGGCCCGGATCCTGCTGGGCCAGAGGGACGTACCGTCCATCCTCGTCGACGCGGGCGGGCAGCCGCGCGCTCGAGAGGTACATGAGCGCGGCCAGTCCGTGCGCCTCCGCGACCGACGGCGCCGCCTCGACGACGGTGCCCACGAGCCCGAGGAGCAGGGCGTGCCGCTCACGGGGCGGGGTGGGCCACTCGATGGCGTACGAGGCGTAGATCGCTTCGAGAACGGGGTCGAGCCGGGCCGCGAGCGACGCGTCGTCGGGAACCGCGAACGGGATCCGGTCCTGCGCGATGCGCTTCTTCGCCCGGGTGAGCCGGGCGGCCATGGTCGCCGTGGGCACCAGGAAGGCCGCACCGATCTGCGCGGCGGTGAACCCGAGGACCGTGTTGAGCATCAGGGGCACGCCCGCCGCGCCGAGGTCGGGGTGCGCGCAGACCAGCAGGAGCTCGAGGCGACGGTCCGCCGCGGCGCCGAGCTCCGGAAGGTCGTGCGCGGCATCGTCGAACGGGACGGACGTGCGCTCGGCCGCCGAGCGCCACCGATCCCGCTGACGGTTCCGCGCCACCGTCAGCAGCCAGGCATCCGGGTCGTCGGGGACGCCGTCGACGGGCCACCGGGTCAGGGCCCGCTCGAAGGCGTCGGCGAGCGCGTCCTCGGCGGCGGCCAGGTCGTGCGTACGGGCTGCGAGCAGCGCCAGCAACCTGCCGTACGAGGTGCGGGCGGCGGTCTCCGCCCGCACCCCGGCGTCGACGTTCATCAGTCCGTGCAGGCGTTGGCGTTCCAAATGCCCTCGTCGCAGGCCGCGGCCACCCTCCGGACCTCGATGACGGCGTACTGGGTGGCCGGATGCTTCTCCGCCCAGGCGATCGCGGCGTCCTGATCCGGCACGTCCAGGAGGAAGACGCCGGCGAGCGCCTCACGCGTGTCGGCGAACGGGCCGTCCTGGACCCGGAGGTCACCGTCGCGACGCGTGACGGTGACCGTCTGCGCCTGCGGTTCCAGGATCTCCGCGCCGATCAGCACGCCCGCGGCCTGCAGCGCGGCGGTGTAGTCCGCCATCGCCCGCTGCATCTGCAGCATGGCCTCCATCGGAACGTCGCCCTCGGCGGGCTCGGCGTTGTTGAGCAGCAGTGCGTAATGCATGATTCCTCCTGATGTCCACTGTGCCCCAGGGGCGGGGCACAGTGATGACGATCGAGGCGGACCGAAATCGACAGTTGCTCCGAGAAGTCTCCTACCGGGCCGCGAGCAGCGCCACGACGCCCTCGGCGACGGGGTGCGCGCTGGCCGGATTCTGGCCGGTCACGACGGTGCCGTCGGTAACAGCGAATGGGGCCCAGGCCTCGTCGGCCTGCACATACGTCGCTCCGAGCGCGGCGATGCGCTCCTCGAGGTTGAACGGAACGATGGCGTCGAGTCCTGCGAGGACCTCCTCGTTCCACGAGAACCCCGCGATGCGGCGGTCCGCGATGAGCGGCGCACCGTCGGCCCTGGTCGCGCCGAGCAGGCCCGCGGTGCCGTGGCAGACGGCGGAGACGATCTTCCCGGCCCCATCGAACTCGCGCAGCAGCACGGCGAGACGCTCGTCGGTCGGGAAGTCGAACATCACGCCGTGCCCACCGGTCAGGTAGATCGCGTCGAAGTCCGCGACGTCGACGTCCTTGAGGGACACCGTGTTCCGCACGCGATCCATGAAGGCGGGATCGTCGTAGCGGGCGCGGGTGCCGCCCTGGGCGAGCACCTCGTGGCTGAGCGACTCGGGATCGATCGGGACGAAGCCGCCGTCGATGCTCGCGATGACAGTGGCGTGGCCCGCCGCCTCGACGACGTCCACGAAATGCGTCAGCTCGCCCAGCCACAGGCCGGTGCGACGACCGCTGACCTCGTAGGACGGAACGCTGGTGGTGACGACCAGGATGGTGCTCATCGTGACTCTCCGATCAGAATTGATTTGCTCAACAACTGAACCGTATCACAACTGATATATCTATCAACTGATATGTGAGACCTGTTAGGCTGGAGACATGGCAGTACATGAGGAGACCTGCGACTTCGGTTGGTCCGTGGGGGTCCTGAACAAGGCCTACGCCGAGGCGGTCGCGCCGATCCTCGACCGGATCCCCCGCGGGATCCGCGGCTATCAGACGCTGTACGCGGCCGCCACCTACGACCTGCCGACGCAGCTCGCCCTCGCCGAGTACCTGCTCATCGACAAGTCGGTGATGCCCTACGTGGTCGACGACCTCGTCGACGGTGGGCTGGTTCGCCGCGAACCGTCGCCGACGGATCGCCGGGCGCGGAGGGTCGTGCCCACCGACGCGGGCCTGACAACGCTCCGCAAGGTGCGCGATGCGGTCGCGGTCGCGGAAGCGGAGCTGCTGGAGCCGCTCTCCCCCGACGACGCCGCGGTCCTGCGGCGCGCCGTCGCGATCGTCGCCCGGACCTCGCGCGACGGCTGCGCGGGCTAGCCCTCCACTCCGGCTCAGCCCTGCGGCAGAGCGAGGTGCAGCAGCGGGTACGGCAGTCCGTCGCCGTCGGTCTCGCTGCGGCCCGTCACCACGAAACCGCTGTGCGCGTAGAAGCCGACGGCCTGCCCGTTCTGCTCGTTGACGTCGACGGTGCGGACGCCCTGCTCGCGGACCACGTGGTCGAGGAGCGCGCGACCGATGCCCCGCCCTCGGGCGTCGGCGTGCACGAACAGCATCGCGAGGTCCTCCCCCGCCGTCCCCGCGAATCCGACGGGCGCACCGTCGACCTCCGCGACGGTGAGCCGGACCTGCGGGAAGTAGTCGCTCGCGAGCCTGCCCTCGATGGCGTCGCGGTCGGCGTCGGCGAGGAAGTCGTGCGTCGCATCGACCGAGCTGCGCCAGACGGTGACCAGGTCGGCGAACTCCTCCGGGCCCCGGCAGTCGCGCAGCACCGGGCCGGTCATGCGCGCAGGGCGGCGAGCGCCCGGTCGGCGTGCGCCTGCATGTTGACCTCGGAGGCGATCACGTCGGCGACGGTGCCGTCGGTGCGGATCGCGAACGTGGTGCGTTTGGTGGGCATGCCGGCCAGCTTGAGCAGGCCGTCACGCTTGACGCCGTACGCCGTGGCCACGGCCCCGTCGACGTCCGAGAGCAGGGGGTAGTCGAGACCGTGCTTGGCCGTCCAGTCCTGCTGCTTGGCGACCGCGTCGCGGCTGATGCCCACGCGCTGGACGCCCGCGTCCGAGAACTCGGCGGCGAGGTCGCGGAAGTGGCAGGCCTCCTTGGTACAGCCCGGCGTGAACGCGGCCGGGTAGAAGAACAGGGCGACGGGGCCGTTCGCGAGCAGGTCACTGAGCTTCCGCGGGGCGCCGTCCTGGTCGGGGAGTTCGAAGTCGGGCGCGATGTCACCGGGTTTCATGCGGTCCAGGTTAGCCTGGCCGCATGAGCTTCACCGGATTCCCCGAGGCCGCACTGGACTTCTACGACGACCTCGAGGCCGACAACTCGAAGGTCTTCTGGGAGGCGCACAAGGAGGTCTACAAGACCTCCGTCGCCGCCCCGATGGCCGCACTCACCGACGAGCTGGCCGACGAGTTCGGCACCGCGAAGATCTTCCGCCCGTACCGGGACGTGCGCTTCTCCAAGGACAAGACGCCCTACAAGACCCACCAGGGAGCGTTCGTCGGCGTGGGTCCGGCGACGGGCTACTACCTGCAGATCGGGGCGCCCGGCGTCCGGGTCGGCGCCGGGTTCTACGAAGCGAGCTCCACCCGCCTCGCGGCGTTCCGGAAGGCCATCGACAACGACCTGTACGGACCGGCGCTGGAGCAGGTGATCGCGAAGCTGCGGCGTCGGGGCTGGGAGATCGGCGGCGAAACGCTCAAGACCTCGCCGCGTGGCTGGGACCCCGACCACCCGCGCATCGACCTGCTGCGGCACAAGTCGCTCACGGTGATGCGGGACTACGGCTTCGAGGAGATCATCCACACGCCGAAGCTCGTCCCGCAGATCCGCAAGCACTGGCGCGAGACGTCCGCGCTGCTGGACTGGCTGGTCGAGCACGGCGACGCCTGAGCGCCGCAGCTGCGTCAGTCGTCGAGAGCGCTCACGGCGATGCCGTACGGGAGGAAACGCACCTTCCGGGTGGCGTCGACGTTGTGCTGGTTGGCACGGAGCGCGTCGATCTCCGTGGCGAAGACCTGCTCGACGTGGGCGCTGCCGTCGTCGGTGGTGGCGATGACCGCCCACACCCCGTCGCCGCTCTCGCCGGCCGTCTCGGGCTCGCGCTTCGGGCGGCGGCCGGCATCGTCGAAGACCCGGGAGAACGCATCGCGCCCGGCGGCGCCACCGACGAGCTTGCCGAGCATGTCCCTCGCCTCGCGCGCGAGATCGTCGAACTCACCCGGACCGAATCCGAACGGATTCTCGTTACCTGCCATCGTCGACTCCTCGGGCCGTCGGTACCCACCTGTCTCCAGTGTCCACGCGGTCGACGGTGCTGTCATCCCCCGTTGCGATACCGATCGGGACGGGATCCACCGGGGACCCGCACCGTGGGGTCGAACTGGCTGAGGAACCAGTCGAACTCCAGCGAGTCACCGCGACTGACGAGAAGCGACATCCCGACGGCCATGACGATCCCGAGGAGTGCGAGCGCGATCGCGCCCAGGATCAGCGACCACCACATCAGGCGGTGCACCTGCGGGTCGTCGGTGAACACCAGGACGATGGGCGCGACGGTGAGTGCGTAGACGATGTAGGCATTGGTCAGCACCTTGTCGGCGTGAACCGCGAACCACAGCGCCCGGCACCGGCCACCCCGTGTCTGCTCGAACATGTCGACTCCCTTCCTCCGATGTCTTTCGACCGTAGGAGGGCAGGGGTACACGTGGCGATTACCTGCGAGGTAACACGATCAGTCCAGACAGAACTCGTTGCCCTCGACATCGGCCATGGTGAGGCACGACTCGTTCGCGCCGTCGGCCTCCTGCAGGTACAGCCGCGTGCCGCCCAACTTCTCGAGCCGTGCGCACTCCGCCTCCAGCGCCGCGAGCCGTTCCGCGCCGACCATGCCGAGTCCGACGCGGACGTCGAGGTGCACCCGGTTCTTGACGGTCTTCCCCTCGGGCACCCGCTGGAAGAACAAGCGCGGCCCGACGCCGTTCGGGTCGACACAGGCGAACGCCGAGCCGTGGGCCTCGGGCGGGAGGGACTGCTCGAAGGCGTCCCAGTCCGCGAAGCCCGGTGGGGGCGGCGGCACGACGTATCCCAATACCTCGCACCAGAAGAGGGCGACGCGCTGGGGGTCGGCGCAATCGAAGGTGACCTGGATCTGCCGGACAGTCATGGGGTCACCGTAGCCAGCGCTGCGGTCAGTTCGCGACCTGATTCACCAGCCGCGCCGCACGTCCACGACGGCGCGGCCCGTGTACTCGCCCGCGCGGAGGGCGTCGACGACGGCGCCGACACCGTCGATCCCGATCTCGTTGGCGACCCGCTCGAGGTGCCGCGGGCGCAGGTCCGACTCGATGCGGGACCACAGGGCCCGGCGCGGCGCGATCGGCATGAGCACCGAGTCGATGCCGGCGAGGGTGACGCCGCGCAGGATGAACGGCAGGACCGTCGTCTTCAGCCCGGCCCCGCCGGTCAGGCCGCTCGCGGCGACGACGCCGCCGTAGTTCAGGGTGCTGATGACGTCGGCGAGCGCGGCACCGCCCACGCAGTCGACGGCTGCGGCCCAACGGCTCCTGCCCAAGGGGCGAGGCTTGGCGTCGGGGTCGAGCGGGAGCCGCCCGATGACCTCGGCCGCGCCGAGCTCGCGCAGGTGGTCGGCGGCGGCGGGCTTGCCCGACGAGGCGACGACCTCGTAACCGAGACCCGCGAGCAGGTCGATGCTCGTGGACCCGACTCCGCCGGTCGCGCCGGTGACGACGACGGGGCCGTCGCCGGGGGCGATCCCGGCGTCGACGATCGCGGCGACGCTCATGGCAGCGGTGAATCCGGCGGTGCCGATGGCGGCGGCCTCGCGGGTGGTGAGCGCGTTCAGGCGGACCGCCCACTCGGCGGGCACGACGGCCTGTTCGGCGTACCCGCCGTCGCGGGCGGTGCCGATCTCGTAGCCGTGCGCGATGATCCGGTCCTCCACGGCGAAGTCGTCGGACGAGGTCTCGACGACGGTGCCGGCGATGTCGATGCCGGGGACGATCGGGTATTGACGCACCACGCCGCCGCCGGGCGTGAACGCCAACGCGTCCTTGAAGTTCACGCCGGAGTACTCGACGGCGATGCGCAGCTGCCCGGGCTCCAGCGCCGCGGGGTCGCGGGTCTCCGCGCGGGAGGTCACCGCATCGTCGGCGGTCTCGGCGATCAGCGCCCGGTACTGGGTCATCGTGCGTCTCCTAGGATCTCGGCGGTCTCTCGCGATCCTAGAGGGAGGCGATCACCGCGGCGATGCGGCGCTCGCGGGTGTCAGCGCGCTTGGCGTCCGCGACACCGCGCGCGGCCTCCTTGCGGTGCGTGTAGCTGAGCGCGTCGAAGGCGGCCCGCAGGCCGTGCTCTGCTAGCGCCGCGGCCAGATCGTCGGGCAGGTCGACGGTGCGCTCGGCACCGTCGAGCTCGATGAGGGCGTCGACGACGTCCCCGATCTCGACCCCCAACTCCGCGCGCGCGGCCTTCGACAAGCCGATGAGGTTGCGGCCGCCCATGCCCGCGAGCCGCAACCGCGCGGATCGTTCGCCGATGGTGACCCGCACCGCGGCGCGCTTCCCTCCGCCGAGTTCCTCGACCTGCGCGTCGGTCAGTTCGATCGCGGTGGCGGGACCGGTCGGCTCGAGGGTGCTGCGAACACGGAGGGACATGGCTCCATCGTCCCCGATCCGCGGCGCGCGTGGAAGACTGCGGGAATGACCGAACGCAGCGGATCGACGGTGTCCACCGGCGACGTGCTCGCGTTCGAAGCGGCGACGCGGGACCTCGTGGGGCTCGCACTGCGCAGTGTGGAGCGGATCGACGTCTCCCTGCCGCAGTTCCGGCTCCTCCAGGTCCTCGACGAGCTCGGGCCGTCGAGCCCCTCCCGCTGCGCGGGAATGCTCGGGGTCGTGGCGTCGACGGTGACCCGCCTCGCCGATCGGCTGCACCGCTCGGGACACCTGATCAGGCGCGACGATCCGACCAACCGGAGCATGGTGGAGCTCGAGCTCACCGACGCCGGTCGCGAGGTGGTCCGGCGGGTGACCGAGCACCGTCGTCGGGAGCTCCGGGAGGCCCTGGGCCACCTGGACCCGGCCCTGCGCATGGCGGCGACGGAGGCATTGGAGGCTCTTCACCGGACTCTCGGCTCCGCCGCGTCCGCGGACGCGCGACGCCACCTGCCGATGTAGCCGGCAGTGTTGTTTGGAACCGTTCCACTCGAATCCACACGTATCGGACTTGCTTTATGCAAGACTTGCGTGAAGCAACACCGTGGAATGGAGACGTCATGAGCACACCGGTCGAGACCCCCGCCATCAGCGAGATTCGTGGCCCGCGCAAACTGGGCCCGCTCACGCCGCTCGTGGGTGATTGGGAGGGCGATGTCGGGATCGACCTCTCGTACCACAACACCGACGACATCACCGGCCACACCTCGTACTTCGAGAAGGCCACCTTCACGCCGATCCCGATCCAGGAGAACGGGCAGCAGACGCTGTGGGGCCTGAACTACTCCATGACCGCGTGGCGGCACGGCGAGGAGGCGATGGACCCGTTCCACGACGAGATCGGATTCCTGCTGTGGGACAAGGCGAACGGGCAGATCATCCGCAACGTGGTCTTCGGCCGCGGCATCGCCATCCTGGCCGGCAGCAGCGCCGGCGAGAACGACACCGAGCTGCACTTCGACGCGAAGCCGGGCGACCCGTCGTACGGCATCCTGCAGAACAAGTACCTCATGCAGCGCGCCGAGATCCGCGACTTCACCAGCACGTTCACGGTCATCGACGACGAGACGATCAGCTACACCTCGGATCTGCTCCTCCGCCTGGCCGCCACCGGTGCCGAGATGCACCACACGGATCAGAACACGCTGCGCCGCGTGAAGCGGTTCCATCCCGGCACGGGCGCGTAGCGACCACCGCGACGGCGGCTCACGCGGGCGCGCCGCCGATCCCGACCTCGTTCCCGTCGGGATCGAGGAAGATCACCTTGCGGACGCCGTTCTCGTAGACCTCCTGCGAATCCGGCCGCAGGCCACGGTCCGCCGCGGCGGCGAGGAAGCCCTCGAGGTCGTCGAGGAACAGGGTGACCGCGCAATGCCCCGCGTGCTGTGGGAGCAGCTCGGCGTAGAGGTGGACGTGCTCCCCCAACGTCCACACGTGCTCAGTGTCGTTGGGCGCGAACGACTCCACTGCCCCGAAGAGCTTCTCGCCCCAGGCGATGGCCCGCGGTAGATCGGTCACGGCGAGGCGCGCGAACAAATCCATCGTCGCGCCGCCGGTCAGTGGTGCGCCGGGCCGGACGAGGGCGCACCGTCGGCCTTCGAGGGCAGGAGCAGGGATGCGGCGACGACCACGACTCCCATGAGCGCGGCGGCGGCGAACGCCCACTGCAGCCCGCCGACGAAGGACTGCGGCTGCGATGCACCGGCCTCGGCGAGGTGCGCCGAGCGGTTCGACATGACGACGATGAGCGCCGCGGTTCCGATCGCGCCGGCGACCTGCTGCAACGTGCCGAGCAGCGACGAGCCGTGCGAGTAGAGGTGCTCGGGCAGATCGCCGAGACCGACGGTGAAGATCGGCGTGAAGACGGCGGCGAGGCACACCATGAGCGCGACATGGATCGCGACGATGAGCGGGTACGGGGTGCTCGCACCGATTCGACTCAGCGCCGCGAGGGCGATGACGATGCCGATCGAGCCCGGAACGACCAGCGGCCGCGCGCCCACGCGGTCGTAGAGCCTGCCGACCTGCGGACCGAGCAGGCCCATCGCCAGACCGCCGGGCATCACGAGCAGGCCGGTCTGCAGCTCGGACAGGCCGCGGAGATCCTGCAGGTACAGCGGGAGCAGGATCATCGAGCCGAGGAAGGCCATGAACGCGGCGGTCATGAGGAGCAGTGACACGGCGAACGTGCGATGGCGGAGGGTGCGCAGGTCCAGCAGCGGCATCTCGCGTTGCTGGAGGCGTACCTGGTAGGCGGCGAACGCGGCGATGAGCAGAACGCCCGCGATCACGGTGAGGACGGGGCCGGTCCAGTCGCCGGTGCCGATCTCACTGAGCCCGTAGACCAGGCTGCCGAAACCGCCGGCTGCGAGCAGCACGCTGAGCCAGCTGACCGGCGTGCTCTCGGTCTCGCCGACGTTCTCGAGCTGCCGCATCCCCGCCACGCCCACGAGTACCGCGATCGGGAGGACGAAGACGAAGATCAGGCGCCACGAGCCGAGGTGCAGGATCACACCGGACACCGCCGGGCCGAGCGCGGGGGCGCACGACATGGCGAGGGTGACCTGCCCCATCACGCGACCGCGGTCGCTCTCCGGCACGACGGTCATGAGGGTGGTCATGAGCAGCGGCATCATCACCGCTGTGCCGCCCGCCTGGACGACCCGACCGGCCAGCAGGATCTCGAACGACGGTGCCGCTGCCGCGATCGCGGTGCCGACGCTGAAGGTGATCATGGCGACGGCGTACGCCGTGCGGGTGCTCACGCGCTGCAGGAACCAACCGGTCACCGGGATCACCGCGGCCATGGTGAGCATGAAGACCGTGGACAGCCATTGCGCGGCGCGGGCGTCGACGTGGAAGTCGGTCATGAGGCGCGGGATGGCGTTGATCATGATCGTCTCGTTGAGGATCACGACGAAGGTCGCCGCGACCAGCAGTTTGATCACCAGCGGCGTGCGGCCGGCCTTCTCCGTCCGCTCGTTCGCGGGCGTCGTCAGGTCGGTCGGTGGGTGGTCCATCTGTTCAGTGTGCGTGGCCATAGTGGCTTCCTCATAGTCGTTTTCCGACGACAGCCGTTCGTCGCCGTCATCTATACGACGAACCGCTGACAGGTTTTTCGACGCCGTCGGGCGGGTTCGTTCGTGAATCCGGCGTTCCGCGGGCGCAGGAAGCCGGATATGGCCTCGTGTGCCCGGATTCCGCTGATTTCACGACCGCCGGGGCGCTGGCCGCGGTGAGCGGGCGGGTCTACCGTCGAGATATGAGCCGCCAAGCGGGAACCGCCAGCACCATGCCACTGCAAGGCGTCATGAACGCGGTGATGCGCACGCTGCTGCGCGCTCCCGGAGTGTCGAAGTTCCTCGGCGAGCGACTGCTCACGCTGTACGTCGTAGGTCGCACATCGGGAAAGGTCTTCGAGGTGCCCGTCGCCTACACGAAACACGACGGGGACCTGCTGGTCGGCTCACCGTTCGCGTGGGGCAAGAACCTGCGCACCGGCGAGCCGATCGATGTCCAACTCGCTGGGCGTCGTCGGACCGCGGACGTCCGGGTGGTGTCCGACGAGGCCGGGGTCATCACGCTCTACGGCGTGATCGCGGCGGACAACAAGAACTTCGCCTCGTTCAACCACATCGGCTTCACCGCCGACGGCTCCCCCGCTCCCGACGACCTCCAGCGGGCCTTCGACGGGGGCGCACGCGTGTTCGTCCTCACCCCGCGCTGAGGAGCCACGCAGGTCGCCGCGCACGATCAGCGTTGACCGACGTGTTTACAGACCTGTAAGTTAACATCATGACCTACTCCGCCGGCGGCGAACGCATCCTCGACGCCGCGGCGGCCCTCTTCTACGCGGAGGGCGTCGGTGCCATCGGTGTCGACCGCGTCGTCGACGAGTCGGGCGTCTCCAAACCGACGCTGTACGCGCAGTTCGGGTCCAAGGCCGGCCTGGTCGCGGCTGTCCTGGAACGACGCCGCGAGGGACGGGTCCGGGCGACGACGGAGTACGTCGACGCGCTGCCCGCGACCACCGGGAGTCGCGTGCTCGCCCTGTTCGACCACCTCGCGATCGGCCACGCGAAACCAGGCTTCCGCGGGTGCCCGTTCACGAACGCCGCCGCGGAGCTCCCCGACCCCGCGCACCCCGCCCGCGCGGTGATCGCGGCGTACAAGACCTGGATGCGCGGGATGCTCGCCGACCTCGCCGCGTCCGACGGCCTCCCCGACCCGCAGTGGTGGGGCTCGGCGCTGATGCTTCTCATCGACGGCGCGAACGCCCGCATCATCACCACCGGAGACACCACGGCCATCACCGACGCTCGACGCACCGCCGCGGCGATGATCGCGGCTCTGACTACCAACAGCTGCACGACACAGGAGGATTCATGAAGGACACGCTGATCCCCGGCATCACGCACACGATGCACTACGCCGTGCCCGAGAACCGGACGGTGCCGAACCTGCTGCCCGAATCCCCCGACTTCGCCTCCATGCCGGAGGTTCTCGCGACGGGCTACCTGGTCGGCATCATCGAGTGGGCGTGCATCGAGACCCTGCACGGACACCTCGACGACGGCGAGCTCACCCTCGGCACGCACGTGGACGTCTCACACGACTCCCCCACCGTTCCGGGTTCGACGGTGGCCGTCGCCGCAACGGTGGTCTCCGTCGAGGGACGATCGGTCACCTTCGAGATCGAGGCGCGCGACGAGCACGCCGTGATAAGCACGGGCCGGCACCGTCGGGGCGTGATCGTGCGGGACCGCTTCGAGGCGCGACTGGCACAGCGGGACGGGGCCGCGCGATGACCCGGCGGATCTTCGACGCGCACCTGCACATCATCGATCCCGCGCATCCGCTGGTGGAGAACAACGGATACCTCCCCGAAGCGTTCACCGCCGCCGACTACCGGAGCCGCATCGAGGGCCTCGGAATCGCCGGTGGCGCAGTGGTGTCCGGATCTTTCCAGGCCTTCGACCAGGGGTATCTGATCGATGCACTCCGTGCCCTCGGGCCCACCTATGCGGGCGTCACGCAGATTCCCGTCGACACGCCGGACACCCGGATCCGCGAGCTGCACGACGCCGGTGTGCGAGCGGTGCGGTTCAACGTCGCGCGCGGCGGTTCCGCCGATCTCGACGACCTGGACCGCCTCGCGCGACGGGTACACGACGTCGCCGGATGGCACAGCGAGCTGTACATCGACGCCCGCACGATCGACGGTGCGCTGTCCGCGCGGCTCGCGGCACTGCCCGCCGTGAGCATCGACCACCTCGGCATGCACTCCGACGGCCTGCCGAATCTCCTGCGGCTCGTGGAGCGCGGAGTCAAGGTGAAGGCCACGGGATTCGGGCGAGTGGAGCTGGATCCGTCGGCGGTGATCCGCGCGATCGTGGATGTCGATCCGACCGCACTCATGGTGGGCACCGACCTCCCATCTACCCGCGCCCGCCGGCCGTTCCACGACGACGACCTGCGGCTCATCGAGGACGCCCTCGACCCGGCCGAGGTCGACGCCGTGCTCTGGAACAACGCGGCGGCGTTCTACGCGTAGGCCGCGCGCTCACGACGTGCGCGAAGCTTCCTGTGCCCGGTGTCCAGACCTCCCACGCGCCGTCCGGAAATCCACGGAGGTATCCGATCTCGACGTGCACCTCCTCGATCTTCGGATCGATCACGAACGCACCCGTATCCAGCTCGACGCGGATCCCGACGCCGGCGCGCTCGACGATCGACCGGACGATGCCGGGCGTCAGTCGGCGCAGGGCATCCGCGTACCCGAGGTCGGGCTCGCGCCAGACCCGCCCGCCGTACTCGATGGACGGCCAGACCTCCACGTTGAACAGCACGGGCGACCCAGTGGGTTCCCCGTCGAACTGCAGCTGGATGTAGTCGTTGACGAAGGTCACCGCGTACATCCGGACGCCGACGAGGCGGCTCAGCAGCGTCTCGGAATCGGGGATCGCCATGACGGAACCTTATGCTGCCGGCGGGCGCAACCCGCGCTCAGTCGAGCACCGAGCGGACGATCTGCGCGATGCGCTGCTCCGTGTCCGCGTCCACGGTCTCGAAGAACCAGGCTGCGGGCATCAGCGCACCGTCGATGCCGCCGGCCGGCCGGAAGCCTGCCTTCTCCGTGATGGCGAGGTTCATCCGGTCGTCGTTGCGCAGCGTGACGAGCGCGGGCGTGCTCGCCGATGCCGCGTAGGCGGGCATGCCGTACCAGATCCGCGGCTTCAATTCGGGGGCCGCAGCCACGATGATCTCGTGGACGCGCTGCATGATCGAGCGCCGCGGCTCGTCCATCTTCGCGATCTTCTCGACGACCTGCGCGAGGTTCTTCTCGTCCTTCGATGCCATGTCATGTCCTCTCGTCGGCCGATGCCGAGCATCGGCGCGGTGAAGTCGGCGCGCGTGGGCGCCGCACCCCATCTGGACATGTCCTGAGTGGATCAGGCCTCTCCGCGATGATTCACGTGACGATCACGTGGAAGCGCAGTCGGTGGCCGTGCCACCTGCCTCCACCATAGACGATTGCCGGCCCGGCCGGCTCCGTCGGTCGGGCGACGGGCTGAGGTCGGAATACGCGCCGGGCCTGCGCGGTTCTGCGTGGGGAAGGTGAGAATCGGAGGCGAATAGTGCGACGAGTTCCTGACTTCACCACACATTCCGACCACGCCGCCCAGGCGCATTCCCTGCTCGCCGAGATGATCGAATCGCGCGATCTCGCGAGTGCGGTTCGTGATGCCCGCGCTGCGTCGAAGTCCTCGGACGTGGTCGCCCCGATCGCCTTGCACGACAGGGTCACTACTGCACTCGAGACGTCGGGATCGGCGGTCCCGGAATGGTTCGCCGTGGTGCGCGGTGATCTGCTCATCGAGGCCGGACTGGCGACGCGCGTACACGTCGAGACGCCGTGCTTCTGGTCCGGCGAGACCAGCCTCGCGCAGTTCCCGGGTGTGATCACCACGAACGCCGGGTGGATCGACGGCGACGAGGTCGTCGAGGTCCACGTCGACCCCGCCAGCATCAGCCTCGATGAATTCGACCGCCTAGCCCGCGAGGAGATCTTCGCGCGCACCGACAAGGGACCCTTCCGGTTGGACAGACAGCCGCAGTTCTATCTCGAGAAGAGTCCGTGGCGGGCCGTCCCGATGACCGGGGCGCAACGTACCGCGGTCAACCTCGCCGTGGCCTACGGCCGAGACCCGGCGCCCTACCTGAGCCCCCGACAGCTCCGAACATCGGCGCTACCGACCGACGCCGAGGACCTCGAGTAGGGCGTCAGGATCGAGCTGGAATCCCGCATAGACGATCGCCCCCTCCGGGTCGATGATCGTGAACCACGGGGTGCCACCGGTTCGGTAGTCCTCCATGAAGGTGGGCAGGTCGCGCCCCTCCGGCGGCACATCCTGGCCGAACGGCACTGCCAGGCCGTACTTCTCCTGATCGATCCGCAGCTTGTCGGACGTGTTCTCCTCAGCGCCCTCGAAGACCGTCTGAATGACCGCGATGCCGATGTCCGAGTCCGCGAGTCGGTCGTACAGGTAGCGCAGCGTGGGGAAACCGTGTGCGTGGCACCCCGGGCACCAGTGCTGGAAGCAGAAGATGATCCTGAATCCGCTGCCGAGGTCGCCCAGCCGCACCGGCCGGTCGAGCGGCTGCCCGTCCGGCCCGATCCATTCGTCCACCCGGAGTTCAGGTGCCCGCCGACGCTCCTGATCGGTACCCATCGATGCCTCATTTCGTGTGGTTCGGTCCCCGTCCTGCCACCGACGAGCGACGCCTGGTCTCCACCCGATCAGATCGAGAGCACCGGATCAATCGTGTCGAGCCCCAAGTGCTCCGCTACCGACCTCATGTTCGCATCGTGGGTGGCGACCGTGACCGACTCCCCGATCAGCAGCGCGGTCGCGAGGTGCAGAGCATCGAGCGTCTTGACGTGACGCTCGATCGACTCGGCCACCGTGTGAACTTCACGGGAGATGTCGAACAAGCCGACTCGGCTGAGCAGCGGCTCCGCGTCCAACAGGGGTCGCTCGTCTCGGCGCAGCACGCGCACGACCTCGGTGCGCAGCAGCCGTCACGATACGAAATCGGTGCCAGGCGATTCCATCCACGCATGGAGCCTAAGCCGCTCGGGGACATCGAGAATCGTCCGCAACGCGACAGAGGAATCACGATAGACGATGCCCACGAGTCAGTGCTCGCCCTTCATCTCGTCGAGCAGCGCATCAAGATCCCCGGGCTCGTAGCGGGGACCGCCCACGACCTCGGGCCACGCAACGGGCTTCACAGCCGGAGCCGTGTAGCGCCCCTGCCTTTCGGCTCGGGCGAGGGCATCATCCTGGCCCCGATAGGAACTGATCCGCCATCGGGGCTTCCCCCGCTCCGTCACGATCACCTCGCCCGCCTCGGTGGCCTGTGCGAGCACCTCCGAGGTGCGCTGGCGGAGTTCTCGCTTCGTCACCGTCGACACGACCCCAAGGTATTACGCATGTCAGACAACACGGCTGGTCTGGCGACCATCGGTCAGGAATCGAGAAGTGCCGCCACCACCGGTGTGCGTAGGCTCGGATCAACGCAGATCGACAGGCAGAGGAGCGAGCCCGTGACCATCGTCAGCTACACCGAGATCGACCAGGCCGGACTGGAGTCCTCACCGGTGGCGCCGGCGTTGGCCGGGTTGCGTGCGCACGAGGCGCGCTACTTCGCCACCAAGTACAAGTCCGACTACAACACCGCCGCACCGTCGGATCGGGCCGACGTGGTGGCGTGGGTCGAGGAGATCCTGCGCACCGAACGCGACATCGAGTTCGCCTCCCCCATCCTCGAGGTCTTCGTCTACGAGGACGACGAGCTCTACTGGCCCACCCTGTACTTCCAGGACGGTGTCGCCGTCAACGTGCTGTGGACGAAGGCCGACGGCGGCAAGCGGGCCGTCGGCTTCAAGCTCAGCGTGGGGATGAACCCGCCGGAGGAGCTCGCCGCGTTCAAGTGGGTCCGTCAGCGCTCCAAGCTCGCCGGGGAGATCCGAGGCAGCTACTTCGTCATCAAGGGCGAGCATCCCCTGCCCTGATGGGAGTCAGGGAGCGACCTTCTTGACGACGCTCGACTTGAGCTGCATCCGGCCGAAACCCGGGACGTTCGCATCGATGTCGTGGTCACCGACACCGTCGGCGATGAGCCTGATGCCCCGTACCTTGGTCCCCACCTTGATGACGCCACCGCCGCCGCCCTTGACCTTCACGGTCTTGGTGACGGACACGGTGTCGCCGTCCGCGAGCAGGTTCCCGACTGAGTCCTTGATGCCGTCCGTCGCGCCCGGGGAGTCCGACGGTGCGCCGTCGGCCCCGGTCCACTCGTGGCCGCACATCGGACAGACCAGGAGAGCGCCCTGCTCGTACGTGTAGGCCTCACCGCACTCCGGGCACGCCGGCAGTGCGTCAGACATTGAAGCGGAACTCGACCACGTCACCGTCGTTCATGACGTAGTCCTTGCCCTCCATGCGGACCTTGCCCGCGGCCTTCGCCGCAGCCATCGTGCCGTTGGCGTCGAGGTCGGCGAAGGAGACGATCTCGGCCTTGATGAAGCCCTTCTCGAAATCGGTGTGGATCACGCCGGCGGCCTTGGGCGCGGTGTCGCCCTTGCGGATCGTCCAGGCGCGCGACTCCTTCGGGCCCGCGGTGAGGTAGGTCTGCAGGCCCAGGGTGTGGAAGCCGGCGCGGGCGAGCGAGTCGAGACCCGGCTCGTCCTGGCCGATGGACTCGAGCATCTCCGCCTGGTCCTCGGGGTCGAGCTCCAGCAGCTCGGACTCGATCTTCGCGTCCAGGAAGACGGAGTCCGCCGGGGCCACAGCGGCAGCGAGCTCGGCCCGCTTGTCCGCGTCGGTGAGCACGCCCTCGTCGGCGTTGAAGACGTAGAGGAAGGGCTTGGCGGTCATGAGGTGCAGCTCGCGGATCGGCGCGGTGTCGAAGCCGGCGGCGAACAGCGTCTTCCCGTCGGTGAGGACCGCCTCGGCGGCCTTGACCGATTCCACGGTCTCGGCGAGGTCCTTGTTCTTGCGCGCATCCTTCTCGAGGCGCGGCAGTGCCTTCTCGATGGTCTGCAGATCCGCGAGGATCAGCTCGGTGGCGACGGTGTCGATGTCGGCGAGCGGGTCGACCTTGCCGGCCACGTGCACGACGTCCTCGTCGGAGAAGACGCGCACCACCTGGCAGATCGCGTCGGCCTCGCGGATGTTGGAGAGGAACTGGTTGCCCATGCCCTCGCCCTCGGACGCGCCCTTGACGATGCCGGCGATGTCGACGAAGGACACCGTCGCGGGGAGGATCCGCTCGGACCCGAAGATCTCCGCGAGACGGTTCAACCGCGGGTCGGGCAGGTTGACCACGCCGACATTCGGCTCGATGGTGGCGAACGGGTAGTTCGCCGCCTCCACCTCACTGTTGGTGAGGGCGTTGAACAGGGTGGACTTGCCGACGTTGGGCAGTCCGACGATTCCGAGGGTAAGGCTCACGGGGCCTCATTCTACGTGCCCGGATCCGGCGCGAATCCCCCGCGCCCGAGCCCCGCGGGTGACACGATGACCCTTGCGAATCACCACCGTGATTCCCGACCTTCGAGGAGGCAGCGTGTCAGCTCCCACCGCACCGTCGAACACGGAGACGGACGGCGACATCACCTACGTCCGCACCGACCCGTCCCTGCCACCCGTGGCGATCATCGACCGTTCGCCGATCACGACGAAGCACAAGGTGATCTTCGGCGTCATCGCGATCATCGGCGCCGTGGCCTGGGCGATGATCGCCCTCGCCCGCGGCGAGACCGTCAACGCGGTGTGGTTCGTGCTGGCGGCCGTGTGCACCTACGTCGTGGGCTACCGCTTCTACGCACGGCTCATCGAGCTCAAGGTCGTGCGCCCGCGCGACGACCACGCCACTCCGGCGGAGATCCTCGACAACGGCACGGACTACATGCCGACGGACCGCAGGGTCCTGTTCGGCCACCACTTCGCGGCGATCGCCGGCGCCGGGCCGCTCGTCGGCCCCGTCCTCGCCGCGCAGATGGGTTACCTGCCCGGCACGATCTGGATCATCGTCGGCGCCCTGGTCGCGGGCTGCGTCCAGGATTACCTCGTGCTGTGGATCGCTACCCGGCGCCGCGGCCGCTCGCTGGGCCAGATGATCCGCGACGAGCTCGGCGCCGTCGGCGGCGCCGCGGCGATCATCGGCATCGCCGCGATCATGACGATCCTCATCGCGGTGCTCGCGCTGGTCGTCGTGCAGGCGCTGGGCCACAGCCCGTGGGGCGTGTTCTCCATCGCGGCGACCATTCCCATCGCCCTGTTCATGGGTGTGTACCTGCGCTACCTGCGACCGGGCCGGGTGTCCGAGGTCTCGCTGATCGGCTGCGTGCTGCTGCTGGCGGCGGTGATCGGCGGCCGCTACGTCGGCGAGAGCGGCTGGGGCAAGGAGCTGTTCACCCTGACACCGGTCCAGCTGAGCTGGGCGATCATCATCTACGGCTTCGCGGCGTCGGTGCTGCCGGTGTGGCTGCTGCTGGCGCCCCGCGACTACCTCTCGACCTTCATGAAAGTCGGCACCATCGTGCTGCTGGCCGTGGGCATCATCATCGCCCGCCCGCTCATGGAGGCCCCGGCGGTCTCCGACTTCGCCACCCGCGGCGACGGCCCCGTCTTCGCCGGCTCCCTGTTCCCCTTCCTCTTCATCACCATCGCCTGCGGCGCGCTCTCGGGCTTCCACGCCCTGGTGAGCTCCGGCACCACGCCGAAGCTGCTGGAGAAGGAGGGGCAGATGCGGCTGATCGGCTACGGCGGAATGCTCACCGAGTCGTTCGTGGCGATCATGGCGCTGATCACCGCGTCGATCATCAACCAGCACTTCTACTTCGCGATGAACGCACCGCTCGCGAAGACCGGCGGCACCGCCGAGACCGCGGCCACCTACGTCAATTCCCTGGGTCTGAGCGGTGATCCGATCACCGGGCAGGAGATCGCGCAGGCCGCCAAGGACGTCGGCGAGGAGAGCATCGTCTCCCGCACCGGTGGCGCCCCGACGCTGGCGCTCGGCATGTCGGAGGTGCTGCACCAGGTGTTCGGCGGATCGTCGATGAAGTCCTTCTGGTACCACTTCGCGATCATGTTCGAGGCGCTGTTCATCCTCACCACCGTCGACGCCGGCACGCGCGTCGCCCGCTTCCTCGTCTCCGACGCCCTGAGCAATCTGGGCGGCCCGTTCCAGCGGCTCAAGGACCCCAGCTGGCGCGTCGGCGCCTGGGGCGCTTCGCTGCTCGTCGTCGCGGCCTGGGGCAGCATCCTGCTGATGGGCGTCACCGATCCGCTCGGCGGCATCAACACGCTGTTCCCGCTCTTCGGCATCGCCAACCAGCTCCTCGCCGCGATGGCGCTGACCGTGGTGGTCGTGGTGGTGGTCAAGAAAGGCTACTACAAGTGGGTCTGGATACCGGCGATCCCGCTCGTCTGGGACCTGATCATCACCATGGTGGCGTCGTGGCAGAAGATCTTCAGCGCCGACCCCGCCGTGGGATACTGGAAGCAGCACAGCAACTTCAAGGCCGCAGCCGAGGCAGGCCTGCAGAAGTACGGATCCGCGAAGACGCCCGAGGCGATCGACGCGGTGGTGCGCAACACCTTCATCCAGGGCACGCTGTCGATCGTGTTCGCCGTCATGGTCCTGATCGTGGTGATCATGGGCGTCTGGACGATCTACCGCACCGTGTCCGGCAACGGCCGCCCGCTCACCGAGGAGGAGCCGGTGCCCAGCACGCTGTTCGCCCCGAAGGGACTCATCCCCACAGCGGCGGAGAGGAAGGTGCAGGAGCAATGGGACGCAACGGGAGTGACCCGATCATCCGGGCACTGAAGGCGGTCCGCTGGTACGTGGGATCGGTGATGGGCGACAACCACTACCAGCGGTACGTCGAGCACCGTCGGGCCACCCACCCGGACGAGCCGGTCATGACCGAGCGGGAGTACTGGAAGGCGCGCCACGACGGCGCGACCGTCCAGGTCCGCTGCTGCTGAACGGCGCACCGACGACGGTGTCCGAAACCCGCTAGCGCGATCGCTCCGGCGGTGCGAGAGTCGAGGACGTGACCAACGGATCAGCACTCCTCGACTTCGACCGGTGCTACCGGGCGATCGCCGGCCGGGACGCGCGGTTCGACGGGCAGTTCTACACGGCCGTCGCGACCACCGGCATCTACTGCCGGCCGTCATGCCCCGCCACGACCCCGAAGCCGCAGAACGTGAGCTTCCACATCACGGCCGCCGCCGCCCAGGCCGCCGGGTACCGGGCGTGCCGACGGTGCCTCCCCGACGCCGTGCCCGGCTCGCCCCGGTGGAACCTCGAATCCGACCTCGCGGCGCGGGCCATGCGCCTCATCGCCGACGGCGTCGTCGACCGCGACGGGGTGTCCGGCCTCGCCGAGCGACTCGGGTACAGCCCGCGGCAGCTCACCCGCGTCCTCACCGCGGAGCTCGGCGCCGGCCCGCTCGCCCTGGCCCGCGCCCACCGCGCCACCACGGCACGGATCCTCATCACGAGCACCCCGATGCCCTTCTCGGACATCGCCTACGCCGCGGGCTTCACCTCCATCCGGCAGTTCAACGACACCGTCCGCGAGGTCTTCGCCCGCACACCGTCGGAACTACGGGCACAGCGGAGCCCCGACCGCACCGGCGCCACCGGGGAGATCACCCTCCGCCTCGCGCTGCGCGGGCCCTACGCCACCGGGTGGGTGCGGTGGTTCCTCACCGCGCACGCCGTCCCGGGCCTCGAGCACGCCGACGGTGACCGCTACACGCGCGTCCTGAACCTGCCGGGCGGGAACGGGATCGTCACCGTCGACCTGAGTACCGCGACGGACAGGTACGTCCGTGCCACCCTGTCGCTGACCGCGATGAGCGACCTCGGCGCGGCGGTCGCCCGGCTGCGACACCTGCTCGACCTGGACGCGGATCCACTGGCCGTGGACGAGGCGCTGGCCGCCGATGCACGACTCGCGCCCCTCGTCGAGGCCACGCCGGGCATCCGCTTGTTCGGCTGCGTGGACCCGGCGGAGCTGCTGCTGCGCACCATGATCGGGCAGCAGATATCCATCGCGGCGGCGGCGACCCATCAGGCACGGCTCGTCGACGCGCTGGGCGCGGAGGTCGACGACCCCGGGGGGCGGGTCACGCGGGCCTTCCCCACCCCGGCCGCGGTGGCCGAACGCGGGGGCGACGTGCTCACCGGCCCGCGAGCGCGGATCGCCGCGATCCTCGGGGTGGCAGCGGAACTCGCCGACGGGCGGCTCGAGCTGCACTCCGGCATGACCCGCGCCGAGACCCGCGCGGAACTGCTCCGGCTCAAGGGAATCGGCCCGTGGACCGCCGACTACGTCGCGATGCGCCTGCTCGCCGACCCCGACACACTGCTCTCATCCGACCTCGTGGTCGCGAAGGGCGCGAAGCACCTCGACCTCGACATCACCACGAACCGCTGGAGCCCGTGGGGCAGCTACGTCTCGCTGCACCTGTGGAACCACGCCCTCACCACCGACCGGAGGATCACCCCGTGACCGCGTACAGCTCGACCACCGAGACCCCCATCGGCCCGTTCACCGCCGTCGTCGACACCGACGGTGCCGTCCTCGCCTCCGGCTGGACCGCCGACCTCTCCACCTTGCTCCCCGTGATCCACTCCGCGTTGCGGCCCACCGCCGTCGACGAACGCACCGACCTCGGTGCGGTGACCCGCGCCGTCGCGGCCTTCCACGCCGGCGAGGTGACCGCGATCGACGACATCGTCGTCCGCCAGCGTTCCGGCGCGTTCGTCGAGCACGCCTGGGACGTGCTGCGCACCGTCGAACCCGGAAGGCCCGTGACCTACACGGAGTACGCCGACCTGTCCGGGCGGCCCGCGGCCGTGCGGGCCGCGGCGATGGCCTGCGCCCGCAACGCCGCCGCGCTGTTCGTGCCCTGCCACCGGGTCCTGCGACTGGACGGCTCCCTCGGCGGATTCCGGTGGGGACTCGCCGTCAAGGAGTGGCTGTTGACGCACGAGGCACATACGATCGCGGCGTGAGCGATGAGATGACGAACCCGCCGGGCACGCGGACCCGCAGCGAGGTGTACGGCGCCGCGGGCACCTGGCTGGCGCTGTGGAGCCTCCGGATCATCGCCATCGCGGCGATGTTCTACGTGCTGACTTGGGTGATCGCCGAGTTCTGGTCGATCCTGCTGCCCGTCCTCCTGGCGATCCTGCTGTGCACCGTGCTGTGGCCACCCGTGCGCTGGCTCCGCGGCAAGGGGCTACCGCCGGCACTCGCCACGGCCGTGACGCTGCTGCTGTCGCTCGGCCTGCTGGGCGGCGTGATCGGGCTCATCGCCCCGTCGATCGGCGGGCAGTCCAAGCAGATCGCCGACAAGGCCGTCGAGGGCGTGGGCAAGGTCCAGAAGTGGGCTCAGGGCCCGCCCCTGAACCTGCAGGACGAGCAGATCAGCAAGTTCGTCACGTCGATCACCAAGAAGCTGCAGGAGAGCGCTGAGACCATCGCCTCGGGCGTGTTCACCGGCGTGAGCGCCGCGGGGTCGTTCGTCATCGCGCTCGTCATGGTGGCGATGCTCACCTTCTTCTTCCTCAAGGACGGCGACAAGTTCATGCCGTGGCTGCGGCGGCACTCGGGCACGCCCGTCGCCGAGCACTTCGCGGAGCTGCTCACCCGGGTCTGGGGCACACTGGGCGGGTTCATCCGCACGCAGGCTCTAGTCAGCCTGATCGACGCGCTGTTCATCGGCCTCGGCCTCGTGATCCTGCAAGTGCCGCTCGCCGGCGCGCTCGCGGTGATCACCTTCCTCGGTGGCTTCGTTCCGATCGTCGGTGCGTTCGTCGCGGGCGCGCTCGCCGTCATCGTCGCCCTGGTCACCAACGGCTTCGGCACCGCGCTGGCCGTGCTGGTCGTGGTCATCGCCGTACAGCAGCTCGAGGGCAACGTGCTCTCGCCGATCCTGCAGTCCCGCTCGATGCAGCTGCACCCCGCGATCGTGCTGCTCGCCATCGCGTTCGGCAGCACGCAGTTCGGCATCATCGGCGCGTTCCTGGCGGTCCCCGTCGCGGCCGCCATCGCAGTGCTGTTCCGCTATCTCGGCGAACTGGTCGACGAGAAGACGGGCGAGACGCCTCCCCCCGACGACGAGCCGTCCAAGCCGAGTCTCTGGGACCGGCTCCGTCGCAAGCCCGCACCCGAGCCCGCCGACGAGGCACCCGCCGACGCCGTCTGACGAAACTTGTCAGGGGGTTCGTCCATGCTGTCGGCATGGACCTCTCGCACCTGATCGTCGCGCTGCTCGCGCTGGTGGTCGGCGTCGCCGGCGGGGTGATCCTCGCCAGGGTCGTGCCCGCCCGGCCCGCGTCGCCCGACGGTGCCGCCCCGGGCCCGGACGCCGTCGCCGGTCCGGTCAACGCGCTGCTGGCGCCGCTGCGGCAGACCCTCGACGCGCTGGGACACGAATTCGCCGTCGCCGAGCGCAGCCGGGTGGCCGCGTTCGCCGGGCTGCGCGAGCAGATCGGCACCGTCGCCCGCACCAGCGAGGCGCTGCGCGCCGAGACCGCGACCCTGCGCTCGGCGATGAAGTCGTCCACCGTACGCGGCCGATGGGGTGAGCTCCAGCTCGAGCGGGTCGTCGAGCTGGCGGGGCTCAGTAGGCACTGCGACTTCTCCACGCAGTACGGGGCCGCCGTCGGCGAGGCTCGCGTCCGCCCGGATCTCGTCGTGCACCTGGCCGGCAGCCGGAATCTGGCGGTGGACGCGAAAGTGCCGCTCGACGCGTACCTCCAGCTGCTGGAGTCCCCGCCGTCGGAGCACGCGGCGCTCCTGTCCGACCACGCCCGACGGTTCCGCTCCCATGTCGTGCAGTTGGCGGGCAAGCGGTACTGGGAGGCGGTGGGCTCCCCGGAGCTCGTGGTGATGTTCGTGCCGGCGGAGGCCTTCCTCGACGCAGCGCTCCAGGCCGACCCCGATCTCCTGGAGTTCGCGCTCGATCGGAATGTGGTGCTCGCCACACCCACCACGCTCGTCGCGATGCTGCGGGCGGTCGCTCTCGCGTGGCGGCAGCACGCCCTCGGCGAGGACGCGGGCCGGATCCAGGCACTCGGCCGGGAACTGAACGAGCGGTTCGACGTCCTGAACAGTCACTTCGCCACACTCGGGTCCGCCCTGGGTAGAACGGTGGAGGCGTTCAACACCACGGTCGGCTCGTACAACGCGCGCGTCGGGGTCACGGCGCGGCGGCTGTCCGATCTGGCGTCCATGCCCGACGGTGCGCGCGAGGAGCCCCTGGAACTCACGCTCACGCCGCGAACAGTCCCCACCGGGTCGGATTCTCGGTTCTCACAGCCTTAACCGGTACGGTTCACCTGTGTCGAAGTTCCAACCGTCCCGCTCGCAGGTGCCGGTCGACGAGCGGTCCGTGCTCGCGACCGTCCCCGGACTGCCCTGGTGGGGTGCCGTCCTGACCCTGCTGGTGTTCACCGGAGTCGGTGCCGTCGCGGCGGGCGAGTACACGGGCAGCAACGCCGGGGTCCTCGCGATGGCGGTCGGTGCGATCGTCGCCGTGCTCGCCGTGCGCAATCGGGCGCTGTTCACCGCGATCGTGCAGCCACCACTGGTGATCGCCACCGCGATCCCGGTGTACAAGTGGTTCTCTCTCCCCAGCCCCCGCAGCACCAGCAAGATCCTCACGGACGTGCTCTTCCCGCTCATCTCACTCTTCCCGTGGATGTTCTGGATCTCGGTGGTCGTCATCGCGATCGGCGGTGCCCGGTTCATGCTGTACCGGCGGCTCACCGCGACCGCGCGCAGCGTGCAGCGGGCCGGTTCGACCAGCGCGAAGTCCGCCACCGTCGCGAAGTCCGGCACCACCACGAAGTCCGGCACCGCCACGAAGGCCGGGGCCGCGAAGAAGCGGGCCGGGTCCTCCGGCCCTCCCCTCGGCAAGCGACTCCGTGCAGCGTTCACCCGCATGCGTCCCGACCCGGCCGCGGCCCCCGCAGCGGCGGGTGCTGCCGCCCTCGTCGCCGACGGCGCCGCGCGGTCCGAGCGCCACCAGGGCCGCTCGTCGCACCGGTCCAGTCGTGCCGTCCGGGACCGCGCGGAGCGCCGCGAGCGCTCGGAGACCGCGGCCACCGAGTCGGCGGCCCGTGGCCGCAGCTCCGCCGCCCGGCGCGACGACCTCGGGCGCGCGGAGCCCCGTCGCGAGGGTGCCCGCCGCGAGGACCCGCGCCGCGAGCGCACCCGCCGCGAGGAGATCGCCGCCCGCGACGCCGGCGCCCCGGCCACCCAGGTCAACCGCGTGGTGCGTCCCGACTCCGCGCCGATCCGTCGGCCCGAGCCGATCCGACGCCCCGTCGACGGGGATCGTCGCGACCTGCCGCGAGGGGCCCGGCCCCGGCCCGCGGTCGCCCAGGGCGACCGCCCGCGGCCCGGCGTGCACGACTCCCGGGAGCTGCGCCGCGACGGCGAGCGGCGGTCCCTCGACCCGCAGCCCCGGTGGCGCGGCACCCCCGAGACGGCCTCGCGGCCGGACGCACCGTCGGGCCCGCACCGCGCCGCCGCACGTGCGGATTCCCGCGACTACCGGCGTGAGGCGCGCGACATCGACCGCGCCCGCGGCGTCGCGGAGCCCGCCGCCCCGCGACCCGAGCGCGAGCGGCCTCGGATCCCCCGCGACGATTTCGCCTCACTCCCCCGCCTCTCGGGTGACCGCTCGGCCCAGCCCGATCTGCCGAGCCTCTCCCGGGACGCCGAGCGTCCCTCCCGGCGGGCGGAGGCACCGTCGAGCCCGGGTCGCTACGAGCACTACCGGGCGCCCCGCTACCGACCCCAGAGCGAGGACACGGCCGTCGAGACGAACTTCCGCGACGACTTCGCCGAGCCCGCGGAGGAGCCTCGGCAGATCCGACGGCACCGCTACAAGGATTGATCGGCGCTCACCACCGGCGAAAGAAACCCGCGGCCATCGGCCGCGGGTTTCTTCGTGGAACGGGTGTCGGCCCTCAGGCCTTGGCGCGGGGCCGCAGCTCGCGCGGGAGAGCGAAGACCAGCGTCTCGTTCGCGGTGGTGACGGACTGGACGTCCTCGAAGCCCTCGCCGTCGAGGTACTCGACGACTCCCTTGACGAGGATCTCCGGCACCGACGCGCCGGAGGTGATGCCGACGGTGCTCACGCCGTCGAGCCACGCCGGGTCGATCTCGCGGGCGAAGTCGATGAGGTGCGCGGCGCGGGCACCGGCCTGCAGCGCGACCTCCACCAGGCGCACCGAGTTCGACGAGTTCCGCGAGCCCACGACGATCACCAGATCGCACTCGGGCGCCATCGCCTTCACCGCGACCTGACGGTTCTGCGTCGCGTAGCAGATGTCGTCGCTCGGCGGGTCCTGCAGCTTGGGGAACTTCTCCCGTAGGCGACGCACCGTCTCCATCGTCTCGTCGACCGAGAGCGTGGTCTGCGAGAGCCAGACGAGCTTCTCCTCGTCCCGGACGACGACCTTCTCGACGGCATCCGGGCCGTCGACCAGCTGCACGTGCTGCGGCGCCTCACCGGCCGTTCCCTCGACCTCCTCATGACCCTCGTGGCCGATCAACAGGATGTCGTAATCGTCGCGCGCGAAGCGCTTGGCCTCCTGGTGCACCTTGGTGACCAGCGGGCACGTCGCGTCGATGGTGCGCAGACTGCGCTGCGCCGCGCCCTCGTGCACCGCGGGTGAGACGCCGTGCGCGGAGAACACCAGGAGGGAGCCCTCGGGCACCTCGTCGGTCTCGTCCACGAAGATCACGCCCTTGTCCTGCAGCGTCTCGACGACGTGCCGGTTGTGCACGATCTCCTTGCGGACGTACACGGGCGCGCCGTGCTTCTCGAGGGCCTTCTCGACGGTCTCCACCGCACGGTCGACGCCCGCGCAGTAGCCGCGCGGCTCGGCCAGCAGGACTCGCTTGCCAGAACTCATGCCCCCAGGCTACGGCACCTGACGGAGACTCCGCGGCCGCGATGAGGCACCCTGGACGCATGAGCCGTTTACCGTTCGTGGTCCGCGTCGCCCTCGGGGCCGTGTCGCTGGCCGCCGAGAAGGGCCAGGAGATCGTGACGGGCGCCGTCAGCGCGCCGCTCACGCTGGGCAGCAAGTCCGCGCAGGCCTTCATCGCCGTGCAGCAGGACCTCGCCGACCTGGCCGTCCGTGGCGACCGCGCGATCGAGACCGTCTTCCCCGCCAAGGAGGAGGAGCAGGCCGCCTGGGCCACGTTCGACGACGACGAGGACGTCGACGTGGACCTGCCCGCACCGGCCCGGGCCGCGTACGGCGAGGTCCGCCCCGCCTCCGAGCCCGCGGCCCCCGCCGCGGAGCAGCCCACCGCCGCGGAGCAGCCCGCCGCCACGGAGCCCGCCGGTACGCCCGCCGCAGCTCCGGCGCCCACCGCCGAGCACCCGGGCACGGAGCCCGCCGGGGCCGAGCAGGCACCGTCGGGCGCCGGACGGTACGCCCTGTACAGCTCGCCCGCCCCGGCACCGTCGGGCACCGCGACCGTCGCGGAGACGCCGGACGACCTACCGGCGGCGGCCCTGCGCATCGACTACCCCGAGCTGACGCTCGCGCAGCTGCGCGGCCGCCTGCCCGGGCTCACCACGGCCGAGGTCGAGTCGCTCGTCGCATACGAGCGCGACCACAAGGACCGGGCCCCCTTCCTGACGATGCTCGAGAACCGCATCACTCGGTGACCGCACCCGGAACCGGCGCGGCGGCCGGTCCCTCCTCCGGCGGGCCGTCGAGCGCCGAACACCCGTGGCCCGTCCGCGTGGTCTCGATGAAGATCGGGCAGTGGATCGACCGGCTCGGCGAGGTCTGGGTCGAGGGGCAGATCACGCAGCTCAACCGCCGCGGCGGCGGCACCGCGTTCCTCACCCTGCGCGACCCGTCGGCGAACGTGTCCGTGCAGGTCACCTGCCTGCCGGCCGTGTTGGACCGGTCCGACGTGCCCCTGAACGAGGGCACGCAGGTGATCGTGCGCGGCAAGTTCACCTACTGGGCCGGACGTGGCAGCCTCTCACTGCGGATCACGGAGATCCGTGCCGTCGGCGTGGGCGAACTCCTCGCCCGCATCGAGCGGCTGCGGCAACTGCTGCACGCCGAGGGCCTGTTCGACCCGCGGCTCAAGCGGCCCCTGCCCTTCCTGCCGCGCACCGTCGGCCTGGTCACCGCACGGGCCAGCGCGGCCGAGCGCGACGTGCGGTCGATCGCCGAGGGCCGCTGGCCGGATGTGCGGATCCGCGCCGAGTACGCCACGGTGCAGGGTCCGACCGCGGTCCCGCAGCTGGTCACGGCGCTGCGCGCGCTGGACGCCGACCCCGAGGTCGATGTCATCATCATGGCCCGCGGCGGCGGCAGCGTGGAGGACCTGCTGCCCTTCTCCGACGAGGCCCTCTGCCGGGCCGTGCACGCGGCCCGGACCCCGATCGTCTCCGCGATCGGCCACGAGCCCGACAACCCGCTCTGCGATTTCGCCGCCGACGTGCGCGCCGCGACCCCCACCGACGCCGCGAAGCGCGTCGTGCCCGATGTGGTGTCCGAGCTCGCGCGGATCGCCGAGCTGCGGTCCCGCGCGGCCGCGGCCCTGCGCGGCTGGGTCTCGCGCGAGGCGCACACCCTCGAGGCGCTGCGCTCGCGGCCGGTGTTCGCGCACCCGATGCGGCTCGTCGACGACCGGGCCACCGAGATCGAGCGCATGCTGCGCGACGCCCGGCGGGACGTGCGGCGCACCGTCGACCGGGAATCCGACGGGGTGCGGCACCTGGCCGCGCGCCTGACGACTCTCGGCCCCGCGGCCACCATGGCCCGCGGCTACGCCGTGGTCCAGAAGATCACGCCCGACGGCGAGAATCCCGTCGTGCGCAGCATCGACGACCTCGCGCCCGGCTCGCAGCTGCGGGTCCGGGTGCCCGACGGTGCGGCCAAGGCGGCGGTGATGGGTGTGGAACGACTGGGAGGGAAGACCGATGACTGACGAGACACCGGCGGCCGAGCTCGGCTACGAGCAGGCCCGCGACGAGCTGACCGTCGTGGTGAAGCTGCTCGAGCAGGGCGGGATCGACCTCGACGAGTCGCTGCAGCTGTGGGAGCGCGGAGAGGCGTTGGCCAAGCGCTGCGAGGAGCACCTCGCGGGCGCGCGGGCCCGGATCGAGAAGGCCATCGCCGACGGCGAGCAGTGACCTACTTCGGCGCGTCCGACGGTGCCGCGGGGGCCTGCTCCCCGGTGCGGGGCAGCGGCGCCTGCGACTGGACCGCGGACGCGAGCTCGGTGAATCGCGGCACCGTGCCACTGCCGAAGACGACGATCACAGCACCGTCGAGCTGGAGCACCCAGGCGCTGCGATTCTTGTCGTTCGGGCCGTAGACGTCCCAGGTCCGATCCCCGACGGGGATGGTCCCCGAGGGCTTCGCCGACGAACCGTAGACCGATTCCACGACCTTCCCGACGGGCGCGCTGGACTGCGAGAGCTGCAGCGAGTTCTTCTCGGGCGTCACGTAATTGACGGAGAAGACCTTGCCGCCGGTCACGTCGTCGTCGCGGGTCGCGGTCGCCTTCCAGCCGTCGGGAACCCCGCGGTCCACACCCGCACCGCCCGGCATCCGGACGGGGAAACCGAGCGTCTGCGCCGAGACCTCGAAGACGCCCTGCGGGTTGATGGCCGGGACCGTCTCGTCCTTCGGGTCCGCGCCGAAACCGAGCTTGAAGTTGCCGGACGCGATCAACGCGATCAGGCACAGCATCAGCAACGGGACCATCGTGAAGACGAGGTCGCGACGGCTCTGCAGGATGCGGGGTTTCTCAGCCACGCCGTCCAGTATCCCGAAAGCGTCGGGCACCGTCGGAGGCGGCATAGCCGAACCCGGACCGGGCCCGGCATGGAAGAATCTGCGTCGAGGCCCCGCCGCGCCCGCCGCGCGCATCGAGATCAATGGAGGATCACCCATGTCCGACAGCAACACCGACGCGAATCCCATCGCCCCGGACCGGAACCTCGCCATGGAGCTGGTGCGCGTCACCGAGGCCGGCGCTCTCGCGGCCGGCCGCTGGGTCGGCCGCGGCCAGAAGGAATCCGGCGACGGCGCAGCGGTCGACGCCATGCGCCAGCTCGTCTCCACCGTCTCGATGAGCGGCGTGGTCGTGATCGGCGAGGGCGAGAAGGACGAGGCGCCCATGCTCTACAACGGCGAGGAGGTCGGGAACGGCTTCGGGCCGTCGACCGACGTGGCCGTCGACCCCGTCGACGGCACGACGCTGATGGCGAAGGGCATGCCCGGCTCGATCGCGGTGCTCGCGGTGTCCGAGCGCGGCGCGATGTACGACCCGTCGGCCGTGTTCTACATGAACAAGATCGCCGTCGGCCCCGAAGCCGCCGGCGTCATCGACATCAACGCCCCCATCGCCGACAACATCGCCAAGGTCGCCAAAGCCAAGGGCATCAAAGTCACCGACGTCACCCTCACCGTGCTCGACCGCCCCCGCCACGACCAACTCATCGCCGACATCCGCGCCACCGGCGCCATCGTCCGCCTCATCTCCGACGGCGACGTCGCCGGCGCCATCGCCGCCGCCCGCCCCGAGGCCAAGACCGACATCCTCGTCGGCATCGGCGGCACCCCCGAGGGCATCATCGCCGCCGCCGCACTGCGCTGCATGGGCGGCGAGATCCAGGCGACCCTGGCACCGTCGAACGACGCCGAGCACCAGCGACTCGCGGACCTGGGCATCGACCCGACCCAGGTCCTCACCACCACCGACCTCGTCCGGGGCGAGCACGTCTATTTCGCCGCCACCGGCGTCACCGACGGCGACCTGCTGCGCGGCGTGCGCTACCGCGCGGACGGCGCCACCACGCAGTCGATCGTGATGCGCAGCCGGTCCGGCACGGTCCGGATCGTCGACGCGACGCACCGCCTGACCAAGCTCAAGACCTACGCGCAGATCTTCGACTGAGTGATCTTCTTCTCGGGCCCTGGGAATGATCCCGGGGCCCGAGTACTTTTCTAAGGTATGGCTAATACCGCTGAAACCCCCGCAACCGAGTACCGCATCGAGCACGACACCATGGGCGAGGTCCGGGTGCCTGCGGAGGCGCTGTGGCGGGCGCAGACGCAGCGCGCGGTCGAGAACTTCCCGATCAGCTTCCGCCCGCTGGAGCGGGCGCAGATCCGGGCGATGGGACTACTCAAAGCAGCTGCGGCACAGGTCAATCAGGATCTCGGGCTGCTCGCCCCCGACAAGGCCGCCGCGATCGTCGCCGCGGCGCGCGAGGTGGCCGACGGGCTGCACGACGACCAGTTCCCCATCGACGTGTTCCAAACCGGCTCGGGCACCAGCTCGAACATGAACGCCAACGAGGTGATCGCGTCGCTGGCCGGCCGCGCCGGCGTTCAGGTGCACCCGAACGACGACGTGAACATGTCGCAGTCCTCCAACGACACCTTCCCGACAGCCACCCATGTGGCCGCGACCGAAGCGGCCGTGACCTCCCTGGTCCCCGCGCTCGAGCATCTGCAGGCGGCGCTCGCCACGAAGTCCGCGGCGTGGCGATCGGTGGTCAAGTCCGGCCGCACGCACCTCATGGACGCAGTGCCCGTAACGCTGGGCCAGGAGTTCGGCGGTTACGCCCGGCAGGTCGAGGCGGGCGTCGAGCGCGTACGCGCCACGCTCCCCCGCGTCGGCGAGGTCCCCATCGGCGGCACCGCCGTCGGCACCGGGCTCAACGCGCCGGAGCGCTTCGGCTCGCTGGTAGTGGCAAAGCTGGTCAAGCTGACGGGCGTCGACGAGATCCGGCTGGCCAAGGACAACTTCGAGGCGCAGGCCGCCCGCGACGGGCTCGTCGAGCTGTCGGGGGCGCTGCGCACCGTCGCGATCTCGCTGACCAAGATCGCCAACGACGTCCGCTGGATGGGATCGGGGCCCCTGACGGGCCTCGGCGAGATCGCCCTGCCCGACCTGCAGCCCGGCAGCTCGATCATGCCCGGCAAGGTGAATCCGGTGCTCCCGGAGGCGGTGACGCAGGTGGCCGCGCAGGTGATCGGCAACGACGCCGCGGTGGCGTGGGGCGGCGGCAACGGCGCCTTCGAGCTCAACGTCTACATCCCGATGATGGCCCGCAACGTGCTGGAGTCGATCGCGCTGCTGGCGAACGTGTCCCGGCTGTTCGCGGACCGCTGCATCGACGGGCTCGTGGCCCACGAGGACCGGCTGCGGACGCTCGCGGAATCGTCTCCGTCGATCGTGACGCCGCTGAACTCGCTCATCGGTTACGATCAGGCCGCGGCCGTCGCGAAGCAGGCGCTCAAGGAGAAGAAGACCATCCGCCAGACGGTCATCGACCGCGGCCTGATCGGCGACGAGCTCACGCTCGAGGAACTGGACCGGCGGCTCGACGTGCTGGCCATGGCGAACGTCGACCGCCAGCGCTGATCGCGCTCAGGTGAGCGACGCGGCACCGATCGCGCCGTAGGGCGCCGGTGCCGGCGCGCATTCCCCGTCGATGGCGAGCGCCGAGACGGTGACCGACCGGGCCCCCGCGACGGAGACCGAGATCTTCTCCGGTTGACCGTTGCGGGTGAGCACGGCCGAGAGGCGGGAGTCGCCGTCCACGATGAAGGAGATGCGCACCTGCAGGTCGCTCGGGGTGTGCGGCTGCAGTCCGAGGACGCCAGTGAGCTTCGAGAACTCGCCGTTCAGCCGGTAGACGGCCGTCGAGGCCGTGCCCTCACAGCCGATCCAGACGCCGGTCGCACTGCGGTAGGTGATGCCGGCGAGGCTTGCCGTCAGCGCCTGCCCCGTCCCGCCGACCGCGCTGGACGTGGCCAGCCGCGTGTAGAGCGGGGTGCCGGTGGGCGTCGCGCTGGACTGCTCCGCGGGCGCGACCGCGGCGGCCTTGGTATCCACGCTGAGGCCGCCGGGGTGCGCCTCGTTCGACGACGCCGCCGGTCCGCCGCACGCGGCGAGCGCGAGCCCCGACGCACAGAGGACAAAGGTGAAACTTGTTCTCAATCTCACTCTGCGAGCGTAGCCCGTAGGGCGATGTTCGGGTCCCGCTCAGCGGCGATCGACGAGAACGTACGACGCCCCGGCGGCCGCCGCCGCCACGCCCAGGACGGACGGCCACGCGCCGATCTTCTTCGCCAGCGGATGCGAAGCGCCGAATCCGCCCAGGTAGACCGCACCGAGAGCGACGGCGGTGGTCGCACCGCCCTTCGCGTACCAGCCCTGCGCGGCCGCGGCGCCCGCCGCCGCCAGCACGACGCCACCCAGCGGACGGATCCCCGTCTCCCGCGCCACGTAGTAGCCGCCCACGAGCCCCGCCGCCGCGATCGGCGCCGTTCCGATGCGATCGATGATGTTCGTCATGCCTCGACAGTACCCACTACCGCGCGTAGTAGTTCTGTGGTTCCGATCGAAGTACGCGCGATGCCTGCACGAACGTCGCCCCAGGCGGCGAACGATCCGCGTTTCCACAGGTCACCGATCCCTCCGCGCCGCTGAGCCCGACGTTGGTGCGCTCAGCTCGGGTAGTAGATTCCTCCCGGGAGGTGCGAGATGTCCTTTTCGCCGGGTGAGGTCTTCGCGGGGTACACGATCGTGCGTCGTCTCGGCGCGGGAGGCATGGGCGAGGTGTACCTCGCGCAGCATCCTCGCCTGCCTCGCCACGACGCGATCAAAGTCCTCCCACCGCATCTCGCGACGGATGAGGCCTTCCGGCTACGCTTCCTCCGCGAGGCCGATCTCGCCGCCACCCTCAATCACCCCAACATCGTCGGAGTTCTCGACAGGGGCGAGGAGGGCGGTCGGCTGTGGTTGTCGATGCCGTACATCGACGGGATCGACGCTGCGGCGCACATAGCGCAGTCTCCGGGCGGCCTGCCGTTCGACGCGGTCGTCGCGATCGTCCGCGACACCGCTGCAGCACTCGACTTCGCGCACCAACGGGGCATCCTCCATCGGGATGTCAAGCCCGCGAACATCATGCTCGACGGCTCGCGTGCGTTGCTGTCCGACTTCGGGATCGCTCGGGCGGCGGGCGACACGTCCGATCTGACCGCCACCGGGACGACCATCGGTTCCGTCGCCTACGCCGCGCCGGAGCAGCTCCGGGGCGACGAGATCGATTCGCGCGCAGATATCTACTCACTCGCTACGACCGCCTATGCCCTCCTCACGGGCTCCCGGCCGTTCGACAGGAGTAGTCCCGCGGCCGTGATCGCGGCAGCACTCGACGGCGCCGTCGTTCCGGTGACCACCAGGCGCCCCGATATCCCTCCGTCCGTCGACAGTACGATCGCCCGTGGCATGGCCGGCTCCCCCGCCGATCGCCCTCGGAGCGCCGGAGAATTCGCAGCTGAACTCGCTGCGGCACCGGCGGAGCCGACGGTCATCCGCGCCGTGCCGCCCGCGGCGGGGGCGCACGACGTCCCGACGATGATCGCGCCGACTCCGGCGCCGTCACGGCCTCCCGAGCGGAAGTCCCGGCGCACGTGGGTCCTTCCCACCGCGGTCGCAGCTGCCCTCGTGGTCGGCGCCCTCGTAGCGGGCACAGCCGCGATGCTCGGCCGCTCCGATTCCACCGGAGCCTCTCCTGCCATCGAATCGAGCACTGTTCCGGCGACCGTCGTGGTTGCCCCGCCGACCATGACCGTGCCCGCGACCGCGCCGGCGCCCACGGTCGCCCCGGCGCCGACCGCGCCATCGCGCGGCGCCGGCGACCTCGGCCTCACCCGAGCGGTGAGCCGGCCGCCGTGCGACGGGAGGTTCATCCTGATCCTGGGTTCGATCGAGCAGTCGAACCCCGCGGTCAAGAGCCTCGTGAACGACCAGTTGTCATCGAATCCCGGCGCCGAGTACTTCTACAGCCGGGCCCTGAATTGCGGCTCGATCCGCTCCGCCGACGACAACGGCGAGGCCTTCTACACTCCCTACATCGACTACGGCACGTCGAGCGTGGCTGCGTGTAACGGACTGCAACACCGCGGTGTCTACGTTCGCGTCCTCCGCAACAGCACCGGCACGGGAGAGGCCGCGAACCCGTGCAAGTAAGTTCGAGGGTATGAGTACACCCCGCTGGTTCACCGACACCAAGGACGGCCACAGCGAGTGGTACGTCGAGCGCTTCCGGACGATGGCGCGCGAGGGCGCGGACCTGGCCGGCGAGGCGCGGCTGGTGGACGCGATGGTGGGCCGCGGGTCGCGGATCCTGGACGCCGGTTGCGGACCGGGGCGCATCGGCGGCTACCTGCATTCCGTGGGCCACGACGTGACCGGCGTCGACGTCGATCCGGTCCTCATCGCCGCGGCCGAGCAGGATCACCCGGGTCCGCGCTGGCTGGTCCAGGACCTGGCAGGGCTGGACCTCGACGGCGTCTTCGACGCCATCGTCTGCGCGGGGAACGTCATGGTCTTCGTGGCGGAGGGCACGGAGACGACGGTGCTGCGGAACTTCCGCGCGCACCTCGCGGACGACGGCTTCGCCGTGGTGGGCTTCCACACGAACCGCGGGCTCACGCCGGAGCGGTTCGACACCCACGCGAAGGACGCCGGCCTGCGCACCGACCTGCGCCTGGCGACCTGGGACGTCAGGCCGTGGCACGACGACGCCGACTTCGCGGTGACGATCCTGCGCCCGGCCTGACCGGGACCGGGTCTACCGCTCCTTGGAGCGCACCCGAATACCGCTGAGCGGCAGGGCGACCTCACCCGACGGGTCGGTGAAGAAGTCGTTGCCCTTGTCGTCGACGACGATGAACGCGGGGAAGTTCTCGACCTCGATCTTCCACACCGCCTCCATGCCGAGCTCCGGGTACTCGATGACCTCCTGCGACTTGATGCAGTCCAGCGCCAGACGCGCCGCGGGCCCGCCGATGGAGCCGAGGTAGAAGCCGCCGTGCGCATCGCAGGCCTGCGTGACCTGTTTGGACCGGTTCCCCTTGGCCAACATGATCATCGAGCCGCCCGCGGCCTGGAACTGGTCGACGTAGCTGTCCATGCGGCCCGCGGTGGTGGGGCCGAAGGAGCCGGACGCCATGCCCTCCGGCGTCTTCGCGGGTCCCGCGTAGTAGACGGGGTGGTCCTTGAGGTACTGCGGCATCGGCGCGCCCGAATCCAGCAGGTCCTTGATCTTGGCGTGTGCGATGTCGCGTGCCACGACCAGCGGCCCGGTCAGCGACAGCCTGGTCTTGACCGGGTACTTCGACAGCTCGGCGAGGATCTCGGGCATCGGTCGGTTGAGGTCGATCTCGACGACCGCGCCGCCCTCGATGTCCTCCGCCACACCGGCATCCGGCATGTACTGCGCGGGATCGGTCTCGAGCTGCTCGAGGAAGACGCCGTCCGCGGTGATCTTGCCGAGCGCCTGCCGGTCCGCCGAGCAGGATACGGCGATCGCGACGGGCAGCGACGCACCGTGCCGCGGCAGGCGCACCACGCGCACGTCGTGGCAGAAGTACTTGCCGCCGAACTGCGCGCCGATCCCGAAGGACTGCGTCAGCTCGAAGACCTTCTCCTCGAGCTCCTTGTCGCGGAAGCCGTGCGCGGCAATCGATCCGGTCTCCGGCAGCTCGTCGAGGTAGTGCGCCGAGGCGTACTTCGCGGTCTTGAGCGCGAACTCCGCCGACGTGCCGCCGATGACGATCGCGAGGTGGTACGGCGGGCAGGCCGCGGTGCCCAGTGAGCGGATCTTCTCGTCGAGGAACTTCAGGATCCGGTCCGGGTTGAGGATCGCCTTCGTCTCCTGGAACAGGAAGGACTTGTTGGCCGAGCCGCCGCCCTTGGCCATGAACAGGAACTTGTACTCCGGCCCCTTCGGCCCCTGCTCGGTGGCGTAGATCTCCACCTGCGCAGGCAGGTTGGTGCCTGTGTTCTTCTCCTCGTACATGGTGATCGGCGCGTTCTGCGAGTAGCGCAGGTTCAGCTTGGTGTACGCGTCGAACACGCCGCGCGAGACCCATTCGCCGTCCTCGACGCCGGTCAGCACACCCTCGGCCTTCTTGCCCATGACGATCGCCGTGCCCGTGTCCTGGCACATCGGCAGCACGCCGCCGGCGGAGATGTTGACGTTCTTGAGCAGGTCGAGCGCCACGAAGCGGTCGTTGCCCGACGCCTCGGGGTCGTCGATGATCTTCCGCAGCTGCTTCAGGTGCGCGGGCCGCAGGTAGTGGCTGATGTCGTGCATCGCCTCGGCGGTCAGCTTCTGGATCGCCTCCGGCTCCACCTTGAGGAACTTCTGCCCGTCCACCTCGAAGGTCGACACGCCTTCGGTGGTCAGCAATCGGTACGGCGTGGTGTCCGGGCCGATGGGCAGTAGATCGGAGTAGATGAATTCGGGGCTGTTCGAAGTCACGCCTTCGAGGGTATTCCCCCTGCACATCCGTGTCCGGCTTAGGCTGCCCTACCTGCGGCGTCCGTTCCCGACGGTGCCGTCACCGCAGGACCGGGAGGGCCAGACCGAGGGCACCGACGACACTGAGCCACAGCCGCGCCAGGTTCCACGCTCCCCACGTACGCGCGAACTCGGCCCAGTCGACGGTGCCCGCCATCAGCCGCTGGTTGAGGGGTACGTTCACCGCCACCGTCAGCGCGAACGCCGCGATCGCGCACAGCGCCCCCAGCACGCCCGCGGTGGTCCGACCGCCGAACCCGTCCGCGATCACCAGAGCGACGGCGGCCACGAGCGGCACCACCGCCCCCAGCACGAAGATCGCGAGGAAGGGCGGCCGCTCGACCGCGACGTTCATGCGGCGCATGGCCTCGGCACCGTCGGATACGCCGTGCTGGGCCGTGATCACCGTGGCGTAGGCGAAGTAGAAGCCGGCCAGCAGTGCGCTGAGCAGCGCAGCCGATCCGAGGAGGAGTTTGAGTGTCATGGTTCCAGGATCACGCCCCGGTGTGGCGTCATCCATGGTTCAGGCCCCTGATTCCATACGCATTCGTCTAACCTGACAGGGGTGGACCCCCTGTTCCGGATGGTCTCCGGCCTTCGCGCTCGGGGCCTGTTCTCGCTGCGCATCTCCATGGCGCCGCCGTGGTCCGTCGACATCGACGACGGTGCGCCGCTCAGCGTGATCGCCGTCGACCGCGGCGCTGCGTGGCTGGTCGGCGACGACGCGCGCATCCGCCTCGAGGCGGGCGCCGTCGCCCTCGTCGCGCACGGCCCGCGCTACCTCGTCGCCGACGATCCGGGCCGCGCCCCGACGGTCCGCATCGGGCCGGGCGGAACGTGCATCCCGCTCACCGAATCGATGCGGTCGACCACCCATCGCGGCCTGCTCACGTGGGGCAACCACGACGACGGTGCCGATCAGCTCCTGGTCGGCACGTACGCCTCGGCATCCCAGGTCGGCCGGCACCTCGTCGAGCAGCTCCCCGTCTTCACCGTCCTCCCGCCGGGCGAGGTCGATGAAGCCCTGCTGGGGTTGCTGCGCCGCGAGCTCGCGGACCCGCGCCCCGGGCACAGCTTCGTCATCGACCGCCTGCTCGATGTGGTGGTCTGCGCCGCGATCCGGGCCGCGGCGCACACCGCCCCGACCGGGTGGCTCTCCGGCAGCGTGGACGACACCGTGGCAGGTGCCCTGGACCTGATCCACGACGCGCCGGAGCGGCCGTGGACGGTGGCGGCGCTCGCCGCGGAGTTGCACGTCTCCCGGGCCGGCCTGGCGGCCCGGTTCCGGGATGCGGTCGGCGAGCCGCCCGGGCGGTACCTGACCCTGTGGCGCCTCACCCTGGCCGCGGACGCGCTGGCGTCCACCGCCGACGGGCTCGAGGCGATCGCCCGCCGGGTGGGCTACGGATCGCCGTACGCGCTGAGTGCCGCGTTCACGCGGCACCACGGGGTGAGCCCGTCGCAGTACCGCAGGACCGCGCGCCTCACCTGAAGCCGAACAGCGGAGGGAAGGCCAGAGCGACGATCGCCGCCCACGCCGCGTACGCGGGGAGCGTGCCGGTCTGCCAGCGCTCGACCGAGACGAAATCCCTACGCCCGCGGACGAATCCGACGCCGAGCACGGCCGCGCCGGCGAGGATCACCAGCAGGATCAGGTTCAGCCCCACCACCGCGGCCTTGTTCGGTGAGGCGCCGAACTCGGCGGTCCGGGTGAGCATCGCGACCAGCACCACCAGGTCCACGGCGATCGCCGCGACGACGAGGGCCACCTGCAGCCGATCGAAAACATCGGGCCGGCGCCGCGGGTCGCGGGCGGAGACCGCGTAGAGCAGCAGCCCCACCACGAGGACGAGTACCACCGTCATGAAGACGAGCAGGTCGCGGTCCACGCCGATCAGCCCGGGCCGGGAGGCGAAGGCCACCAGCACCACGAGCAGCATGAGCAGCGTGATCGGGGTGAAGATCCGGGTCAGCACGGGCGCGATGTTCTCGATCACCTCCTGCTTCGCCTCGACCAGCCACGCCGCCACCAGCACCGCGCCGCCCACGCAGACCGGCAGCACCCAGGTGGTGATCGGGGTCTCGGCCTGCAGTCCGACGGTGCTGAGCGCGCCGATGGTCAGGCCGGTGATCGCGCCGCCGCCGAGGGCGATGAGCAGGAAGTAGATCGCGTACTCGCCGGTGAACCGCACGAAGTCCATCCGGCGCGGCCCCGAGCGCCACGCGCCGCCGGTGTACGCCACGCCGACGCCGAACCACAGCACCACGGGGGTGGCCACGACGCACAGGACCTCGGTCGAGGTGCCGGAACCGAATCGGTACGCGGCGAGCACCGCCGCCGTCACCACGAAGCCGCCGAGGACGATCGCGGCCCCGCGGACGGGCATCGATCGCTTCCAGGCGAAGTAGGCCACCAGGAAGGGCGCGACCGCGAAGGCGACGAACCGCGGCGACACGTCGCCCAGCAGCTGCAGCACCGCGAGCAGCGAGAGGCCCGCACCCGCACCCAGCGCGAGCACCACCGGCAACTCACCGCGCCGCGCCGCCGCGTCCTCTGCGGCACCCAGCACCAACTGCTTCCACAGCCGATCGGAGTGCTCGCGGGCGAACTCGTGGGCGACCGCGTCCGCGGCGCCCATCCGCTTGACCGCGACGAGGAAGGACTCATCGCCGTCGAGACCGCGGGCCTCGAGGTCCGAGATCGTGTCGCGCAGATGCGATTCGAGTTCGTCGACGTCCTCGGGCCGCAGCTTCCGCCGGCCCTCCAGGTACCCGCGCCACTGCCGGATCTGCGCATCGACGGGGCCGGTCATGCGAGCCCCGGGTGCGGCGCACCGTCGGACCAGAGGACGTCGAGGGCGGCACTGACGGCCCGCCACTGGTCCCGACGGTCCGCGAGCGCCTCCCGGCCGGCAGGGGTGATGGCGTAGTGCTTGCGCTTGCGACCGGTCTCGGCGACCTCCCACCGCGATTCGACGTGTCCGAGCCTCTCCAGGCGATGGAGCAGCGGGTAGAGCATCCCGTCGGACCACTCGAGGCGCCCGCCGGAGAGGTCGCGGATGCGAGTGAGGATGGCGTAGCCGTAGCTGTCCCCGCTGCTGAGGATGCTCAGCACCAGCGGGGTCGCCGACGCGGCGACCAGGTCCTTATCGATGTGCATGCCGACCTCCATACCTAGAACCACTAGGTACAGGTATACCTTGCGGTTCTAGGTATGACAACGGTCGGCGCGGCGCCCGGTCACGCGCCGGGGGCGAACTCCTCCAGCATCTCGGTGACCAGGGCGGCGATCGGCGAGCGCTCGGAGCGGGTGAGCGTGACGTGCGCGAACAGCGGGTGCCCCTTGAGCTTCTCGATCACCGCGGCCACGCCGTCGTGGCGCCCGACCCGCAGGTTGTCGCGCTGCGCGACGTCGTGCGTGAGCACCACCCGCGAGCCGCTCCCCAGCCGGGAGAGCACCGTCAGCAGCACGTTGCGCTCCAGGGACTGCGCCTCGTCGACGATGACGAAGGAGTCGTGCAGCGACCGGCCACGAATGTGCGTGAGCGGCAGCACCTCCAACATCCCGCGGTCCATCACCTCGTCCATCACCTCGGGCGAGGCGAGACCGTCGAGAGTGTCGTAGACGGCCTGCGCCCACGGCCCCATCTTCTCGTTCTCGGAGCCCGGCAGGTAGCCGAGGTCCTGGCCGCCGACGGCGTACAGGGGCCGGAAGACCACGACCTTGCGCTGCGTGCGCTTCTCCAGCACCGCTTCGAGACCCGCGCAGAGCGCCAGGGCCGACTTGCCCGTACCGGCCTTGCCGCCGAGGGAGACGATGCCCACCGACTCGTCGAGCAGCAGGTCCAGCGCGACGCGCTGCTCCGCACTGCGGCCGTGCAGGCCGAAGGCCTCGCGGTCGCCGCGGACCAGCTGCAGCTGCTTCTCCGCGGTCACCCGGCCCAGCGCGCTGGACGTGCCGCCCAGTAGCCGAACGCCGGTGTTGCACGGCAGGTCCCGTGCGGCGTCGTGATCGACCACGCCGCCCGCGAACAGCGCGTCGATCACCGCGCGCGGAACCTCCAGCTCCTCCATGCCCGTCCACCCGGAGGTCACCACGTCCTGCGCCCGGTACTCGTCGGCCGGCAGGCCCACCGCGCCGGCCTTGACCCGCAGCGGGATGTCCTTCGACACCAGCACCACGTCCCGGCCCTCGGCGCGCAGGTTCAGCGCGCAGGCGAGGATGCGGGAGTCGTTGGTCTCGGTGCGGAATCCGACCGGCAGCACGGTCGGGTCGATGTGGTTGAGCTCCACCTGAGCCGTGCCGCCGCCCGGCGTGGGGATCGGCTGGTCGAGGCGGCCGTGCTCGAGGCGCATGTCGTCGAGCATGCGCAGCGACTCGCGGGCGAACCAGCCGAGCTCGGCGTGGTGGCGCTTGCCCTCGAGTTCGCTGATCACCACGAGCGGGAGCACGACGTCGTGCTCGGCGAAGCGGGTGATGGCCCAGGGATCGGACAGCAGGACGGAGGTGTCGAGCACGTACGTGCGGGGGGTCTCACGGAAAGACACGGTGACGCTCCTAGCCTGCGCGGCGCCCACGCAAGCGTGTAGCTGCGGCCGGCCGGTCCAAACGTCTCGGTGCGCGGTCTACGCCCCGACGACGAGGACCGGGGCCGGCCCTCTCGCGACGATCAGTCGAGTCACGGTTGGAACCTCACGGGACGAACTGCTTCCCCGCAATCCGTCACCGTCAAACTAACGCCGAACGCGCCGCCCGGGCGGGACCCGGAGCGGCGCGTTCGTTAACAGTTCGTGACGACTTAGAGTGCGAGACCCCACGTCGCGAGGAGCCCGTTCAGGATCTCGCGGTCCCGCTCGGGCGAGCTGATGCCGGCCTCGGTGACGATGCGGCGGGCCTCGTCGAGCCCGTCGGCGGTCTCGGCACCGATCGGCGACGCGACGCGCGCCTGGCCCAGCAGGGCGTCCTTGACGTGGCCCTCGTTGACGTCCAGCGCGACGGTGAGCAGCTCGGTCCAGTACTGCTGCTGCACGCGGTCGTCGTTCGCGATCTTGCGCAGCGTGGTGACGAGGCCGGCGGGCGTGCTCTCGACGGTGTCCGCGTAGTCGGCGAGCCGGTCGAAGTAATCGGCCGACAGCGCCTCGTGCACGATCACCATGGCGATCTGCTCCGCGATCTTGATCTCCTCGCGGGTGCCCTCGTACTGGCGGTAGCCGCGGGTCACGGCCTCGAGGCGCCACATCTCCAGCTGCTCGACATCGCAGGTGCGGCTGACCACGACGTGATCGCGCAGCGCGATGCCGTGGCGGTTCTCCTCCGCGGTCCAGTGGCCGACGAACTTGCCCCAGTCCGACTCGATGAGGTGGTGCTGCGCCAGCAGGCGGTGGAAGGACGGCAGGTGGTCCTTGGTCAGCAGGCCCAGGATGAGGCCGTTGCTGACCACCGCGTCGACCTTGACGTCGGCGGGGACGAAGTCCTCGCCGCCGAGGAAGGCGTAGTTGCGGCCGTCGTCCCACGGGATGTAGTCGTGCGGCTGCCACGCATCGCCGGCCTCGACATAGGCCGCGCGGATGTCCGGCAGCGCCTTGTCGATGGCGAGCGTCAGGTCGTCGTCGGAGATGCTGGAAGTCACCCGGCCACTCTAAAGCAGGCCCCACCCGGCCTTCAAATCCCAGGTGGGAGAGGTGACGAACCCGGAACCCGGGTTCAGCGCGAGAGCAGGCCCCAGTCCTCGAGGCCCTCGTACAGCGGCACCTCCAGTGCGAGCGCCGAGACGCGGGCGCGCAGCGCGGCCGTGTCGGCCGCCTTGCCCTGCGCGAGCGCGGTGCCGATGATGTCGGCGACCTCGGTGAACTCCTTGTCGCCGAAGCCGCGGCTGGCGAGCGCGGCGGTGCCGATGCGCAGGCCGGAGGTGACCATCGGCGGGCGCGGGTCGAAGGGCACGGCGTTGCGGTTGACGGTGATGCCCACCTCGTGCAGGAGGTCCTCGGCCTGCTGCCCGTCCAGGTCGCTGTTGCGCAGATCGACGAGGACCAGGTGCACGTCGGTGCCGCCGGTGAGCACGGTGACGCCGGCATCGGCCACGTCCTTGCCGTTCAGTCGCTCGGCGAGGATCCGCGCACCGTCGAGCGTGCGCTGCTGCTTCTCGCGGAACTCCTCCGTGCCCGCGACCTTGAGCGCGACGGCCTTGGCGGCGATCACGTGCATCAGCGGGCCGCCCTGCTGGCCGGGGAAGACCGCGGAGTTGAGCTTCTTCGCCCACTCCTGCTTGGCCAGGATGATGCCGGAGCGCGGGCCGCCGAGGGTCTTGTGCACGGTGCTGGACACGACATCGGCGTGCGGGACCGGGCTCGGGTGCAGGCCCGCGGCGACGAGGCCGGCGAAGTGCGCCATGTCGACCCAGAGGTGGGCGCCCACCTCGTCGGCGATGGAACGGAAGGCGGCGAAGTCGAGGTGGCGCGGGTACGCGGACCAGCCGGCGACGATCACCTTCGGCTTGGAGTCCAGCGCGATCTTGCGCACCTCGTCCATGTCGACCCGGTGGTCCTCCTTGGACACGCCGTAGAAGACGTTCTCGTAGAGCTTGCCGGAGAAGTTCAGGCGCATGCCGTGGGTGAGATGGCCGCCGTGCGCGAGGTCGAGGCCCATCAGCGTCTCGCCCGGCTCCATGAGCGCCTGCAGGACCGCGGCGTTCGCCTGCGCGCCCGAGTGCGGCTGGACGTTCGCGAACTCGGCGCCGAACAGCTCCTTGGCCCGGTTCCGGGCCAGATCCTCCACGACATCGACGTACTCGCAGCCGCCGTAGTAGCGGCGACCCGGGTAGCCCTCGGCGTACTTGTTGGTGAGAACCGAGCCCTGGGCCTGCAGCACCGCACGCGGCACGAAGTTCTCGGAGGCGATCATCTCCAGCGTGTCCCGCTGGCGCGCGAGCTCGCCGTTCATGGCGGCCGCGACCTCGGGATCGAGTTCGGCCAGGGACGCGGAGTTCACGCTGGAATCGCTCATGCGGTCATCCTAGTTCGAGGGTCGGCGATCTCACGCGGCGGCCGCCATCTCCCGCCGCAGCGCCGACGGGGTGAGGGGCTCGTCGAGCAGACGGCCGAACCGATCCAGTCGCGCCGCCCCCGGCTCCGCCTCGTCGAGCCACGCGCCGAGCAGCGCGTAGCCCTCGACATAGGTCGAGATGTAGGCCCGCCAGAGCGGCGACCCCACGAACCGCAGCGCCTGCCGCGCGCTGTTCTCCGCCATCAGCCCCCAGCGCTGCAGGTACGCGGCCACGGCGTCCTCCCCCGCGTTCCGGTCGTGCAGCAGCAGGGCCGCATCCTGGCGCACGTGGAGCAGCCCCGACGATGCCGCCGCGATCCGTTCGGCGAGGTCCCCGTCGAAGGACAGGCCCAGGTCGGCGTAGATCTCCTGCGCCCAGCGGCCCCAGCCGGGCCCGATCGCTGCGCCGAGCGCGTGGTCGGCGAGGCCCTCGGCCATGAGGCACTGCGGGGTGTTGACGAGGAAGATCGTCTGCTCCGGCTGCTGCGCTCCGCTCTCGGGGGACGCGACCAGTAGTTGCTCCTTGCGGCAGTGCTCGGTGTGGTGGCCGGGGTAGGCCTCGTGCGCGATGAGGTGCGGCAGCGACGACAAGTACTGCGGCAGGTCACCGTTCACGGCGACCCGCGATCGGTAGTCGCCGAGGTAGTAGTTGAAACCGGACCAGGGCTTGTCGTGCTCGATCTCGAAGGCCACGGTCTCGGCCTCCGGCAGCGGGTACCGCCCGCGCACGACATCGCGCAGCGCGCCGGCGAGCGCGTCCACCACCTCGGGCACGCGCTCCGTCGGGACCGCGAACCGCTCGCGCTGCGCCTGCATGCGGGGCTGCAGGGGGCCGGTGCCGGGAAGCAGCTCGTCGAGCTTCGCGTGCGCCGCCTCGTAGTCGGCGGTGTCTCCCATCGCGATGTCCACGTCGAAGTAGGCCTTGACCTCGTCGACGAAGCCGATCGGCGCACCGTCGAACTTGTGGGCCGAGCATTCGAGCGCGGAGACGTGCCCGACGAGGAACTCGCGCCGTGCCGGACTCAGGGAGGTGTCGGTGGCCAGGTCGCGCAGGAGCGCGCGGGCCTCGTCGGCGAGACGGGCCGGTTCGGGGGCGTCGTCGGCCTCCACGGCCCGACGGTGCGCCGGGTCACCGAAGTACGCGTCGACGAATCCTGATTCGATGCGGTCGAACCGCAAGCCGAGCCGCAGGTAGCGGTCAGTGAGACTGAGCTCGTCCATACATGCCAGACTAGGGATATGCCTTCCCCGGTGTGTCACGGAGTCGCCGCGTGAGCGAGCCGAGTCCGTACATCGAGATGGACCGAGCGCAGTGGCGGGAACTGCGGCAGTCCACCCCGCTCTCGCTCACCGAGGACGACCTGTCCCACCTGCGCGGCCTGGGCGAACAGGTCGACCTGGCCGAGGTCGCCGAGGTCTACCTGCCGGTCTCGCGTCTGATCCACCTGCAGGTCGCGGCACGGCAGCGCCTGTACGCGGCCACCGCGACCTTCCTCGGGGAGCAGCGGCACGACGCGCAGGTGCCCTTCGTGATCGGCGTCGCCGGGTCGGTGGCGGTCGGCAAGTCGACGACCGCACGCGTGCTGCAGGCGCTGCTGGCGCGCTGGGACTCGCACCCGCGGGTGGACCTGGTGACCACCGACGGCTTCCTCTACCCCACGGCCGAGCTCGAGCGGCGCGGCATCATGCACCGCAAGGGCTTCCCGGAGTCCTACGACCGGCGGGCGCTGCTGCGCTTCGTGACCACGGTGAAATCGGGCGCGCAGGACGCGACCGCACCGATGTACTCGCACCAGCTCTACGACATCGTGCCCGGCGAGACCATCCACGTCCGGCGGCCCGACATCCTCATCGTCGAGGGGCTCAACGTGCTGCAGACCGGGCCGCGGCTGATGGTCTCGGACCTGTTCGACTTCTCGGTGTACGTGGACGCGCGGATCGAGGACATCGAGCGCTGGTACGTCGATCGGTTCCTGTCGATGCGGACGACCTCGTTCGCCGATCCGTCCTCGCACTTCCACCACTACTCGGGACTGTCCGACGTGGAGGCCCGGGACCGCGCCGAGGGCATCTGGGCGGGCATCAACCGCCCCAACCTCGTGCAGAACATCCTGCCCACCCGGCCGCGCGCAACCCTGGTGCTGCGCAAGGACTCCGATCACTCCATCAACCGGGTGCGCCTGCGCAAGCTCTGACGATGCGGCTCAGGCCCCGAAGCGACGGTGCCGGGCGGCGTAGTCGCGCAGCGCGCGCAGGAAGTCGACGCGCCGGAATTCGGGCCAGTAGGCCTCGGTGAACCAGATCTCGCTGTAGGCGCTCTGCCACAGCAGGAATCCGGAGAGCCGCTGCTCCCCGGACGTACGGATCACGAGGTCCGGGTCGGGCTGGCCCTTCGTGTACAGGTGCTGGTCGATCCCCTCGACGGTGACCGCGTCCACCAGTTCCTCGGCCGACATCCCTGCCGCCAGCCGATCCTTGAGCAGCGACTGGACGGCGTCGACGATCTCCTTGCGGCCGCCGTACCCGACCGCCACGTTGACGTGGGTGCCGGTGCGGCCCTTGGTCCCCTCGGCGGCGGCGGTGAGCCGGCGCGCGGCGTCGGAGGGCAGCAGGTCCATCGCGCCGACGATCTTCACCGACCAGTTCTTGTCGGGGCCGGAGATCTCCTCCACGACATCGGTGATGATCTCCAGCAACGCGGACAGCTCGTCGGGGTCGCGCTGCAGGTTCTCGGTGGAGAGCAGGTAGATGGTCGCGAGCTCGATACCGGCCTCGTCGCACCACTCGAGCATCTCGGCGATCTTCTTGGCACCCATGCGGTAGCCGTGGCTGACATCGGAGAACCCGGCGGCGCGGGCCCAGCGTCGGTTGCCGTCGCAGAGCACGGCGACGTGCCGGGGACGTTGCGCGCCGTCGCGGTACGCGTGCGCCAGCTCCGTGGCCAGCCTGCGCTCGTAGATCGCGTACACGGGGGACGCGATCGTCCGGGCAGGCCCGGACGGCAGCGACACTGGCAGTTTCGGGACGCTCACCACGCGTGCAAGACTACGCCGCGCGACCTGTGCGACAGCTGAGGTTCAGCCGTGGGCGGCGTAGATCGCCTCCGCGAGCTCGGTGCGCAGCGCCTGGAACTCGGGCGTCGCCGTCACCGACGGGTCGCGGACGGTGTCGGGCCCGTCGCCGGGCAGCTCGACCTTCCGGTCGATCACGATGCGGCCCGGGCGGGCGCTCATCACCAGCACGCGGGTACTGAGGAACACCGCCTCCTCCACCGAGTGGGTGATGAACACGATCGTCTTGCCCGCCTCGCGCCAGATCCGCAGCAGATCCACCTGCAGCCGCTCGCGCGTCAGCGCGTCGAGCGCGCCGTAGGGCTCGTCCATCAGGACGATCGCCGGGTCGTTGACCAGGACGCGGGCGATCTGCGCGCGCTGCTGCATGCCGCCGGAGAGCTCGTAGGGCCGCTTGTCGCCGAAATCGCCGAGCCCCACCAGGTCCAGCATCTTCTGCGCCCGCTCGCGGCGCTGCGTCTTACCGACCCCGCTGACCTTGGGTCCGAACTCGACGTTGCCGCGCACCGTCAGCCAGGGGTACAGGGTCGGGGCCTGGAAGACCACACCCCGGTCGGCCGACGGTGCCGTGACCCGTTCGCCGCCGACCTCGACGACGCCGGCCGTCGGGTCCTCGAAGCCCGCGACCAGGCGCAGCAGAGTCGTCTTGCCGCAGCCCGAGGGCCCGACGATGGAGACGAACTCCCCCGGCTCGACGGTGAGGTCCGTGGGCTGCAGCGCGACGGTCTGCCCGCTGGCGGTGTCGTAGGTCTTGCCGACGCCCGTGAGTTGGACGCGTTCGGTGCCGCTCATTTCGCCTCCTGTGCCGCGGTCGCGGACACGCCGTCGGTGTAGTGCTGCGCCGGCCCGACGCCCTGGACCTGCCCCTGCTGGAGCAGGAACTCGGCCGTCTTGCGGATGTCGGCACCCAGCTGGCCGCCGAGGTGATCGGGGCCGGCCTGGGTCTTGGCGTCGAAGTAGGCGTACCCTTGACCTGCGTGAGCACCTGGTCCAGTGGTACGCCGAGCTGGCCGGCGATGTGTTCGGCGGCCTTGTTCGGGTCGGTGTTCAGCAGGTTCGCCGCCCAGCCCTGCGCCGCGGTCCAGATCTTCAGGAAGGCCGGGTTGTCGCGCACGAAGTCGCTGCGCGCGCCCTCGAGGTCGTAGGTGGGCGCGCCCTGTTCGGCGACCTTCGCGCTGTCGGTGAGGACCGTGCCCTTGAGCTGACTGAGAGTGGGTTCCCAGATGTAGGTCGCGTCGATCTGCCCGCCGCCCCAGGCACCGCGGATGGCGTCGGGGGCCAGGTTGATGACCTGCGCGTCGGTGACGCCGGCCTTGTCGAGCGCCGTCAGCAGGCTGTAGTGGGCGGTGGAGGCGAAGGGCACCGCGATCCGCTTGCCGTGCAGGTCGGCGACGCTCTTGATGCCGTCGCCGCGGGCGACGAGCGACTCCGCCGCCCCGATCCGATCCTGGATCCAGATCACCTTCATGTCGATATCGAGCGGGGCGCTGAGTGCTTTCGCCGCGGGCGCGCTGCCGAGCAGTCCGACGTCGAGGCTGTTCGCTCCGAAGGCCTGGATGACATCGCCGCCGGAGGCGAACTTGCTCCACACGACGTTCACGTTGGGCATGCACGTCTTGAGCAGGCTGGTGTCCTTGACGATCAGGTCACCGTTCGGGATCTCCTGCCAACCGATCCGGACGGTGCCGCGCACCGTCGGATCCGGGGCGACGGGGCACGGGGTGCTCCCGCCGATCGACCGGGACTGTTCGGCCCTGCCGGACTCCACGATGCAACCGGAGGCCAGCAGCCCGACGGTGCCGACCACGAGCGCCGTGCGCGCCAGGCGCGTGAGGCGGTTCATGCCTTCCCCTTCCACGGGACGGCCAGCAGGCCGATCCACTTGATGAGCGAGTCCAGCAGGAGCGCGGTGATGCCGATGACGATGATGCAGGCGATGGTCAGGGGCGTGTTGAGCTGCTGGCCGGCGAGGTAGGCGAGGCCGCCGATGCCGGGGATGCCGTTGTTGAGCTCGGCCGCGACGACGGTGGTCCAGGCGAACCCCACGGCGATGCGGATGCCGTTGATGACCTCGGGCAGCGTGGCCGGGACGATGACGCCGCGAATGGTCTGCAGGCGGTTGGCGCCGAGCGCGCGGGCGGCGTTGATCTGATCGACGCTGACGCCCTGGACGCCGTTGACCGTGGAGATCGCGATGGCGGGGAACGCGGCGAGGAAGAGCAGCCAGATCTTGGACGTGTCGCCGATGCCGAACCACACGATGAGCAGGCCGATGTAGCCGAGCGGGGGCAGCGCGCGGAGGAAGTTCAGGTAGGGCTCGATGATCGTGTTGATCGTCTTCGAGGTACCCATCGCGAAGCCGAGGATCGGGCCCACGACAATGGCGGCGCCCACGCCGGCGAAGATCCTCTGCAGGCTGGCGACCAGGTGCTCCCAGAGGAAGTAGTTCTGCTCGCCGAGCACCTCGCGCGGCACGCCCGGCGCTACCTGGTGCCACGTGCTGGCGCGGACGGCGGCGTCCCACACGGACTTCGGCGTGGGTAGGAACTTCTCGTCGATCAGGTGCAGAGCGCTGATCAGCCACCAGACCGCGACGAACACGACGAGGGCGACGATGCGGACGAGCCACGCGCGGACCGTCTGCGGCAGCGGTTCGATGACGGCGTTCTTCACCCGCAGCAGCGGGGGCTCTCCGGCCATGGATTCCTCTCCGGTGCCCTGTCGGGCACACGAACAGTTGACCCTGTCAGGAGAAGGTTCGCACGGGAACCGTTCGAATCTCGCTGATCGTTAGGTCCTCCGGTGCACGTTCCGAGCGGCTACCTGGTCCCGGGGCATGATCTGGATCGAGTCGATGTTCACGTGCGGCGGGCGCGTAACGGTCCAGGTCACGGCGTCGGCGATGTCATCGGCGGTGAGGTTGTCGACGCCCTCGTAGATCTTGTCGGCCGCCGCCCGATCCCCACCGAGGCGGACCACGGAGAACTCGGTCTCCACGAGGCCCGGGTCGATCTCGATGACGCGGATCGGCTCGCCCTTGAGTTCCAGGCGCAGCACGCGGGTGACGGCGCGGGCGCCGTGCTTGGCGGCGTTGTACCCCGCGCCGGTCTCGTACGCCTCCAGGGCGGCCACGGAGCCGATCGTCACGACGGAGGCCGCCGGGGACGCCCGCAGCTTCGGCAGCAGTGCCTGCGTGACCCGGAGGATCGAGAGCACGTTGATGTCGTACATCCGCGACCAGTCGGCCTCGTCGGCCGTCTCGATGCGGTCGACGCCGAGCGCGCCACCGGCGTTGTTGACCAGCACGTCGACCTTCTCGATCGCGCCGGCGAAGGCCGTCACGGAGGCGGGGGCCGAGACGTCCAGCGGCAGGGCCGTGACGATCCGCTCGGGATGCTGGGCCTCGAGGTCGGCCTTGAGCTGCTCCAGCCGCTCGAGCCGACGAGCCCCGATCACGACGTCGAATCCCGCGCGCACGAGGTGCCGCGCCGTGGCGGCCCCGATCCCGCTGCTCGCTCCGGTGACGACGGCGATCTCGGCCATGGGTTCTCCTGCATCTCGATCGGTACGGGTGAACCATCACCGTATCGCCGAGCGCTGCGGACCGCCCGGCCGAGGCGGAACGACGCGACCGATTCCCGCCAGCGCCGGACGACGGGGAGCGGTGGAATCGGTACATGCGCACCATCCCGTTGCAGTTCGCGGCCCTCGCTCTCGCGTGGGGATCCAGCTTCCTGTTCATCAAGGAGGGGCTCGCCGGCCTCTCCCCCGCCCAGGTCACCACCGCCCGCATGACGATCGGGGCACTCACGCTGTTCGTGGTCGCGGTCGTCGTGCGGGCGCCGCTGATCCGGGACCTGCGGGCCGTGGCGCACATCGGCGTCGTCTCGATCACGCTGTGCGTGCTGCCCTTCACCCTGTTCGGCTGGGCGGAGCAGCGGATCGACTCGAGCCTCGCGAGCATCTTCAACGCGACCACGCCGCTGATGACGGTGCTGGTGACGTGCGTGGCCCTCAGGTCCGAGCGGCCGACGCGGAACCAGCTGCTGGGGCTGGGAATCGGCTTCGCGGGCGTCCTCGTCGTGCTCGCACCGTGGGCGTTAGGCGGCTCAGGTTCGGTGTCCGGACAACTCGCCTGCCTCGCGGCGACGGCGAGCTACGGCGTCGCCTTCGTCTACCTGCGGCGATTCGTCACCCCGTTGCAGCTGCCCGCGGCCTCGGTCGCGCTGTACCAAGTGGGCATGGGCGCGGTCGTGATCGACGCGGGCGTGCTCCTCGCCGATCGTCATCACGCAACGGCGTCTCCGCGGGTGGTGCTGGCCATGCTCGCACTCGGCGCGTTCGGGACGGGCCTCGCGTACGTGTGGAACACGAACATCGTCGCCGAATGGGGCGCCGCGGCGGGCGCGTCCGTGACCTACCTGACGCCGGTCGTCGGTGTGCTCCTGGGTGTCACGGTGCTCGACGAACGGCCCGCGTGGCACCAGCCGGTCGGCGGCCTCGTGGTGCTCGCGGGGATCGTGCTCAGTCGCCGGGGCGCGGCGCCAGCCCCACGTCCACCCGGTGGTGCTCCAGGTCGTGCAGCGCGTACGTCGCGAACGATTCGACGGTGAACGCGGAACCGTTGGACCGCAGGCCCTTCCGGTGCCACTGGTCGTCGGCGACGGTGCGGTACGCCTCCGCGAAATCCGCCGCAGCGCGGGCCAGTTCGTCCGCGACGACGGCCGACTCCTGGTCGTTGTAGGCGTCCTCGACCGCGGTCGCGTCCTGGTCCCAGTTCGCGAAGGTCGCGCCGTCGACGACAGCCTCGTCGTAGCTCAGCATGAGCCCCAGTCGTTCCCGCATGATCCGGTGCACGTCCCGCAGGTGACAGCCGTATTCAAGGACCGACCACGTGTTCTCGTCCGGGCGGACCTTCGCGTCCGCCCGGGCCAGTGCGTCGCCCCACCCGTTCGCCGAACGCGCGATGCGGTCCGAGACCTCGGCGCGGCGCACCGTCGCCGGGTCGAATCCGCAGGCGGGACACGCCCGCTCGATGACCCACGTCCAGTCCTTGACATCCGGTTCGATCGCCACGGACTCAATCTACGTCCTCCGATCACCGCGGGCTCACGGCGGCCGGTGGCGCCGGCGGAAATGTGCGGTCATTCGTCTCAAGGATTCTTGAGACGAATGACCGCACATTTTCAGCGGTCCGCCCTCAGCGCAGCGCCGCGGCCAGGTCGTGCAGGACCGAGTCGGTGGTGGCGAAGTCCATGCACTTGTCGGTCACGGACTGGCCGTAGACGAGCGGCCCGGGCCCGGGCTGCTGCGCACCCGCGACCAGGAAGGACTCGAGCATGAGGCCGGAGATGTCGGTCTCGCCTGCGGCGATGCGCGCGGCGATCTCCCGAGCCACCTCGGCCTGGCGCACGTGGTCCTTGCCGGAGTTGGCGTGCGAGCAGTCCACCATCACCGACGGCGCGAGCCCGCTCTTCTCGAGCGCGGCGACGGCACCGGACACCGACGCGGCGTCGAAGTTCGGCCCGCCGCGTCCGCCGCGCAGGATGATGTGGCAGTTGTCGTTGCCGACGGTCTCGACGACGGCGGCGGAGCCCTCGTCGTCGGTGCCGAAGAAGACGTGCCGGGCCGCGGCGGAGAGCGCACCGTCGATCGCGACCTGCACGTTCCCGTCGGTCGCGTTCTTGAAACCGATCGGCATCGAGAGCCCCGACGCGAGCTGACGATGCACCTGGGACTCGGTGGTGCGGGCGCCGATCGCACCCCAGGCGACGGTGTCGGCGATGTACTGCGGGCTGGTGGGCTCGAGGAACTCGCAGCCCACGGGCAGGCCGATCTCGAGGATGTCGAGCAGCAGCCGCCGCGCGGTACGCAGGCCGCGGGGCACGTCGTAGGACTCGTCCATCCCGGGGTCGTTGATCAGGCCCTTCCAGCCGACGGTGGTCCGCGGCTTCTCGAAGTAGACCCGCATCACGATCAGCAGCTGATCGGCCAGTTCATCGGCGATCGGCTTGAGCCGCCGGGCGTAGTCGAGCGCCGCCTCGGGGTCGTGCACGGAGCACGGCCCCACGACGACGAGGAGCCGCTGGTCACGGCCCGCGATGACGCCGGCGACGGCGCGGCGGTCGGCCTCGACCTGCGCTGCCAGACGCGGCGCGAGCGGCAACTCGTCGCGCAGCTGAGCGGGCGAGGGGATCGGATGGAAGGCCCGGACGCGCCGGTTCGAGGTGGACGCCGGTGTGTCGAGTTCGATGGTCATCTCATGTCTTCCTGGTAGGCGACACCAGGCTGGACTCCCGGTGCCATAGAAAAAGGCAGCGAGTGCTCTCGCTGCCTTCGGCTCCGGGTCGTGACGTTCGGTACTAGCGCACACGCGCCTCACCGACGGCCCCACCCGGAGCCTCGGTAAAGCGCCAATACGCGTTCATACCCACGCAGCGAACATAGCACAGCTACGACGCGAGCTCCTCTGCGAGCGCCTCACCCCCGGTCACCGGCAGGGAGCAGACGGTGCCCCGGCACACGTAGGCCGCGGCCCGGCCGTCGACCGGCCCGCGGCCCTCCAACAGCGGATGCGAATCCCTCGCGCCGGCGACGACGACCGCACCGCCCGGTGCCAGACGGCGTGCCTCCGCGACGAGCGCGGCGGCGCCGGCACCGTCGGCCACCGCGATCTGCAGCCCCGCTGCAGCCTGCTCGGCGACGGCCAGGTGGTGGCCCGCTCCCCGCGGAACCCGGCGGACGAGCTCCCCGGACCGGGCCCGCGTGGCAGCGGCGAGAGCGGCGTACCGCTCCCCCAACAGGACCTCGGCGTAGGTCAGCGCCTCGGCGATGAGGCTCGCGCCCGCCGGTGTCGCACCGTCTGCGGGGTCCCGCGGGCGGGTCAGCAGGGCCTGTCCGTCCGACGGTGCGTCGTACCAGCTGCCGGCCGCCTCCGGGTCGGCGAAGCGGACGATCGCGGCGTCCAGGACAGCGGCCGCCGCTGCGGCCCAGTCGGATCCACCGGTCTGCTGCACCAGCGCCAGCAGTCCGGTCACCAGCGCGGCGTAGTCCTCGAGCATCCCGTCGGCGTCACCGACGACCCCGCCCAGCGAACTGCGGCGCAGGCGCTCACCGTCCCAATGGGTTCCGAGCACGTACCGCGCGACGGCCTCGGCCTGCTCGACCCTGCCCGCCTCCGCGAACGCGGTGATCGCGAGCCCGTTCCACACGGTGACGACCTTATCGTCACGGCCCGGTTGCGCCCGCCCCGAACGCGATTCGAACAGCCGCCGCCGGACGTCCGCGAGTCGTACCGGATCCGGCTCGCCGCGCAGCTGCAGCGTCGACGTTCCGTGCTCGAAGGTGCCGTCCGGCGTGACCGCGAAAACCTCGGCGGCCCAGGCGCCATCGGCCTCGCCGAGCACCTCGACGAGCTCGGCGGGCGTCCACACGTACGTCGCGCCCTCCACACCGTGCCCGTCGACGACGGTGTCCGCGTCGAGCGAGGACGCCAGCCCGCCACCGTCGACCCCGAGATCCCGGACCAGGAAGTCGGCGGTCTCGTCGGCGACGCGCAGCGCCAGCGGCGAACCCGTCCGGCGGCCGAGGTGCGCGTAGAAGCGGAGCAGAAGTGCGTTGTCGTACAACATCTTCTCGAAGTGCGGCACCACCCAGTCGGCGTCCACGGCGTACCGGGCGAAGCCTCCGCCGAGCTGGTCGTAGATCCCGCCGCGCGCCATCGCCTCGGCGCACCGCACGGCCACGCCGTAGGACGCGGGATCGCCGGTGCGCTCGTGGTGCCGCAGCAGAGCCTCGACGGTGGCCGACGGCGGGAACTTCGGGGCGCGCCCGAAGCCGCCCGACGGGTCCTCATCGGCGCAGATCGCGCGCACCGCGCCGGCCAGGTCCTCGGCGGAGGGGGAGGCACCGTCGGGCAGCCCGGCGGAGGCCTGGCGCAGGTGCGCGGCCACCTGCCCCGACACCCGACCGACCTCGTCGCGGCGCTCGCGCCAGGTGTCGGAGATGGCCTCGAGGAGCTGCGGGAAGCTCGCCTGTCCGCCCCGGGGTTCCGGCGGGTAGTAGGTGCCGCAGTAGAAGGGCTCGCCGGTGGGTGTGAGGAAGCAGGTCATGGGCCAGCCGCCCTGGCCGGTCATGGCGACCGTGGCGTTCATGTAGATCGCGTCGAGGTCGGGGCGCTCCTCGCGGTCGACCTTGATGCAGACGAAGCCCGCGTTCATCTGCTCCGCGATCGCCTCGTTCTCGAAGGACTCGTGCGCCATGACGTGGCACCAGTGGCAGGCGGCGTAGCCGATGGAGAGCAGGATCGGCACGTCGCGCTCCGCGGCCTCCGCCAGCGCGGCCTCCGACCACTCCTGCCAGTGCACCGGGTTGTCGGCGTGCTGGCGCAGGTAGGGGCTGGTGGACGCGCCGAGACGGTTCATGACCCCATCCTGCCTCAGTGCACTCGACCGGCGCACAGGTCGCGCCGCCAGGACCATAATCACCGGATGGGCCTCCTCACGTTCAGCCTCAACGTCACGCTGGACGGCTGCGTCGACCACCGGGAGGGCATCGCCGACGACGAGACGCACGCCCTCTTCACCGACCTGATGAACGCCGGCGGCGCCATGCTCTGGGGCCGCACGACCTACGAGATGATGGAGTCCTATTGGCCTCTGGTCGCGCGCGGCGAGGTCGAGGCGCCGTCGGCGATGCGCGAGTGGGCCCTCGCGCTGGAGGCGAAACCGAAGTACGTCGTCTCGACGACGCGCAGCGACTTCCCGTGGACGGGAAGCCATCACCTCACGGGGGACCTGCGCACCGCGGTGCGCGACCTCAAGGACCGCACGCCCGACGGGGTCCTGGTCGGCAGCGGCGCCCTCGCCACGGAGCTCGACCGGTTGGACCTGATCGACGAGTACCGGTTCCTCGTGCACCCCATGATCACCGGCCACGGACCCACCCTGTTCGGCGGCGGCCTGCCCGGCACGCGGCGCCTCGACCTCATCTCCTCGACTCCGCTGTCGAACGGCGCCGTCGCCCTGCACTACCGACGGTCCGACTGAGCAGCACGGCATCGGAGCACGCGTGCCGACCGGGCGCGCTACACGAGCTTGTAGACGATCGATCCACCCACGGTGGTCGCCGTGTAATGCGCCGCCACCCAGGTACCGATCTCGGACTTCCCGCCGCCGGGGCCGAATCCGCCGGACGCGATGTAGTACGAGACCTTCCCGTCCTTCACCCACTGCTGGAACTGCGCGAGGGTGGGTGCGGGATCGGAGCCGGTGAAGCCGCCGAGGGCGATCACCGGTCGGCCCGAGGTCAGCTGCAGCGTGCCCTGGCTCTGCGAGCCGCTCACCGCCGCCGCCCACTGGGTCGTCGTGCCCTTGAGCAGCGTGACCAGCTCGGTGTTCGCCCTGCTCCCGCCGCCGGGACCTCCCGCGCCGCCCTTCTCACCGACCGATCCGCCGGCCGACGGTCCACTGCTCGACGGTGCGACGCTCGACGGTGCGCCGGCCCCCTCCGACGGTCGCGTGCGGTCGCCACGGTCCCCGTCCCGACCGCCGAACCCACCGAACCCGTTGCCCGACTTCGCCGTCTGCACGGCCGTCGGGATACCGCCGCTGTGCGCGGTGCCCGCCGTCGACACGGAGAACGCCGCGGTCGCGACGCCGCCGGCGAGGAGCGCGAGCACCAGCGCGGAGGCGACGGCCCGTCGACCGCCCCGACGCGTGACGACGAGCGCGACGACGGCGAGCACCGTCAGCGCCCCGACGACCACCCCGAGCACGGGCCACGCGTACCCGGTCCGCCAGGCGCGGATCACGCCCCAGCCACCCGCCGCGACCACCAGCCCGGCCAGCGCGAGGCTGCCCGGCACCGTCGACCTGCGGCTCCAGGCGACGGCCGCACCGCCGCCCACGAGCACCGCGATCGCCGGGGCGAGTGCCACCGTGTAGTACGGGTGCACCGTGCCGCTCATGTACGAGAACACCAGGCCGGTCACCACGAGCCAGGTGCCGAAGACGGTGAGCCCCAGCGCGAGGTCGCGCTCCAGACGACGCCGCGCCACCAGCACGAGACCGATCGCGAGCACGAGCAGTGCAGCGGGCAGCAGCCAGGAGATCTCGTTGCCGAACTCGTTGCTGAACAGGCGGGCGAGGCTCGGCGTGCCGCCGAACGAGGTGCCCGTGGCCCCGTTGCCACCCGGCCCGCCGCCCCCACCGAAACCGCCGGAACCGGAGCCCCCACTGTTCCCGACGATCCGCGCCAGCCCGTTGTAGCCGAGCACGAGGTCCATGAAGGTGCCGTCCGTCGACCCGCCGATGTACGGGCGCGACGACGCCGGCCACAGGACCGTCAGGAGCACGTACCAGCCGGACGCGACGACGACCGCCACGACGCCGATCGCCAGGTCGCGGGCGCGCCGGAGCCACGAGGTCTGCGCGAACAACAGGTAGGCGAGGCCGAAACCGGGTAGCACCAGCAGGCCCTGGAGCATCTTCGTCAGGAAGGCGAAGCCGAGGAGGGCGCCGCACGCCATCAGCCAGCGCCACGACGCCGCCTGGCAGGCCCGCACCGTGCAGTAGGCGGCAGCGGTCATGAGCAGCACCAGCAGGGCGTCGGGGTTGTTGAACCGGAAGATCAGCACGGCCGCCGGCGTCAGCGCGCACACCGCGCCGGCCAGAAGTGCGCCGCCCGTGGCGATGCGCCCGGGGACCGAACCGAGCAGGCGTCGCGTCGTCAGGTACACCAATCCCACGGTGCCGACGCCCATCAGCGCCTGCGGCAGCAGGATCGACCAGGACGAGAGCCCGAAGACCCTGACGAACAGGCCGGTCACCCACAGCGCCGCGGGCGGCTTGTCGACGGTGATCACGTTGCCCGGATCGAGCGAGCCGAAGAGCCAGGCCTTCCAGCTCAGCCCGCCGGCCTGCGCCGCCGCCGCGTAGAACTCGTTGCCGTATCCGTTGATCGACAGGTTCCAGCAGTACAGCAGCGCAGTGGCGGCGAGCAGTGCGGTCACGGCACAGCGCCGTGGAGTCATGTACTTCACGGAAGCCACCCTCGCGGGCGGAACTGGGCGGCCCCGGGCCTGAGCCTGGGAGGTGGCTGTGAGGCCCTACCGGGGCCCGTCGCCCCCGGCACCGTCGGCGCGGTCCGACGGTGCGCCGTCGCCCTTGCCGAGCGCGGCCCCGTCGGCCTCGATCCCGGCGTGGTCCGTGCCGCTGGCCTCGTCGCCCTCGCCCGGCGCCTCGTCGTCGAAGGACTCCGGCAGGTTCTTGACGTGCTTGTTCATGGAGCGGATGAGCAGGAAGGTCACCGCCAGCAGCGCGACGATCACCGCGAGCCCGAGGGGGCCGGACTTGCCGAACTCGGGGCCCTTGGGCTTCTGCGGGTCGGCGACGAGGACCGCCACGTCGGAGGCCAGCTGCAGGAGCGGTGTCATCACAGGTCGATTCCGCTGAACAGGTCCTTCTCGGGCATCCTGCTGCTCACCACGGTCTTGGCCAGCTCGTACTCCTCGGTGGGCCACAGGCGCTGCTGCCACTCCATCGGCACCACGAAGAAGGGCCCGTTGGGGTCGATCTGGGTGGCGTGGGCGCGGAGCGCGTCGTCACGGACCGGGAAGTACTCGCCGCACTCGACCTGCGTGGTCACGCGGGCCATCATGTCGTTCTTCTCGTCCTTCCACCGGGCGAGCCACTCGGTGTAGGGGTTCTCGAGGCCGTTCTTCTCGAACTCGTCGGCGAAGGCCTGGAACTTGCCGCGCAGGAATCCGTGGCTGTAGTAGACCTTCGAGATCTGCCAGGGCTCGCCGGCGTCCGGGAACTGCTCGGGATCCGCGGCCGCCTCGTACGCCGCCATGGAGACCGTGTGGGTCATGATGTGGTCCGGGTGCGGGTAGCCGCCGTTCTCGTCGTACGTGATCATCACGTGCGGGCGGAACTCGCGGATCAATCGCACCAGCGTCTCCGTCGGCACCTCGACCGGCTCGAGCGCGAAGCAGCCCTCCGGCAGCGGGGGCAGCGGGTCGCCCTCGGGCAGTCCCGAGTCGACGTAGCCGAGCCAGCGGTGCTCGACGCCCAGGATCGCCGCGGCCTTGGCCATTTCCTCGCGCCGGACCTCCGGGAGCCGGTCCTGGATCCCGGCGACGTCCATCGCCGGGTTGAGGATGTCTCCCCGTTCGCCGCCCGTGAACGTCGCGACCAGCACGTCGTTCCCCTCGGCCGCGTACCGCGCCATGGTTGCGGCGCCCTTGCTCGACTCGTCGTCCGGGTGCGCGTGAACGGCGAGGAGGCGGTATCCGGTCATGCCGTCCAGTGTCCACGATCCGCGCTGCCGCGCGCGCGCCGGGTGCACCCGACCGGGCACGCGCTGCGCGAGCGGGCGGGCACGCCCCGCGCGAGCGGACGGGCGCGGGCACCGCGCGGGCCGGTGGGCCGCCGCCATCGGGTGTGATTCGATGGATGCCATGTCGACCGCCCGCGTCCGCCCTTCCGATCGTTACCCCGACGAGCGCGATCCCGCCCGCGCTCGCCGGATCGGCGCCATCGGGCTGGTCGTGGTCGTGATCCTCGGTGTGCTCATCGCGTGGTTGGGGTATCAGAAGTTCTCCCGCCAACCCGTGACGGGCGAGACCGCGGGGTACAGCGTGCTCTCGGATTCGGCCGCGGAGGTCCAGGTCACCGTCACGCGGACGGACCCGTCGAAGGCGGTCAGCTGCGTCGTCTACGTCAAGAACAAGGCGGGCGACGAGATCGGTCGCCGCGAGTTCTACGTCGCCCCGTCGCCGGACACCGTCGTCGTGGTGAGCAGTGAGGTGCGCACCACCGAGCCGCCCGCCGTCGGCGATGTCTTCGGTTGCGGAACGGACGTGCCCGCGTATCTTGACCGTCCGTGAGCACTGACAACACATCCAAGTCTGGGCAGCCGGCCCGCAATCGCGCGCGGCCGGCGTTCGCCTCCGTCTCCAGCCACTACTTCCCCGCCCTCGTCGGCCTCTTCGTCGGCGTGATGATCATCAGCAACATCACCGGCACCAAGGCCGTGCTGTTCGCCCCGTCGTTGCACCTCGAGTTCCTCGGCCTGAAGATCGACGGCATCGCCACCGACGGCGCCTTCTACCTCTTCCCCCTCGCCTACGTCCTCGGCGACGTGATCTCGGAGGTGTACGGCTTCCGCGCGATGCGCCGGGTGATCCTCACCGGTTTCGCGATCCTCGCGCTGGCCGCCCTGTGCTTCTGGATCACCACCACCCTCCCCGCCGCCCCCGGCTGGCCCAACGACGAGGCCTTCCGGACCGTGGCCGGCGTCGTCCCGCGGTTCCTCGTCGCGGGCCTGGCCGGCTACCTCGTGGGTGAGTTCATGAACTCCTGGGTGCTGGTACGCATGAAGGCCTGGACGGGCGAGAAGCACCTCTGGTCCCGTCTGCTCGGATCGACGGTGGTCGGCGAGTTCTTCGACACCCTGGTGTTCTGCTCGATCGCCGCCCCGGCCCTCGGGTTCACCAGCCCCGGCCAGTTCCTCAACTACATGATCCTCGGTTTCGTGTGGAAAACGCTGGTCGAGATCGTGATCATGCCGTTCAGCTACGCCCTCTGCGGGTTCCTCAAGCGACGCGAGCCCACCTACCAGCAGGCATTGCTGGCGACCTGATCCGCCCAACCCGCTTGCCGCTTTCGTGCTAGGGTGGGCGGATACACGGTTCCGCATGGAGCCGTGTATTGCTGCATTTGCGGGCCCCGGGCACCGTTCCAGGGCCGGCTCGGCTGCGGAACGATCGCCCCGCGCCGGGCCCCGCCGACTACGACGAAGGACAGAGAAATGACGGACACTCAGGTGACGTGGTTGACCCCCGAGTCCCACGAGCGCCTCAAGAACGAGTTGGACGCGTTGATCGCCAACCGCCCCGTCATCGCCGCCGAGATCAATGAGCGCCGCGAAGAGGGCGATCTCAAGGAGAACGGCGGCTACCACGCCGCGCGCGACGAGCAGGGCCAGCAGGAGGCGCGCATCCGCCAGCTGCAGGAGCTCCTCAACAACGCGAAGGTCGGCGAGGCGCCCACCCAGTCCGGCGTGGCGCTTCCCGGCTCGGTCGTGAAGGTGTACTACGACGGTGACGAGAAGGACGTCGAGACCTTCCTCATCGCCACCCGCGAGGAGGGCGCGCAGGAGAACGAGCTGGAGATCTACTCCCCGAACTCCCCGCTCGGCGCGGCGCTCATCAACGCGAAGGTCGGCGACACCCGCGAGTACACCATCCCCAGCGGCGCCACCGTCAAGGTCACGCTGGTCAGCGCGGAGCCCTACCACTCGTAGGTCCCGCTCCGGCCTCGCAAAAGCGGGCCCGTCCCCTCGGGGGCGGGCCCGCTTTCGGCATGCGGGGCGAGGGAATCCGCGAGCGGCTACCCTGCGCGGGTGCGGAGCAGCTGGCTGACGGTGACGAAGGCGTACCCCTGGTCGGAGAGCGCCGTCATCGCGCGGTCGAGCGCGGTCGCGGACGAGACGAAGGTGTCGTGCAGCATCACGATCTGCCCGGGCTTCATCCCCATCAGTACCTGCGTGAGGCCGTCGGGATCGGCCTGGTAGTTGTAGTCCATCGAGTCCAGGTCCCACAGGACCTGCGTGAGCCCCAGGCGCTTGCCGGCGTCCACGACCGACGGCGAGGTGTGCCCGCCCATCGGCCGGAACAGCGTGGGCGTACTGCCCACGGACGTGCGGATCGCGTCGTTGGTCTGCTGCAGCTGAGCCGTCTCGTCGGCGTCCGACAGGGTCGTCATGTCGGGCTGCGTCCAGGTGCCGTTGGCCACCTCGTTCCCGGTGCCCGCGATCGCGGTCATGATGTCGGGGTTCAGGTTCACCTGCGCGCCGGTGACGAAGAACGTGCCCTTGCCGCCGTGCGCGTCGAGGGTCTGCAGGAACTGCCGGGTCACGGGGCCGGGGCCGCCGGAGAAGGTCAGCGCCACGCACTTGCTCTTCGCGCAGTCCACGCTGCCGTCCGGAAGCAGGACGGGCTTGGTCACCGACCGCGCCTGCGCCTGCGCCGCCGGAGTGGGCGAGGCAGGGCCGCTCGGGGCACCGTCGCCCTGGCCCGACGGTGCGCCGCTCCCCCCACCGTTGCCGGCGGCGGGCTTGGGCGGCGCAGCGGGCGCCGGCGTTCCGGGGACGGTGGTCTGGGGCTTGGCCGCCGCGCTGGGCGGCGGTACGACGACGGTCATCGTCGCCGGTGCAGGAGGGGACGGGACCGGGGCCGTCTGCCCGGGCGGCAGGGCGCCGGGGTTGACGCCCGAACCGGGTGCGGCCGAGGCGCCCGACGGTGCCGAGGGCAGCGGATCGAAGGTCAGGCTCGACCCTGCGCGGTTGGTATCGGTGCCGGTCACACCGCATCCGACCGCGACGGCGGCCGCGATCGCGAGGGCACTGCCCGCGACCGCGTAATTGCGGACCTTTCGGCTCTGATTCGGCCTCAAGAACTCACTCCAGCCACTTGTGTCATGTTCTACAACAAACGCCACATTAGTCCCATGAACCCTGAAGGGGAAGTCGAAGGTTCAGATGGTGACCGAGTCGTTACGCCGGAGCGGGCCCGGGCCCGGCGCCGAATAGAATCGGGATCGTGCCGCCACGGGGATCGAGGAGACGTCGGTGAAGCTCGTGTACCTGCACGGCGTCGGGAGCGGCGACGCCGGCGGCAACTGGCTCACCGGCCTGAACTTCGGCCTGCAGCACATCGGAGCCGCCCCGGTCACCGCCGCCGACGTCCTCGCGCCCCGGTACTCCGACCACCTCCACGGCCTGCGTCCCGCCGTCGGCCATCCCGCCATCACCTACGCCGAGCAGGACGACGCCGATGCCCGCCGGTCGTTCGCCGACCGGCAGGCACGACTCGCCGAGCGCATCCGCCGCTTCGAGGGCGTGCGCGGCCTGGCGTTCAACGACGTACCGAAGGGGCTGGTCGATCGTGTGCAGACGATCGGTCTCGATCACGCCGTGCTGGGTGCGCTCAAGCAGGTGCAGAACTACCTGACCGACGAGGGCGTGCGCGCGACCGTCCTGCAGCACATCCTCGACGAGCTCCCCGCCGCCGACGGCGACATCGTCCTCGTCGGCCACAGTCTGGGCAGCATCATCGCCATCGACCTCCTCGACCACCTCCCGCCCGACGTTCATGTCCGGCGCTTCGTCACCATCGGCAGCCCCGGCGGCAACGAGACACTGCACCGGGCACCCGACCGGATCCTCCGGCGCTTCCCCTACTCGCGCGTGGGCGACTGGTCGAACTTCATCGATCCGCTCGACCCCGTGACCGCGGGCCGAGGGCTGTCGGACGTCTTCCCCGAGGCGAACGACTTCTGGATCGGTGGCAGCGCAGGCCATCTCGCGAGCATGTACACCTCACACCCCGCGTTCGCGACCATCATCGACGACGCGTTGCAGCGCACCGTCGCCACCGCGGGACCGCGTCCGCGGCTCAGCGACGCCGATGCCGGGACCCTGCTCACGCTCGCCTACCTCGGCGTGATGAGCGAGAGCGTCGCCGGAAGCGCGGCCCGGGAGAAGCTCGACGGGGTCGTGAGCATGCTGCGACGCAGCTACGTCGAGGAGATCGAGCACCGTGTCGGCGAGTTGCCGCCGGAGCTGGCTGAGCTGGTCGCGGGAAACATGCCGGAGCTCCCCGCTCGCTGGACCCTGCGCGACGCCGTGACCCAGGTCGTGCAGCTGGCCTATTCGGACCTCGTCGCGCCGTACGGCATCGACGTCACCGACGCGGCGATCGACGCGATCCCCACGATGCTGCGCCGGCTGGGCTTCCCGGACGCGGTCGGCGAGCAGGTCCGCGCCGGAGTCCGCAGGGTCGACGACCGGATCGGCCCGAAGCCCCTGTTCCGCACCCGGACCCGGCTCGCCCTGATCGCGGCGGCCGGCTTCCTGGTAGCCGCCGGTCCGCTCGGCGTCGGTGCGTGCCGGGCGCCGGGAACGACGGGGATCGGAGCCGTGCGGACCGGACTCGCCGGATTCGGGCCCGGCGGGGCCGCCGGTGGCGTCGCAGCGGTCGGCGGGCTCGCGCTGGCCGGCGTCGTCACGGCGATCACCGCCCTCGCCCGGCCCGGCACGTACGCGGTCTTCGACGATCCGACAGCGGTGCGGGTCCAGGTCACGATCGCGCAGTGCATGCGCGACCTCGGTGTCGCCGAGCGCCCGGCTCCGGCCCCGGCCGGCCCGGAACGACTCGGGCGGGCAAGCGGCGCCCAAGAGGGCGGCAAGGTCTGAGCCGGACGATCGAGTGGTGGTGAACACCTACCAGGCGCCGTTGCGACAGCGGAATCCGGCCGCGTTCGTCGCCGTCGCCGCCACCTCGGCGATCGCCTTCGTGCTCGTCGTCGCCGTCGCCGCACTGGCCGCCGCGTTCGGGATGCTCCTGCTCCTCGCCCACGCGCTGTCCGACCCTCTCGTGCACGACCGCCACGACGAGGGGTCGGTGCGATTCCGGGCGAGCCTGTTCAGCAGGGACAGCGCGCCCGGCAAGGACATGAGCGACTCCATGTGCCGGCGGATCCTGGGGTCGTTCGACGCCCGCGACCGGTGGTATCCGCCGGGCCGATGGCTCGTCGGTGCGGTCACCATCGCGGGCGACGACGCGACGGTCGCCGTGACACACCCCGTCACGGCGGGTGCCGATCGGGAGACGACGACGACCGTGCGCTTCCGCTACGAGGGCGGACTCTGGCAGTACTGCGGGGTCAGCTGAACGCGTTCTCCAGGTCCGCGATCAGATCGCCGATGTCCTCGATACCGACCGACAGCCGCACGAGGTCCTCGGGCACCTCGAGCTGCGAACCCGCGGTGGAGGCGTGGGTCATGGCCGCCGGGTGCTCGATGAGCGACTCGATGCCGCCCAGCGACTCGGCGAGCGTGAAGATCTCGGTCCGCGCGCAGAACCGCTGCGCCGCCTCGCGGCCGCCGGCCAGCCGCACCGAGATCATGCCGCCGAAGCGCTTCATCTGCTTGGCGGCGACGGCGTGGTTCGGGTGGCTGTCCAGGCCCGGGTAGAGCACCGTCGACACCTCCGGGCGCCCGGAGAGGAACTCGACGACCCGCTCCGCGTTGTCGCAGTGCCGGTCCATGCGCACGCCGAGAGTCTTGATGCCGCGCAGCGCCAGGTACACGTCGAACGGGCCGGGCACCGCGCCCGCACCGTTCTGCAGGAACGCGAAATCGGTGTCGAGCTGCTCGTCGTTGGTGATCAGTGCGCCGCCGACGGTGTCGCTGTGGCCGCCCAGGTACTTCGTCACCGAGTGCAGCACCACATCGGCGCCGAGCGTGAGCGGCGTCTGCAGGTAGGGGCTCGCGAAGGTGTTGTCCACCACCAGCTTCGCGCCGGCGTCGTGCGCGACGCCGGCGAGGGCCTCGATGTCGCCGATGTTGAGCAGCGGATTGGTGGGCGTCTCGATCCACACCAGCTTGGTGTTCGGGCGGATCGCCGCGCGCACCGCGTCGACATCGTTGATCGGCGCGGGGGTGTGCTCGATCCCCCACTGCGAGAAGACCTTGTCGATGAGACGGAAGGTGCCGCCGTAGGCGTCGTCGGGGATGACGAGGTGATCGCCGGGGCGCAACGCGGCGCGCAGCATGCAATCGGTGGCGGCCATGCCGGATGCGAAGCCGCGGCCGAAGGTTCCCTCCTCGATCGCGGCGAGGTTCGCCTCGTACGCGCGGCGGGTCGGGTTCCCGGTGCGGGCGTACTCGTAGCCGCCGCGCATTCCGCCCACACCGTCCTGGGCGAAGGTGGAGCTGGCGTAGATCGGTACGTTGACCGCGCCGGTCAGCGGATCGGGCTCGTAGCCGGCGTGGATCGCCCGGGTCGAGAAGCCCTGCGCCGCGTGCTTGTCGATCGCGCTCTTCTGCTCACTCATGATCGAGGCCCTTTCTACTTGCCGTGGGAGAGGTAGTTCAGCACGTCGTGCCGGGTGATGACGCCGACGGGCTTGCCGTCGTCGATCACCATCAGCGCGTCGGACTCGCGGAGCGCGGCGTTGGCCGCCGAGATCGGCTCTCCCGCACCGATGAGCGGGAAGGCCGGGCCCATGTGCTTGCTCACCGGATCGGCCAGTTCGGCGCGGCCCTCGAAGACCGCGGAGAGGAGCTCTCGCTCGGTGACCGCGCCCGCGACCTCGCCCGCCATGATCGGCGGCTCGGCGCCCACGACGGGCATCTGCGAGACGTTGTACTCGGCGAGGATCTCGATGGCGTCGCGGATGGTCTCCGACGGATGGGTGTGCACCAGGTCGGGGAGCTCGCCCTTCTTGCCGCGCAGGATGTCGCCGACGAGGGCCTCCTGCTCGTTGGGATCCAGCGGCGCGCGCAGGAAGCCGTAGCTCGACATCCACTTGTCGTTGAAGATCTTCGAGAGGTAGCCGCGGCCACCGTCGGGCAGAAGGACGACGACGACGGCCTCGGGATCCCGCTCCGCGACGCGCAGCGCGGCGACGACGGCCATGCCGCACGAGCCGCCGACGAGCAGCCCCTCCTCGCGGGCGAGGCGACGGGTCATCTCGAAGGAGTCGGCGTCGGAGACGGCGATGATCTCGTCGGGGATGTCGGGGTCGTAGGCGGTGGGCCAGAAGTCCTCGCCCACGCCCTCGACGAGGTACGGGCGGCCCGTGCCGCCGGAGTAGACCGAGCCCTCGGGGTCGGCGCCGACGACCTTGACCTTCCCGCCGGACACCTCCTTGAGGTAGCGGCCGGTGCCGGTGATGGTGCCGCCGGTGCCGACGCCCGCCACGAAGTGGGTGATCCTCCCCTCGGTGTCGCGCCAGATCTCGGGGCCGGTGGTCTCGTAGTGCGAGGCGGGGCCGTTGGGGTTGGAGTACTGGTTCGGCTTCCAGGCGCCGGGGATCTCGCGGGTGAGCCGGTCGGAGACGTTGTAGTACGAGTCCGGGTGCTCGGGCGCCACGGCGGTGGGGCACACCACGACCTCGGCGCCGTAGGCCTTGAGGACGTTGCGCTTATCCTCGCTGACCTTGTCCGGGCAGACGAAGACGCACTTGTAGCCGCGCTGCTGCGCGACGATCGCGAGGCCGACGCCGGTGTTGCCGGAGGTCGGCTCGACGATCGTGCCGCCGGGCTTCAGCTCCCCCGACTCCTCCGCGGCGTCGATCATCTTCACCGCGATCCGGTCCTTGCTGGACCCGCCGGGGTTGAGGTACTCGATCTTGGCCGCGACCAGGCCGGATCCGGGCTTCACCACGGAGTTGAGTCGCACCAGTGGGGTGTCGCCGATCAACTCGCTGACGTGTCCTGCGATACGCATGCCTCCATCGTCCCAGAACGGCCCGGCCCGCCTCACGGCCGGTGCCCGGGTCGGGCAGTAGATTGGCACTCATGGGGTACTCCCGAAGCCGCATGACGCGCGACGCGCTGTACACCTCGGCCGCCGCGGTCGGCGGCGCCGGAGCCACCTGGGGCGCCTACGCCCTGCTCACCAAGCAGGCGCGCACCGCGCGCACCGTCATCCCGCACCGCACCGACAAAGCACCGTCGAAGGACGGGATCTACTCCCCCGGCACCGCCGTCGTCGAGCGGCCCGGGCCGCACCACGTCGCGGACGTGAGCCTCATGGTCTTCGGGGATTCCACGGCCGCCGGTCTCGGGGTCGACGATGCCGAACACACGCCCGGCGTGCTCCTCGCGCGCGGCGTGGTGGCCGAGACGGGTCGCACCGTGCGGCTCGCGGTCAAGGCGATCGTCGGAGCGACGTCGAAGGGCCTCGCGGCACAGATCGAGGCCGCGTTCATCGCCAAGCAGATCCCGGACGTGGCGGTGATCATCGTGGGCGCGAACGACGTGACGGCGCTCAACGGCTTCGAGGCCTCGGCACGACGCCTGGGCGCGGCGGTGGCGCAGCTGCGCGGCGCGGGCGCCGAGGTGGTGGTGGGCACCTGCCCGGACATCGGCGTGGTGCAGGCGATCCCGCAGCCCCTGCGGTCGGTGATCCGGAGGTACGGCCTGCAGCTGGCGGCGCGGCAGCGCGCGTACGTGCTCGACGCGGGCGGCCGTCCCGTGCCCTTCGCCGACACCCTGACCCCCGAGTTCCTCGAGGCACCCGAGCGGATGTTCTCGCCGGACAACTTCCACCCGTCGGCTGCCGGCTACGAGCTGGCGGCGCGCCTGCTCCTCCCCGAGGTCCTCGCGGCGATCGGCGAGTGGCACGGTCCGTTGCCGTCGCCGCCGGAGGTCTCCGAGGCTGCCGACGCGAACGGTCTGACGGCACGTTTGACCCGGGTCCTGCACCGCGCCTGACGGCCCCGCAGACGCCGAACGCCCCACAGCCGGGGCTGCGGGGCGTTCGGACTGGGATACTACTAGTCGCGGCCGTAGAAGTAGCTCAGCAGGCGCAGGATCTCGACGTACAGCCAGACCAGGGTGACGGTCAGGCCGAGGGCCACGCCCCACGCCGCCTTCGACGGTGCGCCGGCGCGGATCAGCTGGTCCGCCTGGTCGAAGTCCAGCAGGAAGCTGAACGCCGCGATCGCGATGCACACCAGCGAGAAGATGATCGCCATGGTGCCGCCGCCGCGCAGCGGGTTGTCTCCGGTGAACAGGTAGAGAACCATGTTGCCGAGCGACAGGACCAGCACGCCGATCATGGCGCCGACCAGCATGCGGGTGAAGCGGGGCGTGACGCGGATGGCGCCGGTCTTGTAGACCACCAGCATGCCGATGAACACGCCGACGGTGCCGAGCACGGCCTGGCCGATCAACGCACCCGCGCTGATGTTCCCACTGACGTTGAAGGTGATCACCTTCGAGATCGAGCCCACGAACAGGCCCTCGAACGCGGCGTAGGCCAGCACGATGGCCGGGTTGTCCTGCTTACGACCGAAGCTGGCGACGAGCACCAGCACGAGGCCACCGAGGGCGCCCACGATCATGAGCGGCATGGCCAGGCTCAGGCTCTGGGAGATCAGCGCGAACGCGGCGATCGCGAAGACGATGAGCACGCCCAGCGTGGACGCGGTCTTGGTGACCACGTCGTCGATGGTCATGGACCGCGTTCCCGCACCCTGCTGGTACGGGGCCTGCGGCGACTGCTGGTACTGCATGCCCTGGGCGGCGCCCGCGGCGCCCATGCCCATGTTCATGCCCTGCTGGTAGCCCTGCTGCGGGTACCCCTGTTGGGGATAGCCCTGCTGCTGCGGGTAGCCCGCGGGCGCACCCGCCTGGCGGGTGTCCTTCGTCAGCCCGCGGAAGATCGGGTTGCTGCTCTCGCGCACCGTGGGGTCCTTTCCCTGGTCGTGCACCTACATGTCGTTCAACGAACGGGCCGACGCTTGCGTTCCCGCTGTCGACCGTTCTTTACGAACAGCTTAACCATCTCCCGGCTCTCCCGCAGGATCCTCACGCCGCGGGACGATCCAGCAGGTCGTACAGGCGCCGGCGCAGCTCGTCACGGGGCACGACGGACTCCACCGCGGCCAGCGACTCCGCATCGTCGCTGCGCAGCACACCGAGCACGACATGGGCGCCGTCGATGCTGCGATCCTTCCTGTTCACAGCCTCGCGGAGCGCGAGCTGCAGCGACCTCTTGGCGCCGGGCCCGAAGGGGATGTTTCCCGCGCGGAACCGCTTGCGAATGGGACGCAGAACGTCGAAACCGAAGCGCTCCGACACCGCGTCCGCGACGGCCGCCACGTCGATGCCGATCCCCTTGAGCGCGTCGGCATCCTGATCGGTCAGCACTCGCCCCACGTCCGCCGCGCGCACGGCGTCGACGGTGAGCCCGACCTCGCCGAGCTCGCTCTGCAGTTCCCCGTCGACGGTGCCGAGCACACCGAGCAGCAGGTGCGTGGGGGTGATCCGGTCGGCGCCCGCGTCGCGCGCCTCCTCCTGTGCGAGCACGACCGCGACGCGGGCGCTCCTGGTGAACCGTTCGAACATGATGTTCCCGCTTCCCGGCTACTTGCCGTACTTCTTGTGCACAGCTTGGCGACTGACCGCGAGGTGTTCCGCGATGTCCTGCCAGGACCATCCGAGGTTCCGGGCGTTGGACACCTGGACCGCCTCGAGCTGGTCGGCCAGCTTCCGCAGTGCGACGACGGCCCGGAGCCCCTCCGCGGGGTCCCGTGATGCCGCCGATCCGACGAGGGTGGGTGGTGAGCTCACGTTCGTCAATCTACGTTGACACAGTCCGGCTGTCAACGCATGTTGACAGGTTTGACGGTGCGCCGCGCGCTACGCTTTTCCCCGCGCCCCCATAGCCCAATTGGCAGAGGCAGCAGACTTAAAATCTGCGCAGTGTCGGTTCGAGTCCGACTGGGGGCACCGCACTTCCACCCCAACGACTGCCTTGAACACTACGGGGTGGGCGAAACTGGGCTGATGGAAAGCACCCGAGATCGAATCGCGTGGCTCACCACGATCAGAGCCGACGGCTCGCCACATACGACTCCGGTCTGGTTCGTACTCACCGCCGACCCCACGTTCTGGATCGCGAGCGCCAGCTCGAACATCAAGGTCGGGAACATCAGACGCGATCCGCGAGTATCCATCGCAGTGGACGGCTCAGGGGCGACACCGCTCGTCGCCGAGGGGCGAGCCCGCATTCATGACGATCTCAGCAACTGCACCGAGGCCACCTCTCTCCTCCGAAGGAAGTACGGCGGGTGGGATGCAGAAGATGGATCCGTCGACGGCGTCAGGGTACTGATCGAGATTCCCGTGCATCGCTGGCTGTCAGCGGTCCCGACCACGGGATGGATCGCTACGTGACCTCGAGGGACGGAGCCTCGCCGGCCTGACACTGGAGATGTTCGTCGTGACGTTTCACAGCAACCGTCATCGCGCCACCCGGTAGTGCACGAACTCGACGCCGCAGTCGAAGGTGCGGGAGCCCATCCGCTCGAGCGCGGTCATCCGCCCTTGCTGCGGGAAATAGGGAGTTCCGCCGCCGACCAGCACCGGGTACACCCGGACGCGGTACTCGTCGATGAGTCCCAGCCGGGCGGCCTCCGCGGCGAGGCCTGCACCACCGACGCCGATGCCGCCCTCGCCCGGCTCGGCGCGCAACCGCGCGATCTCCTCCGCCGGATCGCCGTCGGCGAGGCGGGTGTTGGCGCCGTGCACCTCGGTGAGCGTGCGCGAGAAGACGACCTTGGGGAGCGCCTTCCACAGCGCGGCGAAGACGCGCTCGTCGGCGTCGAGCGGCTGGGTCTCCTCGGCGGTGTCCCAGTACAGCATCGTCTCGTACAGCTTCCGTCCCATCAGGTGCACATCCAGCCCGCGGACCTCGTCGGTGGCGAACCGGAACACCTCCTCGTCGGGCTGGGACCAATCGAAGGTGCCGTCCGGCCCCACGATGTACCCGTCCGCCGACGTGCTCAGGGAATAGGTCACGCTGCGCATCAGCGATTCACCACCTCGTCGTGAACGTCTTCGGTCGCCTGCATTCTCCACCGTTTCGGTCCGGAAAGCGGCGCTGCGCGTGAAGATTCCTGCACAGCCGCCGAACCGGGAGGAAATCATGGAGGTCACCGACGATATCGGGACGACTCTCGCCGCATTCACGACCGGCCCCCTGATCGCGGTCGCCACAGCGTGGTTCTTCAGTGCCGTGATAGCCGGCGTGATCGCGGAGATCCGTGGCCGAAGCGGCTTCGGCTTCTTCTTCACCACCCTGTTCTTCCTCGGTCCGCTCGGGCCGGGATTCGCCCTCGTCGCACCCCGCGAGGACCGGGGACGCCCCGTCGCGCCGCGCCCGGGCACCGTCGACGTCCGTCCGGTCATGGAGGGCCGGCGGCGTTTCACGTGCCCCCGTTGCGGCGCTGCGAACGACATCCCCGAGGCTCATACCTCCTACGATTGCTGGCGCTGCGACGAACACCGGAAGGTCCGCCCGGCCTGACCGACACGCGCCGCGACCGTCACTCGGATCGTTCGGCTCCGATCGAGACGGGGAGCCCGGTGCGGTACGGCGGCGCGACGTCGTTCTCGTCGAAGGCGCGCAGGATCCGGCGCCGCAGCTCGCGCTCGACCGCCCATTGACGGTTCGCCCGCACCCGCACCGTCAACCGGATGCTCACACGGTCGGCGGTGGCACCGTCGACACCCAGCATGTCGGGGGCGCCGAGCACGTCCTCCGACAGCGGCTCCTCACCCACAGCCTCCAGAGCGGCCTCGAGCGCGACGCGGCAGGCGAGGTCCACGTCGGCGGAGTACGAGATGGGCAACTGCAGGAAGGCGACCGCGTAGTCCTGACTGAAGTTGGCCACGCGCATGATCTCTCCGTTGCGCACGTACCAGAGCGTTCCCTGGACGTCGCGCACCGTCGTGATCCGCAGGCCCACGGTCTCGACGGTGCCAGTCACCTCACCGACGTCCACGACGTCACCGACGCCGTACTGATCCTCGACCAACATGAAGATGCCGGAGATGAAGTCTCGCACCAGGTTCTGTGCACCGAAGCCGAGGGCGACACCCACGACGCCGGCCGACGCGATGAGCGGCGCCACGTTCACCCCGAGGATCGCCAGCGACTGGATGACGACCCAGATCAGCACGAGGAAGGACACCGCGGACTTCAGCACCGAGCCGATGGTCTCGGCCCGCTGTGCCCGCCGGGCGCGGTTCTCCCGATCCCGTTGCGCCTTACCGGGATCGTCGACGGTGCGCCGCCGCACCGCAGGGATCTTCCCGCCGCCGAGTCTGCCCAAGCCGAATCGTCGTGGGGCGGTGTCCTCTCCGCGGCGGTTGCCGCGGACGAGCCGGTCGATCCCCCGATGCAGCATGAAGCGCACCACGATGGCGAGGACGACGTACAGGCCGATCTCCAGGGGCCTGTGGATCAACCACTGTCGTCCGTTCTCACTGAGTTGCAGAGCCAGGTCGGACATGCCCCCGACGGTACGGACGCTCGCGTGACACGCAAGTTCCGCCAACGGCGGCTGGGCGGATCAGTGTTGGTGAACCACGTCGTAGACCACGTTGAGCACGCCGTTCGGGTACGCCTCCGATTCCCGCAGGCGCAGCGCGGTGGCGTCGCGGTCCGCGCGCCCGAAGATGCTCTTGCCCGCACCGAGGAGGTACGGGAAGACGAGGAGGTTGTACCGGTCGATGAGACCGGCGTCCGCGAGGTTCCGGGCGAGCTCGGGGCTGCCGTGGATGAAGATCGAGCCGCCCTCGGACTCCTTCAGCGCGGCGACATCGGCGGCGGAGCGCAGGATCGTCGTCTCGCCCCAGCCGTCCACGAGGTCGCCCTCGCCGATCGTCGTGGAGGCGACGTACTTCGGCAGGTCGCGGTAGGCAGCGTGGTCCCCGGACCGCGGCCACACCGCGCCGAACGCCTCGTAGCTGCGCCGCCCGAACAGCAGCGCGGTGGTCTCCCCCAGCTCTTCGCCCTTGAGCGAGAAGGCATCCGGCAGGAACTCGTGCCGCGCGACCCAGCCGCCGCTGCGGTGGCCCTCGACGGTCCCGCCGGGCGAGTCCGCAACCTCGTCGAGGGTGATGAAGCCGGTGTAGACCAGTTCGCGTGCCATGCCGATCACCCTAATCGCCGATCCGCGCCGCGATCACCCGAGTTGCCAACCGCGCGGGCTCGGGTACCCTCAGGGACGTCGAAGGACATCCGGACGAGGCGCACCGTACCCGGCCAGCGAAAAGACGGTGCGAACCTGAGGAGGTTCGCATCATGGCATGGATCGTTCTCGTTGTATCCGGTGTTCTCGAGGCCGTCTGGGCCACCGCGCTCGGCAAGTCCGAGGGATTCTCCCGCCTCACACCGTCGATCGTGTTCGGCGTCGCTCTCATCGCCAGCATGGGCGGGCTCGCGTACGCGATGCGAGAGTTGCCGGTCGGCACCTCGTACGCCGTGTGGGTCGGCATCGGCGCCACCCTCACCGTCGTCTACGCGATGGTCACCGGCGCGGAATCCGCGTCGCTGGTCAAGGTCGTCTGCATCATGGCCATCGTGGGCGGCGTCATCGGGCTCAAGCTCGCCCACTGACGCCGCCGGACCCGTGCCGGCGCCCACCGGCGCTCAGGCCGCGCGGACGGCCAGCCGGTTGCCGGGATCCAGCACGCGGTCGACGGTGCCGTGCCGCGCCTCGGCGCGGCGCACCGCGGTCTCCCACTGCTCCGGGTCGCCGAGATCGGCGACCAGGGCGTAGACATCGCCCGACAGCACGGAGACCACGTCGCGGAAGTTCGATCCGACGGCCGTGACTCGGGTCCCGGAACAGCACAGGTCACTCACCAGGCGGGCTGTCGCATCGGTGCCGTCCAGCACCACGATCACGCCCTCCGCAGCAACGTTCTTCATCTCCGACTCCCTTCGCCGTACGCAGATGACGTTAGGCGACGAAACCTCCCCGCGCGCTGCCGCGAGGCTGTGAGTTCGTCAACAGTGCGTTAATTCGCGGGGGCGGCGTCGGCGAGCCCCATGGCGACGCCGTCCAGGATGTCGTGCTCCGACACGACCAGCTCGGTGACGCCGACCGCGGCGAGCCGCTCGGCGAGGCGCAGCGCGACCAGCGCACCGCCGCCGATCACGTCGGCGCGGCCGGGGTGCATGGGGCCCAGCGCGAGTCGCTCAGCGGCGGTCATCCGCACCAGGCGCCGGCAGAGGACGCCGAGGTCGCTGAGCGGAACTCGTGCGCCGTGGATCCGGACGGGGTCGTACTCGTCGAGGCCGAGCGCGAGCGCGGCCAGCGTGGTGAAGGTGCCGGCGACGCCGATCCAGGTGCGCACGCCCTCGAGCGGCACGACGGCGGTCGCCCCGTCGAGCGCGGCGTCGATGTGCAGGGTCGCCTCGGCGACCTCGGCGGGAGGCGGCGGATCGGTGTGCAGCGCGCGCTCGGTGATCCGCACGCAGCCGATGTCGGCCGAGAACGCATGTGCCACGGCGCCACCGGACCCGACCACCAGTTCCGTCGATCCGCCGCCGAGATCCACGACGAGCGCAGGATCCACGGACGCGAGCCCTACCGTGGCCCCGCGGTACGACAGTTCGGCCTCCTCGTTCCCGGGAATCACCTCGGCCCGTGCACCGGGCGTGATCCGCCCCAGGGCGGCGGCGGTGAGCTCGAGGAAGACCTCCCGGTTCGATACGTCGCGGGCGGCGGAGGTCGCGACCATGCGCACCCGCTCGGCGCCGAGATCCACGGCCGTGGTGACGTACTCGTCCAGCGCGACACGGACCCGCTCGAGCGCCTCGGCGGCGAATTCGCCGGTCGCGTCCACGCCCTGGCCGAGGCGGACGATCCGCATCTCCCGGTGCAGCTCCACGAGCCCGGCGGCGCCCGGCTCCGAGCGCGCCACGTAGAGGCGAATACTGTTGGTGCCGCAGTCGATCGCCGCGACGACGCCCGCGAAGGACGAGCTCACCGGCCGCCCCAGGGGAACTGCGGCTCGGGCCAGTCGGCGGGGACAGCGGTGCCGCACAGGCCGGCTGCGGCGGCGAGGGCCACGGCTTCGTCGCCCAGGCGGACGACGCCGGGCCCCTCGGCGAGCGCGTACGCGATGAGGACGTGCAGGCACTTCACCCGGTCCGGCATGCCGCCGCCGGTGAAGTCGGTTCCCAGGTCCTCCAACGCGTTCCGCGACTCCAAATAGTGTCGGTGGGCGGCGCGGTAGTTCTCGGCGATCGACTCGTCGGCGGCGAGCAGCGCCTCCATTTCGCGCATGATGCCCGCGCTCTCCTGCCGGCTCGCCTCGGCCGTGAGCCGCGGATCCGTCAGGTAGTACAGCGTCGGGAAGGGCGTACCGTCGGGCAGCCGCGGCGCGGTCTTGACGACGGCGGGCTCGCCGTCGGGCGTGCGGTACGCGACGGCGAGGACGCCGCGCGGGGCGCGGCCCAACTGCTCGGCGACCCGGTCCAGGTCCGCCTGGGCGACAACGGATCCATTCATCAGTGCGGCACCGCGATCGTGCGCCAGACATTGGTGTACCACGGGTTCTGCTTGGCCTGTTCCGCCTCGACCTGTTCGATCGAAGGCGCAGGCGCCCCGGGCACCTGCACGCGGTACGGCGTCTCCCCCGGCATCACGTACTGGAGCCGGATCCTGGCCTGCGCCTTGATGTACTCGGGATCGTCCTGCAACCGCTTCTGCTCCTCGAGCCGCGCGATGTCCGAGAGCAGCTGCGCGTGCTCGGCGGCCACCTTGTCCTCGCGCGCCTGCTCGGACAGGTACGTCCGCACGGGCACCGCGAGGGTGAGCGCCAGGACGCACAGCACCAGGAACAGCACGACGGTGCGCCCCGCACTCCGTCCATCCGAACGGCCTTCGCCGCCGGACGGGGTTCGCACGAGGCGGGACCTGCTGCTCACGGTGCTGTGCTCCTTCTGCTCTGGCTATCGATCGGTCAGCTGTTGAACTCGAAGCGCGGGAACGCGGTGTCGCCGGCGTACCGCGCCGCGTCGCCCAGCTCCTCCTCGATGCGCAGCAGCTGGTTGTACTTGGCGACGCGCTCGCTGCGGGCCGGGGCTCCGGTCTTGATCTGACCGCTGCCCACCGCGACCGCGAGGTCGGCGATGGTGGTGTCCTCGGTCTCGCCCGAACGGTGGCTCATCATCGACTTGTAGCCGTTGTTGTGCGCGAGCGCGACGGCGTCCAGGGTCTCCGTCAGGGTGCCGATCTGGTTGACCTTCACCAGCAGCGCGTTCGCGGCGCCGCGGGCGATGCCGTCCTCGAGGCGCTCCGGGTTGGTGACGAACAGGTCGTCGCCGACGAGCTGCACCTTGTCGCCGATGGCGTCGGTGAGGTCGACCCAGCCCTCCCAGTCGTCCTCGGACAGCGGATCCTCGATCGAGACCAGCGGGAACTCCCCGACCAGGCCGCGGTAGAACTCGCCCATCTCGGCGGCGCTGAGCACCTTGCCCTCGAACTTGTAGCCCTCGGGGGTGTAGAACTCGGTGGCCGCGACGTCCAGCGCGAGCGCCACGTCGGAGCCCAGCTTCAGGCCGGTCTTGCCGATGGCCTCGGAGATCAGGTCGAGCGCCTCACGGGTGCCGGCGACCGACGGGGCGAAGCCGCCCTCGTCGCCGAGGCCGGTGTTCAGGCCCTTGCTCTTGAGCACCGACTTGAGCGAGTGGTAGACCTCGGCGCCCCAGCGCAGCGACTCCTTGAAGGTCTCCGCGCCGATCGGCGCGACCATGAACTCCTGCACGTCCACGCCGCTGTCCGCGTGCGCGCCGCCGTTGAGGATGTTCATCATCGGCACGGGCAGGATGTGCGCGTTCGGGCCGCCCAGGTAGCGGAACAGCGGCAGCGCGGCGGACTCGGCGGCTGCCTTCGCGGCGGCCAGCGAGACACCGAGCAGCGCGTTCGCGCCGAGGCGGCTCTTGTCCGGGGTGCCGTCCAGGTCGAGCAGGGTCTGATCGATGATCCGCTGCTCGTCGGCGGGGATGCCGATCACCTCGGGCGCGATGACCTCGAGCACGCCCTCGACGGCCTTCGTCACGCCCTTACCCAGGTAGCGGTCGCCGCCGTCACGCAGCTCCACGGCCTCGTGCTCACCGGTGGACGCGCCGGACGGCACCGCCGCGCGGGCGAAGCTGCCGTCGGCCAGAACGATCTCCACCTCGACCGTGGGGTTGCCACGGGAGTCGAGGATCTCGCGGGCGCCTACCTGGATGATTTCGGACACGGTCTCTCCTTATGCACTGGCCGAGCTCGGGGGCAACTCACCGGCAAGCCTAGTGCCCGGCGGTCGTGACACGAAGCCCGGCGCGCACGATAGTGCGATCACACCGATCGAATCCGTTCATACCGCGCGCGTCCGGCGCTACCCTGCGGCCATGAGCGCCGTCCCCGTCCTCGACCTGTCTCTGCTCGATACGGAACCCGAGCGGTTCGACGGTGCCGTCCGTGCCGCCGCGCACGACGTCGGCTTCTTCTACCTGACGAGGCACGGCGTCGCGCACGAGCGGATCGACGAGGTGCTCGCACTGGCGCGCGAATTCTTCGCGCTCCCGCAGGCCGACAAGGACGCGATCGCGATGACGAACTCACCCCACTTCCGCGGCTACACGCGGCTCGGCGGAGAGCTCACCCGCGGGGCGGTGGACTGGCGGGAGCAGATCGACCTCGGACAGGAGGGCGTGAGCCCGGCGCGTCCCCCGAGCACCACGGTGGCCCCGGACGAGCACGGACAGGAGAGCGCGGCACCGTCGGCCTCCGTCCCCGCGGGACCGGACTACCTGAACCTGATCGGCCCGAACCAGTGGCCCGCCGCGCTCCCCGCTCTGCGGACGGTGATGGAGCGCTGGGACGCCGACCTCGCACGCGTCTCCCGCGCGCTGCTGCGGGCGTGGGCCCGATCACTGGGCGCCGACCCGCAGGTCTTCGACGCCGCCTTCGCCGTCGAGCCGGCGACGCTCATCAAGATCGTCCGGTACCCCGCGGGCACGGACTCGGATCAGGGCGTCGGCGCGCACAAGGATTCGGGCGTCCTGACTCTGCTGCTCGTCGATCCCGACTCGGAGGGGCTCCAGGTCCTGCCGCCGGGCGCCCGGGAGTGGGTCGACGTGCCACCGATGCCGGGCGCGTTCATCGTCAACATCGGCGAGATGCTCGAGGTCGGCACGGACGGCTACCTGCATGCCACGGAACACCGGGTGGTGAACCGCCGCGCGGGCGGGGACCGGATCTCGGTGCCGTACTTCTTCAATCCCGCCGTGACGGCGCGGATGCCGCACCTACCTCTCCCGGCGGACCTGCGGACGGGGGTCACCGTCGACCCCGACAACCCGATCTTCGACACCTACGGCGAGAACGCCTGGAAGAGCCGCCTGCGCGCGCACCCGGATGTCGCGGCGCGGCACTACCCGCAAACCGCTTCGTAACCCGACCTGCGTCCCTATCGTGGGGACCATGACCGGCGCAGCCCCGCTCGTCCTCGTCTACAGTTCCAACGCGCGGCACCGCGCGGAGATCACCGCCGCCCTGGGCGCCCGGCCCGCGCCGGACAGACCTCCGATCACGGTGCTCGAGGCGGCCACCGCGCAGGCCGTCATCGCGCGGCTCGACGAGGGCGGGGTCGCCCTGGTGGTGCTCGACGGTGAATCATCCCCGACGGGCGGGATGGGCCTCGCCCGGCAAGTGCGCGACGAGATCGAACCGTGCCCGCCGCTGCTCGTGATCACCGCGCGGCGCGCGGACGGCTGGTTGGCACGTTGGTCCCAGGCCGACGACTGGGTGAGCCACCCCCTCGACCCGTTCGAGCTCGCGGAGGCGGCGGGCCGCCTGCTCGCGACGGCCACGCTCTGAGTCGACACGCTCGCCCCAAAACCCCACCCCGATCAAACGTTGGACCTATAGTTGTGATGTAGCTCACAACTTCACTCAGGGGAACCTAACCGGTTCTGCTGACGGGGATTTCGCTGACACCGCGGAAGGAGCATCGCCGTGAACCTGTACGTGCCCATCCTCGTACTGGGGGCGATCGCGGCCGCCTTCGCCGTGTTCTCCGTGGGCGTCGCCCGCTTCGTGGGGCCCCGCCGGATCAATCGCGCGAAGCTCGAGGCCTACGAGTGCGGCATCGACCCGTCCCCCGAACCCGCGTCGGGGGGTGGCCGGTTTCCGGTGAAGTTCTATCTGACGGCGATGTTGTTCATCATCTTCGACATCGAGATCGTCTTCCTCTATCCGTGGGCCGTGCATTTCGACGTGCTGGGCACCTACGGCCTGCTCGCCATGGGCCTCTTCCTGGTCAACGTCACGGTGGCCTACGCGTACGAGTGGCGACGGGGAGGACTCACGTGGGATTGAGGGAGGCACCCGAGGTGCGCCACGTTGACGGACCCGTCGGGAGCGAATCAGGCCGTGGAGTGGACGTGGCACCCGAGGTGCGCCACGCTGACGGACCCGTCGGGAGCGGGGTGTGGTCGTGGGCATAGAGGACAAGGTTCCAGGCGGTTTCCTGCTGTCCACGCTGGAGGTGGTGGCGGGGTACGCGCGGAAGGGATCGCTGTGGCCGGCCACGTTCGGGCTGGCGTGCTGCGCGATCGAGATGATGGCCACCACCGGCCCGCGATTCGACATCGCCCGCTTCGGCATGGAGGCCTTCCGCGCGTCGCCGCGGCAGGCGGACCTGATGATCGTCGCGGGCCGCGTCAGCCAGAAGATGGCGCCGGTGCTGCGGCAGGTGTACGACCAGATGGCGGAGCCGAAATGGGTGCTGGCCATGGGGGTCTGCGCCAGTTCGGGCGGCATGTTCAACAACTACGCGGTGGTGCAGGGTGTGGATCACGTGGTGCCCGTGGACATCTACCTCCCCGGCTGCCCGCCGCGTCCCGAGATGCTGCTCAACGCGCTCCTGGCCCTGCACGAGAAGGTGGCCGAGACGCCGATGGGCGTGAACCGCGAGTCCGCCCGGCGGGCCGCGGAGGAAGCCGCGATGGCCGCACGACCCACGATCGAGCTCAAGGGCCTGCTGCGATGACCGACTCCTCCGAGGGCCCCGAGGCGGGCGGCACCGTCGAGCCCGCCGGACCGCAGCCGGACGTGGTGCGCACCCGCACCGGCATGTTCAGCGGCGGCACCGGCGACACCTCGGGGTACGGCCGGATCACCCGTCCGGTCGCCATGCCCGGGCCGGGCTCCGAGCCCCTGCCCGACGGCTACGAGGGGGTACTAGCGGGTCTGCGGGACGCACTCGCGGAGGCCGACGGTGCGCCCGGGCTCGCCGAGGCTCTCGGCGCGGTCGTCGTGCATCGGGGCGAGGTGACGCTGCGCGTGCCGCGGGAGCACGTCGTGACGGTGGCGCGACTCCTGCGTGATCGGCCGGATCTGCGGTTCGAGATGTGCCTCGGCACCTCGGGTGTGCACTTCCCGGAGGACGCGGGCGCCGAGCTGCGCGCGGTCACCCACCTGCAGTCCATCACGCACGGCCGGCGGCTGCGCCTCGAAACCTCCTGTCCCGACACCGATCCGCACGTCCCGTCGTTGTTCGCGGTGTACCCCACGACGGACTGGCACGAGCGCGAGACCTTCGACTTCTTCGGCATCGTCTTCGACGGGCATCCGTCGCTGACCAGGATCGAGATGCCGGACGACTGGGAGGGCCACCCGCAGCGCAAGGACTACCCGCTGGGCGGCATCGGCGTTCAGTTCCACGGCGCCGAGGTCGCGGCGCCCGACACCCGGAGGTCGTACTCGTGACCACGGACCAGAGCGAGTTCACCGCGATGGGTTCCGACTGGGACGACATCGCGGCCGAGGCCATCGGCCAGGAGCGGATCGTCGTCAACATGGGCCCGCAGCACCCGTCCACGCACGGGGTCCTGCGACTCATCCTCGAACTCGACGGCGAGACGGTGACCGAGGCGCGGTGCGGGATCGGCTTCCTGCACACGGGTATCGAGAAGAACCTGGAGTTCCGCACCTGGACCCAGGGCACCACCTTCGTCACCCGCATGGACTATCTGGCCCCGCTGTTCAACGAAACGGCGTACTGCCTCGCCGTCGAGAAGCTGCTCGGCGTCACCGAGCAGATCCCGGAGCGCGCCACCGTGATTCGCGTGATGCTGATGGAGCTCAACCGGATCACCAGCCATCTCGTGGCGCTGGCCACCGGCGGCATGGAACTGGGCGCGGTCTCCCCCATGCTCAAGGGGTTCGAGATCCGCGAGCAGATCCTCGACGTCTTCGAGACCATCACCGGGCTGCGGATGAACCACGCGTACATCCGGCCCGGCGGCGTGGCTGCCGACCTGCCCGAGGAGGCCGTCCCGCAGATCCGGAACCTGCTGAAGACACTGCCGAAGCAGCTCGCCGCGATGTCGGCGATGCTCACCGAGAACCCGATCTGGATCGCCCGCACCAAGGACATCGGGTACCTCGACCTCACCGGGTGCATGGCGCTGGGCATCACCGGGCCGGTGCTGCGCTCCGCCGGCCTGCCGCACGACCTCCGGCGCAGCGAGCCCTACTGCGGCTACGAGGACTACGAGTTCGACGTGATCACCGATACCGGCTGCGATTGCTACGGCCGCTACCTGATCCGGGTACTGGAGATGACCGAGTCGCTGCGCATCGTCGAACAGTGCCTCGACCGGCTCGCTCCCGGGCCGGTCATGATCGACGATGCGGGGCTCGGCTGGCCGGCGGACCTCGCGGTGGGGCCTGACGGGCTGGGCAATTCGCGGGCCCACATCGCGGAGATCATGGGCGAGTCCATGGAATCCCTGATCCACCACTTCAAGCTGGTCACCGAGGGCTTCGCGGTGCCGCCCGGGCAGGTGGCGGTGTCAGTGGAGGCGCCGCGCGGGGAGCTGTTGGTGCACGCGGTGAGCGACGGCGGTACCCGCCCGTACCGGGTGCACTTCCGCGATCCGTCGTTCACGAATCTGCAGGCGGTGGCGGCGATGTGCGAGGGCGGCATGGTCTCCGACGTGATCGCGGCCGTCGCCAGCATCGATCCCGTGATGGGAGGGGTGGACCGATGAGCGAACCCGTCTTCCTCGAATTCGGTGCGCGGCCGCAGGAGTCGGTGCAGCTGTACCGCCCCGGCGCGCCCACCGAGTACCCGGCCGACGTGGCCGAGCGACTGACCGCCGACGCGGCGGAGTTGGTCGCACGCTACCCCGAATCCCGATCGGCCCTGCTGCCGCTGCTGCACCTCGTGCAGTCCGAGGACGGGTACATCACCCCGGCGGGCATCGAGTTCTGCGCCCGCACACTGGGACTGACTGCGGCCGAGGTGGTCTCCGTGGCCACCTTCTACTCGATGTACCGGCGCGGGCCCACCGGCGAGTACCTGGTCGGCGTGTGCACCACCACGCTGTGCGCGGTCCTCGGGGGCGACGCGATCCTCGCCTCGCTCTGCGACCACCTCGGCATCGCCCCCGGCGGCACCACCGAGGACGGCTCGGTCACCGTCGAGCGGATCGAGTGCAACGCGGCCTGCGACTACGCACCGGTCGTGATGGTCAACTGGGAGTTCTTCGACGACCAGACGACCGCCGGCGCCCGCGAGCTGGTCGACGCGCTCCGAGCGGGCCGGGCACCGTCGCCCACCCGCGGCGCTCCGCTGGGCACCTTCCGTGAGACCGCCCGGCTGCTGGCGGGTTTCGATGACACCCGGCCCGGAGCGGTCTCGGCGTCCGGCGCCGGCGGCGCCCCGACGATGGCCGGCCTGCGGGCGGCACGGGAGGCAGAGGGAGGTGCCCCGTCATGACCGCGCACCTGACCCCGGTCCTCTCCGCGCACTGGGGCGACCCCGAACCGTGGACCCTCGACGCCTACCGCGCAGCGGGCGGGTACGCCGGTCTGGACCGCGCGCTGGCCCTGTCGCCCGACGAGGTCATCGAGCTGGTGAAGGAGTCCGGCCTGCGGGGCCGCGGCGGCGCGGGCTTCCCGACCGGCCTGAAGTGGAGCTTCATCCCGCAGCTGCGCGAGGGTGAACCCCCGAAGCCCGGCGCCGACAAGCCGCACTATCTGGTGGTGAACGCCGACGAGTCGGAACCCGGAACGTGCAAGGACATGCCGCTCATGTTCGCGACGCCGCACACCCTGGTGGAGGGCGTGATCATCGCGTCGTACGCCATCCGCGCGCGGCAGGCGTTCATCTACGTGCGCGGCGAGGTGCTCGGCGTGCAGCGACGCCTGCGCGCGGCGGTCGCCGAGGCGTACGCCGCCGGCTACCTGGGAAAGCCCATCGGCCCGAGCGGGTTCAGCGTCGACCTGGTGGTGCACGGCGGCGCCGGCGCGTACATCTGCGGCGAGGAGACGGCGCTGCTGGACTCGTTGGAAGGCCGTCGCGGCCAGCCGCGGCTGCGTCCGCCCTTTCCCGCCGTCGCGGGCCTGTACGCCTCGCCGACGTGCGTCAACAACGTCGAGTCGATCGCGAGTGTTCCGGCGATCCTGGCCAACGGCGCGGACTGGTTCCGCACAATGGGCAGCGAGAAGTCGCCCGGATTCACGCTGTACTCGGTGTCGGGCCATGTGGTCCGCCCCGGCCAGTACGAGGCGGCGTTGGGCGTGACGCTGCGGGAGATGCTCGAGCTGGCCGGCGGAGTCCGTCCCGGGCACGAACTCAAGTTCTGGACGCCCGGCGGTTCGTCGACCCCGCTGCTGACGGCCGAGCATCTCGACGTGCCCCTGGACTACGAGGGCGTCGCCGGCGTCGGCTCGATGCTGGGCACGAAGGCGCTGCAGGTCTTCGACGACACCGTGTGCGTGGTGCGGGCGGTGCTGCGCTGGCTCGAGTTCTACGCGCACGAGTCGTGCGGGAAGTGCACGCCGTGCCGCGAGGGCACCTACTGGCTGGTGCGGCTGCTGCGCCGGCTCGAGGAGGGCGAGGGCCGCACGGAGGATCTTCAGACCCTGGCGGACGTCGCGGACGGGGTGCTCGGCAAGGCCTTCTGCGCTCTCGGCGACGGCGCCGCGAGCCCGATCATGTCCTCGCTGAGGTACTTCCGTGAGGAGTACGAGCGCCACGTCGCGGAGGGCGGGTGCCCCTTCGACCCCGCGGCATCCCTGCGCGAGGCGCCCGTTCCGGGAGGTGCGCTATGAGCGAGACGGTCCGGGCCAATATCGACGGCGTCGAGATCGAGGTCCCCGCAGGGACTCTCGTGATCCGCGCCGCGGAGCAGCTGGGCATCGCGATCCCCCGGTTCTGCGACCACCCGCTCCTCGCGCCCGCGGGCGCGTGCCGGCAGTGCCTGGTCGACGTGGAGGGTCAGCGCAAGCCGCTCGCCTCCTGCACCACGACGGTGACCGAGGGCATGGTGGTGCGCACACAGGCCACGTCCGCGGCCGCGGCCGGCGCGCAGCGCAGCGTCATGGAACTGCTGCTGGTGAACCACCCGCTCGACTGCCCGGTGTGCGACAAGGGCGGCGAGTGCCCGCTGCAGAACCAGGCCATGTCCGCCGGTCGCGCCGTCTCCCGCTTCCCGGCCGCCGACAAACGCACCTACCCCAAGCCGATCCCGCTGTCCGCCGAGATCGTGCTCGACCGCGAGCGGTGCGTGCTGTGCGCGCGCTGCACCCGCTTCTCCGAGGAGATCGCGGGCGACGACTTCATCGAGCTCATGGATCGCGGTGCGCTGCAACAGGTGGGCGTCGCCGGCGATCAGCCGCTCGACTCGTACTTCTCCGGCAACACGGTGCAGATCTGCCCCGTGGGCGCGCTCACCAACACCACGTACCGGTTCCGCGCCCGGCCCTTCGACCTGACGTCCACGCCATCGGCCTGCGAGCACTGCGCCAGCGGCTGCGGCCTGCGCACCGATCACCGGCGCGGCGAGGTGCTGCGCCGCCTGGCCGGCGACGACCCCGAGGTCAACGAGGAGTGGAGCTGCGACAAGGGCCGCTGGGCCTTCGCCTACGCCACGCAACCGGACCGGCTGACCACGCCGCTGGTGCGCGGCGCCGACGGTGCGCTGGCCCCGGCCTCGTGGCCCGAGGCGATCGCCGCAGCCGCGAAGGGCCTGGCCGGCCGCGCCGCGGGAGTCCTGGCCGGAGGCCGCGGCACCGTCGAGGACCTCTACGCGTACTCCACCTTCGCGCGGATCGCGCTGCACACGAACGACATCGACTTCCGGATCCGGCCGCACAGCGCGGAGGAGGCGGCCTTCCTCGCCTCGGGCACCGCGGGCGGGGTGACCTACGCCGACCTCGAACGTGCGCCGGTGGTGCTGCTCGCGGGCCTCGAGCCCGAGGAGGAATCGCCCATCGTGCATCTGCGGCTGCGGAAGTCGGTGCGGGCGGGCGGCACCCGGGTGCTGTCGATCGCGCCGTTCGCCTCCCGTGGCCTGTCCCGCCTGGACGGCGAGTTGATCAGTTGCGCGCCCGGCGGGGAGCCCGCCGCGCTCACCGATCCGTCGCTGGCGGAGCGCCTCCACGGTGAGGGATCGGTCGTCCTCGTGGGCGAGCGGCTCACGCAGTCGCCCGGTGCGCTCGCCGCCGCCGCCGCTCTGGCGGAGACCTCAGGAGCGCGGCTCGCGTGGATCCCGCGCCGCGCCGGGGAGCCCGGTGCGGTCGACGCGGGCGCCCTCGCCGGGATGCTCCCCGGCGGTCGGCTCACGGCCAACCAGGCGCACCGGACCGAGCTCGAGACCTTCTGGGGCGGTCCGCTTCCCGAGGGTCCGGGCCGCGATACCGCCGGCATCCTCGCGGCTGCGGCCGCCGGCGATCTTCCCGCTCTGGTGTGCGGCGCCGTCGACATCACCGACCTTCCCGACCCCGACGCGGCGCGCCGGGCCCTGGACGCGGCGTTCGTGGTGAGTCTGGAGCAGCGCGAGTCCGAGGTCACCGCCCGCGCCGACGTGGTGCTCCCCGTGGCGACGGTGACCCAGCGCTCCGGCACCTTCCGAAACTGGGAGGGGCGCGCGCGGGCCTTCGGCGCCGCCCTGCCCGCACCGGGCGCGCTCGCCGACGCGCGGGTGCTCGCCGTCCTCGCCCGCGCCCTGCGCGCCGACCTCGGCTTCACGGACGTCGACGGTGCCGCCGCCGCCCTGCGCGAGTTGGGCACCGTCCGGCCGCCCCGGCGGCCCGTGCCCGCCAGGGCCGCCACCGTCGGCACTCCCGGGCCGGGCGAGGCGCTGCTCGCGTCGTGGCGGCAACTCCTCGACCTGGGGCGCGGGCAGGACGGTGAGCCGGACCTCGCGGCGACGGCTCGGCGTCCGGTCGCACGACTGTCGGCGGACACCGCCCGCGAGATCCAGGTGCCCGACGGTTCCCTCGTCGTCGTCTCCACCCGGCACGGCTCGATCACGCTGCCACTGATGATCACGGAGATGCCCGACCGCGTGGTGTGGGTGCCGCAGAACTCGCCGGGCAGCGCGGTGTTCGAGACGCTCCGGGCCACCTCCGGTTCGGTCGTGTCGATCAATCAGTGGGGGTACCCGCGATGACCCGCACGCTCACACTCGGGCCGCACGCCCCCGTCGACCTGTCCGCGTTCGGCCGCGACCCGTGGTGGCTGGTCCTCGCGAAGGCGGTGGCGGTCTTCGCGTTCCTCGTCCTGACGGTGCTCGCCGCGATCCTCATCGAGCGCAAGGTCATGGCGCGGATGCAGCACCGCTACGGGCCGAACCGGGTGGGCCCCTTCGGCATCCTGCAGTCCCTGGCCGACGGCATCAAGCTGGCGCTCAAGGAGGGCATCACCCCCGCCGGTGTGGACAAGCCCGTGTACCTGCTCGCGCCGATCATCGCGACCATCCCCGCGTTCATGGCGTTCGCGGTGATCCCGTTCGGCCCCGAGGTGTCGGTCTTCGGTACGCGGACGCCGTTGCAACTCACCGACCTTCCGGTCGCGGTGCTCTACATCCTCGCGATCACCAGCATCGGCGTGTACGGCATCGTGCTGGCGGGCTGGTCGTCCGGCTCGACCTACCCGCTGCTCGGCGGCCTGCGCTCCACGGCCCAGGTGATCAGCTACGAGGTGGCGATGGGCCTGAGCTTCGCCGCGGTGTTCCTGTACGCCGGCACGATGGCCACGTCCGGCATCGTGGCCGCCCAGAACGGCACCTGGTACGTCTTCCTCCTGCTGCCCTCGTTCGCCGTCTACGTGGTGTCGATGGTCGGCGAGACCAACCGCGCGCCCTTCGACCTCCCCGAGGCGGAGGGCGAGCTGGTGGGCGGCTTCCACACCGAGTACAGCTCGCTGAAGTTCGCGATGTTCATGCTCGCCGAGTACGTGAACATGACCACCGTCTCGGCGCTGGCGACCACACTGTTCCTCGGCGGCTGGCACGCGCCGTGGCCGCTGAACATGTGGGACGGCGCGAACTCCGGCTGGTGGCCGGTGATCTGGTTCGTGGGCAAGGTGTGGTGCTTCCTGTTCGGCTTCATCTGGCTGCGCACCACCCTCCCGCGCCTGCGCTACGACCAGTTCATGCGGTTCGGCTGGCAACTGCTCATCCCCACCGCGCTGGTGTGGGTGCTCGTCGCCGGGGCGGTCCAGGCGTGGGCACTGGCGGGGCACGACGCGTCGGTGCTCGCCCCCGCGGTCTCGCTGGTCTTCACCCTCGCCGTGCTCGCGATCCTCGTGCTGCGGCACCGTCGCCAGACGGAACCGGAGCCCCGTCCGGACCCCGAGACCTTCTCCCTGCCCTTCGATCCCCTGGCCGGCGGCTTCCCGGTGCCGCCGATGCCCGGCCAGTACCTGCCCGAACCCGCCCGACGAGCCCTGCCGAGCGAGGCCCACGCGAAGGAGGCGTCCCATGGCTGATCCCCTCGGACTCGCCGGGTTCGGCGTGACCCTGCGCACGATGTTCAGCAAGCCGGTCACCGAGAACTACCCGGAGCAGAAGGCGCCCGTGGCCGGCCGGTACCACGGCCGGCACCAGCTCAACCGGTACGCCGACGGCCTGGAGAAGTGCATCGGCTGCGAGCTGTGCGCGTGGAGCTGCCCCGCCGACGCGATCTACGTGGAGGGCGCCGACAACACCGAGGAGGAGCGCTACTCCCCCGGTGAACGGTACGGGCGTACGTACCAGATCAATTACCTGCGGTGCATCGGCTGCGGGCTGTGCGTGGAGGCGTGCCCCACCCGCGCGCTGACCATGACCGACGACTACGAGATGGCCGACCGCGACCGCGGCGCGCTCATCTACGACAAGGAAGACCTGCTCGCCCCGCTGCACGAGGGCGAGCAGCCCCCGCCGCACGCCCTGCGCGAGGGCCTCACCGCCGCCGACTACTACCGGGGCGAGGTGGACGAGTGACCGGAGAGGAATGGGCCTTCTGGATCGTGGCCGTGCCGGCGGTGCTGTTCGCGCTGGGCGTGGTCCTCGCGTCCAAGGCCGTGTACTCGGCACTCTGCCTGGCCGCCACCATGATCCTGCTCGCGGTGGCGTACATCGCGCAGGGCGCCCTGTTCCTCGGCGTCGTACAGATCGTGGTCTACACCGGCGCCGTGATGATGCTGTTCCTCTTCGTGGTGATGCTCGTGGGCGTCGACTCCTCGGACTCCCTGGTGGAGACTCTGCGCGGGCACCGCGTGGCGGCCGCCGTCGCCGGACTCGGCTTCGGCATCCTGCTGATCAGTCTCGTGGCCCGCGCCGTGCTGCCCGCCCCGGACCCCGGCCGCGCGAGGTCGCCGTACCCGCCGAACTCCGTCGAGGCCCTCGCCGACACCGTCTTCGTGCGCTTCCTCTGGGCGTTCGAGCTCACCGCAGCACTGCTCATCACCGCGACGCTCGGCGCGATGATCCTCGCCCACCGCGAGAAGCTCTCCACCGCGCTCTCCCAACGCGAGCAGTCGATCCGCCGATTCCGCGAGGGCCGCCGGGCCACCCCGCTGCCGAATCCCGGGGTGTACGCGCTCGGCAACGCCGTCGACCTCCCCGCCCTGCTGCCCGACGGTACGCCCGCTCCCGACTCCGTCAACCACACGCTCGTCCCGCGCTCCCCCGAACAGCGGCGGGCCCTGCCCGGACGCGCGAACACGCTGGACGACGAGACACCGTCGACCCTGCGGGACGACGCCCGGACCCCGGACGGGAGCGAGGTGTCGTCGTGAATCCACACCTGTACCTGTACCTCGCGGCGCTGTTGTTCGCGATCGGCTCCGCCGGGGTGCTGCTGCGCCGCAACGCCATCGTCGTGTTCATGTGCGTCGAGCTCATGCTCAACGCCGCCAACCTCGCGCTCGTGACGGCCGGCCGGATCCACGCCGTGCCGCAGGGACAGGTGCTGGCCTTCTTCACCATGGTCGTGGCCGCCGCCGAGGTGGTCGTGGGGCTGGCGATCATCATCGCGATCTTCCGGGTCCGGCGGTCCGTGTCCGTCGACGAGCCGCACCTGCTGAGGCGGTGAGACATGAGCGGACTCCTCGCGGCTCTGCCGCTGATCCCCCTCGCCGGAGCGGCGGTGCTGCTGCTCGGCGGGCGCCGTACGAATGCGTGGGGGCACCTGTTCGGGACCGCGATCGCGGCGGCGTCCTTCGTGGTAGCGGTGATCGCCTTCGTGCTGCTGCTCGGCCGCGCGGCCACCGATCGGTCGGTGAGCACCGTGCTCTACCACTGGTTCTCGGGTGGCGACCTGTCGGTGGACCTGGCGCTGCGGCTCGATCAGCTGTCCGTGTGCTTCGCGCTGCTGATCACGGGCGTGGGCACGCTGATCCACGTGTACTCGATCGGCTACATGGCGCACGACGCCGGGCGGCGCCGGTTCTTCGGCTACCTCAACCTGTTCCTCGGCGCGATGCTGGTGCTGGTCCTCGCGGACGGCCTGGTGGTGCTGTACCTCGGCTGGGAGGGCGTGGGCCTGGCCTCGTACCTGCTCATCGGGTTCTGGCAGCACAAGCCCTCGGCGGCCACCGCGGCGCGGAAGGCGTTCATCGTCAACCGCGTCGGCGACATGGGACTGGCGCTGGCCGTCGCCGTCACGCTCATGACCTTCGGCACCACCACCTTCGGCGAGTTCCTGCCCCGCGCCGGCGAGGCGGGCGAGGGCACGATCACGTGGCTGGGCCTGCTGCTCCTCCTCGCGGCGTGCGCGAAGTCGGCGCAGGTACCCCTGCAGAGCTGGCTGGGCGACGCGATGGAGGGCCCCACTCCCGTGTCCGCCCTCATCCACGCCGCCACGATGGTCACGGCCGGTGTCTACCTCATCGTGCGCTGCGGACCGGTCTTCGAAGCGGCTCCGGTGGCGCAGGGCTTCGTCCTCGCGGTCGGCGCGATCACGCTGCTGTTCGGCGCGATCATCGGCTGCGCGAAGGACGACGTCAAGAAGGCCCTGGCCGCGTCCACGATGAGCCAGATCGGCTACATGGTGCTGGCCGCGGGACTCGGCCCCGCCGGATACGCCCTGGCGATCGCGCACCTGCTGGCGCACGGCTGCTTCAAGGCGGGACTCTTCCTCGGCGCCGGATCGGTCATGCACGGCATGGACGACGAGACCGACATGCGCCGGTACGGCGGGCTGGGCCGGCTCATGCCGGTCACCGCGGTCACCTTCGGCCTCGGCTACCTCGCGATCATCGGCGTTCCACCGCTGTCCGGCTTCTACACCAAGGACGGGATCATCGAGGCGGCGCTCGGCCGCGGCGGGTTCTGGGGAATCGTGCTGGGCGGCATCGCGATCCTCGGCGCGGGGATCACCGGCTTCTACATGACGAGGGTGATGGTGCTGACCTTCTTCGGATCGCCCCGCTGGCACGAGGGCACCCACCCGCACGAGTCGCCGAGCGTGATGACCGCGCCGATGGTCGTGCTGGCCCTCGGGAGCATCGGTGCCGGTGCCTTCCTGGTGATCGGCAGCAGGATCACCGACTTCCTTGCGCCCGCCGTCGGTTCCGCTCCCGAGGCGCACCACGCGATCCCCGCGTGGGCGGTCACCGCGCTCGTCCTCGGCTCCGTCGCGATCGGCGTGGCCGTCGCGGTCCGGGCGACGCGCACGGTGCCGGTCGAGGCACCGTCGGACGTGAGCGCCGTGACCCGGGCCGCCCGGCAGGACCTGTACGGCGACACGGTCAACGAGACCCTGTTCATGCGGCCCGGGCAGGCGGCGACGGCGGCGCTGGTCACGGTGGAGCGCAAGGGGATCGACGGTGCGGTGGACGCGATCCCCGCGGGCGTGCACGTGGGTTCGCTACTGCTGCGCCGCTCGCAGACCGGGTACGCCCGCAGCTACGCGCTGACCATGCTGGCCGGGACGGCGGTGCTCATCGGCGCCGCGGCGGTGTGGCTCTCATGAGCGCGCCGTGGCTGACGCTGCTGTGGGCGGCGCCGGCGGTCGGCGCGATCGCCGCGGCGGCCGTGCCCCGTGCGGCGCGGTGGATCGGGTTGGCGGCGTCCCTGCTCGCGCTGGCGATCGGCATCGGACTGGCCTGCGCCTTCGATCCCGCGGGCGGCTTCCAGTTCGTCGAATCACACTCGTGGATACCGTCCTTCGGCGCGGGCTACCGGCTGGGGCTCGACGGCACCGGGCTGGTCCTCGTCCTGCTCACGGCGGCGCTGCTGCCGATCCTGCTGCTGGCCGCGTGGAAGGAGACCGACCCCGGGAGTTCCAGGGCGGGAACCTATGTCGCGCTGACGCTCGCGGTCGAGGCGATGGTGCTGGTCAGCTTCGTCACCACCGACGTGCTGCTGTTCTACCTGCTGTTCGAGGCCATGCTGATCCCGCTGTACTTCCTCCTCGCCGGATTCGGTGGTACCGGAAGCGATCCGACGGTCCGGGCGCACGCCGCCGTGAAGTTCCTGCTGTACAACCTCGCCGGCGGGCTGATCATGCTGGCCGCGGTGGTCGGCCTGTACGCCGCGTCCGGCACCTTCGACCTGCGCGCCTTGATCGACGGTGCCCGACCCGGCCCCGGCATCGGCCAGGACCTGATGTTCCTGGCCTTCCTGTTCGCCTTCGCCGTGAAGGCGCCCCTGTGGCCGCTGCACACCTGGCTGCCCGGCGCCGCGGTGCAGACCAATCCGCCGACGGCCGTACTGATGATGGCGATCGTCGACAAGGTGGGCACCTTTGCGATGCTGCGCTACTGCCTGACCCTGTTCCCCGACGCCGCCGCCCGGTTCGCGCCGTGGATCGCCGCCCTGGCCGTGGTGGGCATCGTCTACGGCGCGATCCTGGCGATCGGCCAGAGCGATGTGATGTCGCTCATCGCGTACACCTCGATCAGCCACTTCGGCTTCATCATCCTGGGCGTCTTCGCCCGCACCGGCGACTCCCAGGCGGGCTCCGTGCTCTACATGGTCAACCACGGCGTGGCCACCGCCGCGCTGTTCCTCACCGCCGGGATCCTGGTCGCGCGGCGCGGCAGCCGCGAGATCGCCGACTTCGGCGGCGTGTGGTCGCGCGCCCCGAAACTGGGCGCGGTGTTCCTCATCGCCGGCCTGGCGACGCTCTCGCTCCCCGGCCTCGGCCCGTTCGTCTCCGAACTCCTCGTGGTGGTGGGGACCTATCCGCGGTGGGCGATCGCCGCGATCGTGTCCGTGATCGCGCTGGTGCTGTCCGCGATGTACGTCCTGTGGACCTACCAGCGCATGTTCACCGGCCCGGCCCCTGAAGCCGTGACGCGGACCGTCGACGATGCCCGGCCGCGCGAGCTGATCGTGCTGGTCCCACTCGTGGTCGCGCTGTTCGCGCTGGGCCTGTTCCCCGCCCCGGCGCTGGACGCGATCAACCCGTCCGTCTCGCCCACGGTCGCGGAGGTCGCGCGATGAACCCGTCCGTCGAGTACGCGGAGATCGCGCCCGCGCTGATCGTGTTCGGTGCGGCGATCCTCGGCGTGCTCGTGGAGGCCTTCGCGCCGGCCGGGCTCCGCGCGAAGATGCACGCGGTGCTCGGTGGGGGCGCAGTGTTCGCCGCCCTGATCGCCGTCGCGCTGCTCGCCGACGCCGGGGCGCGGCCCCGCGCGGTCCTCGCCGGTTCCGTCGCGGACGACGGGCTCTCCCTCGCCCTGCAGGGACTACTGCTGGTGTCGACGCTGCCCGCCCTGGCGCTGATGGTCGGACGGTACGACTCGCTGACGCACACAGAGGCGGTGCCGCTCACCCTCTTCGCGCTCGGCGGCATGCTCGCCTTCGTCTCCGCTCAGGACCTGCTGACGCTGTTCGTCGCGCTCGAGGTCTTCTCGCTACCGCTGTACCTGCTGTGCGCGCTCGCTAAACGGCGCGGGCTGCTCCCGCTCGAGGCGGCGCTGAAGTACTTCCTGCTGGGCGCGTTCAGCTCGGCGATCCTGCTGTTCGGCGTCGCGCTGCGGTTCGCCGCCACGGGTTCGACCTCGCTCGCGGCGGTGCCGCAGGACGCCGTCCTCGGAACCCTCGGCGCGGCGCTGATCGGCGTCGGGCTGCTGTTCAAGGTGGGCGCGGTCCCGTTCCACTCGTGGGTGCCCGATGTCTACCAGGGCGCCCCCACACCGGTGACCGCCTTCATGGCGGCGGCGACCAAGATCGCCGCGTTCGGCGTGATTCTGCGGCTCACCCCGATCGCCTTCCGCGACGTGCCCTGGCGCCCGGTGATCGCGGTGGTCGCAGTGGTCACCGTGATCGTGGGCTCGGTCATCGCCGTCACCCAGTCGGACGTCAAGCGACTCCTGGCGTACTCGGCCATCGCGCACACGGGCTTCCTCCTCATCGGCGTGTACGCGGGGACGGTCCGCGGCACCGGCGCGGTGTGCTTCTACCTGGCGGTGTACGGCCTGAGCACCGTCGGCGCGTTCGCGGTAGCCGGCGCGGTCCGCGAGAGCAGGCCGGACGGCGGCACCGTCGAGGTGGGCGATCTGGACCGGTGGGCCGGGCTGGGCCGCACCCGCCCGTGGCTGGCGGGCGCGATGGCCCTGTTCCTGCTGTCCTTCGCCGGCATCCCGCTGACCGGCGGGTTCGCCGGCAAGTTCGCCGTGTTCACCGCGGCGGCGCAGCGCGGCGGCGGGTGGCTCGTGGTGGTGGGCGTGCTGGCGAGCGCGCTGGCCGCCGTGTTCTACATCCGAGTGCTCATGACCATGTACTTCGCGCCCCCGCACGAGTTCGCGCCGGACGTGCCCCGAGTGGACCCGATGACCGGTTTCGCGATCGCGCTCGGCATCGTGGCGGTGGTCGCGCTGGGCCTGTTCCCCCAGCCGCTGCTGGACCTGTTCGCCGACATCACGGTGTTCTCGGGCCGGTAAGTAGAATCGTCACCCATGAGTGACAAGCCGCTTCCGTTCAGCAACGGCCTCAACCTGAAGGCCATGGGTGCAGTCCTGCTGCTGGTGCTGGCGGTGCTGATCTGGCGCCTGTCCGACGCGCAGAACACGACGCAGCGGGTGCTGTACGGGGTCGCGATCGTCTTCGAGCTGCTCTTCTTCGTGGGCCTGCTGTTCGCCAGCCGCTACATCAAGCGCCAGCACGACAAGGCGGAGGCGGCCTACCGGGCGCAGGTCGCGACGCAGGCGAAGCGTTCGGAGGCCGACGGTGCGGCACCGTCGGGCCCGGACACCGGTGCCGGGGCACCCGACGCGGACACACCGTGACCTCGACCGCCAAGCCCCGCAAGCGGATGACCGCGGCGGAACGCCGCAATCAGCTCGTCGACACCGCGCGGTCGGTGTTCGCCGACCGCGGGTACGCGGCCGCGACGATCGAGGAGGTCGCGGCGAAGGCGGGGGTCTCGAAGCCGGTGGTCTACGAGCACTTCGGCGGCAAGGAGGGCCTCTACGCCGTGGTCGTGGACCGCGAGATGGAGATGGTGCTCGAGGTGTTCTCCAGGGCGCTGCTCGAGGACCGCTCCAAGACGCGGATCGAGCAGATCACCCTCGCGCTGCTCACCTACGTCGAGGAGCGCTCCGACGGTTTCCGCATCCTCACCCGCAACAGCTCCGTCGAGCACACCGGCGGCTATTCGACGCTGCTCAACGACCTGGTCGGCCAGGTGGAGATCCACCTCGAGAGCGAGTTCGAGAACAAGAACCTCGACCCCGAGCTCGCGCCGCTGTACGCGCAGGCCCTGGTCGGGATGGTCGCGATGACGGCTCAGTGGTGGCTGGAGGTGCGCAATCCGCCCAAGGAGGCGGTGGCGGCCCACATCGTGAACCTGTCCTGGTACGGGCTCATCGGCCTCAAGGAGAACCCCGTCGCCATCGAGCCCAGCCAGCGGAGCGAGCCCGAGGCCTAGAAGAACCGGACCTGCCGGACGGGGCGGGGCGACGGTGACGTCACCCCGCCTCCGCCTGGCCGACTACCGGGGTCCCGTCCCGATCGGCGCACCGACCAGCGAGGCGAGGATCGTGCCGATCGCCTGCCCGAAGGTGCCGATCGCCGCGGGCTCGAGGCCACTGCTGAAGACATTGCGGATGTCGCAGCCCGACGGTGCCGGCCCGGTCGAGTTCATCCGGTCCTTGAGCCAATTGAAGGCGCCGCCCGCGCCGGTCACCACGACGGTGCCATGGGTCGTCATGAGCTGCTTGACCGGGTTCGGCGGGAACTCCTCCCGGCGGTAGGTCACCGAGGCACCGCCCTTGCAGTAGGAGTTCACCAGCTTGTCGGTCCCGGTGATCGGCGCGACCTCCTCGGTGATGCCGTTGTAGACGTAGGCCGGCACCGTCGGGACGCGGCCGCTGACACCACGCTCACGAATGGTCTTGGCGATGATGGGGATCCGCAACACCTCGTCCACCGGCTTGGTCAGCATCCGGTTGTAGTCGAACCACAGGTTCGCGACCACGTTCTGCGGCATGCAGTGGCTGCGGGTCGCATTGACCCGCGCCCGGCCCTCCGGCGTGAGCACCTTGTCCAGCGCCGCCCGGAACTCCTCGGAGTCCTTACCGAGCGAGGAGAGGGCGAGCGGGATCAGGCCCGCGAGCAACGACGTGTTCACCGACCGCAGCGAGGCCTCCAGGTCGCGCTCCGGCGCACCGAAGGCCGCACCGCGGATGTTGAGCTCCGGCGCGTAGGTCGGCTGCTCCTCGATGGTCCAGCTGCTGGCGATCGCGCCGCCCGAGTAGCCCCACAGTGTGACGGGCGTCTTGGCGTTCATGCCGAGGCGAGTGAAGTTCTCGACGGCGCGGATGCCGTCGAGGACCGCCCACCCGGGCTGACGGGGCGTGAGGAACCTGTTGTCACCGCCGCCGTGATCGGGCATCGACACCGCCCAGCCCTCCTGCAGGCCGAGATTCGCGAACAGCAGCTCGGCGGCGGGCATGCCGAAGGTGAGCGGCCCCTCCTTCGCCGCGAGGTCGACCGGACCGCCCTTGGTCGCGGCGTACGACGACTGGCAGATCCGCAGGGTCGAGTCGGCGGCCGCCTGGTAGGACAGCAGCTTGGTCGGCTTCTTCCCTCGCGGCACCATCACCGTGGTCACCGTCATGTCCGGCGCACCGTCCATGCCCGTGGTCCGGTAGGCGAGCTGCCAGGCGTCCACGTTGACCGGCATGACCTGCAGCGACCGGATCGACGTGGTGCGAGTCCGCACGATCTCGCCCGGCTTCATCGATGCCAGGTCGGCCGGTCGGTCGTAGAAGGAGTCCGCGGGCGGGGCGGGCTCGACGATGGCCGGGACCGCCTGGGCGGCGGGGGTCGCGACGAAGCCGGTCGCGACCACGACGATCGCGCTGATCAGCGCCGCGATACTTCGCACACCCATCCGGAACGCTGATGTTTCATTCTCCATACTCAGGGAACTTAAAGGTGACCCACATCACCTGTCAAGGCCCGGGTCGAGATGTCGGACCCCGCCCATAGACTGGTCGGGTGTCCAACGCCGCCCCCACGCACGTTCCAGCCCTCTCCGGACTGACCAGGGCGGTCGCCGCCGATCCCGACATCGCCGCCTTCGCCGCCGCCGCGGGCCGGCGGAACCTCACCGTCACCGCGGTCGACGGTGCGCGGCCCTTCCTCGTCTCCGCCCTCGCCGACCGCTCACCCGTCCTCGTCGTCACCGCCACCGGGCGCGAGGCGGACGACCTGACGTCCGAGCTCCGCGAGATGCTGGGCGACGGTGCCGTGGCCCAGTTCCCCAGCTGGGAGACGCTCCCGCACGAGCGGCTCTCCCCCGGCGCAGACACCGTCGGGCGGCGGCTGCAGGTGCTGCGCCGCCTGGCGCATCCCGACGACGCGCAGTACGGCGAGCCGCTGCGCGCCGTCGTGGCGACGGTCCGCTCGCTGGTGCAGCCGATGGCGCCGGGGCTGGGCGACGCACCTTCGATCACGTTGCGGGAGGGCGTCGAGCACGACTTCGACGAGCTCATCGAGACATTGGTCGAGCTGGCGTACACGCGGGTCGACATGGTGGGCAAGCGCGGCGAGTTCGCCGTGCGCGGCGGCATCCTGGACGTCTTTCCCACGACCACCGATCTGCCCGTGCGCGTGGAGTTCTGGGGCGACGAGATCACCGACCTGCGCGCCTTCTCCGTGGCGGATCAGCGTTCGCAGCCCGAGGTCGAGGTCGGCACCGTGCACGTCTACCCGTGCCGCGAGCTGCTGCTCACCGCCGCGGTCCGCGACCGGGCGGCGGAGCTCAAGGCGGAGCACGCCGCCGACGCGGCGCTCGTGGAGATGCTCGAGAAACTCTCCCAGGGCATCCCCGTCGAGGGCATGGAGGCACTGATCCCCGCACTCGTCCCCGGGGAGTTGCAACTGCTCACCGACGTGCTGCCCGCGGCCGCGCACGCCCTGCTGCTCGATCCGGAGAAGATCCGCACCCGCGCAGCGGATCTCGGCCGCACCGGGCAGGAGTTCCTGGAGGCGTCCTGGACCGCGGCCGCGCTCGGCTCGGCCGCGCCGCTCGACCCGAGCGGAATGAACCTGGGCGCCAGCGCCTACCGCGACCTCGACGAGGTGCGGAAGTCGGCCGCCGCACGGGGTGTGCCCTGGTGGACGGTTTCCCCGCTGGCCTCCGGCCCCGAGGCCGACGACGACCACCTGATCATCCGCGCCGAACACGCGCCCGCGCCACGGGGATCCGAGGCGGAGGCGGAGAAGCTGTTCGCCACGCTGCGTGCGCACGCCGCGTCCGGCGGCACCGGCGTCATCGTCGTGGCGGGCCAGGGCACCCGCGCCCGCATCCTGGAGCGGCTGCGCGACGCCGAGGTCCCCGCCGCCGAGCTCGACGCGGGCGCCGCCCCGAAGGCGGGCACCGTCGGCGTCCTGCGCGGCAGCCTGCAGACGGGCCTGACCGTCCCGTCGGAGAAGCTCGTCCTGCTCGCCGAGCCCGACCTCACGGGTAACCGGGTGGCGGGCGTCGGCGACGGCCGGCGGCTGCCTGCCAAGCGCCGCAACCAGGTCGACCCGCTGGCCCTCACGGCGGGCGACCTCGTGGTGCACGACGAGCACGGCATCGGCAAGTTCGTCGAGATGATCGAGCGCACCGTCGCGGGCGCGCGGCGCGAGTACCTCGTCATCGAGTACGCGCCCGGCAAGCGCGGCCAGCCGGGCGACAAGCTCTTCGTGCCGATGGAGTCGCTCGACCAGCTCTCGCGGTATGTCGGCGGCGAGATGCCCGCCCTGTCGAAGATGGGCGGCAGCGACTGGCAGAACACCAAGCGCAAGGCGCGCAAGGCCGTCCGTGAAATCGCCGGCGAGCTGGTGCAGCTGTACGCCGCCCGCAACGCCGCGCCCGGCCACGCCTTCGCCCCGGACACGCCGTGGCAGCGCGAGATGGAGGACGCCTTCCCGTTCACCGAGACCGTCGACCAGATGACCGTGATCGGCGACGTCAAGGGCGACATGGAGAAGGCGGTCCCGATGGACCGCGTGGTCATCGGCGACGTCGGCTACGGCAAGACCGAGATCGCCGTGCGCGCCGCCTTCAAGGCCGTCCAGGACGGCAAGCAGGTCGCGGTTCTGGTGCCGACCACCCTTCTCGCACAACAGCACCTGAAGACCTTCGAGGAGCGGATGCAGGGCTTCCCCGTCACCGTGAAGGGTCTGTCCCGGTTCACCGACAAGCTCGAGACCCGGCAGGTCCTCGAGGGCCTGGCCGACGGCAGCGTCGACGTGGTGGTCGGCACGCACCGACTGTTGCAGACGGGCGTGCGGTGGAAGGACCTGGGGCTCGTGGTGGTCGACGAGGAACAGCGCTTCGGCGTCGAGCACAAGGAGCACATCAAGGCGCTGCGTACCAACGTCGACGTGCTCACCATGAGCGCCACGCCGATCCCCCGCACACTGGAGATGAGCATGGCCGGCATCCGCGAGATGTCGACGATCCTCACCCCGCCGGAGGAGCGCCATCCGGTGCTGACCTACGTGGGCGCGTACGACGACAAGCAGGTGGCCGCGGCGATCCGGCGCGAGTTGCTGCGCGACGGCCAGGTGTTCTACGTGCACAACCGGGTCAGCTCGATCGACCGCGCCGCCAAACACATCCGCGACATGGTCCCCGAGGCGCGCGTCGTGGTCGCGCACGGCCAGATGGGCGAGGAGGCCCTCGAGAGCACCGTGCAGGGCTTCTGGAACCGCGAGTTCGACGTACTCGTGTGCACCACGATCGTCGAGACGGGCCTGGACATCTCGAACGCGAACACGCTCATCGTCGAGCGGGCGGAGAACCTGGGCCTGTCCCAGCTGCATCAGCTCCGTGGGCGCGTGGGCCGCTCCCGCGAGCGCGGCTACGCCTACTTCCTCTACCCCTCGGAGAAGCCGCTCACCGAGACCGCGTACGACCGCCTTGCGACCATCGCCCAGAACAACGACCTCGGTGCGGGCATGGCCGTGGCGATGAAGGACCTCGAGATCCGCGGCGCCGGCAACGTGTTGGGTGCGGAGCAGTCGGGCCACGTGGCCGGGGTCGGGTTCGACCTGTACGTGCGGCTCGTCGGCGAGGCGGTGGAGGCCTACCGCGCCGCGGCGGACGGCAAGCCCATCGTCATCGAGGAGGAGCAGAAGGAGGTGCGCATCGACCTCCCGGTGGACGCGCACATCCCGCCCGACTACGTCACCAGCGACCGATTGCGCTTGGAGGCGTATCGCAAACTGGCTGCGGCGCACGACGATGCGGCCGTCGCCGAGGTGCTCACCGAGCTCACTGACCGCTACGGTCCGCCGCCCGTCGAAGTGGAACGACTGGCCGCGATCGCACGCCTGCGATCGCTGGCGCGTGCCGCCGGCGTCACCGAGATCATCGTGACCGGCACCAACCTGCGCGTCTCCCCGATGGAGCTGCTCGATTCGCAGCAGATGCGTCTCAAGCGGCTCTACCCCGGCGGGTCCTACCGCGCCGCGACGCGCACCGTCACCTTCCCGCTGCCGCGCGTCGGCGGTGGCGGCGTGGGCAGCGATCGGGTGCGCGACATCGAGGTCCTCCAGGCCGTCGCCGACTTCCTCGCCGCGATGGCGGGCAAGGGAGCCGGCTATTGGCGGCTCGACCAGCCGCCGCGCGTCGAGGCGACGTCCGGGGCGCCGGCGTGACCGGCGGGGGCGGCACCGTCGTCCTGGTGAACCCCGCGGTGCCCACCCTGCTGCCCGTGGCGGCCCTGAGGCACCTGGGCGGACCCGTGCACTACACGGAGGAATTGCCCGTGGGGCTCGTGTGGCATTTGCCCGCGGGGCGCCCGGTCCTCGGCGCGGACGTTCCGCCGGGGGCCACGATGCTCACCTCCGACGCCGGGCACCCGGCCGCGATCGCGCTCCGCGAGGCGGGCGCCGACGTGATCGCGGCGCCCGCGCCCGCCGGGCTCGCCGTGCTCGACACCGTCGCGCTGATCGATCGGCTGCGGCGCGAGGGGCCCTGGGAGTCCGAGCAGACCCATTCCAGTCTGTTGCGCTACCTCGTGGAGGAGACCTACGAGGTCGCCGATGCCGTCGCCGCGCTCGACGATCCCGAGACCGACGAGGAGGCCGGGTCGCGGGCGGCGGCGGAGCTGCGCAGCGAGCTCGGCGACCTGCTGTTGCAGGTCGTCTTCCACGCCCGGATCGCCGAAGAAGGTGCGCATCCGTTCGGCATCGACGACGTTGCCCGCACCCTGGCCGCCAAGGTGCGCAGGCGCACGCCGCACCTCGCCGACGGTGCCGCGGTCGACGTCGCGACGCAGGCCGAGAACTGGGAGCGCCAGAAGCGTCTGGAGCGCGGCGAGCGGGACTCCGTTCTGGACTCGATCTCGCTGAGCCAGCCCGCGTTGGCCCTGGTCGCGAAGGTCTTCGAGCGGCTGCGCACCGTCGAATTCCCCGCCGAGCTGGTCCCCGAGGATGTGCGCACGGTCACCGTCGACCCCGAGCAGCAGGACGCGGCTTTCGAACTGGACTACCGTCGGCGCGTGCTCGCGTTCATGGACCGGGTGCGCGCAGCCGAGACTGTGATGGCCGCGGGCGGGGTAGAATCATGGGTCGCCGCCTGGGACGACGATCACGTCGGGAACCCCGAGGCGCGAACCGGACGTTGACCTCGCGTTCGGTTTTCCGCAGTCGAAGAGAGTTCACGGCCTTCCCATGATCAGTTCCCGCATGCGTGCGGCGCTCGTCGTCGGCGTCGCGTCGACGGCGCTCGCCGCCTGCGGCGTGATCTCCCCGCGCCCCGAGATCCCGCAGGGCATCCCGCCCGGGGCCGGCGCGCCGGTGCCGCTGATCAACGTGAACGGGCCCGGCCGCACCGCCGAGCTCCTGCGCGACTGGGCCACCCCGATCAGCGTGGCCACCGGGATCCCCGTGATCTCCCTCGAGGCCTACGGCAACGCCGCCGAGGCATTGCGTCAGCGCACGCCCGAGTGCGGCATCACCTGGACCACGCTCGCCGGGATCGCGTTCATCGAGAGCAAGCACGGCACCTACCACGGGGCCACCGTCGCGGCGAACGGTCAGGTCTCCCCGCCCATCCGCGGCGTTCCGCTGGACGGGACGAACGGCAACCAGGAGATCCTGGCCACGGGCACCGATCCGCACCGCCCGAACGCGAAGTACGACGCGGCGATGGGACCGTTCCAATTCATCCCCGAGACGTGGAAGCGCTTCGGCGTGGACGCCAACGGCGACGGGAAGGCCGACCCCGACAACATCGACGACGCCGCGATGACCGCCGCGCGGTACCTGTGCGTGTCCGGGAAGGACCTCACCACCGCGGCGGGGTGGGAGAAGGCCGTGATGGTCTACAACCAGTCCCGCAAGTACGTGCTGGACGTGCGCGATGCCGCGGCGGCGTACTCGGTGAACGTCCAGCCCTAGAGGGCTATTCGGCTCCCGCGCGGCAGGTGTCGAGCTGCGCCCGCAGGTCCGCGCACTCGTCCTCGAGACTGAGGATCCGGTCGACGCCGGGCAGATTGACGCCCGTCGCGACGAGCTCGGTGATCCGCCGGATCCGTGCGATGTCGTTCTCGCTGTAGCGGCGCGTGCCGCCCGCGGTGCGGTGCGGCCGGATGAGGTTGCGCCGTTCGTAGAGCCGGAGCGTCTGCAGGCCGACCTCCGACAACTCCGACGCCACCGAGATGCTGTACACACCGAGATCGGAGCGCACGCGATGCGAGTCCGTCATCGCACTCCTCCTTCGGGTCCCTCCGCGCCGCATCGTCGATGCGATACGCCGCGAGGAAGCGAAAACCTGCTCCCGACACTGTAGATCTTCAGGACCGACCCGTGGTGGACCACCCGCCGATCCGGCCCGACGCGCGGGCCGGATCAGCTGTGCGGCGGGAGCTCCACCAGGGGCGGCAGGTCCGCGACCGCGGCGTCGTAGGCGTCGATCAGCCACGCGGCGGACCTGTCCGCCACCAGGGTCGACGGCCCGTCGGCCAACGCACCGTCGAAGAACCGGACCCGCCAGGGCCTGCCCGCGTCCTCGTCCGCGAGCCCGACCAGCTCGTCGTTGTTGGTGGCGAGCAGGTAGCGGCCGAGCTCGAAATCGACGCGCAGGGCGTACTGACCGTCGATGTTCTCCACTCGGGCGTCGCGCTCGGTCGAGACCTCGAGGGCGTGCAGGGCGTCCGTGTAGCGCCCGGTGAACTCTGGCCTGCGGGGCACGGGCACCTCGATTCGTGTAGCCCTACCCCGACCGAATCAGGCCGGGCGCCCCACATTACGCGATCGCACGCCGTCGATCCGCCACCACCTCGAACGCCTCGTCTCGCAACGTATGGAGCCGCTCGCTCGCCGCGCTGAGCAGATCCGACGCCGTGTCGGCGGCGTCTGCGAGCACGGGCCGTGCCCGCTCCGCGGCGTCGGTCAGCACCGGCTTGGCCTTGTCGACCGCGTCGGTGACCACGGGCTTGGCCCTGCCCACCGCGTCCGTGATCGCCGGCTTGGCACGCTCGATCGCGTGCGCACCGTATTCCTGTGCGGCATGTGCCCGTTCGCGCCAGACACTCTCGTCTCCGTGGTGCTCGCCGTGCGGCGCGATCGCGGAGACGGTGTCCGAGACCCGTTCCGACGCACGCTGCGCCGCGCGGCGGGCTCGCCAGGTGGCACCGGGCCTGCCCTCCGTGTCGAACCCCGCGATGAGCAGTCCGCCCAACAGCGACAGGTTCTTCACGAAGTGCAGCTGCTGTTCACGCCGGATCTCGGGGTCGGACTCCCGCCAGAACGGGTGGTCGACGGCCGTCGCGGGGACCAGGGTCCCCGCGAGGGTCAACGACGAGGCCCGAGGCAGCCGGCCGGTGGCGAGCAGCAGCCCGCCGCCGAGCTGAACACCCGAGTTGATCCGCAGCCAGGTCCGGGCACTCGTCGGGATCACCGTCGAGTCCGGCAGGGACTCAGTGGCCTTCTCGACGAGCGGCGCGACGGTATCCGCCTTGTGCCCCGGATCGCTCGTCAGACCGGTGTACCCGGTGTAGACGAAGAACGATCCGAGCAGGGGTCGTGCGATCCGTCGAATCATGTCCAGCTCCCATCGTCGTGGGGTCGGCGGGTGGCGCTCACTTGCCGGAGAGCTTGTCCTTCACCTCGTCGACTCCCTCCTTGACCTTGTCCGCGACGCCTGCGATCTTGTCCTTCACCGAGGCCTCCGCCTGGTCGCCGCGGCCCTCGTTCTTGAGGTCCTGATCGTCGAGTGCGGAGCCCGCCGCCTCCTTGGCGCGGCCCTTGATGTCCTGTGCCTTGTTCTTGGCGTCGTCGCTGAAGCTCATGGTTGTCTCCTTCGAGAAGAGGGTCCGTTGGGTACTGCTCGACGGTCAGCCGACCGGCGCGCCCAGCATGCTCACGATCAGGGGCACGATCATCAGCCCCAGAGTGAGCACGAGCAGGACGACGATCACGACTCCGCTGCGCGGATGAAGAACGAGGGGTGGAGCCGCCGGAGCCGGCTCGGCCGAGCCCGCTGCCGTGGTGCGATGCTTGTTCATCTCTCGCTCCCGTCCGACAATCTATGTCGTGTCGAGCAGATTTCACGTTATGGCCGAAGCTCATTGTTGTCAACCGCTGCGACAGGAAATGGCGCGATCGCGATCGCCGAGCACCGGACCGACCTGCGCGGAAACGGTTCCTGAGAATTCGGGGAACACTGCCAGCGCAGACCCATGCCCCTGACAACCGACTGACAGGTTCGCGGCGCATCGTCGAATCATGAACATCAGCCGAAAGACCCTCGCCACGGCCGGATTCCTCGCGGCCACCGCCACCTTCGCCTTCACCCCGGCCATCGCGGCCGCCGACACCCCCTCGATGTACGACTCCTGCAGCTCGACCCAGGAGGGCCAGCGCATCACCACCGCGAACGGCGACGTGCTCGAGTGCGTCGAGGTGGACACGGGCACGGGATACGACTGGGAAGCGCCCAACTGACGACTCGACGGTGACGCGGTTCCCCCTTCCGCGTCGTCGTCCCGCCGAGGCGCGGGCCGCTAGACCTCGAGTCCGGCGGCCCGCGCCTGCTGCTTGATCCGGCCCATCTCGGACGTGTTGCCGATGAGCGCGATCCAGTTGTAGACCAGCAACGAGATCAGACCCCACCAGCCCGCGAGCAGATTATGCGTTTGCGCGGCCCGGTACGCGGCGCGCACGTCCGCGTACGAACCGGTGACATAGGAGTCCTGCCACTGCGCCAGGATGATCAGCCCGGTGTGCTTGCGGAACTTCGCCTGGAACACGGGGCCCTGCGCGGGATGCGGGTACTGCTGCGGCTGGTACGGCTGCTGCGCGTACTGCTGATTCGGGTACGGCTGCTGGGGATGGCCGTTCTGGGGGTACGGCTGCTGCTGGTACGACTGCTCCGGATTCATGACGCCATTGCGCCACCGCGCTCTTACGCGGGGCTTGCAGCGGGGTTGGGCCCGTGGACATTCCGGACGATTCACCCGCGCCGCCGCGCGGGACGACCGGAGCGGGCGCTGAAATGTCACCCCAGGCGGCGCCGATACGGCGTGTCGCGGTGCCGGCGCCGCCGGGCGCGACATCTCAGCGGGCATAGGTTGTAGCGATGAGGATCTGGTCGGTGCACCCGCGCTACCTCGACCGGCAGGCGCTCGTCGCCTGCTGGCGCGAGACGCTGCTCGCGCAGGCCGTGCTGGCCGGCCGGACGAAGGGCTACACGCAGCACCCGCAGCTGCAGCGATTCCGGGCGACGCCGGAGCCGCTCGTCACGGTCGGCTCCTACCTGGCCGCGATCGCCGACGAGGCCGATGCCCGCGGCTACAACTTCGACCGCTCCCGGATCGACGAACCCGCCGCGACCGTGTCGCCGATCGATGTCACCATCGGACAGCTCGACCTGGAGTGGGCCCACCTGATGGCGAAGCTCGACGTCCGCAACCCGGACATCGCGGCGCGGTGGCGCGGCGTCGAACGGCCGGACCCGCACCCGAGCTTCCGGGCCGTGCCCGGCGAGGTCGAGAGCTGGGAACGGGCGCGACCTGCTGGAACGTGAAAACTGCTCTCCCGCCAGGACTCGAACCTGAAATGTCTGAACCAAAATCAGAAGTGTTGCCGATTACACCACGGGAGACCGGGACCGAATGCGATTCGGAACCGTCGCCAAGCATTGTGCCACGGACCGTGACCGGCGCGGACTCTCGTAGGATCGCACCCGACGCTCGACGCGAACGCACGACACGGCACGAGACCTCAGGAGCAGCGATGGCGAACGGTACAGCGGTGGTGATCCTCGCCGCGGGCGCGGGAACGCGGATGCGGTCGAAGACCCCGAAGGTGCTGCACACGATCGCCGGGCGCACCCTGTTGGGACACGCCCTGCACGCGGCCGCCGGGACGCGGCCGGACCACCTCGTCGTGGTCGTGGGCCACGATCGCGACCGCGTGTCGGCGGCCGCGCTCGGCACCGCGGACGAACTCGATCACGCGATCCTCGTCGCGGTCCAGGCGGAACAGCGCGGCACCGGCGACGCCGTGCAGGCCGGCCTCGGCGCGCTGCCGGACGATTTCGCGGGCACCGTCGTCGTGACGGCCGCGGACGTACCGCTTCTCGACACCACGACACTGCAGGAGCTCTTGGACACCCACACCGACGGTGCCGGCGCCGCGGTCACCGTGCTGACCACCGCCGTCGCGGATCCCACCGGTTACGGCCGGGTCCTGCGCACGCAGGACGGGCAGGTCACGCAGATCGTCGAGCAGAAGGACGCGACCCCGGAGCAGCTCGCGATCACGGAGATCAACTCCGGCGTGTACGCCTTCGACCACGTCCACCTCGTCTCCGCGCTCGCGCAGCTACGGCCGGACAACTCGCAGGGCGAGCTGTACCTCACGGACGTGATCGGCATCGCGCGCGCCGCGGGCCAGCTCGTCCGCGGCGACCACGTCGACGACGAGATGCTGGTGGCCGGCTGCAACGACCGGATCCAGCTCTCCCAGCTCGGCCGCGAGATGAACCGGAGGATCGTCGAGGGGCATCAGCTGGCCGGCGTCACCGTCATCGACCCGGAGAGCACCTACATCGACGTCGACGTCGAGATCGCCCAGGACGTCACCATCGAACCCGGCTCGCACCTGCGCGGGGCGACCGTCATCGCGGAGGACGCCGTGATCGGGCCCGACACCACCCTGGTCGACACCGAGGTCGGCGCCGGCGCGACCGTGCTCCGCAGCGAAGTGCACCTGTCGGCGATCCGCGAGAACGCGACGGTCGGCCCGTTCAGCTACCTGCGACCGAACACCGACCTGGGGCCGAGGGGCAAGATCGGCGCGTTCGCCGAGACCAAGAACGCGCAGATCGGCGCCGGGAGCAAGATCCCGCACCTGAGCTACATCGGCGACGCCACCGTCGGCGAGGGCAGCAACATCGGCTGCGCCACGGTGACGGTGAATTACGACGGGGTGAACAAACACCGAACGGTGATCGGCGACCACGCGCGCATCGGATCCGACACGATGCTCATCGCCCCGGTGGAGGTCGGCGACGGCGCGTACACGGGAGCGGGTACCGTGATCAAGCGCGACGTGCCACCGGGAGCCCTTGCGGTGTCCGCCGCGGATCAGCGCAACATCGAGGATTGGGTACTGCACAAACGCCCGGGCACGAGCTCGGCGGACGCGGCCCAGCAGGCTATCGCGAGGATTGACGAGCAGTGAGCAACTGGATCGATAACCAGAAGAACCTGATGCTGTTCGCGGGTCGTGCCCACCCCGAGCTGGCGCAGCAGGTCGCCGACGAGCTCGGTATCGAGGTCACACCGCAGACGGCACGCGATTTCGCCAACGGCGAGATCTTCGTGCGTTTCGAGGAGTCCGTGCGCGGCAGCGACGCGTTCGTCCTGCAGAGCGCTCCGTACCCGGTCAATCAGTGGATCATGGAGACGCTGATCATGATCGACGCGCTCAAGCGCGGCTCGGCGAAGCGGATCACCGCGGTGCTCCCCTTCTACCCCTACGCCCGCCAGGACAAGAAGCACCGCGGCCGCGAGCCGATCTCGGCCCGCCTGGTCGCGGACCTCTTCAAGACGGCGGGCGCCGACCGGATCATCACGGTCGACCTGCACACCGACCAGATCCAGGGCTTCTTCGACGGCCCCGTCGACCACATGCACGCGCAGACGATGCTCGCCGATTACGTGCGTGAGCACTACGGTACCGAGAACATGGTCGTCGTCTCCCCCGACGCCGGCCGCGTCAAGGTGGGCGAGAAGTGGGCCGACGCCCTCGACGGTGCGCCCCTGGCCTTCGTGCACAAGACCCGCGACCCGAACGTCGCGAACCAGGTCAAGAGCAACCGCGTCGTCGGTGACGTGGCCGGCCGCACCTGCGTCCTCATCGACGACATGATCGACACCGGCGGCACCATCGCCGGCGCCGTGGGCGTGCTCAAGGAGGCCGGCGCGAAGGACGTGATCATCGCGACTACGCACGGCGTCTTCTCCGAGCCCGCCACCGAGCGGCTCGCCAACTGCGGTGCGCGCGAGGTGATCGCCACCAACACGCTGCCGATCCCGCCGGAGAAGCACTTCGAGAACCTCACCGTGCTCCCGATCGCACCGCTGCTGGCCCGCACCATCCGCGAGGTCTTCGAGAACGGCTCCGTCACGAGCCTGTTCAACGGCAACGCCTAGAGCTCACGCACCAGGGCGGCGGCTACAGGATGATCCCGTAGCCGCCGCCCTCTTACGTCGCGGACTAGATTGGCCGGCATGGACGCGACGATCTACCACAACCCCAAGTGCAGCAAGTCCCGCCAGGCACTCACCCGCCTCCAGGAGGCGGGGGCGACGGTGACGGTGGTCAAGTACCTCGATCAGGTCCCGACGAAGGCGGAGCTGACGAAACTGATCGACGATGCCGGGCTCACCGTCCGGCAGGCGGTCCGCACGCGCGAGGCGGAGTACAAGGAGCTCGGACTCGCGGACGCCACCGACGACGCCCTGCTCGACGCGATGGTCGCGCATCCGCGCCTCATCGAGCGGCCCTTCGTGGTGACGCCCAAAGGAACCCGGATGGCCCGCCCCACCGAAGCCGTCGACGAGATCCTGTAGACCCGGCGCAAAGGTTCCGATCGGTCCGACGGGTGCGCGGCCGACGCCCGACCCGGACCGGCCGCTCGCGAGCGCTATCCGGTCGCGACAAGGATCGCGGCGATCACCGCGAACAGGGCCGACCCCACGACCGCTCCGGCGGCCACGAGCGCGCTCGTCGTGTACGTCGCGTCGGACGCCGGGCGACGGGGCGTGGACACCGCACACGCGAATCCGAGCCCGGCGAGCGAAGCGATCCCCAGTACCACCACTGCGATCCACGTCATGTCCGGCTCCCTCCGGTCGTACGGATTCCACCCGCATCCGCCGGTGCAGAGCCGGCATCGGGTTCGCCGACCATCATCGCACGCGCGGCTTTTCGCAGCGCGGCGTACCGATCTGCTTCGACCTCCGCACCGTCCGGGGAAGGGCTAGGGTGATTTTCGTGGTTCCGAATCAAGTTGTGACATCACCGTTGACCGAGGCCGCGATGTTCGTCGTGCTCACCGTTTCGGACGGGCAGGAGGAGCGGGTTCACGACGCGTTGGACAACCTGTCCGGCCTCACCCGCTCGGTCGGATTCCGGTACCCGGACAAGCACCTCTCGCTCACCACCTCTTTCGGCTCGGACGTCTGGGATCGACTCTTCGCCGGCCCCAAGCCCACGGGGCTGCACCCGTTCATCGCGCTCGACGGTCCGCGGCACCGCGCCCCGTCGACGCCGGGCGACGTGCTGCTGCACGTCAAGGCGAGCACCCTCGACATGTGCTTCGAGCTGACCTGGCGGATCCTCGACTCGTTCGGGGACGCGGTCACCGTGGTCGACGAGGTGCACGGCTTCCGCTTCTTCGACGCCCGCGACCTGCTGGGCTTCGTCGACGGGACGGAGAACCCCGAGGGCGCTGCCGCCGTGAACGCGACCGCGGTCGGATCCGAGGATCCCGACTTCGCGGGCGGCAGCTACGTGCACATCCAGAAGTACCTGCACGACATGACGGCGTGGCGGGCACTGTCGGTCGACGACCAGGAGAAGGTCATCGGGCGCAGCAAGCTCGAGGACATCGAGATGGCCGACGACGTGAAGCCGAAGAACGCACACATCGCCCTGAACGTGATCAACGACGAGGACGGCAACCAGCTGCAGATCGTCCGGCAGAACATGCCCTTCGGCGAACTCGGCAGTGCGGAGTTCGGCACCTACTTCATCGGCTACTCCCGTGACCCGGAGGTCACGGAACGCATGCTGCGCAACATGTTCCTGGGCGACCCGCCCGGCAACACCGACCGCATCCTCGACTTCTCGACCGCACACACCGGATGCCTCTTCTTCACCCCCACCGGAGACTGGCTCGACGCCCCACCGGACCTCCCCGCCGACGGCGCACCGTCGTCGGAGGAGACCGCGACCACCACGCCCGCCGCAACCGGCGGCTCGCTCGAGATCGGCAGTTTGAAAGGAAGTCAAGCATGAACAACCTGTACCGGGAACTGGCGCCCGTCACCCCCGAGGCTTGGGAGCAGATCGAGGACGAGGCGGCACGGACCTTCAAGCGCAACATCGCCGGCCGCCGCGTCGTCGACGTGACGGGGCCGGACGGCCCGACCGCCGCCGCCGTCGGCACCGGCCACGTGCGTTCGGTCGACGGTCCTGCGGACGGCGTTCAGGCGGACCTGCGCGAGAGCGTGCCACTCGTCCGCCTCCGCGTGCCCTTCACGCTGAGCCGCTCCGCGATCGATTCGGTCGAGCGGGGCGCGCAGGACGCCGACTGGGATCCGGTCAAGGCGGCGGCGAAGCAGCTCGCCTACGCCGAGGACCGCGCCGTCTTCGAGGGCTACCCCGCGGCGTCGATCGGCGGGATGCGCGCGTCGTCGTCGAACGCCGCCATCGCACTCCCCTCGGATCCGCTCGAGACACCGGACGCTGTGGCGAAGGCGCTGGAGGACCTGCGTCTCGCGGGCGTCAACGGCCCGTACTCCGTGGTGTTGTCCGCCGACGTGTACACCAGCATCAGCGAGACCTCCGATCACGGCTACCCCGTCCGCGAGCAGCTCAACCGGCTCGTGGACGGTGAGATCATCTGGGCGCCCGCGATCGACGGAGCGTTCGCGCTGACCACCCGCGGCGGCGATTACGAGCTGCGGTTGGGCACGGACGTCGAGATCGGCTACCTCAGCCACGACGCCGAGTCGGTGCAGCTGTACCTGCAGGAGACCTTCACCTTCCTCGCGTACACCGCCGAAGCCTCCGTGCCGCTCACCAACTGACTTCTGCGACAGAACCTCCCGTTCGAACCCGAGTCCCGGACGTCAGCTCCACCGCGGAGGACTGGCTGCCGGACGAGGGCTTCCAGCCCCAGTTCGGAGCCCGCCCCCTGCGCCGGACGGTGCAGAAGGAGCTCGACAACCGCCTGTCGTCGATGTTGCTGCGAGGCGACGTCCGCGGGGGCGACACCGTCCGGGTGGACGTGGACGACGACGGCCTGGTGCTCTCGGTCGTGGAGAAGCACGCCGACGGCTCGGTCTCCGAGGGCTCACTGCCCGCGGAGGAGAAGACGGACGAGGAGAAGGAGAAGGCATGAGCGACACGAACGCCCGCGAGGAAGAGAACGAGCACGAGGAGAAGCGCAAGCAGGAGGAGCGCGACCGCCTCGGGCGTGAAGAGGAGGCGCGACTGCAATGAGCGATTCGAACGATCCGTCCGGCCTCGACGAGACCCCGGCGCAGGCCGCGGCCGAGGAGCGGGAGACGGAACTGGACGCCCGGGAGGCGGTGGGCCAGGACCTCGACGACGACGGCGAGGCCGAGATCGCCGAGGAGGAGGGCATCTCCTAAGGGGCACCCGAGCCCTGGTTCCGGCGTGTTCGAGGAGGTGACGTGGGCTGGTTCGACGAGTGGTGGCGACTCGAGGTGATCGGTGCGCAGAAGGGGCCCCTGCTGCTGAGTTTCGTCGCGTTCGTCGTGACCTTCACGGCCACCCGGACCATCACCCGGATGATCCGGGCGGGCCGCGGCCCCTTCCACAACGTCAGCGCCGGCGGAGTGCATCTGCACCACTCGACGCCGGGGTTGATCCTGCTGGTGGCCGGCGCGTTCACTGCCGTCGGCGCGGTGGGCCGCCCGCCGTGGGCCTATCTGGCCGCGCTGCTCGTCGGCGTCGGCGCATCGCTGATGCTCGACGAGTTCGCGATGATCTTCCATCTCAAGGACGTCTACTGGTCGCAGGAGGGCCAGCTGTCCGTGAACATGGTGACGCTGGCGGCGGCGTGCGTCGGGCTCGCGGTGGTCGGGGTGTCGCCCGCGAACGTTGCGGGGCTCGGCGACACCGAGCGGTGGGTACGCGGCGGCGTCGCCACGCTGCTCGTGGTGCACCTGCTGCTTGTGGCCGTCACCGCGCTCAAGGGCAAGTACCCGACGGCGCTCGTCGGGCTGTTCGCGTGGCCCGTCACCTGGGTCGCGGCCGTGCGCCTCGCCCGCCCCACTTCCCCTTGGGCCCGCTGGTTCTACTCCCCTGCGAAGATGGCCTGCGCGGCGACGCGGGCCAAGGATTTCGACAGGCGGTGGGGACCGGTCCGGAAGCGCTGGGACGACGTCATCGGAGGGCGGCCGACGAACGGCTAGGGCGCCGACGGTGCCGCGGGGCGACCGCACCGCAGGCCCGGGGCGCGGGCGGGACGTGGGATGGGGACGCGGACTGACGCGCGAACGATCGGGGGTGTGTCAGTCCTGTCGGCGATGCGCGCGGCGCATATCCTCTGACCTGCACGAACACCCGGAGGTCATACGCCGGGTGCATAACCTTGCGGCGCAAGCTGCGAACAACCGCACCGCAAGGTCGAGTCGATACCGTCTCCGACGGCGACGATCGCCGGGCGATCGGGCGGACCGTCGCGCAGGGCGAGTAGCGTGCTCGCCGAGGGACGGGGGAACGGCGCGATGGATCTGCGTGAGGGTGGCGAGTTCGCCGGGTATCGGGTCGTGCGCAAGCTCGGCGCGGGCGGCATGGGCCAGGTCTGGCTCGTGGAGAACCCGAACCTGCGCCGGCTGGAAGCGATGAAGGTCGTATCCACATCCGGCGCGGGCGACGACTTCGCCCGCCGGTTCACCACCGAAGCCCAGACCGCCGCCGGGCTCGACCACCCGAACATCGTGACCGTCTACGCGTACGGCATCGAGAGCGATGCCGCGTGGTTCACCATGAGCCACCTCGAGGGCGAGGATCTCGTCCGCGCCGGTGCGCTCCCACCCGCCGAAGTGGCCACCATCGTCGAACGCGTCGCCGACGCCGTCGACTACGCCAACTCCCGCGGCGTCATCCACCGAGACATCAAGCCCGCCAACATCATCGTCCGGCGGGACCTCACCGGCCTGATCGTCAGAGTGACTGTTCTCGACTTCGGCATCGCCAAACTCATGGACGGCACCCATCTCACGGCCACCAATGCGTTCATCGGCACCCTCACCTACGCCCCACCCGAGTCGCTGACCGGCGGCGGCGTCGTCCCCCAATCCGACCAGTACTCCCTCGCCGCCACCGCGTATCAATTACTCACCGGCAGGCCACCTTTCGCCGGCCAAAATCCAGGCGCGTTGATGATGGCCCACATCACCGGCCCCACCCCCCACGTCGGAGATGCCGACCCCGCACTCACGCCACTCAACGACGTCATAGCCCGTGCGCTGGCCAAGGAGCCGCTGCAGCGGTTCCGCACCTCTCGCAAGTTCTCGGAAGAATTGACCGCAGCGGTCGCGCGCATGTCACATGCCACACTGTCACCGTCCGAGCAGCCAGACCCACGCGACGTCCCCACAATGATGCGGGCGCCAGCTTCCTCAACGCCCCCAATCCCTCTGGGCGCAACGAGGGTGGATCCCGCTCCTACTGACGACCGCACGGTGGATGACGCAACGATCCGGCAGATCGTGGAGCTACTCGTCGCACAGGGATCGCAGTACTGGCAATCGCTCCACGGAGAGTTTCAATCTGTGGGCGAACGCCACCAATCGGCATCGGTCACAATGGCAACCTCCTCCGGAACCTTCCGAGTTCCGGTCACGGCCCGAGTTCAGCAACTGCTGACAAGGCACCGGTATCGCGGCGGCAGCGATACCGGTGCGAGATGGAACACGCTGACGATCGACGCGAGCCCCGCCCACGGCGTAACCGTGCGGCTCGACGACAGTGACATCTCCCAGTTGCCTCCAGCAGAGGTCGCCCCCACGTGGTGGACATCGGGTTAGGTATCTCCCGCTATCCAGCCCAGGCGACCCGCTTCGGCGAGTTGCGCCCTCACACCAGCGTGTCGTGGAACAGCTGGATCACATCGTCCAGGGCCCGACGCGTGGGCTGCCCGGGCTCGTCGATGAGGTGCTCCGTCAACACCGAGTGCGGCGGGGTCAGGGCGTCGGGGTTGGCGTCGGCGTCGTCGAGTTCGACGGCGATGAAGCCGTCGCCGAGCTGTTCGCGCAGGAAGTCGAAACGCTCGCCGGGCACCATGAAGTCGCTCTTGAACCGCAGGCCCATGACCTTAAGCCCCTGCTTGGCGCACCGCACCTTCACCGTGTCGAGGTCCTGGGGCGAGATGTCGATGGTGCGGCCGGTGCCGGGGATGGGCCGGAAGGGCAGCGAGGGCTGGCTGAGCACGGGCGCGAGCATCACGTCGTCGACGGCCATGCCGAGCGCGAAGCCGCCGGTGAAACACATGCCCACGGCGCCGACGCCCTTCCCTCCGCAGCGCTCGTGCTCCTTCCGGGCGAGCGCGCGCAGCCACGTCACCACGGGCGAGGACTTGCCGGTCGCGAGGATGGTGAACTCGCGGCTCACGCACAGCGAGCCGGCGAGCTTGGCCATGCTCTTCGCCGTCCCGGCATAGCCGATCGCCTTGGGGTTCGCGGCGTCCAGGCCGGGCGTGCCGAACAGGTGCGGCAGCACCGCAGTGAACCCCGCGTCCACGACCTTGCGCGCGAAGTCCAGCACCTTCGGGGTGATGCCGGGGATCTCGGCGATCACGATCACCGCAGGTCCCGTTCCCTTTCGGTACAGGTCGTGCGTCACGCCGTCCGACGTGAAGGACTCCTTCGTGAAGTCGATGAGATGAGCGGCAGCTTCGGCTTTGAGATCCACGAGCATCATCGTGCCCCATCCACGCGGAGTCCGGGCGGCGGAACTCAGGCCAGACGGTGCGCCACGGCCTCGAGCGCCGGCCACGGATCGTCGCCCAGCGCCTGCACCGCCACGTGGTCGGCACCGGCGTCGAGATGGGCTCGAACGCCCGCCGCAACGGCGTCGCCGTCGCCGTGCACGGCCAGCACGTCCACGAGGCGGTCGCTGCCCGGTTTCGCGAGGTCGGCATCGTCGAAGCCGAGACGGCGCAGGTTGGCGACGTAGTTGCGCAGGCCCAGGTAGAACTCGACGGTGCGCCGCCCGGTCGCCCGACCGCGAGCGTCGTCCTCGTCGAGGACGATCTTCTGCTCCGGCGCGAGCAGCACCCCGACGCCGAGGATCTCGCGGGCCTGCCGCGTGTGTTCGGGCGTGGACAGGTACGGATGCGCCCCGGCGGTGCGGTCGGCGGCGAGCCGCAGCACCTTGGGTCCGAGGGCCGCGAGCACCGTCTGCTCCTTCGGCACGCCCTCCGCGGCGAGCACGTCCAGGTAATCGACGAGCGCCTGGTAGGGGGTGCGGTAATCGGCGGTGGCCTCGCGGTGGCCCGCGCCGATACCGAGCACGAACCGGCCCGGGTGCAGCTTGTCGATCCGGTGGAAGGCGGCGGCCGCCGAGCGGGCGTCGTCCTGCCAGATGTTGAGGATGCCCGTCGCGACCACCAGGTTCTCGGTGGCCTCCAGCAGGGCATCCACCACCGCCAGGTCGCCGCCCGGCGACCCGCCCAGCCACACCGTGCCGTAGCCCAATCGTTCCGCCCGATCGGCGAAGGCACCGTCGACCTGCGTGGCGCCGCGCCAGATTCCCAACCTGCCCAGAGTCGTCATGCTGGGTGCAACGCCGGGCCGGGGTCGGATGCTTCCCGTCACACCGCGGCGCGCGGAAGGGTCGGCCGCGCCGGGGCGTAGACGGCGCCGGCGACGGCCCGGGCGACCGCTTTGGCCACGTCGCGCACGTCGGCCTCGTCGCGCCACGCGACGATGCGGCCCCCGTCGACCTCGAACGTGCCGTGCACCCGGAACTGGAAGCACAACGGTCCGTAGACGAGGGCGGTCACGCGCTCGGTGAGCGCGGCATCGTCGGACTGCTCGGAGGCGAGCAGGACCGCCTGCATGGCGACCCGCGTGCGCGCGTGCCAGCGGAAGTGCCGCGCGATCGCCGCGCGGCCCCGCAGCGGCCTGCCGCCGGTACGCCGGTAGACCACGTTCTTCGCCAGGAGCTGCTCGGCGATCTCGTAGTCGCCGCTGCCCAGGGCATCGACGAAACGCTCGGCGACGTCCTGCGGCGACCACAGCGGGAAGTTGTTCACGGGGTCGATGGTGCCGATGTGGCGTGGACGCCGCACGAACTGGACATGACGGAACGGCGAAACTTCGATTTCACTCCTGAGCGGGGCGTTCGGTAGACTCTCCTGCGACCTTCTCGGCGAGGGCGGCCCCGGCCGCCGTGATCGACGCGAGCGGCACTTCTCCCCGCGGATCCCGCGAGCGATGCAGTGCGGGCCGCCTCGACATCGTCGAGGCCGATACACCGCAACAGGAGCATCATGTCTGACACCAACAAGCTCGTCGCCACCGTCCGTACCGAGTTCGGCAAGGGCGCCGCGCGCCGCGCCCGCCGCGACGGCCTCGTGCCCGTCGTGCTCTACGGCCACGGCACCGACCCGCAGCACTTCACCGTCGTCGCCCGCGAGTTCTCGGCCATCCTCCGCAAGGACGGCGTCAACGCCGTGCTGAACCTGGACATCGACGGCAAGGAGCAGCTCGCGCTGACCAAGCAGGTCGTCGTGCACCCGCTGCGCAACTACATCGAGCACACCGACCTCCTGGTGATCAAGAAGGGCGAGAAGGTCACCGTGTCCGTCGGCGTCGTCGTCGAGGGCGAGCCCGCCGGCGGCACCCAGGTCGCGCAGGAGCTCAACGAGGTCGAGATCGAGGCCGACGCGCTGAGCATCCCCGAGAACATCGTGGTCAACGTGCACAAGCTCGAGGCCGGCACGCAGATCACCGCCGGTCAGCTCGAGGTGCCCGCGGGCGTCTCCGTGCTCACCGACGCCGACGCCCTGGTCGTCAACGTCACCGAGATCGCGGCCGCCGCCGACGAGGCCGACGAGGCCGCCGCCGAGGCTGCCGAGTAGTTCGATGACCGACCGGCCACTCATCGTCGTGGGGCTGGGCAACCCCGGCGAGAAGTACGCCGGGACCCGGCACAACATCGGCTTCGACGTGGTCGACGAGCTCGCATCGCGCGCCCGCACCTCCTTCTCCCGGCACAAGAAGTCGGGGGCGGAGGTCGCGGGCGCGCGGCTCGTCGGCCGCCAGGTGTACCTGGCGAAGCCGCAGTCCTACATGAACCTCTCCGGCGAGCCGGTGGGCGCGCTGGCCCGGTTCTACTCGGTCGAGCCGACCGACGTCATCGCCGTGCACGACGAGCTGGACATCGACTTCGGTCTGGTCCGGCTCAAGCGCGGCGGCGGCGAGGGCGGGCACAACGGCCTGCGCTCGCTGACCCAGCACCTGGGCACGAAGGACTACCTGCGCGTGCGGGCCGGGATCGGCCGGCCGCCGGGCCGGCAGGATCCCGCGGACTACGTGCTCAAGCCCTTCGCCAAGACCGAGAAGCCCGAGGTGCCGCTCCTGGTCACCAACGCCGCCGACGCGGTCGAGCTGCTCATCCGCGACGGCCTCGAGGCCGCGCAGAACACGGTGCACGCCTGGTGATCACCTTCCGCCGGGTCACCCGCGAGGACTTCGGTCTCCTCGCGGCGTGGCTCGGCGAGTCGCACAATCGGCGGTGGTGGAACCACGAGACCTCCCTCGAGGCCGTCGAGCGCGACTTCGGGCCGTCCGTCGACGGTGCCGAGCCCTCGCTGGACTTCCTGGCATTGGGCGCCGGGAGCGGAGCGAGCGGGCCCGATCGGGTCGACGGCGGCGCGGGAACCGAGGCCGACGGTGCCGGGGCCCCGTTCGGGCTGATCCAGCGGCAACGCTGGATCGACTACCCGGACGAGCCCGAGACCGTCGCGGTCGGCACCATCGTCGACCTCGGCCCCCGCGACTGGGGCATCGACTACCTCATCGGCTCCCCCGCTGCCACGGGACGCGGCCTGGGCACGGCGATGATCGCGGCGATGTGCTCGACCATCTTCGGTGAGCTGGGCGGCGACAGGGTGGTCGTGGCCGTCGCGGCCGGCAACCGCCGTTCCTGGCGGGCCCTCGAACGGGCCGGCTTCACCCTCGTGGGACACGTCGACATCCCGCCCGACAACCCCGTCGACCCGCCGGACCACGTGGTCTACCTGCTCGATGCCCCGCCGATCTCGGACGTGAGCAACTGCTGAACCCGCTGGTGCGACAGTCCGATGGCCGCGCCGATGTCACGAACGGTGAGGCCCGCTGCCCGCAGATCGGCGACCGCGGCGCGGCTCTCCCGCGCGGCCACGCGATTCGCCTGCTCGGCGACGCGGCGTTGCTCCTCAGCGTTGTCCAGGTGAACGCGAACCGGTGCCGGTAGCTCGATCGTCGTCCCCACCAGGTCGACCTGATCAAGAGGAATGTCGAGCCAGGTCGCCGTGAGGTCGCGCGCCATCTCGGCGGCCTCCTTGAGGTTCCGCCCCTGCGTGTACTGGTCGATCTCGGGAACGTGGACCAGCCAGAAACGGCCGTCGCGACTCATCGTGGCCGTGATCTTCACCGCCACCACCCCTTTCCGAGCTTGGGCTCACACTGCCGATAGACCATCTCCGCGTAGCGGTTTCCGACCTCGCCGGGGTGCCGACCGATCGGGATCCGCAGCCCATCGAGCGAGTAGATCGAATGCCGGCCGCCCTCGCGTTCGAGATCCCACGTCAACCCCGCTTCTCGCGTCGCCTTTCGGATCTTTCTCACCATGTCGTCTCGCGTTGTCACGGTACGCGTCCAGCCCACACTAGACAACTACGTCTAGTGGCACTTGACAACTGCCTGATCGGCGCGTCTTCGGCTCTCGACATGAGATTTCCCCCTCCGGCGACTCGTCCCCCGACTCGTCATGACACCGAGAGTAGAGCGACCCACTGACAGAATTCGGGCGACGGGCGTGGCGGGGTCTACCTGCGCGGACGGGTAGACTGGCTGCTCGTGAGTTCCATTGCCGACGAGGTCTCCCGCCGCCGCACCTTCGCCATCATCAGCCACCCCGACGCGGGTAAGTCCACGATGACAGAGGCCCTGGCGCTGCACGCCCGGGTGATCAACGAGGCGGGCGCGATCCATGGCAAGTCCGGCCGCAAGTCGACGGTCTCCGACTGGATGGAGATGGAGAAGGCCCGCGGCATCTCGGTGAGCTCGACGGCGCTGCAGTTCAACTACACCTCCTCCAGCGCGGCCGCGGATTCCGAGCCGTCGGTGATCAACCTCGTCGACACCCCCGGCCACGCCGACTTCTCCGAGGACACCTACCGCGTACTCACGGCTGTCGACGCGGCGGTGATGCTCATCGACGCCGCGAAGGGCCTGGAGCCGCAGACGCTCAAGCTGTTCCAGGTGTGCCGGCACCGCGGCATCCCGGTCATCACCGTGATCAACAAGTGGGACCGCCCGGGTCGCACCCCACTGGAGCTGCTCGACGAGATCTCCGAGCGCATCGGCCTGACGCCAACTCCCCTGTTCTGGCCCGTCGGCATCGCAGGCGACTTCCGTGGCCTCCGCGACGTGCGCAAGGACGAGTACGTCCACTTCACCCGCACCGCCGGCGGCGCGAAGATCGCACCGGAGGAACACCTTTCGACCGATGCCGCCCTGGACCGCGAGGGCGATGTGTGGGCCGAGGCGGTCGAGGAGACCGAGCTCATGACCGAGATGGGGCAGAGCCACGACCAGGAGATGTTCCTGGCCGGCCAGACCTCGCCGGTGATCTTCACCTCGGCGATCCTGAACTTCGGTGTGCGCCAGCTTCTCGAGTCGCTCGTCGAGCTCGCGCCGCCGCCCGCAGCGCGCGAGAGCATCGCCGGCGAGGAGCGCGAGGTCACCGATCCGTTCAGCGCCGTCGTCTTCAAGGTGCAGGCCGGCATGGACTCGGCGCACCGGGATCGCTTGGCGTTCATGCGGATCGTCTCCGGAGAGTTCGAGCGGGGCATGGTCGTGCAGCACGCGCAGACCGGCAAGCCCTTCGCCACCAAGTACGCGATGACGGTCGTCGGCCGTGACCGTGAGACCGTCGAGACCGCGTACCCCGGCGATGTCGTGGGCCTGGTCAACGCGAACGCCCTCGCCCCCGGCGACACCCTGTACGACGGTGCCAAGGTCCAGTTCCCGCCGATCCCCTCGTTCGCGCCCGAGCACTTCGCCGTGGTCCGCGCCGACTCGGCCGGCAAGTACAAGCAGTTCCGCAAGGGCATCGAGCAGCTCGGCACGGAGGGCGTGGTCCAGTTGCTGCGCAACGACGTCCGCGGCGACGCCTCCCCTGTGATGGCCGCGGTCGGCCCCATGCAGTTCGAGGTCGTGGTCGCCCGGATGAAGACGGAGTTCAATGTCGACGTGCAGGTCGAGAACCTCGGCTACTCCGTTGCGCGGCGGACGGATTCGCCGAGCGCGGACGAGCTGAACCTGCAGCGCGGCGTGGAGGTCTTCGAGCGCAACGACGGTGCCCTCCTCGCCCTGTTCTCCGACAAGTGGCGGCTGCAGTACATCGAGAAGGAGCACCCCACTCTTACGCTCCAGCCGCTGGTCGCCGCGGCGGATTAGCCTGCAACAGCCTGTGGCGGGGTCAGCCGCAGTGCGTGCGACGTTCCTCGTCGGTCATGGAAACGGGAACCAGAGGCGACACGGTGGCCTGCCACACGCGGACCTGGATCTTCGCAGCGGGACCAGCCACACTCCGCGCGACGGAGTATTCGATCAGCCGATACGCGCGCCCCATGCCATGGCGTCGGAACTGAGTGCCCGTGAAGCCCGAGTCCGTGGACTTGACCGTCCAGCGCGTCGTCGGATCCTCGCGGGCCATCACGGCTTTCCACTCCTTGACGGCTTGCTGCACGAAGAAGAGTTCTTTCGGCAGTGGCGTATTGGCGACCGGAATCGTATCCGCCGCCCATGGCGTCAGGCCTGAAGCGCTCGTAGTTCGTCCGTCGACGATCTCGGCGCTGTCGACCGACCGCGACAGCGAGATCGTCCATTCAGAGAACGGCTTTCCCGGGCACTCGAATCGGATCAGGTCGGGCGCGCTGCGGCCCGTTTTGTCGTAGCCCGTGGATTCGCGAATGTCTGCGACACAGTGCGCCCCGGCAACCTGCGATCCGACCGCACACGTGATGGGCTCGACATCACGGCTTCCACACCCTGACAGCACCAGAAGTGAAGTTATCACTATGGATGCCCGCATGCGGTTAACGTACACCCGATGGGGCGATTTCGTCACTGACCAGCCGGGCGCTCGCTGCGTTACTCAAGGAGAATTACATCGACACGGACTGCACCGGGGTCGCTGCAGGCAAGGGCTTCTACGACTACTCGTAGCTCGCGACACTGCGGTCACGAACTCGTGCTGTACGCGGGTTCGCGACCGAAGCCTTGAGCGCCGTCCCCAGATTCGCGGCGCACCGCCGCCGCACCTCATCGATGAGATCGTCGGCCTCGGCGGAGTCGATCAGGCCGCGAACGGCAAGGGCGAGCAGCCCGTTGATGCCGGCCCAGCACTGGACCACCTCCGCCCGCGCGGTGTCTGCGGGCTCGCCGACCGCGTTAATCACGACGTCGAGAGCGCGGGCCAGGTAGCCGCGGACCTCGGCGCGTGCGGCGCGCACAGTCTCCGAGTCCTCACCGTGCACGTCGGTGAGGCCGAGCAGTCGGAAGGCGATCGGTTCGCGACGATGGAAGTCGAGGTACTCGTCGAAGGCCAGGCGCGCGGCCTCCTCGCCTCTTGCGCCGGCGACCGCAGCGGCCATCGCATCGACGTGCTCACTACCCACCCGACACGCGAGCACCGCGTAAAGGTCGGCCTTTCCGCCGGGGAAGTTCGAGTAGATGCTGGTCAGGGCGATATCCGCCTGCGCGGCGAGCTCGTCGACCGACGTTCCGCGGTAGCCACCGGGACGCGCGAACAGCACGCGCGCCGCATCGAGCAGCGCCGAGCGGGTGCGCCGGCGACGCTTGTCAACGGGTTCCGCCAGGAGCGATTCCATGACACTATCCTAGTCATATTTCGTTTTCATAGTCAGCCTAGGAGATCAAGATGACCGTGTCCCCCGACCAGCTCGACGCCGGCGCCGCCGACGGCTCCGAGATCATGAAGCAGTTCGTGCCGGCCTCACCCTTCGTCGCGCTGCTCGGCGTGCAGTTGGAGGACATCTCCGACGGTGCCGCCACCCTCCTTGTGCCGTACCGACCGGACCTGACGACGGTCGGCACGATGATGCACGGCGGGCTCATCGCCGCGGCCGCGGACATCGGCGTGATGGTGGCCGCCTGGGCCGGACGCCCGGTGCCGGACAAGCTGCGCGGGGTGACCGCGTCGCTGTCGCTGAACTTCATCGCGCCGCTCATCGAGGACGGGCTGCGGGTACGCGCCCACCGTCTGTCGACGGGACGGAAGACGAGCCACGTGCGGTGCGACATGTACTCCGAGTCGGGCGACGTGCTGGTCGCGAGCGCCACGGGCACGTACCAGATGGGCTGACGCGAAATGTGCGGTCGTTCGTCTCGACGATCATGAGTACGAACGACCGCACATTTCGCGGCGGTCAGACTCGAGCCCGCTGCGGGACCTCGCGCGCCAACAGCAGGGCGACGGCGCCGAGCAGCGTGCCCGTGATCCGGCGCTGCCAGACGGCCCACTCGGGACGGCGGGCGATCAGAGCGGCCACCGCGCCGGCCGCGATTACGATGGCAGCGTTGACCAGCATCGACACGGTGATCTGCACGCCGCCGAGGAGGAAGCCCTGCGCGGTGGTGTGTCCACGGCTCGGGTCGATGAACTGCGGGATCAGCGCGAGGTACATGATCGCCGCCTTGGGGTTGAGCAGGTTCGTGACCAGCCCCATGCGGAACAGCTTGGCGTTCGAGTCCCGCGGTAGGTCGGTGGTCTCGAACAGCCCGCGCCCGCCGGGCCGCAGCGCCTGCCAGGCGAGGTAGCCGAGGTACAGCGCTCCCGCGGCCTTGAACCCCATGAACAGCCAGGGCACGGCCACGAACACCACGGCCAGCCCGACATTGGCCAGCGTGAGGTAGACGACGAAGCCGACGGCGGTGCCGGACAGCGAGATCAGGCCCGCCGTGCGCCCCTGGCTGATACTGCGGGAGACGAGGTAGATCATGTTCGGCCCGGGCGTGAGCACCATGGCCAACGCCGTCACCACCATTCCCGCCATCGCGGTCCACGAAACGATCATGGGATCCATCCTCACGAGAACTGGCCTCGCCGTACATAGCCAGTTGACTGTGACTGGCCTGACGTCCGGGCGGCCACAGCCGACTGTGCAATCGTGACCGCCAGTGCCATATCGGTCATGTGTCCGATATGGCGCTGGCGGTCACGTTTTCATAGTCGCCGAACCGACGTCCTCATGCGATCGAGGTCGCGCCCGTCGGCGGATGCGCCGCCACCGTCTTCGACGGTGCGCCGCGTCGTCGGTCCAGCAGCGCCAGGACGATGATCACCGCCGGGACCATGATGTCGACGACGAGGATCCCGCCGGTGTTGCCCGGCTGATGATCTCCGTGCGCGAACCACTGGAAGAGATGCCCGAAGGCCGCGCCCCACAGGAAGATCGCGTACCCGACGCCGTACATCAGCCGGAACTCCGGGTACCGGAACGCCAGGACGAGAGCCATGGCCGCGAAGCCGAGATTGGTGAAGGCGATCTCGAACTGGAAGGGGTTGCCAATGGGGAAGCCGATCTCGTGCGCCATCATGTCCGGCGCGACGAGGAAGCTGATGCCGACCCAGGCGGCGCCGACACCGGCCCAGGTGAGCCACCAGCGCTGCCAGGTCTCCAGCCGGCGGCCGGGGCGGCGCGCCGAACGGATCGACGCCCCGATCACGGCGATGACCGGGAACAGCACGGGCGTTGCGGAGTGGATGAGGTATTGCGTCGATGTGTTCATGACATCAGTCTTAACAAGTTAATATTAAGTCGTCAAGACTCAGGTAGGATTCCAATCATGAGCGAACCCACCGAGGGCCTGGGCGACGTCTTGAGCCACATCACGATGCTGCTGGGCATCGTGACCCGCGAGCACGGCGAGCGCGGGGCGCCGAGCTACAGCCGGATGCGACTGCTCGGCACCCTGGAGGAGATCCAGCCGGCCACGCAGCACGAACTCGCACAGGCCATGCTCGTCTCGGATGCGGCCGTGAGCCGCATGTTGACCGCGCTGGTGCCGGAGGGACTGGTCACCGTCGAACCCGATCCCGCACACGCCCGGCGGCGCCTCGTGCGCCTCACGGACGACGGCGCCGAGCTGTTCCACGCGTCGAGCAACGACTATGCGGCACAACTGAAGAAGGCCCTCACCGAGAGGGACTTCCCCTACGATCGCTACCTCCGCGACAGCATCGCGCTGCGCGACTTCCTCGCGGCCGCAGCGGGCCGCGGCTGATCAACTGCCGAGGATCGTCTCGATCTCGGACTCGTCGACATCGTTCACGGACGCGGGCGAGAACTTCGGGTCGCGGGTCTTGTCGATGAGGACGGCGCGGATGCCCTCAACGAAGTCGGGGCGACGCACGAGGCGCGCGCCGACCACGGCCTCCTCCGCCAGGCACTGCGCCAGCGTGCGGTTCGGGGACTCCTGGATCAGGCCGAAGGTGACGAACACCGAGGTCGGGCACGCTGTGGACAGCTGCTCGCGCGCGGTGTCCGCCCACGCCCCCTCGGTGGTCGCCAGCGCGGAGAGGATCTCCGGCACCGCGCCCAGGCCGAAGACCTCGGCGATGGCGTCGAGCGGCAGCGTCGGCACGGGGGCCGGGCCGGCGAACTCGGCGAGGACCACGTCGAGGTCGCGGCCGGCGAGCAGGGCCGTCTTCACGTCGGCCATCGCGGCCGAGGGCACGAAGTGCGTCGCGAGCCCGACGGCGAGCGCGTCTCCGGCTCCGATCCGCGCGGCGGTCATGCCCATGAGCTCGCCGACACCCTTCGGCAGCCGGCCCAGGATGTGGGTGGCACCCACGTCGGGCAGGAAGCCGATGGCCACCTCGGGCATCGCGATGAGCGCCTTCTCGGAGACCACCCGGTGCGAACCGTGGATCGAGACACCCACGCCGCCACCCATGTTCACGCCGTCGATCAGCGCGACCACCGGCTTGGGGAACTCGGCGAGGCGCAGGTTCATGTCGTACTCGTCGCGGAAGAAGGGCGTGAAGTCCTCCCCCGCCACGACCTGATCGCGGATGGCACGGATGTCGCCGCCGGCGCAGAAGGCCTTGGGCGAGGCGGAGGTGATGAGGACGCGCGCGACGGCATCGTCGGACTCCCAGGCCTGCAGGGCCTCGTCGATCGCATGCACCATGTCGCTCGTGAGCGCGTTGAGCGCCTTCGGACGGTTCAGCTCGATGTGGCCGGTGCCCCCGACCACGGTGGTGACGATCTCGGCGTCGCTCACAGCTCACTCCTCGCGATTGGTCGCATATCCAACTAAATCAGTATGCCAGGTGCCCGCGTAATCTGGACCGGCGATGGCGAATCTTCTCGGCGCGGATGCGCTGCACCTCGAGTACCCGACCAAGACGGTCTTCGATTCGGTGTCCCTCGGCGTCAACGAGGGCGACCGGGTCGGCATCGTCGGCCGCAACGGCGACGGCAAGTCGAGCCTGCTCGGCATGCTGGCCGGTACGCGCGAGCCCGACTCCGGACGCGTGACCCGACGGGGCGGCGTCCGCGTGGGCGTGTTGACCCAGACGGACCTCTTCGACGACGGCGACACCGTCGGGCACACGGTCGTCGGCGACACCCCCGAGCACGTGTGGGCGGGCGACCCGAAGGTGCGCGACATCCTCTCCGGCCTGCTCCTGGACCTACCGTGGGACGCGCGGCTCGGGGAGCTGTCCGGCGGGCAGCGCCGCCGCGTGCAGCTCGCGCAGCTCCTCGCGGGCGAGCACGACGTGCTGATCCTGGACGAGCCGACGAACCATCTCGACGTCGAGGCCATCGAATGGCTCGCCGGCCACCTCAAGACCCGCTGGCCCGCGAACCAGGGCGGCCTGCTCATGGTGACGCACGACCGGTGGATCCTCGACGAGGTGTGCACCGCCACCTGGGAGGTGCACGACCGCATCGTCGAACCCTTCGAGGGCGGGTACGCCGCGTACATCCTGCAGCGCGTCGAGCGGGACCGGCAGGCCGCGTCGATCGAGCAGAAGCGGCAGAACCTCGCGCGCAAGGAGCTGGCCTGGCTGCGTCGCGGCGCTCCGGCCCGCACCTCCAAGCCGAAGTTCCGGATCGACGCGGCGAACGCCCTCATCTCCGACGTCCCCGAGATCCGCGACAAGACGGAGCTGCAGTCGCTCGCCGTCTCGCGGCTCGGCAAGGACGTGGTCGACATCCTCGATGTCTCGGTCTCGTACGGCGAGAAGCAGGTGCTCAGCGACGTCGAATGGCGCATCGCCCCCGGCGAGCGCACCGGCGTCCTCGGCGTCAACGGGGCCGGCAAGTCGACCCTGCTCGGGCTGATCGACGGTGCCACCGAGCCCACGTCCGGCACCGTCAAGCGCGGCAAGACCGTCAAGGTCCAGACACTCACGCAGCGCCTCGACGAGCTCGAAGAGCACTGGAACGACCCCGTCCGCGTGGTCCTGGCGAACCTCGCCACCAGCTTCACCGTGGGCAGCGGCTCCAAGGCGCAGGACCTCACCCCGTCGCAGCTGCTCGAGCGGCTGGGCTTCGCGTCGGCCCAGCTCTCGACGCCGGTCAAGGACCTCTCCGGCGGGCAGAAACGGCGCCTGCAACTGCTCCTCATCCTCCTGGACTCGCCGAACGTGCTGATCCTCGACGAGCCCACCAACGACCTCGACACCGACATGCTCGCCGCGATGGAGGACCTCCTCGACTCGTGGCCGGGCACACTGATCGTGGTCAGCCACGACCGCTACTTCCTCGAGCGCGTCACCGACCAGCAGTACGCCATCCTCGAGCGGCGCCTGCGGCACCTGCCCGGCGGCGTCGACGAGTACCTGGCGCTGCGGCGTGCCGAGCGCGGCGCCGGCTCGGCCTCCGTGTCCGGTTCCTCCGGTTCGACGGTGACCGCGCCCGAGTCGGGGCTGAGCGGCGCGGAGCTGCGGGCGGCGCAGAAGGAGGTCACCGCCGTCGAGCGGCGGATGGCCAAGCTCAGCGAGCAGATCCAGAAGGCGAAGAACGCCCTGGCCGATCACGACCAGGGCGACTACGCCGGCCTCGCCGACGAGATGAAGAAGATCTCCGCCCTCGAGGACGAGCTGGCCGAGCAGGAACTGCGCTGGCTGGAGCTGTCGGAGTCGCTGGAGGGCTGAGAGTCGCGGCGGTCATCCGGCCGCCGCCGATTTCTCCCCTTCCCGCAGAAATCGCCGCTCCCCGCAGGTATCTTCGCTCGCCCCGCGGATACACGCGGGGCGGGGCGATTTCTGAGGGGAGCGGCGACTTCTGCCGCGCGTCAGGCGACGTTCGCCGCGTACTTCGCGGGATCGGCGTCGAACTTCGGGGCGCACGAGGGGCAGCAGAAGAAGTACCGCTCGCCGTCGTAGTCGCGGAACAGGCCGCGCGCCTCGGCGGTGGACTTGACCACGGGGTTCCCCACCATCACGGGGCAGGTGGTGGAGTCGTCCGCGGACGCGGTGGTGGGTGCGGCGCCCAGCCGGATGTCCTCGGGCCCGCTGGAGTTCGTGCTGCAGCAGCTCATGTCGGCGGTGTCCTCTCGATCAGTGGAAGTGGTGGAAGGATTCGGGTTCTCGGTTGCGCCGCTCTCCGCCGTACTGCGGAACCCGCGCAGCCGCAGGCTGTTCCCCACCACGAAGACGCTGGAGAAGGCCATCGCCGCACCGGCGAGCATCGGGTTGAGCATGCCCAGGGCGGCCACCGGGATCGCGGCGACGTTGTAGGCGAAGGCCCAGAACAGATTGGTCTTGATGGTGCGGAGGGTGCTGCGCGACAGGCGGATCGCGTCCACCGCTGCCCGCAGGTCGCCGCGGACGAGGGTGATGTCCGAGGCCTCGATCGCCACGTCGGTGCCGGTGCCCATCGCCAGGCCGAGGTCGGCGGCGGCGAGCGCGGGGGCGTCGTTGACGCCGTCGCCCACCATCGCGACCACGCGGCCCTGCGCCTGCAGTCGGGTCACCACATCGACCTTGTCCTGCGGCATGACCTCCGCGATCACCTCGTCGATACCCACCTGCGCGGCGATGTGCCGGGCGGCGGCCACGTTGTCGCCGGTGAGCAGCACCGGAGTCAGGCCGAGAGCTCGCAATTCCCGGATCGCCTGCGCACTGGTCGGTTTCACGGTGTCGGAGACCACGAGGATCCCCCGCGCCGCGCCGTCCCAGCCGACTGCTACGACGGTCGCGCCGCGGGCCTCGGCCGCGGCCTTGGTCGCCGCGAGACCGTCGCTCAGCGTCAGCGCCCAGTCGGCGAGCAGCGATTCGCGGCCCACGATCACGCCGTGGCCGTCGACGACGCCCTGCACGCCCTGTCCCTCGACGTTCGCGAATCCCTCAACGGGCGAGAGCGTTCCGACCTTCTCCCGAGCGCCCGCCGCGATGGCCTGCGCGATCGGATGCTCGGAAGCGTCCTCGAGCGCGCCGGCGAACCGCAGCACGTCCTGCGCCTCGACGCCCGGCTCGGCCACGACGTCGACGAGGGTCATCCGCCCGGTGGTCACGGTGCCGGTCTTGTCGAGTACGACGGTGTCCACGCGCCGGGTCGATTCGAGGACCTCCGGCCCTTTGATGAGGACGCCCAGCTGGGCGCCGCGGCCGGTGCCGACGAGCAGCGCCGTCGGGGTGGCGAGGCCGAGCGCGCACGGGCAGGCGATCACCAGGACCGCGACCGCGGCGGTGAAGGCCGCCGCGACGGGGAAACCCGCGCCCAGCCAGCCGCCCAACGTGATCGCGGCGATCGCGATGACGATCGGTACGAAGAACCCGGAGATCCGGTCGGCGAGGCGCTGCACCTCGGCCTTCCCGGTCTGCGCGTCCTCGACGAGTCGCGCCATCTGCGCGAGCTGCGTGTCCGATCCGACGCGCACGGCCCGGACCACCAGGCGCCCACCGGCGTTCACGGTGGCGCCGGTGACGGCGTCTCCCGCACCGACCTCGACCGGCACGGACTCCCCCGTCAGCATCGACGCGTCGACGGCCGAGCTACCGGCGACGACCACGCCGTCGGTGGCGATCTTCTCGCCGGGGCGCACGACGAACTCGTCGCCCACCGCGAGCAGGTCGACGGGGACCTTCACCTCGGCCCCGTCACGCAGGACCGAGACCTCCTTCGCGCCGAGCTCCAGCAGCGCGCGCAGCGCCGCGCCCGCCCGGCGCTTGGAGCGCTTCTCGAAGTACCGCCCGGCGAGGATGAACATCGTCACACCCGCGGCCACCTCGAGGTAGATGTTGGCGGCACCGGCGGACGGCGCGAGCGTGAAGCTGAAGGGGTGCACCATCCCCGGCTCCCCCGCGGTCCCCAGGAACAGCGCGTACAGCGACCACAGGAACGCGGACAGCGTGCCCATCGAGATGAGCGTGTCCATCGTGGCCGTGCCGTGCTTGAGGTTGGTCCAGGCCGCCTTGTGGAAGGGCCATGCGCCCCAGAGGATCACGGGCGCGGCGAGCGCCAGCGATGCCCACTGCCAGTAGGTGAACTGCAGGGCGGGGACCATCGCCGTGGCGATCACGGGCACGGCGAGCACGACGGCGCCGATCAGCCGGGTGCGCAGGGACTCCAGTTCTCGGTCGGCCGGGGAGAGCTTCTCGCCGCCCGAGGCCGACGGCGCCGCGGGCCCGGACGGCGTTGCGCTGTAGCCGGTCTCGGCGACCTCGTCGATGATCCGCTGCACGTCCACGCCGTCGGGCGCGGTGACCTTCGCCTTCTCCGTGGCGTAGTTGACCGTGGCGCTCACACCCTCGATCTTGTTGAGCCGGCGCTCGATCCGGTTCGCGCACGATGCGCAGGTCATGCCGCCGATGTCCAGTTCGACGTGTGATCCGCCGGTAGCGGCCTCGGTGCTGCTCATGGTCGATTCCTCCTCGTCGCGTTCTCGGGTCAGTGGCCGCTGTGATCGGCGGCCGGCGGGGTGGCGATCGGCGCCGATCCCGCTCCCGCGGCATCGACCACGAAGCTCGCGGTGCGGACGGCACCGTCGACCTGGAAGTCCAGGTACAGCAGGTAGCGACCCGCCGTGGGCGCCTGCACTTGGAAGGAGATCGACGGTCCGCCGGTCTCGCCCGGCTTCGGCGCGTCCCCCTCGGGGTGTACGTGAAGGAAGGCCAGATCGCCCTGGCGCAGCGCCACGAGGTGCCCGAAGGCGCCGAGGTAGGGCTGCAGCGTCGTGACCGGCGCACCGTCGCGGGTCACGCGCAACTCGACCGGGCTCGACGCACCGGCGACGAGGTCGCCGTCGAGGGTGACGGTGAACCCGTCGACCTGCGCGGTCCGCGTAGGCGCGGGATCCGCGGGCTCGACGGTGCCCGCGACGTCCACCGTGCGCGAGAGAGTGACCGCGTTGCCGACGGCCGGGGCGAAATCGGCGTAGACGCGGTACGAGCCGGCCTCGGCCCAGCTCCACGGCACGGACCACGTGCCCGTTTCCCGGTCGAGCGTCGGGTGGACGTGCCGGAAGTCCCGCCCGTCGGACCGCACGACGATCAGGTGCAGGTCCTTCTCGTGGGTGGTGGTGTACGCGGCGACAGGGGCGCCCGCAGCGTCCTCGATCCGGAAGCTCAGCACGCCCGCCTCCCCGACGCCCCGCGGCGCGGCGACCGGCGACAGCGTCAGTCCCTCGGCGCTCAGCGCGACGCCCTTGAGGCTCGGCACCGCCGTCCCGGTCTCGCCGGTAGCCCCGCCGTGTCCCGCATGCTCGTTCATCTGTCCGCTCTCCTGATTCCACTGCGCCACCACGCTGTCCGGCACCACAGCGCCGGCCAGGCCGTAGGCACCGCCGAAGGCCACGACCAGCCCGGCGCCGTAGACCGCCAGCCGTGCCGCCGGGTTCATCGAGCGCCGCTTCCGCCGGCCGCCGTCCATCGGATCCTCCTCGGTAGCTGATACCCCTGCTGGGTATCTGACACACCGAACGTTATACCCCTAGGGGGTATATGACAAGAGCCGGTTCCGCACGAATCCCGGCGTCCTCGTCGGCCACCGCCAACACCGCCGGCGAATTCTGTTCGCGCCGCACAATCCGATCGCGGAACCGGACAGACATTCGGGCGGATTCCGTCTGAATCCGCAGCTCCATACCGGTTTGCGGTCTTGCGTGAAAGCGATTGCGATACAGCATTTTCCGAGGGAACCTGGCCGAACGGCCGGTGTTTTCGAGCACCCCGACCACAAATGTCGACGGCGACCGAAACATCGAGCACAGTCGGATACCTTCACCCCGAGTGCCATTCGCACCGCCACCACAAGATGGGAACCGAGATTCGATGATCCGCCTCCGTGTCGCCTCCGCCGCCGCTGCGCTCGCAGCGGGCACCGCCCTCCTGCTCCCCGGAACCGCGTTCGCCGCCCCGCACGGCACCGCCCCCGCGCCGCATCCCGCGCCCGCGCCCGCAGCGAAGGCGGCGCCGAAGCCCACGGCGAAGCCCGCCGCCGCAGCGAAGCCGGCCGCCCCGAAACCGGCGGCGAAGCCCGCAGCAGCCGCGCCCGCGGATCCGCTGACCGGATTCGTGTGCACCGTGATCCAGTTCATCCCGGGCGGCTTGCAGACCGTGCAGTCCACACTCCAGACCGTGGGTACCGCCGAGAAGGAGCTCGTCGCCGGCGCCCGGCAGATCGCACCCGGCGCCGCCGACGCCTACACCGCCTTCCGCGCCCCGATCGACCAGCAGATCACCGCGGTGCTGACCGCCTGCGCGGGCGCCGCGAAGTAGCCCGGCACCGTCGGGCCCGGGTCCGCACGGACTACGGGACGACGGTGGCGCCGGGCACCGGACCGGAGGCGACGCGCACCGTCCGGCACACCCCCGCGCCGGCGAGCTCGGTGCCCACGTCGACGGCATCGTCCGCGCTCGCGCAGAGGAAGGCGCAGGTGGGGCCGCTGCCGGAGACGATGCCGGCCAGCGCGCCCGCCTCCATGCCCGCGCGCAGCGTGCGGCGCAGGCCCGGCTGCAGGGACAGCGCGGCCGCCTGCAGATCATTGGCGAGCAGCGGCGCCAGCCGGTGCGGGTCGCCCGACGCGACGGCGGCGAGCAGCTCGTCGGGACTGCCGGCGCGCGGCGGGGCCCCCGCCTCCCGCAGCCGGTCGAGCTCGCGGTACACCGCCGGCGTGCTCAGGCCCTCGCGGGCCAGCGCCAGGGTCCAGTGGAACTCGCCGCGCGCGAGCGCGGGGATCAGCCGCTCCCCGCGGCCCGTGCCCAGCGCGGTGTGCCCGTGCAGCGAGAAGGGGACGTCGGAGCCCAGCGTCGCGGCGACCTCGTCGAGGTCGTCCCGGGTGACCTCGAGCCCCCACAGCGTCGCGGCGCCGAGCAGCGCCGCCGCGGCATCCGCGGACCCGCCCGCCATACCGCCGGCGACGGGGATGCCCTTGACGATGTCGATGCGCATCGCGGGGTCGCGGTCGTACCGCTCGGCGAGGGCTACCACGGCCCTGGCGGCCAGGTTCGTCGGGTCGGTCGGCACGTCGCGCACGCCCTCGCCGGTGACGTGCAACGAGAGCTCGTCCGCCGGGGTCAGGGTCACGTCGTCGTGCAGCGACAGCGCCTGGAACACCGTCACGAGCTCGTGAAAACCATCGGGCCGCACGTCACCCACCCCGAGGTGGAGGTTCACCTTGGCGGGCGCACGCACGGTCAGGGGCGTCGGGACCACGGAGAGCACGCGTTCCAGACTACGGTGCCGGCGACCGTGGTCCGGCCGCGGACTTCGCGGCGGCGAGCGCGGCGAACTGCTCCACACCCAGCTTCTCGCCGCGTTCCCGCGGATCGATGCCCGCGGCGACCAGGATCTCCTCCGCCGCGGCGGGAGATCCGGCCCAGCCCGCGAGGGCGGCGCGCAGCGTCTTCCGACGCTGCGCGAAGGCGGCGTCCACGGCGGCCCAGAGCTGCGCGCGGTCCACATCGGCGCGACCGTCCGGCCCGTGCAGGTCGATCCGTACCAGCCCCGACTCGACATTGGGCTCGGGCCAGAACACCGCCCGCCCGACGGTGCCGGCCTTGCGTACGCGCCCGTAGTACGCCGCTTTGACCGACGGGACGCCGTACACCCGCGAGCCCGGCGCGGCGGCGAGGCGGTCCGCCACCTCCAGCTGCACCATGACCAGCACGGTGCGCAGCGTCGGGACCTCGGCCAGCAGGTGCAGCAGCACCGGGACGGAGACGTTGTACGGGAGGTTCGCGACGAGCACCGTCGGGGATCCCGCGACGGAGACCTGCGAACCCGAGACCTTGAGCGCGTCCTCGCCGATCACGGTGAGGTTCCCCGCCAGCTCGGGCGCGCGGTCGGCCACCGTCTTCGGGAGTTGTTCCGCGAGAACCGGATCGATCTCGATCGCGGTCACGGCGGCGGCGGCGTCGAGCAGCGCCAGCGTCAGCGATCCCAGACCCGGGCCCACCTCGAGGGCGATGTCGTCGGGCCGGACGTCCGCCGCGGCGACGATCTTGCGGACCGTGTTCGGGTCGTGCACGAAGTTCTGCCCCAAGGTCTTGGTGGGGCGAACGGACAACTGCCCGGCCAGCGCGCGGATCTCCGCGGGGCCGAGCAGTCGTGCCTTGTTCTTGAAGTCGGCGCCGGTCACCGGTGTGACTCTACCGAGCTACTCCGAGTTGCCGGACAGGCCGAGGCGCGACGAGCAGGCGGGCCAGGCGCCCCAGCCCTGCGCGGAGAGGGTCTTGCGGGCGATGTCGATCTGCTCCTCGCGGGTGGCGAGGTCGGCGCGGGGCGCGTACTTGCCGCCGCCGTGGCGCAGCCAGGTGCCGTAATCGAACTGGACGCCGCCGTAGAAACCGTTGCCCGTGTTGATGGCCCAGTTGCCGGTGGACTCGCACTGCACGAGGCGGTCCCACACGGAGCCCGGCGCCACGTACGGCGCGCCCGGCGCGGTGCCGACGGCGGTGACGCCGGCGACGCCCGCGTCGAGGATCTTCGAGGCGATCTTCTCGCGGGAGACGACCTTGCCGTCCACGATCTTCTCGCGGTACTGCACGCTCTGCGTGCCCGGCTTGCCCGGGTTCGTGATCTGGGTCTTGCCGTTGGTCAGCTTAGGATCGTCGACCTTCTTCGGCGGCGCGGTGTACGGCTCGGTGACCGTGACGTCCGAGACCCGGTTGCGGCTGACCTTGATGGTCATGTCCGGCGTGACCCGCGAGTTCGCGCTCGGGGTGACGGTGTCCTGCTGGATCAGCGGGACGCCCATCTTCGCCAGGTACTCGCCGACGGTGCGCCCGGCCGCGTCCGCGCGGACCGTCTTCCCGGCGTCGATGACGGTGGCCGCGACCGGGGTGGTCACGGACACCGCGGCGCCCGCGAGCGGGACCTGCGCGTCGAGCGGCAGCGAGACGAAGTTCTTGGCGTCGCCGAGGCCGGCGTCGGCGAGGGCTGCGCCCATCGTGAGGTCGGTCGTCTTGACCGTGCGGACAGCGCCGTTGACGTTGACCGCGATGTCACGGGCGTGCTGCACGGAGATCGGCTGGCCCGAGGCCACCGACTCGTTCAGGCCCGGCGTCACCTTGTCGGCGGCGCCGGCGTCGATGCCCGCGGACTCCAGGATGGACTTCACCGAACGGCTCATCGTCGAGACCTCGCGGGCCTGCCCGTCGACGGTGACGGTGACGTCCTGGTACAGCGCCGCGGCGGTGCCGCCGGCGGCCATCAGGGCCACGAGCATGGCGCCGGTGACGGCGCGGACCGGCGTGTTCTCCAGGCGGGTGCTGATCCCGCCGAGCACGCCGCCCTTGGCGTCGTCGGCTGCGACCTCAGGAGCCTCGACCTCGTCGTCCTCGTCGAGGATCTCGAGGGACGGAGCCGGCTCGACCTCGTCGTCCTCGTCGTAGACCTCGAGGGACGGAAGGGGCTCGACCTCGTCGGCCAGGTGGGTGAGGTTCTCGGCCTCCTCCGCCGCCTCATCGCCGTAGACCTCGGCCTCGAGGTCGATGATCTCGCGGTCGACCTCGAGGTCGACCGTCTTCTCGTGCAGGTCGCTGAACCGGGCGAAGACCCGGGTGACGTCGAACTCCGCGGTGCGCTCCCCGGTGGGGGCGAAGGCACCTCGGCGGGAGTGGGCGGTCGGCTGATCCACCATGGTGGAGTTGTCGTCTGCGTCGAACTCAGGCACTGGTGACTTCCCTACGGGTACTGCGGATGGGCTGCCGGGTACGGCGGTCGGCGACGTTTCGGTCGCCGTTACATCACAGTACGGTAACGGAGAAGTGGGTGGCGTGCCAGCTTCTGTTCATTTCGACGCCGCGAATGTGGCGCCGAACACACGCTCCGCAGTCGCCGTGGTGGCCGCCGCGACCTCCTCGGGAGCGACTCCGCGCAGGTCAGCGAGGAATCGGGCGGTGTAGGGGATGCAGTACGACTCATTGGGGGCACCCCGGTACGGGTGGGGTGTGAGATACGGCGCATCGGTCTCGACGAGTAGTTGATCGTCGGGAACCAGGCGCGCCGCCTCCTGCAGCGCCGTCGCGTTGGTGAAGGTGACGGTGCCGGAGAAGCTGAGCACGTAGCCGCGGTCCACGCACTCACGGGCCATGGCAGCGTCGCCGGAGAAGCAGTGGAAGATCACGGTCTCCGGGGCGCCGAAGCGCTCCAGGTCCGTCAGGATGTCGGCGTCGGCCTCGCGGTTGTGGATCATCAGCGGCTTGCCCAGGCGCTTGGCCAGGTCGATGTGCCACTCGAACGCCGCGTGCTGCTGCGCCGGCGTGGCCACGTCCTCGCGCTTGCCCAGCCAGTACCAGTCCAGCCCGGTCTCCCCGATCGCCACGCACCGCGGATCGGCCGCGAGCCGCTCGAGCTCCTCCGGTGCACCGTCGACCTCGAGCTGGTGCGCATCCGTGGGATGCAGGGCCACCGCGGCGAAGACCCGATCGTCCCAGCGGGTCGCGTCGATGACGTACCGGGCCTGCTCGAGATCGCAGGCGACGGTGACGACCCGGCCCACGCCGACGGACGCCGACCGATCGACCAGCTCCCGCACGGCCTCGGGCGTGCGGGCGCGGCAGCCGTCGAGGTGCGTGTGCGCGTCGACGAGGCCCGGGAGCGGATCGGGCAGCGGAGGCGGCGGCTTCTTCTTCCCCATGCCGCCCATTGTTCCGGTAGTCCCCGCACCGCGTCTCTTCAGACCATGTTTAATCCGGTGTTAAGCGGAGACGAAGCGGCGGCTGATCTGATCGCATCAGCCCCTTCGAAGAGGAGAACAGATGAGCTCGAAGTTCGTGACCGGTCTCGTCGTCGGCTGCGCCGCCCTGGTCGCGGCCTGCAGCACGACCACCGGCGGCACCCCGACCGTGTCCGACAGCAGCGCCGCACCCAGCACGGTCGCGGTTCCCGCCGGACTCGACGTCGGACGGTTCCCCACCACGATCCGGGAGGTCCCGTCACCGTCGAACGAGAACGCCTGGATCATCGAGGGCAACCGGATGGCCGACGCGCTCATCCAGGTCAACGAGGTCGACCCGCGGATGAAGATCGGCGGTGCCGGGCTGCGGTCCTACCCGGTACTCACCGGCATCCAGCTCAAGCAGCGGGTTCCCGACGCGACCTACAACGCCTTCTACGACAACAAGATGCGCGTCGGTATGACGACCACGCGCGGCGACTCCTTCGACAACCCGACCGTGGCCACCCGCATCGGGTTGTACCGCTTCGACACCCCCGACGCCGCGGCCAAGGCGCTCGCGGCGATCAAGGCCGCGACGGCCGGGCAGCGGCAGATCCCGATCACGGGCACCGACGGCGTCAGCGCCACGGAGTTCAAGCCCGGCACCGTGGACAGCTACCGCGTCGAGGGCCCGTTCGTCATCAACGTCAGTGGGACCGCCCCCGCCACGGACGACGCGGCGAAGTTCGTCGCCAAGGCGTACACACTCGAGATCCCCAAGGTCAAGAGCTTCAGCCCTACGCCCGTGGCCTCGATCCAGTCGCTGCCGGGCGACAAGGACGGGATCCTCTCGCGCACCCTCATGCAGCAATCCAGCGCGCTGAGCAGCCTTTCCAACGCCTACTACGGCCTCGACGCGATGCTGCACCGCATCCGCGACATCTCGGACGCGGACATCTACCGCAAGGCCGGCGTGGACCTGGTCGGTGAGGGCGCTGCGATCGTCTACCGCACGCGGGACGCCGCGGCCGCGACCGACATGGCCGCAGCGCTGGTGTCCACGACCCGCGCGGACAAGAACCACGTGGCCGCCGCCTCCCCCACGGCTCTGCCGCAGGCGCAGTGCACCGAGCGCCGGGAGACGCAGACCTTCAACTGCGCCGTCGCGGTCGGCCGGTGGGCGGCGACCGCCGGCGGCGAGAGCCTCGCGGAGTCGCAACAAGCGATCTCGGCCCAGTTCACGATCCTCGCGAAGAACCCGTAGGGATCGAAGGCCGTGAAGCGCAGCGTCGTTCCAGCACTCGCCCTCGCACTCGCCGCTGCGACCCTCACGGCCTGCAGCACGACGGTGCCCGGCATCGCCAGTGACAGCGCCGGGAACTCGCCCGGCCCCGTCATCCCGACGGGACTGGACGTCGGGCAGAACCCGACCACGCTGCGAGACATCCCACCGTCGTCGACGGACGGCGGCTGGATAGTCGAGGGAAACCGCATGGGTGACGCGCTGATCCAGGTCAGCGACGTCGACCCGCGCCTGAAGATCGGCGGGGTCGCGCTGCGCTCCTACCCCGTCCTCGACGGGCTGAACCTCTCCGACCGGGTGCCCGACGCGACCGCATCGGCATTCAGCCGCAACAAGATGCACGTCGGCATGACCACGACCCGCGGCGACAAGCTCGAGAAGCCGACGGTCGCGCTGCGCGTCGGGCTGTACCGGTTCGACGACGCCGCGACCGCCGCGAAGGCGCTCGACGCGGTCGAGGCGGGCGCCGGATCGCAGCGGCGGATCGTCGGGATCGACGGGGTGTTCGCGACGGAGTTCAAGCCCGGCACCGTCGACTCGTACCGTGCCGAGGGCCCGTTCGTGATCAACGTCAGCGGCACCGCCCCGACCACAGGCGAGGCGACCGGATTCGTCTCCAAGGCCTACGCGCTGCAGGTGCCGAAGGTCCAGCGGTTCCAGCCGACCCCGGTCTCGTCGGTGCAGACGCTGCCCAGCGACGACGGCGGCATCCTCGCCCGCACGGTCTACGAGGCGAACCCGCCGATCTATGCGAAGGAGATCGCCAACAACTACTACGACCTCGCCGGGCTCGTGCTGCGGGTCGAGGACGTCTCCGATGCGGACATGTACCGCGCGGCGGGTGTGGACGCCGTGGGACAGGGGAAGACCGTCGTCTTCCGGGCCCGGGACACGGCCGCGGCGGCGAAGCTGCTCGCCGACCGCCGGAGCCACGCCGATCCCACCAAGACCACGCCGGTCGCGGTGCCCGCCGGCCTGCTCACCGTCAACTGCGGTCAGTACACCGACGACGGGACCGTCGGATGCAGCGGCCAGGTGGGACGCTACGTCTTCTCCCTCTCCACCGACACCGCGCTCGACGCCGTCCAGACCGCCGCCGCGCAGTACACGATCCTGGCGAAGAACCCGTAGGCGCCCGCTACTCCGGTTCGACGTAGCGGGGGAAGACGCCCTGCGGCTTGGGCAGTGCGGTGCCGGGCCGCAGCCGGGTGGCGATGGCCTCGAAGGTCCGCTCGTCCTTCGGCTGCTCGAGCAGCGTGAGCAGTTCCTCCGACGACTCCGGCATCACCGGCTGCAGCAGCAGCGCGACCTGTCGCACGACCTCGGCGGTCACGTACAGCACCGTCGCCATGCGGTCCGGGTCGCTCGCCTTGAGCTTCCACGGCTCCTGCGCGGAGAAGTAGCGGTTGGTGTCGGCGAGGACCTCCCAGATCACCTCCAGGTACAGGTGCAGCGCCTGGTCGTCGACGCGGCGGCGCACGACCGCCAGGAGGCCGTCGGCCTTGGCGAGCAGGGCATCGTCGGCCTCGGTGAGCGGGCCGGGCGACGGGACCATGCCCGCGCAGTTCTTGTTGATCATCGACAGCGAGCGCTGCGCGAGGTTGCCGAGCTCGTTGGTGAGGTCGGCGTTGATCCGGCCCACGATCGCCTCGTGGCTGTAGCTGCCGTCCTGGCCGAAGGACACCTCGCGGAGCAGGAAGAAGCGCAGCGCGTCGAGGCCGTACTCGGCGATGAGGGCGTGCGGGTCGACGACATTGCCGACCGACTTGCTCATCTTCTCGCCCTTGTTGAACAGGAAGCCGTGGGCGAAGACCCGCTCGGGCAGCTCGATCCCGGCGCTCATCAGGAACGCCGGCCAGTAGACGGCGTGGAAGCGGATGATGTCCTTGCCGATGATCTGCAGCTTCGGGGGCCAGAACCTCCCGAACTGCTCCGAATCGGTGTCGGGGTAGCCGGCACCCGTGAGGTAGTTGGTGAGCGCGTCGACCCACACGTACATGACGTGCTCCGGGTCGCCGGGCACGGGGACGCCCCAGTCGAAGGTGTCGCGGCTGATCGAGAGGTCCTTGAGACCGCCCTTGATGAAGCTGACGATCTCGTTGCGGCGGGTGGCCGGCTCGAGGTAGCCGCCCTCGCGCTCCAGCAACGCGAGCAGCCTGTCCTGGTAGGCGGAGAGCTTGAAGAAGTAGGAGGCCTCCTCGGTCCACTCCACCTCAGTGCCGGTGCCCGTGGACACGCGGACACCGTTCTCGGTGACGGTGGTCTCGTCCTCGGCGTAGTACGCCTCGTCGCGCACCGAGTACCACCCCGAGTACTTGCCCAGGTAGATGTCGCCGTTGGCCGCCATCCGCTCCCAGATGGCCTTCGACGCCTCGTAGTGGTCGGCGTCGGTGGTGCGGATGAACCGGTCGAAGGTGGACCCCACGGCGCGCTGCAGCGCCTCGAAGGCGGCGGCGTTGCGGTCGGCGAGGGCCTTCGTCTCGATGCCCTCCTTGGCCGCGGTCTGCTGCATCTTCAGACCGTGCTCGTCGGTGCCGGTCAGGTAGAACACGTCGAAGCCGTCGAGGCGCTTGAACCGCGCGATCACATCCGTGGCGATGTACTCGTACGCGTGCCCGATGTGCGGAACACCGTTCGGGTACGCGATCGCGGTGGTGAGGAAGAACGCCTTGTCTGCAGCCATGGTGGGGTCAGCTTATCGGTGCGTTCCCCGAGTCCGGCAAGCACGTTTCGGCACGCCGGTCAACGGCCCGACGGTCCCCTGTGGAAAGTCAGGATCCCTCCACAGGCGGCGCTCGCGGGCGGGGTTCGTGGGCCGGGCGCACCGATCGGCGCCATCGATGATCCGACGACCGCACTCCTCGCGGTGATCGACTGCGTGCACGGCGACGAACTCACCGCCGTGCTCGACTCGCTCCTGCATCGACGAGTCTTCCAGCCGGGCGAACTCGCCGGGCTGCTCCGCGGGCAGCCACGTCGTGTCGCGCGAGCACTCGCCGGCGTCGACGGCGCGGCCGAGTCGGGCACCGAGACGCACGTGCGACTGCACCTGCGCCGCTCACAGCTCCCGTGCCGCACGCAGGTGTTCATCCCCGGCGTCGGCCACGTCGACCTGTTGGTCGGCCGGAGCCTGGTCATCGAGTGCGACAGCGAGGAGCATCACGCGGGCGACGCGATCGAGACCGATCGAGAACGCGATCTCGTGCTGCAGACGCTCGGCTTCGAGGTGCTCCGCGTCTCCTACCAGCAGGTCTTCCACCAGTTCCCCAAGGTCGTCGCGGCGATCGATCGCAAGATCGCCGACCGAGACCATCGGCGGGCCACGGACTACGCAGCGTGACGGACTACACGGATGCGCGCTGAAACGTCCGCCGGAGCGGCGGCGACCCGGCGTGTCGCGGAGGCGGCGCCGCTCAGGCCGACATCTCAGCGGCCACCCCGAGTACCCGCGGCCCGACGCCGGAGTCGGGAACCGCGTCGAGAGCGACGACCGCGCCGGACTCGTCCAGCCGGAATCGGGCGATGTCGCGCCCGTAGCGCACGTAGACCACGTCGTAGTCGACGCCGATGACCTCGGTCTCCGCGGTCGGCGCGTCCGCGGCGGTGCCGGCGAACTCACCCCCGGCGTAGAAGCGGACCTGGCTCAGATCACCGTGCGTCACGTGCACCCAGGTCAGCCGACCGCCCAGGTCGGTACCGCCGTCGATCACCGGGTTCATCGCTCCTCCTCGTCGTGCGGGTGCGGTTCATAGGTGTGGGTGGCGGGCGGATCGGGTGGGAGAGGATCCGCCTGCCACGAAGCACTCTTCCGTCTCGCGCCGCTGCGCACATCAGGCGAATTCCCTATTTCTCCCCGACATCCGTCCCCCATTCGGCCGATGCGGGCGCATGACAGGATGGCGCGGTGCATCCGGTCGACATGCTGCGGGCGCTGCGGGATCGCGGCCATCGTCCCGCCGCGCTGCTCGGTGGCTGGGGTGGCCTTCGCGCTGTGATCGCCCCGGAGCCCGCGCTCCGCCCCGGTATCGGACCCGACGGTGCGCCGTGGCTCGGCATCGTCGGCTATCCCGACGTCACCGGGGAGTCGCGGCTCGTGCCGGAGGTCGTCGGCGGCGACCCCGGTCCGCTGCTGCTGTTGGACACAGGCGGGCGCTGGACCTGCACCGATCCGACCTTCCCGGTGCCGGATTCGCCGCCGCGGGCAGGACCATGGGCCGCCCGCTGGTCACCCCCGGATCGGGGCGAGCACCGGGCGGCGGTACTCGCCTGCCAGGAGGCGATCCGGGCGGGCGACGTGTACCAGGTGAACGTGTGCACGCGCTTCGACGGCGTCCTCACCGGCGACCCGCTGGAGATGTTCGCCGACATCGCCGCCGCGACCCGACCTGGGAAAGCCGCCTACCTCGAGGGTGACTGGGGCGCGATCGCCTCCTTCTCCCCCGAGACCTTCCTCACCGACCGCGACGGCCTGCTCACCGAGAGACCGATCAAGGGCACGCTGCCGGCGGACCGGCGGCCCGAGGACCTGCGGGCCAGCGTCAAGGACGTCGCGGAGAACGTCATGATCGTGGACCTGGTGCGCAACGACCTCAGCCGGGTCGCCGCGACCGGCACCGTCCGGACGCCGGAGCTGCTGCGGGTGGAACCGGCGCCCGGCGTCTGGCACCTCGTCTCGACGGTGACGGCGCAGCCGCGGCCCGGGACCACCCGACGGGAGCTCCTCGGCGCGACCTTCCCGCCCGCCTCCGTGACCGGCACGCCCAAGATCGCCGCCCGCGATCGGATCATTCACTGGGAGAAGCACACCCGCGGCAGCTACTGCGGCGCGATCGGCATCGACCATCCGCTGACGGGTCTGGATCTCAATGTCGCGATCCGCACCGTCGAGGCACGGGACGGGACCCTCCGGCTCGGAGTGGGCGGCGGCATCACGATCGACTCCGAGCCCGACGCGGAGTGGCGCGAGTGCCTCGACAAGGCCGCGTCGATCGTGGGTTTCCGGCCCTGACGGGATCTCCCCCGCACGGGTGATGCCGACGCGCGACCCGGCGCGGCACGGTGGGACCATGATCGACGTACGCAGCCCCGTGGTCCGGCAATTCTCGGCCCTCCTGGCGGTGGCCTTCGCCGCCGGACTGGCCTTCGGCGGCTACCTCTTCCTGCACCGCGATCCGCACGTCGCGGGGTTCGTCCCCTGGACCGCGGCGTGGCCGCAGCACGCGGTGGTGGCAGTGGTCGGTGCGCTGCTCGTCCTCGGTGTCCGGGCCCGACGGTGGCCGCCCCGCACGCCCGCACCCACGCCGGCGCGGCTCGTGCTCGCGGCGCCACTGCTTGCGTTGCTGGTCTTCGCCGCGTTCCGGGCGGGCGTCCAGGTGCTGGCGGGTCTGGACCCGAACTTCACCGTGAACGCGTGGGGCGGGCCGACCTACCTCGGCGCGATGGCGTGCCACTACCTCGACCTCGCGGTCGGTGGGATCGTCGTGGTCGGGGCGCTCCGGCTGATCCTGACACGGCCGGTGGTTCAGTCGGGTCCGGCGCGCCGCTCCGCGAGTGCCGCCTGAGCCTCCGCGACCTCGCTCAGTGGTCGGGACCCGAGCGCCGCTCCGCAAGCGCCGCCTCGTAGAGCTCACGCTTGGACGCCCCGGTCTCCGCGGCGACGGCGGCGCACGCGTCCTTGAGGCGCTCCCCCGCGTCGACGCGGCGCAGGACCGCGGCCACGTGGTCGGCGGGGTCGGCGGAGACGGGGTCGGCGCCGGCGAGCACGACGGTGATCTCGCCCCGCACCCCGTCGGCCGACCAGGCCGCGAGCTCGCCGAGCGTGCCGCGCCGCACCTCCTCGTAGGTCTTCGTGAGCTCGCGACACACCGCGGCGCGTCGACCGGATCCGAGGACCTCGGCGGCGTCGGCGAGGGTGTCGGCGAGGCGGTGCGGCGACTCGAAGAAGACCGCGGCGCGGCGCTCCGTCACGAGCTCCTGCAGCCACGCCCTGCGGGCGCCGGACTTGCGCGGGGCGAAGCCGTCGAACAGGAACCGTTCGACGGGCAGCCCGGACAGGGCCAGCGCGGTGGTGACCGCCGACGGCCCGGGCAGGCAGGTGACCCTGTGGCCGGCCTCGACGACCGCAGCGACCAGGCGATATCCGGGGTCGGACACCGAGGGCATGCCGGCGTCGGTGATGAGCAGGACGGTTTCGCCGGCGGCGAGCGCAGCGAGGAGCTGCGGGATGCGACCGGCCTCGTTGTGGTCGTAGAAACTGAGGATCCGGCCGTGCGGCTCGACGTCCAGGGAGGCGGCCAGCGACCGCGCCCGGCGGGTGTCCTCGGCGGCGATCACGTCGGCCGTTCGGAGCGCGGAGACGAGCCGGGCCGTGGCATCACCCGGGTTGCCCATCGGCACCCCGGCGACGATCAGCACACCGCGCGCGTCCTCAGCTCCCACGACTGACACCCTACGATGGGTCGCGTGACAGCCGTGGCCACCCCTGCAGCCGACGCCGACCGCGACGTCGTCAGTCCCGGCCCGACACTGCCGCCCGCGGTGTTCGGCGCGACCGACCGCGGTTTCGGCTGGACCGTGACGCTGCTCCTGACTGCCGTCGCGGCCGCCACCCGGTTCTTCTACCTGGGCACACCGAGCAATAACGGGTTCATCGGCAGCGCTCCCGTGCAGACCCCGGTGTTCGACGAGAAGCACTACGCGCCGCAGGGCTGGCAGGTGCTCACGGGCGGGCACTGGATCGAGGACAACCCGGGATTCGGGTTGATCGTGCACCCGCCGGTGGGCAAGTGGATGATCGCCATCGGCGAGTGGATGTTCGGCTACACACCGCTGGGCTGGCGGTTCATGTCGGCCGTGTGCGGGACGCTGCTGGTGTTCCTCGTGATCCGGGCGGCCCGCAGGTTGTCCCGGTCCACGCTGATCGGCGGCCTGGCCGGCCTGTTCCTCATCTGCGACGGGCTCACCATGGTGTCCTCGCGGGTGGCGCTCCTCGACATCTTCCTCGTGTTCTTCGGCTTCGCCGCGTTCTCGATGATCCTCGTCGACCGCGACCAGATGCGCGGACGCCTGCACCGCGCCGCCGTCGAGGGCCGGATCACGGATTCGCTGTACGGCCCCCGTCTGGGCTTTCGCTGGTGGCGGTTCTCGGCGGCGGTCATGCTCGGCCTGGCGTGCGGGGTGAAGTGGTCGGGCATCTACTTCCTCATCGGGATTCTCGCGCTCTCGCTCGCCTTCGACGTCGCGAACCGGCGGCAGTACGGCGTGCTGCGACCCTGGCGCGGGGTGATCCTGCGCGACCTGATCCCGTCCGGCATGTCGCTCGGGGTGCTACCCGTGCTGATCTACCTCGGCACCTTCTGGGCCTGGTTCACCTCGGAGACGTCGGTCTACCGGTACGCGGTGGGCAACCAGATCGGCGACAGCGGCACCTTCGGCTGGGTGCCCGCCGCACTGCGCTCGCTGTTCTACTACGAGGACAGCGTCCTGCAGTTCCACGACAGCCTCACCAACTCCGCCGGCAACCACCATCCGTGGGAGTCGAAGCCGTGGACCTGGCCGATGGGCCTGCGCCCGATGCTCTACCACTACACCGCCGATCAGTCGGGCGGGATGTGCGGCGACGGCCCGTGCGTCCGGGCAGTGATGGCAGTGGGTACGCCGGCGCTCACGTGGATCGCCGTCCCGGTGCTGCTGTGGGCGCTGTGGAAGATGTTCGTCAAACACGACTGGGCCTACGCCGCGCCCGTGACCATGTACTTCGCGACCTACCTGCCCTGGTTCCTCAACCTCGACCGGCAGATGTACTACTTCTACGCGCTGACCCTCATGCCCTTCCTCTGCATCATGATCGCCCTGATCTGCCGCGAGGTGCTCGGGCTGGACGGCCGCGCGCGGTTCTTCGGCTTCGAGCGCCTGCAGCTGGGCCGCTGGCTCGTGGTCATCTACGCCACGATCGTGGTGCTCGACTTCGCGTGGCTCTGGCCCATCCTCACCGCGGCGCCCATCCCCATGTGGTGGTGGCGCCTCGAGCTCTGGTTGCCCAGCTGGCAGTAGTCTCCCGTTCCCGGTCCGACGGTGCCTCCGCGCCCGGTCCTCGAGTCCGACGGTGCCGCTTCCCCCGGCACTCGGATTCTGACCGGTTCGGACACGCTGTCCGAAGTGGACAGAATCCGAGTGTCACGCAACACGTGCACGTGATGTCTCAGGACAGGGGTGACAGTTCGCTATCAGGACATCGGTGACGGTTCCGAACGATGTCAGACCTTCGCGACGGTGCGGGTCTCGCGGGCCAGGAGCCACGCCCCCGCGGCGGCGACGCACAGCGCCGCGGTGATGGCGAAGGCCCAGGTGAAACCGAGGTACTGGGCGATCGCGCCGGCCAGCAGCGGGCCGGAGATCGTGCCCGCGTCCTGCGCCATCTGATACGCCGACAGCGCACCGCCGCTGCGCCCCTTCCCCTGGAGGACGTCGGCGAGGGTGGCCTGCATGGTCGGCGCGACGAGGCCCGTGCCGATGCCGGCGACCACCGTCACCAGGAACGCGACGAGCACCGAATCGGTGAAGCCCAGGGCCAGCGTGCCCGCGGCGATGACGAGCATGCCCGTGATGATGAAGGGCTTGCGCCCGTACCGGTCGGAGGCGCGGCCCGCCGGGAACATGGCCAGCACGTCGCCCGCGGCGTACGCGGCGAGCGCGTACCCGGCGATCGCGGCGGGCTGGTCGAGCACCGCGGCGAAGAACAGCGGCAGCAGTGACACCCGCATCGAGTAAACCCAGCCGAACACCACCGACGAGAACAGCGCCGCCCGGTAGGCGGAATCCGCGAGGGCCTCGCGAACCGTCGTACCGGGTTCGGAGGAGGCCTCCTCCCGGCCCGCCAGCGTGCTGCCGCGCAACGCGACCCCGACGACGAGCGTGGCCACCACGAGGGCGATCGCGTAGACGACGAAGGGCACGCGCAGGCCGAACCCGACGAGGGCGCCGCCCAGTAGCGGACCGCAGATGCCGCCGAGAACGAAACTCGACGAGTACACGCCGCTCACCCGGCCGCGGATCTCGGCGGGCGCGATGCGGATCATCAGCCCCATCGCCGAGACGGTGAACATCACCGAGCCGACGCCGCCGAGGCCGCGGAAGAGCATCAGCTGCCAGTAGCTCTGCGCGAATGCCACCGCGAGCGTCGACGCCGCCACGATCAGCAGTCCCGCCATGTAGATCCAGCGTTCGCCGAAGGCCTTCACCAGGGGCCCGGTCGCGGGCGCGAAGGCGAGCCGCATGATCGCGAAGGCGCTGACGACGGCGGACGCGGCGCCGATCCCCACGTCGAAGGTGCGGGCGAAGGCGGGCAGGGCCGGCGCGACGACGCCGTAGCCGAGGGCGATCACGAAGCTGGCGGCCACGAGCACCCAGACCTCGGCGGGCACCCGCTGCGGGGTCGTGTCCGCGGTGGCGGCTGGGTCGTGAGTCACCGAAACATCATCCGCTAAGAACGCGTCAAGACCCGCATGGGGGCCGTTAACGCCGCGCGAGAACCGTCGTTCCCGGTGGTCTGGTGGACCCCATGGACATCTCCAACGCGCTGGCCCTCGCCGCGACGATCCTCACTCTGGCGTACCTCCTGTACGCCCTGCTGCGCCCGGAGCGCTTCTGATGAGCGGTACTCTCGCCGGGCTGCTGACGATCGGCACGCTCGTCGCGGCGCTCGCGATCGCGTACCGCCCGCTGGGCGACTACCTCGCGCACGTCGTCACCACGCCCCGGCACTGGCGGGTCGAGAAGGTGGTCTACCGCCTCGTCGGCGCCGACCCGGAGGCCGAGCAGGGCTACCGCGTCTACGCGGTCGCGGCGCTGGCGTTCAGCGCGGTGAGCATCATCGCCCTCACGGGCCTGCTGCTCGCGCAGGGCCTGCTGCCCGGTTTCCACCCGAAGCAGTGGCGCTTCGACGAGGCGCTCAACACCGCGATCTCCTTCGTCACCAACACCAACTGGCAGTGGTACTCCGGCGAGACGGCGATGAACCTGGTCGCACAGGCCATCGGCCTCGCGGTGCAGAACTTCGTGTCCGCGGCCGTCGGCATCGCCGTCGCCGTAGCGCTGATCCGCGGCTTCGTCCGCTCCCGCACCGACCGGCTCGGCAACTTCTGGGTGGACCTCACCCGCATCACGCTGCGCGTGCTCCTGCCGATCGCCGTGATCGGCGCGGTGATCCTCATGGCGCAGGGCGTGGTCCAGACGCTGTGGCAGCGACACGAGATCGTGGGACTCGACGGCCAGAAGCAGGTGCTCACCGGCGGCCTCGTCGCGAGCCAGGAGGTGATCAAGCTCCTCGGCACCAACGGCGGCGGCTTCTTCAACGGCAACTCGGCGCACCCGTTCGAGAACCCGACGGCCGCGACCAACCTCTTCCAGATCTTCCTCATCCTGCTGATCCCGGTCGCGCTGCCGCGCATGCTGGGCAACCTGGTCGGCAACCACCGGCAGGGCTACGCGATCCTCGGCTCGATGACGATCATCTTCGCCGTCTCCACCGCGATCTCGATCGGCTCCCAGCTGGGCGGCCAGGGCACGGCGTCGCGCGCCGCGGGCGCCGCCCTCGAGGGCCAGGAACTGAGGTTCGGCCAGTGGGGCACCGGCCTGTTCGCGACCGCCACCACCAGTACGTCGACGGGGGCCGTCAACGCCGCGCACGACAGCCTCACGCCCGGCGCCGGCGGCGCCGCGCTGGTGAACATGCTGCTCGGCGAGATCAGCCCCGGCGGTGTGGGTTCCGGCCTGTACGGGATGCTCGGCATCGCCGTCCTGACGGTGTTCCTGTGCGGCCTCATGGTCGGCCGCACCCCCGAGTACCTGGGCAAGAAGATCGGCCGCAAGGAGATCACCCTCGCCGCCCTCTACATCCTCGTGATGCCCGCGCTGGTGCTGGTCGGGACCGCGGCCACCGTCGTGCAGGAGCAGGGCGTCGCCGCGATGACCAATTCCGGCGCGCACGGCCTGTCGGAGGTGTTGTACGCCTACGCATCCGCGGCCAACAACAACGGCAGCGCGTTCGCCGGCCTCGCCGTCGACACCCCGTGGTTCAACTACACGCTGGGCGCGGCGATGCTGCTCGGCCGGTTCGCGCCGATGGTCGCGATCCTCGCCCTCGCAGGCACACTCGCGCGACAGCACCCCGTGCCCGCCACCGCGGGCACCATTCCCACCCACCGCCCACTGTTCGTGGGCCTCACCGTGGGCGTCGTGGTCCTGGTGGCCGGACTGACCTTCGTCCCCGCCCTCGCGCTCGCACCGATCTCGGAGGTCACCCAGTGAATTGGGAAGAAATCCGCTCGGCCCTGCCCCGCGCCGTCCGCAAGCTCGACCCGCGCACCCAGATCCGACAGCCCGTCGTGTTCGTGGTGTGGATCGCGTCGGTGTACACGACCGCGCTCGCCATCACGAAGCCCTCGGTGTTCGCGTGGGCCGTCGCGTTCTTCCTCTGGGCGACGGTGCTGTTCGCGAACCTCGCGGAGGCCGTCGCCGAAGGGCGCGGCCGCGCGCAGGCGGAGTCGCTGCGCAAGGCGAAGACCGAGACCGTCGCCCGCAGGCGCACCTCCACCGGCGAAGAGGAGGTCCCCGGTTCGCAACTCAAGATCGGCGACCTCGTGATCGTCGACGCCGGCGAGGTCATCCCCGGCGACGGCGACGTCGTGGAGGGCATGGCCACCGTCGACGAGTCCGCGATCACCGGCGAATCCGCTCCCGTGGTCAGGGAATCCGGCGGCGACCGCTGCGCCGTCACGGGCGGCACCCGCGTACTCAGCGACCGCATCGTGGTCGAGATCAAGACGGAGCCGGGCAAGAGCTTCATCGACCGGATGATCGGGCTCGTCGAGGGCGCGAACCGGCAGAAGACGCCCAACGAGATCGCGCTGAACATCCTGCTGACGGTGCTCACGATCATCTTCCTGCTGGCCGTCGCGACGCTGCAGCCGATGGCGATCTACTCGGGCGGGGCCGTCGACGTGGTGGTGCTCGTGGCGCTGCTCGTGTGCCTGATCCCCACGACGATCGGCGCGCTGCTCTCCGCGATCGGCATCGCCGGCATGGACCGGCTGGTGCAGCGCAACGTGATCGCCAAGTCGGGCCGCGCCGTGGAGGCGGCGGGCGACGTGTCGACGCTGCTGCTCGACAAGACCGGCACCATCACCTACGGCAACCGCCGCGCCACGTCGTTCCACCCCGTGACGGGCCTCGGAGACGAGGATGACGCGGAGCACACGTTGGCCGGCCACGCGCTGCTCGCCTCGCTCGCCGACGAGACGCCCGAGGGACGGTCCATCGTCGACCTGGCGACGACGCTCGGCCACGAGGTCCCGACGGTCCGCCTCGGCTCCTTCGTGCCCTTCACCGCGCAGACGCGCATGTCCGGCGTGGACCTGCCCGACGGCACCCGCATCCGCAAGGGCGCGTCCGCGGCCGTGCTGGCCTGGGTCGCCGCCGAGCGGCAGGGCGAGGGGACCGACGAGGACTCGATGAGCACCGTCGACGTGCGGCTGGCCGTGGACGAGATCTCCGCGTCCGGCGGCACCCCGCTGGTCGTGGCGCACGCCGAGCCCGGCGCCGCCCCGACGCTGCAGGGCGTCGTGCACCTCAGGGACGTCGTGAAGGCGGGCATGCGGGAGCGCTTCGGGCAGCTGCGCGAGATGGGCATCCGCACCGTCATGATCACCGGCGACAACCCGCTGACGGCGAAGGCCATCGCCGAGGAGGCCGGCGTCGACGACTACCTCGCGGAGGCCACCCCCGAGGACAAGCTGGCCCTGATCAGGCAGCAGCAGGAGGGCGGCCGCCTCGTCGCGATGACGGGCGACGGCACCAACGATGCGCCCGCGCTCGCGCAGGCCGACGTGGGCGTCGCGATGAACACGGGCACCTCCGCCGCGAAGGAGGCCGGGAACATGATCGACCTGGACTCCGACCCGACGAAGCTCATCGACATCGTGGAGATCGGCAAGCAACTGCTCATCACCCGCGGCGCGCTGACGACCTTCTCCATCGCCAACGACATCGCGAAGTACTTCGCGATCATCCCCGCGATGTTCGTGCCGCTCGCCCCAGGACTGGACGTGCTCAACGTGATGCGGCTGCACAGCCCGCAGTCGGCCATCCTCTCGGCGGTGATCTTCAACGCGTTCATCATCGTCGCGCTGATCCCGCTGGCCATGCGGGGCGTGAAGTACACCGCGAGGTCGGCGGACAAGCTGCTGGCACGGAACCTCACGATCTACGGCCTCGGCGGCATCATCGCGCCGTTCATCGGGATCAAGCTCATCGACCTCGTCGTGAGTTTGCTGCCGGGACTCTCCTGAAAGGCACCGACATGTTCTCCGGATCCCTCTCCGCCGCGCCCCGCCAGCTCCTGGCCGGGCTGCGCATGCTGATCGTCATGACCGTCGTGCTCGGCGCCCTGTTCCCGCTCGTGGTGTGGGGTGTGGGGCAGGTCGCCTTCAGCGACAAGGCGAACGGCTCCCAGATCGAGCGGGGCGGCACCGTCGTCGGATCGTCGCTGCTGGCCAGCACGTTCGACGGTCCGCAGTGGTTCCATCCGCGCCCGTCCGCGGGCGAGTACGACACGCTCGCCTCCGGCGGCACCAACCTCGGGCCCAACAGCGAGAAGCTCGTTGCGCTCATCGCCGAGCGGCGCGCGAAGGTCGCCGCGGAGGACTCCGTGCCGGGCGCGAGCGTGGCACCGTCGGACGTGCCGACCGATGCGGTGACGGCGAGCTTCTCCGGCCTCGATCCGGACATCTCCCCCGCGTACGCCCGGCAGCAGACGGCCCGCGTCGCCCGGGCCCGCGGCGTGTCGCCCGAGCGGGTGACGGCGCTGATCGCGCAGCACACCGAGGGGCGTCAGCTCGGCTACCTGGGCGTCGAGCGGGTTAACGTGGTGACTCTGAACGCCGCACTCGCCGATCTCGCCGCCACAGCGAAGTAGTCCGGGCCCGACACAGGAGGACACATGCCGAAGGGGCAGCTGCGCGTCTACCTGGGCGCCGCACCGGGCGTGGGCAAGACCTACGCGATGCTCACCGAGGGCGCGCGCCGCGCGTCCCGCGGGACCTCCGTGGTGGTGGGATACGTGGAGACCCACGGCCGGCCGCAGACGGAGGCGCAGCTGCAGGGGCTGGACGTGATCGCCCGGCGGCGCGTCGAGTACCGCGGTGCGGTGCTGGAGGAGATGGACGTCGACGCGGTGATCGCCGCGCACCCGACGGTGGTCCTGGTGGACGAGCTCGCGCACACCAATGCGCCGGGTTCGCGGAACGAGAAGCGCTGGCAGGACATCGCCGAGCTGCTCGACGCCGGGATCGCCGTGGTCACCACCGTCAACATCCAGCACCTCGAGTCCCTCGGCGATGTCGTGGAGTCGATCACCGGTGTGCGGCAGCGCGAGACGATCCCCGACACCGTCGTGCGCCGCGCCGAGCAGGTCCAGCTGGTGGACATGACGCCGGAGGCGCTGCGGCGCCGCATGGCGCACGGGAACATCTACCACCCGTCCAAGGTCGACGCCGCGCTCTCGCACTTCTTCCGCATCGGGAACCTCACGGCGCTCCGGGAACTCGCGCTGCTGTGGCTCGCGGACCGGGTGGACGAGCGCCTCGAGCAGTACCGTTCCGAGCAGGGCATCTCGGCGGCGTGGCCCACGCGCGACCGCACCGTCGTCGCGCTGACCGGCGGACCGGAGGGCGGCACGCTGCTGCGCCGCGCCGCGCGGATCGCGGCGAAGGGTGCGGGCGGCGAGCTGCGGGCCGTGTACGTCGCGCGCAGCGACGGCCTGTCGGGCGCCTCGCCCGCGGCGCTGACGAAGCTGCGGCAGCTCACCGAATCCCTCGGCGGCACCTTCCAGATCGTCACCGGCGACGACGTGGCCGCCGCGATCCTGCAGTACGCCACGTCGGTGAACGCGTCGCGGATCGTGCTCGGCAAGTCGCGGCACCGGGCGCTGACCTCGGTGGTGCGCTGGCCCGTGTCGGACGCGGTGATCGAGGGGTCGGGCGAGATCGACGTGCAGGTGGTGACGCACGAGCGGGCCGCGGGTGCGCGCCGTCGCCGGCTGCTCCCCCGCGTCGACGGGCCCGAGCCCGCGCTCCTCGGCCGGCGGCGCACGATCGCCGGCTGGATGCTCGCGATCGCGGGCCCGGTGCTCCTCACGGCACTGCTCGCGCAGACCCGGCACTGGCACTCGCTGCCGACCGAGCTGATGCTGTTCCTCATGCTGACGGTGGCGGTGGCCCTCGTCGGTGGGCTGCGGCCGGCGGTGCCGGCGGCGATCCTCGGGTCCGTGCTGCTCAACTACTATTTCGCGCCGCCGTTGTACACGTTCACCGTGGCATCGGGCGAGAACGTCTTCGCCGTGGCGATGTTCGTGCTGACGGCGATCGCGGTGGCGTCCGTGGTGTCGATCGCCGCCCGGCAGACGGCCCGCGCGGCCCGGGCCCGGGCCGAGGCCGACGTGCTCAGCGGCCTCGCGGACACGCTGCTCGCGGCGGACGACGAGCTCCCCGCCCTGCTGGACGAGGCCATCGCGACCTTCGGCCTGCGCGGCGCGTCTCTTCTGCGCCGCGACGACGCCGAGTCGCCGTGGCAGCTGGTCGCCGGGCGGAAGGAGTCGCCACTGACCCCCGACGCCGGCACCGACGCGGCGCTGGTCGGCGACACCGTCGCGCTCGTGGTGGCCGGCGACCCGCTCAGCGCGTCCGAGCACGGCCTGCTCGTCGCCTTCGCGGCGCACGCGGCCGCACGCCTGGACCGCGAGGCGCTCACCGCGGAGGCCCGTCAGGCGCGCTCGCTCGCCGAGGGCAACCGGGCCCGGACGGCGCTGCTCAGCGCCGTCTCGCACGACCTGCGGACGCCGCTGGCCGGCATCAAGGCGGCGGTGAGCTCGCTGCGCAGCGACGACGTGGAGTGGTCCGACGAGGACGAGGCGGAGCTGCTCGCCACCATCGAGGAGAGCGCGGACCGGCTGGACTCCCTGGTGGGGAATCTGCTGGACATGTCTCGGCTGCAATCGGATTCGCTGACGCTGCTGACCCGCGAGGTGGGGATCGAGGAGGTGCTGCCCGCGATCTGGACGGCGCTCCCCGACGCGGACCTCGCCTTCGAGTTCGCCGGCGACGACACGGCGCCGCCGCCCACCGCACTCGCCGACCCGGGCCTCCTGGAGCGGGTGCTGGCGAACCTCGTCGAGAACGCCGTGCGCCACTCCGGAGGTTCGACGGTGACCGTGGGCGTCTCGGGCGTCCACACCCCGGACGGCGATCGCCTGCAGGTGCACGTGCGCGACCACGGTCCGGGCGTGCCGCAGGAGCAGCGGGACGCGATGTTCGCGCCCTTCCAGCGGATGGGCGACGCGCCTGCGGGCAACGGCGTGGGCCTGGGTCTCGCGGTGGCCCGCGGGCTCACCGAGGCGATGGGCGGCACGCTCACCGCGGAGGACACCCCGGGCGGCGGCCTGACCATGATCGTGGACCTGCCGGCGGCGCAGCCGGTGTCGAGTGATGAGGTGGTCTCGTGACATTCGTTCTGGTCGTCGACGACGAGCCCGCGATCCTGCGGACCCTGCGGATCAACCTCAAGGCCCGCGGGTACGAGGTGGAGACCGCCGCCGACGGGCGCTCCGCCCTGCAGATCGCGCGCGAGCGCACCCCCGACGTGGTGATCCTCGACCTGGGGCTGCCGGACCTGGACGGGACGGCGGTGCTGGCGAAGCTGCGGGAGTTCTGCACGTCGCCGGTGATCGTGCTCTCCGCGCGGCACGGCAGCGACGACAAGGTCGAGTCGCTGGACATCGGCGCCGACGACTACGTGACCAAGCCCTTCGCGATGGACGAGTTCCTCGCCCGGGTGCGGGCCCAGGTGCGGCGGACGGGCCTCGTCGACGCGCCCGCGCCGGTGCGCACCGACGCCTTCGAGGTGAACTTCGAGGCGCGGACGGTGACCCGCGACGGCGCGACCGTGCGCCTCACCCCCACCGAGTGGAAGATCGTCGACGTGCTCGTCCGCAACGCCGACCGGCTGGTCTCCCAGCAGACCCTGCTGCACGAGGTGTGGGGCCCGTCGTACTCCCGCGAGACCAACTACCTGCGCGTGTACATGGCGCAGCTGCGGCGCAAGCTGGAGCCGGACCCGGCCACCCCGCGCTACTTCGTCACCGAGCCCGGGATGGGCTACCGGTTCATCCCATAGGTCGCGGCCGTCGCCGACGGCACAGGCGCCGACAGTGCCGGGGCCCGGTTGGGGAGCTCGGCGTACCGCCCGCCGGGAACGACGGTGCTCCTTCCGCGCGACACTCGGATTCTGTCCGGTTCGGACACGACGCGGGTGAACGACTCGACGGCCCGCTGCCGCGCGGCGCGCAGCGCGGCGTCCGCGGTCTCGGCGGCGGCGACGGTTCCCGCGCGGTGCGCGGCCCGGTTGTCGGCGTCGCCCAGATCGCTCACCAGGGGTTCGAGCTCGCGGACGACGGCGCCGAAGGCATGCGCGGCAACCGTTCCCGCCGCGGTGTCGAGGCTGAAGGTGCGGGCGAGCGGCGCGGCGAGCCGCTCAGCCCAGCTGCGCTCCGCCAGCGCGAGCCACGCGGCCACCTCGGGCCGCTCCTGTCGCAGCGGGAGGATCCACGGGAGGTTCGAGGCCCACCCCGTCGCGACGACGTGGCCGGTGAGCACCGCGTGCAGGTCGTGCACGAAGCCCCCGCAGGGTGATCGACGACGGCACCGTACGGGCCAGAGGGCCGAGCGGGTCGTCGCCGCCGGCGGCGCCGAAGAACTCCGCGTCCGGCCACGCATCGTCGGTGCGGCCGTCCTCGCAGCGGCACCAGGACGGGCGGTCCCGCACGTCGCGTGCGGGCACCCCGCCCTCGCACCGACAGTCGTCGAGGACCGCCGCAGCGGCCTCCGCGGCCGGCCCTGACGGCCAGACGTCCGGCTCCGCGCGATCGGGCCGGGGTTCGAGCACCGCGCGCACGGCATCGTCGGGCTCGGGAAGCCACCACGGCGTGCCGAACAGCAGGCGGGCGGTCGAGCCGTACTTGCGGCGCAGCGTGCGCTCGGACACCGACTCCTCGCCGGGCAGCCGCAACCGGTCGGCGACCGCCGTGAGCGACACGCGGTCGAACCCCTCGCGCGCGACCATCGGCAGCGCGACGCGGATCGCCGCCTCGTGCAGCGCCCGATCGCGGATCGGCATCGTGCGTTCCTGGAAATTGTGCATGGCTCCCCCCGAAGTCCACGTGTTCCCCCGATGCCGAGGCTACGGCCGTGACCGCGCCTGTGGGTGCGGACGGCGAAACACTGTCACCGATGTCCTGAGACATCACACGACTTCTGCGCGACACTCGGATTCTGTCCGTTGCGGACAGCGTGTCCGAGATGGACGGAATCCGAGTGCCAGCGGGAAGTCCCTCGACTCCGATGCCGTGGAGCCGCTGGAGCGGGCGTGGAGCCTCGCCGTCGCGGCCTACGCCGACGGTGCCGCGCGCTGAGTCAGCGCGGCTCGACCGGCCCCAGCGATGCGGGCAGGCCCGCGAGGGCGAAGAGCGGTGCCGGGTCCAAGAAGGCCGAGACGTGCGTCAGCGCACCGTCGGTGAAGGTGAGCACGTCCAGTTGGAAGGGCAGCCAGACATCGCCGCCCGCCCCGGCGGCCCCGTCGGCAGCCGGCGAGCGCAGGTACATCGCGGCGGCGGGCAGGCCGTTGCACACCGTCGGGATCATCCGCAGGTCCCCGGCGACCTGAGCGGGGCACTGCGTCCGCGACAGCTCACCGATGGCCTCCGCCCCGCGGTACCAGCCCGGGATGGGCGGCATCTCCCACGTGGCGTCGGCGGCGAGGATGCGGACCACCCCGTCGATGTCGTGCCGTTCGAAGGCCGCGCAGAACTCGTCCCACACCTCCCGCTCGTGCGCGGACAACTCCGTCGCCCTCCGTCCGTCGCGGGCGGCACCGCCGCCGATGGAGGCCCGCGCCCGCTGCAGCGCGCTGTTGGCCGACGCCACGGAGGTCTCGAGCGCGGCGGCGGTCTCGGCGGCGGAGAACGCGAGGACGTCCCGCAGGATCAGGGCGGCGCGCTGCTTCGCCGGAAGCACCTGCAGCGCCGCCACCATCGCCAGCCCGATTCCCTCCCGCGCGACGGCCGCCTCCCCCGGATCGCCCAGCGCGGCGTCCGGGAGCGGCTGCAGCCACAGCACCTCGGTCGACGGTGCCACCGGCTCCAGCGGATTCGACGGCTCGCCGCCGAGGCCGACGGGCAGCACCCGCCGGGCCTTCGACGCCGACAGGCAGACGTTCGTCGCGATGGAGTACATCCACGTGCGCACCGACGACCGGCCCTCGAAGCGGTGAAAGGCCTTCCACGCGCGCAGGTAGGTCTCCTGCACCAGGTCCTCCGCATCCGACGCCGACCCCGACATGCGGTAGCAGTGCGCGAGCAGCTCCGCGCGCAGCGGGGCCGTGACCTCCTCGAAGCCGGTGTCGGTGGCGGTCATGTCAGCCCTCGGAGCCGATATGCTCGGGGCCGGCCTCGGCGGCCGCGGGGTCCATCCACATGATCTCCCAGCCGTGGCCGTCCGGGTCGTCGAAGGCGCGGCCGTACATGAAGCCGTGGTCCTCGGAACGGCCCTCCGTACCGCCGGCGGCGACGGCACGGTTCACCACCTCGTCGACCTCCTCTCGGCTTTCGGCGCTGAGCGCGATGAGGCACTCCTTGACGCCGGGCGCCGCGGTCGTCGACTCGTGGAAGGTGCCGAAGAAGTCCGTCTTGAGCAGCATCGCGGCGATGTTCTCGCCCAGCTCCACGGCGAGGGCGTTCTCGTCGCTGAAATTCTCGTTGATGGTGTAGCCCACGGCGGTGAAGAAGTCCCGCGAGCGCTGGACGTCGGCGATGGGCAGGTTCACGAAGATCATCTTGTGCATGGTGTTCTCCTGGTGTCGGTGGCGCCCGCTCTCGGATGCCGTCACATGGTTGGACACTCCCGCTCACCGGAACTCATCGGTCCGCCGGGAAAAACTCCCCCGCTATCCGGTGAGGGCACCGTCGAGGATGGCGAGGCCCTCGTCGATCTCGGCGTCGGAGGCGGTCAGCGGCGGCGCTATCCGGAAGATCGAGCCCATGCCCGGCAGCTGCACCACGTTCATGTGCAGGCCGCGCTCGTAGCAGCGCTCGGTCACCAGCCGGCCGAGCTCGTTCGCGGGCTCCTTGGTCTCGCGGTCGACGACCAACTCGATGCCCTGCATCAGCCCGCGGCCGCGAACGTCGCCGATCGCCTCGTGGCGCGCGGCCAGCGCGTCCAGGCCCGCGCGCAGGCGGGCACCGCGGGAGGCGACCCGCCCGGCGACGCCGTCGGGGCCACCGTCGCCCAGCACGTCCAGCACCGTCGTGGCCACGGCCGCCACCATCGGATCGCTGACGTGCGTGGTGAAGAACAGGAAGCCGCGCTCGTGGCAGACCCGCTCGATCTCGGCGGAGGTGACCACCGCGGCGATCGGCAGGCCCGCGCCGAGCGTCTTGCTCAGCGTGAGGATGTCCGGCACGATGCCGTCCCGCTCGAAGGCGTACGCGGCGCCGGTGCGCCACAGCCCCGTCTGCGCCTCGTCGACGATGAGCAGCATGCCGCGCTCCTCGCACTTGCGCTTGAGCGCGGACAGGTAGCCGACGGGCACGTCGATGATGCCGCCGGAGCTGAGGATCGGTTCCACCAGGCACGCCGCGAGCGAGCCCGTGGACTGCGCGTCGACGAGCTCGAAGCCGAGGTCCAGCTCCGACTGCCAGTCGTACTTCCCGGCGGCGTCCACGAAGCGGGAGCGGTAGGCGTTCGGCGTGGGGAGCGCGAAGTTGCCCGGCGCGGTGGGCCCGTAGCCCTTGTGTCCCGACGAGTAGGTGGCCGCGGCGGCGCCCGCCGTCATGCCGTGCCACGACTTGGAGAAACTGACGATCTCGTGCTTCCCGGTGTACAGCTTGGCCATCCGCAGCGCGGCCTCGTTGGACTCCGCGCCGGTGGTCAGTTGCAGCACGTGACTCAGCGGCTCCGGCAGCGTGGCGGCCAGCCGCTCCGCCAGCGTGAGCACCTGCGGCGACAGCATCCCCGAGAACAGGTGGTCGAGCGTCGCGATCTCGCGCTGCACCGTCTCCACGATCGCCGGATGACTGTGCCCCAGAATGGCACTCATCTGACCGGAGGTGAAGTCCAGCCAGCGCCGCTCGCCGCTGTAGACGTACGTGCCCGCGGCGCGGTCGACGGGCAGAGGCGCGAAGGTGCCGCCGTACCGCACGACGTGCGCGGGAGGCGTTTCCGAGAAGCTCACCCCGCTCACAGTAGTCGTCCGGCCAGGTACCGGGAGGCCACTTCGACGGTGCCGTCCGCGAACCCCGGGTCCGCCTCCAGGGCGTGCCCGTGGGTGCCCAGCCAGCCGAGCAGTTGCAGCCGGCGCAGCAGCACGAAGTCCGGCAGGAGCGCCGCGTGCGCGTCCGGAAGGTCCCGACGGTGCCGGTACGCCGCGGTCCACGCCGCCGCCCACTCCGGCAGCCGTGGATCCGTCTCGACGAAGGACGCCGCCGCCGCGAATTCGAAGAGGTGCCAGCCGAATCCGGAGTCGTCGAAGTCGATCACCGTGAACCCGCCCCCGTCGGGACGCGCGATGAGGTTGGCCGCCCGCAGGTCGCCGTGGATCAGCCCGAACCGATCGGCCGTGCGGCCGAAGGTCTCGATGCGTTGCGCCGCGCGCTCGGCCGCCGGCGCCAACGCCCGACGGTGCGCTTCGCCCACCCCGAGCCCTTCCCGCCAGGAACCCCAGCGCGACGCCGCACCGATCGTCTCGTCGAGATCCCAGCGGAATCGAGCGAAACCGGCCGGGCGAGACCAGCTCTCGGCGTGGTCGTGGAAGGCCCCGGCGATCTCGCCGAGGGCGGCGAAGTGCGCCGCGTCGAGGGCCTCGTCGGGGACGGGGCCGCCCGGCAGCTCCGCGAACAGGACCGCGCGGCGTCCCGTCGGGCCGTCCACCAGCACCCCGCTGAGCGGCTCGACCACCGGGACCGCGGCGTCGCGGCGCAGCGCGGCGATCCACGCCAGCTCGGACTCGATCGCCGCGTCGTCCTGATAGCCCGGGCGGTGCACCCGCAGCACCGCCGGCCGCGGCCCGCCGCGCACCCGGAAGGTGGCGTTCTCGCTGACCAGCAGGGGCTCGACGCGGGCGCCGGGGAGGGCACCGTCGGCGATGCGCTGCGCGACGAGCGGATCCGAGTCCCCCGAGCTCACTTGACCACCTTCATCGTCATCCGGGAGTCCACGCGCACGATGGCCGGATCGCCCATCAGGTGCGTGGTGACCCACCGCTCGTAGGCGTCGAGGTCGGCGACGCGGACGCGGATCACGTAGTCGGGCAGGCCGAACATGCGGCGCACCTCGATCACCTCGTCGAACGAGGCGATGCGCGCCTCGAAGGCCTCGACGGAGGCGCGGTCGTTCGCGGAGAGATCCGCGTGGATGAGCACCTCGAAGCCACGGCCGAGTGCGGCCGGGTCGAGCACAGCGGTGTAACCGGTGATCACGCCGTCGGCCTCGAGCCGTCGCACGCGACGCAGGCACGGGGCGGGCGTGAGCCCCACGCGCTGGGCGAGTTCCTGGTTGGTGAGCCGGCCGTCCCGCACCAACTCGTCGATGATTGCCCGATCGAGTGCATCCACCTCTCAAGTATTGCTACACATCGGCGATGGATCAAAGTTGTCGCAAGCACATTGCGCGCGATGCGAAATAGAATTGTCCCTCATGGGAGTCCCGTCGAAAGTCGCCGTCGTCCAGCTGGGCCTCTTCGTCCTCGGGCTCGGCCTCGGCGTCGTGGTCACCGGGAACGGGCTGCCGTGGTGGATCGCCCCGGTGCTGTCGATGGCGGTGTACGCGGGCTCGGTCGAGTTCCTGCTCGCCGGCCTGCTCGCGGCATCGACGCCGCTCGCCGCGATCGCGGCCACGACCTTCCTGGTCAACTCGCGGCACCTGTTCTACGGCCTGACCTTCCCACTGGCGCGGATCCGCAGCCGGCTCGGCCGGGCGTACGGCGTCTACGCCCTCACCGACGAGGCCTACGCGCTGGTGAGCACGGCACCGTCGGCCACGATGACCGGGCCGATGATCCTGCGCACCCAGGTGGGCCTGCACGTCGCGTGGGTGAGCGGCTCGCTGGTGGGCGGGCTCGCGGGCGGCGCCTTCCTGCGCGACGTGCCGGGTGTCGACTTCGTCCTCACCGCCCTGTTCATCGTGCTCGCGCTGGACGCCCACCCCGACCGCACCACCGCGGCCCTCGCGCTGGGCGCCTGCGCCGTCGCGCTGGTCGCGGCGCCCGGCGCGATGCTGCTGGTGGCGATGGGCGGATTCGCGGGCGCGCTCGTGGTGCGGCACGCACTCGCCCGGCGGGAGGTGGCACATGCCTAGCACCGGATACCTGCTGGCGGGCATCGCGATCGCCGCAGCGGTGACCGTCTCACTGCGTCTCGCTCCCTTCGGGCTGGCGACGGTGCTGCGCGACTCGCCGCTGCTCGCCGACTTCGGGAAGTGGATGCCCGCGGGGGCGGTGGTGGTGCTGGCCGTGTACTGCATGGCGCAGGTGGACTATTCGGCGCCGGCGCACGGCATGCCGCAGATCGCGGGCGTCGCGGCGACGGTGCTGACGCACCTCTGTCGACGCAACGCGGTGCTCAGCATCGTGGCGGGAACCGCGGTGTGCGTGGCGCTGAGCTACGCACTGGGCTGACGATGCCGCCCCGTGTACGGGGTTCGCATCCGCATCAGGACGACGACGCAGGCGAACAGCGCGGCGCCGACGGCCGCGCCGTTCGCGGCATGCATCGCGGTAACGAATCCCTGCTGCAGCACGGGCTGTAGTTCCGGTGGGGCTCCGGTGATCACGCGCACGCCGCCGATCACGGACGAGGCGAGTTCGGCGCGGGCCGCGGCGCCGAGTGACAGCGACGCTTGCACGACCACTGCACATCGCGGCAGCACGGCGGCGTGGTCGATGTCCTGCACGACCAGCAGGTCGTCGGTGTCGACGGGCGCGTCGTCAGTCCGGGCCGACCAGCCGGGGACCGCGATCAACCGCACTCCCGCACCGGCGAGTTCGCGAGACAGATCACCGACGACACCGTCGAAATCGCGGACCGGCATACTGCCGAATCCGACGTACACGACGGGACGCTCGTCCTGCGCGATCCAGCGGTAGATCCGGGAATCCCGTTCCGCGCAGTCCGCGGTGCGGTCCGCGATCCGGACGAACCCGATCCGCGGATGGTCGACGTCCTCGCGGGTACGAGGCGGTACCAGCGTGCGGCCGAACGCCTCGACGCGCAACACGTCCCGTCCCCGGAGCACTGAACGGGGGGCGATGATCCGGCGCGGGTAGCCCACGCGCTTCGCCAGCTGGGCCGTCTTCGTGAAGATGCTCAGCGCCCAGCCGACATCGAAGAGGTGGTACGTCAGCGGGATCACCAGCGGGAACCTGGCCGCAAGGTCCTGGACTCGGGGCTCGAGCAGGGGGGCGCCTTGAGATCGCGCGTCGTCAGCACGTGCGGTTCGAAGCCGTGAGATCGGACGAACTCCCGCGATTCGACCGTGTAGCCGATCACCACGTCGTCACCACGACCGACGAGGACCTGCGCCACCGCAAGCAGTGGGCCGATGTCACCCCCCCCGACTCCATGCATGCGATTGCAACACGCATTCCGATGTGAGCCTTCCCTTTTGGGCGATTCAACCCTTTCGGGCCGCTAACGCGCAGAAGGGTAGCAGCGAGCACCGATGACATTTCGATTCCTATAGTCCGCATCACAGCCGGTGCGCAGGTGTCGGTGTACGAAAGACGAGGTCCCGCCCCCACCGAACGGTGGAGCGGGACCTCGTAGTACGGAACGCGCGGTGCTACGGGGTGAGCGGAGCCACCTGTCCGCCGGAGAGGCGGCGGTACGTGAAGGTGATCAGCAGGCTCGCGATCGGGCCGGCGACGAGCAGGCCGATACCGCACAGGCACGCGCCCACGAACGCGATCAGAATCGCGATGACGTAGGTGAGAATCGAGTTGCCGATGTCGCGCTGGATGATCGCGAACCCCTCCTTGAGTCCGTCGACGGCGGGCAGGCCACGATCGACGATGACGGGCACGACGAACATCGTGAGGAAGCCGATGACGAGCGCAGCGATGTAGCCGAGGAACGGGATGAGCATCAGCACGTTCGTCACCACCGCGATGATCACGCCGGCGAGTACGACTTGCCCCAGGTTGCGGGGCTTGAAGAACGAACCGATCGAGACCGACCGACCGTCAGCGATGTCGAGTAGACCTGTGAACAGCGAGGCCTGCACGACGGACGCGAGGATCTGAGTGATCAGGCCCGCGAGCGCGAAGCCGAGCATCGCACCGAATCCGTTCGCCTGGTAGACGAAACCGCCGTCGACGGACGTGGTGTTGCCGATCAACGAGCCCACCAGGAAGGTCGCTGCGCCACCGATGATACCGATCACGAGGACATACACCAGCATCGAGACGATCAGCGCGACGGCGTTCTTGCTGAACTTGTTCCACGCCCAGGAGAACGCGTCACCGATGTTGAAGGGCTGCTGGCCGCCGGGCTGCGGCGCACCGAAACCGCCGGGGGGGCGGCGGGAATCCGCCCTGCGGCGGGGGCGGGAAACCGCCCTGGCCGTAGCCGGCCTGCGGCGGCGGGAAGCCCTGACCGCCCTGACCCTGCCCGGGATCCTGCGGCGGCGGGAAGCCCTGGCCGTACCCCGGGTCCTGCGGCGGTGGGTAGCCGCCGGCGGGTGGGAATCCGCCTGCCGGCGGGGGTGGGTAGCCGCCCTGGCCGTAGCCGGGCTGAGGCTGCTGCGGGTATCCACCCTGATTCGGGTCCTGCGGGTAGCCGCCCTGGTTGTCGCCAGGGTTGTTCGGCGGCTGCGTCATGGTTTCCTCCGGTCGCTGACGGACGATCCCGGCAAATCTACCAACCCGGCAGTGCCGGCACCACCGAGGATTCTCAGTCGCCGCGGGCGTCGCGCTTGGCTCTCCGCAGCGCGAACTCCTCCTGCTCGAGGCGCAGCGCCTCGTCGGGCGCGGGCGCTCCGCCGCCGAGACGGGCCGGAACCCAGTCTTCGCCTGCGGGAGCAGGGAATCCGCGCTGCGCGCGCTCGAGCGCCTCACCCATGGCGGACCGCAGGCGGGCGGTGAGGACGTCGGGGGCGGCACCGTCGGGCAGGAGGGGCGCGCCGACCTCCACGACGACCGGGAAGCGGTGCCGGCCGATGCGGCGCTGCGTGCCCTTCGACCAGATGCGCTGGGTGCCCCACACGATGACGGGGACGATGGGCACGTCGGCCTCGAGCGACATGCGCGCGGCACCGGACTTGAACTCCTTGAGCTCGAAGCTGCGGCTGATGGTGGCCTCGGGATACATGAGGACGATTTCGCCGGCCTCGAGGGCGGTGACGGCCTCGTGGTAGCTCTCGGCGCCGTGCTCGCGGTCGACACCGATCGCGCCGCAGTGCTTCATGATGAACGCCATGATCTTGTTCTCGCGGAGCTCGGCCTTGACCATGTAGCGCGGCCAGCGGCCGGTCCGCTTGACGGTGAGGCCGGCCTCGAGGAAGTCGACGTAGGACGTGTGGTTGACCGCGATGAGCGCGCCGCCCGACGCCGGGATGTTCTCCAGGCCCCGGTACTGCACGCGCAGCCCCTGTAGGCCCACAATGCTGTTGGCCAACATCAGGACCACCTGATAGACGGGTTCGCGCCGCGCCATCACTCTCCCTCGTTTCTCCTAGCCCGAGGATACGATGGCGCGGCGCGAGCCGCGGGGAATCAGTACGCCACGGAGAACCGCTCGCGGCGGTGCGCGGGCGCGACGATCTCGTCGACGAAGGCCTTCGCGTAGTCGGCGCCCGAGATCTCGGAGTTGCCCTCGGCATCGGTGAGCAGCAGGTCGCCGCTCGTGCGGTAGGTGCCGCGCTGCTCCCCCGGGTTGAAGGAGCCGTAGCTCGCGGCGGGGCTGAGGTAGAACCAGTCCACGTCCTCGACGGTGCGCAGGTAGTCCAGCGCGCGGTCGTGCTCCTGCGCGATGGGCTTCACGGCGTCGGGGAACGACGGCTCTTGAGGAGGTGGGTGTCGGCGGCCAGCGAGCCGTGCGAGGCGATGCCCACGGCAATGAGGCCGGCGATGAGGGCCAGCGGCAGCTCGTAGCCGCCGCCACCCGGGTTCGACGCGAAGAATCCGTTGTCCCAGTGCACGAAGATGATCGCGCCGAGCATGTCGACGATCCCGAGCACCGCGACGATCGGCATGGCGAGGCCGATGATGAGCGCCGCGCCACCGACCAGCTCGACGAGGCCGGCGAACCATGCGGACAGAGTGGGCACGGGAACCCCCATGCCGTCGAAGGCCTTGGCGGTGGCGTCCATGCCGTTCGTGACGACCTTCTGCCAGCCGTGTGCGAAGAAGATGCCGCCGAGGATCACCCGGGCGATCGTGGAGGCGAGGCCCTGGCCCCGCTCGAGCTGTGCGGTCATGTGGACCACTCCGTTCTGATTGTTGAAGCTTCAAGCTTGCGCTACCATGGAAGCACATACGATTCGTAAGCGCAATACTTCCGTGAGTGTTAGGTTCCACGACATGCCCGACTTCGACGTCTTCGCGAAGGACTGCCCCTCGCGCGACATGTTCGCCCACGTCACCGGCCGGTGGGGCGCGCTCGTACTGGGGCGCCTGCGCCCGGAGCCGCAGCGTTTCGGCGAGATCCGCCGTCAGGTCGAGGGCATCAGCGATCGCATGCTCACCCAGACGCTGCGGACCCTCGTCGACGACGGCCTGGTCAGCCGGTACTCCGCGGGCACGAATCCCCCGCACACCGAGTACCGGCTCACCGAGGTCGGCGCGTCGATCGCCGACGCCGTGCTGCGGCTCGCCGACGCCGTCCAGGCCGCGATGCCGCGGGTCGCGCCCGGCGGGTGAGCCCCGGTCCCGGTGAGGTCAGCCGGTGGCGTCGAGGTGCGCCAGGAGGGCCGGATCGCCGGACTCGAGACGGTCGACGATCTCGCCACCGTCGCACCGCATCAGCGCGACGACGGCACCGTCGCCCGACCGGTGCAGCACCGTCCAGGTGCCGCCGGAGTCCTCCCAGCGTTGCAGCTGTTCGAGCGGGGTCATGGCCTCGATGGTAGGCGGCGTCCGCGCGACGGGGCGGTGGTCATCCGAACGGATGAGGTCTGCCGGTTTCGGCCCCGCAAACATCCGATTCCGGCGTAGTGTGCTGTTCTCACAGTGGTGTTCACGGTGGAGTCATATCGCCGTGTCAGGGAGGGGAACACGAGCATGCAACCGCATGGACCAGCACAGAACTACTCCGGAGCGCCCGCTGGGCCACCGCTCGGGGGCCAACCGCCGGGAATGCCCGGCGGCATGCCCTTCGGACCGCCATCCGGATTCGGCCCGCGCCCCGCGTCCCCGATCGCCCGCATCGGCGCGGCGGTGACGCTGGCGGCGGGCCTGATCGTGCTGTTCTGCTCGCTGCTCAACCTGTACACGGTCACCGTCACACCCAGCGCGGCCGACACGTCGAACTACAACGACATCCCCAGCGGCACCGTCGACGTGGGGATCGGCTTCTACAACGTGGCCCCGCTCCCCGCACCCGTGACCGCACTGGCGATCCCGCTCCTGATGCTCGTCGCGGCGCTCACCGCGCTGCCCGGCGTCCTCGGCCGGGGCGCCCAGGGCGCGCTCGTGTCCGCGGTCGCGGCGATCGCCTCGACGCTGCTCTCGCTCGTGCTGATGATCGCGAACCCGCTGCCCAGCGTCGAGCTGTCCGGCAAGCTCGCCACCGACTTCTCGAAGGAGACGAACTTCTCCTCGATCGACGACCTGGTCTCACGCGTCGTCGATGTCGGCCCCGGCGCCGGCCTCATCATCGCGCTGATCGTCGGGCTGCTCGGTTCCGTGGGCGCGGTCCTGTCCTACCTCCAGATCGGGGCCCACAAGCCGGCCGGTGCCCCCGGCCCCGTCGGGCCCGTCCCGCCGGCGCCCGGGGCACCCTACGGCCAGCCCGGCATGGGATTCACGGGGCAGATGCCGCGCATCGCCGACGGTCCGCTGCAGCCCGGTCAGCCCGGCCCCGGCGGGCCCGGCAACCAGCCGGGGGCGTGGTGAATCCCGCGCGGATCCTGGCGGCGATCACCGGCGTGCTCGGCATCGCCGGGCTCGGGCTCACGATGCTGCCGCTGCTGACCATCAAGGCGACCGACGTGCAGCTGCAGTTCGTCAACCCCGGGATCGGGCCGTGGAGCTTCTACGGCGGCTACGGCGGCGGCACCGATATGACCAGGTACTGCACCAAGTACCCGGACGAGTGCATCGTGCGGGGAGCCGCCACCGCCCACATCGGCTTCCTCGACATCGGTCCGATGAGCGTCGCGATGGTCGCGATCATCCCCATCGTGCTGGGACTGGTCGGCGCGCTGGGAGCGCTGCAGGCCGTGCGCGGCATGCATCCCGGCGGCGCGACGGGGACGGTGCTGCTCGCCCTCGGCGCGCTCGTCGTCGCGGTGTTCACGTGGATCTCGCCCGGCATCGCCGTCAGCGGCACCGGCGATTTCGCGACCGCCAAGTCGTCCGGATACGACACCGGGATGTCGGTCTCCCCCGGCGCGGGCCTGATCTGCGCCGCGCTCGCGCTGACCGCGATCCTGGCCGTCGGCGGCTACCAGGCGATCACGGAGATGCTCGCGCGCCGCTGACCCGTTCACCCGAAAGACGTGTGCACCGTTGATCAACTGTCCGTTGATCAACGGTGCACACGCTTGCGGTTCGACGGGTGGGCGTCGACTCCGCGTCGATCGAGGCAGGGCTCAGGCGACGGCCTTGGAGACCAGCTCCGCGATCCGGGCCTCGGTCGCGTCGTCGAGGGCCGTGACGGTCCAGACGAGCGGGTGCATCGTCACGCCCTCCTCGAAGGCCGGGTTCACCGTCTCGCCGAAACCGAAGGCCACGTAGTCCTTTCCCGGCTTGATGTAGCAGATGTCCTCGCCGCCGCCCACGTAGAAGGGCAGGCCCCAGCGGACGACCGGCTCGAGACCCGGCGCGTTCTCGCGGATGATGGCGTGCAGCCGCTCCCCGATCTCGGCGTACGGCGCCGGCATCGCGCGGAGCTTCGCGAGGACGGCCGCGTCCCCCTTCTTCGAGAACATGATCCGTGGGCCTCCCTCGGTTCGGTCGACTCCTGCGGTCGATGCGCTCACGCTACCGCGAACGACGGTCGCGAGCAGGGCACGGGATCGGTCCGGAAACGAGTTCGGGCGGGGCTCTGATTTCTCAGAACCCCGCCCGAACTGCGGTTTCCTCTGTGGAGCTAAGGGGAATCGAACCCCTGACCTCCTCGATGCGAACGAGGCGCGCTACCAACTGCGCTATAGCCCCTTGCGGAACTCGACTACCTTAGCAAGCCCGCTCGGCAAACTGTTAACCGACCTTGCGCTCGTACGGTTCCCGCACGTCAGCAGGCCGATCGAGGAAGTCGAACTCCTCGGCGCGGTAGCGCGGGAGGTGGTCGAACGCGGGGTCCTCGTCGTCGATCTCCATGACGACGCAGCCGCCGCGGCGCAGGTGGGCGGGCACACCGTCGAGCACCTCGGCCTCACGCTCGCGCTCCCTCCGGGCCCGCTCCAGCCGCGCGGTCCGGCGGCGGCGGATCTCCGCCTCGATGCGCACCGTCCGGCGGAGGTAGGTGAGGTAGACGGCCAGCGCGAGCACGACGGCACCGAGGCCGTACCAGGCGAAGGGCACGTTCATCAGGCCGGCGCCGAGGGCGACCACCGCGAGCACGCCCAGCACGAGCGTGACGCGCTGCCGGAAGCGGAAGCGGGCCTCGGTGATCCGCGCGTCGTTCTCGGGGTCGTAGCCGCCGCGGCGGCGACGCGGAGAGTCGTCGAGGGCGTCGATCTCGGCAGGCTCGGCCTTGGGACGGGTCGCCGGGGCGATCTCCTCGGTGAGCTGGTCGTCCGCCAGGTCCGCGTCCGCGAGCTCCGGGCCGGCCGGGTCCTCGACGACCGACCCGTCGACGAGCTCGTCCGCCGACTCGTCCATGTCGAGGTCATCGGCAGGGTCGAGGTCATCGGCCGAGTCGAGATCATCGGCGACGAAGGAGTCCGCGGCGATCGGCGCCACGGGCGCGGTCACGCGGCGGACGATCGGCTCGGACTCCGGCGCGGCGGCGTCGGTGTCGGCGGCCGCCTTCGGGGCGGGCGCGTCCAGGTCGACGATCGACGCCCTCGCGCGCATCGCTGCCCGCTCGACGGTGGGGATCGGGGTGGTGTCGCCGTCCATCGGGCTGGACCCGTGCAGGTCGTCCACGTCGGAGTCGACATAGGCGTGCGCCTCGGCGTCATCGTCCGCCGGATCATCGTCCGCCGGATCATCGTCGGCCGGGTCGTCGACGGCCTTCCCGAGAACGATGCGGCCGTCCTCGACAGGCTCGGCGTCGTCGTCCTCCGGGAGCTCGGCCTCGTCGGCGCGATCCTCGGCGACGGTGGCCGCCGGGCGGATGCGGCGGCGGACGGCGCGGGTGGCCGAGCCGCCGCGGTGCAGCAGTCGGGTCTTGAGCGTCGCGTCGGACACCTGGTTCACCCTGGGGTGACGCGCGGCGAGCATCGGAACGAGCACCACCAGCCACGCGACGATCAGCCCCACCCAGAGCAGTGTCTGCGGGATCATGTCGGCTCCCTCCGGCAATCAGCGAGCACGGATCACATCCGTGTAAGTCGCCTCGAAGGCTATTTCACCAGGGTGGATCAGCGCGCCCGACGCGCCGTAGCGAAACCCCAAAAATCTCAAACAGTCACTTCAGTCACACGCGAGTCGGCGTCTCAGAACCACGCCCGGCCGGACCGGACGACCCTCGCGACCATGGAATCCGCGATCTCCTCGGCCGTGATCGCGACGAGCAGATGGTCGCGCCAGGCACCGTCGACGTGCAGGTACCGGCGCAGCAGCCCCTCCTCGCGGAACCCCGCATTGCGCAGCACCGCGCGCGATCCGCCGTTCTCCGGGCGCACCGTCGCGTCCACCCGATGCAGGCCGAGCGTCCCGAAGCAATGGTCGACGGCCAGCGCGACCGCCACCGTCGCCACGCCGTGGCCGGTCACCCGACGGTCCACCCAGTAGCCCACCCACGCGCTCTGCAACTGCCCGCGGCTGATGTTGCCGATGGTGATCTGGCCGGCGTAGGCACCGTCGACCTCGATGACCATCGGGACGATAGTCCCGGACCGGGCCTGCGAGCGGAGCGAGGCGCACAGGGGCGTCCACTGCGAGGCGGCGTGCCGGCGCTGCCAGTTCGTCTCGCCCGACGGTTCCCACGGCTCCAGCTCCGCGCGGTTGACCAGGCGCAGGCGCGACCACTGCCGCCCGTCGCGGGCACGGATCGGTCGCAGTCGCACGACGCCGGCGGCCGTGGTGAGCGGCCCGAGTTCGACCTGCCAGTTCGCCCCGAACACCCGCGTCAGCCGCGCTGGGCGAGGAACGCGACGATCACGTCGTCGCCCGCACGGACCTCGGTGACCTCCGGATCCACCACGATGAGGCAGTTCGCCTCGGCCAGGCTCACCAGCAGGTGGGAGCCGTTGTCCGGGATCGGCGCGACCATGAACTCGCCGGTGTCCTCGTCGCGCATGAGCTGGCCGCGCACGTACTCGCGCCGCCCCTCGGGCGACTCGAAGGCCGCCGCGCTCTTCGCGGTGACCAGGCGGCGCATCGGCTGCCGCTTGCCCAGCGCGATGCGGATGAGCGGGCGCACCATCACCTCGAAGGCCACCAGCGCGCTCATCGGGTTCGACGGCAGCAGGAAGGTGGGCACCTCGTCGGGACCGAGGGCACCGAAGCCCTGGACCGACGCGGGGTGCATCGCGATCCGCTCGACGACGAGGTCGCCGAGCTCGGCCAGCGCCGACGAGATGTCCTCCGACGCGGAGCCGCCCAGCGCGGACGTGATGACCACGACCTCGGACCGCTGCAGCTGCGCTTCGACGGCCTCGCGGACGCCGTCGGTGCCCACGATGCCCACGCGGTGCACCTCGGCCCCGCAGTCCCGGGCGGACGCGGCGAGCGCGTAGGAGGCCACGTCGTAGACCTGGCCGGCGCCGGTGTCGCGATCGATGTCGACGAGCTCCCGGCCCACCGAGATCACCGCGACGCGTGGGCGGGGATGCACCGAGACCTTGTCCCGCCCGACCGCGGCGAGGAGGCCCACCTGGGCCGGTCCGACGACGGTGCCGCGACGCACCGCCACGTCGCCGGGCTGCACGTCGTCACCGGTGCGGCGGACGTACTGCCCGGACCGGACCGAGTGTCCGACACGGACTTTCGACAGCCCACCGTCGGTCCACTTGTCGGGGAGGACGGCATCGGCGAGCGTGGGCAGCGGCGCCCCGGTCTCGACCTTGACGGCCTGGCCGGGCTGCAGCCGGATGGGCTGCCGGTTGCCCGCGCGCACCTCGCCGACGACTGGGAGGCTGACGATGATCTGCTCGCCGGTCTCCTCGTCGGTCTCGCCGGCACGCGCCACGTCGACGGAGCGCACGGCGTAGCCGTCGATAGCGGCCTGGTCGAAGGCGGGAAGGGCGTTCTCGACGACCACTTCCTCCGCGCACATGAGGCCCTGCGCCTCGGAGATCCCCACGCGCACCGGCCGCGGCGCCACCGCCGCCGCCGTGACCCGAGCCAGATGGTCCTCCACGGAGCGCATGTACTCGGCCTCCTACTTGTTCAGGCGATCCTGCAGCCAGGAGCGCAGGTCGGGACCGTAGTCGTCACGGTCCAACGCCAAGTCAACCGCAGCCTTGAGGTAGCCTCCGGGATTTCCGAGGTCGTGTCGGGTTCCGTGATGGACCACGACGTGCACCGGATGCCCCTCTTCGATGAGCAGCGCGATGGCGTCGGTCAGCTGGATCTCGCCGCCCGCGCCCTTGTCGATGCGCCGCAGCGCGTCGAAGATGGCACGGTCCAGCAGGTAGCGCCCCGCGGCCGCGAAGTTCGACGGTGCGTCCTCCGCCTTGGGCTTCTCGACCATGCCGTTGACCTTGAGCACGTCGGGGTTGACCGCGTCCGGCACGGTTTCGACGTCGAAGACGCCGTAGCTGCTGATCTGGTTCTCGGGCACCGCGATGGCGCAGAGCACGGAGCCCCCGCGCTTCTCGCGGACCCGCGCCATCGTGGTGAGCACGCCGATGGGGAGCACCAGGTCGTCGGGGAGGAGGACGCAGATCGCGTCCTCGTCGTCGTCGAGCACCGGCTCGACGCAGGCCACGGCATGCCCGAGGCCCAGTGGCTTCTCCTGGATCACGGCCTCCGCGTGGATCAGGTTGGGAGCGCGGCGCACCTTGTCGAGCATCGCGGTCTTGCCGCGCTTCTCCAGCGTGCCCTCGAGCACGAGGTCCTCGACGAAGTGCGCGACCACGCCGTCCTTGCCCGGGCTGGTGACGATGCAGAGGCGCTCCGCGCCCGCAGCCGCCGCCTCCTCGGCGACGAGCTCGATGCCGGGAGTGTCGACAACGGGGAGCAGCTCCTTGGGAACCGTCTTCGTCGCGGGGAGGAATCGGGTGCCGAGGCCTGCGGCGGGGACGACCGCGGTTCTCGGGATGGAGGGTGTGGTGCTCATCCCCCCACCATAGGGGAGGTCACGCTCGGGTAACGAAGCGGCGCGACGGGTGGGAGGATGGCGCGGTGATCGATTCCGGGCCCGGCCCCACCCCCGAGACGAAGGCGGAGTGGCGCACGCGGCTGCGGCGCGGCCGGGCCGCGATGTCCGACGGTGCGCGTGCAGCGGCGGCCGCGTCGCTGGTCCGCGCGGTGTCCGGGCTCGACCTGGGTGTGGTCGCGGCGTACGTGCCGGTGGGTTCGGAGCCGGGTTCGATCGAGCTGCTGGACGCCCTGGGCCCGCAAGTGTTGCTGCCGGTGACCCCGCCGGAGCCGGGGCCGCTGAACTGGGCCTGGAGCGGATCGCTGGCGCCGGGGCCGTTCGGGCTGCTGGAGCCGGCGGGGCCGCGGCTGGGTACGAATGCCCTGGCCTCGGTGGACACGGTGCTGTTGCCCGCACTGGGCGTCTCGCGCGCCGGGGTGCGGCTGGGACGGGGCGCGGGGTACTACGACAGGTCGCTGGTCGCGGGGCCGCGGTTGATCGCGGTGGTCTACGACCACGAGCTGGTGGACTTCCTGCCGTCCGAGACCACGGATGTGCCGGTGGACGCAGCGCTGACCCCGTCGGGGCTGGTGGAGTTCTGAGTCCTGAGTTCCGAATCCTGCGGGGCCCGGGAGCGGCGCGGTCGCCTGCTCGTACCGCGAGGTGACATGCCGTTCCGCGCAGCCATGCGTGGCACGCATGGATGCATCATTGCAGGTCAGCATGCATTTTCAGCAGTCAAGCCATGCGTGGCGCACATGGCTTCTCACCGGCCCGACGGGGTGACCGTTCCCGGGCCGCGTGGCGTGCCCGGCGGTGGGTGACGCCGGCTGCGGTCGTCGTCCGAGATCGCCCGCGGTTTCAGTGATCGCGACCTGCGATCTCCGCACCGAAACCACTGGCAACCGCCGTCCCCACCACAGGGCGGAAGCGCCGCCGCTGCCGGTAGCCGCGCGCGGCGCACGATGTCACCAACCCGCCGAGGCCATGCGCGCCACGCATGGAGGGCACCGTCGAATAGTGCTCTTGAACTGCGAATATGCGACCATGCGCACCGCGCATGGCTTCTCGGCAACGACACGCCCCCTTCTGCCGTCGCAGTCGCCACCGTCCGAGGCGAGGGACCGCGGACCGTCGGACGGTCTAGATCAGTAGCCGGGAGATGTACTTCTCGCCGTACGCCCGCAGGGCATCGGAGTCACCGATGTCCAGCCCGGTGGGCGAGTTGGACAGCAGCGACCCGGTGATCCGCAGCATGAGGTCCACCACGGAGCACAGCTCGGCGTAGTCCTGCTCGGCGCCGGAGTTGCGCAGCCGGATGACGATGCCCTGGATCAGCAGGTCCCACACGCCGCGCGGGATGCGCAGGAAGTACTCGGGCTCGGCGGCCAGCACCTTGGACACGGCCATGTTCGACTCGGCCTGCCCGATGCTCAGCGCGAACACCTCGACCAGCGTCTGCTGCGGCGTGTACCCGACGATCGTCTTGTCCAACTTGCGGCGCAGCGTGCGGATCTCGATGGCCACGACGCGGGCGATCAGCTGGTCGCGGTTGGGGAAGATCCGGTACAGCGTGCTGCGGGAGACGTGCGCCTGCTTGGCGACCTGGTCCATGCTGACGCCGGGAATCCCGTTCGCGGCGATCACCTCGCGGGCGGCGTCCACGATCCGTCGCGCGGGCGACGGCGTACGCGGGGCACTCATGGCCGTATCGTATCCGCTCACACCCCTGGCACTCGAATCGCCGGAGTGCTAATTGAGCGGTAGAATCGATCGGTGCCTACCTATTCGTACCAATGCAAGGAGTGCGGCGAGGCCTTCGACGCCGTGCAGTCCTTCTCCGACGATCCGCTCACGGTGTGCCCCAACTGCGGCGGCCCGCTGCGGAAGCTGTTCAACTCCGTCGGCGTCGTGTTCAAGGGCAGCGGCTTCTACCGCACCGATTCCCGCAGCTCAAAGGCCGATACCACCGCGAAGTCGGAGACCAAGAGCAGTTCCGACACCGCCGCCAAGGTCGACAAGGCCACCAGCTCCTAGCCTTGCTACGTTGCTGGCATGACCCACGTCTTCGATGAAGCGACCGCCGTCGAGCCGATCGCCGGCGGCTTCCGCGCCCACACGCACCCGGCCTACAACAACATGGTCGGGCCGTTCGGCGGGATCACCGCCGGCACCGTCGTGGCGGCGCTGCAGGCGCATCCCGAGGCGCAGGGCCATCCGCTGAGCCTCACACTGAACTTCGCCGCCCCGATCAAGGACGGCGCTTGGGACCTCGCGGTCACCGTCCTGCGCACGAACCGCACCAATCAGCACTTCGTCTTCGTCCTGAGCCAGGGCGACGGCCCCGTCGCCTCCGGTACCGCGGTGTTCGGCACGCGCCGCGACACCTGGGGCGCCACGGAGACGCCGTTCCCGCAGGTCCAGGCACCGGAGGACTACCCGGAGCAGTCGATGCCGGACTTCGTGGAGTGGGCCAAGAACTACGAGACCCGCTTCGTCGAGGGCAGCCTGGTCATGGACGGCCCGCAGGACGACTCGACCACCACGATGTGGCTGCGCGACAAGCCCGCTCGCCCGCTGGACTACCCGGCGCTGGCGTCGATCGCGGACTCCTTCTACCCGCGGATCTTCCGCCGTCGCGGCACCTACGCCCCCGCTGGCACCATCTCGCTCACCACCTACTTCCACGCGAGCCCCGCGGAACTCGAGCAGCAGGGCGCCGAGCACCTCCTCGCGACCGCCCGGGCGGCGCGCTTCGGCCATGGCCATTTCGACCAGTACGGCCAGGTCTGGGGGCGGAACGGCACCCTGCTGGCGACCACGCACCAGATCGTCTACTACAAGGATCCGCAGGCCTGATCGGGGCCGTTCCTCCACAGGAACGGGGTTATCCACAAGGGCGGCTTCCGGGCCCCTTTCCGACGGTCCGCCGTCGGCGCACCGTCGTAGATTCCGGGCATGGAGTCCTTGCAGCCGACCGGTGTCGAACGGATGCGGGCCGCGCTGCGGCCCGGGTGGGCGCGCACGCTGACGGCTCGGCGGGCGGCGGCCGCGGCGCTGGCGGTGGTGGCGCTGATCGTCGCGGTCACGAGCCGGCCGAGCGGGCCGCAGGCGCAGGTGCTCGTCGCGGCGCGCGAGCTGGGGCCGGGAGGGAAGCTCGTCGGCGAGGATCTCGTGGTGCGCACCGTTCCGGCGGACCTCGCGCCCCAGGACGCGCTGACGCGTCCGGACGAGGCGGTCGGACGGTCGGTGACGGGGCCCGTCGGCGCGGGCGAGATCCTCACGGGCCGAAGGGTGCTCAGCGACCGCACCGCGGGCTTCATCCGCCCCGGCTCGCGGCTGGTGCCGATCGCGCTGCAGGACGCCGCCACGATGGACCTGCTCCGCCCCGGCGACGTGGTGGACGTGGTGGCGCAGCGCAAGCCCCGCGCCGGCGAGCGGGACGACGCTGCGCCCTCCGTCCTGGCCCGCTCGGCCACGGTCGCCGTCGCCGCAGCGGCGCAGGCCTCACGGCAGCAGGCCCGCACCGTGATGCTCGCGATGTCCGAGACGGAGGCGCACGCCGTCGCCGCCGCGGCGCTCAGTTCACCACTGTCCGTGGTGTTCCGGTGAGGCCGGGCGACGACCGGCGCCGAGGCTCGCCCGGCGGCCCCGACGGCAACGTCCCGACAACCGCACCTCCACGACTCGGCGGCCGCGGGTACTCCGACGTCGACGTGGAACGCCGACTCGAATGGCAGATGGACGTCGCTATGCTCCGTCGAATCAAGGTCCCACAGGTACCTCTTGCCGAGGTCATGTTCCACGTCCACGCACTCCAGGAGCTTCGCCGGCGACTCCTCATCTCCGGCCGAGTGGACGAACGCGTCGGCAAGCCCTTGGACCGGAGGGAACGCACTGTCGTGGACACGCTGGTCGCCGAGGGCCGGAACGTCACGGTTCTCGCTCGGGCGCGGACCGGCGACTCGACGCCCGATATCGCAGTCGATGGCCGGGCCGCGGAGATCAAGTCGTCCACCCGAGGGAATGCTCGAGCGTTCGCATTCCGGGTGGGCGAGGTGTGGGACCGGCAAGGTACCGGCCTCGTGTTCGTGAACGCGGACGAGTCGGCGATCGATCACGCCGACCTCGTCGGAGCGATGCAGGCGCTGGTCGCGCATGGCGACGCCGCGTATATTCGGGTCATCGGACGTCGTGCCGACATCGAGCTCGGGAGGTGGCCGTGATGCGCAACGATCTCATTCTCACGGCTCAGGTCGACGATCCGACGGGCCGGTTCTCACAGTTCGTCGCAGACCTCGCCGCGTCGCTCGGAGCGAAGGACAGCGCCGTGCGAACGAGGCCGAACGGCCGTCGGGCCGTCATCCGTACCGCTACGGGGGTCGTCACCCCGGGCGTGTCCGAAGGAGGGTTCGGCGTCGGCATCGAGAGCGTCACCGACGACGATCATGCGCACAATTCGTACGCCGATCGAGTGCACATCGCCGTGGCGTCCGCGCTCCCCGACGTGCGAGTCGACCTGCTCGACGAGACCGACCAGGTGATCCGGAGCGTCACCCAACACACGCCGGCGGCCTAGGAATCGCTGAGTCTCTTCGTCGATCCCGGGCAACGGGTTCCGGATGGCGGCGCTCAGCCGACCCGGTAGGTGAGCTCGCGGATCAGCCACTTCTGGCGCTTGCGCGCCACCTCGGCGACGGCGGGGCCGTAGTAGAAGCGCAGGTAGTCCTCGCCGTTCCGGCGCAGCGCGCGGGTGGGCAGCGTGGCCAGTTCGGCGGGCGGCGCGAGCTTCGCGGCCTCCGGCATGCGGATGGCGCGCTGCAGCCACCGGCGCTGCTCGTAGATCATCCAGGTCCACGCGCCGCCGAGGAGCGAGAGCGTCACCGCGCACTTGAGCACGATGAGCAGAAGCACCACCATGGGGTTCTCGCCGCTCGGCGCGTTCCACCAGAAGTGCATGAAGTAGGCGAGCACGATCGGGATCGCCGCGAGCGCCGGCCGGATCCGCAGCAACGCCAGGCCGAGCGCGAAGAACCCCGTGTACACCCAGTGCGATTGGAAGCCGAAGAGCGCGCGCATGAGCGTCACCGTGAGCGCGCCCACGGTGTCGGACTGGGCATCACGGACCGCGAAGGTCACTGCGTACGAGAGGTTCTCGACCACTTGGAAGCCCAGACCCGCGAACGCGCCGACCGCGAAGATCTGAAGCGGCCTGCGCAGGCGGTCGCGGAACATCACCAGCAGCAGCGCGACGCCGGCGCCCTTGATGGTCTCCTCGTCCAGCGGTCCGATGAGGGCCGCACCCCAGGTCGTGGAGCCGGGATCGTCGAGCACGTCGTTGACGGCGTCGGAGGCGAACCCGTTGATCTGCAGGGCGAGCCCGCAGGCGCCGATCGCGCCCCACGCGAAGGCGAGGGCCCACACCGTGCGCAGCTGGGCGTGCGAGCGGTCCAGCGCCCAGATGATCACGGCGATCAGCGCGGCGGCCAGCAGGATGATCGGCAGCGCGACCGCGACCGCGCCGCCCGCCTCCGCGATGCGGGGCACCATGTCGCGCACGAGCACGAACGCGCCGAACGCCGAACCCGCCAGGAACACCCAGAAGCTGATGGTCGTGAGCTGCGCGCGCATCAGTCCTCCCGCAGGGTCTGGACGAGCGCGGTCAGGTCGGGAGCGGCACCGTCGGGCCCGCGGAGCGTGAGCACCGTGACCAACAGGTCCGAGTGGCCCACGACGGCGCACTCCCCCGACCTGCCGCCGCCCGATGCGGCGCAGCTGCGACCGGCGAACTGCGGGCCGCGGATGTCGCCGGTGAAGTGCGCGTCGACGCCGCCCGCCTCGAACTCGCGCAGGCGGCGCGGTGCGGCGGTGTCGAAGTCGGTCATGCCGGTCGTGAGGCGCACGGACAGCGAGCTGCCGCTGGGGTGCACGAAACGCACCACATCGGCCCGGCCGGACGGCACCTTGTCCCAGCCCGACGGTGCGCGGAAGTCCACTCCCGCAGAGGCGTTCCCGACGCGATAGGTGTGGTCGGCGACGGGCGTGCGCGGTGTGGGCACGGCGCGGTCCACGCCGTACCACCCGGCGGCGAGCCCGCCGACGACGAGAATCACACCCGCCGAAACGCCCGCGTCGACTGCGCGGATTCGGTTCATACGGTTAGCATAATTGCGACACTGCACCACGCGTCGCATCCGTAACAACTTTCCGAAGGACGACAAACATGCTCAAGGGCTTCAAGGACTTCCTCCTCAAGGGCAACGTGCTCGACCTCGCGGTCGCCGTGGTCATCGGTGCGGCGTTCACTGCGATCGTCACCGCGTTCACCGATCACGTCGTCAAGCCGCTCATCGCCTCCATCGGCGGCGGCAAGGACGTGCAGGGGCTGGCGTGGGAGATCAAGACGGGTGTCGCCGCCACCACCGTCGACCTGGGCGCGGTGCTCACGCAGATCATCAACTTCGTGCTGGTCGCGGCCGTCGTCTACTTCATTCTGATCATGCCGTACGAGAAGATGAAGGCGCGGCTGGCGCCGGAGAAGGCGGCGGAGGACGAGGTGGACGTGCTCGTCGAGATCCGCGACCTGCTGGCCGCGCAGGCCGCGCCGTCGCAGGGCGGCGCGCACTCGGCCCTGCCTCCTACGGGGCAGTTCCCCACGCAGCGCTGACCCACGCACCACGAGAGCCGGCCTCCCCCACGTGGGGAGGCCGGCTCTCGTATCCGGGTTCGACGGTGCGCCGCTACCGCACGCCGCGGCGCGACCGTCCGGTGTTCTCCATCCGCAGGATGGCGTCGAGCTCCTCGAGGTATGCGTCGGCGGCGGCCGGGGCACGCTTCCGCGGCGCGGGCGTGAGACGCGCGACCCGCTTACGCTTCTGACGCGGCGCCTCGCCCACGTTCTTCACTGCCACGTACCGGCCGGACTCGTCCTTTCGCGCGATCATCGTGCGCCCGTTCGAGAGCCGCAGGCGATAGCCACCGTCCGCCGCCTTGGTGACCGAGAGGATCTTCGGATGCGGGCTCGTTTCCCCGGAGCGGTCCTGAACCTCGACCGCGGACGCACCACCGCGGTCACCGGTCGCCTTGTTCACGCCTTCTCGCCTCCTGGGTCAATACGTTGATGATAACGCTCTCATCGGGGCTCGTCGCAGTACCTTTGAGGTAACCGAACCATTCCGCCGCGTTCCCCGTTCCGGATCCGTCCTCCGTCAGCCGGTTCGTCATGACCCACTCGAAGGTCTCCCACCAGCGATCCTTGCTCGCCGACCTCGCCTGGCTGCGCAGCGCACCCATGAAGGCGACGAGCGCAGCGATGACAGCGCCGACGGCGCCGAAGCCGGGCGAGGTCACGAGAGCCCACGCGCCGTGAAGTACTTCGGACGTGCCTTGTGGCCATCGATGGCGGCAGTACCGCAGACCGGGGTTGGCGACGAGCCACACGAGCACACCGAGGCCGACCGCCCCACCCAGCCGGCGCGTCCAGCGCCGCGTACGAACCTGGCGTGCAACGAAGTCGAGCTGCTCACGGGCGGAGAGATCCTCCTGCCGTACGGTGTCGCCGCGCAGCCACCAGACCAGCAACGACCGGGCGAGACCGTGCCCGCCGAGCCTCTCCGCCCAGTTCGTGTCCCGCAGCAGTGCTGCGACAGTGCGCGTCCGATCCACGAAAGAGGCACGCACCACGGAAGTCTCCCTTCGCAGCCTCACTCGTCGGTCCGATGCAACACCGTCGAACAAGCCGTCATCAATTGGACGCACCAGCACGCGGTTCGGTTCCCGTCACGCACACACCCCACGGCGAGACAGTGCACACAGCGATTCAGATGCCACGAAGGCGAGGCCGCTAGCGCCACTGCCGGGTTCAAACATTTATAGCTTTTTTGTTTGATTTTATCGACTTTACTCGAATATCGGAGTAGACTTGCAGTAGCAGAACGAGGAGGTGGTGGGCATGACTACCAGCACAGCAGCGGAGTATCTTGCCGCCCTCGCCTCGTTCGAAAATGCCGCCGAGCGGCTCGCTGCGGCGAGCCCCGTGATGCTCTCCTCGGAAGAGATCCTGGATGCGCTCCCCCGGCTCGAGATGGCGGCGCGGAAGGTGCCGCACGGCCAGCATCTCCTCACTCAGGTGTGCGTCGAGCAGGGGATCCCCGGGCAGTTGGGCTACACGGGGATCAAGGAGATGCTGGTCGATCGGCTGCGGCTCGCGGGCACGGAAGCACGAGACCGGATGAAGGGCGCCAGATCCCGCACGCCGCGCAATACCCGGGGCGAGGCGCCGGAGCCCCGGCTGCCCGAGCTCTCCGCGGCGCAGCGGGCGGGTCTCGTCTCCGAGCGGCACGCCGCCGCGGTCGAGCAGTGGATCGACAAGGTGACCAAGGCGCCCGAGGCCACTCCGGAGAAGGTCGCTCTCCTCGAGGACGTGCTCGTCAACGCCGCGCTCAGTGTCTCTCCCGAGGACCTCGCCAAGATCGGGCAGCGCGCCTACGCGCTCATCGATCCCGACGGTGCCGAGCCCAGCCCGGAGAACATCGCGCGCAAGCGCGAGGTGAACCTGGGCAAGCAGAGCGACGATCTGATGTCGGACCTCGACGGTGCCCTCTCCCCCGAGTGCCGAGCCCTGATGGACGTGGTGTTCGAGAAGCTCGCGCGGCCCGGCGTGAACAACCCGGCGGACGAGGAGAGCCCCGTCGACCCGGCGGACCAGGACGCAGTCGCCGAGGCGGCCCAGCGCGACACCCGCTCGCAGGGGCAGCGCAATCACGACGCGCTGCACGCGGCGCTCCGGGACTTCATCTCTTCCGGGGCGCTGGGACAGCACCGCGGCGTGCCGTGCGTCCCGGTCATCACGCTGGGGATCGATCAGCTCGAGTCCGAGGCCGGGTTCGCCACCACCGCGACCGGTGGGCGCATGCCCGTCGAGGACGCGTTGCGCATGATGGGCACCAACCCGAAGTACGTGCTGGTGCTGGACCTCGCGAACCGGCCGCTGTTCCTCGGCCGGGAGAAACGGCTCGCCACCCCGGATCAGCGGATCGCGCTGTACGGCAGCGAGAAGGGTTGCACCGCACCCGGTTGCGATGTCCCGGCAACTCGGTGCCAGGTCCACCACATCACGGAGTGGGCCGACGGTGGCGCCACGGATATCACGATGCTGACCCTCGCGTGCGAGAAGCACCACGGGAAGGTCACACCCAGCACCAGCGACTACCCGGGCGGGTGGGAGACGATCACGGTTCCGCACGGCGAGTACGCCGGCCGCACCGGCTGGCGCCGCAAAGCAGACCCCACCGGCGCGGTCCGGGTGAACCACGCGCACCACGTCGGCGAGCTCTACCGCCAGGCCATCGAACGCTGGCAGCGGCGGCGGGCACAACTCCGATCACTGTGGCGCAGTGAGGAACTGCGCGTGCAGTACGAGGAGTTCATCGGCACCGTCTACGACGACATCGCCGCCGTCCTCGACGGGCCCCACGGTCCACCGATCCTCGAGGAGATGTTGGCGGAACACGACGCGGAGGTCGACTGGCGGAGCCTGTCGACGGAGCCTCCAGTGGCCGCGGCGTAGCGGTCACCCCAGGGTGAAGCGGTCACCCCACGCGATGACGGTGCCCTCCGAGTTCCCGATCTGCGCGGTGACGATCACGTACAGACGTGCCTGGGCGTAGCCGCCGCACCCATCGACGCCGATCGTCTGATCCGCGTAGTTGAAGCTGCCGCTCGCGCCCTCGAAGTCGAAGCTCGTCGACGGCTCGAACGAACCGCCCCCGGGCTTGATCTCGTCGCCGGGCTTGGGCCAGGTGGCGCGGTCGAAGGTCAGGGATTGCACGCCGACCTGACCCGCACCGAGGGAGATCGAACCGCCGGTCGTGCCGGTGACCGACGGGCCCGCCGCATCCGCCCCGAACGTCGGGCCTGCGGCCTCCGCGCCGACGTTCACACTCGCATCGCCGACCTGCACCTGGCAGCCCACTGCGTAGCCCGCCTCGATGGTCCCGCCGTCGGCCTCGGCACCGTCGAGCTTGACATTGATCGCGCCGGTCACCCAGGCGTTACGGGTGGTCGGTAGCGCGACCATTCCGGGCGAGAGCTTCGCCTTCTGTCCCTTCACTGTCACAGTGATCGAGCCGGAACCCACCTTGACGGTCTTGACGGCGTCCCGGATGGGGATCACGGTGTCAGCCGTGGCCGTCGCCGTCGGGGCGATCAGCCCCACGGCGAGCGCCCCTGCGACAGCGAAGAGGGCGGGATACGAGGTTCGGTTAAGCATGCGGGGTCCTTTCGAGCCGCTCACGACTACGGACGTAGCGGCAGAAAACAGAACCTACCAGGTGAATCCCCGTCGAACACGCTCTGGAACACGCATGTAACAGCTGGTAACACGAAACGAGGGCACTACCGCCGCCCCTCGCCCACGCGGCGACTCAGCCGAGACTGAAGGGCTTACCCCACAACAGAACCGTGCCCTCGGAATTGCCGACCAAAGCCTTCACCTTCGCGAAGAACTTGGCCTGGGCGTAGCCCGCACACCCGTCGACGCCGATCGTCTGGTCGCTGTACGCGAGCGAGCCGGACTTCCCGGCGAACTTGAAGCTGCTGCCGGGCTCGGCGAACTTCGGCGTGATCTCGTCGCCGGGCGCGGGCCACTTCGAGCGGTCGTACGTGAGCATCTGGGTGCCGACCGAGCCAGCCTTGAGTGAGAGCGATCCGCCGGTCGACGCGGTCGCCTTGGGGGTGAACGAGAACGGGCTGTCCGCAGAGCTGTCGTAACCGACGCCGGAGTCCACGCCACCGGAGAGCTTCACCGAAGCGGCGCCCACATCGACCTGACAACCCACGACGTACCCGGCCATGATCGATCCGCCAGAAGCCTTCTCGCCGTCGATCTTCGCGGAGACGACTCCGGAGACCCACGCATTGCGAGTGGTCGGCAGCGAGACCATCCCTGGCGAGAGCCGACCTGAATGGTTGGAGATGCTGATAGTCACCGTCGCGCCGCCCACCTTCTGGGAGACACTCGCGGTTCCGAGGTTGAGCACGGTGTCGGCGTACGCCGCACCGGATTGGCCAGCGCCCATGGCGATTCCGGCAACAGCGAGCGCGGCGGTGCCGCGGAGAACAGTGCGATTCATTGAATTCATCCTTCGTGGTTCGGGTTTCGCGCGACAGCGCGATGAGATACGACCGAGGCTCAGCGGCGACTCAGCCGAGGGAGAACGGCGCGCCGTAGAGGAATCCCTGAATGCGGTTGCTGCCCTTGATCTCCACCCACGTCACCAACCGCGACTGCGCGTAGCCGGAGCAGAAGGCGATATCGACGTTCTGGTCCTTGATTGTCACCTCGTAGGTGCCCGACTTCGCGAACTTGATGGAGTCGATCGCGCTCGGCTGATCGGACTGTCCGAAGCCGGTGACACTCGACGTCGCACCGGGCGACAGCGGGATACTCAGACTCGGCGACACACCACCGAGCGACCCGGTCAACCCCTTGCTGGAGGCACCCGCACTCGGCCCGGTGACTTCGACACCGCCGCCGATCTGCCCGGGGAACTGACATCCGGTCACCAAGCCCACGCCGAGCTTCCCCTGAATGTCCTTGGCATCGGCGGGCGCTTTCACCTCGACCGAACCGGTCGTCGTCACCCACGCGGAGCGCGATTGCGGCGTCGCCATCGTCGGCTGGATCGCCGCGGAATTCCCCGTCGACTTCAGAACAACGGACCATCCGGCCGGCGCCGCCACGACCTTCTGCCCACTCGGCAGCGGACCGGCGTTCGACGTGCCCATTCCCATCGACGCGACAGCGGCCACCACCACCGCGACCGCGCCCAACTTCCATCCAGCGTTCTGCAACTCTCACCTCACCGAAGATCGTTTCCGGAGCGCTCGCCCTCGGACCCCTTCAGACTTCGAGTGCCACCTAGGTTAGCAAGGACACCCTATCCATCTTTAGGTCAGCCAAACCTTAACATGACCTTATTGGTCCTTATGTCCGACTGTGCATGCGGGGCACACACACCGCCTCGACCTGCACAAGGCGGTCCGCATTATGGGGAAGGTCACACATCGCGAGCGGTCTCGCGTGCCTACGGCCGCCCTGACAACACGAAAAAGCGCACGCCCCGGGGGGCGTGCGCTGTTCCTGGCGGCCGCGTTCGGCCGACGATTCGACTACTTGTCGGACGACCCAGACGACCCAGACGACCCGGACGAGCTCGACGAAGATCCCGAACTTGACGCCTCCGGCGCGCTGTCCGCACCGGAGGCCGAGGCCGCAGGAGCCGAGGCCGCGGGGGCGGCCGGTGCGGCCTCAGCCGGCGCAGCGGCGGCGGGAGCGGACGCGGACGGTGCAGTGGCAGCAGCACCGGATGCCTCGGGAGCAGACGCGGCCGGAGCCGAGGCCGCGGGCGCGCTGGACTCGGGCACGTTGTGCGTCGCGTTCTCCGTCGGCGTGACCTCAGGCTCAGGCGTCTGCACCGACGGCACGGACGGAGCACTCGGGGCGGCCGGGGCGACCGCCGCCGTGGCCTGCGCGGTCGGCGCCGAGGTCGGCGCGAAGGGGGCGGCCGCATCCACCACGGGCGGCGCAACGCCTGTGCGCACCTTCGCGGCCGCAGCGTTCGACACGTCAGAGCCGGTCTGCGGGAGGTCCAGCGCAGTCGCGGTGATCGCCTTCGAGTCGACACCCGACGTGGTCGATGACGTGGTCAGCGGCGCGGAGCCGGTGGACGGCACTGCCGGGCCCGTAGTCGCGACCGCGCCTGCCGGTGTCAGGTCGGCGATCAGCTTGGTGATCGCCGACGAGGCGGAGGCGAGCTGGGTGGTCGGGTAGCTCACGACAGCATCGACCGACTTGTTGATCGCGTCGGTGATGAGCTTGGGAACACTCCCCCACTGGCCGGTCAGGATGGCATTCGGAACCGAGGTCAGCAGACCGTAGCCGGCGGAGTAGACCGTCTGGAAGACCTGCACCGCACCCCACGCCGCAGAGACCGGGATGGCGGCGACGTTCAGCGCATCGGTCACGACGCTGGGAACGGTCAGGGTGGGCAACGCGGCGGCCGACGAGGTGGACGACGAAGAGAGTGCGGTCGCCGGTGCCTTCGGCCCCGTACCCGTCGTGACCCAGGTGAGCGAATCATTGATCGCCTTGGTGAACAGCGACGGCACACTGCCCCACTGGCCGGTCAGAATGGCGTTCGGCACGGAGGTCAGCATCTTGTACCAGATGGTGTAGACACCCTGCGCGACCTGGACGACCTGCCACACGCCCGCCAACGGCAGGCCTGCGGTGTTGAGGATGTCGGTGACCGCGGACGGCAGAGCCGGGATGCTGATCGGCACACCGGTCGCGGAAGCGGCCGCGGCCGGAACCGTGGCGGACTGCGCACCCTGCACTGCAGCGTCCGTCACGACGACGATCGGCGCGATACCGCCCTGGGGTACGGCCGAGGACGCGGGGGCGCCAACAACAGAGGACGCGGCGACGTTCTTGAGCACCGCGGCGGGGCTCGCGGCCGGCGCGGAGGCCGGAAGCGAGGCCGCGACGACCGCGGGAGTGGATGTAGCGGCGGTAGCGCCGGACACGGGGACGGCGGCGATGGCCGCGGCCGCGGCGAGCGCGGCGATGGAGGTTGCCTTGCGATTCACTTCTTCAGCTCCCTGAGGACAGGACGATCATGTGGGGCACCGGAATTATCCGTACGTATCGGCGGCGCCGTGTCCGATTTGTACGTTCGTACCATTCTGTGGAGACAACGAAGGCGGTGCCCGGATCGGACACCGCCTTCGCGGCCTGTAGGCCTATCAGCCCAGGGTGAAGGGCTTGCCCCAGAGGATCACGTTGCCCTCGGAGTTGCCTACCTGCGCGTTGATCAGCGCGTAGAACTTGGCCTGCGCGTAGCCGCCGCAGTTATCGACACCAATGGTCTGGTCCTGGAAGGACAGCGAGCCCTTGTCCTTACTGAACGAGTAGCTGTTGCTGGGGACCGACCAGTTCGGCTTGATCTCGTCACCGGGGCTCGGGAACTTCTTGCGGTCGAAGGTGAGGTTCTGAACGCCCACCTGACCCGCACCCAGGCTCAGGCTGGCACCCGTGCTGGCGGTCGCCGTCGGGTTCATCGTGAAGCCCTTCGAGCTGTCCAGACCGACGCCCGGATCGACCTTGCCGCTGATCTTGACGCCAGCGTTGCCGACCTGGATCTGGCAGCCGACGACGTAGCCGGCCTGGATGGTTCCGCCGCTGGCCTTGCCGTTCACCTTCACCGAGACGGTGCCGGAGACCCAAGCGTTGCGCGTGGTGGGGAGCGCGACCATGCCGGGAGAGAGAATGGCGTGGTGGCCCGTCAGCGAGATGGTGACGGAGCCGTCACCCAGCTTCTGAGTGAGCGTCGGGTTGTCGAGATTGAGGAACGTGTCGGCGTTGGCCGTGCCGGTGGACACGGCACCCAGCGCAACGCCCGCGACGGCCGCCACGGCGGCGCCGCGCAGTGCGAGCTTCTTCATGAATGATCCTTCGATGATGTCGCCACCCCGAAGGGTGAGCAAGAGAGTCAGGGGGTCAGAAGGTCCGATTTAGCCCATGGAGAAGGGCGCGCCGTACAGGAAGCCCTGCACGCGGTTGCTGCCCTTGATCTCGACCCAGGTCACCACGCGCGCCTGCGCGTAGCCCGAGCAGAAGGCGTAGTCGACGTTCTGGTTCGACACGACGACGTTGTACGTGCCGGGCTTCGAGAACTTGATCACATCGATGTTGCCCGGCTGATCAGACTGACCAAAGCCCGTCACACTGGAGGTCTGGCCCGGCGCAAGCGGAATGTTGAGACTCGGCGAGACGCTACCGAGCGCACCGCCGACGCTCGTTCCGACGCTGGCGGAGGGGCCCGCGACATCGATGCCGCCATTGATCTGGCCCGGGAACTGGCATCCGGACACGATGCCGACGCCCAGCTTGCCCTGGATGTCCTTCGCGTCCGCCGGCGCCTTGAGCTCCAACGTGCCGGTCGACGTGACCCACACGCTCCGCGACTGCGCAGTCGCCATAGACGGCTGAATGTTGAAGGAGTTGCGGCTCGACTTCAGGACCACGGACCAGCCCGCAGGCGCCGCAACGGTCTTCTGACCGCCGGGCAGGGGCCCTGCGTTCGCCGAACCCGCTGCGACAGAGGCAGCAGCTGCCACCGCGACCGCGACGACGCCTGCGCGCGCTGCGACCTTGCTCATCTTGCTCATTCGTTCCCCTCACCAGGAATCTGTGGAGTGACGCTCCGATCAGGAGCGCCGGCGTAGCAGCTCACCCAGCCGCCTACCGAATCCCGTGCGTCGTCTCAGCACGTGACCACTGTCGTTTCCCCGGAGATCTTCGTCGACCTTCGGTTCCCGCGCAGCATATCCTCAGGTTTCGCGACGTCGCAACGGTTTGAACCTTTATGAATCCCGACTTTCGAAACTTGTAATTTCAAATAGCGATTGCCGAACGTCGTCTGGACCAGGACTTCTTAGGACATACTCACCGGTAACCTGGCCCGACCCGCAATTCAGGCGTCATTGCACACTCTGAGAGTTCACTCAGGCAACCCAGACCTGTAACCTGAACGTAAATCTGAAGCCTGTGTCCTTAGTCACACTACCAGCGCTAATGCAAAACCTTACGTGGTTCGGAGCGCGAAGCGGTCGGGCGGGTCAGCCCCCGTGGTGCGGCGGACGGTTCTCGCGGTACCACCGCTCGGTCGGGTCACCGTCGGACTGGGAAACGGGCGATGCCGCACCCGAACGGGATGCGGCATCGTCGGACACGTCGTCCTTGGTCTGTGCGGGCAGAACGTCCCCGAAGATCCGCGCGATGTCGCGCGCGGAGTACTTCCGGGGCCCGCTCTCGCCGGACCGGCTGTCGGCGCCCTCGGTCACCGGGCCTGGTCGTCCCCACCGGCGATGTGCCGGATCACGTGGGTGGCCAGCGGGGTGAGCGTGGCCATGCCGTCGCGGATCGCGGCGCGCGAGCTCGCGAGGTTCACCACCACGGTGCTGCCGGACACGCCGGCCAGACCGCGCGAGAGCCCCGCGTCGGTGGCGCCGGCAGCAAGACCCGACGAACGCAGCGCCTCGCAGATGCCGGGCAGCTTCTTGTCGAGGATGTCCTCGGTGGCCTCCGGCGTCACGTCGCGGGCGCCCACGCCCACGCCGCCGATCGTCACCGCCAGGTCCACGCCGCCGATCACCGCGGTGTTGAGCGCGTTGCGCACGTCCACCTCCTCGGCGGGGACCACGACCACGGCGTCGACCTCGAAACCGGCCTCCTCGAGCAGCTCGGTCACCAGCGAACCGACCGACTTGCCGGCGTTCGGGACACCCGGCTGCACATGGTCGTCGACGACCACCACGAGCGCGCGGCCGATCACCCCGGCCCCGTCGAGCGCCGCTTCGTCCAGAACGGGCACGTCGAGCACCTCGTCCTCCGGCCAATCCGCTGCGGTCATGTCCACTCCTCGCATCATTTGTCCAACTTATCGAGCGTCACCTGCTTGGACACCGGACTCGTACTGCTCGGGCTGTCGAGGTACGTGATCGTCACGGTAGCCCCCGGCGGGTACGAGCGCACGGCCCCGATCAATCCGTAGCCGTCGGTGATCTGCACGTCGTCGATCTTCGTCACCAACGCGCCCTTGGGGATGCCCGCGCGACCGAACGCCCCCGTCGCCGACACCTCCGCGACCAGGGCGCCGGGCCGAGTGACCGAGGTCTGCCGCGGATCCACCGTCACGCCCACCGCGGCGTGCGAGGCCTTCCCCGAGTCCATCAGCTCCTTGCTGATCCGCTGCACCAGGTTCGCCGGGATCGCGAAGCCCAGACCGATGCTGCCGCTCTGCTGCCCCGTGGACCGGGACGATCCGAGCGTCGCGATCGACGAGTTGATGCCGACGAGCTGCCCCGCCATGTCCACGAGCGCACCACCGGAGTTACCGGGGTTGATCGCCGCGTCCGTCTGCACCGAATTGACGACGGTGGCCTGATCCGAGTCGCGGCCGCTGGTGGCCACCGGACGATTGAGAGCCGAGACGATGCCGCTGGTCACCGTGCCCGCGAGCCCCAGCGGCGCGCCCACGGCCACGACCTCCTGGCCCACGGTCAGCTTGCCGCTGTCCGCGAAGGCCAGGGGCTTGAGGCCGCGCTTGTCCGTCTGGATCACCGCGAGGTCGGTCACCGGATCCGCGCCGACCACGGCCGCATTGCTCACGGTGCCGTCCGAGAAGGACACGGTGAGCTTGCCGTTCCCCGCGATCACGTGGTTGTTCGTGACGATCTTGCCGTCCGCGGTGATCACCACGCCCGAGCCCGAGGATTCCGAGGACCCGGCCTGATTGTCGATCGACACGACGGCGGGCAGCACGTTCTGCGCCACCTCCTGCACCGACCCCTTGACGACCGGCGGCGCCGCTCCCCCGGACACGGTCGTCGTCGTGCTCGAGGAGTCCTTGCCCCACACCAGGTACGCCCCGGTCACCGACAGCAGCGACGCGACCAGCGCGATCGCCACGCCCAGCGCCACGAGCGCGCCCAGCTTCGGCCCACCCCTGGGCGGGCCCGACGGGGCCGGGGGCACCGTCTGCACCCCGCCCGGCGCCGGGTAGCCCGACGGTGCGCCGCCCTGTCCGGCCGCGTACGGGTTCGAGTACTGCTGGGTGGGCCGGTACTGCCCGGCCTGGCCCGGCTGCTGCGCGGGCTGTCCCGGCTGCTGCCCCTGCTGATAGGGATTCTGCGGACCCTCGGTCATGGAGCCCCTCCTTCGTGTCTCACGCCAAGACTGCAGTCGTCGTCTGTGAGGTCGCTGTGAGCAGATTGTCACTTACCCCGCAGCAGCCGCATGCGGGGTTCCCGATGCACGATCTGCGGGGCCCGTCCGCCCGCCACCGGGCTGCCGGGGATCTCGAACCGGACCAGGGCACCGCCACCGTCGGCCGAACCGACCGAGACGCTGCCGCCGTGCCGCTCGATCACCTGCTTGACGATCGCCAGGCCCAAGCCCGAGCCGGGCATCGATCGGCTCGCCATCGACCGGTAGAACCGCTCGAAGACCAGCTCGCGGTCCTCCTCCGGGATGCCGGGGCCGCTGTCGGCGACGGTGAGCGCCGCCCGGTCCACGCCGATCTCGGACAGCTCGACGCGCACCACGGCACCGTCGGGCGAGAATTTCGCGGCGTTGTCGAGCACGTTGACCACGGCGCGACCGAGCCCGCCGTTGTCGCCGTACACGAACCAGGGCGCGCTGGAGACCTCGAAGCGCACCGTCGGGCGGCGGCGTTCCACCCGCTCGACCGCCTTCGCGAGGACCTCCTCGAGGTCGATCTCCTCGTTGACGGCCTCGGGGGCGTCCTCCCGCGCCAGGTCGACGAGGTCGCCGACCAGCGTGGTCAGCTCCTCGACCTGCGCGAGCACGTCGTCGGAGAGCTCCTGCAGATCCTCCTCCGGGATCGGCGGAGCGCCGGGGCGGCGCGTGGCGATGAGCAGCTCGACGTTGGTGCGCAGGCTGGTCAGGGGCGTGCGCAGCTCGTGACCGGCGTCGGCGACGAGGCGGGCCTGGCGGTCGCGCGACTCGGCGAGGGCCTGCAGCATCGTGTTGAAGCTGATGCTCAGCCGCGCCAGCTCGTCGCGGCCCGTCACGGGGATCGGCGTCAGGTCGTCGGTGCGGGCGACGCGCTCCGCGGCCTCGGTGAGCCGCTGGACCGGCCTGAGCCCGCCGCGGGCGACCGCGGTGCCGGCGATCGCCGCGAGGATCACGCCGCACGCGCCGACCACGATGAGCACCGTCCCCAGCTCGCTGAGCAGGTTCTTCGTGGGTGTCAGGTCCTCGGCGACGATGATCGTCACGCCGTTGTCCAGCCGCCGGGCCATGACGCGGGTGTCGCCCACCGAGCGCAGCGACTGCTCGAGCTTGCCCGAGATCACGGCGCGCTCGTCGTCGCCGATCGGGACCTGCCCGGACGGCCCGGAGTGGTACGGCGTCCCGTCGGGATAGACGACCATCGTGCGGTTGACGGACATGTCCGGACGGAACATGAGCATCATCATCACGGTGGTGAACTGCGTGACCGGCGAGCTCATCGCCGGCGCCACCGAGTCCACCTGCTGGTGCAGCCGGTTGTCGACGTCCGCGTACATGGCCCGTTTGACCACGAAGAACGCCGACGCCGCCATGAGTGCGACGGTGATACCCACGACCACCGCGGCCAGCAGCGTCACCCGCCAGCGGAAGCTGACGTTGCGGGTGACCGGGTTCGGGTCGCGCATGGGGCGCTTGTCCCGGACCTCCGGCCGGGCGTGCCGGGGCAGGGGTCCGGACACCGTCGGGATGCGCCCCGTCACGGCGCGCCCCCAGGCGTCACGGCGGGGTCTCGCGCAGGACGTACCCGACGCCCCGCACGGTGTGGATCAGCCGGCTCTCGCCATCGGCCTCGGTCTTGCGGCGCAGGTACCCGACGTACACCTCCAGCGCGTTGCCCGAGGTCGGGAAGTCGTAACCCCACACCTCCTCGAGGATCCGGCTGCGGGTCAGCACCCGGCGCGGGTTGCCCATGAGCATCTCGAGCAGGCTGAACTCCGTCCGCGTGAGGCTGATGGAGCGCTCGCCGCGGGAGACCTCGCGGGTCGCCGGGTCGAGGCTCAGGTCCTCGAACGCGAACACCTCGTTGTCCGCGCCCGCGTCCGGCGTGGCGCGGCGCAGCAGCGCCCGCATGCGGGCGAGGAGTTCCTCGAGCGCGAAGGGCTTGGGCAGGTAGTCGTCGGCGCCCGCGTCCAGCCCGCTGACCCGGTCGCTCACCGCGTCACGCGCGGTGAGCACGAGGATCGGCAGGTCGTCGCCGGCGCTGCGCAGGCGACGGCACACCTCGAGGCCGTCGAGCCGGGGCATGTTCAAGTCGAGCACCACCGCATCGGGGCGGTTGCCCGCGATGTGATCGAGGGCGTCCTGGCCGTCCACGGCCGTGTCCACCTGGTACCCGTTGAAGGTCAGTGAGCGCCGCAGGGACTCCCGCACCGCGCGGTCGTCGTCGACCACCAGAATTCGCATGGTTACCAGTCTTACCCAACGCGGCTAGGAATTCGCTGAAGAGGCGGCAGTGATGTGCGGCTCCGGTAATTCTGGACAACGGCTTCGACAATTTGGTGCACGGCCGATGCACCGACATACACTCGAATCGTGTCCGTAGCCCCTGGATTCGCCCGTCGCCGCGCCGGCGTGCCCGTCGGTGCGCTGCTGCGCATCCATCGCGACGGCGCGCGGGTCCACGCCGAGAACCTGGCGCTGATCTGCACCCTCGGCATGGAACGCCCAGCGGCATTGCTCTCCGCCCTGTGTTCCTTCGCCGGATGGGGCGGCGTGGCGCTGCTCGCGATCGACGACTGGTCCCCCGCCGCGATCCCGAGCCTGTTCGCCTCCGCGCTGGGGTTCCTCTGGGGCGCGCGGTTCGCGACCGGTCGCCCGCTGACCTATCACGGATCGCTCGCTTACATCGCGTTCAGCAACGCCGGCCTTCTCATCGCGCTGCACGCAGCGCCGTCGACCCTCGTCGCGCTGCTGGAGACCATCTGGATGCTCGCGACGGTGTGCTTCGCCTACACCTGGCACGGCCGCGTCGCCGTCGCGATCCAGTACGTCGTGATCGTCCTGTGCATGATCATCACCGCGACCGCCGCCGCCCGGTTCGACGACGTCCGCCCCGTGGTCCTCGCGATCAGCCTCGGCACCGTCGCCTGCGCCGCGCAACTGTCCTTCCTGACCTTCGCGGGCAAGGAGCGGCTCGGCCGGTTCGCCCTGACCTCGGAGCGCCTGTCGCGGCTCGACGAACTGACCGGACTCCTCAATCGGCGCGGGCTCACCGCCGTGGCGGGCAACCGACCCGGCACCGTCGCCGTCGCGATGATCGACCTCGACCACTTCAAGCGGATCAACGACGCGCACGGCCACGCCACCGGCGACGAAGTACTGCTCCTGGCCGCGCGTCGGCTCCAGACGATCTGCGGTGCCAATGCCCTCGTCGCCCGCCTCGGCGGCGACGAATTCGCGGTCGTCACCGACCACGTGCCCACCGACCTCGGCGAGCGGCTGTTCGACCCCGCCGACGGCACCCCGGTCCACGCAAGTGTCGGCGTGGCACACGGCGTCGCCGACAGCGCCGCCGCCCTCGAGCGGCTCCTCGCCGCCGCCGACGCCGCGATGTACGCCGCGAAACACGCAGGTGGACGCTGGATCGCCTCGTGAACAGATTCTTCAATCCTGAAGCTTTGCGCTAGCGTGGCCACCATGTCCAGCGCCGGGATCCGAGCCGTGTTCGACAGCGGCGCGAGCGTCCACGCCGACAAGTACGACGTCCTGAGACGGGTGGGGCTGCATCGCGTAGCGGTGAACCTCGCGGCGCTCTGCGTCGCCGGAATCGCCGTCACCGCGATCCTGCTAGCACTCAGCGGCCGGTCGACGATCCCGGCGCTGTGTGTCGCGCTGGCCGTGCCCGCCGTCGGCTGGGCCTGGTTCCTGCATCGGACGCCGCGGATGCGATACGCCCAGTCGCTCGGTTTCCTCGCGTACTGCGACGTCGTGATCATCGTCGGCCTCTTCGTCGTGACCGACTCGGAGGTCGGGTTCCTCAAACTCACCTGGCTCGTCGCGGTGAGCGGCTACGCCTACGGGTTCCACGGGCGGGTCGCGATGGCGCTGCAGAGTGCGATCGGTGTCGTCGGCCTCGGCGTGGTTATCGCGATGGCCCTGATCCACCACGACTCGTCGATCCCGCTGCTCGCGGCGGGCTCGGTCACCGTTGTCGTCATCAACGCCGCCACCGCACTCGTCATCGACGGCGGCATCCGCCGGTTCGGGCTCACCGCCGAACGTGCAGAGCATCTCGCGCGGCTCGACGATCTCACGGGACTGCTCAACCGCCGGGGCCTCGGTCACGCGTGCCGCGGCTGGTCGGGGGCCATGACGGTGGCCGTCCTCGACCTGGACGGGTTCAAGCGGCTCAACGACACCCACGGCCACCCCGCGGGCGACGAGGTCCTGCGCCACGTCGCTCGTGGACTGCGTGCCGCGGCCGGGCCCAGTGCCCTGGTCGCCCGCCTCGGCGGCGACGAGTTCGCCGTGGTCGCCGGCCGTCTCCCCGACCTCGAGGCCGGTATCCGCGGCACGTTCGACGGGGTGCCCGTCCGCGCGAGTCTGGGCCTCGCCCACGGGATCGCCGACGGCGCCGCCGGCCTCGACGCGCTCCTCGCCTCCGCCGACGCCGCCATGTACCGGGCCAAGCGGGCGGCGGACCGTCGGACCGCCTGAGCGGGAGCCGCGCCACCCGGCGGCCCGGAGACACCGGACCGTCAGCGCCGGAGCATCCGGCGGCACCCGCGGTAGAAGCGGTGCGCGACGTTCTCCGGCGCGAGGGGCACGCTCCACCCCTGCCACAGGGCGAGGAGCCGGAAACCCGTGGCCAGCACGGCGCCGACCACGAGCGACCGCGCGTCGGTGGCGCCCCAGTACGAGGCGAGCACCGTCGCGCCGGCGCCGGTGAGCGCGGGGATGGCGTAGAGATCGCGCTCCTGGATGAGCAGCGGCACCTCGTTGACGAGGATGTCGCGCAGCACGCCGCCACCGAGCGCGGCGGTGATGCCGATGAGCGCGGCGGCGAAGGGCGACGCGTCGTGGTGCAGGGCCGTCAGCGCGCCGGCGGCGGAGAACACGCCCATGCCGATCGCGTCGAGCACGACCACCGACAGCTTGAGCCGCCCGAACTGCGGGTGGAAGACGAAGACGAAGGCGGCCGCGATCGTGGCCGTGGTGAGGTTCTCCCAGCCCTGGAAGGACGCGGGCGGGTGGATGCCGAGCAGGACGTCGCGCGCCACGCCGCCGCCCACGCCGGTGAGCGCGGCCAGCGTCCAGACGCCGAACAGGTCGAGCCGCTTGCGGACGCCGATCAGCGCGCCGGACGCCGCGAACACCGCGATGCCCGCGTAGTTCAGCACCGCCAGCAGCACGGAACCCCCCTAACGAGCTTGCATACACCTCAAGAGCGGGCCGGCACCAGGCCGACCCGCTCTTGGGGAAAGATCAGTTCTTAGCGGCGGTCGAGATCGACCAGGCCCAGCTTCGCGGCGCGCACGAGGCGACGCGGAACCAGGTGGGTGCGGCCGCCGACCTGCACGGCCTGCAGCTCGGGGTTGTTCGCCTTCCACTGCGAGCGGCGAGCATGCGTGTTCGCCCGCGACATACGGCGCTTCGGTACAGCCATGATTCTTCCTATCGGTCTTGACGAAAAAAGCTCTCGACGCGAGCCCGGAAGGCTTCCAACGTCACAAGCACAGAAGTCTACCGCCGAACAGCCCGCCCGCCAAAACGCGCGTACTTCTCCTCGAACTTCTGCACGCGTCCGGCCGTGTCGACCAGCCGCTGCTTGCCCGTCCACAGCGGGTGCGAGTCGCTGGTGACGTCCACGACGATCAGCGGATAGGTCTCCCCCTCGACCTCGACGGTCCGCGCCGACGTCGCCGTACTCCGGGTGACGAAGACCTTCCCCGTCGACGCGTCCTGGAACGCGACGGGGCGGTACTCCGGGTGGATTCCTTGCTTCATGACATCTCCTCGTCTTCTCGTGTCCCGGCCGCCGGGTCGGCGGCCAGGTCCTCGCACGGGTCGGCGTGCATCGCGCCGAACGGGTCGTGCCAGAGCGCCCACTCGCCGGGCCCGGCGGCGAATTCGGCGGGGGTCAGCTCGGCCCAGCGCAGCGTCTCGGCGACGCGCACGGGGTCGGCCCCGGCGACCAGCACCACCAGGTCGGTCCGACGGTCCCCGTAGGCCTCATCCCAGCCGGCGGACGCCATCGCCCAGCGGTCGGGACTCCCCTGGCCGCCCGCGGCGAGCCACGGGCCCGCCGCGCCGACGCGCAGCCCCGCCCCGGCGGACTCCAGCCAGAAGGCATCGTCGGGACGGGTGGCGAGCCACATCCGCCCCCGCGCGTGAACGACCCCGTCGAGCAGCACGTCGATGGCCTCGTGGAACCGGCCGGGGTGCAGCGGCCGGCGGGCGCTGAACTCGATCAGGCGGACGTCGCCGTCGGGTTCCAGGGGCGGACAGCCGGGCAGCAGCGGACCGAAGGGCTCGATCGGTGCCCGCGGGGCCCCCAGCCGCGGGAGCAGGCCTGTCAGCGGCACCCGCTCGCGGGCGATCGGAGCACCGGGCGCGAGGCGGCGCAGCACGGCCCGGAGGCGGGCGGGGTCGGGGCTGTCGCCGGTCACCACCAGCAGGTCCGCGTTCTGCGCGTGACCCACGGCCAACTGGGCGACGGTGCGCTCGTCGTCGTCCGGCACGGCGTACCGCTCGCCGAGGTCCTGCTCACCGAGGGCGTCGTCGAGCCAGGTCGCGCCGTCGACGAAGCCGATCGTCCCGACCACCTCGACATCGCGGGCCGCGGGCGCGGACACACTGCCGACCATCTCGACGACGACGTGCTCGATCGCGTGCCGCAGCGCGTCGGCCTCGAGGGTGGGATCGAGCCGGACGACGATCCGCCGCGTCCCGGCCCGGCGATGCAGCGCACGCAGCAGCGGCAGCAGGTCCTCGCGCAGGGTGCACGAGACGCAGCCGTGGGCGAGCTCGAGCAGAGCGACGCGCTCCTCGGCGGTGCCGTCGGGCCGGACGGTGGACTCCGACCGGACGACCATCCCCTCGCGGAGGCCCGACAGATCGTGATGCACGACGACGGTGCCGGGTTCGGCCAGCTCGAGGGCGCGCTCCTGCCCGCCGAAGCCGGTGAGGAGCAGGACCGGAGTTCTGTTGGAAATGATTCCCATTTCTAGTACGTTACATTATCGACAACCATTCGCAAGAAGGAGGACCATGTCCGCACACTGCCAGGTCACGGGCCGCGCGCCCGGCTTCGGCAAGCGGGTCTCGCACAGTCACGTGCGCACGAACCGCCGCTGGGACCCGAACATCCAGCGCCGCCGCTACTACGTGCCCTCGCTCGGGCGCTCGGTCACGCTCCGGGTGTCCACGAAGGGCATCAAGACCATCGATCGCCGCGGCATCGACGCCGTGGTCGCCGACATCCTGTCCCGAGGGGAGAAGCTGTAATGGCCCGTAACGAGATCCGACCGATCATCAAACTCAGGTCCACCGCCGGCACCGGGTACACGTACGTGACCCGGAAGAACCGTCGCAACGACCCCGACCGCATGGTGCTGCGCAAGTTCGACCCGGTGGTCCGGCAGCACGTCGACTTCCGCGAGGAGCGCTGATGGCGAGCGTCGCGAAGATCGCCGCGAACGAACGGCGGAAGGTTCTGGTCGCGCGCTGGGCCGCGCGCCGCGCCGAGCTCAAGCGGGTCATCGCGCACCCGTCGACCTCGGCTCACGACCGCGCGGCGGCCGTGAGCGCGCTCGCGAAGCTGCCCCGCGACGGGTCGGCCACGCGCGTGCGCAACCGCGACGCCGCCGACGGCCGGCCCCGCGGGCATCTGCGCAAGTTCGGCCTGTCCCGCGTCCGGGTCCGGCAGATGGCGCACGACGGTCAGCTGCCCGGCGTCCGGAAGTCGAGCTGGTGATGGCACGCAGGCCCGTGCGCACCCCGGCCACGCGCCGCGGCCTCGTCCGCGTGCCCGACGGTGCCCTCGACTACAAGAACGTCACGTACCTGCGGACTTTCCTCAACGACCGCGGCAAGTTGCGCTCCCGCGCCGTGACCCGGCTGTCGCCGCAGGACCAGAAGCGGCTCGCGCTGGCGGTGAAGAACGCCCGGGAGATGGCGTTGCTGCCGTACTCGACGAGGTAGCACGTCACGATGCGCGAACGGAGGTTCGGGCGCGCCGGCGCGGGGTCGACGATGCGCCGGCTCGGGGGTTGAGGCGCGGGGGGCGCCGGAGGTCAGGGCGCCGGAGGTCGGGGCGTCCGGCGTCAGAGAGTGCCGGCGGGGCGGCTCTCGGATTCTGCCCGGATCGGACAGCGCGGGCCGCGGACAGTGGGCGAGCGCCGCCCGTCGCCCCGCACCGCACCCGTCGTCCCCCGCACCGCGCCGTCGTCCCCCACGCGGCGGCGACCTCCCCCGCGCCACGGCCGCTCCCCCGCCGCACGACCGGCTTCCCATGAGGGGCGACCGTCCCCCACGCCGCGCCGCCGTCCCCCACGCGGCGTCCGGCCGCCCGTGGCGCGGCCGACGCAGCGCCGCCGACCAGCGGCGGGCGCGCGGCCGACACGGACGGAATCCGAGAGTCGCCGCACATCGCGGTGAGACATCGCAGTCGGCATGAACCCCTCCCGGGGCGAAACGCGGCGATACTTCGGTCGCGTACCCTTCCCGCTCGTGACCTCCGTGCTGGCCGGCTTCGCCGTGATCGCGATCATCATCGCGGCGGGCTGGCTGGTCGGCCGGGTCGGCGTCCTGGGCGAGGAGCCCGAGAAGCAGCTCTCGCTCCTGGTGTTCTACCTGCTCACCCCGGCCCTGCTGCTGCACGCGCTGGCCACCACCGACGTGACGGTGCTGTTCAGTTCGCGGCTGTGGGTGAGCGCGGGGTCGGCACTGGCGATCGGCGCGATCTACTACGTGATCGTGCGGGTGTTCCGACGCCGGCCGATGGGCGACGCCACGATCGGCGCGCTCGCGGCCAGCTACGTCAACTCGTCGAACCTGGGCATCCCGATCGCGGTGTTCGTGCTGCACGACACCTCGTACGTGGCTCCGCTGCTGCTCTTCCAGATCCTGATCTACTCGACGATCGCGCTGACCATGCTCGACATCGCCGAGTTCCGGGACAGTCCCGACAAGACCCAGCCGATCTGGCGCACCGTCGCCACCCCCCTGCTCAATCCGATCGTGGTCGGCGCCCTGATCGGCCTCGTGATCTCGCTCGCGCGGTGGCATCCCCCGGAATGGCTGATGAGCCCCGTCAAGCTGCTCGGCGACGCGTCGGTGCCGATGGCGCTGATCGTCTTCGGGCTGTCGCTGGGCGGGGTCCGGGTGCTGCAGAAGGGCGAGGCGCCCCGCCGCGACATCGCGCTGGCGACCGCGCTCAAGATGATCGCAATGCCCGTGCTCGCATGGGCGATGGCGCGCTTCCTGTTCGGTCAGACGGGGCACGCCCTGTTCGCACAGACGGTGACCGCAGCCCTCCCGACCGCGCAGAACGTGCTGGTCTACGGCCTGCGATACAACCGCGGCGTGATCCTGGCACGGGATTCCGGCCTTATCACGACCATGCTGTCGATACCGGCGATCATGCTGATCGCGGCTCTTCTCACCTGACGGATGTGACGAACGACCCGGTCACATTACGCCTGTGACGCCCGTTTCGGCTTGGGTTCGACATCTTACTCGTGGGTTAATAAGACCACGAGCGGTGCGCTGTACGGCGCGCCGCGACCACACACTCAGGAGAGACCCATGGCTCAGACCGCCGCTCAGCGCGCCGTCGAGGTGTTCGTCTCTGCCGTTCAGGCCCGCGGGGGCAAGGCAGAGGTCGCCACGAAGGGGAGCACCGTGCTCGTCACCGTGACCGCAGCCGGCCGCACCGAGACGCTTCGCGTCAAGGCCACCACCGGCGACACCTGGCAGGCCCGCAAGGGTGAGGCCGTCGCCAAGGCGCCCGTCACCGCGTGGGCGCTCGTCGACCTGTCCGACGGTGCGCCGATCGCCATCGTCTCGGCCGCCGACTACGCCGCGCACGTCGGCAAGCTCGCCGCCGGCTACGAGGGCAAGAACCCGGGCAAGACCCTGACCGCGAACACCAACCTCGTCGTCACCGCCGACGCCGTGGCCGCCTGGGAGGACGCCTGGTCCGTGCTGGGGCTCGACGGTGCCGCCGCCGCGCCCGCCAAGGCCGCTGCCCCCGCGAAGCCCGCCGCGGCTGCGAAGCCGGCCGCTGCCAAGACCGCCACCAAGCCGGCCGCGGCGAAGAGCACCGCCGCCAAGAAGGCCCCGGCCAAGACCACTGCCGCCACGAAGGCCGCCGCGGCCACGAAGGCGCCGGCCAAGACCGCGGCTGCGAAGAGCACCGCCGCCAAGCCCGCGGCTGCGAAGTCCACCCCCGCGAAGACCGCTGCGGCGAAGCCTGCGGCGAGCAAGCCTGCCGCCAAGAAGGCACCGGTCAAGGCCTCGGAGGCCAAGATCACCCCGATCGCCGCGCAGAAGGACGCCGCGTCGAAGGGCAAGGCTCCCGCCTCCATCGACGCGAAGTCGGCGAAGCCCGCGGCCGCCCCCAAGGCCGACGCGAAGGCCGCCCCGAAGGCCAAGGCCACCAAGGCCGAGACCAAGCCGGAGACGAAGGCACCGTCGAAGGACGTGGCCAAGGCCGACAAGCCCGCGCCGAAGAAGAATCAGCCCACCGGCATCGCGCTGCTCCTCAAGCGCCTCCCGGTGGTCGGCCGCCTGCTCTGACGCGGCGCCCCCACCCTCGACGATCCGGCCTCCCCGCTCTGCAGCGGGGAGGCCGGCTCGCTGTCGGCAGCGGGGACCCACCCGCTTCGCCTAGAGTCGAGGCTATGTCCGACGAGCTCGAACCCCTGCGCCGCGACGTCCTGCGGGCATCGGATCACGACCGCAACCGTGTGGTGGAGATGCTCTCCGAGGCCCTCGGCCTCGGCCAGATCACGCTGCCCGAGTACGAGGAGCGGTCGCACAACGCCGTGCAGGCCCGCACGTTCGCGGACCTCGACCGGTTGGTCGTCGACCTTCCGGCCGTGCAGGCACCGTCGTCGATGGCGGCTCCCGCGTACCGCGCACCGTCGGTCGCGCCCGCGGGAGTGCCGCGCATGAGCGAGAACAAGTGGGCCGTCATGTCCGGAACACGGGTGCGCGGGCCGATCGCCGTGGGACCCGAGCACACCGCCACCGCGTTCTGGGGTGGTGTGAACCTGGACCTGCGCGAGGCCACCTTCCTCGTGGGCGATGTGACCCTGAACGTCTACGCCGTCATGGGCGGCGTCGAGATCATCCTGCCCAAGGGCGCCAACGTGCACGTCGAGGGCGTCGGGATCATGGGCGCTTTCGAGCACAAGAACCCGCAGACCGGTGACCCCACCGGTCCCCGGATCACCGTGAAGGGCTTCGCCTTCTGGGGCGGGGTCGAGGTGAAGATCAAGTAGCTATCCCCGCTTGCGGCTGCCCAGGTAGTCACTGACCACGGCGGCGCCCAGGCCGTCGAGGTCCGGCGAGACGAGCCGCCCACCCACGCGCCGCACCACCGCGGTGAGGAAGCGGGTGAGCCCGGGGTCGTCGCCGAGCTGGAAGACGGTGATCTGCGCGCCTTGCGCGGCAACGGCGTCCAGGCCGCGCACCGTCATCGCGACGGTCCGCGGGTGCGGCGGGTAGTCGAAGAAGGCCTCCCCTCGGGGGGCTCCGCCCCCCGAGTCCCCCCCGACTCCTCTCCTGCCGTTCCGCTCCAGGTGCGCGGTCGGCTCACCGTCGGTGACCACGAGCAGCACCGGCTGCGCGTTCGGATGGGCACGGAAGTGCTGCTGCGCCAACTGGAGTGCGTGGTGCAGGTTCGTGCCCTGTTCGTAGGCGCCGTCGAGCCCGGTCAACTCCCCCACGCTGAGCGTGCGCGCGTAGCGGCCGAATCCGATGAGCGCCAGGTCGTCTCCGCGGAAGCGTGTCGAGATCAGCTGGTGCAGCGCCAGAGCCGTGCGCTTCATCGGCAGCCAGCGGCCCTCCATCACCATGGAGAAACTGGTGTCCACGAGCAGCGCGACCGCCGCGTGGCTGCGGGCCTCGGTCTCGGTGACCTCGATGTCGCGGGCGTCCAACTGCACTGCGCCGGAACGTCCCTCACCGGCCTGCCGCAGCACCCCGTTGAGCACGGTGCGGGTCGCGTCCCACGGCTCGGTGTCGCCGAACCGCCATTCCCGGCTCGCGCCGGTGGCCTCACCCGTCGCCCCGGTGCGGGCGGTGTTCCGCTCCCCTCCCCGCGAGGTCAGACGGTGCGCCACGTCCCGCAGGATCGACTGGCCGAGTTGCCGGATCGCCTTGGGCGAGAGGCGGAGCGAGCCGTCGGCGTTGCGGGAGAAGTAACCCTGGTCGCGGAGCGCCTTCTCCAGGTCGGCGAGAGTGCGCGCGTCGGCCACTGCCTCGTCGCCGAGCTGCCGCTGCAGCGCCTCGAGGTCGATGTCGTCGAGCGATGCACCGTTGTACTGCTGGTTCAGCTGATCCGCCAGGGATTCCAAGTCGGCGATGTCCTGCATCGCCTGCGTCGCGTCCCCCAGACCCATGCCCTCGGATCCCTCGAACTCCTGGCTACCGAACCAGTCCTCGCCGGGGCGCGCGTCCATGAGCTTGCCCGTGAGATCGTTCAACGCCTGCGAGAGCTGCGGCGAGCCGAAGGCGGCCTGCGACAGCTCGTCGAGCTCGGCCCGCTGCTCCGGTGTGAGGCTGTTGTACAGCCGCTGCGCCGCCGCCGACCGCTGCGCCAGCGCGTCGATGAGCTCGTCGATGTTGCGCGGGTTCTCGGGGAAGTACTGGCCGTGCTCGGCCATGAAGTCGTCGAAGTCGTCCTGCGTGGCCTCGCCGGCGTTGTGCTTGTCCAGCAGCGTGTTCAGGTCGTCGAGCATCTTCTGGATCGCGGCGCGGTCCTCGTCGGTCGCGCCCTCGAGGGCCTGCTTGATCCCCGCGAACCGCTGATCGAGCAGCTCCCGCCCCAACAGATCGCGGATCTGCTCGAACTTCTGCGCCGCCTCGGGCGAGCGCCACCGGTAGTCCCCCAGTTCGCGCACGGCCTGCGCCGCCGACGGCGGCAGGTCGCCCAACCGCATCTCCTGGAACCGGGCATCGTCGTCCAGCGCCCGCGCGAGCTCCTTGCGCTCGGCGAGCACGGCCTCGTCGAGCAGCTTCTGGACGTCCTCGAAGGTCTTGCCGAGATTGTTGCGCTGCAACAGATCCTGCTTGCGGCGGTTCGCGAGCTCGGCCAGCTTGTCCAGCCCGCGCCGGTTCTCGCCGCCGCGCCGCAGGTACTCCTGCAGCGCGCGCCGCGGCGAGACGCCGTTCATCACGTCGCGACCGATCTCGTCGAGTGCGTCTCGCAGATCGACCGGCGGCGCCAGCGGATCCGGCCCGCCGGTGTACCGGCGGTAGCGGGCCAGATGCCCGCGCCGCGTGCCCTTGTCCCGACGTGGGCTCCGCCCTCCCCGAGACGAACTATCCGCCATAGACGGTCTGCCCCTCGTCGTCGGACTCCTTGCCGATGCGCCGCGCGAGGTACAGCCCCTCGAGCGCGAATTCCGCTGCCGCGGCACGCTCCCCGGGCGACTCGGCCTCGAGCCGTCGGTAGACCTCCGCGAGCACCGGCACCTCCGGCAGGTTCGCGAGCAGCGCCGCGGCGGTCACGTCGTCGCCGGTGACGATCGGCCCGCCGGCCTCGATGGCCTCCACGAGCGGGCCCAGATCGACGCCCAGCAGGTACTCGCCGATGGTCGCGGCGGTGGCGCGGCGCAGCAGGTGCACCAGGGTCGCGATCTCGCGCCCCTCCTCCCCCGCCTCGAACTCCACCTTGCCGCGCAGTACGTCCGGCACCGTCAGCAGGTCGACGGGGCGCGCCACCGACAGCTCCTCGCCGCCGACGGCCGCGCGGTGCAGCGCCGCGGCGGCGATGGTCTCCTGCGCCGCGATGGCGAACCGGGCGGACACGCCGGACCGCTGGTCGACGGCGGGCGACTCGCGCAGCTCGCGGGTGAACCGCGCCAGCACCTCGGTGAGGTACTGCGGCACGGAGGCGACCACGTCGGCCTCCTGCTCGATGACCGCGACCTCATCCTCGAGGTCGAGCGGGTAGTGCGTGCGGATCTCGGCGCCGAAGCGGTCCTTGAGCGGCGTGATGATGCGGCCGCGGTTGGTGTAGTCCTCGGGGTTCGCCGACGCCAGGAGCAGTACGTCGAGCGGCAGGCGCAGCGTGTAGCCGCGCACCTGGATGTCGCGCTCCTCCATGACATTGAGCATCGCCACCTGGATGCGCTCGGCCAGGTCGGGCAGCTCGTTGACGGCGACGATGCCGCGATGCGCCCGCGGGATGAGGCCGAAGTGGATGGTCTCGGGATCGCCCAGGCTGCGGCCCTGCGCCACCTTGACGGGGTCCACGTCGCCAACCAGATCGCCGACGGAGGTGTCCGGCGTGGCCAGCTTCTCCGAGTAGCGCTCCTCGCGGTGCTTCCACGCGACGGGCAGATCGTCGCCCAGTTCCTGTGCGCGGCGGATCGAGGCCGGGGTGATCGGGTGGTACGGGTGCTCGCCGAGCTCGGCTCCGTCGATCACGGGGGTCCACTCGTCGAGTAGGCCGACGATGGTGCGGATCAGGCGCGTCTTGCCCTGGCCGCGTTCGCCGAGCAGCACCACGTCGTGGCCGGCCAGCAGGGCCCGCTCGAGCTGCGGGACGACGGTGTCATCGAAGCCCTGGATGCCGTCCCAGGGGTTCGTGTCGGCCCGGAGGGCGGTGAGCAGATTGTTGCGGAGCTCGTCCTTGATCCCGCGGTAGACGTGGCCGGAGGCCCTGAGTTCGCCGACCGTGCCGGGAAGCTCGGTGGGGACGTCGGAGCGGCGATCGGTGCGTGCATCGGAGCGTGCGGAAGTCACGCCGTCCACGCTACGCCGGTCGACCCGCGCCGCCCCAGGGTCTACGCCCGCAGCGAAATCGGGAATACGGCGGGGCTACTTCTTCTTGGTGCCGGGGATGACGCCCGCGTCGATCACGGCCTTCGTCAGCGGCCGGATCCGGGTGATGAGCTCCTCCGACCCGGGTCCGAACGCGGCGGCGGTGATGGCGTCGGTGCCCGCCTCGATGTCGAGGTAGACGCCCATGCCCTCGCCCGTCAGGCGGTGCTCCTCCAGCTCGCCCTCGACGAGGCCGCGCTCCGCGAGGCGGGCGACCGCGTCGCCCCACTGCTGCTCGCTGTACCCGCGCGTGATGCGGAAGAACCTGCGCCCCATGACCCGACGGCGCACCGTCGGATCCGGGACGTCCGCCTCGTGCAGGACGCCCGCCTCGAGGCCGGTGAGCCCGTGCCGGATCAGCTCGGCGAGGTGGTTGTCGCCACGCCATTCGCGCAGCACCGAGAGGTGGCGCCAGAGGGCGAGGGCCGGATCGTCCGGCACCGTCGACGATGCCCAGGCGGAGGCGAGGGTGCGACCGGCGAGCGGCAGGTCGGCGACGAGGTCACCGAAGCCCTCGGCGAGCGCGCGGACCTCGGCCGGATCGATGCCGGCCAGGATCCCGCGGTACTGCTCGGCGAGCATGACGTAGCGGCGGTCATCGATCTCGGCCAGTCCCGCGTCGACGGCCACGGACCAGGCGCTCTCGATGAGCGTGGGCGCGAAGTTGTAGAACGCGGCGGCCACCACGGAGGCGTGCGCCTCGCCGATCGGGGCGGCCCGGGCGCCCACGTAGAAGGCGTGCTGGTCGATGCCCAGGTCGGCGACGGCGTCCCGGATGCCCGGGTTGAAGTACGCGACGACGTGGAAGGGCTCGACGGTCTCGTAGGCGGTACGGGCGAGGGCGACGGCGTTGTCCGACATGTCCCCACACTGTCAGGGCGGGCGAGGATTGTCGACGCCGGGCTACCTGTAGAAGCCCTCGCGCAGGTTGATGCCGTGCTCGACCCACACCTTGAGCGCGGCGAGCATCCCCGTCCAGCCCATGCAGTTGCCGAAGGCGCTCTTGGCACCGTCGCCGCTCGCCGCGAAGGCCGACTCGGTGATCGTGACCAGCGTGCGGGAATCGTCGTCGACGGGCTCGAACTCGAACGTCACCGTGGTGTCGGCGCCGGTGACGGCGTGCTCCGCGGCCCACCGGATCACGATCTTCGAGTGCGGATCCGCCTCGACCACCTGCACCGGGAAGGCGCCGGGGAAATCGGCGAAGTCCCAGGTGACCTCGGTGTTCGACTCCAGCCGTCCCCGGGCGCCGCCCGTGGTGAAGTACTCGGACAGCTGTTGCGGGTCGGCGACGGCCTCGTAGACCTGGGCCGTGGGGCGCGCCACGTAGCCGGAAACGGTGAAGGAGAGTTCTGCGAGTTCGGACATGTGATAAAACTACAACATGTCTGACGTCGACCGCAAGAGCGATCCCGAGACTCCCGCCGCGGAGTCGGGAGGCCGTATCGGCGCAGAGTCGGTCACGCCGGCGGACACGAAGGCGGGAGCAAACACGAGCACCACCGCGGCGGGTCAGGCGATGGCACCGGACGACGACGCCGATGACCAGGTCTTCAAAGCGCTGGCGAACGGCACCCGCCGCCGCATGCTCGACGTGCTCAAGGAGTCGCCGCGCACCACGGGCGACCTGTGCGCGCACTTCCCCGACCTCGACCGCACGACGGTGCTCCAACACCTGCGGGTCCTCGAGCGGGCGGAGCTGGTGATCGGGCGGAAGGTCGGCCGCGAGCGACACCTCACCCTCGCGCCGGTGCCCATCAAGCGGATCCACGACCGCTGGATCGGCGAGTACGCCCGCGCCGCCGTCTCCCTGCTCGACGACCTCACCCGCGGATAGCCGGCGCTGGAGGAACATCGCGAGGTCGGGGTATGCAGGGAACGCATAACCGATCAGCGAACCCGCTGGTCAGAGGCCATGCGTCCCACGCATCGCCATACGGTCGACACATGCCTCCGCGCAGGCCCCGCCGACCCCGACCGCGCCGCCCAGCCCGCCGACCCGAGCCCGCCGACTCCGACCGCCCGATGACCCCGGCGACGGCCCGTTCAGTCGAACACGTCGGGCGAGCTCGCGACGGTCTGCTCCCACAACGGACGGAACTGGAACCACCCGGCGATGTCGCTGCCCACCTGCGATCGCGTCAGCAGCGCGGTCTCGTGGTCGATCTCCTGCGGCTCCCCCGCGGCCATCGCCGCCAGCTGCGCCTGGCACGAGCGCTCCATCGTCACGAACCACCACGCCGCCGCCGACACCGAGCCGCCCACCGTGATCAGGCCGTGGTTCTTGAGGATCGCGGCCTTGTGATCGCCGATCGCCGCCGCCACGCGCTTGCCCTCGACCGTCTCGTTCACCACGCCCGCGTAGTCGTCGTAGATGCCGTGGTCGTCGTAGAAGGCGCACGCGTCCTGCGTGAGCGGCGCCAGTGGGATCCCCAGCGACGAGAAGGCCTTGCCGTACACCGAGTGCGCGTGCGCCGCGGCCACCGCGTCGGGCCGGGCGTCATGCACCTGCGCGTGGATCACGAACGCCGCCCGGTTCACCGGACGCCGGCCGTGCACCACGACCCCGTTGTGATCGACGCAGATCAGGTCCGAGACGCGGATCTGGTTGAAGCTCATGCCGAACGGGTTCACCCAGAACAGTCCGGAATCCTCGGGATCGCGCGCGGTGATGTGCCCCGCGACACCCTCGGAGAACCCGAGCCGGCCGAACACGCGGAACGCCACCGCGAGGTCGCGCTTGCGCTGTTCGCGCTCCTCGTCGACGGACAGTCCCATCGGCGGTAGCGGCAGCTCCGCCTTCTCCGGCATCGGCCCGACCGCCGCCTCGAGCAACGGGAGGTATTCGGCTGGCACGGTCATCGGCACTCTCCTGAAGGACGCGGCGCACCGCTCGGCGCGCACTCCATTCCTTGATAACACCCCGCTCCCGCCGGACGTGGGAGTATCTCCGCATGGGCAGGTGGGGGCGCGTCGCCACGGTACTGGTGATCGCAGCCGTCGGAGTCGCGCTCGGGATCTGGTACCACGGTCGCGCGACGGGCACGTTCTTCGACGATGCCACGGACGGTGAGTGCCTCGCCTCCGTCCCGTACGGCCCCGTCGCCCAGCTCGGCGGTCACGGCGCCACTCGGGCGACGACGGTGCCGTGCGACGGCGCGCAGGCGAACTACGTCGTCGTCGCGCACAGCACGACCACCCCGGTCACCGCGATGACGTGCCCCGATGGGAAGAAGGACGCGGCCGCCGCGGCCCGGGTCCGCATCCGCGACGGTGCACGCACCATCCGCACCACGTACGGCTGGGGCTCGATGTGCCTCGCCCCGGTCCTGCACGCAGGGTCCTGCTACACGGCCGGGACCGACCGCGGCGGTCTGGTGCGCACGATCGCGTGCGACCTCCTGGCGTGGCAGGTCACCCGCCGGATCGACGGGGTGTCCGACATCGCCCGGTGCGCGCCCGCCACCGGCCTCGTGCTCGCCGCGCCCGCGGTGACCTACTGCGAGGTCCTGTACGAGGACCCCGGCAACCCGCTCGCGGGTCGGATCACCCGCACACCACCGCCGGCCGGATAGCATCCGGCCGGCCGGAATCCCTCGACCGGTCCGCCCGGGATCAGTGGAAGAAGTGGCGCGTTCCGGTGAAGTACATCGTGACGCCGGCCTCGGCCGCCGCCGCGATGACCTCCTTGTCGCGGATCGACCCGCCCGGGGAGACGATCGCCTTCACGCCCGCGTCGATGAGGATCTGCGGGCCGTCCGGGAACGGGAAGAAGGCGTCGGACGCGGCCACCGAGCCGAGAACCCGGTCACCCGCGCGGGTCACCGCCAGCTGCGCCGAGTCGACGCGGTTGACCTGCCCCATGCCCACGCCCACGGACGCACCGCGCGACGCCAGCAGGATCGCGTTCGACTTCACGGCCCGGCATGCGCGCCAGGCGAACTCGAGGTCGGCGAGGGTGGCCTCGTCGGCGGACTCCCCCGACGCCAGGGTCCAGTTGTCGGGATCGTCGCCGGGAGCGTCGATCGCGTCGGACTGCTGCAGCAGCAGGCCGCCGGTGATCTGCTTGATCTCGGTGGTCAACACGGGCGGCTCGGCGAGCAGCACGCGGATGTTCTTCTTGCGCTGCAGCACGGCCAGGGCACCGTCGGCGTAGGAGGGCGCGATGATGACCTCGGTGAAGATCTCCGACACCTGCTCGGCCATCTCCAGGCTGACCTCGCGGTTCGCGGCGATGACGCCGCCGTACGCCGAGACCGGGTCGCACGCGTGGGCCTTGCGGTGCGCCTGCGCGACGTCCTTGCCGATCGCGATGCCGCACGGGTTGGCGTGCTTGATGATCGCGACGGCCGGCTCGTTGAAGTCGTACGCGGCGCGCCAGGCGGCGTCGCCGTCGGTGTAGTTGTTGTAGCTCATCTCCTTGCCGTGCAGCTGCTGCGCCTGCGCCAGCCCGGCCTTCGAGCCGCCGACGTACAGCGCCGCGCCCTGGTGCGGGTTCTCGCCGTAGCGGAGCACGGCCTCACGGGTCCAGGTGCCACCCATCCAGGACGGGAAGGTCACGGCGCCCCCGTCGACGGTCTCGGGCGCGACGACATTGGTCATGTACGAGGCCACGGCCACGTCGTAGTCGGCGGTGTGCCGGAAGGCCTTCGCCGCGAACGCCTTCCGCTGCTCCAGCGAGAACCCGACGCGCGCGTTGTCGACCACGTCGCCGTAGTCGGAGGGCGAGACGACGACCGCCACCGACGGGTGGTTCTTCGCGGCGGCCCGCACCATCGACGGTCCGCCGATGTCGATCTGCTCGATGCACTCGTCCTCGGAGGCGCCGGACGCGACGGTGTCGGTGAACGGGTAGAGGTTCACGACGACCAGCTCGAACTTCTTGACGTCCAGCTCGCGCAGCTGCTCGAGGTGCTCGGGCAGCCGGGTGTCGGCGAGGATGCCGGCATGGATCTTCGGGTGCAGGGTCTTCACCCGGCCGTCGAGGCACTCGGGGAAGCCGGTGACGTCCTCGACGCGGGTCACGGCGACGCCGGCATCGGCGATGGTGCGCGCGGTCGAGCCGGTCGAGACGATCTCGACGCCCGACTGGGCGAGCCCGGTGGCGAGTTCCACCAGACCCGACTTGTCGTACACGCTGATCAGCGCGCGCTTGAGCGGGATGTTGCTGCTCATGAAATGGTGACCTTTCGTCCATCCACGCGGTAGCCCTGGCGGGCGACTTCCGCGACGACCTCTGTCAGAAGGCGGCGCTCCACGACCTTGATCCGTTCGTGCAGGGTGTCCTCGGTGTCCCCCGCCTCCACCGCGACCGCCTCCTGAGCGAGGATCGGTCCGGTGTCGAGCCCCGCGTCCACGAGGTGCACGGTGGAGCCGGTGAGCTTGACTCCGTGCTCGAGGGCTGCGGGAACGGCGTGGGCGCCCGGGAACGCGGGCAGTAGCGCGGGGTGCGCGTTGATCACGCGCCCGCCGAACGCGGCGAGGAACGCGGGACCGAGGATCTTCATGAAGCCGGCCGCCACCACGAGGTGCGGCTCCAGCTCGGTGACGGCGGCCGTCAGCGCGGCGTCCCACTCGGCGCGATCGGCGTAGGCCTGCAGCGGCACCTCGGCGCTCTCGACCCCGGCCCGCCCGGCGACCTCCAGCGCCCGACAGCTCCGATCGGCGACGACACCGACGACGGACCCCGGATAGTCGGGGCCGGACGACGCCGCGAGCAGTGCCTCGAGCAGCGAACCGGTGCCGGAGGCCAGCACGACGATCCGGGCGGGCGCACACGGCGACACCACGGAGGGGCTGGGGGTGGTCAGGATGCTCTCCATCGCAGGGGGACGATTCGCGTCCAGCCTAATCGGCCGGTCCGGACGATTCGATCCGGCCTACCGATCGCCGGGTCCGGCCTACTGACCGAAGGTGTAACTGTCGAGTTCCTCGATGTCCGCGATGTTCCGCTCCCGCTTCGACGCGGCCGGCGCCGAGGTCGCCCGCCGGGCCGGCCGGGACACGGGCCGGACCTCCTCGGTCGGCTGTTCGGCGAGGGCGTCGAAGTCCCCCGTGTCGGCCGCGGATTCGTCGTGTTCGCGCAGGTCGTCCGCCGAATCCTCGGCGCGATCGCCGCGTTCCACCGGCTCGATCTCCACGGTGGCGCCGTCGTCGATCGCGTCGGGCTCGTCGGCGTAGGTCGTGTAGCCCGACGGTGCCTCCTCCTCCGCCCGGCGCGCGGCGCGGACGGCGCGCGACTCCCCCGCCTGCTGCAGCACGAGGGCGGCGAGAACGCCGACGAGGCCGACCCAGCCCAGGGTGAACAGGAACACCTGCAGCAGGTCCGCGCCCGCGTAACCGAACCCGCCGAGCTCCCCACCTGCGACGAAGGCGGCCGCGGTGAAGCCCGCTGCCGTGAGCAACGCGGTGACGGCGACCGTGGTCACCGTCGGCCCGAGGTCGAGGGAGCGGGCGGCGCACCGTCGGCCCACCCGGACCGCCACGAAGGCGGGAACGACGAGCAGGGGCAGCAGGTACCAGGGCGACGGTCCCTGGGGCAGGACCGCGAGGATCGGCACGCCCGGGGCGCGTCCCGGGGCCGCGGAGAACAGGCTCATCGAGATCGGGCCCAGCTGGACACCGGCGCCCAGGGGCAGCGCCGCGGCGCCGATCACCACGTTGGGCAGGTACAGCAGCGACAGCAGGACCAGGGAGATCATGCCGACGGCGTCGTTGCCGGAGCGGACCAGCTCGAAGACCGTCTCCCAGCGGATCACCAGGCGGACCACGACGATCGCGACGCCCACGACCCCGAACGTGAGCAGCGCCCGCCCCGCGAGCCGGGCGCAGTCGTCGACCAAGGTGGGCAGGTGCAGGAAGTGGGCCGCGTCACGCCAGTAGGCGGGCGCCAGGCCGAGCAGAGCGGCGCCGAGGTGCACGCCGATGGTGCACAGGAACGCGGTGAGCGGCGGCGGCGTGCCGATCGTGAACCGCCCGGCGGCGTCGTTGACGACGGCCAGCGCGATGGCGGTGAAGAGGGCGGGTCCGGCGATCGCGCACAGCAGCACCGAGCGCAGCTCGGCGAGCGGGCGTCCCTCGCCGCCGGCGCGACGCGCGGCGCGCGCGACGCCCGCGACCAGCGCGATCGTGGGGACCAACGGAAGCACGCCGAGCGTGATGTCGCTGACGGTGACCGGCACCTGGTGCACGGCCAGCCAGAGCCCGGCGACCGTAGGGGCGATGGCCCCGAGGCCGGTCGACGAGGTGAGCAGGACGACCGCTCCCACCACGAACGTGATCAGGAGGGTCACGAGCGACGGCCCGAAGGCCATCACGAACAGCGGCCGGGTCTCGCTCGGGCCCGGCCCGGCGGCGCGCGCTGAATCCATCATCTTCACCACTGTGACATCGCAGCGTCGGATAGTGGCTCAGGCGCGCCGCAGGCAGGGACTACTGGCCCTGCTTGTTCTCGCCCTCGGTGGAGTGCGAGCCGTGCTGCGGGGTGGCGGGGCTGCCGAAGGCCTGGGTGGCCGACGACGACGCGGACTGGCCGAACGCGGTGGTCACCTCGTCGGGCGACGCCGAGGCGCCGGGGTTCGACGGTGCCGCCGACGCACCCGGGGCCTGGAAGCCCGTGGTGGCCGGGGCCGCGGGAGCGGCCGGAGCGGACGGCGTCGACGGTGCGCCCGGGGCCTGGTAGCCCGACGGGGCCGGCGCCTGGTAGCCGCCGTAGCTCGGCCACTGCGACTGCGCGGACGGCGCCTGCGCCGACGGCGCCTGCGCCGACGGCGCGGCGGGGAGCGACGGCGACGAGACGGCGGGCTGCTCCGCGGCGGACGCCTGCGCGGCGTCGGCGGACGGGGCGGCGGTCGCGGACGCGTCCGCCGAGGCGCTCGCCGCAGCGGCGGCTGCAACTGCGGCGGGGTTCTTGACGATGCCCGCGTCGATCAGCACGAGGACCACGGCAGCGGCCGCGGTGAGCAGCGCGAAGACCAGCGCGATCCAGAATCCGTAGGACAGATCGCCGTACAGCTCATCGTTCCAGGCGAAAGCGCCGAAGAGCAGGATCAGGAACGCAGCGGACGCGAGCGCAGCAGCGGGGGTGCGGCCGGTGTTGCCCTTCGAGATCAGGCTGAGCCCACCCGCGACGCCCGCGGCGAGGGCCAACCCGAGACCCGTGGCGCCCGGCGTGCTGAAGCCGTTGAAGTCGATGGTCTTGGAGCTGTACTGACCACCGAGGGACGTGAACTCGAGGAAGCCCAGCAGGAAGGTGATGACACCCAGCGCGGCGGTGGCGATGGACGCGATCAGCGCGAGGTCCAGGGGCTTGGAGGGCGCGGCCGGCTGCTGCGGGTAGCCGCCGTACTGCTGGCCGTAACCCTGCTGGCCGTAGCCCTGCTGCGAGTAGTCCGGCTGCTGGCCGTACCCCTGCTGGCCGTAACCCTGAGGCTGCTGCCCGTAGCCCTGCTGCTGGGGCTGCTGCGCCGGCTGGCCGTAGCCCTGCTGGCCGTAACCCTGCTGGGGCTGCTGCGCGGGCTGGCCGTAGCCCTGCTGGCCGTAGCCCTGCTGCGAGTAGTCCGGCTGCCCGTAGCCCCCCTGGCCCGGCTGCTGCCCGTACCCTCCACCTGAGTAGGTCATGTTCTTCTCCCCGAAGGTCGACGTCGGCCCCACGGGCCAGTACGCCACCACCCTATACACGAACTCCGACGTCAATCCGGTTCACCTCATGCAGAGTGCTGATCCACGACGGTCAACAGCGCTCTCGCCGCCGGACTGAGCAGCTTCGAGTGCACCAGCAGTTGCGACCGCGTCGGGCCGTCGACGAGTGGCACGACGGCGAGCCCGACACCGTCGGGCACGGTCTCGCGCGCGGCCGTCCCGACGCACAATCCGGCGCCGATCAGCTCGAGCATGGTCTCGGACCGGTCCACCTCGAAGGCGACGGTGCGCCGTACCCCGGCCCGGTCGAAGGCCTGGTCGGTCTCGGCGCGCCCGGCGCCGCCGGTCGGGTAGTCGGCGAACGGGCGCTCGGCCGCCTGCGCGAGGGTGAGGGGACCGTCGACCTCCTCGGACTCGGGCACCACGAGCACGAGCCGGTCGACGGAGAGTCGCCGCGCGACGACGCCCGCGGTGGAGAATCCGTCGGGCACGCCGAGGAGCGCGAGGTCGACGGTGCCCGTGCGCACGTCCTCGAGGAGGTGCTCGCTGGGGCCGCTGCGCAGCCGGACGCCCGCGTCGGGGTGGGCGGCGCGGTAGGCGCGCAGGACCTCGACCACGTCGAACGCGGTGAAGGTGGGGATCATCCCGACGGTGACGGTGCCGCGCACCGCGCCCGTCGTGGCGGCCACCTCGTCAGCAGCGCGGTCGACGGCGGCGAGCGCGGCCCGCGCCTGCGGGAGGAACGCCTCCCCGGCGCGCGTGAGCCGGACCGACCGGTTGGTGCGGTCGAAGAGGCGCGCGCCGAGATCCTTCTCGAGCGCGGCGACCCGGTGGCTGAGCGCGGACTGGACCACGTGGCAGCGCTCGGCGGCGCGGGTGAAGTTCAGGGTCTCCGACACCGCGATGACGTAGCGCAGCTGCTGCAACTCCATCGATCATCTCCCGGATAGATCATTTCATCGAAACAATACGTTGTACTGATGGTTGCGGCCCGGCAAGAGTGGAGGGCATGACCACGACCCGCATCGCGACCGCCGGCCCCGGCCTGCTTCGACTGATGGCCGTCGCCACCGGCTTGTCGGCGGCGAGCCTGTACGTCGCGTACCCGATCCTCGACCTGCTGCGCGACCGGTTCGGCATGTCGGACACGACGGCCGGGCTGCTCGTGACGGTGGCGCAGGCCGGCTACGCGGCCGGGCTGATCCTGCTCGTGCCGATGTCGGACGTGGTGCGGCGCCGGCCGCTGGCGCTGGCGCTGCTGACACTCACGGCCGCGGCGCTCGTCGTCGCCGGCGCGGCGCAGACCGGAGCGGTACTGCTCGTGGCGTCGGCGCTGGCGGCTGTCACGGCGGTCGGCGCGCAGGTGATCGTGCCGTACGCCGCCGAGCTCGCGGGGCCGCGTGAACAGGCGCACGCGGTCGGCGTCGTGATGAGCGGTGTGATCCTCGGCGGCCTCCTGAGCCGCTTCCTGTCCGGAGTGCTCACGGACGCGTTCGGTTGGCGCACCCCCTATTTCGTCCTCGCGGCAGCGCTCCTCGCAGCTGCCGCCGGGCTGGCGCGGACGATGCCGCGGCGCGACCCGGACCGGCCGGGGCTCACCGTCGCGCGCTACCGGGGCCTGCTGGCGTCGATGATCGCGCTGGTCCGCGAGTTCCCCGCGCTCCGGCTGCGGTCCGTACTGGCCGCCCTCTCCCTCGCCTCGTTCGTCGTGCAGGGCGCGGCGGTGACCTTCCTGCTCGCGGGCCCCCGGTTCGGGTGGACGCCGACGGCGATCGGCACGATCGGGCTGCTCGGCGCGGTGGGCGCACTGTCGGGGCCGGTGATCGGCCGGATCGTCGATCGCGGGCACGGCGCAGTGCTCACGGCGGCCGGCCTCGTCGCGCAGCCGATCGCGTGGTGCGCGATGCTCCTCGCCGACGGCGCCGGCGGTCTGCCCGCGCTGATCGTGGGCCTGGTGGTGCTCGGCATCGGGCAGCAGGCGGTGCTGAACACGTCCCAGGCGGTGATCTACGCGCTCCGGCCCGAGGCGCGCGGCCGCATCAACGCGGTGTTCATGGGCACCTTCTTCGTCGGCGGCACACTGGGTTCCGCAGCGACGGCCGCGCTGTGGCCGGTCGCCGGCTGGACCGGGTGCTGCCTGCTCGGCGCGGGGCTCGCCTCGGCGGCCCTGGTGCTGTACCTGGTGTTCCGCCGCGTGGAGACCGTCGCCACGGGCCCCGCTGAGATGTCGGCCTGAGCGGCGCCGCCCTCCCGACACGCCGGACCGGCGCCGCTGGGATCGACATCTCAGCGCACGCCCGGCACCGTCGGTCCAGGAAACGGGACCGCCCCGCCTCCCGGAGGGGAGGCGGGGCGGTGGACCGAATGCGCTGCAGTTACAGCGACTTCAGGATCTCGCGGGCGAGAGCGGCGGTCTCGGAAGGGGTCTTGCCCACCTTGACGCCGGCGGCCTCGAGGGCCTCCTTCTTCGCGGCGGCCGTGCCCGACGAGCCGGAGACGATGGCGCCGGCGTGGCCCATGGTCTTGCCCTCGGGAGCGGTGAAGCCGGCCACGTAGCCCACGACGGGCTTGGTGACGTTCGCCTGGATGTACGCCGCGGCGCGCTCCTCGGCGTCGCCGCCGATCTCGCCGATCATGACGATGATCTTGGTCTCGGGGTCCTTCTCGAAGGCCTCGATCGCGTCGATGTGCGTGGTGCCGATGACCGGGTCGCCGCCGATGCCGATGGCGGTGGAGAAGCCGAAGTCACGCAGTTCGTACATCATCTGGTAGGTCAGCGTGCCCGACTTCGACACGAGGCCGACGGGGCCGGTGCCGGTGATGTTCGCCGGGGTGATGCCGACGAGAGCCTCGCCCGGCGTGATGATGCCGGGGCAGTTCGGGCCGATGATGCGGGTCTTCTGGCCCTTCTCCACGTTGTAGGCCCAGGCGTACGCCGAGTCCTGCACGGGGATGCCCTCGGTGATGACCACCAGGAGCGGGATCTCGGCGTCGATGGCCTCGACGATGGCGTCCTTGGAGAACGCCGGCGGCACGAACGCGATCGACGTGTCGGCGCCGGTCTTCTCCATGGCCTCGGCGACGGAGCCGAAGACGGGGAGCTCGATGGCGTTGCCGTCCTTGTCGGTGTGCGAGACGGTGGTTCCCGCCTTGCGCGCGTTCACGCCGCCCACGACGTTGGTGCCGGCCTTGAGCATCAGTGCGGTGTGCTTGGTGCCCTCGCCGCCGGTGATGCCCTGGACGATGACCTTGTTGTCCTTGGTCAGGAAGATAGCCATTTTTCTGTTGTCTCCCTTACTTGTTCGCCAGCTCGGCGGCCTTGTCGGCGCCTTCGTCCATGGTCTGCGCGAGCGTCACCAGCGGGTGGTTCGCGGCGGCCAGGATCGCCCGCCCCTCCTCCACCTTGTTGCCGTCGAGGCGCACGACGAGCGGCTTGGAGGCCGACGCGCCGAGGGTCTCGAGGGCGCCGACGATGCCGTTGGCGACCGCGTCGCACGCGGTGATGCCACCGAAGACGTTGACGAACACGCTCTTGACCTGCTCGTCACCGAGGATGACGTCGAGGCCGGCGGCCATCACGGCCGCGGAGGCGCCGCCGCCGATGTCGAGGAAGTTGGCCGGCTTGACGCCGCCGTGGTTCTCACCGGCGTAGGCGACCACGTCGAGGGTCGACATGACCAGGCCCGCACCGTTGCCGATGACGCCGACCTGACCGTCGAGCTTGACGTAGTTGAGGTCGTTCTCCTTGGCCTTGAGCTCGAGCGGGTCGGTGGACCCGGCGTCGGCGAAGGCCTCGTGATCGGGGTGGCGGAAGTCGGCGTTCTCGTCCAGCGAGACCTTGCCGTCCAGCGCGAGGATCTGATCGTCCGGGGTGCGGACGAGCGGGTTGACCTCGACCAGGGTGGCGTCCTCGCCGACGAAGACCTCCCACAGCTTCTGGATGGTCACGGCCGCGGCGTCGAGCACCTCGGCGGGCAGCTTGCCGGCCTCGGCGATCGCGCGCGCGGTGGCCAGGTCGACGCCCTTGGTCGCGTCGACGGCGATCTTCGCCAGCGCGTCCGGGTTCTCCTCGGCGGTGACCTCGATCTCGACGCCGCCCTCGACCGAGCACATGGCCAGGTAGGTGCGGTTCGCGCGGTCGAGCAGGAAGGAGATGTAGTACTCCTCGGCGATGTCGCTCGCCTCGGCCACCAGCAGCTTCTTGACGACGTGACCCTTGATGTCCAGGCCCAGGATCGCCTCGGCGTTGGCCTGCGCCGCATCGGCGTCGGCGGAGTACTTCACGCCGCCGGCCTTGCCGCGGCCACCCACCTTGACCTGCGCCTTGACCATCACCGGCTTGCCGATTTCCTCGGCGATCGCGCGGGCGTCGGCGACATTGTCCGTGACACGGCCGGCCGATGTGGGCACGCCGTGCTTGACGAACAGTTCCTTCGCTTGGTATTCGAAGAGATCCATCAGCTCACCATCTGTCTGGTTACTCGGTCCACCCGCATTCTTCACGGGTCCGGGGTCGACTCTATGCCTCCGCGAATCCGCTCGGGCGCCGACCCTTGTTCCATGACCTATCTCACTTGACCTGCGGTTATCAGGCTCCGCAACCTACCCGCCGGTAAGTTTTGCGATCCGCGCTGCGCACCTGGCGATTATGACTGAATTCAGAGGACCGCAAGCGCGGGTTAAGTGCCGCCGACGATGGTTACCGCAGTCGAAGTGAATGGAGTACACATCTCATGAAGTCTTCCCGCCCCGCTCTCGTCGCCGCCTCCGCGGCGCTGGCGCTGACCGTCGCGCTCACCGGCTGCGCCGACAAGGGCAGCTCGTCGAACGGCTCGGAGTCCACGTCCACCGCATCGGCGGATGCGTCGGGAATCGACGCCCCGGCCGCGCTCAAGGAGACCTCCGAGGCGGCCAAGAACCTCACCAGCACGCACTTCACCGTCGCGGTGACCGGGAAGGTGCAGGGCCTCCCGATCTCCAAGGTCGACGGTGACCTCCAGATCAAGCCCGCCATCCAGGCGCAGGGCACCGCGCTGGTGCAGCCCGGCAACGCGGAGGGCAAGTTCACCTTCATCGACGGCACCATGTACGCCGCTCTGTTCGGGGACAAGTACGTCGACTACGGCGACGGCAAGTCGATCTACGACGTCTCGGCCCTCTTCGACCAGAGCAAGGGCATCCCGAACATCCTGACCAAGATCACCGGCGCCAAGGCCGTCGGCACCGAGACCATCGACGGCCAGGAGACCACCAAGATCACCGGCACCGTGCCCGCGACGGAGATCGCCACGATCTCCGGTTCGCGCGTCGATCCGGCGAAGAGCGTCCCGGTGCCCACCACGGTATGGGTCCAGAAGTCCGGCGACAAGCAGCTCGTCCGCATCGAGATCAAGCCCTCCACCGACGGGTCGATCACGCTCACCTTCTCCAAGTTCGGCGAGAAGGTCACCGTGACCAAGCCGACCGTGACCCCCATCGAGACCACCGACAAGCCCGAGGCCGGCGAGGCCCTGCCCCGCTGACCCCCGTCGCGGTCTCCCCCCGGATCGCGCCATCCCCCAGCTCTTCCGAGAAAGGCACCACCATGAAGACCCTCACCAAGAAGGCGTTCGTCGCCGCCGTCGCCACCGCGAGCGTCGCGGGCGGCATCCAGATCGCGGCCGCCCCCGCCGCGAACGCCGCCGTCAACTTCGGCGCCATCGCGGTCGCGTCCAACGGCGCGACCGGCCGCTCGTGGGACTACCCGTCCCGCGGCGCCGCCGAGCGCGCCGCGCTCAACTCGTGCGGCTGGGGCAGCTGCAAGGTGCTCGCCTCGTTCAGCGACGGCTGCGGCGCGGTCGCCCAGACCCGCACGCGGTACCAGGGCGGCACGGGCCGCTCCCTCTACGCGGCGCAGCGGAGCGCCATCTCGCTGTCCGGCGGTGGGTCGATCTTCGTCTGGACGTGCACCTCGGGTCACCTCTGATCCACCCCGCACTGCACGAGGGGCGGCACCGTTCACGAACGGCGCCGCCCCTCGACGTGTTCGGGCCGAGTAGTCCGTCCTCGGCCGAACACGACATCCGTACGCTCGGGTCATGAAACAGGGACGGCTCGGGGCGATCTTGCTGGCCGCGGCGATCGCCGCCTGTGCCTGCGGATCGGTCGAGCCCGGCGGGGCACCGTCACCGTCGAACCGCGCGGGCCCGTGCGCCCTGCCCGACCCACCCCTGCGGGACCTCGCCGAGGGACGGACGATCGGGACCGCCTACCGATCCTCCTTCGCCGACGGTGACCGTTGTTACGCGGAGATCGCGGGTCGCGAGTTCGGTTCGCTGACCACGGAGATCGGGACGATGACGAACACCGTCGCGCCGGCCGCGGGGCGGTTCGACTTCCGAGAGGCGGACGCGGTCGCCGATGCCGCACGTCGGAACCGTCAGGACTTCCAGATCCATTCGCTGATCTGGGATCCCCTGGACCAGCAGGTGTGGGGCGTCGTGCCCGAGTACGTGCGGGCACTCCCGGACGCGCAGCGGCACCGGTTCATGACCGACCTGGTGACGAAGGTCGTGGGGCGGTACGCGGGCAGGGCGTCGACGGTCACCGTGGTCAACGAGCCATTCGACCAGCGCGGCACCCTACAGCACAATGCCTGGTGGCGAACGACTTCCGGCGATCAGTACATCGTCGATGCGTTCCGCGCCGCGCGCCTCGCCGCACCGACGATGAAGCTCTACCTCAACGAGCACAGCGCCGAGACCGTCAGCGACAAGTCGAATGCCCTGCTGGCGCTGGCGAAGAAGCTGCGGGAGACCAGCGTCGAGGTGGTCGTCGACGGCCGGGCCGAGCGGCGGCCCCTGCTCGACGGTGTCGGCTTCCAGGCACACATGCTCGGCGGCGCGGATCAGCAGCCGCGGACCGAGGACATGCGCGCGAACCTGCGGCGGTTCACCGATCTCGGACTCGACGTCCGGTTCACCGAGCTGGACGTGCGGATCCCGACGAAGGACGGCCGGGCCGGTGCCGAGGATCTACAGCGCCAGGCGCGGGTCTACGCGACGATGGCGGGGCTGTGCCGGCAGATCGAGCGCTGCACCGGACTCACCGTGTGGGGCTTCACAGACGAGCGCTCCTGGATCACCGACTACCCCGCCACCTTCTCCGGCTACGGCAGCGCGAACCTCCTCGACGCGAACTACGCGGCGAAGCCTGCGTGGAACTCCCTTCGTTCCGCGCTCCGGTAGTGCCGATCACCAGGCGTGCTGGCGGCCCTGCTCCTCGTACCAGCCCAGCAGGTCCGGATCGTCCACGGACTTGGGGTCGACGCTGACCTCGCGGCCGGCGAGCATGCCGGTCACGGGGATCTCCAGCTTCTTGCCGGTCCTGGTGTGCGGGATGCCGGGGGCGAGGATGACCTCGTCGGGCACGTGCCGCGGTGAGAGGCGCGTCTTGACGTCGGTGCGGATCCGCCCGACCAGCTCGTCCGTCAGCTCGGCGCCGGGCACGAGCGTGAGGAACAGCGGCATCCAGTACCGCGCGTCCGGGCCGTCCACGCCGACCACCATGGCCTCCGCGACCTCCGGGACGGCCTCGACCACCTCGTAGATGTCGGCCGAGCCCATGCGGATCCCGTTGCGGTTCAGGGTCGCATCGCTGCGGCCGTGGATCGTGACCGATCCGCGGTCCGTCAGCTCCACCCAGTCGCCGTGACGCCACACGTTCGGCGCGACCCCGTCGGTCCACTCGTGCTCGAAGTAGGCGGCGCGGTACTTCTTGTCGCCCGGGTCGTTCCAGAAGCGCGTCGGCATCGACGGCATGGGCATGGTGATCACCATTTCGCCCACCTCGCCGACGAGCGGCGTGCGGTCGGGCGCCCACGAATCCATCGCGCACCCGAGGTAGCGCACCGTCAGCTCCCCGGGGACGTGCGGTACCGATGCGGTGCCACCGCAGAAGGCGCTGCACACGTCGGTGCCGCCCGAGACGGAGCTCACCGGAAGCCCGTGCGCCACATGCTCATCGACCCAGGTGAACAGGTCCGGCGCGAGCGGCGAGCCGGTGCTGCCGATGGTGCGCAGCACCAGCGAGTGCTCGGTGCCGGGGTTCAGACCGGCCTTGCGCGAGGCCTGCAGCTGTCCGGGGCTGGTACCGTAGAAGGTGACCCGCTCGTCCTCGCAGACCTGCCAGAGCCGATCGGCGGTGGGCGCCAACGGGTGCCCCGAGAAGGTCACGATGGTGGCACCCATGAGCAGGCCGGCCACCTGGTAGTTCCACATCATCCAGGACAGCGCGGTGTGCCAGAAGAAGACGTCGCCGGGACCGATCTCGTTGTGCAGCCCCAACACCTTCACGTGCTCGACGAGGATGCCGCCGTGCCCCTGCACGATCCCCTTCGGCTTGCCTGTGGTCCCGGAACTGAACAGCACCCACAGCGGATGGTCGAAGGGAACCCGCACGGGCCGCAGGTCCGGGGTGTCCGCGCCCGGCTCGGGCAGCTGCGTGATCACATGCGTCGGCGGAACACCGAGCAGCTCAGCGAGTTCGGCGGTATCGGCTCGCTTGTCGACCTGCTTCTCGCCGAACGCGTAGCCGTCGCGGGCGAACAGGACCTTGGGCTCCAACTGCGCCATGCGGCCCGCCGCGCCCTCGGGCGCGTAGTCCTGGCCGCAGCCCGACCAGATCGCGCCGATCGACGCCGTCGCCAGGAAGGCGAGGACCGCGAAGGGCTCGTCGGGGAGGTAGGCCGCGACGGTGTCGCCGACCCCGACCCCGAGGGAGCGCAGCAGCTCGGCGATCGCGGACACCCGTGCGGGCAGCTCCGACCACGGGACCTCCACCCGCGCACCGTCGTCCGAGAGACCGACGATCGCATTGCCGGGCAGGTCCGCGAACGTCAGCACCCGGTCGACGTAGTTCAGCTCCACCTCGGGGAACCAGCGGGCTCCGGGCATCTCGCGGGCCTCGAGCACCGCTCCCGTGCGCTCACCGAGCTCGAAGAAGTCCCACACTCCGCCCCAGAACTTCTCGGGCTCCTCGACGGAGTACCGGAAGACTGTGTCGTAGTCGCCCGTGGGCACGCCCGCGAATTCGGCGAACCGATCGATCGAATGCATGTCTCTACTCTCCCAGACCGAGGAGCCCGACGGACTCCTCTCGCATCTGCACCTTGCGAATTTTTCCCGATACCGTCATAGGGAAAGCCGATACCACGTGCACGTAGCGCGGGATCTTGTGGCGAGCGATCTTGCCGTCGGCGAAGGCTTTCAGGTCCTCGACGGTGAACGAGTCCACGCCCTCGCGGAGCTGGATCCACGCCATCAGCTCCTCCCCGTACTTCTCGTCCGGCACGCCGATCACCTGCGCGTCGAGGATGTCCGGGTGGGTGTAGAGGAACTCCTCGATCTCGCGCGGGTAGATGTTCTCGCCGCCGCGGATCACCATGTCCTTGATGCGTCCGGTGACGCGCACGTAGCCCGCGTCGTCCATGGTCGCGAGGTCGCCGGTGTGCATCCACCCGTCGGCGTCGATCGCCTCGGCGGTCTTCTCCTCGTTGTTCCAGTAGCCCTTCATCACGGAATAGCCACGGGTGCACAGCTCCCCGACCTCGCCGCGCGGCATGACCGTGCCGTCGATCGGGTCGATCACCTGGATCTCCAGGTGCGGCCCCACCCGCCCGACGGTGCCGACGCGCAGCTCGAGCGCATCGTCGACCCGCGTCTGCGTGGACACGGGAGAGGTCTCGGTCATGCCGTAGCAGATCGACACCTCGGTCATGCCCATCCGGTCGACCACCTTGCGCATGACCTCCTCCGGGCACGGTGAGCCGGCCATGATGCCGGTGCGCAGGCTCTTCAGGTCGTAGTCGTCGAAGTTCCCCAGTGCCAGTTCGGCGATGAACATGGTGGGCACGCCGTACAGGCTCGTGCACTTCTCCGCGGCGACGGCGGCCAGCGCATCGTCGGGAACGAACGCCGGCCCCGGGATGACCATGGCCGCACCGTGCGTGATCGCCGCGAGATTGCCCATCACCATGCCGAAGCAGTGGTAGAAGGGCACAGGAATGCAGATCGAGTCCTGCTCGGTGTAGTCCAGCAGCTCGCCCACGAGGTAGCCGTTGTTGAGGATGTTGGAGTGGGTGAGCGTGGCGCCCTTGGGGAACCCCGTGGTGCCGGAGGTGTACTGGATGTTGATCGGGTCGTCGGCGGCCAGCTCGTCGCCGAGGTCGGCGAGGGCGCCGAGCTCGTCGTCGGTCGCCGGAACCAGGTACGCGTCCCACTCCGCCGAGCCGAAGGTCACCACGTCGCGCAGCTCCGGTGCCTCGGGCCGCGCGGCCTCCAGCATCGCCGCGTACTCCGAGGTCTTGAAGCTCGTCATGGTGTACACCGCGACGATGCCGGACTGGTTCAGCGCGTACTCGAGCTCGCGCTGCCGGTAGGACGGGTTGAGGTTGACCAGGATCACGCCGGCGAGCGCGGTACCGAACTGGACGATCACCCACTCCGGGGTGTTCGGCGCCCAGACGCCGACCCGGTCGCCGCGCCGGATCCCGTTCCGCAACAGCCCCGCCGCGAACGCACGCGAGTCCGCGAGGAGCTCGGCGTAGGTCCAGCGCCGGCCGGAGGGCACGTCGACGAGCGCGGTGCGCTCGCCGAACCGGTCGGCGGTCACCTCGAGCTGCGCGCCGATGGTGTACGTGAGCAGGGCGGGTTCGGCCTGGCCGCGGTCGTAGGACGTGGTGGTCATCTTCGCTCCTGGTGACTCAGTCTGCTCTGCTCATGATCGCTCGCGCCTGGGCGAGCAGCGGCGCGTCGATCATCTGACCGCGCACCTGGTAGACGCCGTTGTTGCCCGCCTCGGCCTCGAGCACCTCGCGGGCCCAGGCGATCTCCTCGTCCGTCGGCCGGTAGGCGGCGCGGATCACGGCCGACTGGGAGGGGTGGATGCAGACGGTCGCCGCGAAGCCCAGGGCCACCGCGTCCTCGGCCTCGGCAGCGAGACCGTCGACATCCGCGATGTCGATGTGCACCGCGTCGAGGGCGAACTTGCCGTGCGCCGCCGCGGCGAGCGCGGTCGCCGAGCGGACGTGCCGCGGGACGTCCCGGTAGGTGGCGTCGGCGAACCGCGACGACCGCCCGCCCATCGCCGCGACCAGATCCTCCGCGCCCCACATCAGCCCGATGCAGCGCGGGTGCGCGGCGATCTCGTTGACGTTCACCGCGCCCAGCGGCGTCTCGATCAGGGCGATCACCTGCAGCCCGTCGACCTGCGCCAGCTTGTCCAGCTGGTGCGCGGACTCGGTCTTGGCGAGCATGACCACACGATAGGCGGTCCGCCGCAGCGCCTCGATGTCTTCGGCGAAGTCGTAGGTGCCGAAGGCGTTCACCCGCACGATCGTCCGTTCCGGATCGAGATCGTTGTCGATGAGGGCCTCACGCGCAGCCGGGCGTGCCTCCGCCGTCACCGCGTCCTCGAGGTCGAGGATCACCGCGTCCGCGCGCTCGGCCGCCTTCGCGTACCGCTCCGGCCGGTCGGCGGGACAGAACAGGATCGCGGGGCCCGGCGGCCGCCAGGCGGGGGCGTCACGTCCGTCGTGATGGAACACGCTCACTCCCCCGCCTCATCGGAGGCGGACGGTGCCCTGCGCACCAGGGTCGACCGCTCGGCCACCGCGACGACGGTGCCGTCCTGGTTCCGCGCGACGTGCCGCAGGTTGACGATGCCCTCGCCCGGCCGCGACTTCGACTCCCGCTTGCCGGTGCACAGCGTCTCCGCGTACAGCGTGTCACCCGCGAACACCGGGGCGGGGAAGGCGATCTCGCTGAACCCGAGGTTCGCGACCAGCGTGCCCTGGGTCAGCTGCGCCACGGACAGGCCCACCAGCGTGGAGAGCGTGTACATCGAGTTCACCAGCCGCTGCCCGCCGAAGCCGGGCTGCTGCGCCGACCAGTGCGCGTCCAGGTGCAGCGCCTGGGTGTTCATGGTCAGCTTCGTGAACAGCATGTTGTCGGCCTCGGTCACGGTGACGCCGGGGCGGTGCTCGTAGAGCACACCGTCCTCGAACTCGTCGAACCACAGGCCGCGCTGGGTGACCCGCTTGACGGGCTCGGCGCCCGAGTCCGCCGCGCTCACGCCTGCAGCCCCAGCGATCGGGCGATCAGCATGAGCTGCACCTCGGTGGTGCCCTCGCCGATCTCGAGGATCTTCGAGTCGCGGTAGTGCCGCGCCACGGGGTACTCGTTCATGAAGCCGTAGCCGCCGTGGATCTGGGTGGCCATGCGGGCGTTGTCCATCGCGGCCTCGGAGGAGATCATCTTGGCGATGGCGGCCTCCTTCTTGAAGGGCTTGCCCGCCAGCATGAGCCGCGCGGCCTCGTAGTAGGCGACGCGGGAGGTGTGCGCGCGGGCCTCCATCCGGGCGATGGCGAAGGCGATCGACTGGAACTCGCCGATCGGCTTACCGAAAGCGTTGCGCTCCTTGGCGTACTTCACCGACTCGTCCACGCAGCCCTGCGCCGCACCGGTGGCGACGGCCGCGATGGCGATGCGGCCCTCGTCGAGGATCGAGAGGAAGTTCGCGTAGCCGCGCCCCTCCTCGCCCAGCAGGTTCTCCTTCGGCACGCGCACGTCGGAGAAGCTGAGCGGATGCGTGTCGGAGGCGTTCCAGCCGACCTTGTTGTAGGCGGGCTCCACGGTGAATCCGGGTGTGCCGCTGGGCACGATGATGGTCGAGATCTGCTTGCGCCCGTCCGGCTTGGTGCCGGTCACCGCGGTCACCGTCACCAGGCTGGTGATGTCGGTGCCGGAGTTGGTGATGAACTGCTTGGAGCCGTTGATCACCCACTCGTCGCCATCGAGCTTGGCCGTGGTCTGCGTACCCGAGGCGTCCGAGCCGCAGCCGGGCTCGGTGAGGCCGAAGCCCGCCAGGTTCTCGCCGGCGGCCAACGACGGCAGATACTTCTGCTTCTGCTCCTCGGTGCCGAACCTGTAGATCGGCATGGCGCCCAGGCCGACGCCGGCCTCGACCGTCATCGCGACCGACTGGTCGACGCGGCCGAGCTCCTCCAGCGCGAGAGCGAGTGCGAAGTAGTCGCCGCCCATGCCGCCGTACTCCTCGGGGAAGGGAAGGCCGAACAGGCCCATCTGCCCCATCTGCTTGACGACCTCGTACGGGAACGAATGCTCCTCGTCGTGCTTGGCCGAGACCGGCGCGACGACTTGGTTCGCGAAGTCGCGCACCGTGTCCCGCAGGTCCGCGTAATCCTGGCTGAGTTCCATGTCATTCACCTTCGTTCGTGTTCGCCGTGACCGTCGCGAGCACCTGTGCCGCCGTCACCTTGTCGCCCGTGCGCACCGCGATCGACACCACACCGTCGTGCGGCGCGGCCAGCGGCTGCTCCATCTTCATCGCCTCGATGATCACCAGGGTCTCGCCCTTGGTGACCGTCTGGCCGTCCTCGACCGGCACCGCCACCACGGCGCCCGGCATGGGGCTCACGACGTCGCCGCCGTGGGCGCCGTCGCGGTCCTTCGACGTCGACCGCGCGAGCGGCAGCTCGTGCGTACCGTCCTCGCCACTGACCCAGTAGGTCCCGCCCAGCAGGTCGACGGTGACCGGCGTCGAGTAGCCGTCCACCACGAGACGCTCGCCGGCGATCCGGGCGGTGCCCGCACCGTCGAGCGTCGAGTCCTCGGCCGTGCCGCGCACCGTCACCGCGTCGCCGAGCACGGAGACGTGGACCTCGCCGGTCTCCTCCGTGCCGGCGAAACGGACGACGGTGGGCTGCGCGCCCCCGATGCGCCAGCCGGTCTCGGTGCCCCAGGCACCGTCGCCCGTCGCGGCCGCGACGGCCGTGATCGCGGCGGCGGCGTAGGCGCGGACCGTCGGCGCGGGGCGGGTGTAGGTGGGCGCCAGGCGATCCAGCAGTTCGGTGTCCAGCTCGCCGGAGATCACATCGGCGTCCGCGAGGACGAACCGGCAGAAGTCGACGTTGGTCCGCAGGCCCGTCAGCTGGGTGCCGGCGAGGGCCTCGTCGAGGCGGCGCAGCGCCTGCTCGCGGTCGTCGGCGTGCACGATCACCTTGGCGAGCATGGGGTCGTAGTCGCTGCCGACCACACTGCCGGCCTCGATGCCGGTGTCCACGCGGACCGGGCCGCGGCGGTCGCTGCGCGGGTAGCGCAGGGCCGTCACGGTGCCGCCGGTCGGCAGGAAGCCGGCCGCCGGGTCCTCGGCGTAGACGCGGGCCTCGACGGCGTGCCCGGTGAGCGTCACATCCTCCTGCGCGATCGCCAGCACCTCGCCGTTGGCGACGCGGATCTGCTGCTCCACCAGGTCGACTCCGGTCACCAGCTCGGTGACGGGGTGCTCGACCTGCAGGCGGGTGTTCATCTCCATGAAGAAGAACTTGTCGGGTCGCTTGGCCGAGACGATGAACTCGACGGTGCCCACGCCGGTGTAGCCGACCGACCGTGCGGCATCGCAGGCGGCGCGGCCGATCTCGGCGCGGGTGGCCTCGTCGAGCAGCGCCGACGGGGCCTCCTCGATCACCTTCTGGTGGCGGCGCTGCAGCGAGCACTCGCGCTCACCGAGGTGGATCACGTTGCCGTGCTTGTCCGCCAGCACCTGCACCTCGATGTGGCGCGGGGTGTCCACGAAGTGCTCCATGAAGAGCGCGTCGTCGCCGAAGGCCGCGGCGGCCTCGCGGCGCGCGGCGGCGACCGCGGCGGGCAGGTCCGCCGGGTTCTCGACCCGGTGCATGCCCTTGCCGCCGCCGCCCGCGCTGGGCTTGATCAGCACGGGGAAACCGATGCCCTCGGCCGCGCCGATGAGGTCGGCGTCGGTGAGGCCCGGGCGGCTGATGCCGGGGACCACGGGAACGTCGCGCTCCACGACCGCGGCGCGCGCGGTGATCTTGTCGCCCATCGTCTCGATGGATTCGACGGGCGGGCCGAGGAATTCGATCCCGGCCTCCGACAGCGCCCGCGCGAAGGCGGCGTTCTCGGACAGGAAGCCGTAGCCGGGGTGCACCGCATCGGCGCCGGTGGCGCGGGCGGCCTCGACGACCCTGTCGATGCGCAGGTAGCTCTCCGTCGCGGCCGCCGGGCCGAGGCGCACGGCCTCGTCGGCGAGCTTCACGTGCCGGGCGTCGGCGTCCGCGTCGGAGTACACCGCGACGCTGGCGATGCCCAGGGTGCGCAGGGTGTCGATGACGCGGCAGGCGATCTCGCCGCGGTTCGCGATCAGGACCTTCTCGATCTTGCTCATCTTCTTCTGCCTCACATCCGGAAGACGCCGTAGGAGACCTCGGCGAGCGGCGTGCGGGACGCCGCCTCGAGCGCGAGGCCGAGGACCGTGCGGGTGTCGGCGGGGTCGATGACCCCGTCGTCCCACAGCCGGGCCGTGGAGTAGTAGGCCTGCGACTGCCGATCGAACTGGTCGCGCACGCCCTGCTTGAACTCCTCCATCCCCTCCTGCTCGCGGCGGACCGACCCGAGCGTGTCGGCGGCCTGCGGGCCACCCATCACCGAGATCCGCGCGTTGGGCCACATCCACAGGAAGCGCGGCGAGTACGCCCGCCCGCACATGGAATAGTTTCCGGCGCCGAAGGATCCGCCCACGATCACCGTGAACTTGGGGACCCGGGCGCACGCCACGGCGGTGACCATCTTGGCGCCGTGCTTGGCGATGCCGCCCTCCTCGTACTGGCGGCCGACCATGAACCCGGTGATGTTCTGCAGGAACAGCAGCGGGATGCGGCGCTTGTCGCACAGCTCGATGAAGTGCGCACCCTTCTGGGCGGCCTCGGCGAAGAGCACGCCGTTGTTGCCGATGATGCCCACCGGATGGCCGTGGATCCGCGCGAACGCGGTGACCAGGGTGGTGCCGAAGAGCTCCTTGAACTCGTCGAATTCGCCACCGTCGGCGATGATCCCGATCAGCTTGCGCACGTCGTAGCCGATCTTCGGATCGGTCGGCACCACGTCGTAGAGGTCCGTCTGCGGCCGGGCCGCCGGCACTGCCGGGCGCACGTCCCACTGCACCTCACCGACGGGGCCGAGCCTCCCGACGATCTGGCGGACCTTCTCCAGCGCCTCGTCGTCCGAGTCCACGAGGTGGTCGGTCACGCCCGACTTGGTGGAATGCATGAGGCCGCCGCCGAGATCCTCGGCGGTGACGTCCTCGCCCGTCGCCGCCTTCACCAGCGGCGGACCCGCGAGGAAGATGGTGCCCTGATCGCGGACGATGACCGTCTCGTCGCTCATCGCCGGGACGTAGGCGCCGCCCGCGGTGGAGCTGCCCAGCACGGCCGCGATCTGAGGGATGCCGGCGGCGCTCATATTCGCCTGGTTGTAGAAGATCCGGCCGAAGTGCTCCCGGTCGGGGAAGACCTCGTCCTGGTTGAGCAGCATGGCGCCGCCCGAGTCGACGAGGTAGATGCAGGGCAGCCGGTTCTGCATCGCGATCTCCTGCGCGCGCAGGTGCTTCTTGACGGTGACCGGGTAGTACGTGCCGCCGGAGACCGTCGCGTCGTTGGCGACGATCATGACCTGCCGTCCGGACACGGTGCCGATACCCGCGACCGCACCCGCCGACGGTGCCTTGCCGTCGTACATGTCCTCGGCCGCCAGCGGCGCCACCTCGAGGAACGGACTGCCGGTGTCCAGCAGCCGGCGGATCCGCTCGCGGACCATCAGCTTGCCGCGGCCCTCGTGCCGTGCGCGGGCCCGCTCGCCGCCACCCTGAGCCACTCGGCCGAGCCGTTCGCGCAGCTCGGCGACGTTCGCCTCGTGTTCCTCCCGGAATGTCACGCCCGCTCCTTGTGAGTTAGTCACCATTAACTGAAATCGAGAGTATGTGAGCCCGACCACCTCTGTCCAGTCTTACCGGCGAGTAGTTTCCGCGCGGCCGATTCCCGAGGTTCGCTCACCGACCGATGGCGCCGACGCGGCATCGTCGTCCCCCGCGCCGCACCGAACCGCGACCTCGGCGTTCGCTCCCCCACCAGACGCCCGGCGTCACAGAGGGGGTGAACCGACCCCCACGCCACGCCGTCGTCCCCCACGCCACGCCGTCGTCCCCTGCGCCGCGTCGCCGGCCCCGCGCCACGGCTCACCCTGCGGGCGGCGCGCTACACCCCGAGGGCGGCGAGGGCCTTATCGCGGAGGAGGGCGCGCAGGCGCGGTTGGGGCAGGGCGGGCAGGCTCGGGGCGGCGTTGAGCAGGCCGAAGACGGCGTGCACCGTCGCGCGGTTCTCCACCGGGTCGCCGCCGAGGCGGGTCAGCTCGTCGGCCCAGAGCTCGACGTACTGACGCTGCAGCCGCCGGACCCGGCGCGCGGACTCCGGGGCCAGCGACCACAGGTCGCGGTACTGCACCCGGATCAGGTCCGGCTCGGAGGCCGCGAAGTCGACGTGGAAGTCGACGAGGTCGTGCAGCGCCCGCCGCGGATCGTCGGCGCGCTCCTCGGCGACCCGGCGGCCACCGTCGTAGAGGTACTCGGAGATCTCCTCGAGGAGCGCGGCGAGCACGTCCTGTTTACCCGAGAAGTGCCGGTACATCGCGGGTCCCGAGACTCCCGCGGCGGCCCCGATGTCCTCCAGCCGCACGCCCGCGAAGCCCCGTTCCGCCATGAGCGCGGCGGCCGCGGCGAGCAATTCGCGGCGGCGCGCGGCCTTGGCCCGCTCGCGCGCCGTGCCCGCCTCCGGCGCCGAGCCGACACCGCGCCTCGTCGTGGGTACCTCCATGGCGCGCCACACTACTCGGCTTGCCCCGCCCCGGACCCCGTGTCATGCTTGTTGCGCAAGGCGCCAATCGTTCGCTGAGGCTCCTTCGCGGAAACAGGCCAGCGACCCCGAACGTCGAGAGACGCCCCGGGTCAGGACAGGCGCATCCGGATTAAGGGTGCACCCCGATTGGCTCCCGTTCACGGGTTCACGCCGCGAAGTGCTGAAGGTCTGACGTGGAGGGGCGATCTACTTCACCTTCCTCCTGTGGCGCGCGGTTCGACCGATGGAGGTGATGCGCATGCCCGACGACAGTCGTAGTCGATCGCTCGGCACTCCCCGCATCACCGCGGGAACCCGCTGAGCGCACCGTGATCCGGGCCGGAGGCATGCCTCCTCCGCCCCACTGACATCTCCCACACCCTGCTCCGCCGCGGCCCTCGGGCCCGCGGCGCGGTAGCGCGTGCCCGGACGAGGGGAACACCATGCACGCCTCCACCACGAACATCGCCCTGCTCGACATGCTGCTGCGCATCGCCGCCGGCGTCGGGTTCGGCACCCTGATCGGACTCGAACGCCAGTACCGCGCCCGGATGGCCGGCCTGCGCACCAATGCGCTCGTCTCGGTCGGCTCGGCGCTGTTCGTCGTGTTGTCCGCCTACGGATTCGGCGGCGGCGACCCCACCCGCGTCGCGGCGCAGATCGTGTCCGGCATCGGCTTCCTCGGTGGCGGCGTGATCCTGCGCGACGGCCTCACCGTGCGCGGACTGAACACCGCCGCCACGCTGTGGTGCTCGGCCGCGGTCGGCGCGCTCGCCGGTTCGGGGATGTACGTGCCGGCCGCGATCGGCACCGCCGTCGTGATCGGCGTGAACACCGCGCTGCGATCGGTCGGGCACGCCGTCGACAAGGCGCCGGACACCGGCAAGGAGGCTCCCAGCCGGTACGAGTTCGTCGCCGTGACGCGCGACGAGAACGAGGCGCACGTCCGGGTCATGCTCGTACAGGCCTTGAGCCGCACCGTCTTCCATCTGCAGTCCATCAGCAGCACCAACGCGGAGAAGGGGCGGGTCGAGGTCCGCGCCACGCTCGCCGCCGACGGTCGCGACGACCGCGCGCTCGAATCCGCCATCAGCCAGCTCAGCATGGAGCCGTCGGTCACGGCGGTCCGCTGGGACGTTCTCTCCGACCACGAGGAGGTCGACCTGTGACCACCACGCCCCTCGGCAGCGCACTGCTGCCCGCCCGCCGCCGCAACGTCGGCCGACGCCGATTCGGGTTCGCCGCCGACCTCCTCGTGATCATCGGTGCTGCCGCGCTGATCTGGCTCATCATCCGCGTGGGCCAGGGCATGGGTGCGCCCTTCGACGCCGCCCACGCGGGCGCCCGGATCGACACCGATCCCGCCGAACTGCCCTACTACGCAGCACGATCACTGCTGCGCATGTTCCTCGCACTCGGCGCCTCGCTCGTGTTCACCTTCGTCTACGCCACGCTGGCGGCGCGCTCGCGGCGCGCCCGAGCGGTCCTCCTGCCGATCCTCGACGTGCTGCAGTCGGTGCCGATCCTCGGCTTCCTGTCGATCACGGTCACGCTCTTCATCGCCCTGTTCCCCGGCTCCACGCTCGGCCTCGAATGCGCCGCGATCTTCGCGATCTTCACCTCGCAGGCGTGGAACATGACCTTCGCCTTCTACCAGAGCCTCATCAGCCAACCCCGCGACCTCGGTGAGGCGGCGCAGAATCTGGGACTGTCTCGCTGGCAACGGTTCTGGCGTCTCGATGTGCCCAGCGGCATGATCCCGCTGGTCTGGAACGCGATGATGAGCTTCGGCGGTGGCTGGTTCTTCCTGACCGCCTCCGAGGCCGTCTCCGTCGCGGGCAACGAGTACGCCCTCCCCGGCATCGGGGCCTACGTCGCAACCGCCTCGTCCGACGGTGACCTCGGCCGCGTCGGGTGGGCGATCGCCGCGATGATCGTGGTGATCGTCGGCGTGAACCTCCTGTTCTGGAGCCCGCTCACCGCATGGGCCGAACGGTTCCGGCTCGAGGACTCGGCCACCGGTCGCGAGCCGAAGTCGCTGGTCCTCGGTGTCCTGCGCCGCTCGCACGTCGGCTCCGCGTTCCGTCGCCTGACGAACCCCGTCGTCACCGCCCTCGACGCGACCTTCGGCCTGCTCGGCCGGAGCGCGCCGGCCACCGTCGGGCATCCGGCTCGCAGGCGCCTGGGCAACTGGGTGTTCGCGCTCGTCGTCGCCGCGGTCGTGGCCTACGGGCTGTGGCGCGCCGTCGAACTGATCCTGCGCGACGCGGGCATCGGGGAGGTCGGCCACGTCCTGCCCCTCGGGCTCGCGACGATGGGGCGCGTCGCCGTGGTGATGGTCGTCGCCACCGTGATCTGGGTCCCGATCGGCGTGATCATCGGCCTGAACCCGGCGCTGAGCCGTGCCCTGCAGCCGATCATCCAGGTCTGCGCGAGCTTCCCGGCGAACTTCCTGTTCCCCGTGGTCACGGCGGTTTTCGTAGCCTGGCACATCCCGCTGAACATCGGCGGGATCGTGCTCATGGCGCTCGGCACGCAGTGGTACATCCTGTTCAACGTGATCGCGGCGGCCAGCGCGATCCCCGGCGACCTGCTCGAAGCCGCCGACGACATGCGGCTCCCCCGAACGATGAGGTGGCGCTACGTGCTCCTGCCCGGCGTCTTCGCCGGCTACGTGACGGGCGGCATCACCGCCGCGGGCGGCGCGTGGAACGCCTCGATCGTGGCCGAGATCGTGTCGTACAACGGCGACACGCAGCACGCGTTCGGTCTCGGCGACTACATCGCCCGCGCCACGGCGGCCACCGGCGCGGAGCACGTCTCGCACCTGCTGCTCGGCATCGTCGTGATGTGCCTGTTCGTCGTCGGCACCAACGCGGCGCTCTGGCGCCGCCTCTACCGCGTCGCCGAACGCCGCTACTCCCTCTAGCCACCCTGTATTACTAGGAGCTCTCCCATGACCGTCACCACCGCCACCCCGCTGATCCGTCTCGCAGGCCTCACCAAGAGCTTCGAGGGCGCCCGCGGCGACACCCTGACCGTCCTCGACGACATCGACCTCACCATCGAGCCGGGCGAGATCGTCGCCCTCCTCGGCCGGTCGGGTTCCGGCAAGTCGACCCTCCTCCGGATCATCGCCGGGCTCATTCCCGCCACGTCCGGCACCGTCGAGGCCGACGGTGCCGCACTCGCCGGCCCCAACCCCGGCACGTCCATGGTCTTCCAGTCCTTCGCCCTGATGCCCTGGCTGACGGTCCAGGACAACGTCGAGCTCGGGCTCGCCGCCCGCAACGTGCCCCGCGAGGAGCGCCGCGCCCGCGCGCTCGCCGCCATCGACACCATCGGCCTCGACGGGTTCGAGTCGGCGTACCCGCGGGAGCTGTCCGGCGGCATGCGCCAGCGCGTCGGCTTCGCCCGCGCCCTGGTCCTCGAGCCCGACCTGCTGCTGATGGACGAGCCCTTCTCCGCCCTCGACGTGCTGACCGCCGAGAACCTGCGCGGCGAGCTCGTCGAACTGTGGGCGCAGGACGACTTCCCCACTCGGAGCGTGTGCATCGTCACCCACAACATCGAGGAGGCGGTGCTGCTCGCCGACCGCGTCGTCGTGCTCGGGTCCAAGCCCGGCCGGATCGTCCACGAGTCCCGGATCGACCTGCCGCGCCCTCGCACGCGCACCGCACCCGAGTTCGAGGCGATCGTCGACGAGCTGTACGGCGCCCTCACCGGACGCAGCGTCGAGATCGAGCACGCACCCGACCCCGGCGAGGCGACCCCCGCCAGCCGGCCCCTGCCCGACGCCACCGTCGGTGGGCTCGCGGGCCTCGTCGAGCTCGTGCACGCGCACGAGGACCACGCCGACCTGCCCGACCTCGCCGCGGACCTCAATTTCGAGCTCGACGACATCATGCCGCTCGTCGACGCCGCGGCGATGCTGGGCTTCGTCGAGGTCACCGGCAACGACATCAGCATCACCGAGGAGGGACGCGTCTTCGTCACGGTGCCGCTGACCGAGGCCAAGGAGGTGTTCGCGCGCCAGGCCGCCGGGCGGGCGCCGCTGGTCCGGACGATCCTGCGCACCCTGCGCTCCTCGAACGACGGTGCCGTCCGGCTCGGCCTGTTCGTCGACCTCCTGCGGCGCGGATTCGGCCCCGAGGACGCCGACCGGCAGATGCGGCTGGCGATCGACTGGGGGCGGTACGCGGAGCTCTACGACTACGACGCGGACGCCGATCGGATCCGGCTCGATCCGGCTGCAGCACTGTCGTGATCCGGCGCTTTGTTATCGCATTGTGACCAAGCACACATTCGCCACGAGGGCACCCCTAGAGGTTGTCTCGCCGCAATCATTTCGTTATCGTCGACGGGACGCGGGTCACAGAGCGGTCACGACGAGGACATCGTCGGATCACCGAGTGGCCCGAAGTGCGGTTTTACGGTTGGAGTAGGCGAGATATGACACGGAGTCGCGAGGACCACGTGAGCTTCAAGGGCTCCACGCAGGTACTGGACGATGAGTCGATCACCGCGATCATTCCGTTGGACGAGCTCGAGGCCCGCCTCGAAGCCGCCTACGCCGAGACCTGGACCGACGCGTCCGACGGTGAATCGGCGCTGCTCTACCGCCCGTCCCGCTCGGAGGTCACGCAGGACCTCATGATCCCCGAGGTGCTGTTCACCGGCACCCCGCGGTTCGACGGCCCGGCCCTGGACGAGGACGAGGACACCGCACTCCTCGCCGAGCCCGAGCTCGCGCCCGAGCCCCTCGCCGACCCCGTCCGCCGGGGTGGCAAGCACCGCGTTCCCGCTCCCCCGCACGCCCTCAAGGGCCGCGCCGCACTGCTGGCCCTGGCCGCCGGCGCGACCGTCGCCGGTGCCGCCGTCTCGACCGCGCCCGACGAGGGCCCGTCGACCTCGCAGCAGCCCATCGCACCGGCGCCCGGCCCCGAGGCCAACGCCGGCCGCCAGGCGCCGCTGCCGCCCGCGCAGGACATGGACCAGTTCACCGCCGGTCTCGCGGGTGGCAAGGCCCGCAAGGACGCCGACGACAAGCGCATCATCGACTCGATGCGCCCGAAGGTGATCGCACCGATCAACGGCGCGACCCTGACCTCGAACTTCGGCACCCGATGGGGCGCCATGCACGGCGGGCTCGACCTGGCCGCGCCGCTCGGCACCCCGCTGTTCGCGGCCGCCGACGGCGTCGTCACCGACGCCGGCCCCGCGTCCGGCTTCGGCATCTGGATCAAGATCCGGCTCTCGGACGGCACCGTCCTGGTCTACGGCCACATGTACAACGTGAACGTGCACGCCGGCCAGACCGTCAAGGCCGGCGACCTGATCAGCTGGGTCGGCAGCAACGGCTACTCCACCGGCCCGCACCTGCATTTCGAGGTGCACAGCCCCGCCGGCGCGAAGATGGACCCGCAGGCCTGGCTGGCCGAGCGCGGCGTCAACGTCTAGAACTCCAGCACACGCAGAAGGCGCCCCGGATCACTCCGAGGCGCCTTTCGCGTTGCGTGGCGCCGTAGGGGCGGCGGCGGCCCACTACCGCGCCGTCAGAGCTTCTCCATCGGCAGGCCGAAGTGCGACATCAGCGTCATCGTGCCCGCCGAGCCGAAGTCGAAGGTCGTCTGCTCCATCGTGCTGCCCTGAGCCGTGATCCGGGTGACGGTGCCCATGCCGAACGAGTCGTGCAGCACCCTGTCGCCCACCGTGAGCTTGAGCTTGTTCGAACGCCGCGCCGGCTTGGGCTCCCGCTTGGACTTCCAGGCACCGTCGGCGCCCTGGGCCCCGCCTCGACCGCCGTACGTGCCCCCGCCCCAGGATTGACGGTCCTGCCCGAACACGCCCCGCGCACCGCCGAAGCGGTTGCCGCCCTTGGGTTCCGTGCGGCGCCAGTCGATGAGGTGCTGCGGGATCTCGGCGAGGAACCGCGACTCGGGGTTCTGCATGGGATCACCCCAGGTGGAACGGATCATGGCGCGGCTGACGTAGAGACGTTCGCGGGCGCGGGTGATACCCACGTACGCGAGACGACGCTCCTCGGCGAGCTCCGCCTCGTCGCCCAGGGCGCGCATGTGCGGGAACTGGCCGTCCTCCCAGCCGGTCACGAAGACGACGGGGAACTCGAGTCCCTTGGCGGTGTGCAACGTCATCATCGTGACCACGCCCGCCTCGTTGTCCGGAACCTGGTCGGCGTCGGCGACCAGCGAGACCCGCTCGAGGAACGCGGCCAGCGAGCCGGGCTCGGGTGCACCCTCGTCGACCACCACATCGGTGAAGTCCTGCGCGGAGAACTCCCGCGCGACGCTGATCAGCTCCTCGATGTTCTCCAGGCGCGCACCGTCCTGCGGGTCGGACGAGCCCTCGAGCTCGGCCCGGTATCCGGTCTTCTCGACGACGGCGTCGAGCAGGTCACCCAGGTCCTGATCGTCGTCGGCGGCGGTGCGGCGCAGATCGGCCATGAGGCCCGAGAACGCCGCGATCGCGTTGCGGGAGCGGGGGTTCAGCATGGCGACGGTGCCCTCGACCGCGTCGTCGATGGCTCCGCTGAAGGTGCCCCCACGGTTCTCGGCGTGCACCGTGAGGCAGGCCACGGCACGGTCGCCGATGCCCCGGCGAGGAGTGTTGACGATGCGCTGCAGACTCACGGTGTCGTTCGGGTTGTCGATCGCACGCAGGTAGGCGACGAGGTCGCGGACCTCCTTGCGCTCGTAGAACCGGACACCGCCGACCACCTTGTAGGGCACGCCGTGGCGGATGAACACCTCTTCCAGCACGCGAGCGGCGGTGTTGGTGCGGTAGAAGACCGCCACATCGCTGTACTTGACGCCCTGATCCGCCAGCGCGTCGACCTCCGAGACCACGAAGCTCGCCTCGTCGTGCTCATTGTCGGCGACGTAGCCCGTGATGAGCTGCCCGTCGCCCTGGTCCGTCCACAGCTTCTTGTCGCGGCGGCCCGCGTTGCGGGAGATCACGGCGTTCGCCGCGGACAGGATGGTCTGCGTGGAGCGATAGTTCTGTTCCAGCAGAATGGTTTCGGCGTTCGGGAAGTCCCGCTCGAACTCCTCGATGTTGCGGATCGTTGCGCCGCGGAAGGCGTAGATCGACTGGTCCGCATCGCCCACGACGCAGAGCTCGCTGGGCTCCACGCCATCCGCGTCGGTCTCCAGCCCCACGAGCTCGCGGACCAGCACGTACTGCGCGTGGTTGGTGTCCTGGTACTCGTCGACCATCACGTGCCGGAACCGGCGGCGGTAGTACTGCGCGACGTTCGGGTGCGACTGGAGCAGCGCCACCGTCTCCCCGATGAGATCGTCGAAGTCGAAGGCGTTCGCGCCGCGCAGGCGGGACTGGTACGTGCCGTACACCTCGGCGACGGTGACCGCGAAGGGCTCCCCCGTCTTCGCGGCGTCCGCTGACGCCTGTTCCGGGTCGATCAGCTCGTTCTTGAGGTTGCTGATGTGCGTGGCGAGCGCCCTCGGCGCGAACTTCTTCGCGTCCAGCCCCATGTCCTTGACGATCATGGTGAGCAGCCGGCGGGAATCGTCCGCGTCGTAGATGGAGAAGTTGGAGTTCATCCCCGCCAGCAAGCCGGCCTGGGCGCGCAGGATCCGCACGCAGGTGGAGTGGAACGTGGAGACCCACATGATCTTCGCGCGGGGGCCGATGAGCCCGGCGACGCGCTCGCGCATCTCCGCCGCGGCCTTGTTGGTGAAGGTGATCGCCAGGACCTGCCCCGGCTGCGTGTTGCGGGCCGCCAGCAGGTAGGCGATGCGACGGGTGAGCACGGCCGTCTTCCCCGAGCCCGCGCCCGCGACGATGAGCAGCGGCGAACCCTCGTGGAGGACGGCCGCCCGCTGCTGCGGGTTCAGCCCCTCCAGCAGTTCCTGCCCGCGCTCCTGCCGCTTCACCTGCGCTTTCTCGCGGGAGAAGGGCTGACGCTGGCGGAGTCCGGACTGCTGCGGTGCTGGGTTACTCATCTCCCGTCCAGCCTAGCCGGGGTGGGTGACAAGTTTTCGCACGCCGTTCGTGGCGATTCATGCGGCGCCGTGGCGTGCACCGAGTGGAGCCGTCCGCGCACCCGGAACGCCCGAGCGCACCCGGCGTGCCGGGTGCGCTCGGGTGGAGTGAGCCGGATCACACAAGAACCGGACGAACGGAACATACGCCCACGCCGTGGATTTTCGGACTCGATTCGAAGAAGCTTTGCGACACCATACGTCCATCTGTCTCAATGCTGTCTGCATGTTTCTGAACCCACCAGTTCAGAGGGTATTTTCTCTCGGTCAGAAACGAAACCGCCCCCAGGTGGCTCCGCGGCCGGTAGTTCCGCGGGCGTGCACTGGGGAGCGGTTCGCGCAGCGAATCACGCGCCGGCGGAGACCTCCGACGCTGCCCCGGCGGCACCCGCATCCGCCGGATCTCCCGCGGAGGCTTCCGCCGCCGGCGTCTCGACCGGCTCCGACGGTGCCGCGTCCGGAACGGCGGGCGTATCGCCACCCGACTCCGCGGGCGCCTCGGGCGCCGTCTCAGCCGGGACCCCGGGCGCCGTCTCGACGGGCGCCGCGGACTCGACGGGCGCGGCGGGCTCGACCACCGGCGCCGGCGCAGCGGCGACCTCATCAACCCCGTCGACGACGGTGACCGGCGCCTCCTGCGTCGGCGTGGGCGCGATCTCGTCCGCGACGGTCGCCGCGATCGCGGTCACCGGCACGTCGCCGGCCGCGGGCTTCGCCGCGTCCGCCGCAGGCTTCGCGGGCCCGAAGGCGTCGAAGATGTTCTTCCCGATGTTCGCGAGCCCCGGGAAGAGCGCGTTGTCGAACGGGTTGTCCTTAGCGACGAACAGACGATCGTTGAGGAAGGTCGTCAGCGCGCCGATGTCCGTCGTCAGTCCGGTGAGCGCCTTCGAAGGATCGCCGGACAGCAGCGCGGTCACCAGGTTCTGGCCGCCCCCCACCACCTTGCCCGGAGTGTCGAAGAGCACTGCCAGAGCCGAGTTTCCGAGGCCGATGAAATCGGCCTGGGAGTTCGTGAGACCGGTGCCGATCGGACCGAGGTAGGGGTTGATCAGGTCCGTGACCGGCAGGACACCGCCCAGCATGACGATGATCGACAGCGCCTTCGCCTTGTCGGCGACGTCTCCGATCGCGCCGGCGGCGTCCCCCTTGCCGATCTTGGCGAGCGCGTCGGTGATCGTCTTCACGACGCCGGGCGTCCACTGATCACCCTTGATGCTCGAGACGAGCATCTCGTAGCCGTCCTTCCACGCGGCGAACAGCGTCTGGAAGTCCGGCATCCCGAGCGCCGGCGCAGCCGCCACCGCCGCCTGGGCGGCGAGCGCGTCGACCTTGGCCGGGGAGGCGGCGGGCACCGACGGGATCACCGCGCCGAGCAGTGTGCTGCCCACCTTGACCAGGTTCGGAAGCAGGCCCGTCGAACCGTTGGTCACATAGGTCTCGAGGAACTTGCCCACGTTGTTAATACCGGCACCGACCGCCGCGCCGACCTTGGAGACGTCACCGGTCATCACGGCCTTGGCGATGGCTTCGCCGGCCTTGAGCAGTTCGGTGGGCAGTCGCAGCGGGAGCCCGAGCGCGGCCTGGCCGAGGGCGATCATGCTGCCGTCGTTGAGTGCCGCGTCGAGCGCCGCGCCGATCTTCCCCAGCTTGGGGTTGAACTGATCGGCGATCGGGAACATCGCGCTCATCAGAGCGATGAACAGGGTCGACTCGAGCTGGCCGCCGATCGGGCTGTACGCCCCCGACAGGCTGCCCTTCGAGATCGCGTCGAGCGCCGTCTGCAGCGCCTTCGGGAAGCCCGCACCTGCGTAATCGCCGGTGCCCGACGCGGATTCGAAGGTCGCCTTCAGCGCGTCCTGCAGCGTCTTCGAGAGGAACTCGACGTCGCCCCAACCCCACGACGGGGCCGCGGCGGCAGCGGTGACGCCCGGCACGGAGACACGCGGCAGGAACGCGGCGGCGGAGCCGGCGACCTGCGTCTGCAGGTTCACGAGCGTGGCGGGGTTGACGAAGATCGTCGACGCGGGAGCGGTGACCGCGCCCACCGAGGCGGTCATGGGCGCGACCGCGACCGCGGCGGCGGTGACGATGGCCAGGGAGGCGCCGACGTAACGGCGTGGAACGGAACGGCGGACGGCAGCGTGCATGGAAGCAACACCCTTCGACTGGAGTGATGCCGATCACTGGCGATCGGACGTGGGCACCATATCGTCCACATCGTGGGTTTTAAGCCCGATTTCAGAATCTTTGCGACATCTAACGTCGATGTGTCGCATGCATGAAACCCACAGTGTTGAATATTCGCAGGTCAGAGTGTTCGCAGGTCAGCGAGGCGCCGCGTCCGGCATGGACGCCGGGACGAGCAGACCGATCGGCCCGCTGCCGACGCAGACGACCAGACCGGGCGTCTCCGCGCGGGCGGCGAGCCCGTCCCCCGTCCCCGTGACCCGGGCGTAGACGGTGTGCGCTCCCTTGCGCAGCGGTACGCGGACGGGCCTGGCTCCGCGCTGCTGCTGCAGCACGACGACACCGTCGGACGACGCGAGGTAGTTGAGCTCCACGACCCAGTCCCAGAACGCCAGCGGCCCCTCGAAGGCGAGGGTCGCGGAGGCACCGTCGTCGACGCGGGTGCCGCACGGGAACGGCCCGAGCGGCAGACTGCGGACCCGCGTGACGCGGCCGGGCTGGAACCGTCCCGACCGGTCGACGACGGTGGCCTCGTCCGCGTGGTCGGCGAACCGAGGGTGCGCGGGCTGGGTGGCGAGGATCCGCGAGAGCCGGTTGTTCGGGCCCGACAGCGGGCTCAGGACATCGCCGTAGACCTCCTGGTCGAGCACCTCTCGTCCCGCGTACTCCGCGGAGCCCGCGCGCAGTTCCCGCAGGTAGGGGCCGGTCGGATTGTCGCGCCAGACCGGGGCGAAGCGGACGGCGGAGACGGTGGAGCTGAGCGCGAACACCACCACGACGGCGATCCACAGTCGGCGGTCCCTCGTGAACCCGGCGGTTTTCGACATCACGAGGCCGAATCCGGCGTCCCGACCCCGGAATCGGCCGGATTCACGACGCAGCACCAGCGCGCCCGCGAGCGTGAGCACCCAGGCGAAGTCCGCGAAGTACCGCAGGGACAGAGGCAGCAGCGGCGACGTGTACTCGGAGCTGCGCAGGAAGAACACCGTCGAGGACACGCCCAGGAAGTACAGCACCGCAGCGCCCCAGGCGACGAGCCCCCGCGGCGCGCGCAACCGCGTGACCAGCACGATCCCTGCGATCGCGAGCAGCCCGAACACGGTGAGCACCACACCCGTCACCACGATGGGCGGCCCGGGGTTGGTGCGCGTCCACGTCCACGGCCCGCCGACCGCGGCGGGCGCGATCACGGCGTTCACCGACCGCCACAAGGTCCGGGCCGTGAACCCGACGGTGTGGGTGCCGGGCCGCGAGGCCGTGACGGTCAGCCACAGCACGATCCACGCGGTGACGACGACCGCGAACGCGCCCCACAACCACCGACCGCGCCGCAGCACCGTCCGCACGGGCCGACGGTGCCCCCGCAGGTAGGGCAACAGGCAGGCGGTCGCGAGCGCGACGAACGGGATGACCAGCGCCTTCTCGAAGAACAGCAGCGAGAGCACCAACGCGAGCACCGCGTAGACCCCGGACCGCCGGCGGCCGCGCAGGTAGCGCACCGTCTCGGCGACCACCACCGCCAGCCCGATCTGCAGCGGCAGTGCGTTGAGGCCCGACGCCCACCACGCCATCGCCGTCAGCGTGAGCGGACTGAACAGGAAGAACACGAACGGGACCAGCACCACCGGCCGACGCCCGGCGACCACGACCAGCGCCCGCAGGGTCGCCAGCGATGCCAGCAACTGCAGGACCAGGAGTGATGTCGCCGCTGCCGGCCAGCTCAGCGGCGCGACCTTGGTCAGGACGGCGGCGGCGAACAGGGTGCCCGGCATGAAATGGCCGTCGTAGTCGACGAACCAGGCGCTCAGGTCGGTCAGCGGTCGCGACGCCCGGCCGATGAAGGCGACATCGTCCCAGTAGAAGTTCCCCCGCGCGAGCACGTACGCGCGGACCGCGAGCGACACCGCGATGAGCACCGCCGCGCCGACCCACAGCAGGCGCTGCGGAGCGGGGAGCCGGGTGGGACGGTGCACGGTGTGTGATCGTAGGTCCCGCGCCTGTGGAAAACTTGAACCCATGAGCACACCGGACGACACCGGCGCCGAGACGCCGCTCGCCGAAGAGGAGATCCAGGCCCTCCGCGAGGAGATCGACCGCCTCGACGCGGAGATCCTGGCCGCGGTGAAGCGCCGCAGCGAGGTCTCGCAGATCATCGGCCGCACACGTATGGCGTCGGGCGGCACGCGCCTGGTGCACTCGCGGGAGATGAAGGTGCTCGAGCGGTTCTCCGAGCTCGGCCGCGAGGGGCACACCCTCGCCATGCTCCTCCTCCGTCTGGGCCGGGGCCCGCTGGGCCGCTAGTCCGACGGTCCGCGGTCAGCCCCGGCCGACCCCTGCGAAGAAGTCCAGCAGGCTGTTCGGTGCGTCGTCGCCGAGCATCATGGTGGCCATCTCGTCCGCGGACGCCGCGGAGGCCGCGGCGCGCTCGAACATCTCCCGCTCGTACGCGGTGAGCGCGATGTCGCGGTCTCCGGGATTCTCGACGATGTGCCGGGCGAGTTCGGCACCGTCGAACAGCGCGATGTTGGCGCCCTCGCCGGCCGGCGGGCTGACGTGGGCGGCGTCGCCGACCAGCGTGACGCCCGGGACGCGGTCCCAGCGGATCCCGACCGGCAGGGTGTACAGCTTCCGCGGCACGGGCGGCGTGTCCGATTCACTGACCAGGCGGGTCAGCGCGTCGGACCAGCCCGGATACTCCGCGAGCACGGCGCCGACGGCCGACGTGCCCGTCCACTCGATCCCGTCGGCCCAATCCTCGGGGACGTGCAGCTGCGCGTAGGTGTGGACGATGCCGCCCGCCTCCGCGTGGGTACTGATCCCGCGACCCGGCGCGAGGGCGAACATCGCGCCCTCCCCCACCAGTTCGGCGATGCCCGGGTGGCGGCGCCCGACGTCGTGCAGGTAGGTCTCGACGTAGGTGGTGCCGTAGTAGGTGGGCTTCGCGTCGGTGAGCAGCGGCCGGACCTTGGACCAGGCCCCGTCGGCGCCCACCAGCAGCTCGGTCGCGACGGTGGCCCCGTCGGCGAAGGTGAGCTCGTGCCGACCGCCGCCGAGCGCGCGCACCGCGACGACCTTGGCGCCCCAGCGGATGGCGTCGGCCGGTAGGGAATCGATGAGCAGCTGTCGCAGCTCTCCGCGGAGGACCTCGGGCCGGCCGCCGTCGCCGTCGTCGGGGAGGTCGAGGAGGACGGTGCCGTCGCGGCCGAGGGCCCGGGTCGCCTCGCCGCCCTCGTGGATCAGCGCGCGGAACTGCGCGGTCAGCCCGGCCGCCTCGATCGCGGCCTGGCCGTCGGCCTCGTGGATGTCGAGCTGGCCGCCCTGCGTGCGCGACATGGGCGTCGGCTCGGCCTCGTAGATCACGGCGTCGATGCCGTGGACGTGCAGGACGCGGGCCAGGGCGAGGCCGCCGAGTCCGGCACCGATGATCGTGATGGGTGTCTGCATGGTGCTCCCCTTTCATTGGAACAACGTTCCATACGAGCTTGGAACATCGTTCCACTCATGTCAAGATGGAGGCGTGCCACCCCGCAGCCGCCGCACCGACGCCCTCTCCCGCGACCGCATCGTCGACGCCGCGATCGACCTGCTCGACGACAGCGGCGCCGACGCGCTGACCTTCCGCGCCCTCGGCGGCGCCCTGAACACGGGCAGCGGGGCGATCTACCACCACATCGCCGGCAAGGACGAGCTCCTCGCCGCCGCGACCGACGCCGTCCTGCGGCCGATCCTCGCCGCGCCCGCGGGCGGCCGTGACCCCCGCGAGACGATCCGCGGCCTCGCACTCACCCTGTTCGACACGATCGACGCGCACCCGTGGCTGGCCACCCAGGTGATGGCCGATCCGGGTCGGCCGGCGAACCTGCTGCTGAGCGAGCGGATCGGCGGCGCCGTTCTGGCGATGGGCCCGCCGGAGGACGCGCTGTTCGACGCCGCCACCGCGATCGTCGGCTACGTGCTCGGCTCGGCGGCCCAGAACGCCGCCAACGCGCGCTCGGACCTCGCCCGCAGCGGGCCCAGCCGCGAGGAGCTGCTCGGCGGCGTCGCGGCCCGCATCGGGCAGCTGGATCCCGACGAGTTCCCGTACCTGCGCCGCATCGCCGCGACCATGGCCGACCACGACGACCGCGCCCAGTTCCTCGCCGGGCTCGACCTGCTCCTGGCCGGCATCGACGCCCTGTAGCGAACGCACCACACCGGCTGCGATCCGTCAAGGATCACGTTCACGGTGCCATCGAACCCCAGGTCGGAAGGCCTTTCTGCGCCAGACTGGCGGGCATGCCCAGCCCTGACGACTATCTCGTGTGCGCCAGCCAGCGCAGCGGGAGCACCCTCCTCGTGGAGTCGCTCGCGGCCACCGGCGTCGCCGGGCGGCCGCAGGAGTTCTTCCAGTACTACCCGTCTTCGTCGCTGTCGCCGCAGCCGCGCGAGTGGTTCGCCGGCGTCGACGATGCGTCGCTGCTCGACCTCCTCGACCGGATCGATCCCGGCACCGTCGACCCGCGCGGCCCCGCGCAGTGGCGCGCCGACGTGCTGCGCGAGGGCCGGACGCCCAACGGCGTGTGGGGCGGCAAGCTCATGTGGAACCAGACGCCCGTCCTCGTGACCCGCACCCGCACCGCGTCGGGCTCGGTGCGGACGGCCATCCGCTCGCTGTTCGACGGTGCCGACCCCCTGTACGTGCACGTCCACCGGCCCGATGTGGTCGCACAGGCCGTGTCGATGTGGCGTGCGGTACAGACCCGGGTGTGGCGCGACGACCCCGATCACGACCGCGAGCGCGACGAGCGCGCCGTGTACCGCGCCGACGGGATCGCCCACCTGGCCGGGATCCTGCGCGAGCAGGAGCGGTCGTGGCGGGCGTGGTTCGCGTTCGAGGGCATCACCCCGCTCGAGATCGACTTCCACGAGCTCACCGCGGACCCGCAGAAGACGACGGCGCGCGTGCTGGACGCGATCGGGCAGGACCCGCAGCTCGCTCCCCCGCCGCCGCTCAAACCCCAGTCCAACGACCGCTCCAAGGAGTGGGCGGAGCGCTACCGCGCCGACGCCGCCGAGAACGGATACCCCCTATGAGCACCGCGACACCCGAACCGATCGCCGCCGTCGACGAGCTGCGCGTCCTCGAGGCCGAGGCGGTGCACATCATCCGCGAGGTGGCCGCCGAGCTGGAGCGACCGGTGCTTCTGTTCTCGGGCGGCAAGGACTCCATCGTGCTGCTCCGTCTGGCGGAGAAGGCCTTCCGGCCCTCGCCGCTGCCCTTCCCGATCCTGCACGTGGACACGGGCCACAACTTCCCCGAGGTGATCGACTTCCGCGGGCGCCGCGTCGCTCCGACCGCGGAGAACCCCGACGGGATCGAGCTCATCGTCGCCTCGGTGCAGGAGTCGATCGACGCGGGTCGGGTCGCCGAGTCGACGGAGTCCTCCGGCTCTCGGAACCGGCTGCAGACCCGCACCCTGCTGGACGCGCTGGAGGCCGGGAACTTCGACGCCGCGTTCGGCGGCGCCCGGCGCGACGAGGAGCGGGCCCGCGCGAAGGAGCGGGTGTTCAGCTTCCGCAACGAGTTCGGCCAGTGGGACCCGCGGGCGCAGCGCCCCGAGCCCTGGTCGCTCTACAACGGCCGCATCCGCCGCGGCGAGTCCGTCCGGGTGTTCCCCCTGTCCAACTGGACCGAGCTCGACATCTGGCGCTACATCGAGCTCGAGGGCCTCGAGTTGCCGCCGATCTACTACGCGAGCGAGCGCGAGGTCTTCGAGCGCGACGGGATCCTGCTGGCCGTCTCGGAGTTCACGCAGCCGCGCGCCGGCGAGACAGTGAACCGGGAGTGGGTGCGCTACCGCACCGTGGGCGACCTGACCATCACCGGCGCGGTCCGCAGCCGCGCCACCGAGATCCACGACGTGATCGCGGAGATCTCCGCCGCCACGGTCTCGGAGCGGGGCGAGACCCGCGCCGACGACCGAACGTCGGCCGCGGCCATGGAGGACCGGAAGAAAGAGGGCTATTTCTGATGAATCGCGTTCCGAACCCCGCCACCGGATCGGTCGCGGACACCGCTGCGGGGTACTTCTGATGACGGACGTACTGGCACCACCGACCACGCGCCAGCTGTTGCGCCTCGCCACCGCAGGGTCCGTCGACGACGGCAAGTCGACGCTCATCGGCCGCCTGCTGCACGACACCGGCAGCCTGCCCACCGACCACCTGGACGCCGTGACCGACGGCGACGAGGTGGACCTCGCGGCGCTGTCCGACGGCCTGCGCGCCGAGCGCGAGCAGGGCATCACCATCGACGTCGCGTACCGGTTCTTCTCCACCGAGTCGCGCAGCTACGTGCTCGCCGACACCCCCGGCCACGAGCGCTACACCCGCAACATGTTCACCGGCGCCTCCAACGCGCACGTCGCGATCCTGCTGGTGGACGCCCGCAAGGGGGTGCTGCGCCAGACCCGCCGGCACGCGCGCATCGCGACGCTCCTCGGCGTGCCGCACGTCATCGCCGCGGTGAACAAGATCGACCTCGTCGACTTCTCCGCGGAGCGGTTCGCGGAGGTCGAGGCGGAGCTCGCCGAGCTCGCGGTCCGGCTCGGCCTGGACGCGATCCCCGCGATCCCGCTGGCCGCCAAGCTCGGCGACAACGTGGTGCATCGCTCCGAGCACACCCCCTGGTACGACGGGCCCACGCTCCTCGAACACCTCGAGACCGTGCCCCTGCGGGCACCGTCGGCGGTCGCGACGGAACTGCGCCTCCCGGTGCAGTGGGTCTCCCGCCCCACGGCCGAGCGGCGCCGACGGTACGCCGGGCGCGTCGCCGCCGGCACGCTGACCGTGGGCGACGAGGTGCTGGTCCTGCCGTCCGGGAGCAGGTCGACGGTGACCGCGCTCGACACGCTCGATGACGACCGCGCGACGGCCGTCGCTCCACTGTCGGTGTCCGTCGAGCTGGCCGACGACATCGACGTGGGCCGCGGCGACGTCCTGGTCTCCGGTGCCGAGGGCGCGCACCTGCCGGTGAACGCGCGCGAGCTGGAGGTCACCGTCTGCTGGCTGGCCGAGAAGCCCTTGCGCGCCGGGGACCGCGTCGCGCTCAAGCACGCCACCGCGACGGTCCGCGCGACGGTCCAGTCCCTGGAACGGCGCCTCGACCCCGAGACGCTCATCGAGCAGGTGGGGCCGAGCGAGCTGGCGCTGAACGACATCGGGACCGTCACCCTGCGGACCTCGTCGGTCGTGGTGGCCGACCCGTACGCGCAGAACCGGGACACGGGCGCGCTGATCCTCATCGACGAGGCGAGCAACGACACCGTCGGCGCGGGCACGATCGCGGTCGCCCGCGAGGTGATCCCCGGGCAGGCGACCCGCAACGACATCCGCTGGCACCCCAGCTCGCTGGGCCGCACCGAACGCTGGGCCCGCACCGGCCAGCGCGGCGCGACGGTGTGGTTCACGGGCCTCCCCGCGTCCGGCAAGTCGACGGTGGCGGTCGCCCTGGAGCGGGCGCTGGTCTCGCGGGGCCGGGTCGCCTACCTCATCGACGGCGACAACATCCGCCACGGCATCTCCGACGACCTGGGCTTCTCCCCCGGCGACCGGGCCGAGAACATCCGCCGCGTGGGGCACCTGACGCGCCTGTTCGCCGACGCGGGCGTGATCTCGATCGCGTCCCTCGTCTCGCCGCTGCGCTCCGATCGCGACATCGCCCGGGAGCTGAACCTGGCGGCCGACATCGACTTCCTCGAGGTGCACGTCTCGACGCCGGTCAGCGAGTGCCGCAAGCGCGACCCGAAGGGCCTGTACGCCCGCGCGGACCGCGGCGAGCTGCGCGGTCTCACCGGCGTCGACGGACCGTACGAGAAGCCCGAGGACCCCGACCTGCGCTTCGACACCACCGGCGCCGACACCGACGAGCTCGCCCAGCGGGTGATCGCGCTGCTCACCGAACGCGGGATACTCGACGAGTGACCTGCTGCGCGCCTGAAGGCCCGGACCTGCCGCCGCACGCCGGCGCGGTGCCGGGCGGCGGCACGCACCCGATCCCCCAGGCCGGCGTCCCCGCCGGCGCGTTCGGCATGGGCGACGCGCACGGCGACGGCTACCGCGCCGACGGCGAGGTCCCCGTGCACCGGGTCGTGCTGCCGGGCTTCGCGATCGACGCGACGACGGTGACCGTCGCCGCGTTCGCGGCCTTCGCCGACGCGACCGGGTACGTGACCGATGCCGAGCGGTTCGGCGCGTCGGCCGTCTTCCGCGCGAGCGCAGCGGACCCGTCGGCCGGGGCGCCGGTCCCGGGCACGCCGTGGTGGCTGACGGTGCCGGGCGCGACGTTCCGCGCGCCGGGCGGGCCCGGCACCGTCGCCCTGGACGACCATCCGGTCGTGCACGTCTCGTACGCGGACGCCCTCGCGTACTGCGCATGGACCGGTCGCGCCCTGCCGACCGAGGCGCAGTGGGAGTACGCGGCCCGCGGCGGGCTCGACGGCGCGCGCTACCCGTGGGGCGACGAGCACCCGGTGACCGGCCGGGACTGCAACGTCTTCGTCGGGGCATTCCCCGAGTCCGACGGGGCCGTCGGCACCGTCGCGGCGCGCTCGTACTCGCCGAACGGCTACGGCCTGTACCAGGCGGTGGGGAACGTGTGGGAGTGGTGCGCCGACCGCTTCTCGGCGCGCTACTACCGTGCGGCACCGGAGGTCTCGCCGACGGGGCCCGACCGCGGCACCGCCCGGGTGCTGCGCGGCGGCAGCCACCTGTGCCACGACTCCTACTGCTACCGCTACCGCACGGCGGCCCGCAGCCACAACACCCCGAGCTCGACGGCGGGCAACATCGGATTCCGCACCGTGTCCGATTCCGATATACTGATCTGACGAATCCGATATAGACGGAGGTGAGGGCGATGGAGATTCACCTGCCCGAGTTCCAGGAGGCTCCGCTCAAGATGACGTCACTCCGCGCCCCTGAGGGGCTGTTCGACAGGGCCCGCGAGGAGCTGGGCTACGCATCCAATCAGGACATGGTCGTGAGCCTCGTCGAGCTCGCGCTGATGCAGACGCTGCAGCGCAAGATGCTCTACGGCCTCGCCAACGACGACGACTCGCCGTACGTCGCCCTCCTGGATCCGGAATTCCGCAAGGAGGCACGCCGATGACGGCGACACTCGAAGGCGCATTGCTGACGCCGTGCCTGCTCGACAACTCCGTTATCGCACGGATCCCTACCGGCGAAGTTCCGGTCGAGTCGGTCGTGCGCTTCACGCAGCGCGGCCACTTCCTCGCCGCGTGCACACCACAGGTGCTCGAGGCCCTGTTCTCCGCGCGGTCACCGCGGGAGTGGGACAAGGAGTACCACGCACGATGGTCGTTGCTGGAGGTTCTTCACCCGAATGATCGGACTCACCCCCTCGCACTGGATCTGCAGCGCAGGCTGTGGATTTCAGGCAAGGTTCGGGCTGCTGGACCCGTTGACACGATGATCGCCGCGATCGCCATCCAGCACGGCGCGATCGTGGTGCATCGCGACAGCGACTACGAGCGGATCGCGGAGGTCGCGCCGGAGTTCCGGCAGGTGCGGGTGTAGGTCAGGCGTTCGCGGCGCCGGCACGGACCCGCTCGGCCGACTCGCGAGCGGCCGACTCGCGCGGGACCAGTTCGCGGCGCTCGCCCTGCGGGCGACGCGAGGGCAGCGGCGTCTCGTCGGCGTCGGGCTCGGCCCGGCCGGCGAAGAAGGCAGCCATGAAGGCCTCGGCGATCGCGGTGCCCTCGGCCTCGGAGGGCAGCACGTCGCCGGTCTCCTCGCGCCAATTCGCGAGGACGCCGGCGAGACGGCGCGCCACCCACTGGTACGCGGGCTCGTCGACCACGTTGCGCCGCTCGTACGGGTCCACGACCAGGTCGTACAGCTCCCGACGGGGCCGCGGCGCGGCGGTCTCGTACGGGTCCAGCGAGGCGGCGGAGGAACTGTCCGCGATGTCGAGCGGCAGCAGCAGCGCGGGCCGCTCGGCGTAGTTCTCGATGTAGCTGAATTGCTTGGTGCGCACGGCGCGGATCGGGTCGTAGGCGTCGTGATAGGTCTTCTGCGTGAACAGCCCGGCGCGCACCTGCTCGCCCGTCGGCTCCAGGAGCTCGGCCGCGTGGGTCTCACCGTCGACGTCCTCCGGTAGGGGCAGGCCCAGCAGGTCGAGCACCGTCGGGGTCAGGTCGACGCCCGAGAACAGGTCGTCGTAGACGCGCGGCGCGAGACCGAGGGCGCGGGGCGGGCGCGCGATGAACGCGACGCCGGTGCCCTCGCCGTACAGCGTGGACTTCGCGCGCGGGAAGGCGAGGCCGTGGTCCGTGATGAAGAGGATCCAGGTGCTCTCGGCCAGCCCCAACTCGTCGACGGTGCCGAGCAGTCGCCCGACCGCGGCGTCGGCCTGCGTGATGCTGCCGTGCAGCCCGGCGAGGTCCTCGCGCACCTGCGCGGTGTCGGGCAGGAAGCCGGGCACGCCGATCGCGTTCGGGTCGGCCGGCGCGTACTGGTCGGCGGGGTACGGGCGGTGCGTCTCGAAGAAGCCCGCGGTGAGGAAGAAGGGCTCGTCGCGCGTGGCGGCGTCGGCCAGCCACTCCTGCGACTGCGTGACCACGTAGTCGCACAGGGAGTCCGAGACGTCGGCGGTGTCGAAGCCGAGCCGGGTCGGGTCCGCACTCTCGTGCTGCATGCCGAACAGGGCACTGCGGTAGCCCGCCTCGCCGAGCAGCGCCGGCAGGGTGCGCACGTGGTCGCGGTACTCGAAGCCGTGGTGCGCCAGCCCGACGAGGCCGTTGCGGTGCGGGTGCAGGCCCGTGAACAGCGAGCCGCGCGCGGGCGAGCAGAGCGGTGCCGTCGCGTGCGCGTCGGTGAACCGGATGCCCTCGGCCGCGAGCCGGTCCAGGTTCGGGCTGACCACGCCCTCGGCGCCGTAGCAGGTGAGGTGGCGACCCAGGTCGTGCCAGTGCACCAGGATCACGTTCTCCCGGGTGCCGGTGCCCGCCCGCTTCTCCGCCATCCCTCGACGTTGCCACAACTCACCGTGCCGCGGCGAGGTTTGCGATCACCCCGAACTCAATTGAACAACGTTCTGGAGAGGGCAACCGCAGGTCAGATCCTCCAGAACGTCGTTCAATTGCGATGGGCGGTCACTGCAGCGCGATGTACCGCGTCTCCAGGTACTCCTCGATGCCCTCGCTGCCGCCCTCGCGGCCGAAGCCCGAGGCCTTCACGCCGCCGAACGGGCCGGCCGGGTCGGAGATGACGCCGCGGTTCACGCCGACCATCCCGCTCTCGAGACGGTCCGAGACCCGGAGCGCGCGGTCCAGGTCGCGGGTGAAGACGTAGGAGACCAGGCCGTACTCGGTGGCGTTCGCGGCGGTCACGGCCTCGTCCTCGTCGGAGAACGGGACGATCGGCGCGACCGGTCCGAACACCTCCTCGGAGAGGATCCGCGCGTCGGCCGGGACGTCGGCCAGCACCGTCGGCGGGAAGAAGTGACCCGGCCCCTCGGGCGCGACGCCGCCGAGCCGCAGCGTCGCCCCCTTCGCGACCGCGTCCTGCACCAGCTCGGAGACGATGTCCTGCTGGTCCGCGGAGATGAGCGGGCCGATGGTGACGCCGTCCTGCACACCGGGGCCGAGGACGTACTTCTCCATCGCGGCGACCAGCTTGTCGGTGAACTCCCCGATCACCGACTCGTGCACGTGGAACCGGTTGGCCGCGGTGCACGCCTCTCCGCCGTTGCGCAGCTTCGCGAGCAATGCCTGCGCGACCGCGTGGTCGATGTCGGCATCGTCGAAGACCACGAAGGGCGCGTTGCCACCGAGCTCCATGGACGTGCGCAGCACGCCCGGCGCGGACTGCTCGATGAGCTTGCGGCCCACCTCGGTGGACCCGGTGAAGGTGAGCTTGCGCAGGCGCGGGTCGGCGAACAGCGGCCCCGTCAGCGCCGAGGACTTCGACGTGGGCAGCACGGAGACCACACCGTCGGGCACGCCCGCCTCCTTCAGTACCTCCGCGAGCAGCAACATCGTGAGCGGGGTGAGGCCGGCCGGCTTGACCAGCATCGTGGCGCCCGCGGCGAGCGCGGGGCCGAGCTTGCGCGTGCCCATCGCGAGGGGGAAGTTCCACGGGGTGATCGCCAGGCACGGCCCGACGGGGGCCTTGCTCACCAGGATCCGCCCGGTGCCGGCGGGCGCGGGGGTGTAGCGGCCGGCGATCCGCACGGCCTCCTCGGAGAACCAGCGGAAGAACTCCGCGCCGTAGCGGACCTCGTTGGCCGACTCCGGCAGGGCCTTGCCCATCTCGAGGGTCATCAGCAGCGCGAAGTCGTCCGTGCGGGCGACGAGGCCCTCGTACGCGGCGCGCAGGATCTCGGCACGCTCGCGCGCGGGTGTGGCGGCCCACGCCGGCCCGGCGGCGACGGCGGCGTCCAGCGCGGCCGCACCGTCCTCCGCGGTGGCGTCGGCGACCTCGATCAGCACCTCCTCCGTGGCGGGATCGTGCACGGGAAAGGTTGCACCCGAACTCGAATCGCGGAACGCACCGTTCACGAAGATCCCCGTGGGGACGCGGTCGAGGAGGTCACGGATGCGCTGCTCGGTTGCCATGCCAGCCACACTAGTCCCGGCGGGCGGGTCGTGCGCCCGGGTCCGCGCCGCCTCCCACGGGGTCCGCCCGGAACCGCGCGCGGAACCCCTCACCGGACATTAGGCTGGCGCCCATGAGCGACAGCGACATCACCGCGTCCCCCGCTTGGAGCAGCCTCGCCGAGCACTATTCCGAGCTGTCCGGCGTCCACCTGCGCGAGCTGTTCGCCGACGATCCGGAGCGCGGCTCCGAGTTCGTCTTCCGGGTGGGAGATCTGTACATCGACTACTCCAAGCACCGCGTCACCCGCGAGACGCTGGACCTACTGGCCGCGCTCGCGGAGGCCGCGGGGGTCACCGCCCGGCGCGACGCGATGTTCGCCGGCGAGCACATCAACTCGACCGAGGACCGCGCCGTGCTGCACACGGCCCTGCGCGCACCGTCGAGCCTGGACCTGCAGGTCGACGGGCAGGACGTGACCCGCGACGTGCACGACGTGCTCGACCGGATGGGCGATTTCAGCGACGCCGTCCGCTCCCGCACGTGGCGCGGCGCCACGGGCGAGCCGATCACCGACGTGGTCAACATCGGCATCGGCGGCAGCGATCTCGGGCCGGCGATGGTCTACGGCGCGCTGCGGGCGTACGTGCAGCGCGGCATCACCTGCCACTTCGTCTCGAACGTCGACCCCGCGGACGTCTCCGGCACACTGGCCGCGCTGAACCCGGCGACCACGCTGTTCGTCATCGCGTCGAAGACCTTCTCCACGCAGGAGACGCTGACCAACGCGCACGCCGCCAAGCGCTGGCTGCTCGACGGGCTGGGCACGGGCGAGGAGGCGGTGGCCAAGCACTTCGTCGCCGTGTCGACGAACGCCGAGCGCGTCGCGGCCTTCGGCATCGACACCGCGAACATGTTCGGATTCTGGGACTGGGTGGGCGGCCGCTACTCCGTGGACTCCGCGATCGGGCTGTCGGTGATGATCGCCGTCGGCCGGGAGCGGTTCGCCGAGTTCCTCGCGGGCTTCCACGCCGTGGACGAGCATTTCCGCACGGCGCCGATCGCGCAGAACGCGCCGATCATGCTGGGGCTCATCGGACTCTGGTACTCCGACTTCTTCGGCGCGCAGTCGCGGGCGGTGCTCCCCTACGCGCAGGACCTCGCGCGGTTCCCCGCCTACCTGCAGCAGCTGACAATGGAGTCGAACGGCAAGTCGGTGCGCGTCGACGGCACGCCCGTGACCGTGGACACCGGCGAGATCTTCTGGGGCGAGCCGGGAACCAACGGTCAGCACGCCTTCTTCCAGCTGCTGCATCAGGGCACGCGGCTGGTTCCGGCGGACTTCGTCGGCTTCGCCGAGTCCACCGACGACCTGCCCACCATCGACGGCGTCGGAACCATGCAGGACCTGCTCATGAGCAACCTGTTCGCGCAGACCAAGGTGTTGGCGTTCGGCAAGACCGCCGAGGAGATCGCGGCCGAGGGGACCGACCCGAAGGTGGTGCCGCACAAGGTGATGCCCGGCAACCGGCCCACCACCACGATCCTCGCGCCCAAGCTCACCCCGTCCGTCGTGGGCCAACTCATCGCCCTGTACGAGCATCAGGTGTTCACGGAGGCCGCCGTCTGGGGCATCAACGCCTTCGACCAGTGGGGCGTCGAGCTCGGGAAGGTCCAGGCCAACGCCCTGCTCCCCGTCATCGCGTCCGACGGTGCCCCCACCGCCGAGCTCGACTCGTCGACGGACGCCGAGGTGCGCTGGTACCGGGAGGCGCGGGGCCGCGCCGTCTAGACCGCTGGCCGGAAAGACCTACGAGGCCTTCGGGATCTGCCAGGTGCCGGCGTCGGTGCAGGTGAGAACGATGCCGCTGTACCGGTCGAGGGCGAGTTTGCCCAGCGACTGGGCGGCACAGGACTCGCCGACCGCGCCGGTCGCGTAGTCGTAGTCGTCGGAGGGGCCCGCGTTCGCCGGTGCCGCCGCGAGGATCAGTGCGGCTCCGGCCACCGTGGAGATCATGGCGGTCTTGATGAATGTGCGCATTTCGCACCACCTTTCGTCACTCCTCACGCTAGGAGCGACGATGGTGCCGCACATCCGGGCCGGCCCCTGGGTTCTGCGGCCACCGGCTCAGGGCTGAGCCCCTACCTCGAACGGGTGAGACGGCGGAGAAGTCGAATCAGATGAGGCGGCGGGTCAGCTCGTCCGGGGCGTGGCGCAGCACCGCGCCGAGCGGCGTCCAGGGCCACGACGGCACGGCGGCCTCCTTGGGCTCCCGGTCGATGGCCTTGACCAGCGCCTTGACGCCGTCGTCGAGTGAGGACTTCATCGAGGTCTTCACGCCCTTGTTGATGTCCGTCTCGATGAAGCCCGGCTTGATCACGGTGACCGTGATGTCACTGCCCGCGAACTCCGCCTGCAGCCCCTCACCGATCGCGGTGAGACCGGCCTTGCTCGCCGAGTACGCGGTCTGGGCCTTGGGCATGCCGCGCTGGCCGGCGATGGAGCTGATGAGCACGAGGTGGCCGCGGCCCTGCGCGCGGAAGACCTCCAGCACGGCTTCGATCTGCGCGAGCGCGCCGGTCAGATTGGTCTGGATCGTCTCCAGGTTGGCGTGCGCCTTGCCCGTGCCGAGCGGCGCACCCTTGCCGACACCGGCGTTGACGATCGCGCGATCCAGGCCGCCGAGGCGCTCGACGGCGGCGCCGATGGCGACGGGGACGGCGTCGAAATCCGTGACGTCGAGCCGCCCGATCTCGACGGTGCCCGCCTTCGGGCACGCGGTGAGCTCGGCGCGCAGCGCCTCGAGCCGGTCGAGGCGCCGCGCGAGGAGCGCTACGTCCTCGCCGCGCTCCGCATACGTCCGAGCCATGCCTTCGCCGAGGCCGGAGCTGGCTCCGGTGATGAGGATCCGCATTCCCCCACAGTAGCGACCGCATCGTGGCCCCCGCCGTGCCCGTCACCGCCCTGCGCCAACGCCGGCCCGCCGAGGCCGGTGCGCGCGAACAGCTGGATCAGCGGGCCGACACCCACCGCGTAGAGCAGCGTCCCGACACCGAGGGTCCCGCCGAGCAGGAAGCCCACGATCACGACGAGCACCTCCATCGACGTGCGCACCACCCGCACCGAGCCGCCGGTCCGGGCCACGAGCCCCGTCATCAGGCCGTCCCGCGGGCCGGGCCCCATCCCGGCCCCGATGTAGAGCACGGTCGCGAAGGCGTTGAGCACGATGCCGCCGAGCATCATCGGGATCGCCACGACCAGCGCGGGGTCCTCCGGGAACAGCGGCGCCATGGTGTCGAAGGCGACGCCGATCACGATCACGTTCGCGACGGTGCCGAAGCCCGGCTTCTGCCGGATCGGGATCCACAGGAGCAGCACCAGCGCGCCCACGATGATCGAGACGACACCCACCGAGAGGTGCATCTTCTCCGCGAGCCCCTGGTGCAGCACGTCCCACGGCATGTTGCCGAGCCCGGCGCGCAGGATCGCGACCATGGCCGTGCCGTACAGCCACAGGCCCACGAACAGCTTGATCAGTCGAATCATCATGACACTCACAATGCCGCGAAGTGGCATGGCAATCCATAGCCAGTTCTGAGATACTGGCCTCATGTTCCCCTCAACTGGCACCGTCGGCGCGGCCGCTCTCGCCCGCCAGCTCGGCTCCTGGAGGCCCGACGGTCCGCGTCCGGCCTACCTCGCCCTCGCCGAGGCCCTGCGCCTGCTCGTGCTGGACGGTCGGGTCCCCGTCGGGACCGCGCTCCCGAGCGAGCGCGCCCTGGCGGCCCACCTCGAGGTCAGCCGGACGACGGTGACCGCGGCCTACGCCGAGCTCCGTGACAGCGGGCACCTGCAGTCCCGGCAGGGCGCGCGGAGCGTGCTCACGCTGCCCCACTCCGTACCCGCCGAGCCCGCCGACACCGGGCCGGAGGCCGACCTGATCCGGCTGAACATCGCGGCACCGTCGGCACCCGACCAGATCGTGCACGACGGCTACCGGCACGCCCTCGAATGCGCCCCGCCCTACCTCGCGGGCATCGGACTGTACCCGGGAGGCGTTCGGGCGCTGAAGGAATCGATCGCGCGACGCTACTGCGACCGCGGCCTGCCGACGACCGAGGACCAGGTGCTCGTCACCTCCGGCGCGCAGCACGCGCTGCGGGTGGTGTTGGACACGCTGGTGCACCCCGGCGACCGCGTACTCATCGAGCAGCCCACCCACCACGGCTCCATCCTCGCGATCCGACGGCACAACGCGCGTCCCGTCGCCGTGGGGCTGCACCCGGACCACGGCTGGGATCTCGATCAGGTGGAAGCCGTGGTGAAGCAACAGAATCCGCGGATCATCTTCACCATTCCCGACTTCCACAATCCGACGGGGCTGCTCCTCGACGAGACCGGACGGCGGCGGCTCGGGGAGATCTCCGCGCGCTACCGCGTGCCCGTCGTCGTCGACGAGACGATGGCCGAGCTCGCGCTCGACGCGCCCGCTCCCCCGCCCGTGGCGGCGTTCGCACCGCGCGGCGCCCGCATCATCACGATCGGCTCCGCGAGCAAGACCATCTGGGCGGGCCTGCGCGTGGGCTGGATCCGCACGGAGAACTCGCCCGACGCACTGACCGCCGCCCGGCACGACATGGACCTCGCCGGCGCCGTCTTCGAGCAGCTCGCCGCCGGCTACGCCCTCGACCACCTCGCCGACTTCCTCCCCGGGCGGCTCGACGCCCTGCGCGCCGGCCGCGCGGTCGCCCTCGAGGTCGTCGCCGAGCACCTTCCGGGGGCGACCGCCTCGCCCGGCGTCGGCGGCCTGTGCCTGTGGGTGACGCTGCCGCGACCGGTCGGCACCGCGACGGCGGCCGCCGCTGCGGGACTCGGGGTGCGTATCGCCGCCGGCTCCGCCTTCGGGGTCGACGGTGCCCTCGAGCGCAACATCCGGATCCCCTACTCGCTGCCGCCCGATCAGCTCCGGCGGGCGATCGAACTGGTGGGGGCGGCGTACCGTCGGGCCACCGGCGGCGCGTCCGTGCCGGACCTGGAGGGACAGCTCGTGGTGTGAGCTACGCGCCGCAGGCGGAGACGCGAGCGCGGGAGCCACAGAAGGTGATGCCGCCACTGAAGATGACGTCGGTGTTCGCATCCAGCCGCACCCGCTCGGTGCCGCGCAGGAGGTCACCGGCTGCGGAGGGCCGGACGCGGGTGATGCGCCGGACCGCGTTCGAGAAACCCGAGCCGGTCTCGACGTCCTCGAGCACGAAGTCATAGTAGACGCCGTTCTCGCACTGGGCGCCCGCGCTGTCGCAGACCACCTTGTAGTACCCGGTGCCCGTGCCGTCCGCGCGAATCGTCAGGCCGCGCCAATGCCCGCCGTAGAAGCCCGCCAAGGGCGAGAGGCCCACGCGCGTGTAGTGGTACGTCGTGCCGCGCAGCGGTATCGACCACACCATCGAGTTCCAGTCGATCGCCGCGACGACCATCCGTGTCCGCGGATCGCCGCGTTGCTGAATCGCCGTGGGCGAATAGTCGCCCGCCCGATCCATAGCGACCACCTCCCACGTCCCCGCGCCCGCGACGGCGCCCGACGCGCTGACCACCTCGGTCCTTCCGTCGACGAGGTACCTCTCGAGCACCTCATTCGGCGCCTCCACTCGCCGCCACGTGCCGACCAGGAGGTCACGGACACGCTCGACCTCGGCGGCACGGGCTCGCGGGTCCGCGGAGCTCGAGGCCGATGACGACGCAGGCGACGACGCGGACGTCGTCGTTCCCGGCGAGGTCGCCGGCGAGCACGCGATGACGAGCAGTCCCGTCCCTGCGGCGGCGGCCACCGCGCGACACCCCCTCCGCATGTTCGCGATCATGTATCTAGTATATGTCCATACCGTATCGCTTGCCCATCCTTGCAGGCAAGAAGAAGGAGCGGCCCGCGCCACAAGTATCGTCAAATCTTAATAGGTACATTGCTTTCATGGATACCGGACTTCCTGCGCCGCCTCACCGTCGACGCTCGGCCACCTGGATCATCTACATGGGCGTGATCACGCATTTCACGTTCGCGTGCGCGATCACCTGGATGTGGTGCGGCAGCACCTCCAACAGCGCCATCACCACCGTGGTCCTCATCGGCACGTTCGCGACCGCGTCTGCAGGATGTGTCTCTCTGGCGATCGGCACGGGGTGCCGCCGTGGCGGTAGGCCGATCTTCTACGCGAAGAATCAGGACCGCACCTGGGTCCCCTACGTCTCACTCCTCACGCCAGGTCGCGTCGCCGCAGGGCCTCTGTTCGGCGCGGTCCTGCTGACACCACTGATCGCGTTGTTGTTCTCGCGGCACGGTGGGCCGACACAGCTCGAGATCGTCGCGTTCGTCGTGTACTCAATCGTGGCGAATGGGGCGATGTGGCTGAGCTACCGGTCTGTTCGCGACTACCACCGGGGAGTCGCGCTCGAAACGCGGTGACGTGTGACACATTTCGCGCCTCCCGGAATCCCTGGGACCGCGGTCCGGTTGAACCATGGCATGGGACAGAACAACACCGCACGTGACCTGGGACTCCTCGCCCTCCGCACCGCCGTCGGCGGGGCGCTCGCCTACCACGGCGCGCAGAAGCTGTTCGGCGTGTTCGGCGGCCACGGGCTGGACGCCACCGGCCAGGGCTTCGAGTCGATGGGCTTCGCGCCCGGCAAGCCGAACGCGGCCATCGCCGGTGCAGGCGAGCTGGCCGGCGCTGCGCTGGCCCTCGGAGCCGCCACGCCGCTGGCCGCCGCCGGTGGCGTCGGCGCGATGATCGTCGCCGCCGAGGTGCACCGTCCGCAGGGCTTCGCTGCGCAGGGCGGCGGCAACGAGTACCCGATCACCCTCGGTGTCGCAGCCGCCGCGCTGGCCCTCACCGGCCCGGGCAAGTACTCCGTCGACCACCTGCTGGGCGACCGCCTGAACAAGCCGTGGCTGGCCGCGCTCGCGCTCGGCGGCGCCGCCGCCGGTGCCGGCGTCACGATCGCGCGCCGCAACGCCGCGCTGGCGCAGGCCGCGGCCGTGTCCCAGGAGATCGAGGACGAGGCCGCCGAGGGCGACTTCCTGCTCGGCGATTACGACCCGGAGACGGGCGAGAACGACGGTGCGGACAAGCTGATCAAGTAGTCCCCACCGCCGCGGCACTCACCGGCCGCGAAGAAGCGGATGCCGCCGGACCCCTCACCCAGGGGCCGGCGGCATCGTCGTCTGCGGAGTGACTGCGCTTCAGGATGTCGAGTTCTGCGGCAGTGAGCCGCGCGCTGAAGCACTGATACTGCCGCAGTACTCGAAATCGTGAGAGCCCCTGGCGGGGTGTGGAGCGCCGGGCGCGGGGTGCGGAGCGCGGGGTGCGGGACGCCCTCCGCACCCCGAACTCCCAGCAACGCATGACTTCCGGCCTGCCGGACGAGGGACGAGTGGTGGCGACGCCGTCGAGCGCATCGGAGGGCCCGAGGCGCTAGCCGAGCGGACCGAGGTCTAAGCGAGCGGCGTCGCCACCACTCGGCCCGGCCTGCCAGGCACCGTCGGAACTACCGGAAGAGCCCGGCCCCCAGGAAGTCGTCGCCACCGCGCACACCGGGCACGGCGAAGAAGTAGCCGCCGCCGAAGGGGGTCACGTAGTCGGTGAGCGGCTCGTCGATGAGGCGCTTCTGGACCGTCTCGAACTGCGCGTCGATGTCCTGTTGGAAGCAGATGAAGACGTGGCCGCACGCCATGTTGCCGTTCATGTCCAGGCCCAGGTCGTAGTTGTACGACCGGCGCACCAGGCGCTGCTTCTCCGTCTCCTCACCCTCGCGCGGGTTCGCCAGGCGGATGTGGGAATCGGTCGGAATGACGTTCCCGTCCGGGTCCTTCGAGTAGTCGGGGTCGTCGGTCTCCTGAGCACCGTCGAGCGGCGCTCCGGTGTCGCGACGACGTCCGAACATCCCCTCCTGCTCGGCGATCGAGACGCGGTCCCAGAACTCGACCATCATCCGGATCAGCCGCACCACCATGTAGGTGCCGCCCACGGTCCATGACGGCTCGCCGGCCTCGTTCTTCGGGGCGACCCAGATCAGCTCTTCCGCCTGGTTCCCCACCGGATTGGCCGTTCCGTCCTTGAAGCCCAGCAGGTTCCGCGACGATCCCTCCGGCCGCGGCGGGGCGCCGTAGCCCTGCATCTTCCACCGCAGCTGCATCGCGCCGCGGGTGTGCTTGGCGATGTCGCGCAGCGCGTGGTGCACGGTGTCGGGGTTGTTGGCGCACAGCTGCAGCACCAGGTCGCCGTGCATCTGCGCGGCGTCCGGCTGGTCGTTCGGGAACACCGTCATCGGCTTGAGCTTGCGCGGCTTACGCACGCTCAGCCCGAACCGGTCGTCGAACAGCGAGTCGCCCACGCCGAGCGTGATCGTCAGCCCGTCGGCCGGGACCACGGGGCCCAGAACCGCGCTGTCCGACGGCGGCTTCCCCACACCGAGATCGGCGGGCGCGCCGCCCGCGGTGAGGAACCGCGCGCGATCGGTGATCGTGCGCAGCAACTGCTCGAGACCCGCTCGGTCCGCGGCGATCACGTCGAACGCCGCGACCATGAGCGATGCCTGCTTCGCCGACGGCGGCGGCGTCAGCACACCGGACTGGTGTCCCCCCTCGAAGGGGAAGGACTCGGAGGGCGTCGGCGCTCCGTTCTCCCGGGACCGGGCGGCGTCGCTCCGAGCACCCCCGGCGAGGACGCCGCCGATCGCCGCCACACCGACAGCGCCGACCGCCGTGCCCTGCAGGAACTTCCGGCGACCCGTGCCGGTGGTGTTCTCATCCGTCATGCTTGGGGACCTCCAGGAGGTTGGGCACGGCGGACAGGGTTTCGAGGGCCGCGCCGACGGTGCCGTTGATCTTCTGCCGCTGCGCGAGCGTGGGCGCATCGAGCGGCGGGTAGGTGCCGTCGGGCCGCTTCACGGCGTCGAGGGCCTTGACGATGTCGTCGAGCTGGCGGCGCGCTGTCGGCAGCAGGTCCGGGTCGCGGGGCGTGAGCAGCGGCTCCACGATCTGCAGAACCTTGCGGGTGGCGTCCACGTCCGCGGCGGTCGCGGCGTAGCCCGCATGCGCCCCCTGATCGCTGACGCCCGTCAGATGGTCGCGCAGCGCGTCCTCGAGGATCTCGTGGCCGCGGAGCGACAGCGTCGTGGAGTCCCCGGCGATGTCGTCGGTGCGCAGGTCCTTGCGGACCTTCGCGATCCCGTCGAGGGTCTTGTCGACCTGCGTCACCAGGGCGGCCGACGGTTCGCCGGTGTACAGCCCGTACTCGATCCGCCGGATGCCGGAGAACTCCGGATCACGGACACCGTCGGCGAACCCGTCCGGCAGGCCTGCGACGGCCTTGCCCGCGTCGCCGAAGCTGTTGTACGAGGCGCCGACGCGCTCCCACGCCGTCATGGCGTCGAGCCAGGCGCGCTTCGCGCCCGCGGTGTCACCGCCGGTCAGCGCGCTCTTCACCCGGCCCAGGGCCTCCTCGACCGAGGGCAGCACCGCCAGCACGTAGTCCTGGTACTTCACGTTCACGCCGTCGAGATCGTCCTTGGTCACCCGGGAGACGGCCTTCGGGGTGTCCCCCGAGCCGCCGGTCACGGTGAACTGCGCGGAGCGCGTGGCCTTCTGGCCCGCGAGGTAGCAGACGAACTGGTAGCCGCCGTTGCCGAGCGTCGCCGACAGGTCGGCGGTGGTAGCGGGGCCGAGCGTCTCGATCTCGCCGACCACGGCGTCCCCACTGTCGACGAGGGTGATCTCGCCGGACTTGCCGGACTTGTTCGTGACGGTGATCCGCTGCAGGCCCGGGCCCGCGCCGGAGAAGCCCTTGGCGCAGTCCGCAGCAGTGACGGTGACCGAACCCGCCGCCGGGGGCTTGGCCGGCAGGAGGGCGATGATCAGGCCCGCGACGAGCAGCGGCACCAGCACCACCACGGCCGCGACGGGCAGCGTGCGACGACCCGCGAGCCGAGCGGCCCACGCCTCGAAGCGGCCCTTGTCGTGCGCACCGGCGACGGGCGCCGGCGGCTTGGTACCGAGGAACAGCCCCAGCACGATCACCACGTACGCGATCCACGCGACGACCTGCAGCACCGTCATCTTGGGCGCCAGGTTGGTGACGCCGCTGATCAGCGCCACCCACCACGAGTCCGGGCTGATGGTGCCGCTGAGGTCGAAGGCGAGCCAGGTGCGGCCCGGGAGCACGCCGCCGTTCTGCAGGTCGCCGAGGCCGTACGCGAGCACGCCCGCCGCCACCACGATGAGCAGCACCGCGGTGTAGCGGAAGAACTTGCCCAGGTCGAGCCGGACGGCCTGCCGGTAGAGCAGAACGCAGATCCCGAAGGCGACCAGCAGACCGACCGCCGCGCCGATCGCGGGCGCGACCGCATCGCCCGAGGCCCGCGCCGCGGTCCACAGGAACAGCGTGGTCTCGAGGCCCTCGCGCGCGACCGCGAAGAACGCCGTGAGCACCAACGCGCCCGCGCCGAGCGCCAGCGCCGTCTCGACATCGCCGCGCAGGCTCTTCGACAGCGACGCGGCCGTGCGGCGCATCCAGAAGATCATGATCGTCACGAGGATCACCGCGAGCACGCTCAGCGTGCCCGCGACCACCTCGCGCGCCGTGGCCGACAGCTCCGACGTCGTGAACGTCAGCACAGCGCCGAAGCTCACCGACAACGAAGCCGCGCCCAGCGCGCCCAACCACACCGGTACCCGCGAACCGCCCGATTTCTTCACAGCGGCCAGCAGGATGCTCACTATCAGTCCCGCCTCGAGGCCTTCACGCAGGCCGATGAGGAAGTTCGGGACGGCATCACCCCAGATCATCCCTAGAAGGTAAGGCACGCCTACCGCTCGTCACACAGCGATGCCTACCCTTCGGGCGATTTCGGCTATTTCAGGAGCTTCGACATCCGACGATCCGCCAGGATCTTCCCGCCCGTCTGGCAGGTCGCGCAGTACTGGAAGGAGCGGTCCGCGAACGAGACCTCACGCACCGTATCGCCGCAGACGGGGCAGGGGCCGCCGGTGCGGGCGTGCACGCTCATCCCCGAGCGCTTCTCCGCCTTGAGGGTGGCGACGTGCTGCCCGACGGATCGGGCCACGGCATCGTCGAGCTCCGAACGCATCGCGGCGTACAGGGCGTCCGCCTGCTGCGTGTCCAGCGATTTCGCCGCGGCGAAGGGCGACAGCTTCGCAGTGTGGAGGATCTCATCCGAGTACGCGTTGCCGATCCCCGCGATCGTCCGCTGGTCCCGCAGCAACGTCTTGAGCTGCGCGCGCGAACCCGCGAGGATCGCGCCGAACTCGTCGCGGGTGACGGCCAACGCGTCCGGGCCCAGGGTCGCGACCATCTCGATCTCCTGCGGATCGTGCACGATCCACACCGCGAGCCGCTTCTGCGTGCCCGCCTCCGTGAGGTCGAAGCCCTCCCCCTCGGGCCCGACGTGCACCCGCAGCGCGATCGGCGACTTGCCTCCGGGTTTGAGCGGGGTCGGCGAGAGCTTGTCGGACCAGCGCAACCACCCCGCCCGCGAGAGGTGCACCACGAGGGAGAGCCGCTCACCGTCGGGCTTCTCGCCATCGAGGATGAAGTACTTGCCGATCCGGCGAGTGCCGGTGACGGTGGCGCCGACCAGGTCGTGCGGGCCCGGCGCGTAGGTCTTGAGCACGGACAGTGCGGCCACATCGACCCGCCGGACCTGCGTGCCGACGGCCTTGGCGCCCACGTAGTCCGCGATCGCGGTGATCTCGGGAAGCTCCGGCATACTGCCACTCTAGGGTGGGGGTATGACCTTCTTCGGGCGTTCCGACCGCGGCGACCTGTCCGACATCGACCTCGCGGCCGAGATCGCCGACGGTGCCGGGCGCATCCTGCAGGCCATCCGGCACGGGTCGTTGCTGGACGACGGGGTGCTCGGGGACACGGGCGACCGGCTCGCGCAGGCCTGGATCGCGCGGGTGCTGCAGCGGTACCGGCCGCACGACGCCGTGCTCTCGGAGGAGGCGCCCGATTCGACCGAGCGGCTCTCCGCCGAGCGGGTGTGGGTGATCGACCCGCTCGACGGGACCCGCGACTACGCCGCGCACCGCCCGGACTACGCCGTGCACGTCGCGCTGACGCAGGGCGGGCAGCCGGTGCAGAGCGCCGTCTCGCTGCCCGCGATGGGACAGGTCTTCCGCTCCGACACCGTGGTCCCGCCCACCGGGTCACTGACCGGCAACCTCGCGCTGTCGCGCAGTCGTGCGACGCCCGGCATGTTCCGGGTGGCCGAATCGCTGGACCTGCATCCGGTCTCGCTCGGCTCCGCCGGGGTGAAGACGATGGCCGTCGTCACCGGACAGGTCGACGTGTATCTGCACGCCGGCGGCCAGTACGAGTGGGACTCGTGCGCGCCCGTCGGGGTCGCGCGGGCCGCGGGCCTGCACTGCTCGCGCCTCGACGGTTCCGAGCTCACCTACAACAATCCCGACCCCTACCTCCCCGACCTGGTGATCTGCCGGCCGGAGCTGGCGGAGAAGGTGCTCGCTGCGTTGAACTGAACGCCCGGCCGCCGGTCGGCGACTGGGCCGCGCGCCCCGCGCCGCGCGCCGGCAGGGAACGTCCAGACTCGATCGCGGCTATGAAATCGTGACCGCCAGTGACACATCGGACGCCGCATGTGTCCCCGCGCGCCGGTCATCCCGACGTGCGCGGCGGGTGCCCTCGAACAACAACCCCGATGCGGCCGCCATGATCGGCCACGGCGTGCGGGTCAGGACGACTGCGCACTGCGCCGTCCACGCCGCGAGCACCCCGGCGAGTAGGTACGACGGTGCCTCGCCGCGGCGGTCGAGCCGGAGGACGAGCGCGCCGAGCAGCGCCATCGGCACCCCGAAGCTGTTGAGCGAGAACCAGTACGCGCTGCTCGCAGGTTCCGGCGCGCCCAGTTCCACGTTCCGGATTCCGCCGCCGACCCACGTGCGGGCGTGAGCGCGCCCCTTGAAGCCGAGAGCGAGCACCGTGTGCGCCACCCCGAACACCACGATCAACCGACCGGCCCACCTGATCATCGAATCCTCCCGAGGTTATACGAATACGTATAACCCCAGGATGACACGTTGTACGCCACCGCACAATAGGATCGAGGGGACGAGAGGAGCGCAATGGGCGCCTTGCGCACGCCACGCGAGAAATGGGTCGAGGCCGGGCTTGCGGCGCTGGCCGCGGGCGGGGTCGACGCCGTGCGCGTCGAGACGCTCGCCACGTCGCTCGGCGTCACCAAGGGCGGCTTCTACGGATACTTCGCCGACCGCGACGCCCTCCTGTCCGCGATGCTCGACACGTGGGAGGAGGAGACCGTCGACGCGGTGATCCGGCAGTCGGCGGACGCCACCGAGAACGCGCTCGATCAGGTGCGCGTCGCCGGGCGCCTCACCTTCTCGGAACGCCTCCTGCCCATCGACCTGGCGGTCCGCGACTGGGCGAGACGCGACGACACCGTGGCCGCCCGGCTGCGCCGCGTCGACAATGCCCGGATGCAGCTGCTGCGGGAGGCGATCGGCCTGGTCTGCGACGACCCTGAGGAGATCGAGGCGCGCGCCTTCCTCGCCTTCTCCGCGGCGATCAGTAGCAGTCTGCTCGCGGCGGATCACCCGGGAATGACACGCGCGCAGGTCGCGCGGCGCGCGGGCGACCTGCTCTTCACCGAACGCTGATCAGGGGCGGCGGAGGAGGTAGACGTCCATGATCCAGCCGTGCTTCTCCCGGGCCTCGGCGCGGGTGCGGGCGATGAGCTCCCCCACTTCGCCCACGGCACCGTCGAGGAGGATCTCGTCGGGCGTGCCGAGGTAGGCGCCCCAGTACACGTGGTCGTCGGGCCGGGCGGTCTCGCGGAAGGTGCAGTCCGCGTCGAGCATGACCACGGTGTTGCGGCCGTCGTCCTCGTGCAGGCGTCGGCCGGTGGTGATGTGGATCGGCTCGCCCACCCGGTTGAGCAGGATCGCGTGCGCCGCGGTGAGCGCCTGCACGCTGGTGATGCCGGGAATCACCTTCGGCGCCAACGGGATCACCGCAGAAACCCGGTCGAGAACCCGCAGCGTCGAGTCGTACAGCGACGGGTCGCCCCACACCAGGAAGCCCGCCGAACCTCCCTCCGGGACGTGCTCGACGATCGCGGCCGCCAGCGCCGCGGCGCGCGCGTCGTGCCAGGAAGAGACGTTCGCGGCGTAGGCACCGTCGGGCTGGGACGCGCCGTGCTCGGCGGACCGATCCCGGGGCGGATCGGGCACCAGGACCACCCGGACGCCCGGAGCGTGCCGATCGACCAGCGCCTGGCGCATCGCGGTCAGTGAGGATGCGGTCGCCTTCTCGAGCACGAACAGCGCGTCGGCGGCGCGCATCGCGTCGACGGCGCCCAGCGTCACATGCGACGGATCGCCGGCGCCGATGCCGATGACCAGTGCGGTGCGGCTCAAGCGATCGGCTCGCTGTACATGTTCAGGGTCGCGGTGAGCAGGTCGATCCGGTTCTGCTTGAGCGTCTCGCTGGTCGGGTCGATGACGCAGTACGACGCGGTGCCCTCGTGCACGGCGAGCAGCGCGTAGCCCAGCGCCTCCGGCGCGGTCACCCGACGGCCGGCGGCCTCGAGGACGTGCATCACCGTCGGAATCATGTTGGCCAGCAGCATCTGCTGCGCGTCGCGGACCGTCTGATTGAGCTCGGGGGTGCGGGTGCACAGCGCCACGAAGTCGGCGTTGACCCGCTGCCAGCGCTCGTTGACGGGGATCGCGCGCACGGCCATCTCGATGAGCTTGCCGTAGTCGGCGCCCTGCACCGTGTAGGTGTCGACGACCTTCGCCATGATGTCCATGATCCACTGCACGTGGAACCGCCAGACCTCGATGAACAGCTCCTCGAGGCTGGTGAAGTTCGAGTAGAACGCGCCCCGCGTGAAGCCGGCCGCCTCGCACACCATCTTCACGGTCGTCGAGCCGTAGCCGTGCTGCGCGAACACCATGTACGCCGCCCGGATCAGCCGCCGACGGGTCTTCGCGCGCCCCTTCGGGTCGTCCGTCTGCTGCAGCGCCGCGGTCATCCGATCGCCCAGATGGGACAGATTGCGCGTGGCTGTGTCATCGGCTCAGTGTACCCGTCGGTAGCCATCGATTCAGCCGGACTTTAAGCGGTCGCCAACCGCTGCCGCCTAGCGTCGTTGACGACCCGCCCGAGGAGGCCCGCAATGCCCGATTCCACGCCCGCTCCGCAGCGAACCGGCACCCTGCCGCGCATCGCCGGGCTCGTGCTCACCGCTGCCGGCGCCGCCGGCCTCGTCGCGTCGGCGTTCCTGACCTGGTTCACCGTGACCGCGAAGCTCCCCACGATCACGCAGCTGCCCGACCTCCCGGCGGAGGTCCGCGCCGAGGTGACGGGCGTCGGCGCGGTGACGATGCCGTCGGTCGGGGGGCGGGACGTCTCCTCGGTCGTGCCGGTTCACGCCGCATGGGCGGGCTGGTCCGTGATCGGTCTCGCGGTCGCGGCGCTGCTCCTCGCCGCCGTCGCGGCGTTCGGGCCGGTTCGGCTGCGGCGCCCGCTGGCCGCCGCCGCGGGCGCGTGCGGGCTCGCCGGACTCGGCGTCGGCGCCTACGCGCTCCTCGCGCCGATCGGCTCGCAGAAGGTCACCGTCGAGGGTTTGAGCCTGACCGTCGACACCTCCGCCGCCGTCGGGCCGTACATCGTGATCGCGGCAGCCGCGGTGGTCCTGCTCGGTGCCCTCGCGCTGCTCCTCGCCCGACGGTCCGCCCCTGCCGCGGCCCCGCTGCCGCCCGTCCCGGCGCCGCCCTTCGCGCCGACCGCGGCACTGCCGCCGCAGGCGGCCCTGGCACCGTCGCACCGCCCGGTCCCGGACCCGAGCTGGGCCCGTCCCGTCGCCCCGCCGCCCCTCCCGGCACCCGCGCCGGTCCAGGCACCCGCACCCGCACCGGCACCAGCTCCGGCCGAGCAGCACAACACCGCGGTGGCGCCCGTGGCGCGGCGTCGGCCGCAGCCGGACTGGGACCGGAACTGGCCCGCCGGCGCCCCGCAACCTCAGAAGACCGGCCCGGCGGCACCGTCGGAGCAGCACACCGTCGTGGTCAAGCGGCCGCCGCGCCCCGTGAAGGTCTCGCCGAAGCCCGAGACCGAGGCCATTCCCCGCCGCGATCCGCGGTTCGACGGCCCGACCCAGCCGCTCTGACCCCAGGGGCACCGGGACGCGGAACGCCCCGTCAGCCCTCGAGCTCGGCGACGCGGGCGCGCAACCGATCGATCTCGGCCTGGAGCTCGGCCTCCCGCTCAGCGGCGACCTTCTGGTACGCGGCGCCGAGCTGCTTGAGGTAGTCCCGGTCGAAGCGGGGGATGATGCTGCGCTGACAGTTCCAGTCGTAGGCCTCGACGGCGATCTCGATGGCGCGGGCCTCGTCGGTCTCGATGATCGTGCCGCGGCCGAAGACCTTGAGCCGGATCCTGCGCGGGTAGTCGACGAAGAACATGGCGAGGCGGTCGTCGGCGTCGAGGTTGCCGAGAGTGACGAACTGCCGGTTGCCCGTGAGGTCGGTGAACCGCAGCCGCCCGGTGGCCGGGTCGTGCCGCACGAACCCCGCCGGCCCGCTGCGGTACTGCAGGTAGGGCCAGCCCGTGGGGGTGACGGTGGCGAGGCAGAACTGATCGGCGCGGGAGATCACCAGCAGCTCACGGTCGGTGAGCTCCTGCGGACCGTCGTCCGGCCGCTCCAGCGCGCCGGCGTACCCGGGCGGGCCGCCGCCCCGCCGTTGGCGGTCCACCGCGCCCGGACCGAAGGCGATGTGGTGGTAGTGGTTGTTCGGCACGGCTTCACGGTAGCGCGCCCCGCTAGGATGGCTCCCCGTGGCGGAAGAGATCGTTATCTACACGGACGGCGCGTGCCTGGGCAATCCCGGACCGGGCGGCTGGGGCGCGGTGCTGCGGTTCGGCGACCATCAGAAGGAGCTGTACGGCGCCGAGAAGGACACGACGAACAACCGCATGGAGCTCATGGGCGCGATCTCGGCGCTCGAGGCGATCACCAAGCCCTTCCCGGTGATCCTTTACACCGACAGCTCGTACGTGAAGAACGGCATCACGAAGTGGGTCGCCGGCTGGAAGCGCAACGGCTGGAAGACGGCCAACAAGCAGCCGGTGAAGAACGTCGAGCTGTGGCAGCGCCTCGAGGAGGCCGCCGCGCGCTACGAGATCGACTGGCGCTGGGTGAAGGGGCACGCGGGCAACGAGGGCAACGAGCTCGCCGACCAGCTGGCGTCGCGGGGCGCGCAGGAGGCGCGGGACTCCTAGGCGGGACTACTCGCTGCGCTCCGACCCTCGGGTTCTGCGGGCCGACGATGCCCTCCGCGCACCTCTGGTGCCGGAGAACCCGACGTTCTGAAGCAGCCCCTGCGTGCGGACGGTCCTGGGCCGTGCCGCCAGCCGGGGCGGGGCGTCCGACCTGCGCGCGACGACCGGGACCGCGCCGGGCTCCGCGAACCGGCGGGTCCACTTCTCACCGTTCCACCAGCGCATCCTGGCGCGGTCCTCGGGATCCGGGTACCAACCGGCGGGCGCGACGGGCGGCGGGAGATCCGCCTTCTTCGGCAACCGCAGCCCGGTGGCGACGGCGCGCCCCGCGGTGGCGGCCCGCTGCGCGGTGGAGAACCGCTGGGGTGTCGAGGCCCGCTGCGGCACCGGATCGGCGGTACGGCCCGCCTTCGCACGCCCCTTCGCGCCGCGCGCCGGGGCCACGCTCACCCGCACCGGACCGACCTCGGTACTCGCGTGCACCTGCATCCGACCGGCCATGTGCCGATCATGCGCTGCTCACGCCGCGCGCAGTTCCAGAATCGCGATCTCGGGCGGCGACGCGACGCGCACCGGCGGCCCCCACGCACCGGCGCCGCGGCTGGTGTAGACGGGCATCCCGTCGACCTTCTCGAGCCCGGCCACCGCGGGCTGCTGCAGCTTCACGATGTACCGGAAGGGCCACAACTGGCCGCCGTGCGTGTGCCCGGCGACCTGCAGGTCCGCCCCGCGCTTCGCGAACTCGCGCCCCTGCAGCGGCTCGTGGGCGACGGCCAGCGCGAAACCCGCGGGGTCGACGCCGGCGAAGGCCGCGTCGTAGTCCACCGCCAGCGGCGGAGTGCCCTTGCGGTCGTTGACGCCGACGACGGTGATCGCGGCCCCGCCGCGCTCGAGCCGCACCGACTCGTTGACCAATGGCCGCACGCCCACGTCGCGCCAGCGCTGCACCCAGTTGACGGCGTCGCCGGCGTAGTACTCGTGGTTGCCGGTCACCGCGAACACCCCGAGCGGGGCGCGCAGCCCGCGCAGCGGGGCCAGATCCTCACCGATCTGCGCGACCGTGCCGTCGATCATGTCGCCGCCGAGGATCACGAGGTCCGGCGCCTCGGCGTTGGTCCGGTCGACGACGCCCTGCACGAACGTCCGATTCCGGACCGGGCCGGCGTGGATGTCGGTGATCAGCGCGACCTTGAGCGGTCCGAACGCCGCGGGCATCGACGCCAGCGACACCGCGGTGTGCGTGACCCGCGGGGTCGCCGCCTCGACCAGACCGTAGAGCGTGGCAACGACGGCGCCCACCACCCCGACGAGGGCCACGACGCGACGCAGCGGCGCACCGTCGAACCCGGGACGGAAGCGGCGGACCAGGCGGGCGAGCACCCACAGCACACCCAGCACGAGGAGGGTGAGCAGCAGGTAGAAGACCGTGGCGAGCCAGGTCAGGCCGGCAGCGCTGATCCAGCGCACGCCGTCGGGGGCGATGCGGCCCGCGCCCGCGAGCAAGCCGACCGCGGCGGCCACGGTGAGCAGCGCCGCGGCGACGGCGGCGACGGTGCCCGCGGTGCGGGCGGGACGGCTGGACCAGCGTCGCACGACGCGCCACTGGACCAGTGCCAGCGACGCCAGAGTGACGATCAGAACCACGATGACGCCGGTGGGCACGCGCGTCTCCCCCTCGTGCTGGTGCAAACTCGGACATCCGAATGTACCCGGCAGGCCGCGCGTGGCTAGAATCGTGCCGCACGCCCTCGTAGCTCAGTCGGATAGAGCGGATCTCTCCTAAAGATCAGGCCGCAGGTTCGATTCCTGTCGGGGGCACCAGCATCGCGCCTACTTGGCGCGCTTGGCGATCGCGGTCACGAAATCGGTGAGCATCTGATCCTCGCTGTCCGCGGACTGGGCCGTGCCGCCCGTGGCGTCGGCGATCTTCTTCAACGCGGACAGATCGGCGTCCTTGCTGATGCCGACGGTGTGGATGTTCACCGGGCGCGCCGGGTCCACCAGCTTGCGCAGCTCCGCGACGAGCTGGTCCAGCGTGGTGCCGCCGTTCTTCTCATTGCCGCCGTCGGTGAGCAGGATCAGCGAGTTGGAGTAGGCGGGGTCGAAGTCCTTCACGGCCTGCCGGTAGGCGGCGAGCGTGGTGTCGTAGAGGCCGGTACCGCCACCGACCTTGCCGGGCAGCGCCTTCACCCCGTCGAGCAGGGCCTGCCGCTGCGTGACGGCGCCGCGCTTGTCCGCCAGCGGCGCGGTCGGCACGACCTCGTTCCAGTCCTTGCCGCCGTTCGCCGCAAGGGAGAAGGACCACAGGCCGACGGCGTTCGCGTCGGGGATCTGCGTGACCACCTTGGTGAAGCCGGAGACCAGCATGCCGATGCGCGTGGTCGCGCCGGACTTCTCGTCCATCGAACCGGACGTGTCCACCACGACCAGAGTCTTGAGGGGCACCTCGAGGGTGCTGAAGGCCTGCAGGGCGTGCGCCAGCAGCTGGGGGTTCGGGTCCGCGAGCTTCGTCACCGGGCCCACGCCGCCCGACGGTGCCGCCGCCAGGTCCGTGCCGCGCAGGCCCTCCCGCGCGAGGTCGGCGCGACCGTCCGCCGAGGTGAAGGCCGCCGCGAGGCGCTGCCCGGCGTCCTTCGCCACGTTCGACCGATCCCCGGTCGCGGTGACGGCGAGCAGGATCTCGTCGCGCGGCGCGCCGGTCTTCGGCACCACCGCGGCGACATCACCCTTGGTCTTCTTCGCCGCCAGGTACGCGTACTCGGGGACGACCACGACGCCGCCCTCGGCGGCCGCGGCCTGCACGGGCTCGCCGCTGACCCGCTTCGCGGCCTGGGCGTACTGCGCGAGCGCCACGTCCAGCCCCTTGGAGTCGCCGCCCGGCGAGCCGGCCTCGGACACACCGGCCACCACCGGCGCGTCCGCGTACGGCGAGTTCGCCGGGACCGCGCGAATGGTGGCCTGCGACATCGCCGCGAGCCAGCTCGCGGGCTGCGGGATCGACGCCCCGGCGAGCACGAGGGGCGAGCCCGCGACCGCGGTGGTCGGCAGTTCACGGCCGAGCTGCGCCGCCACCGCGTCGGACCGCGCACGCGACGGGGCCACCCACAGGTCGGGCGTCTGACCGCCGCCCGTGAGGCGGCCGGCGGCGTCACCGTCCGGCGCCTCGGACACGGCGAAGGTCGTGCACCGGTCCGAGACGCGGGCGGCTTGGGCGCGCACCGCGGGGGCGAGCGCGGGGTCGGCCAGCACCGTGTAGGTGTTCGTGCCACTGCACCGCTCGAACCGGCCGCCCACGATGGCGACGAGTCCGGCGATCAGGATCGCGACGAGGCCCACGCCGAGCAGGACCCGACCGAGGTTTCGCCGCGTACGCGGGGGCTCCGCGGCCGGGTCACCCGGCGCGTAATGACGACCCATGAGTGCAGTGACGCTCTTTCTTGAGAGTTACTTCTGCTCGTCGCCGCCGACGAACTTCTTCGCGGCGTCCTGCGCCTTATCGACCTGCGAGGCGAACTTGCCGTCGGTCTTGCCGTCGACCAGGTCGCCCGCCTTGTCGATCAGTCCCGGGTTCTTCCCGAGAGCGTCCTTGGCCTTGTTCGCGAGATCCTTGAAATCCATGCCGCTCAGGCTAGCGGACCCGCTCCCACCAGTCGCGAGTACCGGGCGCGATCGCGGGATCGACGGTGCCCGACGGCCCCTGGGACGGCGCACCGTCGACCCTGCCGCCCGGCATGGGGATCACGGTGGTGACCCCCGCCTCCTCCGCGGCGGCGAGCAGCCGCTCGACGGGCTCGGACCAGTCGTGGAAGGCGAGGTTGAACGTGGCCCAGTGCACAGGAACGAGCGGAGCACCCGGCTTGGCGATCAGCTGGTGGATCGCGACGGCCTCCTCGGGATTCGTGTGCACGTCGGGCCACAGCGGGTCGTACGCCCCGATCGGCAACAGCGTCAGGTCGAACGGGCCGAAATGGTCGCCGACCAGCTTGAACCGCTCGGTGAAGCCGGTGTCGCCGCCGAAGAAGACGGCGTGGTCCGGGCCGACCAACGACCACGACGCCCACTGCGTGGAGTTGCGGGTGAGGCCGCGGCCCGAGAAGTGCCGGGCCTCGGTGCAGACCACCTTGAGGCTGCGCCCGCCGCGGGTCAGGGTGTGCGCCTGGTCCCAGTCGAGCTCGACGATCCGGTCCTCGGGGACGCCCCACGCGCGCAGGTGCCCGCCCACGCCGATCGGCACGCAGAAGGGCACGTCCCGGTCGCGGGTGAGCTCGTCGATCGTGGGCAGGTCGAGATGGTCGTAGTGGTCGTGGCTGATGATCACCGCGTCGATCTCCGGCAGGGAGCTCAGCGCCACGGGCACCGGGTGCAGTCGCGCCGGCCCGATCGTGGGCGACGGCGAGACCCGCTCGCCCCACACCGGATCGGCCAGGATGCGGAAGCCGTCGACCTCGATCAGCACGGACGAGTGCCCGTACCAGGTGACGGCCAGGTCGGAGGCCTGTTCCGGGCTCGGGTCGGCGGCCAGCGGGATGGAGCCCGACGGTGCGCCCAGCCCGTGCCGCGCGCGCCCCACGACCCCGCGCGCGATCTTCGCCGCATCGAACCGCTGGTGCGGGCTGTCCGGGTCGGTGTTGGTGTAGACGGTGTCGACCTGCGCGCCCATCGACCGCTTGAGGCCGCTCGCGGCGCGCAGGCCCGCGGCACCCGCGATCCCGGCGGCCGCGCCGGCGGCGAAGGTGACGACAGTGCCCAACCGCATGTCAGCGACCCGTAAAGCGCGGCTCGCGCTTCTCGATCCGGGCCATGATGGCCTCCTTGAGGTCCTCCGAGTCCCACACGGCGTGCAGCCGCGCCTCCTCCGCCTCGGTGAGCGGCTCCAGCGCGACGTCCGTCTTGAACAGGGCCTTGTAGTTCTGCAGCGACAGCGGGGCGAGCTTCGCGATGCCGCGGGCGAACTCGAGCGCCGCCTCGCGGTCGCCGATGGCGTTGGCGAAGCCCAGCTCGGCGAGCTTCTCGGCACCGATCTTCTGTGCGGCCATCAGCACGCCGCGAGCGTGACCGCCGCCGACGAGGTCCTCCAGCCGGCGCAGCGTCCACTTGTCGATCGTGACGCCCAGCTTGGCGGCGGGGATCGCGATGGTGGCGCTCGGGTCGAGCACGCGCAGGTCGGCGAGCATCGCCATCTGCACGCCCGCTCCCACGGCCGGGCCGTTGACCGCGGCGACCAGGATCTGCTTCATCGCCTCGACCCGGCGGTAGAACCGGATCACCCGCTCCATGAAGCCCTTGTCCAGCACCGCTCCCGACCGCAGATCCGCCCCCGCGGAGAACACCGTTCCCTGCCCGGTGAGCACGATGACGAACACCCCGTCGGCCTCGGCGCGGTCGAACGCCGCCTCCAGGCCGTCCATGATCTCCGGGTTCAGGGCGTTCCGCGCTTCGGGGCGCTGGAACTCGATGACGGCGACCTTCTCCTCCAGCGTGTAACCAATCATGGCCCGCAATCTACCCTGGGGAGATGACACGCGTCGTGGTGGTCGGTGCTGGCCAGGCCGGACTTTCGGCCGCGTACTACCTTCCCAGGTTCGGCATCGACGACGCGGTGATCCTCGACCACAACTCGGGTCCCGGCGGCGCATGGCGACAGCGCTGGCCGTCGCTGACACTGCGTGCGGCCAATCGGGTGCACGACCTGCCGGGCTGGGGATTGCAGGACGCACTGGGGACGCACTGCGACGACGTCCCCGCCTCCACCGGTGTCGCGGAGTACTTCGGCGAGTACGAGGAGCGCTTCGACATCGACGTCCACCGCCCGGCGCACGTGGCGTCGGTCTCACGGACGGATTCCGGGTACCTCGTCGCCGGGCACGGGATCGCCGGCCCCTTCGAGTACCGCACCGAGGCCGTCATCAACTGCACCGGCACCTGGGACAGCCCGTTCTGGCCGACGGTGCGCGGGGCATCGTCGTTCCGCGGGGTCCAGTTGCACGCGCACGACTACCGCACCGCCGAACCCTTCGCCGGGAAGACGGTGGCCGTGGTCGGCGCCGGCATCACCTCGGTGCAGTTGCTGCTGGAGATCTCCGCCGTCGCGAAGACGATGTGGTTCACCCGCCGCGAGGTCCAATGGGACGCCACGCCCTTCGACCCGGACAAGGGCCGCCGCGCCGTGGCCCGCGTCGAGGAGCGGGTGCGGGCCGGCCTGCCGCCCGGCTCCGTGGTCTCGGTGACGGGGCTGCCGCTCACGCCCGCGCTGCGCGCCGGCATCGATTCGGGGGTGCTGGTCCGGCAGCCCATGTTCCGCGAGCTCACGCCCGACGGTCCGCTGCTCGCCGACGGTTCCGTCGCCGCGGCCGACGTGATCCTGTGGTGCACCGGCTTCCGCTACTCGATGGACCACCTGGCGCCGCTCGGACTGCGGTCGCCCGGCGGCGGCATCGTCATGACCGGGCGGCTGGCCACCGAGGTCGCCGGCGAGCCGCGGCTGCACCTTCTCGGCTACGGGCCGTCGGCGTCGACGATCGGCGCCAACCGTGCGGGCCGCGAGGCCGCTCGCGCCGTCGCGGAGGCGATCGGTGCGTCTGGGCCGGGTTCGGGCTCAGGTTCGGGCCGGGTGGGTGCGACCCAGCTTGCTTAGAACTCGGACCGCTCGCCTTGCGGCTCGGGTCCTCCTATGCGCTCGTCGGCGTCGCACCCACCCATCCCTCGTTCGTCCGTGGTCGCGTCCGGCACCCCCTCGTCTCACCGGGGCTGCGGGACCGGGCGCTTCGTCCGCGGGCAGCTCTCGCGTGCGCTTGCGCCTGTGAGACCAGGCGCATCGCGTGTGGGCGGCTCTCCGATTGTGTCCGAATCGGACATCGCGGCGGGTGCGGTCTCGGCGGTGTGAGGGCCGGCGGATCGGGGTCGTCCCCCACGCCGCGCCGATCCGCGGCTCCGGCGTTTCCACCCCCATCGGAAGCCGGTCGTGTCGTAGGGGGTCGACCGTCCCCCGCGCGACGCCGAATCCCCCACCAGACGCCGGGCCTCCCCCACGGGAAGCCGAATCCCCGTGGCGTGCGAACCGGGATCGACCGTCCCCCGCGCGACACCGGTCTCCCACGAGAACCGAGTCCCTCACGCCGGCAACCGAAGCCGATGCCGTGTCCGATCCGGTCACGATCCGAGAGACCACCCACAGAGAACACCGTCCACCCCGAGGACGTGCCGCGCTCCGTCCCGGAGCACCGTCGAACCCCGGAACCGCAGGAGCGGCCCCGGGGCGAGCGGGGATCAGCGGAGGTTGAACTCCGCCGGGTCGGGGCCGATGCGGGAGCCGGTGATCGCGCTGATCCGCGCGACCTCGTCGTCCGACAGCGCGAACCCGAAGACGTCGAAGTTCTCGGCGATGCGCGAGGGCGTCACGGACTTGGGGATCACGACGTTGCCGAGCTGCAGGTGCCAGCGCAGGATCGCCTGCGCCGGAGTCACGCCGTGCGCCTCAGCGACCGCGGTCACCGTCGGATCCGCGAGCGACTCGCCCTGGCCCAGCGGCGACCAGGCCTCAGTGGCGATGCCGTGCTCGGCGTGGAAGGCGCGCAGCTCGTCCTGCGGCAGGCCCGGGTGCAGCTCGATCTGGTTCACCGCCGGGGTCTCGCCGGTCTCGTCGATGACGCGGCGCAGCGCCTCGACGGTGAAGTTGCTGACGCCGATCGCCTTCGCCCGCCCGGAGTCGCGGATCTGTTGGAAGGCCTTGAAGGTGTCGACGTAGCGGTCGTACTCGAGGACGGGCCAGTGGATGAGGTAGAGGTCCACGTAGTCGGTACCGAGCCGGCCGAGGGAGGCGTCGAAGGCGCGCAGCGTCTCGTCGAATCCCTGGTCCGAGTTCCACAGCTTGGTGGTGAGGAAGACCTCGTCGCGCGCGAGCCCGCTCTCCGCGATCGCCCGGCCGGTGCCGGCCTCGTTCTCGTAGACGCGAGCCGTGTCGATCGACCGGTATCCGACCCGGAGGGCCTCCGCGACCGCGTCGCGGGCACCGTCGTCCGACACCTGCCAGACGCCGAAGCCCAGCTGGGGGATGGAGGTTCCGTTGTTGAGCAACACATCAGGCACAGTCATGCCTGTGCCAACACGGCGGACACCGACACTGTTCCCAGTAACCTGAATCCATGGCGATCACCGCGCAGGACCTCATCGATGCGATCCTCGACCGTGGCACTTTCACCAGCTGGGACGTGCCCCTGCTCGACGTGCATCCCGACGCCGCGTACGCCGCCGACCTGCAGCGCGCCCGGGAGACCTCGCACCACGACGAGGCCGTCATCACCGGCGAGGGTCGCATCCGGGGACAGCGGGTGGCGCTCATCGCGTGCGACTTCGCCTTCCTCGGCGGATCGATCGGCGTCGCGGCCGCGGAGCGGATCGTCTCCGCCGTCGAGCGCGCGACCGCCCTGCGCCTGCCCCTCCTCGCGACCCCGACCTCCGGCGGCACCCGCATGCAGGAGGGCACCGTCGCCTTCCTGCAGATGGTGAAGATCTCGGCCGCGATCACGCTGCACAAGCAGTCCGGCCTGCCCTACCTGGTCTACCTGCGCGACCCCACGATGGGCGGCGTCTTCGCCTCCTGGGGCTCGCTGGGGCACGTCACCATCGCCGAGCCCGGCGCGCGGATCGGCTTCCTCGGCCCGCGGGTCTACGAGGCGTTGCACGGCGAGCCCTATCCCGACGGCGTCCAGACCGCGGAGCATCTCTTCGAGCGCGGGCTGATCGACGGGGTCGTACCGCTGCGGTTCGTCCGGCTCCTCGCGCACCGCACGCTGCGGGTGCTCGCGGGCGCGCAGGACGCCGACCCGTTGGCCCCGCATCTGGGCGTGCGCGAGGAGCTCGCGGCCGGCGACGACGGGACGTCCGCCTGGGACTCGGTGCGGATCAGCCGCGAGGTCGGGCGGCCCGGGGTGCGCGCCTTCCTCCGGCACTCCGCCACGGACCGGCTCCCGCTGTCGGGCACCGGAGAGGGCGAGACCGACCATTCGCTGCTGTTGTCGCTGGCGCGGGTGCAGGGCTATCCGTGCGTGGTGGTCGGGCAGGACACGACCCGCGCCGAGGGCCAGACTCCGCCGCTCCTCGGCCCTGCCGCCCTGCGCGCCGCGCGGCGCGGCATGCGGCTGGCCGCGGAGCTGAACCTCCCGCTGGTCCTGGTCATCGACACGTGGGGCGCGGCCCTGTCCCCCGAGGCCGAGGAAGGCGGCCTCGCCGGGGAGGTGGCGCGCAGCCTGTCCGACCTGGTCACCCTCCGGGTCCCGACGGTGTCGGTCCTGCTCGGCCAGGGAACGGGCGGCGGGGCGCTGGCTATGCTGCCCGCCGACCGGGTGCTGTGCGCGCAGCACGCGTGGCTCGCGCCGCTGCCGCCGGAGGGCGCGAGCGCGGTGATGTTCCGGGACGTCGAGCACGCCGCCGAGATGGCGGAGAAGCAGCGGATCCGCGCGGCGGATCTGCTCGCCGACGGCATCGTCGACCGGGTGATCCCCGAGCGTCCGAACGCGGCCGATGAACCCACGGAGTTCTCCCGCCGCGTCGGACTCGCCGTCAGTGAATCGCTCGCGGAGCTCTCCCTCATCCCGGATTCGATCCGGATCAGCCGGCGTCTGGACCGCTACCGGTTCCTCGGCACCCACTGACCGGCGCCCAGGCGGGGCACGAGCGGGCCGTCACCAGTCCCGTAGGTCGGTGTAGCCGTCCTCGAGCATGCGGGCGAACAGCGCCGTCTTGGACCGGGCGGCACGGTGCGCGGCGGTGTACTTGGCGCGGACCCGCGCGATGTGTGTGGCGACCGTGGCCGGACTGATGAAGAGACGGCTCGCGGCGCCCTCCTTGGAGTCGCTGGCGAACCACGCGAGCAGCACCTCGATCTCCCGTGCGGAGAGCGGCGGCTCCACCGTGAGCGGGGACTCCCCCGGCGGCGTACGGTCCGCGGCCGCCCGCCCGATCCGGCAGCCCGAGTTCTCGACCGTGTCCATGACCGTCATGACGCCCCACTTCGATTGTTTCCCCTATCCGCCCCCGGCGGATCTTCTCGGTCAACCCTGGCATCGCCGCCCCCGAATTCCCCGATCGCACGCATTCTTCGTACGATCTCCGTACGACGACCAGGGTCAATGGCGACGTACGGGGGAAGTCAAGGAAATGGCATCCGAAGAGAATCGGCCTGCTCGGCCCGATCCCGGCGCGGTGGATTCCCGCGCCGAGCTCGGCGCTGCGCTGCGGGATCTGCGCGACGCCGCAGGTCTGACGGTCCGTGAGCTCGTCGAGCAGGCCGAGGGATATCTGGGCACCATCTCGGGATGGCTCTCCGGCGCACACGCCCCGACGGCGGCGAACCGCGATCTGTTCGACCGCGTATTGACCGTGTGCGGAGTTCCGGAATCGGAATTCGGAACGTGGTGGGACGCGGTGGCGCGCGCCCGAGTTCGTTCGCGCACGAAAGCGCCGACTCCGTTGAATTCTTCCCCGTACCGGGGTTTCGCGGCATTCGAGATAGCGGATGCGAAGTACTTCTTCGGGCGGGATACCGACGCCTCCGCGTTGCGCCGGAGAATCGACGACATCGCGGCCGGCCGGGCACCGCGCCACCCCGTCGTCGTGGTCGGCGGGAGCGGCATCGGCAAGTCCTCGGTGGTGCGCGCGGGCCTCGCCCGGACGGTCGGCGACGCGGACGACGCGGACGGCTGGGACCACGTCGTGATCACGCCCGGCATCGAGCCGTCGGCCTCCATCGACGAGGCGCTCGCCGCGCTGCGCGAGCGGTCGGCGACCCACCCGGTCCTCGTGATCGATCAGTTCGAGGAGATCTGGACGCAGGGCGGCGGCGAACACGCTCCGGAGGTCCTGGCCCGCGTGCTGGACCTCGCGGTCGATGCCGGAACCGCCGCCGTGGACGATCCCGGCGGCACCGTCGATCCCGTCGTCGTGCTCGTGCTGCGCTCGGACTTCCTCGACCGGCTCGTCGCCCAGCCCGGCTACGCCGCGGTGGTGGGGGCCGGGCCCGTCGTCATCGGACCGCTCGACCGGGCGGGCCTGCGCGCCGCGATCACCGCCCCCGCGGACCGGGCGTCGCTCACCGTCGAGCCCGGACTGGTGGAGCTCCTGCTCGACGACGCCGAGGCCACCGGCGACGCCGCCGGCGTGCTCCCCCTCCTGTCCCACTCCCTGTTGACCACGTGGGAACGGTCCGGACGATCGCGGCTCACCGTCGAGGGGTACCTCGAGACGGGCCGCCTGACGGGGGCCGTGGAGAAGAGCGCGGAGGCGGTCCACGACGGGCTCGACGAGGCGGGCCGCGCGACCATGCACGACCTGTTGCTGAGCCTGATCAACGTCGGCGCCGACCGCGTGACCAGGCGCATCACGCCGGCCGTCGAGCTGGAGTTGGACGCCGACGCGGAGGCCGTGCTGGACCGGCTGCTCGAGGCGCGGCTCGTCACCGTCGGCGACGACGGCGTGCAACTCGCCCACGAGGCACTCGTGCGGGCCTGGCCGCGGCTCTCGCAGTGGGTCGACGAGAACCGTGCCCGCCTGCGCCTCGAGCACCGGATCCGGGTCGCGGCGGCGCACTGGACGCAGGCCGGTGAGCCCCCGTCGCTCCTGCTCTCGTCCGGGATGCTGGATCTCATCGAGTCGCTGTCGGTGGAGCGCCCGAGCAGGTGGGGCGAGGCGGAGCGCCGGATGATCGCCCGCAGCGCGGAGCGCCGCGAGGATCGGCTGGCCGGCGAGCGGCGCCAGGTCCGCAAGCTCCGGACGGTCGCGATCACCGCCGCCGCGTTCGCCGTGATCGCGGCGTTGGCGGCGACGATGGCCTGGATCGGGCTCGCGAACACCGCCCGCGCCCGCGACGCCGCGGCGCAGGCCCACGACGAGTCGACCAGCCGCCAACTCGCTCTGGAGTCCCGCCGGCTGCGGCCGCGCGACTCGGCGCTGGCCGCGCAGCTGGCCGTCGCGGCGTACCGGATCTCCCCGACCGTCGAGGCCCGGTCCAACCTGCTCGACACGCTGTCGGACCCACTGGCCTCGCGGCGGATGATCGGCGGTGCCTTCGAGATCGCGGCGGCGCCGTCCGGCACCGTCGCGGCCGTCCGCGGCGAACGCCGGATCGACCTGTACCGGGTCGAGGCCCACGGCCTCGGCGACCGGATCGGCGGCGTCGACATCGGTCCCGGGGCGCTCCCCGGATCCGGGCTGTCGTTCACACCCGACGGCGCGACCCTCCTCGTCGGCACCGGCCGCGGCGTGCTCACGGTGGCCGTGCGCGACGCGGCGGCACCGACGGTGGAGACGGTCGTCGACGTGGGGCGGCCGGTGGTCCGGCTGTCCGTCGCGGGCGACGGACGGACGCTCGTCGCCTCCCGCGCCGACGCCCCTCCGGTGCTGCTGCGGGACGGCCGGGTCGTCGCGTTCCCCGACGGCGACTACGCCGAGACCCAGGCCGCGGTCGCGCTCAGCGCCGACGCCGGGCTGGCCGCGGTGTCGGCACCGGGGCGGGGCATCGAGCTGTGGGACGTCTCCGGCCCCGCCCCCGTCCGGCGCGGCGGCCTACCGCTGAGCGGCGCGTCGAATCAGGCGGTCCGGATGGCCTTCCACGGGACCGCGCTCGCCGCGGGCCTGCGCAGCCGCGAGGCCGTCGTCGTCGACACCGCCGACCCGGCGGCACCGGTCGTGCGCCGGACCGTGTCCGGGTTCACCAGCTACGTCAACGACGTCGAGATCTCCCCCGACGGTGCGCGGCTGGTCGCCGCGAGCTCCGACGGCCAGGTCCGGGTGGTCCCGCTCGCCGGCGACGACCCCGAGCTCGTGTTCACCGCGCCCGAGCCCATCGGTGTGGCGACCGTCGCCGGCGACACCGTGCTCGCGGCGGCCGACGGCGGCGTCCTGCGCAGCTGGCCACTGCGTACCGCGGCGATCACGCTCGGCTCCCGCGGCATCTTCCAGATCCCCGCGCACGGGTCCGAGGTGCTGGTGGCCAACGGCGGCCCCGACTCCGCCGTCGGCCAGTGGCGCACCGCGCCCGGGCCCGAGCTGCTCCGTTCCGGGCCGGACCTGGCGGCACCGTCGGGCGACCTGTTCTCCGGCGCGCTGGCGGTGACCGGCGACGGGGCGGCCGCTCTGGGCACGGCGAACGGCCGCGTGTACGTCGCGGACCTGCGCGATCGCACCCACCCGCGGCTGTCCGCGGCGGGCGCGCCGGCGCTCGGGTCGATCGTCGAGACGGTCGCCGTCTCGCCCGACGGGCGCACCGCCCTCGTCGGCGGGCTGTCGACGTCGCGGGTCGCGGTGCTCGACATCGCGGACCGCTCCGCGCCGCGCGTGGTCGGCCGGCTGGACGTGACCAACGGTGTACCGTCCGTGGGCTTCCTGGACGATCGGACGGCGGTGCTCGGGACCGCCGGCGGCGATCTGGTCCGGGTGGACCTGCGCGATACGGCGGCACCGCGGGCCGTGCGCACCACCCACGTCTTCGAGGCGTCGGTCGCCGCCGTGGCCGTCGCGCCCGACGGACACACCCTGCTGCTCGCCGCGTCGGGCGGCGGCCACCTCGCGCAGGTGGAGGTCTCGGCGGACGGCGACCCGCGGATCACCCGGTTCGGCGGGCCCAGCGGCTCGGTCAACGGTGCGGCCTACTCCCCCGACGGCACGCGGCTCGTCGTCGCGTCCAGCAGTGGCGAGGCGCGCCTGTACCACCTGTCCGACGGTGCCGTCCCCGTGCGGGAGGCGTCCCTGACCGTGGACGGCGCGATCCTCTACGACGCGCGGTTCACCGGTGACGGCTCGATGGTCGTCGCGTCCGGCAACAGCGGGCGCCTGCGCACCTGGGATCTGAACCCGCAGCACGTCATCGACGCGGTCTGTTCGTCGCACTCCGCACCCATCACCACGGAGGAGTGGGACCGGCTGGCGCCGGGTGAGCCATACCTGCAGCCCTGCGGGTGAGAGCCCGCCCTACACCTCGTCGAGCGCGATGTGGCCGTCCTGCAGAGCCCGGACCAGGAGGGCGATCTTCGTCCGCGCCGGCCGACCCACGGCGACGTACTTGGCACGGATGCGCGCGATGTGGGTGCTCACCGTCGACGGCGAGATGTACAGCACCTCCGCCGCCTCCTCCTTGGTCGTCACCTTCAGCCACGCGACCAGGACATCGACCTCGCGCCGGCTGAGGTAGGGCCGCACGAGGACGCCGGGGGCGGCGGACGTGCCGATCGACCCGGTCGACTCGAGCGTTGCCTCCGTCATGAGGACTCCCTTCTCGCGGTTCTCGAACCACCGCGAATACTGACGACAACCGTATTACCCGGGTCCGACACGGAATCAATGGCAGCCGTTTGACAGCACCTCCCCCACTGCGACACGATTCACGTACTCGGCGGGGTGTGTGATAACTCCCATTTCGCAGGTCACAGAGGTAAGAATGGAGCGCGAATGCGGGAGCGAAGGGCGGCGGACCGGCTGATCGACGCCGCTATCGAGATTCTTATGGAGAACCCCGGTGAAGTTCTCCAGCACGGCATCCGCAGCGAGCGCGCCATTGCGAAAGCACGCACCTCGCAAACCACTTTCTTTCGCAATTATACGAAAGAATCTTTCGTGGACGCGCTCGTCCGGGCGCTCGCCTCCGCCCCCGCCGGCACCCCCGGGGTCCCCGTCGAACCGGACGTCACGGTCCGGGATGCGCGCCGGATCATTCGTGAATCGGCCACCGCGGACTTCTCCGCCGACGACGGGGAGACCGTCCGCAGCCTGCTGGCCGTCGTCCTCGGGCGGTCGGACGCCGCGATCGCCGGCGAGCTCCTCGGCTCGTACGAGCGCTCCGACGCGCTGCGGCTGCGGGCGTACGACCGCATCCTCGGCGCACACGGGGCGACGGTCCGCCGCCCGTTCACGGTCGCGCAGCTCGCGACCGTCCTGACCGCCCTGCGGGAGGGTCTGCTCATCCGGCGCCTCGTCGACCCCGAGGCCGTCCCCGACTCCTTGTACGGCGAGACCGCGTTGGCGATCGCGATCGCGGCCCTCGACACCCGGCACCGCCACCAGCACATCGACGAGGCCGGGGCGAGCCTCGCGGCGCCCGACGCCGACGCGGCATCACTGCGCCCGGCTCTGCCCGACGATCCACGGCGCGCCGTCATCGACACGGCCGCCGTCGAATTCACGCGGCACACCTTCTACCTCGCCACGCTCGAGGGCATGGCGGACGCGTCGGGCGTGCCTCTCGACATGCTCAAGCGACTCTTCCCGACGAAGGCGCACATCGTGATCGCAGCCCTGCGGCCGCGGTTCACCGCGCTCACCCAGAGCGTCGCCGACGACGTCTCGCTCGGCACCGACCACGCGACCGTGATCCGGCGGCACCTCCTGCGCTGCGCCCGCCTGACGGTCGAGGAGCGCCCGTTCATGGATGCGCTCATCGCCAGCATCTCCTACGACACCGCGAGCGAGGCCGAGGGGCTCGTCGCACTCAAGCAGGAACTGCACTTCCCGTCGCTGATCGAGCCGGTCATCGCCGACGGGCAGCGCCTCGGGATCTTCTCCCCCGCCGAACCCGCCCGCGAATTCGCGGCGACCCTGATGAACACGTTGTTCGTGCGCTGCTTCAGCCGACGCACGCTCACGCCGGAGGAGAACGCCGACTTCGTCGCCGACTTGATCCTCGACGGTCTGCGCGGCCGCGCCGACGATTGATCGGGCGCAGGCGGGCCGCGTGTCGTCCGTTCGGGTGATTGCGGACTCCGCTGCCCGTGTCGGAGAATTCGTTCCCATGACGCCGTCCGACCCGGTCGCGGACCGCGCCCGGGTGGCCGCGGCGTACCGCCGGATCCACGAGCGCGACAAGGAGTCCTTCGACTGCGCGCGTTTCCGAGAGCTGTACCGGCACTTCTTCTCCCGCGAGCTCACCGAGGACGACCTCGACCATCAGCTGCTCGGCTACGCGTGCGCCGATGCGACGACGCTGATCGACTACGTCCGCCACCTGGAGTACCACCGGCTGCGCCACGAACGTCGACACCGCCCGAAGACCTGGTTCTGACGGCGACCGAACCCCACGACGAGCGGGTCACCCAGCGACGGTGACGCCCCACTGCACGCGGGTGGGGTCCACCGTCGCCACGCGGACCGTCACCGGATGCCGGGCACCGTCGGAGGTCAGTGCGCAGTTCTGCGTGGCCCCGACGACCCCGGACAGCGCCCCGTCGCAGGTCAGAGCCTCGACGGGGCGCTCCCGCGCGAGAGCCTCGCGGGTGCGCCGCTCCAATTCGGACACCGCGACGCGCCGGCCGGACCGCGGCACACCGTCGATCACGGAGTCCCAGTCGACCCGCTCGCCGTCGACGCGGGTCACGGTGAGCGCCACGGCGAAGGTCTCGCCGCCGCGACTCAGCGTGCAGGTCTGCGCGGCCCCCACCTCGGCCCTGAGCCCGCCGTCGCAGCGCAGACTGTCCGACGGTGCCGCCGCCACCTGGGCGAGCGTGCCCGACTCGACCTGCTCGCGGGCGACCTGGGCAGGCGAGAACAGCGACCAGCAGGCGAGCACGGCGACGCCGGCGCCACCGCCCACCACCGCCAGTGCACGCACTGCCATGTCGACACTTACCTCCGCGAACGATCTACGCTTGTTTCATGATTCGATTGCCATTATTGAATCATGGGAGGTATGTGATCTCAAGACCGCCGCGCGGAGGGGCCGTGAATCAGCCCGTGACGGTCAGATAGATCAACGCGGCGTTGAGCACGACGATGAGCGCGCCCGCGCCCGCGGACGCCCAGCGCAGCGGCGCACCGTCGACGAACTCCCCCATCAGCGCCCGGTCGGAGGTGTAGCGCCGCAACGGGAGCAGCGCGAACGGGATGCCGAAGCTCAGCACCACCTGCGAGATGATCAGCGCCTCGGTGGGCGGAACCCCCAGTGCCAGAACGCCGATCGCGGGGATCATCGTGACCAGCCGCCGAACCACCACCGGGATCCGCTTGCGCAGGAGGCCCGCCATGATCGTGCCGCCGGCATAGCTGCCTACCGACGTGGACGCGAGCCCCGAGGCCAGCAGGCCCACCGCGAACAGGCCGGCGACGACCGGGCCGAGCGCGTCGCGCACCGCCGCGTGGGCACCCTCGATCGAATCGGTGCCCTCCCGTCCGTACAGGCTCGACGCCGCGAGCACGAGCAGGGCGATGTTCACCGCGCCCGCGATCACGAGGGCGAGCACGACGTCGATCCGCGTCACCTTCAGCAGCCGCCGCGCGCGCTCGATCCGCCCCTCCGCGGGAGGTGCGCCGTGCCGGTCCACGACCAGCGCGGAGTGCAGGTAGATCGCGTGCGGCATGACCGTGGCGCCCAACATGGACGCCGCGAGTAGCACCGTCTCCGTGCCCTGCAGCCGCGGGACCAGCCCACTGAGGACCGCGGCACCGTCGGGCGGCGCGACCACCAGGCCCGCGAGGAAGCCCACCACGATGATCGCGAGCAAGCCCATGATCACCAGCTCGAAGCGGTACTGCCGCCGACCGTCCGCGAGCACCAGGAGTGCCGTCGAGATCACGCCGACGATGAGCCCGCCCCACACCAGCGGCACCCCGAACAGCAGGTTCAGCGCCAGCGCGCCGCCGATCACCTCGGCGATGTCGGTGGCGGCCGCCACCAGCTCGGCCTGTCCCCAGAACGCGAGCCGCGCCCGCCGCGGCAGCCGGTCGCCGAGGACCTGCGGCAACGAGCGGCCGGTCACGACGCCGAGCTTCGCCGACTGGTACTGGATCATCACGGCCATCACGTTGGCCAGCACCAGCACCCAGACCAGCAGGTAGCCGTACTTGGCGCCGGCCGTGACGTTCGCGGCCACGTTTCCCGGGTCCACGTACGCGATCGCGGCCACGAACGCCGGGCCGAGCAGCATCACACCGCGCAGCGTCGTCGGCCTCCGGGGTTCGGTCTTCGTCAGCACATGTCAAGGCTAGGCGAAGACTAGGTTTCGGGCAACCGAAACTTAGTCCCAGTCGGACGCGGACGGCGTCCGTGTCCGCGCGCCCCGCTACGTCGCGGGGGCCGCCGTCGTGGTCGTGACCGGCGCCTGGACCGTGGTCCGCGGCGCGGTCCGCGTCGGGATCTCGCGGGTCGGCACGGGGACCGGCACGGTCGTCGTCGGAACCGGCGCGACGGTGCGCGTGGGCACGGGAACGGGAACGGTCGTCGTCGGAACCGGCGCGACGGTCCGCGTCGGCACCGGCACCGTCGTGGTCGGTGCAGGGGCCACCGTGGTCGGAGCGGGGGCGACGGTGGTGGGCACGGGCGCCACCGTGGTCGGGGCCGGGGCAGCAGTCGTGACCGGCGGCGCAACCGTCGTCGGGGCCGGGGCCGGCACCGTCGTGCTCGGTGCGTCCGGTGCCGCGCTGGTCGGCGGCGGCGGCGCGCCCGCCGGGGTGCTCGGGTCACCGGCCCGCGCCCCCGACGGTGCCGCTGCCGATGTCTCGACCGGGGCGGTCGCGGTTCCGGAGCCGGGGGCCGTGGCGGTTCCCGTGGCGGTCGCGGTGGTCGTGCCCGTGCTCCCGCGGCCGGCCGTGCCCGCCGCGGCGGTGGTCGTGGTCGCCGTCGTCGTCGGCGCCGAGGCCGTGCTCGCCACCGACACCTTCACACTGGTGCCGACGGCCTCCTCGACCGCGGCGCGGCTGCCGGCCTGGATCACGGCACCGTCGAGCGCGGCGGGGACCGGGGCCACGACCGTGGGATTGATGTTGGCGTTGCCGGGGATCGGCGCGCCGGGCAGCGCGAGGACCGGTTCGACCTTCGCGGACGTCGGCAGCGGCATGAGCACCACCCCGGGGGCGACGGGCGCGCTGACCACGGTGGTCGTGGTGGTCGTGGTCGTGGTCGTCGTGTACACCGGAGCGACGATCACACCCTGCCCTCGCACGTCGACGACGCGGCCGGGAGTAACGGCCCAGACCGGGTAGAACGGATCGGTGTACCGCGGGTTGACCCTGCGATAGGGGTTGGTGCCGAGGTTGATCGTGATGGACACGGAGATGATCGGCTGCGGCTTCGGCTGCGCCCAGCCGCGCGGGTAGATCCACATCACGGGCACGTCCGCGCGGAAGCCCGGGTCGAACCACGGCTTCGGGTAGCTCGGCCGGTCCCAGGGCCGCGGCTGGCCCGGCGCCCACGGGCGCACTCCGAGCTGGCGGCCGTAGACGCTCCAGCAGACCTGCGTCTGATGCTCGGGGCCCGCGACCCACGAGCCCCACCGGCCCGTGTCGCAGATGGCGCGGTAGGCGTCGATCTGATGCGGGGTGTACTGCCACGGCCGCGTGTTCGCGGGCCGGGCGAGCGGCTCCGGCACCGCGGCCTGTGCCACGGGACGGATGTCGGCGGGGAGCGCGTCCGAGGGGACGGGCGGGTAGTAGACCGTGGTGTTGTCACTGGTCGAGGTGATCGTGCCCTGCGGCAGGCCCGAGTTCACGACGGCCTGCGCGGCCACCGGGTCGCCCACCATCATCACGCTCTTGGGCGGCACGGCCACGCCGTCCGTCTGGAAGGCGCCCGGGTTCGCCGTGTACCGATCGCCCGTGACCGGGCTGAACGCGACCGGCGAGTCCTGCGTCGCCGAATCCTTGCCGCACGCCGCGAGCAAGCCCGCCACCGACAGCACCGCGGCAGCCGCCGCCCCCACCTTGACCGTCTTCATCAGTCCTCCACCGCTCCGGCCGCGCGAGTACCGCGACGACTCCGGTCCCATCCTTCTACGCCCGCAGCCACCGCACCATCCCCCGAACGGTGGAATTCGGACCCACCGAGTAGCGGCGCAGCCAATGACTGCGCCGCCGGGCCGGCCACCGGAACGTCAGGGACTTCGAGGGTCTCGGCCTGCGCCTCGTCGATCCCCGGTCCGGCAGGATCCAGACGGAGCTCTCACCTACGCTCGGAACCATGACCGCACGAGACCACGGCGACCCCGGCGACGCTCCCACGATCGCCCCGCCGCTGACCGACATCGCCCGCCCCGCGCGCCCCTCCGCGGCGGAGGAGGCGCGCACCGTCGCGGCGGGCACGTTCACCGCGACGCTCGCGTCCCTCTCCTCCGACGGTGCGCCCTGGGCCTCGCTGGTGACCTACGGCCTGCTCGGCGGCGACCCGGTGCTGTGCGTGTCCCACATGGCCGAACACGGCCGCAACCTGCGGCGCGATCCCCGCGCGAGCGTCTCCATCGTGGCCCCCGCATCCCCCGACGACCCGCTCGCGAACACCCGGATCACCCTGGCCGGGCGGGTCCGCGAGCCCGCGGGCGACGAGGCCGCGGCGGCGCGGCAGGCGCACCTCGACGCGGTCCCGGCGGCCCGGCACTACATCGACTACAGCGACTTCACGCTGTGGGTGCTCGGGGTCGAGCGAGTGCGGTGGGTCGGCGGCTACGGCCGCATGGACTCGGCGAGCGGCGCCGACTACGCCACGGCCGCGCCCGACCCGGTGCGCCCGGTGTCCGACGGGGCGGTTCGGCACCTCAACGACGACCATGCGGATTCGCTGCTGGCGATGGCGCGGCGCTTCGGCGGCCACCCGGACGCCACGTCCGCCCGCTGCGAGCGCGCCGATCGCTACGGCCTCGACCTGCGAGTCGACACGCCCCGCGGGTGGGCCGTCACGCGCGTCGGCTACCTCGAGCCGCTCGACGATGCCGCCGGCCTCCGCGGCGCGACGGTGCGGCTCGCCCGCCTCGCGGCGGAGGTGGACTGACGCGCAGGGCCCCGCACCGTCGAACGACGGTACGGGGCCCTGCGCACTCACTGCTGTTACTTGACGCCCAGCAGATCGATGACGAACACGAGCGTCTTGCCCGACAGGCGGTGCCCGCCGCCGGCGGGACCGTAGGCGAGGGCGGGCGGGCAGATCAGCTGGCGGCGGCCGCCGACCTTCATCCCCGGGATGCCCTCCTGCCAGCCTGCGATGAGGCTGCGCAGCGGGAAGTTGATCGACTCGCCGCGGCTCCACGAGGAGTCGAACTCCTCGCCGCTCTCGAACTCGACGCCGAGGTAGTGCACGTCGACGACGCTGCCGGGCTGGGCCTCGGCGCCGTCGCCCACGACGATGTCCTTGATGACGAGCTCGGTGGGCGCGGGGCCCTCGATGAACTCGATCTCCGGCTTGGTCATTGACGCTCCTTTGATCAGGCGGTGCAGGTTGTCGCGACGGATCGGCGGCATCTATGCACCGGGGTAGTCACGGGCGGTGTGGCCCGTGTAGATCTGCTGAGGACGGCCGATCTTGGTGGTCGGGTCCTCGTGCATCTCGCGCCAGTGGGCGATCCAGCCCGGAAGCCGGCCGAGCGCGAACAGCACCGTGAACATGCGCGTCGGGAAGCCCATCGCGCGGTAGATCAGACCGGTGTAGAAGTCCACGTTCGGGTAGAGCTTGCGCTCGATGAAGTAGTCGTCGTGCAGCGCGACGTCCTCCAGGCCCTTGGCGATGTCGAGCAGCTCGTCGGATACGCCGAGCAGCTCGAAGATGCGGTCCGCGGTCTGCTTCACGATCGCCGCACGCGGGTCGTAGTTCTTGTAGACGCGATGCCCGAAGCCCATGAGCTTCACGCCGTCTTCCTTGTTCTTGACCTTGTTCATGAAGGCCGAGGTGTCGCCACCGGAGGCCTTGATGTCGTCGAGCATCTCGAGGACGGCCTGGTTGGCGCCACCGTGCAGCGGGCCCCACAGGGCGTTGATGCCGCCCGAGATGGACGTGAACAGGTTCGCGTTCGAGGAGCCGACCAGGCGCACCGTCGACGTCGAGCAGTTCTGCTCGTGGTCGGCGTGCAGGATGAGCAGCATGTCGAGGGCCTTGACCAGCTCCGGGTCGACCTCGTAGGGCTCGGCCGGGAACCCGAAGGTCATGCGCATGAAGTTCTCGACCAGGCTCAGCGAGTTGTCCGGGTAGAGGAAGGGCTGACCGACCGACTTCTTGTACGCGTAGGCGCAGATGGTCGGGAACTTCGCGAGCAGGCGGACGGTCGCGAGCTCGACCTGCGCCGGATCGTTGTGGTTGAGCGAGTCGGGGTAGTACGCACTCAGCGCGTTCACGGCCGACGAGACCACCGGCATCGGGTGGGCGTTGCGCGGGAAGCCGTTGAAGAAGAGCTTCAGGTCCTCGTGCAGCAGCGTGTGCCGCTGGATCTTGGCCGTGAACTCCGCCAGCTGCTCCGGGCTCGGCAGCTCACCGTGGATCAGCAGGTAGCTGACCTCGATGAAGGTCGACTTCTCCGCGAGCTGCTCGATCGGGTACCCGCGGTAGCGCAGGATCCCCGCGTTGCCGTCGATGTAGGTGATGGCCGACTTGCAGGACGACGTGTTGACGAAGCCGTTGTCGAAGGTGCTCAGGCCGGTCTGCCCGAGGAACTTCCCGAGCGCGATGCCGTCTGCACCCTCGGTCGCCTTGATGATCGGCAGCTCGATCTGGCCGCCAGGGTAGGCGACCGTAGCGTTCGCGGTGTTGTCATCGGTGGACAATGTTCGTATCCCCTCGCTGTAGTCGGCGGATAAAAGCTACCTGGCTAGAACCTAGCGGTATCGCGGTTCTCTGCGAAAACGAGGGTGTCACCTGATCCCCCATTCGGACGTCCACGATCGCCCGGGGGCGATGCGGATCACGTCGGTCCCGGTGTGCAGCGCGTTGCCCGGGGCGGACATCGGCTCGACCGCCACGGCCCGGCCCGGTCCACCGTCGGCGCCCCGTCCGGGGAAGCCCTTGCCGTCGTCCGGGTCCGCGATGAACACCTGGGCCCACGGCAACGACGGTGCCGTCCACAGCTCGGTCTCCCCGTCCGGTCCGCGCAGGACGTACCGGCCGGCCGCGCCGGTGAACGGGGTGTCGATGTGGACGCCGGCCAGGGACCGCGGCGCGCGGTAGTCGTACGCGGAGCCCTCGACGGTGCGCGGCGGACCGTCGGGCAACAGGCGCGGCCCGAGGGGCTGCCACTGCTCCGCCCCGAGCTCGAGCGTGCAGTCGTCGACGGGGCTCGCGCCCACCCGGAGGTAGGTGTGGAATCCGACGGCGAAGGGCAGGTCGACGGTGCCGGTGTTGCGCGCCTCGAAGGCGCAGGTCAGGCCGTCGGCGGCGACGCTGTAGCGGATCCGCAGGTGCAGGTCGAAGGGCCAGCCGGTGTGCCGACCCACGTCGAGGACGAGGGTGACGGCGTCGACGGCGGTCTCGATGTCGTCCCAGTCGACACGTCGGACGAGCCCGTGGTCGGCGGTGCCGGTGACGTCGCTGGTGACCTCGAGCCGGTACAACTCGTCGTCCCAGGAGTAGATGCCGTCCTCGGTGCGGCCGGGCCACGGCGCGAGCACCAGACCCGCGGACAGCGGCGGCTTCTCACCCAGCGGCCACTCCTCGGTGAGAGGGACCCCGTCGCGGCGCAGGCCGCGCAGGCCCGCTCCCGTGCGCGCGATCTCGGCGACGTAACCGCCGGCCGCGATGATGAACCCCGGTTGCACCGTCATGGCCGTCATCCTACGGGCGCCATCGCCGGGGCGAGCGGCGTCGGCCCCACCGGCGGCGGTGCAACCCCCTGCTACCCGCGGGCCAGGGTCCCGGCGATCACCGTCGCGACGGCGGCGTGCAGTGCGGGGACCAGCTCCACCCGGAAGACGGCCAGTTCCGGGTCCACGAGATACGCGCTCTGGCAGACGTGCGACTGTTCGGCCTGCGTGTAGACGGTGCCCGAGAGGGTGACGAGGAAGACGCACACGGCGGGCGCCGCGTCGCCCAGCTCCGGAACCGCCCGCCGCAGAACCCGCCCCAGCAGTTCCATCCCGGCCAGCGCGGTGCGCTTGAACCGCACGATCGCGTCGGTGGAGACATTGCGTTCGAGGACGGAGGCCTGCGCGGCCAGGAGGTCGAGCAGTTCCGGCCGCGCGGCGGCGACGCGGGCGTAGACGGCCGCGAACCGCTCGATGCGCTCGGCGGCCGGCGCAGTGGCGTCCGGCTCCTCCGCCGTCCAGGCCTCATCGAGTTCTGCGATCCATCCCGTCGCCGAGCGGGTGAGCACCTCGAGCAGGACCTCCTCGCGGGATTCGAAGTAGCGCAGCACGTTCGACTTCGCGAGGCCGACGCGGCGGCTGAGCTCGTTGAGCGTGAGCGCCACCACGGGCATCTCGCCGAGCATCGCGGCGGCCGCGGCCAGGATCGCCTCCCGCCGCTCCTGCCGCTGCTGCTCGGTGCGCGCCCGCTGGAATCCCACGGATCGATTTTACAGACCGTCGGTCTATTGACAGCGGAACGGTGGCCTTCTACCGTGGTGGCACAACAGACCGACGGTCTATTAACCGTCGCCGACGCAGCAGGAGTACACATGAGCTGGACCGAGAACGACGTTCCCACCCAGGCCGGACGGGTCGCCGTCGTCACCGGCGCCAACACCGGCCTGGGCTTCGAGACGGCTCGCGTGCTCGCGCAGAAGGGCGCCGAGGTGGTGCTCGCGGTCCGCAACCCGGACAAGGGCGCGGAGGCCGTCCGGCGCATCGCCGCGGCCGCCCCGGGTGCGACGGTGCGCCTGCAGCGCCTGGACCTCGGCTCGCTGGAATCGGTGCGCGAGGCCGCCGCGGAACTGCGGGAGAGCACGCCCCGGATCGACCTGCTGGTCAACAACGCGGGCGTCATGTACCCGCCGAAGCAGACCACCGCCGACGGCTTCGAGCTGCAGTTCGGCACCAACCATCTGGGCCACTTCGCCTGGACCGCACAGGTTCTCGATCTACTGCTCGACGTTCCCGGCTCGCGCGTGGTGACGGTGGCCTCCCTCGCCCACCGCATCCGCGCAGCGATCCACTTCGACGATCTGCAGTGGGAGCGCTCCTACGAGCGGGTCGCGGCCTACGGGCAGAGCAAGCTCGCGAACCTGCTCTTCCACTACGAGCTGCAGCGCCGCCTCGAGGCGCGCGCATCGGGCGAGCGGGGCACAGTCGCCGTCGCGGCCCACCCGGGCATCGCCGACACCGAGCTGGTCCGCAACCTACCGAAGGCCCTGCAGTTCGCCCAGGTCGCCGCTCCCCTGTTCTCGCACGACGCGGCGCACGGCGCGCTCGCGCAACTGCGGGCGGCGACGGACCCGTCCGTCCTCGGCGGGCAGTACTACGGGCCCGACGCCACCGGCGAGCGTCGCGGCGCCCCGCGGCTGGTCACCTCCAGCGCCCAGTCGCTCGACCTGGACCTGCAGCGTCGACTGTGGGCCGTGTCCGAGGAGCTCACCGGGGTGTCCTTCCCGGTGTAGCGGATTCGCTCAGCCGGTGATCTTCGTCAGCCACGCCGGATCGCTGAGCGAGACCTGCTCACCGTCGTGCAGCACCGTCGGGGTGCCGGTACCGCCGGCGGCGGTGAGCAGCTTCAGGTTCGCGGCGCCCACGGCCTTCCCGTCGACCCCGGTCGCCCCGTCACGGATCTTCGCCACCGCGGCATCGCCGGTGCCGGACGCGCCCGCGAGGGTCGCGATCTCCGCGTTGGTGAGATCGCTCGCCCCGCTCTCCTGTGGCTGCGAGAGGAACATCGACCTGACGAAGCCCAGCGTCGCGTCGGTCCCGCTGCCGCGGCCCACCTCGAGGAAGGCCTGCAGCGCCCGCGAGGAGTAGTCACCGCTCGCGGAGAGCCGATCGAGGAAGCTCACCGGCCGGTACTCGACGGTCAGCCGCCCCGCCCGGACCGCGGTCGTGATGTCCGCACCATAGGTCGTCTCGAAGTTCTTGCAGGCGGGGCACAGGAAGTCCAGGTAGACGGTGATCTTCAGCCCACCCGTCCCGACGCGGACGGCACCGTCGTCCGATCCGGTGGTCGCCGTCGCCCCGCCTCGCCCGACGGTGCCGGGACCGCCGTCCCCGCGATGGAACGGCTGCACCCGGCGACCGCGACCAGCGCGAGCAGCATCGCAGCGACGACGGTGAGCATCCGTTGCATCCTCATACCGCGCAGGATACTGGGGGCTCAGCGCGTGACGCGGTAGCGGACGAAGGCGGGCACGGCCAGCGCCGCGAGCACCGTGAACACGATCACGAGCACGCCGCCGCCCGCGGCGGCCATCGCGGCACCGGCGGTGGCGGCCGCTGCGCCGTGCGCGGCGTCGCCGATCCGCGGCCCACCGGCCACGACCACTGTGAAGACGCCCTGCAGGCGGCCGCGGACGTCGTCGGTGGCGGCCTCCTGCAGCATCGTGGTGCGGAAGGCGGCGGAGAACATGTCCGCGGCACCGCCCAGCGCGAGCATCACCAGCGCCGCCCACAGCCAGCTGAAGTGGGCCGCCACGCCGAAGCCGGCCATCGCGGCGCCCCACAGCACGATCATCACGATCACGGACAGCCCCTGCCGCGAGACCCGTGAGGTCCAGCCGGAGAGCACGCCGCCGAGCACGGCGCCCACCGACATCGCTGCGAACAGCGCCCCGAACACGAAGCCGCCCTCCATCGGATCCCCGAAGTTCTCGTGCGCGATCTGCGGGAACAGCGCCCGCGGCATGCCGAAGACCATCGCGATGATGTCGACGACGAAGCTCATCAGCAGCACCTTGTGGCCGGCGAGGTAACGGAAGCCGTCGATCACCGAACTGAGCCCCAGCGACTGTCCCCTGTCCTCCGCCTTGATCGACGGCAGCCGCCACACCGCCCACAGGGTGAGCATGAGCGACGCGGCGTCCAGCGTGTACAGCCAGTGCACGCCGATGATCGGGATCAGCGGCGCGCCCAGCATCGGCCCGGCGATGGCGCCGAACTGCATGACGGTCATGTTCAGCGAGTTCGCCGCCGGCAGCTGCTCGGGCGGGACGAGTCGGGCGTAGATCGCGGAGCGGGTGGGCTGGTTGACACCGAAGAAGGCCTGCTGCAGGGCGAAGGCGCCGAGGATCAGCCACACGTTGTTCGGCAGCACGGCCAGCAGCAGCGCGGTGCCGGCCAGCCCGAGCGTGGTGCCGATGATGACCAGCCGGCGGTCGAGGGCGTCGGCGATCGCGCCGCCCCAGAGCCCGAAGATCACCAGCGGGACCAGGCCGAAGACGCCGGTCAGGCCGACGTACGCCGAGGATCCGGTGATCGCGTAGATCTGGGCGGGGACGGCGACGGCCGTCAGCTGCGCCCCGATGACGGTGACGATCCCCGTCCACCACAGCCGCCGGTAGTCGGGATTGCGGAGCGGACGCGTATCCGCCAGGAGTCTCGGCACCGAAAGATCCTACGACTTCCTCACGACCCACCCGCAATTGAACACCGTTATGGAGAATCCGACCTGCGGTTTCCCTCTCCATAACGGTGTTCAATTGCGGCGGTCAGGGCTGGAGGCGCACCGCCGCGTAGTCGGGGGCGACGAGCCGCACGCGGTTGTGCACGCGGTTCTCCCGGCCCTGCCAGAACTCGACGACCTGCGGCGCGATGCGGTAGCCGCCCCACTCCGGCGGCACCGGCACGTCCACGCCCTCGAACCGGGCCTCGACCTCGGCGAACCGGTCCGCCATCTCGGCCCGCGAGGCCACCGGCCGCGACTGGTCCGACGCCCACGCCCCGAGTTGCGAGCCCCGGGGCCGCTCCGCCCAGTAGGCGGCCGTCTCCTCCGGGAGCACCTTCGTCACCGCGCCGCGCACGTGCACCTGCCGGTGGATCGCGATCCACGGGAAGGTCACGGCCGCCACGGGATTCGCCTCCAGCGCGCGGGCCTTGTCCGAGCCGTAGTTGGTGTAGAAGACGACGCCGCGCTCGTCGAGCCCCTTGCACAGGACGGTTCGGGTGGCCGGGAGCCCCGCATCGTCGACGGTGGCCAGCACCATCGCGTTGGGCTCGGGCGCCTGCGCGGCGACGGCCTCGTCGAACCAGGAGCGCCACAGCGGCACCCAGCCGGCCGCGAGGTCCTCGGGCTGCAGATCGAACGGGTCACCGTCGTACTTCTCGCGCATCGCCGTGAGGTCCACGCCACTAAGGTTAGGCGCATGACTGAGATTCCCGGCGGACTGGAAGGCGTGGTCGCGTTCTCCACCGAGATCGCGGAGCCGGACAAGCAGGGCGGGGTGCTGCGGTACCGGGGCGTCGACGTGGCCGATCTGGTGCGCAACCAGGTCACCTACGCCGAGGTGTGGGGCCTGCTGGTGGACGGGGAGTTCGGCAACCCGCTGCCCGCCGCCGAGCCCTTCCCCCTGCCGATCCACAGCGGCGATGTCCGCGTGGACGCGCAGGCCGGCCTCGCGATCCTCGGGCCGCTGTGGGGGTACGAGCCGCTGCTCGACATCGACGACGCGACGGCGCGGGAGAATCTCGCGCGCGCCTCGGTCACCACGCTGAGCTTCGTCGCGCAGTCGGCACGCGGCCTGGAGAAACCGGCAGTGCCGCAGCGGATCATCGATCAGTCCCCCAATGTCACGCATCGGTTCATGACCCGGTGGCAGGGCGAGCCCGACCCGGACCACGTGCGCGCCATCGACGCCTACTTCGTCACGGCGGCCGAGCACGGCCTCAACACCTCCACGCTCACCGCGCGCGTCATCGCGTCGACGGGGGCCGATGTCTCGACGGCCCTCTCGGGTGCGGTCGGCGCCCTGTCGGGCCCGCTGCACGGCGGCGCACCGTCGCGCGTGCTCCCGATGCTCGACGAGGTGGAGCGGACCGGGGACCCGCGCCGGTCCGTCACCGACCGGCTGGACCGCGGCGAGCGGATCATGGGCTTCGGGCACCGCGTGTACCGCGCGGAGGACCCGCGCGCCGAGGTCCTGCGGACCGTCGCGCGCACCCTGAACGCGCCGCGCTACGAGGCGGCCGCAGCCCTCGAGCGGGAGGCGAACGCGCTGTTCGCCGAGCGCAGGCCGGACCGCGCGATCTCGACCAATGTCGAGTTCTGGGCGGCTGTGGTGCTGGACTACGCGGGCGTGCCGGTGCGGATGATGCCCGCGATGTTCACCTGCGCCCGCACGGCCGGGTGGTGCGCCCACATCCTGGAGCAGAAGCGCGCGGCCAAGCTCATCCGCCCGTCCGCGCAGTACATCGGGCAGGGTCCGCGGCAGCCGGAGGACGTGCCCGGTTGGGACACCATTAGGATTTAGGGCATGACGATCGAGATTCCCGCCGCGCTCAAGCCCGTCGACGGCCGCTTCGGCTGCGGCCCGTCCAAGGTCCGCCCGGAGCAGCTGAGCTCGCTCGTCGAGACCGGCGCGTCGGTGTTCGGCACCAGCCACCGTCAGGCGCCGGTGAAGAACGTCGTCGGCCGCGTGCGCGACGGCCTGAAGGATCTCTTCTCCCTCCCCGAGGGCTACGAGGTGGTGCTCGGCAACGGCGGCACCACCGCGTTCTGGGACGCCGCGGCCTTCGGCCTGATCCGCGAGCGCAGCCAGCACTTCACGTACGGCGAGTTCTCGAACAAGTTCGCCTCGGTCGCCAAGGGCAACCCGTTCATCGGCGATCCGGTCGTCGTCTCGAGCGACCCGGGCTCGGCCCCCGAGCTGGTGGCCGACGGCACCGTCGACCTGATCGGCTGGGCCCACAACGAGACCTCGACGGGCGTCGCGGTGCCGGTCAGCCGCCTCGCCGGCAGCGAGAACGCGCTCATCGCGATCGACGCCACCTCGGGTGCGGGCGGCCTGCCGGTGAACGTCGCCGACACCGACGTCTACTACTTCGCGCCGCAGAAGTGCTTCGCCGCCGACGGTGGCCTCTGGGTCGCGCTCATGAGCCCCGCCGCCCTCGCGCGCGTCGAGGAGATCAAGGCCTCGGGCCGCTACACCCCCGAGTTCCTGTCGCTGCCCATCGCGGTCGACAACTCGAGCAAGAACCAGACCTACAACACCCCCGCCCTGGCCACGCTGCTGATGTTCGCGAACCAGATCGAGTGGATGAACGGCAACGGCGGCCTGGACTGGTGCGTGGCCCGCACCAAGGACTCCAGCGACCGTCTCTACCAGTGGGCCGAGGCCAGCGAATTCGCCACGCCCTTCGTCGCGGATCCCGCCCTGCGCAGCCAGGTCGTCGGCACCATCGACTTCGACGAGAAGGTCGACGCGGCCGCCGTCGCCAAGACGCTCCGCGAGAACGGCATCGTCGACACCGAGCCGTACCGCAAGCTGGGCCGCAACCAGCTGCGCATCGGCATGTTCCCGGCGATCGACCCCGAGGACGTCACCGCCCTGACGAAGTGCATCGATTTCGTGGTCGAGCGCGTGTCTACGGGCGCGTAACGATTCGATAACCTACCCTGAATTCATGCAGGAGTTGCGGGTCACGGGAGTGGACGACGACGGGACGTCGGTGGTCTGCGAGGGCCCCGCGGGACGTTTCCGCCTGCCGATCGACGACACCTTGAAGGCGGCTGTGAACGGCGAAATGACGGGCGGGCAGACGGAGCTCGAGCTGGGCGCCGACCTGTCGCCGCGGGAGATCCAGGCCCGTATCCGTGCGGGCGCCACCGTCGAGGAGATCGCCGAGCTGACCGGCGCCCCGAACCACCGGATCAAGCGGTTCGCGGGTCCGGTGTTGCTGGAGCGCTCCCGCGCGGCCGAGATGGCGCAGCTCGCGCATCCCGTGCGCGGCGACGGCCCGATGCACGTCACCCTCGCCGATGTGATCCACACGGCGCTGGCCGAGCGCGGGCACGCCGACACCACCGAGTGGGACGCCTTCAAGGGCGCCGACAACCGGTGGGTCGTCGCCATCAGCTGGAGCGTCGGCAAGTCCCGGAACCAGGCGCACTTCCGGTACGCGCCCGGCGCCCACGGCGGCACCGCGAGCCCCATCGACGACACCGCCCGCGGCCTGCTCGATCCCGATGCGCGGCAAGGACTCCGGAGCATCGATCGGTCGGTCGACGAGCCCCTGCGGGCCGTGCCCGTCGCGCGCGGTCCGGTCGTGGAGGGCGTGGTCGAGGAGCGCGCCGAGCGTCCGGCCCAGGCCCCCGCGGCCGCGGTGGGCCAACACGGGCGTCGTCATCCCGAGATGCCGTCCTGGGAGGACGTGCTGCTCGGGGTCCGCGGCGGGAAGAACGGCTAGGGGCGTGGGCGCTACAGCTGCGACGCTCTGGTTCATCGACGTGGCGGAGCCGAAGGGCATCCTGGCGATCGCCGGACGGCCCGACGAGGCCGCCTCCCGCGTCATCGCCGAACAGGTGCTCGGCGGCCCCGTCGCCGGGCGACCCGAGTCACTGGCCCGCGCGGCCGACCCGCTGCCCGGCCACGTGTACGTGGCCGCGTGGGGCGGGCTGACGGTCGTCACGCACGAGGGCCTGCGGGTGGACCGACCATCCGACCTCGACGAGTCCTGGTGGAACCTGCTCCCCGCGCATCGCACGTTCCTGCTGGTCGCGGATCCGGAGCGGGCCGTCGGCGGGTTCGCCGTGCGCGCCGACGGTGCGCCGAAACGCGCCTTCTCCGCGCATCCCGTGGACATTCTCGAGGACGAGGGCCTGCCCGAGCTCTTCGAGGGCCCGTTCTGGGCCGGCGCGCATCCGCTCACCTACGCCGAGGGCGTCGTCCCCGACCCGCGCGCGCTGCCCTTCCACCCGATGGAGTTCGCGGAGCAGGCCAACCGCGAGATCCTCGGCTTCCGTTACACGCACCCCCTCGACGCCGCCGACCTCGACCCCGCCCGGGTCCAGGTCGTCGACTTCGTCCTGGCCTCCGAGATCCCCACTCCGGCCCCGCAGCAGGCCCAGGCCCCCGGGCCCGACGGTGCGCCGCACCCCCCGGTCGATCAGCCCCAGGGCGCGGATCCCGACGATCGCGGCAAGGTCCGCAGCTTCTTCGGCTTCTGATCCCACCTGCCCGGGTGACCGGGCATTTCGGGTGTGGGAAGCCATCCGCACCCGAAATGCGCCAGCGCACCCGGCATGCAGGGTGCGACCGCGCGAAACGGGTGCGGCAGCGCATCCGCACCCGAAATGCCCGCTGCGCGCGGGGAAAGTGCCGCGCAGCGCAGCGGGCGCTGTGATCGGCGCAGCGAGATCGCTCACTGACCAGTGAGGCCGCCACTCGCGGTACCCGAAACCCCGCGGGCATGCAGATCGCGTATACCCCTGGGCCGACAAAGCCCTGTGACCTGATGAAATGCGAGGCATGCGCCCGGCGCATGACTGCTCCGGCCGACTACACCTCCTCCGGCGCCTCCGCGGCGGCGGGAGTGGGAGCGGATGCGGACCGTCGAAGCGCGTACGCGCCGCACAGGGCGCAGGTGACCGCGGAGACCACTCCGCCCACCAGGAGCGGCGCGGCGGGCGTGGTGACGTCGGCGATCGCGCCGAGCAGCGGGGCGCCCAACGGCGTACCGCCGAGGAAGGCCAGCATGTAGATGCCCATCACCCGGCCGCGGAACTCGGGGTCCACCGACAGCTGCATGATGCTCATCGCGGAGGTGGTGAACGACATCTGCAGCAGCCCGACCCCCACCAGCAGCACCGCCACCGCCCAGAACCACGGCGCGAGCCCCGCCAGCACCGACGCCACACCGAAGGCGCAGCCCCCGATCAGCGCGGTCCGCATCGACGCGATCCCCGTGCGGCGGGCGGCGATCAGCGCACCGCCGAGCGTGCCGACGGCGAGCATCGTCGACAACAGCCCGTACGCGTCGGCGCCCAGCCCGAACCCCTGCCGCGCCAGCAGCGACAACGCCAGCGGGAAGTTGATGCCGAAGGTCGAGACGAAGAACACCGCGACCAGCACCAGCACCAACTCACGCCGCCGCCGGACGTAGGCGAACCCGGCCCGCAACTGCCCCTTCGCCCGCTCCACCGGCGGTGACGGGAACAGCTCGCCCGGCCGCATCGCCACCAGCGCCACCACGATCGCGCCGGTGAACACCGCGTTCACGGCGAACACCCAGCCGGTGCCGACGCCCGCGATGAGCAGGCCGGCGATCGCGGGCCCGACGATCCGGGCGGCGTTGAACACCATGGAGTTCAGGCCGATCGCGTTGGGCAACAGCTCCGGCCCGACCATCTCGATGGTGAAGGCCTGCCGGACCGGCCCCGCGATCGCGGCGTTGCAGCCGAAGACGAAGGCGAGCAGCAGCACGTGCCAGAGTTCGACCACACCGGTCAGCGTCAGCACCGCCAATGCCGCCGCGCAGAGCGCCGCCGCGGTCTGCGTGACCATGAGCATGCGGCGCTTGTCGTACCGATCCGCGAGCAGCCCCGCCCACGCCGACAGGAACAGCGTCGGCCCGAACTGCAGCGCCATCACCACACCCAGCACCCAGCCCCGGCCGTGTGCGAGGTCGAGTACCAGCCAGTCCTCGGCGACGCGCTGCATCCAGGTCCCGGTCAGGCTGACCGCCTGGCCTCCCGCCCAGAGCCGGTAGTTCCTCGCTTTCAGGGACACGAAGACACTCGGCACTCGTCCGATAGTAGTCCTAAGTTTCTGGCCGGATCTCAGACCAGCCCGCTCGTCAGCGCTCCGACCACCGCGCACCAGGCGATGACGACCGCCCCGGCGAACCCCGCGCAGAACCATCGCGTCACGGGGCGCCGACGGTACGCCGCCAGCACCGGCACGGAGCCCGCGGTCCCCAGCGCGAGGAGGAACAGTCCCAGCCACCGGTTCACCATCATCACCGCCACGAACAGCCCGGAGAACACCCCACCCGCGAGCAGCGCCACTAGCGTCGCGACCGCGACACCGGTGAACCACGGCGGATACCGCGGCGGGAACGACCGGGGCGCGTTCACGTGCGTGCGCGCTCGTAGAGGGCCAGGGCGGCGGCCGTCGCGACATTGAGCGAGTCGGTGCCGCGCGACATCGGGATCCGCGCGCGGACATCGGCCGCGGCCATCGTCTCCGGAGTGAGGCCGGGCCCCTCGGCGCCCACGAGGTACGCGACCCGGTCCGGGGCACCGGCGACCGCCCCGGCCACCGTCGTCTCCCCCGACGGGGTGAGCGCCACCGTCCGGAACCCGTGCCGCGTCAGCAGCGACAGGCCGTCGCCGGGCCATCCGTCCGCGGGCAGGTACGCGAAGGGCACCAGCAGCACGTGCCCCATCGACACCCGCACCGCGCGCCGGTACAGCGGGTCCGAGCAGCGGGGTCCGAACAGCACGGCGTCGGCGCTCAGGCCTGCGCCGTTGCGGAAGATCGACCCCAGGTTCTCGTGATCGTTGACGCCCTCGAGCACGACGACGGTGCGCGCCCCGGCCAGCAGGTCCGCCGCCGCGAGCGGTCGGGGCCGCCGCGCCGCGGCGAGCACGCCGCGATTGAGGTGGAAGCCGACCACCCGCGCCATGAGGTCGGCGGTCACGAGGTAGCGCGGCACCTCCGGCGCGACGCCGTCGAGGCGCGCGAGCTTGGACTCGACACCCATGATCGCGTGCGGCACGAACCGCGACGCCAGCATCCGCTCCACCACGGGCACGCCCTCGGCGAGCACGACGCCGCGCGCCAGATCGGGCCGCCTGTCCGCCGCCGACAGGTCGCGGAAGTCGTTCAGCCGCGGGTCATCCGCGTCGTGAATCGGATAAATCGGTTGCGCCTGCACACCACCAGCCTAATATCGGGCCACGTGATCGAGATCCGTACCGCCGTCGAGGCCGACTGGCCGGAGATGTTCGCGCAGGACGTGCGCGCCTTCGGCTCCCCGTTCGAGACCGAGGCGCGCCCGCTGATCCGGCGCACGCTCGACCTCGACCGGTTCGTCGTCGCACGGGACAGCTCCGACGGTGCCCTGGTCGGCGTCGCGGGGTCCTTCGCGCTGACCCTGACGGTGCCCGGCGGCGCGCAGCTGGACGCGCCGGGCGTCACGTGGGTGTCGGTGGCGCCCAGCCACCGGCGGCTGGGCGTCCTGCGGAGCATGCTCGACGAGCTGCACGCCCGCCACCGCGCCGAGGGCGCCGCCGTGGCGGTCCTCACCGCCAGCGAGGGCACGATCTACGAGCGGTTCGGCTACGGCGTCGCGACCCTGGTCGACGAGGTGACGATCGCGCGCCGCACCGCGCGCCTGCGCGATCCGCTCCCCGGTCCGCTGCGCTCCCGCGCGGTCGAGGCCGACGCGGCCCGCGAGCGCGTCGAGGAGCTGTACCGCCGCTGGCACGCCGCGACACCGGGATCCGTCTCGGCGGAGCAGTTCTGGGAGCTGTTCCACGCGGATCCCGAGTGGGCGCGCTGGGGCGGCTCGGCCCGCCGGTACCTGCTGCACCCCGACGGCTTCGTGACCTACCGGGTGGACGAGAAGGACCGGGCGCAGCTCGACGACGTCAAGGCGCTGACCGACGACGCGGCCGCCGACCTCTGGCAGACCGTGTTGGGACTGGACATCTTCGACGTGGTGACCGCCGACCTGCCCTCGGACCATCCGCTCCGCGAGATGCTCGTCGACCCGCGGTCGGTGAAGACCACCGACCGCAAGGACCGGCTGTGGCTGAAGTTCCTGGACGTGCCGGCGGCGCTCGAGGCCCGCACCTACGAGAGCGACGGCGACCTCGTGCTCGCGGTCGACGGGGTCCCGTACCGGCTCACCGTCTCCGGCGGCACGGCGCGCTGCCGGGCGACGGAGGAGGCACCGTCGGTCTCGATGACGGGGCCCACCCTGGCCGGCCTGTACCTGGGCGCGACGGCGCCGAGCACACTGGACCGCGCCGGGCGGTTCGCCGGAGAAAGCACCGCGCTGCGGATTTTCTCGACCTCCCGGCAACCGGAACTCGGCACATCGTTCTAACCCGCCGAGAAATTCATCCCATGAATAAGTAATTGCCCGAGAAAAGGAACGGCCCTATCGGAATCAATCCGATAGGGCCTGATGATGAAACCGGGTGAATCCGCCTTACTTCTCCTCGGCCGCAATGAGTCCGTTGAGAATGTCCACGGCGCCGTTCAGCGTGGACCGCTGCTCCGCGGTGAGGTCCGCGAGCTTGCCGCGCAGCCACGCCTCGCGCGCCGCGGCCTCGCCCGTGATGACCCGTTCGCCCTCGTCCGAGAGGCTGACGATCACCTGACGCCCGTCCGTGGGGTGCGGAGCTCGCCGCACCAGCCCCAGGTCCGCGAGGGATGCGATGACCCGCGTCATCGACGGCGGCTGCACCCGCTCGCGGGCGGCGAGTTGGCCCGGCGTGAGCGGCCCGTCGTTCGCAAGAGCGTTGAGTGCGGAGAGCTGCGTCAAGGAGACGAGCGAATCACGCCGCCGGCCACGCAAGTGGCGGGCGAACCGCACGGTGGCCAGCGCGAGTTCTCCAGCCAGCCGATCGTCATTGTCAGTCACGGCGTTAGACTACATCCGTCAGAATGTTTTCCGCGCACGAACCCCGGGAGAACCCGTGAACCTTCAAGGAAGCGATCCCGAACACGTCACGGAAGCCCCTGAACTTCCCCGCACTCTCACCGAACCGCGCCCGGTCGTGATCGCCGGAACGATCTTGTTCGCGGCATTCTTCGTCGTCACGCTGCTCGCCCGGAACACCTTCGGCGCGGCGTGGATCGTGTGCGCGTGCGGCGTCGGGGTCGGGATCCTCGGCGCGACGGTCCTCACCCTGCAGCGGCGGGCGGCCCTCCGGGGCGATCGAGGGGCGCAGCGCGGGCTGGTCTGACCCGGCGCAGCACCGCCGCGCGCACCGCGAACCCCAGCCCCACCACCACCAGCCCGATCGCCCAGCCCGCCAACACGTCCGTCATCCAATGCGCCGCCAGGTACACCCGGCTCAGGCCGATCGCGATCGAGCCCGCCAGTGCGGCGGCCAGCGGCCACCGCCTGCCGGTGAGCGCGTGGGCGGCCACCGCGAGGGTCGTGAGCACCACCATCGAGTTCAGTGCGTGCCCGGACGGGAAACTGAGACTGTCGATCTGGAGCAGCCGCGGAGGGATCGGCGGCCGCTCCCGGCCGAGGGCGTTCTTGACGCCGATCATCAGGAAGAGGCCCGACAGCGAGGTCAGGCCGCAGTACAGCGCCCACCCGATGCGGCCCCGGTACAGCAGGACGAGGAAGCCCACGATCGCGATCGCGAACATCGGCACCGTGTTGCCCACCGTCGTGATCGCGCGAACCACCGCCGTCAGCGCCTCGGACCGGATCGACACGACCCAGTCGAGCACCGCCCGGTCGACCGGATTCGGCCAGGCTCCGTCCTGCATCACCATCGACCCGACTGTACGTGCAGGACACCCTCCTCGAGGACGTACGGCACCCGCCGCTCCCCGACGGCCACCCGCACGATGAGCTCCTCGTGGATCTCCGTCTCCGGCGCGTCCGGCAGCTCACCGAGGGCCTGCGCCAGCGTCACCCCGGGATGTGCGCCGCGCACGAACCGGTCACCGCCGCTGACGATCTCGATCGGCTCCGCGCCGGCCAGCGGCAGGTCGAGGGTGTCCGCGAGGTCGGCGGCCACGTCGAGCCCGCCGAAGACCAGGCCGTCGGCGGTGAACCGCGCGTGCGGCACGTCGAGCACGGCGGCGGCGTCCGCGTCGAGGACCGCACCGTCGATGCCCCGAACCCGAGAGGGCAACCGCGCCAGGCGATGCCCCGCGATCGCCCGGTGCGCCGCGAACACCACTGCCGGGGTCGGCGACCGATCCGGGTCGGCCAGCGCGTCGGCGAGGACCTGCGCGTCCGCCTCACCGCGCACCGCGGTGAACAGCGCCGCGCGCAGGCGGCCCCCGTCGGGGTGCGTGCACGGGTCCAGCAGGCCCGCGAAGGAGTCGTCGTCGGATGAGCGCAAGCGCCCCAGAGCGGTGTGCGTGCGCAACCACCACGCCGTGTAACCGCCCGGATCATCCAGCACGCCCGGCAGTTCCGCGATCAGCGCCAGCGCGGGATCCCAGTGCTCCACCAGGTCCAGGTCGCGCACCGCGACCAGCTCGTCCGGCTCGCCGGGCAGCTGCGCCCACCAGTCCTCGGCACCGTCGAGGCTCGGCTCCGGCTCCGTCGGCAGCGCCTCTCGGAGCACGCCGAAGGACCAGCCCACCCCGATCGCCCGCAGCGCCGCGGCGGGGTACCGCGCCTCGAAGTCCGGGTCGACGGTGCCGTACGGGTGGTCCGCCCCGAGCGCGGCCCGCAGCGGAGCCCCGGCGGCCAGGAGCTCATCCGCGGGGTACAGCGCACCGTCGTCGCCCGGGACCGGGAGCGCGCCCAGCCAACCGGGCCCGACGATGCCGTCCTCCCCCAGCAGGCCCAGCACGGCCTCGGTGAGCTCGACGTCCTCGTCGGAGGGCCCCGCCTCCCAGTCGATCCGGCCGACCTCCTCACGGAGCGCGGGATCGCCGAGCAGGTCCGCGGCCGCGAGCCGGCGGGCACCGGCCCGCTCCAGCAGCGGGTGCTGCGCGGCCGGATGCACGACGCGGGCCCAGGTGACGAGGGCGAGCGCATCGGCGCCGCCCGCGACGAGCGCCGCGCCGCGCGCACCGGTGACGACACGGCCGTCGGCGAGCGGGACCGGCAGCGCGCCGAGATCGTCCGCAGACAGGCGTGCCGCGTCGAGCGCCCCGTACACCCCTGCGTACCAGCCGGGTTCGCGATCGCGGGGCATCGCGTCGGCGAGGTCGGCGGCGGTCAGCTCGCGCGCACCGAGCGCGATCAGCCGCGCCGCGTCGGGCGCCGACGAGAACGCCGGCGGCACCAGCGGCAGGGTCTCGGACAGCAGCGCGAACAGCTCGTCGGTGAGCCCCGGCAGCACCGCGGCGCGGTCCGGGCGCAGCCGCGCACCGTCGGGCCCGGGGACCCAGGCGTGCCCGCGCAACTCGTCCTCGATCACCTCGCGGAGCAGCGCGTCGACGGCCCCGGCGGGCGGGCGGCGCGGTGGGAGCAGGGGCATCGGGTCGGGCCGGGAGGCGACGAAGGCGGCGTAGCCGCGGGCCGCGCGCGCGATGTCGGCATCCGGGTGCAGGCGGCGGCGGTCGGGCGTGGTCGGCAGGTCGGCGATGACCCGCACGGGCAGGGTCAGCGGCTCGTCGGTGCGGGTCGGCGCGTGCAGGAACCGCGCGTCGGCGCCGATCACCCAGCGCGCGTGCGGGCCGTGTCCCTCGACCAGGTCGGGACGCCCGGTCCGCTCCCCCTCGACGACGACCGCGGCCAGCGCGGGCAGGTCCAGCAGGAGGTCCTCGGCCTGTTCGGCGAACTCGCCGACCAGCGCGGGATCCGCGCCCACCAGCACGATCTCGGTGGCGAAGCCCGCGCGGGGCGGCGTGTCCAGCGGGTAGGGCAGCCGCATCACGGCGACCTCGGCCCGGCCGGCGTCGGCGCGTGAGCGTTCCGCGGAGAACGCGATCCCGCCCTCCGCGGAACGGATCTCGACGTGATCGGTCACCGTGAGGACCGCGGCGAAGCCGACGCCGAACCTGCCGACGGAGCCCGCGGCACCGTCGGCCTTCGGGGAGACGCGCAGGGCGGCGAGCGAGGCCACGCCCGCCGTGGACAGCGGCGTACCGGTGTTGGCGACGTGCACCCCGTCGGGCTCGGCCCAGACGGCCAGCTCGCCCGGGACGCCGGCCGCGGTCGCGGCGTCGGCGGCGTTCTGCGCCAGCTCGACGGCGACCCGGTCGCGATAGCCGACGTCGACCAGATCGCACTCGGAGGCGAGGTCCTCGGCCGCGCGGGTGGGCGAATCACGCCAGGCGGCGAGCACGGCCGCCCGCAGCGCGGCGGTCCCGAAGGGGTCCCGCTCAGCCGTGTTCGACAGGGACCTTCTCCACTGCGCCGTCGTCGTAGGGCTCGTAGGCCGGGCTCCCCTGGCCCGACGGTGCCGCCACCGACGAGTGCGCGCCGCAGCCGTAGTGCGCGTGCACGACGTGCCCGTCGGCCGAGTACTCGTTGCCGCACGCGCCGAACGCCGCGCCCAGCACGCCGGCCAGCGGCAGGAAGAAGGCGCAGTCGCCGCAGTGGTACCGGGTGGAGCGGGCCATCTCCGACTCGGGGCCGAACGCTCCGGCCAACCACCGCTCCGCCGCGTCCACGCGGCCGATCCGGGACATCACGCGCTCGAGGTTCACACCGATCTCGCCGGCCACCTCGTCGACCGCCGGGTCGCCCGAGAGGGTGTACCCGGGCTCGATGCGCTCGTCGGCCTCCCGGGGCGGCAGCACGTCGCCCGGAGCGAGGTCGCCCGCGCGGACCCGCCGATCCCACGGCACCCACTCGGGGGCGGTCAGGGACCCGGGGCCGGGCAGCAGCGCCGTCTCGGACACCGTCAGCTCGCCACCGGGCGTGGCGGCGATGACGGCGCACCACTGCCAGCCGCGGTACGCGGGCAGGTTCGCCTCGAAGTAGTGGGCCACGGCGAACTCGTCCTCGACGACCGTGGCCACGTGCGCACCCACCGGCGCGCCCTCCTCGGCTTCCAGCACGGCACGCGCGAGGTCGACCGCGGCACCTGACTGCAATGCGGAACTCACCTGAGTGATTGTGCCGGACGCCGGGATCGCCGGTGCACGCGGGCGGCGAACGACCGGTGTCGGCGGCGCCGTCGCCGATGCGGAACAATGGTCCGCGTGAGCGGTCATCCGGGGCAGCAGCAGTATCCCCCCGACGAGCCCCGGCGCCGTCCGGGGTCGGTTCCGCGTGCGCACAGCGGGCAGTCGCCGCGGCAGGGGCCACCGTCGAACGGCGAACCGCACCGCCCGCAGTACGTGTCCAACCATCACCTCCCTCCCCTCGAGGACACCCCGACCCCGTCCGAGCGGCGCGCGACCGAGGACGAGCAGCGGCGGATGCCGCGCAAGATCACCGTCACCCGCGTGGCGGCGATGCGCGGGCGCGAGATCACCGAGGCCGGGATCGCGAAGTGGCACCGGGCCACCACCGCCGACGGTGCCGACAAGTCCGGTCTGACCGCGCTCACCTACCCGGTGATCCTCAACAACGCCGTCGACGCCGCGATGATGGTCGCGCTGGCCAACACCCTGTTCTTCGCGGCGGCGCAGGCCGAGTCCAAGTCGAAGGTCGCGCTGTACCTGCTGGTGAACATCGCGCCCTTCGCGATCATCGCGCCGTTCATGGGACCACTGCTCGACCGCATCCAGCACGGCCGGCGGATGGCCCTCGCGGCGTCCTTCGTGATCCGCGTCGGGCTCGCGGTCCTGCTCATCACGAACTGCGAGTACGACCCGGTGGCGAACACCGTGAACTTCGATCCCTGGGTGCTCTATCCCTGCGCACTCGCGATGATGGTGATGAGCAAATCGTTCTCGGTGCTCAAGTCCGCGGTCGTGCCGCGGGTGCTGCCACCGTCGATCGACCTCGCCCGGGTGAACTCGCGGCTGACCCTGTTCGGGCTGGTGGCGGGCACGGGCCTCGGCGGCGCGATCGCGTCCGGCGCCGAGTTCGGGCTCAGCCGGATGCTGCACATCCCCGGCGGCATGTACGCGCTGATGGCGTTCGCGGTGGCCGGAGCGGTGCTGTGCATGCGCATCCCCAAGCGGGTCGAGAACACCTCCGGCGAGGTCCCGACCACGCTGTCCTACACCGGTGCCATGGCGCGCGAGGCCGAGCAGGAGACCGAGACCGGCCGCGCGAAGCTGGGCGCCGCCTTCAAGAACCTGCGCGCGCCGCTGGGCCGCAGCGTCGTGACCGGACTGTGGGGAAACACCACGATCCGCGTGCTCACCGGCTTCCTCACCCTGTACATCGCGTTCTACAGCAAGGCGCAGACGGCGGCCGGCGGCGATCCGTTCGCCTCGCTCGCCATGATCGGTGCGGTCGGCGCCGCCGCGGGGGTGGGCAACTTCATCGGCAACGGCATCGGCGCGCGGCTGCAGCTGCCCCGGCCTGCGCGCATCGTCGTGCAGACGACGATCGCCGCCACCGTCGGCGCGATCGTCGCGGCGGTGTTCGGCAACATCGTGGTGGTCGCCGCGGTCACCTTCATCGCCTCGGGTGTGTCCGCGTTGGGGAAGGTCTCACTCGACGCGTCGATCCAGGACGACCTGCCCGACGAGTCCCGCGCGTCGGCCTTCGGCCGCTCGGAGACCGCGCTGCAGCTCGGCTGGGTCGGCGGTGCCGCGCTCGGCGTGCTGCTGCCGCCCACGCTGTGGATCGGCTTCGCCACCGTCGCCGCGATCATGGTGGTGGGCACCGTGCAGACGGTCCTCACCTACCGGGGCGGCTCGCTCGTCCCGAACTTCGGCGGCAAGCGCCCCGAACACGTGCCGCCCACGATGAACACCCACCCACGATGAACGAGGTCGCTCGATGATCAAGCCCAGCCGGAACGTCCTCATCGCCGGGGTGGTGTTCATCGTCGCAGCGGCCGTGCTGTTCGCGTTCACGATCAGCGCCGCGCTGGACAAGCGGGCCGAGCCCAAGCCCCGGCCCGCGCTCAGCGCCGCCGTGGGCGGGCAGTACGAGCAGGTCGCACCGATGCAGTTCTGCGCGGACGTGCGCGCACTGCAGTGCGACCAGCCGCGCAAGCCGGCGAGGATGTCCGTCGAGCCCGGTCAGGCGCTCGTGATCTCCCTACCCGAGTACATCACCAAGCTTCCGTGGTTCCTCACCGTGCAGCGGTACGACACCAAGCTCGGCAAGGCGACGCTGGAGACCATCACGCACCTCGAGCCGGAGCGGGCCACACTGGTTCTCAAGTCCACCCACGACCTGCTCCTCGCGGCCGTCGAGATCAACGTCCCCTCGGCCGCCCAGGATTCGTCCGGCGCATTCATCGCCCAGGCGGTGTGGGGCATCGACACTCTCGCTGCCAGCGTGACCAAGGACTTCGCCCTGGTCCAGAAGCCGTAGCCGAGGCCCCCAGGCGGCACTTCACCCTTCCGGAACCCCAGCCATCGGGCGATTCGGGTGCGGATGGCTTCCCGCATCCGCTTCGCCCGCGGCAGCGGCCCACCGCGGACCGTCGACCCGCGGAACTAGGAGTCCAGCTCCCGGGCGATCTCGCGGAGCACCTTGGCGATCTGCTCGGAGGCCTTGCGGTCGGGGTAGCGGCCCTTGCGCAGCTCGGGCTGCACGCCCGCGTCGAGCAGCTGGATCATGTCCTCGATGAGCACGTTCAGCTCCTCGGCGGGACGACGGTTCGCCGCCGGCCGGCGGCTGCGCGCAGCACCCGCCGCGCCCGCACCTGCGCCGCGCGAGACCGACGGGGCGGGCTCGAGCACGGTCACCGTCAGCGCCTGCGGGCCGCGACGACCCGCGGCCATGCTGAACTCGACCCGCTGGCCCTGCCGGAGGCCGTCGGCACCGTCGGGCAGCGCGGACGAACGGACGTAGACGTCCTCCCCGCCCTCCTGGGAGAGGAATCCGAAACCCTTGTCCGTGTCGTACCACTTGACCTTGCCGGTAGGCATGTCTTCGTCACCTGCTCTGCGCTCAAAGAACAACAAAACGCGCCCCGCGAACTGCGAGACGCACTGGGACTAGTCTAGACGTGTGGGCAAGTCCGTTTCCGTCGCCGTCTCCGTGTCGATCGCGCTGTTCGCGATCGGGTTGATCGCGATCGCCGCCCTGTTCGTCACTCCCCTCCTCGCGCACGGCGCCACTGCACCCACCTGGGTGTACGCACTGACCCCGCTGACCCCGGTCGGCTTCCTCGTGGGTGTGGTCGCCGTGGTCCTGGGAGGCCGCGCCGAGGACCGCGAGCAGCCGTGAAACCCCTCATCGACAAGTACGGCCGCGTGGCACGCGACCTGCGCGTCTCGCTGACCGATCGGTGCAACCTGCGCTGCACCTACTGCATGCCCGCCGAGGGGCTGCCGTGGCTGGCCGGCGAACACGTCCTGACGGGGCCCGAGATCGACCGGCTCATCACGATCGCGGTGCGCGACCTGGGCATCACCGAGGTCCGATTCACCGGAGGTGAGCCGCTGCTGCGGGCGGACCTCGACCGGATCGTGGCGCACGCCGCCGCGCTGGAGCCGCGTCCGGAGATCTCGCTGACCACGAACGGCCTCTCCCTCGCCCGACACGCCGGGAAGCTCGCCGGCGCCGGCCTGGACCGCGTCAACGTCTCCCTGGACACCGTCGACCGCGAGGAGTACGCCCGGGTCACTCGGCGCGACCGCCTCGACGACGCGCTGGCGGGCCTGCGGGCCGCCGCGGCCGCCGGACTCACCCCGGTCAAGGTCAACGCCGTCCTGGGACCGGGGCGCATCGGGGACGCGCGGCCTCTGCTGCGCCTGTGCCTCGACGCGGGCTACGAGCTGCGGATCATCGAGCACATGCCGCTCGACGCCGACCACACCTGGAACCGCGACACGATGGTCACGGCCGAGCACATCCTCGCCGAGCTGCGCCGCGAGTTCGCCCTCACGCCGGACGGCGAGCCGCGCGGCAGCGCGCCCGCCGAGCGATTCCTGGTGGACGGCGGACCGTCGACGGTGGGCGTCATCGCGTCCGTGACGCGCCCCTTCTGCGGCGACTGCGACCGCGTCCGGCTCACCGCGGACGGCCAGATCCGCACCTGCCTGTTCGCCGCCGACGAGACCGACCTCAAGCCCCTGCTCCGCGGCGGCGCCTCCGACGACGAGATCGGTGACGCGTGGGCCGCCGCGATGCTCGGTAAGCAGGCCGGCCACGGCATCGACGACCCGACCTTCCTGCAGCCCACGCGCACGATGAGCGCGATCGGTGGCTGACGCGTGCTGATCCGCTACTTCGCCGCCGCCCGCGCGGCCGCGGGGGTCTCCGAGGAGACCGTCCCGATGCCCGACGGTGCCTCGGTCGCCGAGGTGGCCGACGTTCTGGTCGAGCGCCACCCCGAGTTGGGCCGTGTGCTCACGCGCTGCAGCTACCTGCTCGACGAGGTGGCCGTCCGCGACCTCGACGCGCCGGCGACGGGGGCGATGCTCGACGTGCTCCCGCCCTTCGCGGGCGGCTGATCCCGCCCTTCGCGGGCAGCCGATCCGGCCCGTCCGGGCCCGTGACATCCATCACACTCCACAAAATCACGGTCCGGTAACGGTTGGGCCACGGGCCGGGGTCTGTTACCGTCGCTGAGGGCCGCAGCAGTGGCCACCCGATCGGGCGCAGCGCAGAGCTTCGTCCAGTGTCCGTTTCGGGGAATGCACCACGATCTACACCTGGACGAAGGCGGAGGAACCACCGCGGCCGCAACGCCGCAGGGCACACGCCCTAGGGGTCAAGCCAGCAATGGCCGAGCAGCCTCTCGCTCGAACCCGACAGCTAACTTCGCACGCGCGTAGAGAGGGAATGACTTCACACGATGACCGCTCGTCACCGCAAGCAGTCCACCACCAGCCTGAGCGCCGCCAAGATCGCCGCCGCCGGCGCGATGCTCGGTGGCGCGGGTCTCGCGCTCGCCGCTCCCGCCGCGAACGCCGCGCCCGATTCCCAGTGGGACCAGGTCGCCGCGTGCGAGTCCGGCGGCAACTGGGCCATCAACACCGGCAACGGCTACCACGGCGGCCTCCAGTTCAGCCCGTCGACGTGGGCCGCCTACGGCGGCACGCAGTACGCGCCCACCGCCAACCAGGCCACCCGCGCGCAGCAGATCGCGATCGGCGAGAAGGTCCTCGCAGGCCAGGGCAAGGGCGCGTGGCCGTCGTGCGGTACCGGCCTCGGTGCCGCGACCCAGCGCACCGTCTCCCCCACCGAGACCTCGAACAGCACGCGTCCGGTCACCAAGCCGGTGACCCCGGCCGCGCAGAAGCCCGTCGCCAAGCCCGCCACCCCGGCGGCGCAGAAGCCGGCTGCCAAGCCCGCCGTGAAGCCCGCGGCCAAGCCCGTCGCGAAGCCGGCCGTCAAGCCGGCGCAGAAGCCGGTCGCCGGCCAGACCGCGAACTCGGCCTACGTCCAGCAGGTCATCGCGCAGGCCCAGAACGGTGGCAAGCAGGTCGACCCGGCCGTGCTCGCCATGCTGCAGCAGGCCGCGGCCAAGGGCTACTGAGCCTGAAGCACACACGCTTCCCCCGAAGGGACCGACGGCATCGCCGTCGGTCCCTTCGTTCTTTCACCCCAGGCTCGCACGATGTGAACTGCGACACACCGAATCGATCACGAGGAGGTAACGTTTTGCAGTCGCACATCATCTGCTAGGTTCTTGTCGATCACATTTCGTGACTGCAAAGCACAGTAGGAAGAGAGCCAGGATGACTGCTCGCCCCCGCACCTCGCGCACTGCCGGCAAGATCGCCGCAGTCGGCGCACTGATCGCCGCCGCGGGCCTCGTCGTCGCAGCTCCGGTCTCCGCCGCGCCCGGCTGCCCGTGCGCGAACCCCACCCCCGTGCCGACGCCCGCACCGGGCGCAGCGGCCCCCGCGGCCGCGAAGCCCGCCCCGGCGAAGCCTGCGGCCGGCACTCCCGCCCGGCCCGGCTCGGTGAACGTTCCCGGCGTCGGCGCGGTCGTCATTCCCGGTGTGGGCGGGGTCGGCGGTTCGACGGTGCCCGGGCTCGGCGCCGTCGGCACGGGAACCGGCGCGGTCGCCCCCGCCACGGGCACCCGCCCGGCAGCACCGCGCGGCACCGGCACCGGCAACGGCAACGGAGCGGGCGTCGTGGCGCCGGTCGGCGTGGGCGCCGTCGCGCCCGCGGTCGGCGCAGTGGTGCCCGTCGGTACCGGCACCGTCGCCCCGCGCGGCACCGGCGTGGTGGCGCCTCGCGGCATCGGCACCGTCGCGCCCGTCACGGGGGCGGTCGCACCCCGCGGAGTCGGCACCATCCCCGGCGGCCTGGGTGGCCCGGCCATCGCGGGCGTCGGCGGCGTCCCCGTCGGCGCTCCCGGCGCGGGTATCGGCGGCGTGATCGGCCGCCCCGGGCATCCGCTCGCGCCCGGCGACAACGGCGGCATCGACGGGGTCGGCGTGACCGGCACCAGCTCGGGCGTCAAGCCCGTTCGGCCCGTCGTGCCCGCCACGGCGAACGTCCCGTCGCGCCCGGCGAATCCGGGCGCCACGATCCCCGACGGCGTGCTCGGCGTCCCGGTGGTCCCCGGACACCTCGGTGTCCCCCTGTTCACTCCGCGCCCGTGCGACCCCACGAAGGTCACCACGTGCGCGTAGTTCCGGTCACCTCGTAACGAACCGGCATCGAGTGGGTCGGCGGCTACGCGCTGCCGACCCATTCGTCTGTTCCGTCCCCGAACAGCTGGTGCTTCCAGACGGGCAGCGCCTCTTTCACGGCGTCGACGATCCGCGCGCAGGTCGCGAAGGCGGCGGCGCGGTGATCCGCCGACACGGCGACCACCAGCGCGGCGTCGCCGATCGCCAACGGGCCCACGCGGTGCGACACGGCGACCGCCCGCACTCCCTGCGCGGCGTCCGCTTCGGCCTGCACGACCTCGGCGAGGACCCGCCCGGCGCTGGGGTGCGCCGAGTACTCCAATCGCGTCACGCCGCGGCCCCCGTCGTGATCGCGGACGGCGCCGACGAAACCCACGACCGCGCCCGCCTCGGCGCGCGTCACCGCCGCCTCGTGCGCGGGCAGGTCGATGGGGTCCTCGGTGACCTGCGCGATGACGACCTCAACCATGATCGCCGCCGCGGATCTGGTCCAGCGCGTGCAGCAGCACCCCGTCGAGCACCTCCAGCCCGTCGCGGACACCGCCGGTGGACCCGGGCAGGTTCACCACCAGCGAGGATCCCGCGACGCCGGCGAGCCCGCGGCTGAGCACGGTCGTCGGGACGTCCGGCAGGCCCGACGTGCGGATGGCGTTGGCGAGGCCGGGGATCTCGAAGGTGAGCGCACCGCGCGTCTCCTCGGGCGTGCGATCGGTCGGCGTGAGGCCGGTGCCGCCCGTCGTGAGCACGACGGCGTCGCCGCGCCGGACGGCGGACCGGATGGCTGCGCCCACCTCCTCGCCGTCGGGCACGACGACGGGGCCGTAGACCTCGAAGCCCCGCTCACCGAGCCAGGCTGCGATGAGGGGGCCGGTGGTGTCCGCACGCTCGCCGAGGGCGGCGCGGGTGGAGGCGACCACGACGGTGGCGCAGCGGTCGCGGGACGGTCGGAGCGGTTCGGTCATCATCTCTCCCAGTGGCCGGTCTTGCCGCCGTCCTTGGTGAGCACGCGGATGTCCGTCATGACCGCGGCCGGGTCGAGGGCCTTGACCATGTCGTGCAGGGTCAGGCCCGCGACCGACACCGCGGTGAGCGCCTCCATCTCGACGCCCGTACGGCCGGTGCAGCGCACGGTGGCGGTGACGGTGATCTCCGTTCCCGAGGGCTCGAGGTCCACGGTGACCCCCGAGATCGGCAGCGGGTGGCACAGCGGGATCAGGTCGGCGGTGCGTTTGACCGCCATGATCCCCGCGATGCGGGCGGTGGCGAGCACGTCGCCCTTGGGGACCGCACCGTCGGCGATGGCCGCGATGACGGTCTCGGTGGTACGGAAGGTCCCGGCCGCGACCGCGGTGCGCGCGGTCACGTCCTTGCCGGACACGTCGACCATGCGGGCGGCACCCGTGGCGTCGACGTGCGAGAGCTCTCCGGTCAGCGGTTGATCTTCGTCGACGGGTGCACGTACGGGATGTGCGCCTGCGGGAACTCGACCTCGCCGAACGGCGACATCGCGCCGACCACCGGGGCGGCCAGCTCGTTCACGGCGTGGGCGGCATGGCCGTCGTTCGCCTGCGGCCAGCCGTTGTCGACGTAGCCGGGCTTCTTCGCATTCGAGGTCTCAGACACGCCGCTATTCTGACATGCCGCGGTGTCTAGGCTGTATCGGTGAGCAGTATTGCGGCGTCGGCCGCCCCCGCGGCGCTCCTCGCGGAGTGGTTGCGCGGCCGCGACGACGCGGAGATCACGGCCCTCCTCGACGCCCGCCGCGACGTCGCGACGCCGGTCCCCGCGGGTTTCCCGGTGCTCGCGAGCCGTCTGCTCAGCCCCTCATCGCTGGGCCGGGTGTCCGAGCATCTCACCCTGTTGGACCTGGCCGTCCTGGAACTCGTGCTCGCCGAGTCGGGGATCGACCTCGACGCGCTGGCCCGCCGGCTCCGCGGCCGGGCACTGAAGAAGCAGGTCGCCGCGTCGGCGGGCAAGCTCGTCGGGCTGGCCCTGATCCGGGGCGAGCAGGAGCTGCACACCGCGCCCGCCGTCCGGGAGGCCGTCCCGTGGCGGACGGCGCAGCTGATCGCCCCGCCGGACCTCGCGGACATCGACGCCGCCCTCGCGGTCGCGGGCGAGGACGAGCGGGCCCTACTGGACCGACTCGCGGAGGGCTCGCCGCTGGGCCGGACCGCCGCCGCGGGCCCCGGTACATCGACCGAGCATCCGGTGCAGCGGATGCTCGCATCCGGGCTGCTGGCCCGCGTCGATCACCAGACCGTCGAGCTGCCGTGGGAGGTCCGCGCCCGACTGCGGGGCGAGTTGCCGCTGGGCGCCTCCCTCAAGCCGCCCGTGCTCGACGGTCCGCCCGTCCCCGGCGTCGACGGTGCCGGCGCGGTCGCCGCTCTGGAGCTGCTGCGCCACGCCGACGACGTGCTGGGCGTGCTGGGCGCAGTCCCCGCGCAGCGGGTGAAGGCGGGTGGCATCGGGATCCGCGAGCTGCGCCGCGTCGCGAAGGCGGCGGGCCTGCCCGAGGAGCGCGCCGCGCTCCTCCTGGAGCTGCTCGCGGCCGCGGCGCTGATCGCGGAGGGCGAACTGGACGGCGAGGAGGATTCGGTGTTCGCGCCGACCGTCGCGGTCGACGAGTGGCAGCGGTCCGAGCCCGCGGACCGCTGGGCGCTGCTCGCCCGCACCTGGTTGGACCTGCGGCGACAGCCCGCGCTGATCGGCACCCGCGGTGAGGAGGGCATCGTCGGTCCGCTGCACCGGGCGGCGCGCAGCACCGTCGCCCCGCAGGACCGCGCGGCCGTGCTCGACGCCCTGGCCCTCGCCCCGGAGGGCACCGCCCCGGCGACGGCCGACCTGCACGCCGCGACCCGGTACGCGCACCCGTCCTGGTACCGCAGGCTGACGCTGCAGGCGATCGCGGACATCGTCGAGCAGGCGCAGGTGGTGGGCCTCGTGGCGGGCGGCGCGCTGACGGCCGCCGGCCGCGCGGCCCGCACCACCGATCCCGCGCAGGCGATGGCTGCGGCGTTGCCGAAGCCGGTCGAGGAGTTCCTGCTCCAGGCGGACCTGACACTGACGATCCCCGGTCCCACGACGCACGACTTCGCGGCGTCCGTCGCGCTGGTCGCCGACCTGGAGTCCGCGGGCGGCGCGGCCGTGTACCGCGTGACGGACGCCTCGGTGCGCCGGGCACTCGACGCCGGGCGCACCTCCGCCGAGGTGCACGCCTTCTTCGCCGCGCACGCGGTGACGCCGGTGCCGCAAGGCCTCACCTACCTGGTCGACGACGTCGCGCGCCGGCACGGTGCCCTGCGCGCGGGCGTCGCGGGCTCGTTCCTCCGGTCCGACGACCCCGCCCTCGTCGCAGCGGTCCTCGCCTCCCCCGCGGCGGAGGCGCTCGCGCTGCGGGCCGTCGCCCCGACGGTGCTCATCGCCCAGGTCACGCTGTCGGACCTGGTTGCCGGCCTGGCCGCCGCGGGCTTCAACGCGGCCGCCGAGGACTCGCGCGGCGTCGTCGTCGACCTGCGCCCGTCCGCCGTACGGCTGCCCCCGCCCCGGTCCCGGCCGCCGGCGGCGCGGCCCACGCTCGAGCAGTTGGCCGACGCCGCGGTGCAGATCCGCCGGCAGGACGCCCCGTCGGACGACGGTGCCGGCGTCTCCGGCCGGGAGCTGATGGAGCTGCTCCAGTCCGCGGCCGGCGACGGCCGATCCGTCCGGCTGGGCTACGTGGATGCGAACGGGGTGTTCACGCGGCACGTCGTGGTGCCCGAGTCGGTGCGGCACGGTCAGCTCACGGCGGTCGACGGTGACTCTCCCCGCCGGTTCGCCCTGCATCGCGTGACCACCGCGGAGTACGCCGAGTAGGTCGCAATCATCGGTCCTCGCACGAATTCAATCGTGCAAGAATGGTTGTGTGGCTCATTCCCTGCTCGACCGAGCGATCTACTCCTATTCGGACGTGGATCGTCTCGTCGGGCTTCACTCAGGAACCGCACGCCGCTGGCTGGAGGGCTATGCCCGGGCCGGCAAGTTCTACGATCCGATTCTTCGCGACGAACCAACATGCTCCGATGCAGTGACGTGGGGCGAGATGGTCGAGTCCCGGCTGCTCGCTGAGTACCGCGATCGGCGCGTACCCGTCCAACGGCTTCGACCCGCGATCGTCCAGCTCAGGGAGGAGTTCGGTCGCTACCCCCTCGCGCACGCTCGACCACTCCTCGACGTCGCCGGCCGAGAGCTTGTGCGGATCGTGCAAGAGCGGGTCGAACTCGAGAGTCCGCTGCAGTTAGTGGTGGTGAGGAACGGCCAGGTCGTACTCGCCGACGCCGCCGAGCGATTTTACTCGGCCGCCGGGTACAGCGATGACGTGGTCGCCCGACTGACGCCGGATGTACGAACTCCCGACGTCACGATGAATCCCCGGACAGCGTTCGGGCGGCCGTCCGTCCGTGGCGTGAGGACCGAATCCCTCGCTGAGGACTTCCGCGCCGGCACGACCCGCGCCGAACTGGCCGATCTCTACGATCTAAGCCCGAGCGAGGTCGACGCGGCGATTCGCTTCGAACTGATCGCGGGCAGCGAGCGCAGCGCTTGAGCGCCCAGGGTTTCGCGCCGGTGTACTTCACCGACGAGAACACCCTGGGGCTGGGCAAACTGCTCCGCCGCGCCGGGCGCACAGACGTCTTCTACCCCGGACATGAGGGGCTCCCTGAGATTCCGCGCGGCACCGAGGACCAGGATTGGCTCCCGATCGTCGGAGCGCGCGCGATGATCGTCGTCAGCCGCGATCGAAGAATCAGGACGCGCCCTGCGGAACTGCGCGCCTACCACGAACACGGTGTCCGGTCCGTGTGGATCGGCGCGAAGCAGGACCTCGGGCCACAGCAACAGATGGACCTGTTTCTCGCCCACGAAGATCGCCTTCGGCGCGAGATCATCAAACGCGGCGCCGGCCCCTGGGCAGTCGCACTGGGGCCCTCCGGGATACGCCCTTTGCCGCTTCGCCCGAACCCCGCGGGATCTTGACCACCTTGGTCACACCAGCTCGCCGCGCTTGCGAGTGAGGTAGGCGCGCTCGGCGGAGTTGCCCGACGCGGCGATCGCAGCGTCGTACTCCGCCTTCGCCTCGGCGGTGCGGCCGAGCCGCCGCAGCAGGTGCGCCCGGGTGGCGTGGAACGGGTGGTAGTCGGTCAGCGGCAGCGGGTCGACGAGAGCGAGCGCGACCTCGGGGCCGTCGAGTTCGGCGACCGCGACGGCCCGGTTGAGCCGCACGATCGGCGACGGGTCGATAGCGAGGAGCTGGTCGTAGAGCGCCACGACCTGCGCGTAGTCGACGGTGTCGGCGCTGGGCGCGTCGGTGTGGACGGCACCGATCGCGGCGAGGATCTGGTACCGCCCGGGCCGGTTCAGCGCGAGGCACTCCCGGACCAGACGGTGCCCCTCCGCGATCGCGACGCGGTCCCATCCGGCACGGTCCTGCTCGTCGAGCGGCACCAGCTGGCCGCCGCGCACGCGCGCCTCGCGGCGGGCGTCGGTGAGCAGCATCAGGGCGAGCAGGCCGGTCACCTCGGGGTCGTCGGGTAGCAGCACGCGGACCAGCCGCGCCAGCCGGATGGCCTCGGTGGTGAGCTCGGCGAGGATCGGCTCGCCGTCGCCGCTCGCGAGGTACCCCTCGTTGAAGACGAGGAACAGCACCGTCAGCACCCCGTCGACCCGGTCGGGCAGGTCCGACGGTGCCGGTACCCGGTACGGGATGCGGGCCGCGGCGATCTTCTTCTTGGCGCGGGTGATCCGCTGCCCCATCGTGGTCTCGGGGACGAGGAAGGCACGGGCGATCTCGGGCACCGTCAGGCCGCCGAGCAGGCGGAGTGTGAGCGCGATCCGCGCTTCGGGGGCGAGCGCAGGGTGGCAGCAGGTGAAGATCAGCCGCAGCCGGTCGTCCTCGACCGCGCCGGTCGGTTCGGGGTCGGAGTCGTCGTGGATCATCTCAGCCGCCCTGTGCTTGGCGTCGCGCTGGTTCTCGCGCCGGATCCGGTCGATCGCGCGGTTGCCCGCGGTGGTGGTGAGCCAGGCGCCGGGGTTCGGCGGGATGCCGTCGGCCCGCCAGCGCTCGACGGCGACCAGGATCGCCTCGCCCGCCGCCTCCTCGGCGATCGTGATGTCGCCGAAGCGGCGGACGAGCGAGGCGACGACCCGGCCGTACTCCTCGCGGAACACCCGGTCGAGGGCGGCGACCGAGTCGGGATTCGGCCCGCTCGCTCCGTTCCCGGCGCCGGGCTCGGTCACGCCAGCCCGTCGAAGGCGCGGACCTCGACGGTGCCGCCGCAGGCCTTGGATCCCTCGGCCGCGAGCCGCAGCGCGACGTCGAGGTCGGGCGCGTCGATCACCCAGAACCCGCCGAGGAGCTCCTTCGACTCGAGGTAGGGGCCGTCGGTGATGATCGGCTTGTCGCCGCGGCCGTCGACGACGGTTGCGGTGGTCGCCTCCGCGAGCCCGCCGGCGAAGACCCAGTAGCCGTCGGCCTTGAGCTGCTGGTTGAACGCGTCCGTTCGCGCGAACGCCTCCTCCATCGCCTCCTTCGTGCCGTAGTCGCCGAAGTCGCCGCGCTCGGCGGGTCCGTGCACGGAGAGCAGGTAGTTCGTCATGGTCGTTCCTCTCGTCGTCGGATCGCCTGGTGGCGGTCCCTCACCTTCACTACGAACTCGGGCGTACCGATACGACACCACCCTCGGAAATTCTTCGCAGCACCGATGTCGAAATCCGTCGGCCCCGTTCGTGGAAGGGGTAGGACGCGCCCGCCCCGGGCACCGTCAACCACCGCTGAGGAGCACGCCATGAGCACCATCGCCGCCACCGTCGCACCTGTCCGTACCGACCGCCTGCCCGTGTGGAAGCACGGATTGGGCGCCGCCGTCGGCGCGTCGGTCGCCACCACCGCGATCGCCGCGGTCGCCTCCGACGCGGGTGTCACCTTCGCCGGGCCCGACGGTGCCTCCATCCCCCTGCTGGGGTTCGCGCAGCTCACGATGATCTTCTCGCTGATCGCCGTGGGCATCGCCGCCGTGCTGGCACGGCGTGCCCGGCGCCCGCGCTCGACCTTCGTCCGCACCTGCGTCACGCTCCTGGTCCTGTCCTTCGTGCCGGACCTCACCTTCGGCTTCGACGGTGCCTCCGCCGCAGTCCTGATCCTCACGCACGTCGCAGCGGCGGCGATCGTGGTGCCGGTACTCGCCCGCCGCCTCGACACGATGTGACCGACTGAACCGCCCACCGCCTCTCTCTCGGCGCCGTTACTGCGGAGCGACTTGTGCGTACAGCTTGGTGTCCTGGAACTCGGCGACGGCGCTCGGACCGCACAGCACGCCGTACCCGCTCTGCTTGAGCCCACCTTCCTCGAACGCCTCATGAATGACGCCCCAGCAGTTCGTCCACACGAACCCGGCCCGCATGTTGCGGGTGACCCGCCGCGCGCGCCACTCATCGGTGGTGAACACGGCGGCACCGAGCCCGAAGGAAGTTCCGTTCGCCATACGAACGGCATCCGCCTCGTCGTCAAAGATCTCGAACGTCTGCACAGGACCGAACAATTCGTCCTGCACGAGCGGAACGTCGAGGCGATCGACCTCGACGAGGCTCGGCTGGTAGAAGGCCCCGCCAGGGCGATCAGCGTCTTCCACGACCCCTCCCCGAACGAGGATCGTGCCGTACTTCGCCGCGTCCTCGACGACGGCGTCCACACGGCGGGCGCTCGCAGCGTCGATCAGCGGTCCGAGATCGCTCGTGGGATCTTCACTCGGTCCCGGACGAAGGCCGCTGAGTGCCTCGACGATCATCGGTCGGAGCTTGTCCGCGATGCTGTGCTGGATGAGAAGTCGGGAACCGGTGAGACAGAACTGGCCGTTCATCAGCGTGCACGCCGCCACGATGTTCTGCATGGCCACATCGAGGTCGGCATCATCGAAAACGATCAGCGGTGTCTTGCCTCCGAGTTCGAGACTGAGCCTTTTCAACGTGTCCGCTCCTGCCTTCGCAATGGCGCGGCCGACATGAGTGCTCCCGGTGTAGCTGATCATGTCGACGTCGGGCGAATCCACGAGCGCCGGCGCTACCGCGTTCCCACCCTCGGTCAGAACACTCACCACTCCAGCAGGAATCTCTGTGGTCTCCGCGATCACCTCGGCGACCAGCGTGTTGGTAAGCGCAGTTTGCCCCGGCATCTTCACCACCATCGTGCACCCCGCTGCGAGGGCGGGTCCGATCGACCGCATGGACAGGATCACCGGTGAATTCCACGGCGTGATGATGCCGATGACACCCATCGCTTCACGCCCGGTCTGGAAGTAGACGCCGGGCGAGACCTCCGACGACCGCCCGCCGTCCAGAACGATCGCGGAGGCCGCTGCGTACCGGAGCCAATCCACCGTCGTGGACACCTCCCACATCGTCTCCCCGATTCGCTTGCCGTTCTCCCTGGAGAGGCTCAGCGCGATCTCCTCGACGCGCCGCTCGAGGTTGTCTGCCAATGCGCTGACGGCCCGCGACCGACGTCGCGCATCGCGCGACCAGTCCGTGTCGTCGAAGGCGCGCCGCGCTGCGGCGATAGCAACGAGGGCGTCAGCCTCTCCCGCGCTGGCATAGGTTCCGATGCTCTGCCCCGTCGAGGGATTGATCGTCTCGAGGCGCTCTCCTTCGTCGCTCCATCGGCCTGCGATGAAGTTGCGGCCGACCGACTGCGTTGCGGAAGTGATCGAGTCGATTGTCATTGGATCTTCACCTTTCACGGCATACGGGCGGTGCTGTGTGCGCCGCCTCCCATCTGGTGTTGGAGCGCCATCGATTCGCCACCGACTGGTGGATATCGCGATGTGACCTGGCACACCCACTGCTCCACCCTGGCTTGAATCAACATGTTTGTCAATAGATCGACATTAGTGTTGACTTTCGTTCGTTCAAGTCCTACCGTTGCCGCAGTCGCCCCACCGGACGGGTGCGGTGACCAGCGAAGGAGCGAAGAAGATGAGTGTTGTCCAAACGCATGAGGGACGGGTCGCGGTGGTAACTGGCGCCGGTCAGGGCTTCGGTCGTGCGATCGCAGTGGAACTCGCCAAGCGCGGTGCAGACATCGCGGTGATCGACCTCAACGAAGCGAGCGAGACAGTGGCTGCGGTAGAGGCCGTTGGACGCCGAGCGATGGCCGTCGAGGCAGACGTCTCGCAACCGGAGTCCGTCGCCGATGCCGGCAACCAGATCCTGACGACATTCCGTTCCGTCGACATCCTGATCAACAACGCGGGTGTGTATCCGTTCCGGGACTTCTTCGACGTCGATTTCGGCTACTGGCGCAAAATCCAGGCGATCAACCTGGACTCGCAGTTCCTCACGGCGCGTGCCTTTGCGCCGTCGATGCGGGACAGCGGGTGGGGACGAATCGTTAATCTCGCGTCCAACTCCCTCGGGCTCGCGGTCCCCTCTCTGTCGCACTACATGGCCAGCAAGGGCGGCGTCGTCGGCTTCACGCGGGGGCTGGCGACCGACCTGGCGCCGTACGGCATCACCGTCAACGCCGTTGCCCCCACTGCGTCACGTACCCCTGGCGGAGAGGCCAACATCGCCGGGGACGTCCTTGACGGTGTCGCATCCATGCAGGCGATCAAGCGCGGGGGCGTTGCCAGCGACATCGTCGGCACCGTCAGCTTCCTCAGCAGCGAAGACTGCGCATTCGTGACCGGGCAGACGATAATGGCCGACGGCGGCCTCGTGCGTCTGTGACGAGGAGCGGAAGTCGCGCCGCACGCGGCACAATGGAGGGATGACCGACGGACCCCTCATCGTCCAGTCCGACAAGACCCTCCTGTTGGAGGTCGACCACGAGCTGGCCGGTGCCGCGCGCGCGGCGATCGCGCCCTTCGCCGAGCTGGAACGCGCGCCCGAGCACGTGCACACCTACCGCGTGACCCCGCTGGCACTGTGGAACGCGCGCGCCGCGGGCCACGACGCGGAGCAGGTCGTCGACGCCCTCGTCAGCTTCTCGCGCTACCCGGTGCCGCAACCGTTGCTGGTGGACGTGGTCGACACCATGAGCCGCTACGGCCGGCTGCAGCTGGTCAAGCATCCAGCGCACGGCCTGACGCTGGTCTCGCTGGACCGGGCCGTCCTCGAGGAGATCCTCCGACACAAGAAGATCGCCCCGATGGTGGGCGCTCGCATCGACGACGACACCGTCGTGGTGCATCCGTCGGAGCGCGGTCACCTCAAGCAGCTGCTGCTCAAGGTCGGGTGGCCCGCGGAGGACCTCGCCGGCTACGTCGACGGCGAATCGCATCCGATCACGCTGGACACGGACTCGACCCCCTGGGAGCTGCGGGACTACCAGAAGACCGCGGCCGATTCGTTCTGGCTGGGCGGCTCCGGCGTCGTCGTGCTCCCCTGTGGCGCGGGCAAGACGATGGTCGGCGCGGCGGCGATGGCCCGAGCACAGGCGACGACGCTCATCCTGGTGACGAACACCGTCGCGGGGCGGCAGTGGAAGCGCGAGCTCCTGGCCCGGACCTCGCTCACGGAGGAGGAGCTCGGCGAGTACTCGGGCGAGAAGAAGGAGATCCGCCCGGTCACCATCGCCACCTACCAGGTGCTCACGCGGAAGTCGAAGGGCGAGTACAAGAACCTCGACCTGTTCGACTCCCGCGATTGGGGCCTGATGATCTACGACGAGGTGCACCTGCTCCCCGCGCCCGTGTTCCGCATGACGGCGGACCTGCAGTCCCGCAGACGTTTGGGACTCACCGCCACGCTGGTGCGCGAGGACGGCCGTGAGGGCGACGTGTTCTCGTTGATCGGCCCGAAGCGCTACGACGCCCCGTGGAAGGACATCGAGGCGCAGGGTTGGATCGCGCCGGCGGACTGCGTCGAGGTGCGGGTGACGCTCACCGAGAACCAACGCATGCAGTACGCGACCGCAGAGGCGGACGAGCGGTACCAGATGTGCTCCACCGCGCACACGAAGATCGCCGTGGTGAAGTCGACCCTGGAGCGACACAAGGGCGCTCCGACGCTCGTGATCGGCGCCTACCTCGATCAGCTGGAGGAATTGGGGCGGGAGCTCGATGCGCCCGTGATCACCGGGTCGGTGAAGAACAAGGAACGCGAGGCGCTGTTCGACAGGTTCCGATCGGGCGAGATCTCGACGCTCGTGGTGAGCAAGGTCGCGAACTTCTCCATCGACCTCCCGGAAGCCTCCGTGGCAGTGCAGGTCTCGGGCACCTTCGGGTCGCGGCAGGAGGAGGCACAGCGTCTCGGCCGACTCCTGCGTCCCAAGGCCGACGGTGGCACGGCCCACTTCTACTCCGTGGTCTCCCGCGACACCCTCGACGCCGATTACGCCGCGCACCGCCAGCGGTTCCTCGCGGAGCAGGGTTACGCCTACCGCATCGTCGACGCCGACGACATCCTCGGCCCCGCCATCGGCGAGGCGAACTGAATCCTCCTCTCAGGCCGCCTGGTTCGGGGCGGTGGATCGGTGGACATGCCCCGTCGGGGTTCGGGTTTCGACGGTGTGCCTCCCTGACGGGTCGTCAACGGTTGCGCTGCGCCAGCCAGGTGCTTCCTTCGCGTAGTTGCACGCCGCGCACAGACCCTGCCCGTTCTCCAAACTCGTCGCTCCACCTTTCGCGTGCGGGGTGACGTGGTCGGTGTGCGCGATCGGTGCGTCGCAGTACGGGGTGCGGCAGTACCGATCCCGCAGGCGGATGACATCGGCGAGGCCGTCGGGGAAGAGCCGCTGCCGCGAGTCCATCGCCACCACCGCCCCGGTCTCCGGCGCTATGAACAAGCGGCGCACCCAGGCGACGCCCTTGGCGGTGGCCTTCCCGATGAGGTCGCGGGCGATCTCCGCAGGCATGACCCCACCACCGTCGAGGTGGGCGGTGCCGGGCTGGTCGCCCAGCAGTACCTCCGCCGAGACGGTGAGGTTGACGGCGACCGGCTGGCCGTCGGCGGCGTCGCGGCCGGTGAGGCGGGCGAACGCGGTGTCGGCCATGAGCTGCGGCCGGGTCCGTAGTTCCTGATCGTGGCCGACGTGGGTGTCGGCGTGGTTGCGGAGTGCGGCGTAGGCGCCGACGGCCTGCGCCATCGGCAGCAACAGGGACAGGCGGGCCATGCCCTCGGGTTGCGGGCGGAGGGTGACGGTGCGGTCCTTCTCCGCCGCCGCATTCCGGTCGACGGTGGCCTGCGCGTCGAGCCGGTAGGCGACCTGTTCGACCTTCGCCGCCAGCTGTTTGAGCCCCAACCCCGTCAGGGTCGCCGGGTCGGCGCAGAGCTCTTCGTCAGCCTGCTGGCGCTCGGAGATGTCCAAATGCGAGAGGCCGGCGAGAAGTGCGGGTATCGCTTCCGGGGAGAGGTCCCCGTTGTAGAGGCGGGCGCGGGTGTGCGGCATGTGCTTCTCCAGTTCCACGGCCCGGGCGACGAACCGGCCGGCGGTGTTCGGGGAGATGTGCAAGGCGAGCGCGACCTCCCCGGCGACGCCCTGCTGCCACCGGTCCTGCGGCACGCCCGCCGCGACCCGCTCGCAGACCCGTTGCCGGAGCAGGTCCGCGGCGAGCGCGTACTGTTCGACCGCCAACCGGCACCGCTGGATTTCACTCGAACGCAACCGGTCCACCACGTCCCCACCAACAGCACCGTCGGGAGGTGGGTCTTCCTCTACTGCAATGTTTTCGTCCATACCAGGACGCTACCCGGAACCACTGACAAGTTTTCGAGATGCGGAGCTAGATCGAATAAATGTCCGGTACGCGACTCCTTCGCCCCGCCGCCAGCACCGCGACACCCAGCAGGGCAGGCACCGTCGACCAGACCGCGACGGTGACGTACCCGCTCTGCGCAGGAAGGAGCGCACCGTCGGGCGTGGCACGCGAGAGGAGGAACCCGGCGAGCGCACTGCCGACGGCGAAGCCGACGGACCGGGCGATCTGGTTGATCGACATGACGCTGGCGGTCTCGGACTGCGGAGTCCCGTCGAGCACGAGGCGCGGCATCATCGCGGACGCCCCGCCGACCCCGAGGCCCAGTACAGCGAGCGCGAGCAGCACCGCCGGGAGGTGGTCCCGCCCGGCGACGAAGACTCCCGCCGCGACGACCACGAGAACCGAAGCCGCAGCGAAGGTCCCGCGCGCGCCGAGCCGATCCGACATGGGCGGCACGAGCCTGCCCGCGACCAAGCCGAGCACCGAGAACGGGATGAGCGCGGCGCCGGCGAACACGCCGGGGAGCGCGAAGCCGTACGCCGCATCGGACGGCACCTGGACGTACCGCGTGAGGTCGCTGAACAACAGGTACATGCCGATCCCGGCGACCAGCATCGCGAGGTTCGCGGCGGCCACGGCCGGTCGCGCGGCGAGCCTGAGGTCCACCAGTGGTGATGCGACGCGCAGCTCGACGGCCACCCACACGCCGAGCACGGCGACGGTGCCGGCAAGGACGCCGAGCGCCATCCCGGGCCGGCTCCACAGCGCGGGTTCCGCGACGAGCAGCAGCACACCGAGGGTTCCCACGCCGAGCAGCAGCGAGCCGGGTACGTCGATCGGCCGGCGCACCCCGGGATCGTCGACGGGGACCGCCCGCCACGCGACGGCGAGGGCGACCAGGGTGATCGCGAGACCGGTTCCGTAGGCCGCACGAAGGCCGAGCAGCTGGTCGACGAGGCTGATCAGCGGGTAGCCCACCCCGATGCCCACCGTCGACGCGACCGACAGCGACGCGATCGTCCCCGCCGCCCGCTCGGGCGCGAGGGCACTGCGCGCCACGCTGATCAGCAGCGGCACCAGTGCAATGCCGACGCCCTGCAGCGCGCGGCCCAGCAGGAGCGCGCCGAACGGCAGCGGCAGCACCGTCAGAACACCGCCGAGCGCGACCAGGCCGAGCGTACCGAGGATCGTTCGACGCCGGAGCGGGCCGGCACCGAGTCGCCCGAGCACGGGCCCGGCGATCGCGCCCGTGAACAGCGTGATCGTCAGGGTCCACTGCGCCGCACCCAGCGACACGCCCTCGGACCGGGCCACGGCGGTGATGAGCGGCGCCCCGACGCTCCCGATCACCGCCGCACAGAGGGCGACGGTGACCAGCGCACCGGACAGCCTCCCGGTCACGTGGACGCCGGCCCGTTGGTCTCGGTCCGCACGTGCTCGAACAGGCCGGGCCGGATGAGGGTCCGGACGCCGTCCGCCCAGGGCGCATCGACCTCGCCGACGCCGAGCGCGGCCCCCGCGTTGAGCAGCATGCCGAAGGCCAGAAAGGTTTTGACGGTGACCGGGTCGAGCCCGGTTCCGTCCGCAGTGGCGTCCCACAGTCGGGCGAAGCAGCCACGGACGACCTCGCGGACCTCGGGGTCGCCGCACGCGGCGAAACCCTGGAGCTGCAGGCGCAGACCGGTGTCGTCCGCGAGGTTCTCGTAGTACTCGCCGCCCATCCGCGCGAGCGCCTCGATCCCGACGGTGCCGCTCCCCACCCGGGCCATCGCGTCGACCAGCCCGCCGAACGCGTCGGTGACGAGTTGTAGGAACAGCGCCTTCTTCGTGCCGAACATCCGGAACACGTAGGCCTGCGTGATGCCCGCCTCCGCGGCGACAGCGTCGATCGACGCACCGTGCAGGCCGTGCGCGCCGAATTCGCGCCCGGCGATCGCCAGCACCTGCGCCCTGCGCTCGGGTCCGCTCATTCGGGTGGCCACTCGAGTAGATTAGTAGTTACTAACTACTAAACACAACCCCTCGGCCGGAGCCGCTCTCCCTCGGGAGCAGACACCGCGGCGTCCAGCGGGCGGCACGGGCACCAGCCGGCGCGGGTCACCGGCGGACGGGCCCGGCCGACGGCGATGCTGCCGTGCAGAGTGCCGTCGGCGCCCCAGTGGAGGATGTCGTGGGTCCAGGGCTCGAGCAGGATGTAGTGCCGCTCGTAGAGCTCGACGTGGGTCCGGCGGAACTCGCCGAATCGCGCCGCCAGCTTCACAAGGAGGTCGTGGAATCGCATGGTCACCCGCCTTTTTCGTCGCATTCGCGGTGTTCCCCACGATCATCTGCGACGGCGGGCGAGAGGTCCAGCGAGTATTTCTACCGCCATCCGGTGGCGCTACTGAACGGTCGCGCCGTGCCCTATCCTGAGCCGGTCCACCCGCGCGGGATTCCCCAGAACGGAGAAGACAGATGAACCACACCACCTCGATCGTCGCCGGAGCCACGGGCGCCGCGATCCTCGCCCTCGTCGTGGGCTGTTCGGAGGCCGAGACGCCCACCGAGCCCTCGGCCCCGTCGTCCATGGTGATCACGGAACCGTCCACCTCGCAGTCTGTTCCGCCGTCACCGGGAACCGTCCACCCGACGAGGACGGTCACCGTCCGACCGACGGGCCGGGCCCCGACCACGATCCCGAAGCCCACGAAATCCACCGGACCGGGCAGCGAGTACGACGTCCCCTGCACCGGAGGCCCCGGCGAGGGCACGATCTGCACCAACCCGAACCACGGCGCCGGCGACGATCCCTACGGAACCCGCACCGTCGCCCCGACTCCGTCGAAGCCGCGCTGACCACGGAGGTGGACCATGTACGACAGGATCGTCACGACGTTTCGAGGCGGTCACTCTCGACCAGGCGCTCATCGCCCGCACCGAGCGGGCTGATCCCTCGACGCCATCCGCGCCCTGTAGACGACGACTCAGGCGATCGCGGCCTCCGCAATGGCGGCGTCCTGCTCGGGGGCGCCGCCCGAAACGCCCAGACCGCCGATCAGTCGGCCGTCGTCGTCGACGATCGGCACACCGCCACCCACCAGAAGCAGACCGCCGGCGTGGATGTGATCGAAATGCAATGCGGGCTGCCCGATCTGGATCGGTGCGGCGAGCCCGGCCGTCGGCGCCTCGAACATCACCGAGGTCCGGGCCTTGGCGACGGCGAGCTCGTTCGACGCGAGCCAGGCCCCGTCGGTGCGGGCGAAGGCCACGAGGTTCGCGCCCTTGTCGAGCACCGCGAAGACGGCCTTGACGCCGGCCTCCCGGCCGGCACGGTCGGCTGCGGCGATGAGCTCCTGGGCGTGCGCGAGAGTGATGTCAGGCATTCTGGGTCCACTCCGTCTCCTGCCACTGCTTCGCGGCATCGATGGTCGCCACCGGCCGCATGGTGCGGTACAGGTGCTCGTCGGCGGGGATGATCTCGACCATGGCGTCGATCATCTCCTGCGGGTCGGCCTGATCCGCGAGGCTGTCGCCCATGTCGGGCATCGGCACGACCGCGGAATCGGCGTCGTACCACTGCACGTAGCTCTCCGCGCCGGTGTCGTTGAAGCCGGTCCCGAAGACGCCGGGGTTGACCGTTGCGACCTGGACGCCGTGCGGCGCGAGCTCCGCCTTCATCGAGCCGGCGATGGCCTCGATGGCGTGCTTCGTCGCGCAATAGGCGCCGACGAAGGGCACAACCAGGATGCCGCCCATCGAGGACGTCCACACCACCTTCCCCGATTTCCGGGCGACCATCTTCGGCACGATCGCCTGCACCAGGGCGAGGTGACCGAAGACGTTGATCTCGAACGACTCCCGGACGCGCGCGAGCGGCACATCGACTATCGAGCCACCCTCCATCACGCCGGCGTTGAGCACCAACACGTCCGGATCGAACGACGAGGCGTGCTTGATATCGATCTCGTCGGTCAGGTTCAGCTTGATCACTTCCAGCCGCACGCCCGCGTCCGTCGCGGCGGCGCGGAGGCTCCGGACCTGCGGCCAGGTCTCCGCGGTGGCGACCACCTCGTGCCCCTGACGCGCCAGCTCAAGGGCCGCGCCGGCACCGAAACCCGAACTGGCCCCGGTGATCAGAATCTTCTTCGGCATCGTCTCTCCTTCGTTCCGCCCGCACTCCGCGAGCGACGCCTTCGAGGATGCAAGATCGCCGACCGTTTGTCAATAACTAGTTAGTTACCTACATACTCGGAGGGCGGTACTCTCCTCCTGTGCCACCCGACGCCACGGAGACGAAGCGGCGGATCCTCGACGCAGCGCGCCGAGAGTTCGCCGAGTTCGGCCTGGCCGGAGCACGTATCGACCGCATCGCCGAGCACGCATCGGCCAACAAGCGCTCGATCTACGTGCACTTCGGTCCGAAGGAGGACCTGTTCGACCTGATCGTCATCGACGCCCTCCGCACGATGGCGGACGCGGTCCGGTTCGACGCCGGCGACCTGCCCGGCTACGCGGGCAGGCTGTACGACCACCTCCTGGCCGAACCCAGCACGCTCCGGCTCTCGACGTGGGCGAACCTCGAACGGCCTTCGAGCACGGACGACGAGGGCACCACCTACTGCAAGAAGGTCGACGAGCTGCGACCCCGCTACGGCGACGCCGCGGTCGATGCGCTCGTGCTCACGCTCGGCCTGGTCACGGCGTGGTTCGCCGCCTCTCCCGCGCTGACCTCCCTCGCACCGTCCGACGACGGCGCCGCGCGTCGATCGATCGTCGTCGCGGCGGTAGCGGCCGCCGTCGCCGCGATGCGATCCACCGGCGCGGCGACGTAGCCGCGGACTACAGCGCCCGGAGCGCGGCCTTCGCCGCGTGCCACCCGACCATCCCGTGCACGCCCGGGCCGGGGGCCGCGGCGGCGGAGCAGAGGTACACCCGATCGGTGAGCCGGTACGGATCGACCAGCTTGGGTCGGCGGACCAGCTGCGCGGGAATCGCAGCGCCGGCGGCGATGTCGCCGCCGACGAGGTTGGCGTTGCCCTCCTGGAGGCCGGCCGGACCCACGGACCGGAGTTCGACGATGCGCTCCCGCACGCCCGGCGCGTGCCGCTCGACCTCGGCGACGACGGACTCGGTGAGGTCGCCGGGGAATCCGTTGGGGCAGTGCACGTACATCGACACGGGCACCAGATCGCCGGCGCAGCGCGACGGGTCCGCCAGGTACTGCTGGGAGAGGATCATCACGGGGCGCTCCGGCATTCTTCCCCGGTTCACCATCAGTTCCTTGGCGGCGATCTCCCGTGCCGTGCCGCCCAGATGGACGAAGGCGGACCGTCGGAGATCCCGGTGCGCCCAGGGGATCCCGCCGTCGACCACGAGGTCGACCTTGAACGCGGCGGCGCCGAACCGCCACTGCCGAGCACGACGCCGCAGCCAGCTCGGGGCGCGCTCCCCCAACAGGTCCCGCGCCGCGGGCACGCCCGTGTCGAGGAGGACGAGGTCGGCGTCCGGTAGCGCGGTCACCCGCTCGCCCGTGCGGATCGTGCCGCCGCGCGCCTGCACGAGTGCGGCCAGCCCGTCGGAGATCTTCTGCGAGCCGCCCAACGGCACCGACCAGGGCCGCACACCCGCCAGGATGTACCCGAGCGAACTCGTGAGGGGCAGATGCTGGGGAACGATGCCGTGCGCGGCGACACCGGCGAAGACGGCGCCGCCGACCCGCCCCAGCGCGGCGGCGGTCACCGCGGCCGGTAGCGCGAAACGCGGCCCCCATCGGGTGGCGAGGACGGGGTGCCGCGACACGTCGGTCATCGGTGCGAAGAAGGCCGCCATCACGTCGGGACCGCAATCCGGCACGTCCGCCAGCGTGCCCACCGCATCGGCCGGGTCTGGCGAGAGCGGGTGCGCCACATCGATCTCCGCCGTGCCCCAGGCGATGTCGAGTGCCACGTCCCGGAGCGCGGGCGAGGCGTACGCGAGGGGATGCCCCGTCGAGAACCGGTCCACCGTGGTCCCCTGCAGCGAATCCGACCGGCAGGCCCCGCCGATCGTGGGCTCGGCCTCCAGCACCGTCACCTCGAGCCCCGCGCGGGCCAGGTACGCGGCAGCGGTGAGCCCGTTGGGGCCGGATCCGACGACGACGGCGGAGGTCATTCCTCCACACTAACCAGCCACGTCAGTAGGCTGCGGGTATGCGCACGGTGCGACGACTGCAGCCCTTCACGTCGACGATCTTCGCGGAGATCTCGGCCCTCGCCGCCGAGACCGGCGCCGTCAACCTGGGGCAGGGATTCCCGGACACGGACGGCCCGGCCGGGATGCTCGCGGCCGCGAAGGCGGCGATCGACGTCGGGATGAACCAGTACCCGCCGGGCGATGGCCTGCCCGAGCTCCGTCGGGCCGTGTCCGCGCAGGTCGAGCGCGAGTACGGCCTGCACTACGACCCGGACGGCGAGGTGCTGGTCACCGTCGGCGCTTCCGAGGGGATCGCCGCCGCCGTGCTGGGCCTGGTCGAACCGGGCCAGGAGGTGATCCTCATCGAGCCCTTCTACGACTCCTACGCCGCGACGGTGGCGATGGCCGGCGCGACCAGGGTCGTGGTGCCGCTCGTCGAGGACGGCGGCCGCTACCGCCTCGATCCGGCGATGCTCCGGGCCGCGGTCACGGACCGGACCGCGGCGATCATCGTCAACTCCCCGCACAACCCCACCGGCACCGTTCTGTCCGACGAGGACCTCCAGCTGATCGCCGACCTGTGCGTCGAGCGGGACCTCCTGTGCTTCACCGACGAGGTCTACGAGTACCTCCTCTTCGACGGCCGGGTGCACCGCCCGCTCGCCGCCTTCGTGGGCATGCGGACACGCACCGTCCGGATCTCGGGCGCCGCCAAGGCTTTCAACGTGACGGGGTGGAAGGTCGGCTGGATCACGGCCCCGCGCGAGCTCGCCGACGCGTGCCGCTCCGCCAAGCAGTGGCTCACCTTCACGGGCGCCACACCGCTGCAGCACGCGGTCGCGCACGCGCTCGACAACGAGTCCTCGTGGCTCGAGAAGCTCTCCCCCGCACTGCAGGACAGCCGCGACCTGCTCACCGCCTCGCTCGTCGATGCGGGGTTCACGGTGCACCCGTCGGAGGGCACGTACTTCGTCGTGGCCGACGCGCGGGCCCTCGGCTTCGACGATGCCGCCGCTCTCGCCCGGGAACTGCCCGGCCGCATCGGCGTGGCCGCGGTGCCGGTGAGCGCGCTCGCCGACGATCAGGCCCGCTGGGGGCACCTCCTGCGCTTCGCGTTCGCCAAGCGCGAGGACGTGCTGGCGGAGGGCGCGCATCGCCTCCGTCAGCTGAAGGCGGGAATCACCTCGCGCTCGAACAGCTCGAGTCCCGATGTGTCGTAGGCGATCTCGGGGAAGTAGCAGATGGCGTAGGTCATCCCCTCCGCCTCGAGACGCTTGAGGTTCGCGACGATCTCGGCGGGCGTGCCCACCCCCGGCATGCCGAGGAAGCTGCCCATGGTGGCGTCGACCGCCGCCTCCGGCGCGTGCTCGAGGAGCCGGTTGCGCGTCTCGTCGAGCCTGGTCTGCACGTCGCGTGCGGCTTCGCCGATCGCGATGTTGTAGTTGGCGGACCGCGTGATGGCGTCGAAGTCGCGGCCCAGGTCGGCGCAGTGCTTCCGCAGCACCTCCGACTTGTGCGCGAACCCCTCGAAGGTCCCGTCGAAGTTGGTGTACTGCGCGTACTGAGCCGCGATCCGCAGCGTCTTCTTCTCGCCGCCACCGGCGACCCACAGCGGGATGCCCCCGTCCTGGAGCGGACGGGGCTCGCAGATGGCACCGTCGACCTGGTAGTACTTCCCGTCCAGGCTGGAGACGCCCTCGGTCCACGCCTGCCGCATGATCTGCACGCCCTCGTCGAGCCGGCCCAGGCGCTCGCCGGCCGGCGGGAAGCCGTAGCCGTAGGCGCGCCATTCGTGCTCGTACCAGCCGCCGCCGATCCCCATCTGCGTGCGGCCGCCGGAGATCAGGTCGACGGTGGCCGCCACCTTCGCCAGGTAGGCGGGGTTGCGATAGCTCATGGCCGTGCACATCTGGCCCAGCTTGACGGTGTTCGTCGTGGCGGCGAGGGCCGCCATGAGCGACCACGCCTCGTGGGTCGCCTCGCGGCTCGGGACCGGCGTGGTGTGGAAGTGGTCGTACACCCACACCGAGTCCCAGGGGCCGGCATCGGCACGCTGGGCGAGGCCGTTCATGACGGACCAGTGGTCCGCCGGGTCGATGCCGACGAGGTCGAAACGCCAGCCTTGCGGGAGGAAGAGTCCGAATCGCACTCCTCAACCCTACGGAGGTCGCGGCGAACATGTCGGTGGGTCGTCGTATCGTCGTGGGCGATGCAGGACTCGCTGTTCGACGACGCCGTACCGCTGGCCCCGCACCGTCGGGACCTGGCCGACGGTGCGTGGCTCGACGTGCGCGCGGACTGGCAGGTCGGGGCCGACGAACTGTTCGAGGCCCTGGGCCGCGACGTGCCGTGGGTCGAGGAGAAGCGCCGCATGTACGAGCGCACGCTGCCCGTGCCCAGGCTGCTGCGCTACTACGACACGGGCGCGGCGCTGCCCCACCCCGAACTGGCCCGCACGCGCGATCGGCTCACCGAGCTGTACTGGGACGATCTGCGCGAGCCCTTCACCTCGGTCGGGCTGTGCCTGTACCGCGACGGCGCGGATTCGGTGGCCTGGCACGGCGACACGATCGGCCGCGGCGCCACCCACGACACGATCGTCGCCATCGTCTCCCTCGGCGCGTCGCGCCCCTTCCTGATGCGGCCGCGCGGCGGCGGCGCCAGCACGAAGCTGTCGATCGGCCACGGCGATCTGCTCGCGATGGGCGGCTCCGCACAGCGCACCTGGGAACACGCGGTGCCGAAGGTCCCGCACGCCGGGCCGCGGATCAGCGTGCAGTTCCGGGTGGCCGGGGTCAGATGACCCACTGGTCATGACCTGGTGTGACAAGATGGGATCATGATCGCGGACGGCCCGATTCCGAAGCACGAGCAGTTGCGATCGCTCCTCGAGAAACGCTGCGCCGACGGCCTCGAGCCGGGCGCCGCGCTCCCCAGCGAGCGGCAGCTGTGCGAGGAGTACGGGGTCTCGCGGATCACGGTGCGTGAGGCGCTGCGCCAGCTCGTCGCCGAGGGCACACTGGTCCGGATCCGCGGCAAGGGCACCTTCGTCGCGGACCGCCCCGCCCGCTCGCAGCTGCACCTCGCCTCGTTCCACGACGACATGCGGCGCCTGGGCCGCTCACCGTCGACGGTGGTGCTGCAGACGGAGCTCCGGATCCCACCCCCGTCGACGACGGCGGCCCTGCAGATCCGCGCCGCGGACAAGGCCTTTCACATCAAACGCCTGCGCCTCGCAGACGGGGTGCCCATCTCGATCGACGACGCGTGGTACCCGCAGGCGGTCGCGCCCGGGATGGACGTGCACGACCTCACGCAGTCGATCTACGACCTGCTGCGCACCGAGTACGGCCACCCCATCGACCGCGCCGAGCAGTCCATCGGGGCCATCTCCGCCGACGGCGAACTCGCCCGTCTGCTCGGGGTACCCTCGGGCGCCCCGATCCTCGCCTTCGATCGCGTCTCGTTCTCCGGGGAGGTCCGGGTCGAGCACAGCTACTCCTGGTACCGCTCCGATCGCTACCAGGTGCAGATGACGGTCACCGAGACCGGCCGCTAGGGCGCGCCAAGCGGGACACAAGGGGCGCTCGGCACGATCGCTGACAACAGCAGCAGATCACCCCGAACGAAGGAAGTCCCATGCGCAGGTTCACCATCGCCGCCGCCACGATCGCCGCCATCGCGACCGGCGGGTTCGTCGCCGTCCCCGCCGCCCAGGCCGCCCCGCACCCGAACGGCTGGTACTGCAGCGGCGTGGCCGCCAACGGCCTCCACGCCGGCACCTACGTCCGCTGGGGCCAGGCGTACTCGAACTTCGGAGCGGCGTCGTGGTTCCACCGCCAGACCGGCGCCCGCCGAGTGACCTGCAGCTGATCGCTGAGAACGCGACCCGTCAGATCGCCTCGTACTGCGGTTCTCCCCGGAACCGCGATGCGCGGCCGCCGATCCCGAGCGCCGACCACACCCGGCGCGAGACCGGGTTCATCAGGCCGATGCGCTCGGCCAGCGCACGCACGTCACCGAAGACCTCGGCGCGCATGCGCCGCGTGGCGGGATCGCGCCAGAAGATCTGCTTGCGCACCTCGTCCGGAACGTCGAAGGTCTCCCAGAACTGCTTGGGCGGCACCATGATCACGTTGTTGAGCGACCACATGACGAGCGGCGTGACCACCGACAGGATGCCGCGTTGCACGCGGCTCATCTTCGGGACCTGGTAGTCGAGCAGCTGGTGCGCGAAGGAGATGTGGCGCGCCTCCTCCGCGACGTGGATCGCGATGATCGCGGTCAGCGCGGGGTGCTGGGTGTCTGCGGCGCGCAACTGGTGCTTCTGCATGTGGTCGATCGGCTCCTCGCCGCCGAGCACGCCCACGAAGAACCCCGGCGGCGCCCAGACGGCGGCGCGGGTCAGGCGCGGCATCACCGTGCGGAACCAGCGCGGCGCACCGGGCACCTTCTGGCCGGTGCGGTTGACGAACTCCTGGAACATGAGCGTGTGGTTGCACTCCTCGCGGGCCTCGTGCGTGGCGTAGCGGAACTCCGGGGAGCCGTTGCGCTGCACGAACGAGTACTGCATCAGCGCCGCGATGAGCACCTGCTCGAACTGCAGGCCGGCCTTGACGAGGTTCGCCTGCCGCCAGACGCCCATGGCGATCCGCTTCTCCAGCGGCTGCGCCTGATACCAGGGACTCCGGCCGATGTAGTCGAGCTCGGGATGCAGTTCCCATCGCGGGTCCGCGGGGTCGATCGCGAGCTCCGGCGAATCCCAGGCGATGTCCAGGTAGGGGTCGAAGTTGCGTTCGACCGACGCGGTCGACAGGTCCGACAACGTCCGGTGGAAATCGGCGCGCTGGGCGCTGCTGTGCGCGCCCTCGACATCCGTGTGAGCCACGTCAACCATGATCACCTCGTAAGATAGACACTCTGTTGAGAACTGTCTACCACATGCGGTTCGCGCTCACGCCCCCGAGAAGCCCGACGACGGCGTGAAGGAGGTGCCGTAGAAGTCCCGGCCGAACGGGGTGATCTCGATCCGACGGCGGACGGTCTTGGCGTACCGGCCGGCGGTGCTGATCGCATCGAGGATCTGCGGCTGGACCTGGAGCAGCTCGTACCGCCGCACCTCCACCTGCTCCTTCGAGAACCAGATGAGGCCCAGGCGGTGCAGATTGCCGAGGTACGCGGCGATCCGCTCCGGATGGCGGCAGCCCGCGACCTCGGGGATCATCGACAGTCCCGCGGCCACCGTCTCCGCGCCGACCCCGAACGGCCGGTTCGTGCGGACGTCGATGGCCGGCTGCGCACCGTCGTTGTGGAGCAGCCGCAGGATGCGGGCCTCGTCGGGGCAGAGCTCCTGCAGGATGTGCGCGAACGCCGGGTGAGGAGCCTGCGCCCCGGCCGGCTCGGCCGACTGGGCGAGCAGACGGTCACCCGTGCGACGGAGCTCCTCGGAGGTGGTGACGGGCTCGTCCTCACGCTCGTCGAGCTCCTCGACGACCTCGCCGTGCACGACGATGCGCGGCGCCACCTCGGTGGTCAGCGCGACGTCCACGAGATGCCCCGCCTCGCTGACGAACTGCTGAGTGAGGCGCTGCGCCGAGCCGCCGATCTCGCGGGTCACGTTGAACGCCGAGTTCGACACGCGCCCGAGCCGCCCGAGGAGGCCGCCGCCGGACTCGTGCTTGTCGACCTCGGCGATCCCGCCCTCGCCACGCACCGCCAACTCGCGCCCCTCGGCGTCGAGCGCGTCGTCGACGTCCCGCGCCGCGTTGGAACCGGACTTGTCACTCACGTCTGTCACACCCCGAAGATCGCTAGATGAAGGAAGCCGGCGAACGAGCCGAGCACCGCTCCGTGCAGGAACAGCAGCCACTCGTCCTGCTTGATCGCCGACCGGAGCAGCTCGCTGAGATCGTCCGGGCTGAGCTTGCTCATCCGCTCGATGACGAACTCACGGACCTTGGTCTGCTGTTCGGCCACGAACTGCGGCTGGCTGACCGTCGCCTCGGCGACCTTGAGCGCCTCCGCACCGACCAGTTGCGGCACGCGGTCGTAGGCCTCACTGCCGACCGACAGCTTGACGAAGCCGCGCGCCCAGCCCGCGGCGTTGTCGATCGAGTCGCGCAGCACCGTCTCGACGGTGGCCCGGGTCCGGTCCGAGCGCGGACCGTGCAGCAGCTCGTCGCAGATGTTCTCGATGGTGATCACCTTGTCGGCCATCACCTTGGCGTACTCCTCGCCGATCTCCTTCTTCCGCTTCAGGAAGAGGCCCTGCTTCCACGGCACCCACCAGGTGGGGTGGATCGGCTCGAAGATCATCAGGATCCCGATGTAGTTCACGACGTAGCCGATGACGATCCCACCGAGCGGCAGGAGCCACCAGTACGGGAAGAAATGCAGCAGGGCGACCAGCAGGAAGCCCATGGGGAAGCCGAAGTAGAAGCCGAAGTTCTGCATGAACTTCAGTTCCTTACGGCCCATGTTGTAGAAGATGTCCTTCAGGACCGAAGGGTTGTTGGTGAGGTAGCGGATCACCAGAAGTTTGGCGTCGATGTAGTCGTCGATGTTCTCGCCGATGGTCGACGTGATCCGCCGGACGTCCTTCGGCAGCGACGCCGACACGCGGCGGTAGACGAGCAGCTTCACGTCCTCGGGGAGCGAGTACCACAGACGCGGGTTCTCGCGCTGCATCACGGATTCGACGATCGACGGGATCATCGGCAGCGACGCGCGGGTGAGCACCTCGGAGACGTGCTCGGGATCCATCACCTCGTAGAACTCGGCGATACTGCCAACCTTGTTGAGCGACTTGTCGACGGCGATGCTCGCCATCTTCTCGGCCCTCGAGGGCACGATCCCCTGCCATCCGACGCGGCCGTCCGGCTGAATGGCCGGGATCACCTGGACGCGCCGCGGGAGCAACGGATACAACGTGGCCATGCCGGGAATCTTGATGCCGTAGAACCGCTTGGGCTCGAACAGCATGAGAATGCCGGTCCAGTTGGTGATGTAACCGATGATGCCGGTGAACAACGGGATCGTGATGAGCTGCTCGATCAGATGTGCGTTCACGACACGCACCCCTCACCGACGTTCGTCGTCGAGCGCACCACGTACCCTCCATCTCCGCTCGCGCGGCCCGAATCACTCGTCCTACGAATGGTTCACGGTCACCCGCTCGACATCATTCGCGCTCACAGTACTCAACAAGATGAGAGGATTACTCCTCGATTCGATCACTGTGACCAGATGAACACGCCGAGACACAAGCTCGATTACATTGCAAACAACACCTCTCCCGCAAGCACTTCGCGCTCCGCAGGATCCGCGACCGATCCGGGCTTGGAATCCATCACCACGACCGGGCAGATCGCACTAAGGCCTCGATCGCGAATTCCCGACGGGGAGAACGAGATCAGCGGATCACCTGCGGCCACCTTCGACTTCTCCGCAGCCAGCAGCGTGAAGCCCTCACCGCCCAGATTCACGGTGTCGATTCCGACGTGCACGAGAACACCGACACCACCGTCGCCGAGCACGATCGCCGCATGCGGATGCAGCTTGAGCACCGTGCCCGCGACGGGCGAGACCACGACGGCGTCGGCACCGTCGGCGGGGACGGACGGCTCGATCGCGACACCCGAACCGACCATCTGGCCGGCGAAGACCTGATCGGGGACCGCGGAGAGCGGCACCAGTCGCCCGGCGACCGGCGCGAGGACGTCGGTCACAGGAGGTCCTGCACTTCCTCCGCGAGGGCGTCGGCGGTCGGCCCGACGACGACCTGGACCGCCGAGCCGGCCACCATCACGCCGTGCGAGAGCTTCTTGAGCGCGGCCTGGTCGACGAGACCCGCGTCCTTGACCTCGCAGCGCAGCCGGGTGATGCAGCCCTCGACCTCCTCGATGTTGTCGGCCCCGCCGAGTCCGTTCACGATGTCCTGAGCCTTCGACATGTCTGCCGCCCTTTCGGAGAGGTTCGGGGAAACCGGCTCACGCCGCCCCCAACTGGTTATAACCTGTCGTCACCCTAGTGGACTCGTCCCTCGACAGGAGCGAAAAATGAGTTCCTCATCCGGATCCGGTATATCAGCACGACGGCTCGATCTGAGCGGTCTCCAGAAACTCGGCCGCAGCCTCATGCTGCCCATCGCGGTCCTCCCGGCCGCCGGCCTGCTCCTGCGGCTCGGGCAGGACGACCTCCTCGGCCGTTGGTCGTCGATGAAGACGGTGGCCGCGGTCATCGGCGGCGCCGGGAACGCGCTGATCGGCAACCTCGCGATCCTGTTCGCCGTCGGCATCGCGATCGGCTGGGCGAAGAAGGCCGACGGCTCGACCGCACTCGCCGCGCTCGTCGGCTACCTGTCCTTCCAGGCCGTCGAGAAGGCGATGTCCCCCGTGGTGCTCGCCGGCAAGGTCGACAAGGCGGGCGACCCCGCGGTCGTCGACTACGGCGTGCTGGGCGGCATCGTCATCGGCATCATGTCGGCGATGCTGTGGCAGCGGTTCTACAAGACGAAGCTGCCCGATTACATCGGCTTCTTCTCCGGTCGGCGCCTCGTGCCGATCCTCACCGCCTCCGGCGCGATCGTCGTCGGCGTGATCATGGCGTTCATCTACCCCGCGTTCAACTGGGCGCTCACCGGCCTCGGCAACTGGGTCGCCGAGCACTCGGTCGTCGGTGGCGGCGTGTTCGGCACCGTCAACCGCCTGCTCCTCCCGCTCGGCCTGCACCACATCATCAACTCCGTGGTGTGGTTCGTGCTCGGCGACTACCGCACGGCCGGCGGCGACGTGGTGCACGGCGACATCGCCCGCTTCCTGCAGGGCGACCCCACCGCCGGCACGTTCATGACGGGCTTCTTCCCGATCATGATGTTCGGCCTGCCCGCCGCGGCGCTCGCGATCTACCGCTGCGCCAAGCCCGAGAACCGCAAGGTGGTCGGCGGCATCATGCTCTCGGTCGCACTCACCAGCTTCCTCACCGGCATCACCGAGCCGCTCGAGTTCTCCTTCATCTTCGTCGCATGGCCACTGCTGATCGTCCACGCACTGCTCACCGGCAGTTCCCTGCTCATCGCGAACTGGCTCGACATCCATCACGGCTTCACCTTCTCGGCGGGAGCGATCGACTACGTCCTCAACTTCGGCAAGGCGACCAATCCGCTGTGGCTCATCCCGATGGGCCTGGTGTACGCCGTGATCTACTACTTCACGTTCTCGTTCATCATCAAGCGCCGGAACCTCAAGACCCCCGGCCGCGAGGACGAGGACGAGGAAGCAGAGGTGACGGCGTGACCGAGTACCTGCGCGGCACCGTCGTCACGCCCTCCGGGGCGATCGACGACGGCGTCGTCGCGTACGGCGACGGACTCATCACGGAGGTCGGGCCGGCGTCCGCCTTCCCGCCCGCCGGTCTCCCGGCACCGTCGGACCGCGTGTACGTGCCCGGCATGATCGACGTGCACTGCCACGGCGGCGGCGGGTTCGGCTTCCCGGACTCCGACGCCGACGGTGCCCGCGCGGCCGCCGCGCACCACCTCGGCCGCGGTACGACGACGATGCTCGCCTCGCTCGTCTCGGCGTCCGCGGACAAGCTCCTCGAGCGCATCGCGACGCTCTCGCCCCTCGTCGACGACGGCACCGTCGCCGGCCTGCATCTGGAGGGCCCCTTCCTGGCCCAGGAGGTGTGCGGCGCGCAGGACCCGCGGTACATCGTCGACGGTGACCCGGCGCTCCTCGCGACGCTCCTCGACGCCGCGGGCGGACGGATCCGCTCGATGACGGTCGCCGCCGAGACGGCGCACTTCGACGTGTTGGCCCAGCAGTTGTCCGAGGCCGGCGCCGTCGTCTCGGTCGGGCACACCGCCGGCGACTACGACACCGTCGCGGCCGCGCTCGGCACGCCGTCCGGTCCGGTGAGCATCACGCACCTGTTCAACGGCATGCACCCGATGCACCACCGGCACCCCGGCGCGGTCGGCGCGTCGCTCAAGGTCGCGGGCGAGGGGCGCGCGGTCGCCGAGGTCATCGGCGACGGGGTGCACCTGGCCGCAGGCACCGTCGCGATGGTCTTCGCGACCGTCGGACCCGACCACGTCGCGCTCATCTCCGACGCGATGCAGGCCGCCGGCATGCCCGACGGCCAGTACTCGCTGGGGCCGCTGGAGGTCACCGTCGGGGGCGGCACGGCCCGCCTGACCACGTCCGACGGTACGCCGGGCGCGATCGCCGGGGGCACCTCCTCGGTGTTCGACGTGTTCTCTCGCGCCGTCCGGTACTCGGGCGTCGCCCTCGCCGACGCGGCCCGCGCGGGCGCGACGACGCCGGCCCGACTGCTGGGCCTCAAGGACCGGGGTGAGCTGTCCGCCGGCCTGCGCGCCGATGTCCTGGAGCTCTCCGCAGATCTGGACCTGCTGCGGGTGCTCCGCGGCGGAAATCAGGTGTGACGGCATCCCGCCGAGGGGCACACTCATCGTATGACCGGATCCCCTGATCGAGACGCGAACAGCACGGTCGACGACCCCGACGCCGCCGACATCGAACGGCGTCTCGCAGCAGCCCGAAGGCTCGCGGGGAGCGGCACCGGATGGTTCCCCGACGGCTACCTGGAGGCGCTCCGCTCCGAGTGGCCGGACTAGAGCTCAGTACAACTCGCGGCCGTAGCCCGGTCCGTAGTAGCGGTCCAGCTCCTCGAGCGAGTCGTCCGGGCGCTCCAGGGATTTCGCGATGACGGCGCGCCGGGGCACGCCGTGGTCGTCGTCGTTGGTCGGCCAGGTCGACGGCTCCCACGCCTCGGACCGCAGGAAGGCCTTGCTGCAGTGGAAGAAGACCTCGTCGATCGCGACCTCCACGATGAGCTGGGGCAGCTTTTCCCCCACCGCCATCATCGGCGCATAGGGCGCGTCGGCGAGCACGACGGCGGTTCCGTTGATCCGCAGCGTATCGCCGCGCCCGGGGATCACGAACTCGAGCGCGACGTGCGGGTCCTGCAGCAGGTTCCGCAGCCCGTCGACGCGGCGGTTGCCGGGCCGATCGGGCAGCGCGATCGTGCGGTCGTCGAGGATGAGCACGCCGCCCGCGGGGTCGCCCTTCGGGGAGACGTCGAGGTCGCCGGCCGCGCCGGAGGTCGCCACGAAGTACAGCCGCGCCGCGGCCAGGAACAGCCGGTGCACCTCGTGCAGCTCCGGTTTCGCCTTGTCACGGATCCGCGGGATCGGTTCGGGCACGACCGCGCGCAGTTCGGCCTCGGTGGTCACCGGTCTGCGTTCGTGCGCCATGCCATCGACCCTAGAGATCAGCAGGCCGTTCGCGCGACCCGTTTCCCGCTCACAGCGGCCGCAGGATGCGGTCGAGGAACTCGCGGGTGCGGTCCTGCTGCGGCTTCCCGATGACGTCCGCGGGGCGGCCGGCCTCGAGCACCACGCCGCGGTCGACGAACAGCACCTGATCGGCCACGTCCCGCGCGAAGGCCATCTCGTGCGTTACCACGACCATGGTCCGGCCCTCGTCCGCGAGATCGCGCATCACGGTGAGCACGTCGCCCACCAGCTCCGGATCGAGCGCCGAGGTCGGCTCGTCGAACAGCACGACCCGCGGCCGCAGCGCCAGCGCCCGCGCGATCCCGACGCGCTGCTGCTGGCCACCCGAGAGCTGGTGCGGGTACTTGTCCGCGTGCTCGGCCAGGCCGACCCGCGTGAGCAGGTCCCGCGCCTGCGACTCGACCTCCGCCGCGGGCCGTTTCTGCACGACGACGGGCCCCTCGGTCACGTTCCGCAGCGCCGTGAAATGCGGGAACAGGTTGTGCGACTGGAAGACCATCGCGCTCTGCGCACGATAGCGTTTCAGCTCCGCCTTGCCCGGCGGCCCCGCGCCGAAGTCCACCGTCGCCTCACCGACGGTGACCGTTCCACCGTCCGGCAGCTCGAGCGCGTTGAGGGAGCGGAGCACCGTCGTCTTGCCCGACCCGGAGGGTCCGATGACGACGGTGACCGTGCCCTCCGGCACGGCGAAGTCGATGCCGCGCAACACGTCCACGTCACCGAAGGACTTGGTGAGGCCGCGCACCGAGATCAGGTCGGTCATCGCGTCACGTACCTTTCGAATCGCGTCTCGAGCCTCGACTGGAACACGCTGAGGATCTGGCAGACCACCCAGTAGTAGCAGGCCGCGACCACGTACATGGTGAGGAAGTCGAAGGTGGGCGCCGCGGCGATCTGGGCCTGCCGGAACACCTCGGTCACGAGGATCGTGGACGCCAGCGAGGTGTCCTTGACCAAGGAGATCAGGGTGTTCGCGAGCGGCGGGGTGGCGGTGCGCGCGGCCTGCGGCAGGATGATCCGGCGCAGCGAGGTGCCGTAGTCCATGCCGATGGTGGCGGCAGCCTCCCACTGCCCCTGCGGGACCGCGCCGATCGCGGCGCGGATGATCTCCGCCGCGTAGCCGCCCACGTTGAGCGAGAACGCGATCGCCGCCGCGAAGAACGGATCGAAGACGAGCCCGATCGCGGGCAGTCCGTAGAAGATGATGACCAGCTGCACCAGCAGCGGTGTTCCGCGGATCACCGAGATGTACGCGGTCGCCAACGCCCGCAGCGGCCTCCGCGCCGACATCCGCGCGAGCGCGACGGCCAGCGCGATCACCAGACCGATCACGAAGCTGATCGCGGTGAGCGGCAGCGTCATGGTGACCATCGCCTTGAGCAGGGGAACCAGGCTGCGCCGCACCAGGTCCCAGGTGGTCGACTGCTTCGGCGCGGCACTGTCGGCGCCGAAGTACTTCTGCGAGATCCGCTCGGCGGTGCCGTCGGCGCGGATCTCGGCGAGGCCGCGGTTGATCGCGGGCATGAGGCCGGATCCCTTGCGCGCCGCGAACACCGACTCGGACTTGTCGGGGGTCTCCGCGGCGATCTTCACCGGCGCCGAGGGATTCACCGCGAGGTAGTTGCGGATCACGCCCGTGTCGTTGACCACCACGTCCACCCGGCCCTGCGCGAGCAGCGTCGCCGCCTCGGTGAACCCGGCGACCGGCTCGATCCGCGCGCCCGCCTTCTCGGCGACGCCGGACCAGCTGCTCGTCGAGCTCTGCGCGGCGAGCTCGCCGCGGATGTCGGCGAGCGACTTCACGGAATCGTCGCCCTTGCGGACCAGGATCGACCCGCTCGCCGTGCTGTACGGGTCCGACAGGTCGTACTTGGCCGCCCGCGCCGGATTCGCGGCGACCTGGTTCGCCACCAGGTCGAGCCGGTTCGACTCCAGCGCCGCGAACATCGAATCCCACGGCGTCTCCACGAACTCCACTCGCACGCCGATCTTCTCGGCGATCGCGGTGATCATCTCGACGTCGTACCCGGTCAGCTTCCCGGTGTCGTCGTGGTAGCTGTACACCGCGTACACGCCCTCGGTGCCCACCCGCAGCACGCCGCCGGCGGGCGGCACCGGGTCGGCGTTCGCCGGCAGCGGCGCCGCGACCAGCAGCATCACGAGCAGTGCGAGGACCGCCCGCCGCAACGCGGTCACCGCCGCTCGGGGAGGGTCCCGCCGGGCGAGGGCGTCGTCGGTGACCGCTGCTGTTCGCATGCGTCGTTCCTATCACCGACGGGGACGTCCGTCCCGGGGACAAGCGTATTCAACCAACAGGTTGACCACGTCGGGACAGGGGCGTACCGTCGTATTCAATCGATTGGTTGAACACGACGGAGGTGCACCACGGACGACAACGATGATCTGTCCCGCGCGTTCGCCGCACTGGCGGACCCCACGCGCCGCGACATCGTCGCCCGGCTCTCGGACGGCGACGCCACGCTCACGGAGATCGCGGAACACTACGACGTGAGCATCCAGGCCGTCTCGAAGCACCTCACCGTGCTCGAGAGCGCCGGCCTGATCAGCAGGACCCGACGGGCACAGGCTCGGCCGGCCCACCTCGAGGCGGAGGTCTTCGACCTCATGAACGGGTGGATCGAGCGGTACCGCCGCCGCGCCGAGCAGCGCTACCAGCGCCTCGACGCCGTGCTCGCCGACATGAACGCCGAAGAGAACCCCACCGACAGCACCGAGCAAGGAGCAGCATCATGACCATCGTCAACGCCGAGGCCGGCATCGAGGCCTCCACCACCCTCCCCACCGTGACCATCACGCGCGACTTCCGCGCCACCCCCGCCCAGCTCTTCCGCGCGCACACCGACCCGGAGATCTACACCCGCTGGGTGGGTCCGTCCGACATCGACACCGAGATCGTGCACTGGGACGCCCGCACCGGCGGCAGCTGGGCGTACGTGAGCCGCCGCGGCGACGAGCGGTACGCCTTCCACGGCAGCTTCCACGACGTCCGGGAGGACCGGATCGTGCAGACCTTCACCTACGACGACATGCCCGACGGGGTCTCGCTCGAGACCATGACCTTCGAGGACCTCGGCGACGGCCGCACCCGCCTGCGCGCCGTCTCGCTGCTGGACAGCTTCGAGAACCGCGACGGCATGCTGGCCAGTGGGATGGAGTCGGGCATCGTCGACGGATACGCGAAGCTCGACGAGCTCCTCGACGCGGGCGAGGTCTGACCCGAGGTCGGCGCGGGCCCGGTACGTTGTCGGCATGAGGTTGCCGCGGCTCCGCGCCGACTACGGGTCGGTCCTGCTGGGCTCCGCCGACGACAGCCCGCGGACCACCCGGGTGCGGATCCAGCTGGTGCTCACCACCGGCGTGCTCATCGCCAACGCCATCGGCGTGGGGCTCGCCATCGCGCTCGCGACGGTCGGCATCCCCAAACCCGCGATGCGGTGGGACGCCTGGTGGATGCCCTTCCTCGTGATGCCGGTCTACATCGGCATCGCGTTCCTCCTCGGGGTCGTGCTCGGCACGGTCCGGCTGGTCCGGTCCCTGCGCTGGTCGATCCGAGGGGACACCCCCACCGCACGGGAGGCGCGGGCGGCCATGACCGCGCCGTGGCGGCTCACCGTGATCCAGGCGCTGCTGTGGGCGGGCGGCACCGTCGTGGTCACGGTGGGCTACGGCCTCGTCGACCCTGAACTGATGCCGAAGGTCGCCCTGGTCACCGGTCTGAGCGGGGTCGTGGTCTGTGCCATCTCGTACCTGATCACCGAGTTCGCGCTGCGCCCGGCGGCCGCCCGGGCGCTCGAGGCCGGGTACCCGATCGCGCGCCGCAGCCGCCTCAAGGGGCGGGCGTTCACCGCGTGGGCGGTGGGCTCGGGCGTGCCGATCGTCGGGATCTTCCTCGTCGTCGTGTTCGCCACCTTCCGCGACGACACCTCCAAGATGGACATCTTCGTCGCCGTCACCGCGATCGCCGCGATCGCCCTGCTCACCGGCCCGCTGCTCACCCTGCTCAACGCCGACACCATCGTCGGGCCGCTGCGCGTGCTACGGAACGCACTGCGGCGCGTCCGCGACGGCGAGCACGACGTCTCCATCACGGTGTTCGACGGCTCCGACATGGGCGAGCTACAGGCCCGTTTCAACGAGATGACCACGGGCCTGGCCGAACGCGAGCGGCTGCGCGACCTGTTCGGCCGGCACGTCGGCCGCGAGGTCGCCGAGCAGGCCCTGGGCTGGGGCGTGCAACTGGGCGGCTCCGAGCAGGTGGTCGGGGTGCTCTTCGTCGACGTCGTCGGGTCCACGACGCTGGCCCGCGAGCGGCCGGCCACCGAGGTGGTGGAGCTGCTCAACCGGTTCTTCGAGGTGATCGTGACCGCCGTCGAGGAGAACGACGGCCTGGTCAACAAGTTCGAGGGCGACGCGGTGCTCGCCGTCTTCGGCGCCCCGCTCCCCCACCCGGATCCGGCCGGCGGCGCACTCCGCGCGTCCCGCATGATCGCGGACCGCCTGCCCTCCGCCGTGCCCGGCCTCGCCGCCGGGATCGGCGTGTCCTACGGCGTCGTCGTCGCGGGCAACGTGGGCGCGATCGAGCGGTACGAGTTCACCGTGATCGGCGACCCGGTCAACGAGTCCGCGCGCCTGTCCGAGGTGGCCAAGCGCGACACCTCGCTGCCGGTCGCCTCCGAGCCCGCGGTCATGGGCGCCCGCGAGGCGGAGTCGCAGCACTGGCGCTTCACCGATGAACAGGATCTGCGGGGCCGCAACGAGATCACCCGGCTCTACGCGCCGCGCGCCGCGCTCGCCGCCAGCACCAGCACGTCGTCGACGAAGGTCGTCCCGCCCACGGTGAACGTGCGCGTGCCCGCCACCACGAACCCCGATTTGGCGTAGAACCGCTTCGCGCGGGCGTTGTCGGCGTTCACGCCGAGCCACAGCGGCTCGCCGGCCGCACCCAGCACCGCCGCGTCCAGGAGCGTGCGCGCCACCCCGGAGCCGTGGTGGTCCGGGTCCACGTACAGCTTGGACAGGTAGGTCGACGGTGCGCCGCGCAGGCTCTCCGGCCCTTCATCGAAGTCGCCGTGCAGGACCAGCGCGTACCCGACGGGGCGCGCGGCACCGTCGGGTCCCGGCGCACCGTCGACGACGAGGACCCGGTGGCCGGGCTCGGCGATGTGCCCGGCGAATTCGGCCTCGCCGAGGTTCTGCGCGATGAAGGTCTGGACGTGCTCGCGCGGGAGCGAGGGTGGGCAGGCGAGCGGGAAGGTCCGCGCGGCGAGCGCCGCGACGGCGGCGGCGTCCTGCGCCTGCGCGATCCGGGCCGGTGACGGTGTCATGGTTCCACGGTAGATGCCGGACCGCGTCACTCCCGCCCGAGTAGCCGGTCGGTCTCCCGGCGCTCGCGCTTGGTGGGACGGCCCGCGCCGCGATCGCGGTGGGGCATGGACGCGGCGATCTCCCGTGGCGGGGGCGGTGGGCTGTGGTCGATGAAGCAGGTGGCGGCCACGGGCGCACCGACCCGCTTGGCGATCAGCGTGGCCACCTCGACGATCCGCTCGCGGCCGCCGAGCCGCAGCCGCACCTCGTCGCCCACGACGATGTGCTGCGCCGGCTTCGCAGCGGCGCCGTTGACCCGCACGTGCCCGGCACGACACGCGGTGGCGGCGGCGGACCGGGTCCTGGTCAGCCGCACCGACCACAGCCAGGCGTCGACCCGCACGGTTCAGCGCCGGCGCGTCAGCCGCGAGTACCCGACGGCGCCGAGCACGCCGAAGGCCACCAGCAGCAGGAACCCGAGGCCCGTGCTGATGAAGAAGCCCACCGCGACCACGACGACCGCCGGGGCGGCCATCGCGGCGACCATCCCCGGATGCTGCTTCACGACGTCCAGCGCGGCCTGCTTGCGCGCGGGATCGAGCTCTTTTCCAGCCATGTCACCAATGTACGCATTCCCGGCAGGGCAAGATCGAATCATGACGGTGCTGGCACTCATGCGACACGGCGAGGCCGGCATGTCGATCCCCGACGAGGTACGCCCGATCACCGAGAACGGTCGGTACCAGGCCCGACGGTCCGCGGAGTGGCTCGCCGAGCAGGGGCTCGAGCCCGACCACGCGCTCGTCTCGTTCGCGCGGCGCACCGTCGAGACCTTCCACGCGACGGGACTGCGGTGCCCGATGACCGCGACCGAGGAATTGTACGAGTGCCCCGGCCGGCGCGTGCTCGACGAGATCAACGGCGTCCCCGGCGACGTACCGGTCCTACTGGTGGTCGCGCACTTCCCCGGCCTGCCCGAGGCGGCGGCCGAGCTCGATCCGCGCGCCGAACTGCCGGGTTTCTCCCCCGGCACCGTCGTGCTGCTGGACCTCGACGACGGTCCGGCCACGCCCGGATCGGGGCGGCTGCGTGCGTGGTTCACCCCGTAGGATGTCCTTTTATGGACACCCTGATCCTGCTGCGGCACGGCAAGTCCGCGTACCCCGACAAGGTGAAGGATCACGACCGTCCGCTGGCGCAGCGCGGGATCCGGCAGGCGGGGTTGGCGGGCAAGGCGATCCGCCGCTACGGGCACGTCGTCGATCTGGTGCTGTGCTCCACCGCCGAGCGGGCCCGGGCGACGCTCGAACAGGCGGCCGTCGACGCGCCGGTGCGCTTCGTCCCGAAGCTGTACGGCGCCACGGGCGAACAGATCCTGAAGATCGTCGACGCGGAGCGGGGCGACGCGGCCACGGTGCTGGTGGTGGGCCACGATCCGGGGCTCGCCGAGGCGGCCCAGATCCTCGATCCCACCTTCACCTTCGCCAAGTTCCCGACCTCGGCCTTCGCCGTTGTCGAAGACGGGCACGCGGAGCTGCACATTCCTCGCTAACGTGGGGGCGTGACGGTACGCGCGCGTTTCGAGAACTCCGCCGGCTCCCTGTTCACCGACGGTCTGCGGGGCGTCCTCGCGGCCCATCCCGACGCCGCGTGGCACGACGCGGGCTTCGTCGCGCGGCGCACGCCGCGCGCCTCCGGCGTCGCCCTGGTCTCCGGCGGCGGCTCCGGACACGAGCCCATGCACGTGGGGATGATCGGCGCCGGCATGCTCGACGCCGCGTGCCCCGGGCTGATCTTCACCTCCCCCAACGCCGTTCAGATCGCCGCTGCCACCCGCGCGGTGGACACCGGCGCCGGCGTACTGCACATCGTGAAGAACTACACGGGCGATGTCATGAACTTCGCCGTCGCGCGGCGGCTGGTCGCGGTCGCCGACGGCGCGGCGTCCGCCGTACAGACGGAGGTCGTCCTCGTCGACGACGACGTGGCCACCGAGGACACGGCCGGCCCGGGCCGGCGCGGCACCGCCGCCACGGTCGTGGTGGAGAAGATCTGCGGCGCAGCAGCCGATCTCGGGGCGCCGCTGGCCGAGGTCGCCGCGCTGGGGCGGCGTACCGTCGCCCGTGCGCGTTCGATGGCGGTGTCGGTCTCCGCCTGCAACGTGCCCGGCGCGACCGAGCCCTCCTTCGACCTCGCCGACGGCGAGATGGCCTTCGGCGTCGGCATCCACGGCGAGCGCGCCCGGGTCGAGCGGCCGGTGGTCGCCGCCGAGGAGATCGTCACCGACCTGCTCGCGCGGATCCTGCCCGGCACCGGCCTGGAGTCCGGCGACCGCGCCCTGGTCGTGGTCGACAACCTCGGGGCCGTCACCGATCTCGAGCTCGGCGTGCTCTTCGCCGAGACGGTGAAACAGTTGGGCGAGCGCGGGATCGAGGTCGCCCGCTCGCTCGTCGGGCGCGTGATCACGGCCCTCGACATGGCCGGCGCCTCCGTGACCGTCGTCCCGCTCGACGACGAGCTGATCGCGCTCTGGGACGCACCGACCGCGGCACCGGGCTGGCCGAACACGGCCACCGCACCGTCGTACCTGGACCCGCTCGCGCAGGCGCTGCCGGACGACTCCGCGGACCGCGGCGAGCCGAACGTGTGGCTCTCGGACTTCGTGGGCCGGGTGCAGCGCTCGGTCGACGAGCTCACCGAACTCGACCGCAAGGCCGGCGACGGCGACTTCGGCACCAACATGGCCGCCGCGCTCGGCCACTTCCCTCTGCCCCTGCGCGGCCCGGATTCCGATGTCCTGGAGGCGATCGCCACCTCGTACCTGGTGCGCTCGGGCGGCACCTCGGGCGCCGTCTTCGGGACCTTCTTCACGGAGCTCGGGCGGGCCCTGCAGCCCGACGGTGCCGGCTTCGCCGCCGGCGTGCGGGCCGGTCTCGACGCCGTCGTCGAGCTCGGCGGGGCGCGGGTGGGCGACAAGACGGTGGTCGATGCGCTCTCCCCCGCCGCGGACGCCTTGTCCGCCGGCGGATCCATGGCGGACGCCGCCGAGGCGGCCGCCCGGGGCGTGGCGGCCACGGCCGACAGCGCCGCCTCTCGCGGCCGGGCGAGCTACCTCGGCGACGCAGTACGCGGCGTACCGGATCCCGGTGCGCTGGTCATGTCCTGGCTGTTCGAGGCCGCCGCATGAGCGAGGTCGACGCCGAGGATTTCGCCCAGATCCTGCACCAGGTCCGGGAGTGGGTGCGCACCCGCGTGGTCCCCCGCGAGCGGGAGATCGCCGACGCCGATGCGATCCCCGACGACCTGCGCCGGCAGGCGAAGGACATGGGGCTCTTCGGTTTCGCGATCCCGCAGGAATGGGGCGGCCTCGGCCTGGACCTCGCGCAGGACGTCGAACTCGCGATGGAGCTCGGCTACACCTCGCTGGCGGTGCGGTCGATGTTCGGTACCAACAACGGCATCGCCGGCCAGGTCCTGGTGAACTTCGGCACCGCCGAACAGAAGTCGACGTGGCTGGAGCGGATCGCCGCCGGCGAGGTCGTCGCGTCGTTCGCGCTGACCGAGCCCGGCGCGGGGTCGAACCCCGCAGGACTGCGCACCCGCGCCGCCCGGGACGGCGAGGGCGCGGACGCCGACTGGGTGCTCGACGGCGAGAAGTGCTTCATCACCAATGCGCAGTCGGCGGACCTGTTCGTGACCTTCGCCCGCACCCGGCCCGCGGAGGCCGGCACCGGCCCGGGCATCGCGGTGTTCCTGGTCCCCGCGGACACGCCGGGCCTGGAGGTGGCGCCGCACGACGAGAAGATGGGCCAGCAGGGCGCCTGGACCTCGAACGTCGCGTTCACCGGCGTGCGCGTCCCGGCATCCGCGCTGGTCGGCGGCGACGAGGAGGGCGGTTACCGCGCTGCGATGACCTCGCTGGCCCGCGGCCGCGTACACATCGCGGGCCTCGCGGTCGGCACTGCGCAACGGGCACTGGACGAGTCCCTGAGGCACGCGGCGGTCGCGACGCAGGGCGGCACGCCGATCGGCGACTTCCAGCTGGTCCAGGCGCATCTGGCGGACATGCAGACCGGCGTCATGGCGGGCCGGGCCCTCGCTCGGGACGCCGCCGCGAAGTGGGTCTCCGGCGAGGACCGGCGGATCGCACCGTCGGTCGCGAAGCTGTACTGCACCGAGATGGTCGGCGACGTGGCGGACCGCGCCGTGCAGATCCACGGCGGCTCGGGCTACATGCGCGAGACCACCGTGGAGCGGATCTACCGCGACGTCCGGCTGCTGCGCCTGTACGAGGGCACCTCGGAGATCCAGCGGCTCATCATCGGCGGCGGCCTGGTCCGCCGTGCTCAGAAGGAGCTCGGCTGACGCGCGTCATCGTGTTCGGCGCCACCGGGCTCCTCGGCCAGGGCGTGCTGGAGGCGTGCCTGCAGGCCCCGGACGTGACCGAGGTCCTGGTCGTCGCCCGCTCGACCACGGGCCGGGAACACCCGAAGCTGCGCGAGATCGAGCACCGCGACTTCACCGACTACTCCGCGGTCGCCGACCGGCTGGTCGGTTACGACGGCTGCTTCTTCTGCCTCGGCACCACCTCGGCGGGCAAGCAGGAGGCGCAGTACCGGATCGCCAACCGGGACATCCCGATCGCCGCGGCCCGGGCGGTGCTCGCGGCGAACCCCGAAGCGGCCTTCTGCTACGTGTCCGGCGCGGGCACCGACGCCGGGTCGCGGCTGATGTGGGCGCGGGTCAAGGGCGAGACCGAGAACGCCCTCCTCGCCCTCGGTACAGGCACGTACATGTTCCGGCCCGCGATCATCCTTCCGCTGCCCGGGGCGCGGCTCCGGTCGCGGCTGAACACGGCGCTGTACGCGGTCATCGTTCCCGCCGCGCCGCTGCTGCGCCGCATGATCCCCGACCGGATCACTTCCGCGGTGGAGGTCGGCCGGGCGATGATCCGCACCGCAGAGATCCGGCCGCCGGATCGGGTGCTCGAGAACGCCCGGATCGTCGCGCTCAGCGCCAGTTCGGCCCCGTGATCGCGGGGAATCGCCGGCACAGCAGCAGCGCGATCTCCACGTCCAGCCGACCGTCCTCGAGCGGCCGTCCGCGGCGTTCGATGGCCTTGCGCACCCGGTACTTCACCGTGTTGGTGTGCAGGTGCAGCAGCGGCGCGGCGGCGGTGAAGCTGGAGCCGGCCTCGAGGAACACCTGCAGCGAGTGCCGCAGGTGCGCATCCGATTCGGTGGGCTCGGCGAGCGGCCCGAGCACCTCGCGCACCCAGACGTCCGCCGTCGAGAGATCGCCGCCCAGCATCGCGGCGATGACGACGCCGACGTCGCCGCTGGCCACCGAGACCCGGTCCTCCCCCGGTGCGCGTACCGCGACCGCGCGGGCGTGTTCGGCCAGCTCGTGCGAGCGCACGAACCCCACCACCCCGCTGCGGGGCGCGCCGATCGCGAGCGACGGCGCCTGCCGGTCGGACGCTCCGAGGGCGCGCAGGATCTCCACGGCACCGTCGGCCGCCCTGGCGGACAGCGGGATCCAGCCCCAGGCCGTCTGCCGGTCGTGCGCGAGGAACAGCGGCTTGGAGGAGGCGCCGAGGTGCTTCGCCGCGAGGAACAGGAAGCGTTCCATACCGATCAGCTCACCGCGCTCGAGCTCCGGCTGCGGGTACCACATGATCACCGCAAGGCTGTGCTCGCGTAGCGGGTAGCGCAGCGCCGCGCTCATCTCGTCGACGCCGCGGGAATCCGCGGTACCGGAGAGGATCCTGCGGATCTGCTCGCCCTGGATCCGCTCGCGACTCTCCCGCCAACGGTCGAGCTCCTGCCGGTACACCTCGACGACCTGCTCGGAGATCCAGTCGATGTACTGCGAGGTCGCGGTGAACGTGGCCTCGAAGACCTCGAGCGCCGTATCGGCGTCGACACCGCCGGCCCGCACCTCCGCGAACACCAGGCGCAGCAGCTCCTGCTGGCCCAGGCGGTAGGCGCGGACCAGGGCGTTCGGCGTCACGTCGTGCTGCGCGAGCCGGCGCGCGTACTCGACGGCGGCGACCGGCGCGGTCACCCCCGCCACGTCGATGCCGTGCCGGATCGCCGCGAAGATCGTCGAGATGTTGCCCTCGACGCTGGCCCGCAGCAGCTCCACCAGCTGGGTATCACCCCGCAGCTCCGGGATCTGCGCGAGGATCACGTCCCGCACCGCGTCCGTCACCGCGGCGAGGCGGGGCTCCATCCGGGTGATCACCGCCGCTGCCGCCGAGACCGTTCCCTCGGAGGATCCGCTCGCGTCCGTCGCCGACATGAGCCCGAGCGTAGCGATCGCGGCGACGCGCGACGGGTGATCCGTGGATCTCGCGCTGTTGTTCGTCGAGGACAACGCCGGAGGAATCCTTGGCCTGCGCGGACGATGTGACGTCGGTCACGTGGATCTAGATTTCTCAGTGAGCCGGACCACACTCCACCCCTGAGAGGGCCTCCGATGCACTTCGCACTCCTCCCCGCACACCGGGCCGCCGCCGCGCCCTCGGCGCCGGCTGTCGCCGACGACGACCGGACCCTCGACAACGCCGCGTTCCACCAGGTCATCGAGGCCGCGGCCACGACCCTCGCCGAGCTTGGCGTGCGCCGCGGCGACGTGGTCGCGGTGCTCCTGCCCAACACGGCCGACCTCGTCGTGACGCTGTTCGCCGCGTGGCGCCTCGGCGCGGCGGTCACGCCGATCAACCCCGTCCTGACCACCGATGAGATCCGCTACCAGGCGACGGATGCGAGCTCGGTTGTGTTGGTCACCGACAACGCGCGGACCGACGATCTCGGCACGTCGGTGCTGCTCACCGCCGACCTCTACGCCGGAACCGAGGGCGCGCCCGCCGTCGACCCGCACGACGAGGATCGAGCCCTGCTGATCTACACCTCGGGCACCACGGGTCGCCCGAAGGGAGTTCGGCTCGACCACGCGAACCTGACGGCGCAGTGCCTCGCCCTCGTGGACGTCCTCGGGCTGACCGCCGACGATCACAGCCTGCTGATCCTGCCCCTGTTCCACGCGAACGGGATCGTGGCGGGCACGCTGTCGCCGCTGCTCGCCGGCGGCCGCACCACCGTGGCCGGCCGGTTCAAGGCCGCCACCTTCTTCGACCGGGTCGAGCAGGTCCGCCCCACCTACTTCTCCGCCGTCCCCACCATCTATCAGATGCTGGTCGACCTCCCGGCCGACGTCCGCCCCGACACCTCGTCGATCCGGTACGGGATCTGCGGTGCCGCGCCCGCCAGCGTCGAACTGCTCGCGAAAGTGGAGCAGCGCTACGGCTTCCCGCTCGTCGAGGGCTACGGCCTGTCCGAATGCACCTGCGTGGCAACGGTGAACCCGTACGACGGCGTCCGCAAGGCCGGCACCGTCGGACCCGCGATCCCCGGCGTGACCGTGCAGGTCCTGGGCCCCGACGGTGCCGTGCTGCCGGCCGGGGAGGCGGGCGACGTGGTGATCTCCGGCCCGAACGTCATGCGCGGCTACCTCAATCGTCCCGAGGACACGACCGAGACCCTCGTGGACGGCCGGCTTCGCACCGGCGACATCGGATTCCTCGACGAGGACGGCTACCTCACCCTCGTCGATCGCGCGAAGGACCTGATCATCCGCGGCGGGGAGAACATCTACCCCAAGGAGATCGAGTCCGTGATCTACCAACTGCCCCAGGTCGCCGAGGCGGCCGTCGTGGGCCGGCCGGACCCGAAGTTCGGCGAGGTGCCCGTCCTGTTCGTCGCACTCACCGACGGTGCGGTGCTCGATCGCGACGCGATCCTCACGCACGCGGCCGCCAAGCTGGCCGCCTACAAACTGCCCGCGGAGATCACGACTCTCCCGAGCCTCCCCAAGAACGCCGTCGGCAAGCTCGACAAGCCCACCCTGCGGAAGTTCGAAGCGCCCACCAGCGCCTGACAATCCACCCGACCCACCGAAGGAGCGATCATCATGGGTTTCAAGGACCCGACATTCCCCGCGGTCGACCCGCACGAATTCCTCGCACTGCCCCTCCGCGACCGGATCAAGACGTTGAGCACCCAGTGGGCCGGCTCCGGATTCGGCACCCCCTACATGGTGCACACCATCTACATCCTCAAACTGGTCGTGTTCTACGGCTTCCTCGGCGTGGTCATCGCGACCACGACCTCGGGCCTGTCTCCATTCACCGTGGTCGGCGACGGCGGCTGGTGGAACCAGCCCATCGTCTACCAGAAGCTGGTCATGTGGACGCTCCTGGTCGAGACCATCGGCATCGGCGGATCGTGGGGTCCGCTCGCCGGCAAGGCCAAGCCCATGACCGGCGGAATCCTGTTCTGGGCCAAGCGCAACACGATCCGGCTGCGTCCCTTCACCTGGGTGCCCGGCACCGCCGGCGACCGCCGCACGCCCCTCGACATCGGGCTCTACCTGCTGCTGCTCGCCTCATACGTCCTGGTGATCGCCCTGCCCGGCGTGCAGAACGTCTCGAACTTCAGCACCGCGATGCAGTCCCTCGGGATCGACACCGCCGCGGGCCTGGTCCGTCCGGCACTGTTCTTCGTGCCCATCGTCCTGCTGATCCTGATGGGCCTGCGGGACAAGACGGTCTTCCTCGCCGCTCGCAGTGAGCAGTACATCCCCCCGATGCTCGCCTTCGCGATCCTGCCCCTGCTGTCCGCCGGTCACGGCTTCACGAACATGATCATCGCGCTCAAGCTGATCATCGGCATCGTCTGGATCGGGGCCGGCATCTCCAAGCTCAACGAGCACTTCGTCATGGTGATCCCGCCGATGGTGAGCAACGCACCGTCGAACCCGTTCTCCGGGATCCGGAAGGCGATGTACCGCAACTACCCCGAGGATCTGCGCCCCTCCGGGCTCGCGCGGTTCATGGCGCACGGGCCGGGCACCGTCGTCGAGATCGTGGCCCCGCTGATCCTGCTGTTCTCCTCGAACCACACGGTCACACTCATCGCCGGCGTGTTCATGTGCCTCTACCACCTGTTCATCATCTCCACCTTCCCGCTGGCGGTGCCGCTGGAGTGGAACCTGATGTTCTCCTACACCACCCTGATCCTGTTCCTGGGCTTCCCCGCCGACCGCGGCTACGCCCTCTGGGACATGACCCCCGCGTGGCTCGCCCTGATCGTCGCGGCAGCACTGATGTTCTTCCCGATCCTGGGAAACCTTCGCCCCGACAAGATCTCGTTCCTCCCGTCGATGCGGCAGTACGGCGGCAACTGGGCCTCCGCGATCTGGGCCTTCGCGCCCGGCGCCGAGGAGAAGCTCAATCGGGTCACCCGCTCCGCCCCGAACCAGGTCGACCAGTTCATCGCCGCCGGCTACCCGCCCGAGTGGGCCGAGATCACGCTGCAGATGACCGCCGGCTGGCGCTCGCTGCACAGCCAGGGCCGCGGCCTGTTCTCCGTGCTGCACGCCGTGGCACCGGACATCGACCAGCGGTCGGTCCGCGAGGCGGAGTTCCTCTGCAATTCCCTGATCGGCTTCAACTTCGGTGATGGCCACCTGCACAACGAGGATATGATCAAGGCCGTGCAGGACGAGGCCGGGTTCGAGCCCGGCGAGGTCCTCATCGTCTGGGTCGAGTCGCAGCCGATCCACAAGAACTACCAGTGCTACAAGGTGATCGACCCCGCGCTCGGCGTCGTCGAGGAGGGCACCTGGGTACTCTCCGACCTGGTCGACGAGCAGCCCTGGCTCCCGAACGGCCCCGCCAAGCACACCGTCACCTGGTCGAACCTGGCCTCCCGCAACAACCGCCGCCCCGCGGTCGAGAACAAGGAGAAGACGGCATGACCACCGCCACCGTCGTCGGCGCCGGCCCCAACGGCCTGGCCGCCGCGATCACCCTGGCCCGAGAGGGCGTGGACGTCACGCTCCTCGAGGCGGCCGACACCGTCGGCGGTGGCATCCGCTCCTTCGAGGCCCTGGCTCCCGGCCTGATCCACGACCACTGCGCCGCCATGCATCCGATGGCCGTCGGCTCACCCTTCCTGAACTCGCTCGACCTCGCCCGGCACGGACTGCGCTGGCTCGCGGCCGAGATCGACTGCGTGCAGCCGCTCGACGACGGCACGGCGGGGGTGCTGCGGCGCACCGTCGACGAGACGGCCGCCGGGATGGGACCCGACGGTGCGCTGTGGAAGGCCCTGTTCGACAGCACCGTCCGAAACATCGACAAGGTCGGCCCGGCGATCCTGTCGCCCCTGCTCCGTGTCCCGAAGCACCCGATCCACCTGGCGCGCTTCGGCGCCCCCGCGCCGCTCCCGGCCTCGCTGCTGGCCCGGGCCTTCCGCACGCCGCAGGCGCGGGCGCTGTGGGGCGGCGTCGCCGCACACACCTTCCGGCCCCTGCACCAGCCCATGACCTCCGCGATCGGCCTCGGCCTGCTCTCCGCGGGCCACGCCTACGGCTGGAAGGTCGCCGAGGGCGGGTCCGGCGCCATCGCCGCCGCGCTGACGGCCGAGCTGCTGGCGCTGGGCGGCACCGTCGAGACCGGGGTGCGGGTGACCTCGCTGCGCGAGGTGGAGTCCAGCGATCTCGTGCTCTTCGACCTGGACCCCGCGCAGGTGGCGGGCATCGTCGGCGATGTCCTGCCGGCGCGGGTCCGCCGGGCGTTCGAGGGGTTCCGACGGGGACCCGGCGCCTTCAAGGTCGATTTCGCCGTGCAGGGCGGCGTGCCCTGGACCAACCCCGACGCCCGCCGGTCGAGCACCGTCCACCTGGGCGGGGACTTCGCCGAGACGGCGGCGACCGAGCGCGACATCGCCGCCGGGCGGATGCCCGATCGTCCGTTCGTGCTGGTCGGCCAGCAGTACCTCGCGGACCCGTCGCGCAGCGCGGGCGACATCCATCCGGTCTGGTCGTACGCGCACGTCCCGGGCGGCTACACCGGCGACGCGACCGAAGCGATCATCGCTCAGATCGAGCGCTTCGCCCCGGGGTTCCGGGAACGGATCGTGGGTACCGCGGTCTGCTCGACGACCGAGATGTCGCGCTACAACGCCAACTTCGTCGGCGGCGACATCAACACCGGATCCAAGGACCCGCTCCAGCTGGTCTTCGGACCCCGGATCACCCTGCAGCCCTACGACCTCGGCGTCCCCGGCATGTACATCTGCTCCGCCGCCACCCCACCCGGCCCGGCCGCGCACGGGATGTGCGGGCACCACGCGGCGACCCGGGCGCTGCGGCAGTTGGGGCGTTAGGGGCGCTGGACCGGAGCCGCCGGCCGAGCGCCGGCCGGTCCGGCGAACACCGTCCGGCCCAGGGCCTGCCACACCAGCAGGACCGCGCCGAGGAAGACCGCGACCGCACCCGCAGGCACCGCCAGCGGCCAGTAGAAGACCGCCCCGACGGCGACCATCGCGACGCCGATGCCGACCGAGACCGGCAGGCTCTGCTGCGCCATCGGAATCATCTTCCGGCCGGTGGACCACAGGCTGATCGGGGTGCGGCGGAAGACCTCCGTCATCGCGACGGTGAAGAAGACCGTGACGACGAAGGTGCACACCGTGACGATCGGGGCGTACACGTCGAATCGGAAGCGCTGGATCGTGGGTGCCAGCTCCTGCAGCGCGAACGCGTGCACGAGGAAGATGCCGAACGAACGGTCCGAGGCGGTCTTGAGGAACCTGTCCCAGAACGAGCCGGCCGTGCGGTGATCGGCCCAGTACGTGCCCGCTGCGTAGAGGGCCAGGATGATCATGACGAACATGACGGCCGCATAGGGGTGGAAGACGTTCGCGGCGTCGGTCGGGAACATCCCGTCCATGCTGACCTTGGAGCCGTAGACGATCAGCGTCGCCATCACCACGCCGATCGCCAGCGTGATCACCCGTCCGCGATAGCGCACGACCACATCCCGGACACCCTCGATGTGCATCGCCGCGACGCAGCCCAGCAGCGTGAAGAACTGGTACGGGAAGACCGTGGCGGGGAGGTGATTCCACAGCTTGGCGAGCAGGCCGTAGTTGAACATCTCGGGGCGGGCGTTGGTCATGTAGTGCAGCAGGACCAGATGGAAGACGAAACTCGCGGCCAGGATGTACCGGTGGTAGCCCATGGTCCAGCGGAGGAACTTCAGCAGCAGCGGGAAGATCAGGTACACCTGCATCGTCACGAAGACGAAGTAGAGGTGGTACCACGCGTCGCCGGTGAGCAGGTCGTACCCGAGCACCTTGAGCGCCGCCTTCGTGGATTCCCAGGTCTCGAAGGTGCGCCAGACATTGGAGAACGCCGGCGGCCACATGACGTACATGTGGTACAGCCAGTAGAAGACGGACCAGGTCAGGAAGGGCAGGCCGACGGCCTTGTACCGGCGCCGCCAGAAGTCGACCGCGTCCAGCTTGCGGTCCCGGTACTGGTAGACCAGCACGAATCCGGTGAGCGCGAAGAACGCGTTGCGCGTGTAGTGGAAGATCGTCTGGACCGCGTTGGACGCCACACTGAACGGGAACGTGGTACCCGAGACGCAGTGATCGAAGATGACGCCCGCGAAGGTCACGATGCGCACGATGTCGAGCTCGTAGAGATGCCCGCCCTTGCGCTTCGGCTTCGCGGGGGCCGCGGGCTCCGCCGCCGGGGTGGGCTCAGTACCCGCCGGCTCGGTGCCGCGTTCGCTCATCGTCTGGTCCACACCCACTGATCAACAATCCCTCATACACCACGGCAATACCTGGTCACAGGCCGCTTCGTACGGTAACCGTTGGCACAGCGCCGATCCAACTCCGGCGCACACCTCCCAGGAGACTGCCAGGACGGCGCGCCACGACGTACGGTGCGCCCGATTCGCGGCGCCGCGCGGGCATGTGGTTGCTCCTGAAAGCCATGCGCGCCACGCATGGCTGGGTTCGCGCAGGTCAGGGGATGTTTCTGGCAGGAGGGCTATTCACTGCGCGAATACCCCTCCGTCTTCGGCCCGACGGTGCCCACCGTCCCGCTGCCTCCAACCGGCACGGGCCGATCGCCTGCGAGCGCGAACGCGGCGCGGGGGACGACGGCTCCCCCACCGAGCGCCCGGCGTTTCACCGGGGACCGAACGCCGGCTGGGGGGGGCACGGCGTCGCGCGGGGGACGACGGAGCGGGGACCTGACACGGCACTTCGGCACAGCACTGCGGCGCGAGGGAGGGCGGCGCAGGCGCACCGTCGAACGATGGGACGGGAGCCATGCGTTTCTCCTATGTCAAGCGGCGGCGGGAAGTTCACCTCCGGTGGTGGTGGCGTGGTCGGTTTTGAGGGTGTTGAAGACGGTGCGGGCGAGGCGGCGTTTGAGGCAGCGGAGGGCTTCGCGTTTGGTGTCGCCGGCGGCGAGGCGTTTGCGGTAGTAGATCTGGCCTCGGTTGTCGGGCATGCGGATCTGGGTGATCGCGATCCGGTGCAGGGCGCAGTTGAGTTGTCGGTTGCCGGTGCGGGTCATCCGGACGCGTCCGTTGGTGCTGCCTGACCAGACAGGGATCGGTGCGACGCCGGTGTGCCGGGCGTAGGCGGCTTCGCTGCGGAATCGTGCGATGCCGGCGGTCTCTCCGACGATCTTCGCAGCGGTCAGCTCGCCGCATCCGGGGATCTCCAGGAGCGTGGGAGCTGCTGCGGCCGTGGCTTTTCCGATCCGTTTGGCGAGTTGGTTGATCTGCTCTGTGAGTCGGTCGATGTCGGTGAGCTCGTCGAGGGCGAATTCTGCGACTGTTCCCGGCTGGCCGGTGAGCCAGGCGCGCAGCGCGGCCCGGTGGTTGGCCTGGTCCATGCTCCGTGGCTTGGGTTCCCGGCCGGGTTCGAGCTCGTGGATTCGCCAGCGCAGCCGGTTGATCATGCCGGTGCGGATCTTGACCAGGTCCTCGCGGCGGTCGGTGAGTAGTTTGAGCTCGCGGGACTGCTCATCGTGCGAGGCGACGGGCAGGTCGGGTTCGCGGAGCACGGCGCGGGCGACCGCCAGCGCGTCGATGGGGTCGGATTTGCCGCGGGTGCGTGCTGAGGCGCGGGCGTGGGCCATGAGTTTGGCCGGGACGCGTACGACGTGCTGATCGGCGGTGAGCAGGTCCCGTTCAAGGCGGGCCGACATCTGCCGGCAGTCCTCGATCCCCCAGGTCAGGCCGGTTCCGAATGCGCTGCGGGCCCAGCGGATCGCCTTCTGATGCCCGACCGTGGTGGTAGGGACGGTTATCTCTGCGAGCTTGCGGCCGACGTCATCGACGGCGACGAAGGTGTGCGTTCGCTTGTGTACATCGGCTCCAACTACAACCATGATGGTTGCCTCCCTTGTTGAGGTGGAAGGTTGGACCGGCCGGCGGACACATCTCAGTGGGGGCGGTGCCACGCTCCTATCAAGTCACGCCGGTCGGTTCCAGTCCACCAGGCACCGGCAAAACGCATGGTGACCAGCCCTGATCGGGGCGGCAGACGCGCATGGAGCCAGATGCCCGGTGAACTGAACCCAACCACCGCAGACCCGGTAAGACCAGATCGAATCCGATCAGAGCGTGCCGCGGTAGATCCCAGAGTGACACTGAGTCAAGTGCATGGCCCCGACCTCAGAAAACCATACCTGAGCTGGGAAAATATCAGCCATGCGCGGAGCGCATGGCTCGCCGGAACACCGTCCGCCTCCAGCCCCGGCTCCGGCCCGGTGACGAGCACCGTCGGGCACGGCTCAGTTCGCGGCCCAGCCGCCGTCCATGGTGTACGACGCCCCGGTGACCATCGCGGCCGCCGGCGAGCAGAGCCAGGAGACGAGACCGGCGACCTCGTCGGGCTCGATGAGGCGCTTGATCGCGGGGCGGGCGAGGAAGACCTCGTCGGTGACCTGCTGCTCGGTGATCCCGTGCGCGGCGGCCTGCTCCGCGATCTGCTTCGCAACCAGCGCCGTGCGCACGTAGCCGGGGTTCACGCAGTTGCTGGTGACGCCGTGCTCGCCGCCCTCGAGCGCCGTGACCTTGGACAGGCCCTCGACGCCGTGCTTGGCGGCGACATAGGCCGCCTTGTACTTCGACGCCCGCAGCCCGTGCACGGACGAGACGTGCACGATCCGGCCGGAGCCGCGCTCGTACATCGCCGGCAGCGCGGCGCGGGTCAGCAGGAAGGGCGCCTCGAGCATGAGCACCATGATGCGGTGGAACCACGCCGGATCGAACTCCTCGATCGGCGCGACGTGCTGCACGCCGGCGTTGTTGACGAGCACGTCCACGTCGAGGCGCAGGTCCGCGAGCGCGGCCGTGTCGGTCAGGTCGAGCTCGAGCGCGGACCCGCCGATCTCGGCGGCCACCCCGGCGGCCGCGGCACCGTCGCGATCGACGACGGTGACGTGGGCACCGTCGGCGGCCAGCCGGCGCGCGACGGCGGCCCCGATCCCCGCGGCCGCGCCGGTGACGAGAGCCTTCACGCCTTGACCTGGAGGTCGGCGGCTGCGCGGTCGAGCATCGCGCGGTCCTGCGCATCGACATCGGAGAGGCTGATGCCGCGGGTCTCCCGCACGAAGAACACGGCGATGAAGGTGATCAGGCACGCGCCGGCGAGGTAGAAGGCGATCGGCAGAGAGCTGTTGTAGGCCTTGAGCAGCTTCGTGGCGATGATCGGGGCGAGCGAGCCCGCCACGACCGCGGTGACCTGCGCGGCCAGGGAGACGCCCGAGTAGCGCATCCGGGTGGGGAAGGCCTCAGCCATGATCGCGGGCTGCGGCGCGTACATCATCGCGTGGAAGACCAGGCCGATGGTGATCGCGGTGACCACCATGGCGTTGTTGCCCGTGTCGAACATGGGGAAGGCGAAGAAGCCCCACGTCGCCGACAGCGCCGCGCCCACCCAGTACACGGGCTTGCGGCCGACGCGGTCGGTGAGCGCGCCGAACATCGGCATCACGACGAAGTGCACCGCGTGCGCGATGAGCAGCCAGGTGAGGATGTGCGTGGTGCTCATCTTCACCACGAGCTTGAGGTACGTGATCGAGAAGGTCACCAGCAGGTAGTAGAAGATGTTCTCGCCGAACCGCAGGCCCATCGCCGAGAGCACGCCGCGCGGGTAGCGCTTGAGCACCTCGAGCACGCCGTAGGACACCGCCTTCTCGGCCTCGATCTCCTTCTGCGCCTCCTGGAAGAGCGGAGACTCGTCGACCTGGGTCCGGATGTAATAGCCGACCAGCACGATCACGGCCGACAGCCAGAAGGCGATGCGCCAGCCCCACGCCAGGAAGTCGGACTCGGACAGCACGCTGGTCAGGATCAGCAGGACGACGGTGGCGACGATGTTGCCGCCCGGAACGCCGGCCTGCGGCCACGACGCCCAGAAACCGCGCGATCGGTTCGGGCTGTGCTCCCCGACGAGCAGCACGGCGCCGCCCCACTCACCGCCGACCGCGAAGCCCTGCAGGAAGCGCAGCAGCACCAGCAGAGTCGGCGCCAGATAGCCGACCTGATCGAAGGTCGGCAGGCAGCCCATGAGGAAGGTGGCGGCGCCGACCAGCACGATCGACACCTGCAGGAGCTTCTTGCGGCCGAACCGGTCGCCCAGATGTCCGAACACGATGCCGCCGACGGGCCGCGCCGCGAAACCCACCGCGTAGGTGATGAAGGCGGCGATGATCTGGTCGTAGGGGCTGCCGCCCTGCGGGAACATGATCTTGTTGAAGACCAGCGTCGCGGCCGTGCCGTAGAGGAAGAACTCGTACCACTCGACGACCGTTCCGGCCATCGATGCTCCGACGATCTTGCGCAGCCCCGTGGGCCGCTCCAGGTCGGACTGCGCCATACCTACTCCTTGTGTGATGAGTCATAGCCGGATCGGGATGTGATCCACGCCATGTTTCACGAAGTATGTATGGATAAAATCGCAGACACAATGCCCACGATCGCCGATCGGATCTGCATCCATGCACACGTCTGACCCCAGCGCCGACGGGCTGCTCACCCTGCTCGCCGTCGCCCGCACCGGCCGCTACACCGCGGCGGCCGATGTCCTGGGCATCAACCACACCACCGCGTCGCGCCGGGTCGCCGCGCTGGAACAGACGCTCGGCGGGCCGCTGCTGGCCCGCGCCGCCTCCGGCTGGGAGCTCACCGACCTCGGCCGGACCGCCGTCGGGGCCGCCGAGCGGATCGAGGCCGTGCTGCACGGACTGGACGCCGACACCGACCACGACCTGCACGGGAAGGTGCGGATCGCCGCCACCGACGGGTTCAGCGCGCGGGTCGTGGCGCCCGCGATCGCGACGCTGGGCCGGGCGCACCCGCGGCTGTCCGTCGACCTGCTGACCGTGACGCGCCGCGCACCGTCGACCCGCTCCGGCGTGGACATCGAGGTGGTGGTGGGGCGGCCCGAGACGTACCGGGTGGAGCCCGAACTCCTCGCGCCCTACCGGCTCGGCCTGTACGGCTCCCGGGGCTACCTCGAGGCCGACGGGACGCCGCAGCGACCCCGGGAGCTCACGGGCCGGCCGCTGGTCTACTTCATCGACTCGATGCTCACGGTCGACGACCTCGACCTCGCGCGCGTGCTCGTCCCCGGCATGGCGGACCGGCTGAGCTCGACGAACGTGCTCGTGCACGTCGAGGCCACCTGCGCCGGGGCCGGACTCGGACTGCTCCCCTGCTTCCTCGCCGACGGCCGCCCCGACCTCGTGCGGGTGCTGCCCGACGAGGTGTCCGTCCAGCTCGAGTACTGGATGGTGGTGCGGCCCGAGGCGGCGCAGCGCCGCGAGGTGGCCGCGGTGGTCACGGCGCTGCGCGCACAGGTCGGGTCGATGCGAGCGGCACTGCTCGGCGAGGGATGATCTTCGGGCTCAGCGCAATTCGTCGAGCCGGACGTGCCCGTCCTGCAGGAGGCGCGCGGCGAGGGCGGTCTTGGTGGTGGCGTGCCGACCCGCGGCGACGTACTTCGCGCGCACCCGCGCGACGTGCTCGGCCACGGTGCACTCGGCGATGTACAGCTCCCGCGCCGCGGACGCCTTGCTCTCCGTGCACAGCCACGCCCGCAGTACTTCGACCTCCCGCTCGGTCAGCCAGACGGGCTCGGGCTCGTCCATCGCTCTCGTCATCATCGCTGCGGTCATGACTCCACCCCTGCCTCGCCGGATCCGGCGGTTTCGCCACCGTCGACGCTAGCGACGGGACGCCGGCCCCGAAAGCGGGTCCGTCCCGCCGGGGAAGACCCCCTCACCGTTACCCAAGGACAACGAAACAGACGATCCGGCACGATCTTTCACTCGTCCCCGACGGCTCCGCGGCGGCGGCGTATGTTTCTCCCATGACCGAATCGGACGCGGTCGTCGAACAGCCGGCGAACCGTGCGACGCACACCGTGGGCATCGTCGAGGATCACGCGCTGATCGTGCTCGGCTTCGAGGCCAGCCTGGCCGCCGTCGACGACCTCGCGTTCGTCGGCCACGCGCCGAGCGTGGACGAGCTCCTCGCCCGCGGCCGACCCGACGTGGTGGTGCTCGACCTGCTCCTCGCCGACGGCACCGCGCCCGAGGCGAACATCGAGAAGCTGCACACCGCCGGGTCCCGGGTCCTGGTGTACACGGGCAGCTTCGACACCGATCCGTACCTCGCGCGCCAGGCCGCCCGGTGCGGCGTCTGGGGCATCGTGCCGAAGACGGTGAGCGGGGCGGAGCTCGTGCAGGCCGTGCGGGACACCGCCGACGAACGCCCCGTCGTGACCACCGAATGGGCCGCGGCGATCGACGGCGACCCGGACTTCTCCGACGTGGGGCTGAGCCCACAGCAGCGGGAGGTCCTCGCGTTGTACGCGTCGGGCGAGACCACCGCCCGCGTCGCCGAGCTGACCGCGCTCTCCCCCAAGACCGTCGAGAGCTACATCGACCGGATCCGCGCCAAGTACGCCGTGCAGGGCCGCCCGGCGGAGACCAAGCTGCACATGTACCAGCGGGCCGTCGAGGACGGCTTCCTGCAGGCGCCGCGCAGGCGGCGATGGTCGCGCTGACAGCGGGGACCCGCGGGGCCGTCCCGCCGACGGTGCCCGAGGGGCCGGCCGGCGCCGACGAGCGACTGACCAGGGTGTTCGCTCGATTCATCGCCGCGGGCTACCTGTTCGACCTCGTCACCACGTTCCCGTCCGTGCTCGACGCGTGGCGCGTCGCGCCGTGGCTCACGGCGGTCACCGCGCCGGCGGTCTTCGGCACCGGCGCCGCCCTGCTACCCGCGAGCTTCGCCCGCGCGCACCGTCGAGTCATCGGGCGGGCCGCGCTGGTGGCAGGCGTCGCGTACCTCGCCGCGGTGCTGCTGTGGCTCATCGCCGACGCGATCAGCCCCCTGCAGCTGCCGGGCGACCACTTCCTCTACTACATCCCCGCGCTCGCCGCGATGGCCGTCGCGATGCCCGTGGGTCCGGCGACGGCCACCGGATACGGCGTCGTCGTCGTGGTCGGCACGGTGCTGCTCAACCACCGGGTGGGCGCCTCCCACGATCCGTACGTCCCGGCGCTGCTGTTCTCGCTGGTCTTCACCGCGGTGTTCCTCTCCGCATCCATCGTCGCGTGGCGTGCCGGGCGCCGGCTCGACCTCGCGCAGGCCGAGGCCCTGGAGGCGACGGCCGCCGAGGCCTCGGCGCAGGCCCGCGGCGACGAGCAGCAGCGGTTCGCCGCCCTCGTCCACGACGACGTGATCGCGACACTGCTCGCCGCGACCCGCATCGACGACGCCCCGGCGATCGCGCAGCACGCCCGGACGGTGCTCACCGCCGTCGACGACTACGAGGGCCCGAGCGATCGGGCGGACGCGACCGCGGGCGCAGCGGCAGCCGCTCTCGGCGCCGCGGTCGGCCGCAGCGCGCCCCACGCGCAGTGGTCGGCGCAGGTCGATCCGGACGCCGGACGCGTACCGTCGGACGCACTGACGGGAGCGATCGCCGCGACCGCGGAAGCGCTGCGCAACGTGCAGCGGCACGCCGGGACGGGCGACCGTGCCTCGGTCGACGCCGTCTTCGAGGAATCGGGCTTCAGTGTGGTCGTCCGCGACGACGGCGTCGGATTCGACCCGCGCACCGTCGCGCCCGACCGGCTCGGCGTGGCGGGCAGCATCCTGGGCCGGATGCGGTCGATCCCCGGCGGTGCGGCCGCCGTCGAATCGGCGCCGGGCGCGGGCACCGTCGTGACGGTCCGGTGGGCGCGATGAGGAACGACCAGGACGTCCGAGACATCATCGGCATGCGGCACCGGGGCGCGACCGCGCTGGCCTGGGCGATCGTCGCGACCTTCGCCGTCCTCTCGTGGTACGCACGCGCCGACCTGGATCCGGCGTGGCCGCAGGTCATCGGCATCGTCGGTCTCCTGCTCGGCGCGATGGTGCTGGTCCGCGCCCCCGGCGATCCGTTGCCGTGGCGATGGACCCTCGTCGTCGCCGCGGGCGGCCCGGTCGCGGCGTTGAGCGTGTTCCCCTTCCTGCCCGCCGACTACGCCTTCGCCCTCACCACCTGGCCCATCGGCGCCGGCGCCGTCCTCACCTCCTACCTCGCGGTGCGCGGACGGGCGATCACGACCTGGGCGTCGGTCGCGCTGACGGGAGCCGTCGTGGTCTGGTGGGCCGTCACCCGCGGCCACGGGGCGCTCGACGGGGTGCTGCGCTGCCTGCCGAGCGCGACGGTGACCCTGACCGCCACGTTCTTCGCGCTGACGCTCCGGCCGGTGGCGCGGTGGACCTTCGTGATGCGGGCGCGGACCAGGGAGCGGCGCGCGGCGGAGGCCGCGGCCGAGACCGCCCGGGAGGTGCGCGGCCGGCAGCGCGACTTCCTCGACCGGGAGGCGCGCCCGATGCTCGAGCGGCTCGCGACCGGCGTCCCGCTGACGGCGGCGGAACGGCTGGAGTGCCGCATCGTCGAGGCGCGGCTGCGGGACTCCGTGCGCGCCCCGGGCCTGCTCTCGCCCCGCATCGCCGACGCGGCGGACCGGGCCCGGCGCCGGGGCGTCGACGTCGTACTCCTCGACGACGGCGGCCTGCGCGACCTGGCGACACCGGTCGCCGACGCCATCCGCGACCGGATCGCCGACGCCGTCGACTCGCTCCCCGTCGGATCGGTGACGGCGCGCGCCGTCCCGCCCGGACGCGCGTTGGCGGCCACCGTCCTCCTGCGGGCGCCCGACGGGGCGACGACGCGGATCGAGCTGCCCGTTTCCGCCTGAACTCTTGCGCCGTCCTGTGTTGAATAGCAAACTGTCATCAATGCGGGTCTCAGTTCGGTGATGCCGCGACGAGCAAGGGGATGCACGGATGACGACTCTCGCGGAGGCGACCGGGACGCGGACGATCGGACTGCTGGGGATCGGCTCGTACCGCCCCGAGCGCGTGGTCACCAACGACGAGATCTGCGAGAAGATCGACTCGTCCGACGAGTGGATCTACACCCGCACCGGGATCAGGTCGCGGCGGTTCGCGCGGCGCGACGAGTCGGTCGTCGAGATGGCCGTCGAAGCCGGGCGGCGCGCCGTGGCCAACGCCCTGCTCACGGGCGCGGACATCGACGCGGTCATCGTCGCCACCAACACCCACTACCTGCAGACGCCGGCCGCCGGCGTGAAGGTCGCCACCGAGCTCGGCGCGAACGGCGTGCCCGCCTTCGACGTCACCGTCGGCTGCGCCGGCTTCGGCTACGGCATGGCGATCGCGGCCGACATGGTGCGCGGCGGCAGCGCGCGCCGGGTGCTGGTGATCGGCGCCGAGCAGCTGTCCGTGAGCATGGACATGACCGACCGCGGCAACTGCTTCATCTTCGGCGACGGGGCGGGCGCGGTGATCGTCGGCCCGACCGAGGAGCAGCAGCTCGGGCCGGTCGTCTGGGGGAGCGACGGCACCCAGTTCAACGCGATCCGGCAGGACATCGACTGGATCACCTTCCTCGACGGTGACGACCACGCGAACCGCCCCTACCTGCGGCTCGAGGGCACCGCGGTGTTCCGCTGGGCAGCGTTCGAGATGGGTGGGGCGGCGCAGCGCGCGATGGACGCGGCGGGGGTCACCGCCGCCGACATCGAGGTCTTCGTCCCGCACCAGGCGAACTCGCGGATCAACGAGCTCCTCGCGCGCAGTCTGCACCTGCCCGAGCACACCGTGATCGCCGACGACATCGAGCGCACCGGCAACACCTCCGCCGCGTCCATCCCGCTGGCGATGGACGACCTGCTCTCCACCGGCCGGGCCAAGCCGGGCCAGACCGCGCTGCTGCTCGGCTACGGCGCCGGCCTGAGTTACGCCGCCCAGGTGGTGAAGCTCCCGCCCGTGCCCTTCGAGTGAGTTCTGCGGGCGTCCACCGCCGCGCGGTAGACTGTCCGCTTGACCATGAGCGCAGCGACTACCGGCGGAGGGCCCTCGTTCACCCCCGAGGACCTGATCGGATTCTTCGGGGGGCCGACCGTCCGGCGGGCGGGCGAGTACGTGGGCACCGGCCTCATCGGCGATCTCGAGTGGGACGACGAGAAGCACCTGGTGACCGGCGTCGTCGCCGGTTCCCGGGAGTACGACACCAAGGTCTGGATCGCGCCCGCCGGCGACCGCTGGCGACCCGTCCGCTCGCACTGCACCTGCCCCGTCGCGATGAACTGCAAGCACGGCGCGGCCCTGCTGCTCGAGCTCACCGCGGAGGACGTCGAGGACGGCGTCGTCGAGCAGCCCGACCCCTGGGAGCGGCAGCTCGAGGCCCTGCTCCCCCACACCCCGCGCACGAGCGCCGCCGTGCTGCCCGTCGCGCTGCAGTTCGACGTGGACGAACGCGGCGTCGTCTCCGGCCAGCGGCTGCAGGTGCGGCTCGCGACGCCCGGCATGCGCGACGGGTCCTGGGTCGCCGGCGACGTGCGGTGGCGCACCATCGCCACCGCGCCGCGGGTCTCCCCCGCCCAGCGCGACGCGCTGGCGCCGCTCGCGCAGCTCATCACGTGGTCGCTGTACGGCGTGGACGCCTGGGCCGACCTGGGGATGGTCGACACGCCGCTGCTCTGGGACCAGCTCCGCGCCGTCCGCGACGCGGGCGTCCCCTTGCTGCTGAAGAAGGCACGGGGCAGCGTGATCCTCGGCCCGCCGACGCGGCTCGGGCTGGTGGCGCGATCCTCGGACGGGAGCGTCGAGCTGGACCGGGAGGTCGACTTCGGCGACGGTCCGCGGCCCTTCACGGGCGGGCTGCTCGGCGCGCACCGCGCCCTCGGGGTGTTCCAGCAGGACGGCGACGTGCTGCGGCTCGCGCCGCTCGAGCCGCCGCTGTCCCCGAACCACACCGGCGCGCTGCGCCGCTTCACGCCCGTGGTCGTCCCGGCCGCGGCCGTCCCGCAGTTGCGCGAGAAGTACCTGCCGTACCTCGCGGCGGTCGCGCCCGTCCGCGACCCGGAGCAACTGGTCGGCGAGGTCGAGGTGCTCGGGCCCGAGTTGCTGTGCACCGCACGGTATTTCCCCGAGGCCGCCGAGCTCGAGGTCGACTGGAAGTGGCGGTACACTGTCGGCGGCGAGGTCCGGGACTACACGCTCGGGCGCGAGCCGGCGGGTCTGGCGGACGCGGTCGGGCAGCAGCGGATCACCCGCGCGATGGCGGTGTCGCTGCGCGAGGCCGCCGTGGGCGTCGACCACTCGCAGGGCTTCTACCGCGGCACCGAGGCCGCGGTCTGGCTGGCCGAGGTCGCGCCGGTGCTGCGGTCGGTGCCGGCGGTGATCGTCGAGGTCGTCGACGATCCCGGGTTCCGCTGGGCGGAGAGCTCGGCCTCGGTGTCCGTGCGGGTGCGCGGCGACTCCGACAATCCGTCGACGGACTGGTTCGACCTCGAGGTGGCCGTCGAGGTCGACGGCGAGGAGGTCCCCTTCCGGGACGTCTTCACCGCCGTCGCCGCGGGCCACGACACCCTGGTCACGCCCGGCGGCGTGCTCGCGCGGATCGACGGTGAGCGGTTCGATCGGCTCCGCGAGCTCATCGGTGAGGCCCGGGACCTGCCCGCCCGCGGCGCGCGGCGCGCGGGTCGGGCCGCCGGGTCCGGGCCGGGCGCGCCGGATCGGGACGGGCTGCGGATCAGCCGGTTCCAGGCGGGCCTCGTCGACGACCTCGCCGACCTCGCCGACGCCACGGAGTTCGACGGTGACTGGTCGCGCCGGGTCGGCGCCCTGACGGCGGGCGACCTCGCGCGGCAGGAGGCACCGTCGACCTTGAAGGCCGAGCTGCGGCCGTACCAGCGGGACGGCCTGGACTGGCTGGCGTTCCTGTACGACAACGACTTCGGCGGGATCCTGGCCGACGACATGGGTCTCGGTAAGACGGTCCAGACGCTGGCGCTGATCTGCCGGGCGCACGAAACCGCGGGCCCTGCGCGACCCGGGCCGTTCCTGGTGGTCGCGCCGACCTCCGTGGTGAGCAACTGGGCGGCGGAGTGCAAGCGGTTCGCGTCGCACCTGTCGGTGGCGGTGGTGTCCGAGACCTCGAGGAAGTCCGGGTCGTCGATCGCCGCGGTCGTGGCGGGCGCCGATGTCGTGCTGACCTCGTACACGCTGCTCCGGCTGGACGCCGAGGAGTACGCGGGCGTGCGGTGGGCCGGCGTGATCCTCGACGAGGCGCAGTTCGTGAAGAACCCGCGGTCGAAAGCGTTCGCCGCGGTGACGATGCTGGACCGGCCCTTCACCCTCGCCGTGACCGGTACCCCGATGGAGAACCATCTCGAGGAGCTGTGGGCCCTCACCGCACTCACCGTGCCGGGGTTGTTCCCAGGGCGGTCATGGTTCGCCGAGGAGTACCGGCGGCCCATCGAGCGGGGCGGCGACGACGACCGCCTCGCCCGGCTGCGGCGGCGCGTGCGGCCGTTCATGCTCCGCCGCACCAAGGACCTCGTCGCCAAGGACCTGCCGGCGAAGACGGAATCCGTGGTACAGGTGGAACTCTCGGAAGAGCACCGGCACACCTACGACCGGATCCTCGCCGATCAGCGGGCGAAGCTGCTGGGGTTGCTCGACGACTTCGAGGGCAACCGGTTCGAGATCCTGCGGTCGCTGACGATGCTGCGCCGGCTCGCGCTCGACCCGTCGCTGATCGACGAGGAGCTCGCGGTCGAGGACGTGGCCAAGCTCGATTTCCTGGTGGAGAAGCTGGACGAGCTGCTCGAGGAGAAGCACGCGGTGCTGGTGTTCAGCCAGTTCACCGGGTTCCTGCGCAAGGCGGCCGAGCGCCTCGACGAGGAGGGCGTGGAGTACGCGTACCTCGACGGATCGACGACCGACCGGCCCGCGGCGATCGAGAAGTTCACCTCCGGGGAGGTGCAGGTGTTCCTGATCTCCCTGAAGGCCGGCGGATTCGGGCTCAACCTCGTGCAGGCGGACTACTGCTTCCTCCTGGACCCGTGGTGGAACCCCGCCGCCGAGGCGCAGGCCATCGACCGCGCGCACCGCATCGGGCAGACCCGCAGCGTGATGGTCTACCGGCTGGTCTCCGCGGACACCATCGAGGACAAGGTGATGGCGCTCAAGGAGCGCAAGGCGGCACTGTTCGAGTCCGTGGTGGGCGGGGAGGGCGGCTTCGACGCCCGGCTCGCGGAGTCCGACATCCGGGCGCTGTTCGAGGACTGAGGTTCGGGGCCGGGGCCGGGGCCGGGGCCGGGGCCGGGGCCGGGGCCGGGGCCGGGGCCGGGGCCGGGGCCGGGGCCGGGGCGAGCATAGTCGCCGCGAACAGTCATGCACGCCGCGCATACCCCTATTTGCGCAGGTCAGAGGCTATCTTCTCATCAGAGGTTATGCGCGACATGCATAACCAGGTACAGCCGGTGGGGCAGCACTTCCGCGGGTGTTACGCGCAGTGCGTGTGGCGCAATCCCTCGCGTGGTCCATTCCGCCGAATCATCCCCGCGACCCCACCGAGTCCCGCCACCAGGAGCCGGCGGGCAGTCGTCCCCCGCGCGGCGCCGAGAGGCGGGGCTGGCGTTCGCTCCCTCGTCAGACGCCGCGCTTCTCATGGGGGCTCGGCTGGCCCCCGCGCGACGACGCCGTCCCCCAAGCCGCACCGTCGTCCCCCAAGCCACGCCGCCGTCCCCGCGCGTTCCCCGAGTGGCGGCTCAGACGGCGGTGAGGGCTTCGAGGGCGTGGCCGTCGGGCGAGGGGAAGTAGACGCCGCGGCCGCCGAAGCGGTGGTTGATCTCGCCGACGCCGGAACCGTCGGGGTGGGCGTGGAACGCGAGGCCGCGCTCGCGGATGCGGGCGAAGATCTCATCGAACTCAGGCTCCGAGACGAGGAAGGCGTAGTGCTGCGGGTGGATCGGCCCGGGCACCGTCATGACATCGAGGGCGACCTCGTTGGCCAGTCGGACCTGCTGGAAGTGCCCACCCTCGACGTCCACCGGCGCCTCGAGACCGAGTACTTCGGTGAGGAACCGCGCGGTCTCGAAGTTGTCGGAGGCGGCGACGATGGTGTGGTTCAGTGCGATGCTCATACCTGAAACGCTAGGACCTCAACCGGCGTTCATGTCAACGGCTAACGGCCGTCGGCGTCGGCCGCTCCCACGAACCGGAGCACCGCGTCCCAGAAGACCTCGGTGGAGGCACCGTCGAACTCGTCGGGCAGGGACGGATCGGTGAACAGGTGACCCGCCCCGGGGTACTGGATGAACTCGCCGATCGCGCCCGCCTCCCCCACGGAGCGCAGCACGGACTCGACGGAGCCGGGCTGCAGGAACGGATCGTCGACCGCGTAGTGCAGCTGCGCCGGCACGCCCTGCGGCCAGTGCGGCAGGCCGATCATGTCCAGCGGCAGCGCGCCGGAGCAGAGCACGGCGCGGCTCACCGGCCGGTTGCACGCGACGTAGGTGGACATGCCGCCGCCGTTGGAGAAGCCCATGACCACCAGGTCGTCCGGGAGCCCCTCGACAGCCGCCAGCGCCGACGCCATGAGCGCCGGGTAACCGATGCCCTCCGCGAACGCGGCGGCCTCGTCGTACGAGTCGAAGACGCGGCCGTCGTATTGATCGACCACGTGCACGGTGTGTCCCGCGGCGCGGAGGCGGTCCGCGGCGAGCCGCACGCCCTCGCGCACGCCGAGAACCGAGTGGAACAACGCGACAGTGCTCATGCGCCCCAACCTACTGCGCTGCGGCCGTTCCAGTTGGCCAGACGCTCGGTGGGGCCGGCACCGTCGCGCGACTCGACGACGGGGCCGAACGGGAACTCCGGCACCGCACGCAGTTCCGCCGGAATCGCGACCCGCGCCACCTCGAGGGCGGCCGCGGCGACGGCACCGTCGGGGATCTCGGCGGGCTGCCCGGTGGCCACGGCGATGTCCCACCCGTGCACCAGCGCCTCGTTGACGTAGGTCGCCAACGCCTCGGCGCCGGAGGCCGGCCCCCACGGCGCGGTCACCGTCCCGTCGAGCGACGCGCCCGCCCACGCGGTGAGCGACCGCGCCCGGGCGTCGGCGTATGTCGCGGCGTCGTGCTCCGCCACCGTGTTCGGCAGGCCGGCGACGGTGCCCGTCTCCGCGAGCGCGGTCAGCTGCAGGCAATGGGCGGTCAGGTGCCCCGCTAGCGCACGGACATCGAGGTCGCCACCGGACGGCGTGGGCCGGTCCAGCTGGTCGGCGGTGACGCCCTCCAGCAGGGACAGGACCCACGCCGTGGCGGCGGCGTAGTCGGGGCGGGGATCGGAAACGGACTCTGTCATGACATCGATCCAACAGGTCCCAGCGGTCAGTTCCCGACCTCAATGTGCTCCGGCGTCACGCCACCCAGCCGGCGGCGCTGCGGCCGTTCCAATTGGCGAGGCGCTCGGTGGGGCCCGCACCGTCGCGCGGCTCGACGACGGGGCCGAAGGGCACGCCCTCCATCCCGCGGATCTCGGCCGGAAGCGCCGCGTGGACAGCCGCGAGCGCACCCTCGACGACGGCCGGATCGCCGCCGAACTCGGCGGGCTGCCCCGTGGCGACGGCGAGGTCCCAGCCGTGGACGAGCGTCTCGTTGATGTACATGCCGAGCGCCGCGAAGCCGGGGACGACGCCCCACGGGACGGTGACCTCGCGGCCGAGCGGGGCGACGTCCCAGGCCTCGAGGGCGCGTTCCCGAGTGGCGCCGTAGGCCTCGGCGCTGTAGTCGTCGGCGAGGAAGGGCTGTCCCTCGACGGTGGCGACCTCGGCGAGCGCGACGGACCGCAGGCCGACGGCGCCGATGTGCTGGGCGAGTGCGCGGACGTCGAACTCGTCGCACGGCGTGGGCTTGTCGAACTGGTCCGCCGTGATGCCCGCGAGGAGGGACTGCATCCAGGCGGAAACGGCGGCGTAGGCGGGGCGGGGATCTGTGGCTGTATTGGTCATGGAACAGATTCAACAGCCCTAACATGACACCTTCTGTCATGTTTTTCTGTCAGTCTTGAAGACATGCGCGCCGACCGCCTCCTCTCCGTCCTCATGCTGCTGCGCCACCGCGGCACCATGACGGCCGCACAGCTCGCCGTCGAGCTCGAGGTGTCCACCCGCACCGTCCTCCGCGACGTCGAGGCCCTCTCCACCGCCGGCGTGCCCGTCTACACGGACCGCGGCAGCGGCGGCGGGATCAGCCTGCTCCCCGGTTACCGCACAGACCTGACGGGACTCACCCTCGACGAGGCCAAGGCGCTACTCGCCGGGGCACCGTCGTCGGCGGCCTTCGCGAGCGCGATGCGGAAGGTGGCGGCGGCGGTGCCGGAGGCGCACCGTCGGGAAGCGGCCGCCGCCGCCCAACGGATCCACGTGCGCCCCGACGGTTTCGCCCGCGCGCCCGAGCCCGACCCGTTCCTCGGCGACCTGCAGCGCGCCGTGATCGACGGGCTGCGCGTGCGGGCCGATTACCGACCGCGCGGGGGCCGGGCGGCGGAACGCGTGCTGGACCCCGTCGGGCTGGTGCACGCGGGGCAGGCCTGGTACCTCATGGCCCTGCGCGACGGCGAGCGGCGCACCTATCGCACGTCGCGGTTCTCCTCCGTCACAGTCCTTTCCGAGCCCGCACAGCGGCCCGACGAGGTGGACCTCCCCGCCGAGTTCGAGGCCTCCCGCGCGTCGTTCCGGTCCGGGCACGCCGGGACGACGGTGACCGTGCGCGCCGACGAGTACGGCTGGGCGAAGCTGAGCGCGTTCAGCACCGTCGTCACGCCACCCGGACCCGACGGTGCCGGGGCCCTGGAGTTCGGCGACTTCGGTCGGGCGATCTGGACGCTCTGGGGCGCACTGCCCTTCGTCACCGTGCTGGGACCACCCGAGATCCGGGCGGCCCTCGCCACACGGCTTGCGGAGGTGACCGAGGCGCTCAGCGCAGGGTGACCGTGACGGCCGTACCCTTCGGACCGGACGAGGCGACGGCGCGGCCCGAGCGGTCACCGTCGGGGAAGTGGAGCGTGAGGTCGGCGCCCTCGCCGGAGAAGTTGCGCCACCACTGCTTCTGGTCCGGCATCGCGACGCCGATGACGACCTCGTCGCCGCGGCGCTGGTACGCGACCGGGAGCGAGAACTGCTTGCCGGACTTGCGGCCGGTGTAGCTGATGGTGACCATCGACTTCCCCAGCGCCGGCCCGACGACGGGAAGGGAGAGCAGGGGCGTGAAGGCGGTGTTGAACAGCTTGGCTCCGCGCTGGAAGAGGTTCATGCCACCACGGTAGCCGCGTCGGCATACTGGGGTGGTGAAGCTGATCCTCAACATCATCTGGCTGGTCCTGTGCGGGTTCTGGATGGCGCTGGGCTACGCGGTGGCCGGCGTCATCTGCTGCGTGCTCATCGTGACGATCCCGTTCGGACTGGCGTCCTTCCGGATCGCGAACTACGCGCTGTGGCCGTTCGGGCGCACCGTCGTCGACCGGCCGACCGCTGGCGCGGCGTCCCTGGTCGGCAACATCATCTGGTTGCTGGTGGCGGGGATCTGGCTGGCGATCGGGCACATCGTGACCGGGATCGCGTTGTGCCTGACCATCATCGGGATCCCGCTGGGCATCGCGAACTTCAAGATGATCCGGCTGTCACTACTGCCGCTCGGTTCGGAGATCGTGCCGACGGCGTAGGTGCGGGGTCAGGCCGCTGCCACGACGATCAGTAGCAGCAGCATCAGCACCAACAGCGCGATCGGCACGGCCATGACCGCGACGAGGATGCCGACGCCGTTGTACTTCTGCTCCCCCTCCCCGAGCGAGCCGGCGCTGAAGGTCCACAGCGGCGCCTTGTACTGCAGCTCGGTGGTGCGGCCGGGCGCGACATCGACCACGAGGTCGGCGGGGCCCGTCCGCGACGGGAAGATGTACGGCACGTGCACGTGCACGTGGTGCCGGCCCGGCGCGACCGGGATCGGGTTCGGACCCCAGACGCCGCGGGATTCGTGGCCGTCGACGGCGATCGCCGGCTTGCAGAAGGCGAAGATCCACGACATCGGGAAGTACTTGGTGGTGATCACCAGGCCCGGCGCTCCCTGCTGCCCGTAGGCGGCCGGGGGCTGCTGGGGTCCGCCGTAGGGCGCTCGGCCCGCGGGCGGGTAGCCCGACGGTGCCGCCTGCTGAGGACCACCCGGCTGGTACGGGAATCCCTGTTGCTGGGGCGAGCGCGGCGCCGGCGGGAATCCCTGCTGCTGAGGCGGGCCCTGCTGCTGAGGCGGGCCCTGCTGCGGCGGCGGGCCCTGCTGCCGGCCCTGCTGTGGCGGCGGGCCCTGCTGCCGGCCCTGCTGAGGCGCGGGTCCGCCGGGGCCGCCACCGTAGGGACCGCGGGGCGGGACATCTGGGTTCATGCGGGAAGGATATGCGTCCGCCGACCGCCCCGTGCGCGCGCCCTACCGGCCGAGGATCGCGCGGCGCAGCTCGGGACGACGCAGGATCATGGCGACCCAGATGAGCACTCCCACGTACGCGCCCGACAGCACGAATCCGGCGATCGGTTGCTCGGCACGCAGGTTGATCGCGACGGCCCCGCCGAGGTAGCCGGTGAGGTAGATCGCACCGATCACCGCCGTGCGCGGAATCGTCCACAACACGACGCCGACCAGCAGCACCAGGCCGATCACCAGGATGTGCTTCTCCTGGAATCCGAGGTCCGTGGTCCCGTCGATGACGGCCTGTGGCTTCGTGATCTTGCCGACGACGTCGAACACCAGGAACGCCCAGATCAGGACGGTGAGCACCATCCCCGCGATCCACGATCGCGAGCGGCCCGTCCACGGCTTGGTGGCGGTGGCGTCGGTGGCGGTTGCTGTGGTCATGATCGGCTCCTCAAGTCGGTGTTCACGCCGTGAACATCAGCTAATGTTCACACCGTACACACAACCGATCGGTTGCGTCAATGGCTACGTCGGGCGACATCGCGTCCACGACGTGAGCCGCGGATGGGATTCCCAGCGGTTTCGGCGGGCGAATCGCAGGTCGGCGTCGCCGAAACCGCTGGGAATCGGTCGGCCGGGAACCGCGGACGGAGGTGATGCGTCCAATTGATGTGATCCGCCGAACGCGCGAACTGCTCCAGGCTCGGACCGCGCACGCCGTGCGCATCGAGTCCACATCGGTGGTGCACGGCTTACGGAAGGACGGCGTGGGGTCCACCAACGCCAGAGACGTCCGCGACGCGCTCGCCATCGCCTACCCCGCGGCCGTGTTCACCGGCTGGACGGCCGCCGCGCTCCACGGCGCGCTGTACACCGAGGGTCATCCGGCGGAGATCTGGCTGCCGCAGCAGCGCAGCCGCAAGGACATCATCATCCGCACCGGCCGGCTCGACGAGGCGGACATCGAGAGGGTCCTGCGGCGGCGCGCGACATCGGGGCCGCTCACCGCTGCCGACATCGCGCGCCACAGCACCGATGACGAGGGGATCGCGGGGTTCGACCAGTGTCTGCGCGTCGATGACTACGACAGGTCCGTCACCACGCAGGAGGCGGTCCTCGCCTACCTCGACGCCCATCCCGGCTTCTACGGCGGTAACCGGGTGCGCGCCGTCCTCGCCGAATCGAGCACGGGCGCCGATTCGCACTGGGAGACCTACTCCCGCCTCGCCGTGCACCGCGCGGGCCTGACCTTCTTCACGCCGCAGGCGCCGGTTCCCGGCACCGGGTACCACGTCGACCTGGGCGACGGTGAGCACAAGATCGCCATCGAATACGACGGCGGGTACCACCGCTCAATACGGCAGCAGCGCAGAGACATCCGGCGGTGGAACGCCATCACCGGCCGCGAGTGGGCGATCATTCGCGTGACATCCGAGACGCTCACCGGCGACCTCGCGGCCTTCATCACGCGCATCGAATCCGAACTCCGACACCGCGGCTGGACGGGCCCACCGCCGACCGTGCCGCGCCTCATACTGCCGGCGAGCGCCACGGCGAAGCCGCCCACCGACGCCGCCGACCAAACGGTTGCTAGCGGAATCGGCGGGCGAATCGCAGGTCACGATCACCGAAACCACTAGCAACCTTGGGGAAGTCGGCTCACGTCGTGCTCACGACGACTCGATGGGGGCGCCGACCACTCGATCCACCGCAGACTACCGACAGTGCCGGCCAATTCAAGCAGCGCAGGGAGCCAACCGTTGGATGAGAGATGCGCTGAGGCAGCACCGCCACATATCAGCAGCGTCGCGAACCGACTGCCACACGAAGGACGCGCGGAGGCACCACCGCCGACTATCGCCAGCGTCGCAAGCCGACTGCCGGACGAGGGATGTGCGGAGGCATCGCCGACGAGCGCATCGGACGAGCCGAGCCGCTAGGCGAGGTGAGGAGGTCTAAGCGAGCGGCGATGCCTCCGCACAGCCCGGCCACAGCACCGTCGGGCACGGTACCGGCCGGCCAGAAGCACACCGTCGGACATGAGAACGGCCCCCGACCTGCTTGCGCAGGGCGGGGGCCGAATTCAGCTACTCAGCTCACCGGTAACCGTCGGAGAAGCCGTAGTCGTCGAGCGGCACCGCGGCGCCGGACGGGGCGCCGAACGCACCCTCCGGACCGTAGTACTGGTCGTCGAAGGTCGGCACCGAGTACGCGGCCGCGCGGGCCTCCTCGGTCGGCTGCACCTGGATGTTCCGGTACTTGTTGATGCCCGTACCGGCCGGGATGAGCTTACCGATGATGACGTTCTCCTTGAGGCCCACCAGCTTGTCGGAGCGGGTGTTGATCGCGGCGTCCGTGAGCACGCGGGTGGTCTCCTGGAAGGAGGCCGCCGACAGCCACGAGTCGGTCGCGAGCGAGGCCTTCGTGATGCCCATGAGCACCGGACGGCCGGCCGCGGGCTCGCCGCCCTCGGCCACGACGCGACGGTTCGCGGCCTCGAACTCGGCGCGCTCGGTGAGCGAGCCGGGCAGGAACTCCGTCGAACCCGAGTCGATGATCGTCACACGACGCAGCATCTGACGAACGATCGTCTCGATGTGCTTGTCGTGGATCGACACACCCTGCGACCGGTACACCTCCTGGACCTCGTTGACCAGGTGCACCTGCACCTGACGCGGGCCCATGACGCGCAGCACCTCGTGCGGATCGGCAGCGCCCTCGAGGAGCTGCTGGCCCACCTGCACGTGGTCACCGTCGGCCAGCAGACGCTCGCTGCCGTCCTCGTGCTTGAACACGCGGAGACGCTGACGCTTGCTGATCTTGTCGTACACGACCTCTTCGCCGCCGTCGTCCGGCGTGATGGTGATCGTGTAGAACCGGTCGTCGTCCTCCAGGCGGATGCGGCCGGAGACCTCGGCGATCGGGGCCTTGCCCTTGGGGACACGGGCCTCGAACAGCTCGGTGACTCGCGGCAGACCGCCGGTGATGTCGTCACCGACGCCACCCTGGTGGAAGGTACGCATGGTCAGCTGCGTGCCGGGCTCACCGATCGACTGCGCGGCGACGATACCGACGGCCTCGCCGATGTCGACGAGCTGGCCCGTCGCCATCGAGCGGCCGTAGCAGGTGGCGCAGACGCCGGTGCCGGTGGTGCAGGTGAGCACGGAGCGCACCTTCACCTCGGCGACGCCGGCGGCGAGCAGCGCCTCGATCTGCGGGTCGCCCAGGTCGTGGCCGCGCTCGACGACGACGTTGCCGCCGGCGTCCTTCGCGTCCTCGGCCAGGGTGCGGGCGTACGCCGAGGTCTCGACGTGCGCATCGCGGATGAGCGAACCGTCGGCCTGCACCTCCGCCAGCGGCACGACGATGCCACGGGTGGTGTTGCAGTCGGTCTCGCGGACGATGACGTCCTGCGAGACGTCCACCAGACGACGGGTCAGGTAACCCGAGTCGGCGGTACGGAGCGCGGTATCGGCCAGACCCTTACGAGCGCCGTGGGTGTTGATGAAGTACTCCAACACCGTCAGGCCCTCACGGAAGGACGACTTGATCGGGCGCGGGATGAACTCACCCTTCGGGTTCGTCACCAGGCCCTTCATGCCGGCCAGGTTCCGCACCTGGGTCATGTTGCCGGTGGCACCCGACTTCGGGATCATCGTGATCGGGTTGTCTTCGGGGTAGAAGTCGTCGATCGCCTTACCGACCTCGTCCGTCGCCTGCTTCCAGATCTCGACCAGCGCGTCGCGACGCTCACCCGAGGTGAGGGCACCGCGGGCGTACTTGCGCTCGATGCCGTCGGCACGCTCCTCGTAACGGTCGAGGATGTCCTTCTTGCTCGGCGGAACGAGCACGTCGGACATCGAGACCGTGACGCCCGAACGCGTGGCCCAGTAGAAGCCGGCGTCCTTGAGCTTGTCGACGGTCTGCGCGACCACGATCATCGGGTACCGCTCGGCCAGGTCGTTGATGATCACGGCCTGACGCTTCTTCGGCATCTGCTCGTCGATGAACGGGTAGTCCGCCGGGAGCAGCTCGTTGAACAGCACGCGGCCCAGGGTGGTCTCGGCCGTCCAGGCCTGACCGCGGGTCCACGCACCGTCGAACAGCTCCGCCTCGACCTCGGCCGCCGGGCGCTGCTGCGTGAGCCGCACCTTGATCGGCGCCTGGATCGACAGCTCGCCCAGGTCGACGGCCATGATGGCCTCGGCCGGGGACGAGTACACGCCGGTCTCCGGCTGGTCCTTGGCGGCGGCCACGAAGTGACCGATCGCCTCGGGCTTGAGCGTGGTCAGGTGGTACAGACCGGTCACCATGTCCAGACGGGGCATGGCGAGCGGGCGGCCCGACGCCGGCGACAGGATGTTGTTGCTCGAGAGCATCAGGATCCGGGCCTCGGCCTGCGCCTCCGCGGACAGCGGGAGGTGCACGGCCATCTGGTCACCGTCGAAGTCGGCGTTGAAGGCCTCACAGACGAGCGGGTGCAGCTGGATGGCCTTGCCCTCCACGAGCTGCGGCTCGAACGCCTGGATGCCCAGACGGTGCAGCGTGGGAGCACGGTTGAGCAGCACGGGGTGCTCGGCGATGACCTCTTCGAGGACGTCCCACACCTGCGGACGCTGCCGCTCGACCATGCGCTTGGCCGACTTGATGTTCTGCGCGTGGTTGAGATCCACCAGGCGCTTCATCACGAAGGGCTTGAACAGCTCGAGCGCCATCAGCTTCGGCAGACCGCACTGGTGCAGCTTGAGCTGCGGGCCCACGACGATCACCGAACGGCCCGAGTAGTCCACGCGCTTGCCGAGCAGGTTCTGGCGGAACCGGCCCTGCTTGCCCTTGAGCAGATCGGACAGCGACTTGAGCGGGCGGTTGCCCGGTCCGGTGACCGGACGGCCGCGGCGGCCGTTGTCGAACAGCGCGTCGACGGACTCCTGCAGCATCCGCTTCTCGTTGTTGACGATGATCTCGGGCGCGCCGAGGTCGATCAGTCGCTTGAGGCGGTTGTTGCGGTTGATCACGCGACGGTACAGGTCGTTCAGGTCGGACGTGGCGAAGCGGCCACCGTCGAGCTGGACCATCGGGCGCAGCTCCGGCGGGATGACCGGCACCGCGTCGAGGACCATGCCCAGCGGCGAGTTGCCCGACATCTGGAACGCCGCGACGACCTTGAGCCGCTTGAGGGCGCGGAGCTTCTTCTGCCCCTTGCCCGAGCGGATCGTCTCGCGCAGGATCTCGGCCTCGGCGTCGATGTCGAAGTTCTCGATGAGCTTCTTGATCGCCTCGGCACCCATGGCGCCCTTGAAGTACTCGCCGTACCGATCCTGCAGCTCACGGTAGAGCTTCTCGTCGACGATCATGTCCTTCGGAGCGAGCTTGACGAAGGTCGTCCAGATCTCGTCCAGCTCGTCGATGGCGCGGCCGGCGCGGTCGCGGATCTGCCGCATCTCGCGCTCGCCGCCGTCCTTGACCTTGCGGCGCTGGTCGGCCTTGGCGCCCTCGGCCTCGAGCACGGCGAGGTCGTCCTCGAGCTTCTTGGCGCGGTTCTCCAGATCCACGTCGCGCTGGTCGGCGAGGACCTTCTTCTCGGAGGTGATCTCGGCCTCGAGCGTGGACTGCTCGTTGTGGCGCTGCTCCTCGTCGACCTCCGTGATCACGTAGGCCGCGAAGTAGATGATCTTCTCGAGATCCTTGGGCGCCAGGTCCAGCAGGTAGCCCAAGCGCGACGGGACGCCCTTGAAGTACCAGATGTGGGTGACGGGAGCAGCCAGCTCGATGTGGCCCATCCGCTCACGACGCACCTTGGCGCGAGTGACCTCGACGCCGCAGCGCTCGCAGATGATGCCCTTGAAGCGGACGCGCTTGTACTTACCGCAGTAGCACTCCCAGTCGCGAGTAGGTCCGAAGATCTTCTCGCAGAACAGGCCGTCCTTCTCGGGCTTGAGCGTGCGGTAGTTGATGGTCTCGGGCTTCTTGACCTCGCCGTAGCTCCAGTTACGGATGTCATCGGCGGTCGCCAGACCGATCTTCAGTTCGTCGAAGAAGTTAACGTCGAGCACTTCTCTCCTAATTCGTCCGGTTGGCGGTTAGTTGGCGAGGTCTTCGGCCGAGGCGTTCTCGTTGCGCGAGAGGTTGATGCCGAGGTTGGCAGCAGCGCGCTCGAGATCCTCGTCGTCACCGTCGGCCATCTCGATGGCGGCACCGTCGGACGACAGGACCTCCACGTTCAGGCAGAGCGACTGGAGCTCCTTGAGGAGCACCTTGAACGACTCGGGGATGCCCGGCTCGGGGATGTTCTCGCCCTTGACGATCGCCTCGTACACCTTCACGCGGCCGACCACGTCGTCCGACTTGATGGTGAGCAGCTCCTGCAGGGTGTAGGCGGCGCCGTACGCCTGCATCGCCCAGCACTCCATCTCGCCGAAGCGCTGGCCACCGAACTGCGCCTTACCACCCAGCGGCTGCTGCGTGATCATCGAGTACGGGCCGGTGGAACGAGCGTGGATCTTCTCGTCGACCAGGTGGTGCAGCTTGAGGATGTACATGTAGCCGATGGCCACCGGGTACGGGAAGGGCTCGCCCGAACGGCCGTCGAACAGCGTCGCCTTGCCGTCGGCACCGACCATGACGTCGCCGTCGCGGTTGGCCAGCGTCGAGCCCAGCAGGCCCGCCAGCTCCTCGTCCCGCGCACCGTCGAAGACGGGGGTCGCGGTGTTGGTGTCCTTGGGCTGGCTGTACATCTCCTCGGGCAGCGCCGACGCCCAGTCCGGGATGTTCCCGTTCTCGTCGCGCACGTCCCAGCCGGTCTTGGCGACCCACCCGAGGTGCGTCTCCAGGATCTGGCCGATGTTCATACGACGGGGCACGCCGTGCGTGTTGAGGATGATGTCGACCGGGGTGCCGTCGGGCAGGAAGGGCATGTCCTCGGCGGGCAGGATCTTGCCGATGACGCCCTTGTTGCCGTGGCGGCCGGCGAGCTTGTCGCCGTCCTGGACCTTGCGCTTCTGGGCCACGTACACGCGGACCAGCTCGTTCACGCCGGGGGCCAGCTCGTCGTCGTCGTCGCGCGAGAACACGCGGACGCCGATGACCTTGCCGGTCTCGCCGTGGGGCACCTTGAGCGAGGTGTCGCGGACCTCGCGCGCCTTCTCACCGAAGATCGCGCGGAGCAGCCGCTCCTCCGGGGTCAGCTCGGTCTCGCCCTTCGGCGTGACCTTGCCGACCAGGATGTCGCCGTCGCGGACCTCGGCGCCGATGCGGATGATGCCGCGCTCGTCGAGATCGGCCAGCACCTCGTCGGAGACGTTCGGGATGTCCCGGGTGATCTCCTCGGCGCCCAGCTTCGTGTCGCGGGCATCGATCTCGTGCTCCTCGATGTGGATGGACGTCAGGACGTCCTCCTCCACCAGGCGCTGCGAGAGGATGATCGCGTCCTCGTAGTTGTGGCCCTCCCACGGCATGATCGCCACGAGCAGGTTCTTACCGAGCGCCATCTCACCGTTGTCGGTGCAGGGGCCGTCGGCCAGGACCTGGCCACCCTCGACGCGCTGGCCGGCGTTCACGATCGGACGCTGGTTGGCGCAGGTGCCCTGGTTGCTGCGCGCGAACTTGCGCAGGCGGTGCGTCTTGCGCGAGCCGTCGTCGGCCATGATCGTGATGAAGTCGGCCGAGACCTCCTCCACGACGCCCGGCTTCTCCGTGATCACCACGTCGCCCGCGTCGACCGCGGCGCGCAGCTCCATACCGGTACCGACCAGCGGCGACTCGGAACGGACCAGCGGCACGGCCTGGCGCTGCATGTTCGCGCCCATGAGGGCACGGTTGGCGTCGTCGTGCTCGAGGAACGGGATCATCGCCGTCGCGACCGACACCATCTGGCGCGGCGAGATGTCCATGTACTCCACGGCCGAGACCGGGACGAACTCCACCTCGGAGCCGCGCTTACGCACGAGCACCTTGTCGTCGGTCAGGCGACCGGCGTCGTCGGTGGCGGCGTTGGCCTGCGCGATGTAGTACCGGTCCTCCTCGTCGGCCGTCATGTAGACGACCTCGTCGGTGGTGGCACCGTCGACGACCTTGCGGTACGGCGTCTCGATGAACCCGAACGGGTTGACCCGCGCGTACACCGACAGCGAGCCGATCAGGCCGATGTTCGGGCCCTCAGGGGTCTCGATCGGGCACATGCGGCCGTAGTGCGACGGGTGGACGTCGCGGACCTCGAGGCCCGCGCGCTCACGGCTCAGGCCGCCCGGGCCCAGGGCCGAGAGGCGGCGCTTGTGGGTCAGGCCCGACAGCGGGTTGTTCTGGTCCATGAACTGCGAGAGCTGCGAGGTGCCGAAGAACTCCTTGATCGCCGCCGAGACCGGGCGGATGTTGATCAGGGTCTGCGGGGTGATCGCCTCGACGTCCTGCGTGGTCATGCGCTCGCGGACGACGCGCTCCATGCGGGACAGGCCCACGCGGAGCTGGTTCTGGATCAGCTCACCCACCGTGCGCAGGCGACGGTTGCCGAAGTGGTCGATGTCGTCGACCTCGACGGGAACCTCGACGCCACCGTCCGGCACGGTCATGTACGTCAGCTGCTCCGACGGTGCCTCGTGCAGGCGCACGAGGTACTCGATCGTCGCGACGATGTCCTCCTCGGTGAGCACCAGCGGCTGCGTGCCGTCGGAGTTCGCCGGGAGACCGAGCTTCTTGTTCAGCTTGTACCGGCCGACGCGGGCCAGGTCGTAGCGCTTCTCCTTGAAGAACAGGTTCTCCAGCAGGGTCTGCGCCGACTCCTTCGTGGGCGGCTCGCCCGGGCGCAGCTTGCGGTAGATGTCGAGCAGCGCCTCGTCGGTGCCGGCCGTGTTGTCCTTCTCCAGGGTGGAGCGCATGATCTCCGAGAAGCCGAAGCGCTCGAGGATCTGCTCGGCGGACCAGCCGAGAGCCTTGAGCAGCACCGTCACCGGCTGGCGACGCTTGCGGTCGATGCGGACGCCGACGGTGTCGCGCTTGTCCACGTCGAACTCCAGCCATGCACCGCGGGCCGGGATGACCTTGACGCTGTGCAGCGGCTTCTCGGTCGACTTGTCGATGTTCTCGTCGAAGTAGACGCCGGGCGAACGGACCAGCTGCGAGACGACCACGCGCTCGGTGCCGTTGATGATGAACGTGCCCTTGTCCGTCATCATCGGGAAATCACCCATGAAGACGGTCTGCGACTTGATCTCGCCGGTGTTGTTGTTGATGAACTCGGCCGTGACGAACAGCGGAGCCGCGTACGTCATGTCCTTGTCCTTGCACTCCTCGATCGAGGCCTTGACCTCGTCGAAGCGCGGGTCGGAGAAGGAGAGCGACATGGAGCCCGAGAAGTCCTCGATGGGCGAGAGCTCCGCGAGGATGTCCTCCAGACCACCGGTGGGCTGAGCCTCACCGCGCGCAGCGGCCTTCTCCCGCCATGCGGGGGTGCCGACGAGCCACTCGAACGAGTCGATCTGCAGGTCGAGCAGTCCCGGAACCGGGAGGGGCTCCTTGATCTTTGCGAACGAAACGCGCTTGGGGGCCCCAGGGACCACCGCGCTGTTCTGATCGTTCTGAGTCTGGCTGGAGACGGAGACTGCCAAGATGCGTCCTCTGCTGTGACTAGTAACGTTGCCTAATTGTGCTGACGGCAACCCGCAGAGATAACGACCTCAATCGCTGAGGCAATATTCAGATGGGCAGGAGGCAGCCAGCGCAACGTCCAACATTAACAGAGGAACGACCACCCCGCAAGGGGCAGTCCAGACTAAGCCCCGAGGGGCTCCCGCGCAAGCATGACGCGCGCCGTTCTCTCGAACACCGGCACCACCGGTCGGACTCGCCGCCGCACCGGCCCCAGGCTGGCTACCTCTGCGGGCCGCATGCACTCGATGATGCTCTCACGTGGACACGAGCACGTCGCGTCCTGCCGATAACTGTGACCCGTATCCGCACGGACGTCAAGCGAAACCGCCGATTTCCTTCGAATATCGGGCGCGCTCACGAGCTGAAGGCGCGCTCCAGGAGACCTGAAGGGCTCCTGAGACGACGGGACCGGCCCGGGGATGTTTCCCCGGGCCGGTCCGATGTTCGTGTTCGACGGTGCGCCGTGGTCGACCTAGCGGCCGTCGACCTTGGGCAGGTGATCGGTCGGGTTCTCGTCGATCTGGGTGGTGGGGTACGCGCCCGTGGGCGAATCGTCGCCCGAGTAGGCCTTCTGGATGGACACGGGGGCCGCCTCCGGGGCCTGCGCGGCGACCTGCGCCGGCGCCGTGGTCGCGAACTCGGCGGGATCATCGCCCAGGTCGCGGCGGATGGCGATCTGCGCCTTGTGCGGCAGCGTCGGCAGGATCTGCCGCACACGCGCCTTACGACGCAGCTCACCCTGCCGCTGCGGCATACCCGGCGTCGGCTGCATCTGCGGCGCGATCTCGTCCGGCACGTCCACACCACCGTCGGAGTGACCGGCCGCCACGCGAGCGGCCTCCGCCTCCATCTGCGACGAGTCCTTCTCCTCCGACATACCGATCGGGCCGATCATCGAACCGGAGAGGAACTGCTTGACCACCGGCTCCTCCGAGGTGAGCAGCACCTCGCGGGGACCGAACATCACCAGGTGCTTGAGGAACAGCATGCCCATGTTGTCCGGCACCGTCCGGGCGATGTTGATGTTGTGCGAGACGATCAGCGTCGTGCAGTCGATCTGCGCGTTGATGTCCATCAGCAGCTGACTGGTGTACGTGGTACGCACCGGGTCCAGACCCGAGTCCGGCTCGTCGACGAGCATGATCTTCGGATCCATCACCAACGCACGGGCCAGGCCGGCACGCTTACGCATACCACCCGAGATCTCACCGGGAAGCTTGTCCTCCGCGCCGATCAGACCCACCATCTCGAGCTTCTCCATCGTGATCTGACGGATCTCGCTCTCCTTCTTCTTCGTGTGCTCACGAAGCGGGAAGGCCGTGTTGTCGTACAGGTTCATCGAGCCGAACAGCGCGCCGTCCTGGAACAGCACACCGAACATCTTCCGGATCTCGTACAGCTCCGAGCTCGAACACGTCAGGATGTCCGTGCCGTCGATGATGATCTCGCCCTCCTCCGGGCGCAGCAGACCGATCAACGACTTCAGGAACACCGACTTACCGGTACCCGACGGGCCGAGCAGAACCGAGACCTCGCCCGCAGGCAGGGTCAACGAGACGTCGGACCAGATGTTCTGGGACCCGAACGACTTCGTCAGGTTCTTGGTAGTTACTTCGACACCCACTGTCGAGACCTTTCGTCGCTTCCAGGTGTGGCTCGCGCCACAGACCGCTGGGAGCACAGTACCCCAGTCACCGCTGGTCGCGGTACCGGACCTGTTCCAATCGGGCGCACCGCGCACCCGGAAACGAGAACCGCCCCGTCGCACTGGGCGACGGGGCGGTCAAAAGCACTGACGTGCGGCTCGGTTATTACTTCACCGAAACCGAAGCGCCGGCCTCCTCGAGCTTGGCCTTGGCGGCCTCGGCGGCCTCCTTGTCGACCTTCTCCAGGATCGCCTTGGGGGCGCTCTCGACGAGGTCCTTGGCCTCCTTCAGGCCGAGGCCCGAAACCAGCTCGCGGACGACCTTGATGACCTGGATCTTCTTGTCGCCGGCGGCCTCGATGACGACATCGAACTCGTCCTGCTCGGCGGCGGCGTCAGCGCCGCCGGCCGCGGGGGCGGCGCCGGCAGCCGCGACGGCGACCGGAGCAGCAGCGGTGACCTCGAAGGTCTCCTCGAAAGCCTTCACGAACTCGCTGAGCTCGAGCAGGGTCAGCTCCTTGAAAGCATCAAGCAGCTCGTCGGTGGTGAGCTTCGCCATGGTGGCGTCCTTCCGTTCAGTCTTGCTCGCTGATCCGCGAGGCAAGGTGGTGATGGTTCCCACGAGCGGTGCCCGCGGGGGTTCGCTGGATCAGCGGTCTTACGCGGCGGCCTCGTCGGCTGCCTTCTTCTCCTGCAGCGCGGCGGCCAGACGGGCCACCTGCGAAGCGGGAGCGTTGAACAGGCCAGCGGCCTTCGCCAAGTTGCCCTTCATGGCACCGGCGAGCTTGGCCAGGAGCACCTCGCGCGACTCGAGATCGGCGATACGCTCGACCTCGGCCACGGACAGCGCTTTGCCGTCCATGTAGCCGCCCTTGATGACCAGGGCCTTGTTGTCCTTGGCGAACTTCTTGATCGCCTTGGCGGCCTCGACCGGCTCACCCTCGATGAAGGCGATCGCGGTCGGACCCTCGAACAGCTCGTCCAGGCCCTCGACGCCGGCATCCTTCGCGGCGATCTTGACCAGGGTGTTCTTGGCGACGGAGTAGGTGGCACCAGCCCCGAGCGAACGACGCAGCTCGGTGATGGAACCGACCGACAGCCCGCGGTACTCGGTGACCACGGTGGCCGTGGACTTCGAGAACTTCTCGGCGATCTCAGCGACTGCTGTGACCTTCTCGGCGTTTGCCATACTTCGCCTCCTCTCTACGTGTCGTACCGACGGCCGAAGGTTCGGGCCAGAAACGACGAGAACCCCGGCGCAGGGCGCACGGGGTTCATGAAGAATCCTCGTCCTCCTGCGTGGGTCGCCGGCTCGGGGCCGGACCTTCGATCGGGCTGACGCCCGACGACCGACGGTCTTCGGTGGAACGATCCGGTTGACACCGGATTCCAAGGGTTCAGAGTACCGACGGTGCGCCGGTTCGCCAAATCGTCGCCCCGACGGTGCCCTGGTCCGGGCCGGTCGGGACGCCGGCCCCGCTTCGCCCCGTCGTCCCCCGCGCCGCGCCGAATCCCCCACTTCGCGGTTCGTCCCCTACCGGACGCCGTGCGTCTCGTGGGGACTCAGCTGTCCCCCGCGCGGCGCCGAATCCCCCACCAAACGCCGGGTCTCCCCTTGTGCAACGCCGACTCAGCCGACCGCGACGCCGGACTCCGTGTAGACGATGCGCAACGCCAGTCCGGCCTCCGGACCCATGACCCGCGCCGCGAGCTCGATGAACGCCGCGGTGAACGACGCGCCGTGGGCGGCACCGTCGACGCCGGGACGAGAGGTCGCGAGGGCGACGTGGTGCGCGAGCTCGTGCAGGACGACGAGCTCCCGCAGGGCCCAGGCACCGTCGCGCCCGGCCGGGACGGCGACGACCGGCGTCCGGCCGTTCCCGCTCTCGTAGTGCGCGCCCGCGCTGCCTGCGCGGGCCCGGACACGGACCTCGCCGAGCCCGAGTACCCGGTCGGCGTAGCTCTGGACCGACTCCACGGACGCGAACCGGGCCTCCGGCGGCAGCGTCAGCGGTACGCCGAGCACGTCGACGGTCCGCCCCGCCCCGGCATGGTCGAACAGGCTGCGGACCATCTCCTCCGCCCGGTAGACCGCGGCGCGCTGTGCGTCCCTAGACGTCCTTGGCCACCTTCAGCGAATCGAGGATCGCCTTGCCCGTCGCCGCCATGTCGTCCCGCCCGATCGGGATCACGATCATGGCGTAGGTCTGCGGCGCGGACGCGATCACGACGACGGTGACGTCGTCACCGGGGACGGTGACGTTCGGCGCCGTGACCAGGATCTTGCCGGTGACCTTGGCCGCGGACACGCCGTCGACCGTGATCGTCTCGGGCGCGTTCTGTTCGACCCGACGGGACGTGGCGCTGTTGTACCCGGCGCCGTCGGCGATGCACTGGATCATCCGCGCCGCAGCGTCCTTCGGGTCCAGCTTGGATCCGAAGTTGGTCTGCCCGACCTCCGCGCCGGCCTGCCACGACTGGCCGTCGCCCGTGGACTTCTGCAGGCCCGCCGCGGCGATGCTCTGCGCGTACACGGTGTAACTCTCCTTCTCCCAGCCCGGAGCGGCCGAGACGGGGAAGGACAGCGGGCCGGAGGCGACCCGGTCGGTGATGTCGGAGGCCAGGCCCGTGCCCGGCATTCCGCAGCTCGCTCCGGTGGCGCCGCCGCTGGTGGTGGCGGCCGCGCTGGTGGTGGGCGCGGCGGTACCGCCGCCCTCCGAGCCGGAGTTCATCACCATGACGACAGCGGCGATGGCGACCGCGATCACCAGGACGACGGCCACGCCGATCGCGACGAACAGGCCGGTGCGCTTCGGCTTCTGCGGCGGCTGCCCCTGGGGCGCCTGGCCGGGGTACTGGTAGCCCTGCTGCTGATACCCCTGCTGATAGGGCTGCTGTGCGTACGGGTTCTGCTGCTGGCCGTAGCCGTACTGGTAGCCGCCCTGCGCATACGGGTCGGGCTGTGCGTACGGGTCGGGTTGCTGCCCGTACGGGTTGGGCTGCTGCCCGTACGGATCCTGCGGGTTGCTCATACGTCCCTCGCCACCTTGAGCTGCTCGAAGACCTGCTGGGCCACCGCCGCGAGGGCGGTATCCCCGATCGGGGTGTCCGACTCGAAGTATGCCTGGGGCGCCGAGTCGATCACCACAACAGTAACCACGTCTCCCGCCAGACTCAGCCCGGACTTGGAGACGAGTATCCGTGCCGTGACGCGGTGAGCGGGCACACCGTCGACGCGCACCGCCTCCGGTTCGGTGAGCGCCTCCACGCGCGGCGAGTACCTGGCGTAGCCCGTACCCGCCGCCATGCACCCGATCACCCGACGCGATGCCTCCGCCGAGGAGATTTTCGTCCCGAAGTGGGTGAGGCCGATCTCCACGTGCGCCTGCCACCCCTGCCCGGCGATCGACTGCTTGAGGCCCACGCCCAGCGCGCTCTCGGCGAAGATCACGTACCCGTTCTGCGTCCACCCGGGCGCCGCGGACCTCGGGAACGACAGGGGCCCGGCGACGACGCGCTCGGTGACGGGCGTGGTCGAGCTCTCCCCCGGGCTGCCGCAATCCGCGGCCGCCCCGGACCGGGCGCTCGCGCCCGTGGAGGTCGACGGTGCCGCCCGCGTACCCTGCGACGCCGGGTTGCGCACCACGACCACGGCGGCGGTGACCATCACGGCCAGGACCAGGACCACCGCGCCACCCACGGCCCACCACAGGGCGCGGTTCGGCGGCTTCGGCGCGGGCTCGCCGAAACCGGGACCGGGGCCTCCGTAGCCGCCCGGGCGGCCACCGGGCACGGGCGGATACGGTCCGGGACCCGACGGCCGGCTCATACGTCCCTCGCGACCTTGAGGTGGTCGAAGATGTTCTGCACCACGGCCGCGAGCGCCGCGTCTCCGATCGGGCTGTCGGACTGGAAGTAGGTCTGCGGGGCGGACGCGATCACCACGACCGTCAGCACGTCACCGGCGATGTCCAGGCCCGCGCGACTGACCAGGATCCGGCCGGTGACGCGCGCCGCGGGCACACCGTCGACCGTGATCGCCTCGGGCTCCGTGAGGCCCTCGAGCCGCGGACGGTACGAGTCGTACCGGCTGCTCGCGACGATGCACGGGATGATCCGGCGCGCGGCGTCCTGGGCCGACGCCTTGGGGGCGAAGGTGGTCTGCCCGATCTCGGCGTGCGCGTCCCATTGGTGGCCGGGCACCTTCTGCCGCAGGCCCGCGGTCTGCGCTCCCGGCGCGAACAGCTGGTACCGCTGCGCCGTCCACCCCGGCGCCGCCGAGACGGGGAAGGACAGCGGCCCGGAGACCACCCGCTCCGTGATCGGCACCGTCGAGCCCGGCCCGGGCATGCCGCATCCGCCGCTCCCCGTCCGCGAGGTCGACGGTGCCGCCACCGTCGACGGGGACGGGCCGCGGCCCGACGACCGGACCAGGAGCACCGTGGCGACCACCCCGACCACGACGACGAGCGCGACCGCGCCCCCGATCACCCACCACAGCGCCGGCCCGCGCCGCGGTGGCGGCACGGGCGGGGGTGAGTACGGCGAGTAGGGCGCGCTCACGGGGCGCCCCGTTCCAGCGCGCGCCCACCGCCCAGCTCGGAATGGTCGCCGAGACGGGCCGACCGGCCGGCCTTGTCGCCCGCGCGGCGGGCACCGTCGGAGTAGCCGGCCGACGCCCTGGAGCCACGCCATTGGCCGCGCGCCGTGGACTCGCCGCGATAGAACGACGCGAGCTCGACCTCCTTGTCACGCAGCGCGACGGCGGTGCCGGGCTCGCCCCGCTCCACGACCTGCGCCGTCTCCGCAGCCCGCGCCTCTGCGAGCCGGGCGCCGATGCGCGCCGCGAACGCGGACTGGAAGTTGATCCGCGCCGTGACCCCCGAGACCGGCTTCGTCTCGACCCACCGCCGCCGCGTGCGGCGATCCTCGTAGAGCTGCTGCACCGTCTCGGACTTGTGCGCGCCCGAGCGCAGGTACGCGTCCGATGCGCGGACCATCTGGATGACCAGCGACGCGTACAGCGCCTCACACGCGTCGACATCCTCCGCGAAGCCGTAGGCGAAGACGAAGGTGGAATTGGACGCGACATCGCACCGCACGTCGTTGGACTGGGCGATCGCCACGAACAGCTCGACGAAGGTGCGCAGGCCCCGCCGGCCCGCCTCACCGATCCGGACGGTGCGCTGCTCCGGCACTGCTCGCGCGCGCTCGGTGCCGCGCTGGTGCGCGCGGGCCACGGCCAGGTCGATCGATGCCGCGGTGGCGAGCCGCTGCGCCGCCTCGGTGAAGGTGGCCGCCTCGTGCTCGTTGTCGGTCCCCTCGGCCTGCCGCAGCAGCGCGCCGATCCGCGTCAACAGCCTGTCGTCGTCCATGGCGCGAGGATACCGACGTCGGGTGACAGGTTTCGTGGTCGCACATCGACGGGGTCGCGACGTTCCAAGGCTCCTCCAAGTGATCCGCCAGCGGCTTTCGGTTACGCTTATCCGGACCTAAGCTTCGCATTACCAAGGGGAGAATTCACTATGTCGACGCCCAACGACCCGTACGGCCAGCAGCCGGACCCGAACCAGTACCCCGGCCAGCAGCAGCCGTACGGCCAGCAGCAGCCCTTCGCCGGTCAGCCGTACCCGGGCCAGCCGGCGCCCATCGGCCCGAACGGCGAGCAGCTCAACGATCCCGACAACACCCTGGGCATCGTCGGCCTCGTGCTGGTGTTCGTCTGCGGCGGCATCGTCGGCCTCATCGTCAGCTGGATCGCGCTGAACAAGTCCAAGCAGCGCGGCTACAAGAACACGCCGGCCCTCATCGGCGTGATCCTCGGCGCGATCTTCTCCGTGCTGTTCGTGCTGTGGCTGATCTTCGCCGTGGTCATCGGTATCGGCTCGGCGTCGAGCTCGTCCTACTTCCTCGTCTGACGCATGGGCTACCCCGAGAACCCGCAGGACCCGTTCACCAAGGATCCGTACGGTACGAACGACCCGAACGCGCAGTACGGCGCGGGCCAGTACGGCGCCGGGCAGTACGATCCGTACGGCCAGGCACCGTCGTACCCCGGCCAGGGCTACCCGGCGGCCCAGCCGTACCCGGGCGGCTACCCCGGCTACCCCGTGCCGAACGGCGAGATGCAGGACCCCGACAACGCCATGGGCATCGTCGGACTGGTCCTCAACTTCGTCTGCTGCGGCCCGATCGGCCTGATCGTCAGCTGGATCGCGCTGAACAAGTCGAAGGAGCGCGGCTACAAGAACACCGTCGCGCTGGTCGGCGCGATCCTCGGCGGGATCAGCAGCGCGATGCTGCTGGTCGTGGTCGTGATCTACGCGATCATCATCATCGCGGCCGTCGGCTCGAGCTCCAGCTCGTACGTGCTGTCCCTGCTCTGACCGCAGCGTCCCCGGACACGACGAAGCCCCCGACCTCCTCGCGGAGATCGGGGGCTTCGTGGATCAGGCCCTGATGAGGGGAAGGCTTACGCCTCCTCCTCCGCGAGGTTGCTCACTCGCGACGGGTCCACCTGGATGCCCGGTCCGGTGGTCGTCGAGACGGTGACCTTCTTCAGGTACCGGCCCTTGGCCGCCGACGGCTTCGCGCGCAGGACCTCGTCCAGCGCGGCGCCGTAGTTCTCCACCAGCTGCTTGGCGTCGAAGGACGCCTTGCCGATCACGAAGTGCAGGTTCGACGCCTTGTCGACGCGGAACGTGATCTTGCCGCCCTTGATGTCGCCCACGGCCTTGGTCACGTCGGGGGTGACGGTGCCGGTCTTCGGGTTCGGCATGAGGCCACGGGGGCCGAGCACGCGAGCGATGCGACCGACCTTGGCCATCTGGTCCGGGGTGGCGATCGCGGCGTCGAACTCGAGCCAGCCGCCCTGGATCTTCTCGATCAGGTCCTCGGCGCCGACCTCGTCCGCACCGGCGGCCTTGGCCTCCTCGGCCTTGTCGCCGACGGCGAACACGATCACGCGCGCCGTCTTACCCGTACCGTTCGGCAGGTTGACGGTGCCGCGCACCATCTGGTCGGCCTTGCGGGGGTCGACACCGAGGCGCATGGCGACCTCGACGGTGGCGTCCTGCTTGGTGGAGGAGGTCTCCTTGGCGAGCGTGACGGCCTCGAGCGGGCTGTACAGCTTGTCCTTGTCGACCTTCTCGGCAGCGGCCTTGTAGGCCTTGCTGTTCTTGCTCATGTGGAACTCTTTCTTATCTTGCCCAGCGTGCGGGCAGTGAGTGGTTCTGCGGGCCGAGCCGGCCCTCCCACGGGAGGCACAGGCCTCCCGGCGACAAACTCGACGGTGCGAGTTACTCGACGGTGATGCCCATCGAGCGAGCAGTGCCGGCGATGATCTTCGCGGCCTGATCGATGTCGTTCGCGTTCAGGTCTTCCTTCTTGGTCTCGGCGATCTCGCGCACCTGATCCCAGGTCACCTTGGCGACCTTGGTCTTGTGCGGCTCGCCCGAGCCCTTCTGCACGCCTGCGGCCTTGAGCAGCAGCTTCGCAGCAGGAGGAGTCTTCAGCTTGAAGTCGAACGAACGGTCCTCGTAGACCGTGATCTCGACCGGGATGACGTTGCCACGCTGCGACTCGGTCGCGGCGTTGTACGCCTTGCAGAACTCCATGATGTTGACGCCGTGCTGACCAAGCGCGGGACCCACGGGCGGAGCAGGGTTGGCCTGCCCGGCCTGGATCTGCAGCTTGATGAGCCCGGCGACCTTCTTCTTCTTCGGGGGCATCCTCAGTATCCTTTTTCATCACCCCGCGCCCGTGTACCGGCGCGGGAAGCATTGGTGTCTCGCTAGGAGATCTTCTCGACCTGGTTGAACGCGAGCTCGACGGGCGTCTCGCGACCGAAGATCGAGACGAGCACCTTGACCTTGCGCTGCTCGGCGTTGATCTCGCTGATCGACGCGGGCAGGGTGGCGAACGGGCCGTCCATGACGGTGACCGACTCGCCGACCTCGAAGTCCACCTCGACCGCGGGCCCCTGCGACACGGCGCCACCGGACGCGGCCGCGGCACCGTCGGACGCGGCACCCGCCTTGTCCTTGGCGGGCTTGGTCCGGGCGCTCTCGGGGAGCAGGAACTTCACGACCTCGTTCATCGTGAGCGGCGAGGGCTTGCTGGTCAGGCCGACGAAGCCGGTGACGCCGGGGGTGTTGCGCACCGCGCCCCAGGACTCGTCGTTGAGGTCCATGCGCACCAGGATGTAGCCCGGCAGCACCTTGCGGTTGACCCGCTTCTGCTGGCCGTTCTTGATCTCGGTGACCTCCTCGGTGGGGACCTCCACCTGGAAGATGTAGTCGCCGACGTCGAGGTTCTGGACACGGGTCTCGAGGTTGGCCTTGACCTTGTTCTCGTAGCCCGCATAGGTGTGGATGACGTACCAGTCGCCGGGGGCGGTGCGCAGCTGCGCCTTCAGCTCCTCGACGGGGTCGATCTCGACCTCTTCCTCGGCCTCCTCCTCGACGAGCTCGGCGCCGTCACCGGCGGCCGCGTCCTCCTCGGGGGTGCCGAACACGTTCTCCTCGGCCTCGATCAGGGCCTCGTCCTCGGCCGACTCGACCTCGGTCGCCTCGGCGTCATCGACCAGCACGCCCTCAGGGGAGTCCTGCTCAGCCTCGTTGTGCTCCGGGGTGCTCACAGCGCCGAAGTTCCTTCCGTCTCGTCTTCTCGGGCGGTCCGGCTACTTGCCGAACGCCCACAACATCAGCTTCGCGAAGCCGAGGTCGAGGAGGCTGATCATCGCGGTGAGGATCACCACGAAGAGCAGCACGATGATCGTGTAGTTGACCATCTGGCTGCGGGTGGGCCAGATGACCTTGCGCAGCTCGGCGACGACCTGGCGGATGTACAGCCAGATGGCGGCGAACGGATTGCGCGAGGGCTTCGCGGCCGCGGTCTTCTTCGCAGTGCCGGACGCCGTCGTCGACTCACCGGGCTCGGGTGCCTCGGCCAGCGCCGTGCGGCCACGCCGGCCGCTGGAGCGCTTACCGGAGGGGCGGGCCTGCTGGGCGTCTTCGGCGGCGCTGTCCCCGGCGGTCTCGCCGGTGGTCGCGTCGTCCTGCTCGTCGCTCACGCACTTCCCTCCGCTGTTCCTCCGGCGACCCGCGGGCCGACCGATGTCAGAGCCGGGCGCCGGGGCCCGCCTGTGCAGGGGCGACAGGACTCGAACCTGCGACCTGCGGTTTTGGAGACCGCTGCTCTACCAACTGAGCTACACCCCTTTGCGGGACCTCGCGGTCCCGCACCCGCACCCTTCGATGGGCGCGCTTTCGCACGCCCGCCGTGTGGTGCGGACAGTTCAGTGTACGGCACATCGGTGCCGCACCTCAAAACGCCCCGTCAGAGGCCCGGCAGTCCACCACGGTCGGGCCCGCCCGACGGTGACCGTCGTCCGGCCCGGCGGGACCGCGCACCGTCGTGACTAGCCGAACTGGACGGTGGCGACCGGCTTACCGAAGATCTTGCGGTCACCCTGCTTGACGGTGAGGAAGACGACGCCCGTCTTGGTCTCCTCGTCGAGGGACTTGATCTTGCCCGCGTACAGCAGCTCCGCCTTCTGGTCGGCGGGAACGAACACCGGCGCGGTGAAGCGGACGCTGTACTCCTTGAGCGCGCCCGGATCGCCCAGCCACTCGGTGATGTAATTCGAGCCCAGGCTCATCGTGAGCATGCCCTGCGCGACGACGTCCTCCATGCCGGCCAGCTTCACGATGTGATCCGACCAGTGGATGGGGTTCGGATCGCCGGTGACGCCCGCGTAGTTGACCAGGTCACCGCGGGTCAGCTCGAAGATCCGCTCGGGAAGCTCCTCGCCCACCGATACGTCCGCGAAGTTACGAAGTGCCATACATCATCACCTTTTCTGCGGCGCCCATGAAGTCGGGAGCGTCGGGGTCATCGGTCGAGCGACCTGCCAGCGTGGTCCAGGACGTGACGAGCGGGTTGCCGTCCTGATCGGAGATCTCGTTGCGCGTCACGATCAGATCGACGCCAGCGACCTGCCGGAACGCGTCGAAGTGCACGTGGGTGGTCAGCGTCATGCCGGCCAGGATCGGCGCATGGAACTGCACCTTCTGCTCCGTCTGCATCACCGGGCGACGCCCGTAGCCGACGATGGCCTCCTCGAACAACGGGCGATGCGCCACGATGCCGATCAGCGAGAACATGATGGGCGGCGCAACGATGTCGTCGTATCCGGCGGCACGCGCGGCCTCGGGATCGTGGTGGACGGGGTCGGTCAGCTGGCTGGCGTTGGCGAACTCCCGCACCTTCTCACGGCTGACGTAGTACTTGTCCTTGTACTCGTAGTTGTAACCGACCGCGGCGCGGGTACGCTCCGCGACCTCTTCCGGGCTGAGCTGCTCGGTGACCGGGCCACCCGGTACATCGATGTCGTTGCTCACGTGGGGAACCTACCTAACGTGAAATGGGCTGAAGAGCAGTATGCCAAAGGGGAGGGCATCCTTGGCGGATGCCCTCCCCTTCGTTCGAACGTTTCGCCTAGCGCGACTCGCGATGCGCCTGGTGCGAGCCACAGTTCGGGCAGAACTTCTTCAGCTCGAGGCGATCGGGGTCGTTGCGACGGTTCTTCTTGGTGATGTAGTTGCGGTGCTTGCACACCTCGCACGCCAAGGTGATCTTGGGGCGAACATCTGTCGATGAAGCCACGACGTTCCCTCTTTCGCAAATCTCTTGTCAGTTGTAGCGGTGGGGAGGCTCGATCTCCCGACCTCACGATTATGAGTCGTGCGCTCTAACCAGCTGAGCTACACCGCCCTGAGCTATCAGCACATTGCACTGGTCTAGCGAGCCCCCTAACGGAATCGAACCGTTGACCTTTTCCTTACCATGGAAACGCTCTACCGACTGAGCTAAGGGGGCGTGGTCCTGGGGGCGCCGTCTCCGGCACTCCAAGAGCCTCAACGAGATTACACACTGCGGCGGAGATCATCCAAATCCGCAGGTCAATCCGTTTTCGCAGCGACCCCCGGCGATCGAGATCACCGGGGGTCGAGGCGGGTGGCACGTGTAGGATTCGAACCTACGTAGGCTAAGCCGACGGATTTACAGTCCGCTCCCATTGGCCGCTCGGGCAACGTGCCGTTCACTGCCCGTGAAGGCAGCGGAGAGTAGACTACATCGCCCCCACCGGGGCCGCGCAAACCCGCAGGTCAACTGATTAGGAGTCCAGCCGAGATGGCCGATTCGTCGTTCGATGTCGTGAGCAAGATCGACCGCCAGGAGGTCGCCAACGCCCTCAATCAGGCGGCGAAGGAGCTCAGCCAGCGGTACGACTTCCGCGGCACCAACACCACGGTCGAGTTCTCCGGCGAGGACAAGGTGGTCCTCACCTCCGACGCCGAGGAGCGCGTCAAGGCCGGCCTCGAGGTGTTCCAGGAGAAGCTGATCAAGCGCGGGCTGTCCTTGAAGGCCTTCGACGCCGGTGACCCGGTCGCCTCCGGCAAGACCTACAAGATCACGGGCACTCTGGTCGAGGGCATCACCAGCGAGAACGCCAAGAAGATCAGCAAGCTCATCCGCGACGAGGGCCCCAAGTCCGTCAAGGCCCAGATCCAGGGTGAGGAGCTCCGCGTGACCAGCAAGTCCCGCGACGACCTCCAGTCCGTCCAGTCCCTGCTCAAGGGCGCGGACCTGGACATCGCGGTGCAGTTCGTCAACTACCGCTGAGGCCTTTCTGCCCGACGGTGTGCGGTTGTCCGGGCCGGTTGGGGTGACCGCACCCGTCCCTCGTTTCGTCGTCGAGTGCGGGGGTCAGCTGTGGGTTTTCTCACAGGAGAGGTTGGGCCGCGGGTTTCGGCGCGGCGGGAAGGTCGCCGCCCCCGGTGAGGCACTGTCGTCCCCCGCGCCGCGCCGCCAGGAGCACCAGGCGTTCCGTCCCCCACCGAACGCCCGGCGTTTCACGAGGGACGCGTTGTCCCCCGCGCCACGCCGCCGACCCCCACGCCGCGATGGCGTCCCCCACGCCGCGATGGCGACTACGCGGCCAGCAGACCGTGACGGACCAAAGTCGGAGTGAGTTTGCGGCGTAAGCGCGCGTCGTCGACCAGATCCTTCCAGCCCCACCGCACGATCTCGAAGCCGTGCGCGGCGAACACCGCGTGCCGCTGCTTCTCCGCGGCGAGCGCAGCGGAGCGCTCGGAGTCGGTCGTGCCGTACTTGCCCTCACCGTCGAATTCACCGATCAGCGTTCCCCACCGGAAGTCGGCGAAGAGCAGGTGTCCATCGAGGTGGAACTCCGCCTGAAGCTGTGGAGTCGGCACACCCCACGCCAGCATCAACATCCGCGACCAGGACTCCCCCGCGGATTCACTGCAGTCCACTGACAGGTGCAAGGCGCGCCTGGCCACGGCTGATCCCCGCCGTCGACCGAGCCTGTCCAGAGTGGACTGCAGGCTCTCCAGTGGAACCGGCGCCGGAGTCGACGCGGTCGGGAATCGGGGGATGAAGCGCACCGCGTCGATCGCCGCGACGGCCCGCACGAGGTCGCCGGACATCGCCACGTCGATGGGAGTACGCACTCGCGAGGTGACACGCACCCCGTCGACCTCCACGACCTCGTCGTCCTCCAGCGGCCGGGGATGAACGTGGATCCCGGGGCGCCGTCCTCCACCATGCTCCCGATCGACGGTGAAGTGCACCGACTGCCGGTCCGGCTGCAGGAACGGAATGTCGTGCAGCACCGCGGCACTTTCGTGGCTCACCACGCCACCGCACGACATCGACGCCGCGAGGATCTTCATTCGGTACAGCGCCCGCGCGTCGTAGCCGCCGGCGTGCGCGTAGACCCCCATGGCCAGTCGGATCAGCTCGCCGCTGTCCACAGCCCTGCTGATGTCGCCGCTCGTCCACCCCGTCGCGAGCAGATACTCCCGAGTCAGAATCTCCCCCATGCGTTGAGTGAACCGCACCGCGACACCGCGAATCGCCGCCCAGCCGCGTTCATCCCCAGGCTACTGGAGGGTATCCACAACAAATTCGGCGCTGATCGTTCCCCCTACGACGGGCCCCGGCCCCAGCCCACCGTTCCCCCTGCGCCGCGCCGTCGTCCCCCGCGCCGCGCCGCCAGGAGCACCAGGCGTTCCGTCCCCCACCGAACGCCCGGCGTTTCGCGAGGGACGCGTTGTCCCCCACGCCACGCCGCCGACCCCCACGCCGCGCCCCAACCCCGCGCCAACCGCCGCGCACCTGCCGCACCGGCGGCACCGTCGAGCCGGGCTACGCGGTCAGCGCCTCCAGCCGCTCCACGCGCCTCTCCAGCGGCGGCTGGGTGCGGAAGACGCGGCCGAGGCGGTCGCTGTCACGGAAGGGGTACACGAGCATCGTGTCGGCGTGCACGGCGAGGTCGGGTTCGGGGGGCAGGGGGGCGCGGGCGGCACCGTCGGACACGGTGCGCAAGGCGCGGACCAGAGCCGACGGGGCACCCGTGAGCAGTGCCGCGGAATGGTCGGCGCGGTAGTCGACGGTCCGCGAGACACCGAGCCGGATCAGCGCGCCGGCGATCGGCGCGAGCACCGACAGCATCGCGTCGACGACCCGGCTGCGGCGCGATCCGCCGTCCCCGAAACCCAACAGGTACCCGAACCCGGCGAACCCGCAGATCACGGCGCCGAGCGCGCCGGCCACGGACGCGGTCAGAGTGTCCCGCGCCCCGATCCGCGCGAGCTGGTGCGCGAGCACCGCGCGCAGCTCGTCCTCCGGCAGCAGCTCGAGCAGCCCGACGGTGACGCACACCGCCGCGTGCGACGGCCCGTGTCCGGCGGCGAGGACGTTGGGCGCCGCGGTCGGTGAGACGTACACCGCGGGCATCGGCAGCCGCGCAGAGGTCGACAGCTCGCGCACCAGCCGGAACAGCGCGGGTTGTTGCAGCTCGGACACGCGCCGGGCGTGCATCGCGCGCAGCGGCAACGACGGTCCGCTGACGTACAGGTAGGCGCAGACACCGGCGGCGAGGACGATGGACAGCAGGAAGGTGGTGCGTCCGAAGATCGCGCCGCTGGCCATCACGAAACCCGCGACCAGCGCCAGCAGCAGCGCGGTGCGGATCAGATTCCCGGTCCGGCTCCGGGGGCCCAGCACGCGCAGACCTCAGCCCAGGCGGGCGACCGTGAAGGTGACGAGGGATTCGAGCGAGGCGCGCGGCTCGGACTCGGGCAGCGCGGCGAGCTCGGCGCGGGCCTCGTCGGCGTACCGCGCGAGCACCGCCTCGGCCTCCTTCATGCCGGCGGAGCGACCGAGGAGCTCGATGGCCTCGTCGACCAGTGCATCGTCGGTGACGGGGCCGACGAGGATCTCCCGGAGCCGGTCGGCCTCCGGCCCGGAGTCGCGCAGGGCGTAGTGCACCGGCAGGGTGAACACGCCCTCGCGGAGGTCCGTGCCGGGCGTCTTGCCGGACTCCGTGGCGATCGAGCTGATGTCGATGATGTCGTCGCTGATCTGGAAGGCCATGCCGATCGCGGCGCCGATGCGGTACATCCGCTGCGCCGTCTCCTCGTCGGCGCCGCCATGCAGCGCGCCGAGCAGGCCGCAGGTGGCGATGAGGCTGCCGGTCTTGCCCCAGATGGTGTCGAGGTAGTGCTGCACGGGATCGCCGTCGCCGGCCCCCTTGAGCTCGAGCATCTGCCCGGTGACCAGTTCCCCGAAGCATTGCGCGATCACGCCGACGGCGCGGGGGCCGAGGTCGGCGCCGTACTTCGAGGCGCGCGCGAACAGGTAGTCGCCCGCGAGGATCGCGATCGAGTTGCCCCACTTCGCGTTGGCCGACGGTGCGCCGCGGCGCGTGTCGGCCTCGTCCATCACGTCGTCGTGGTACAGCGTCGCGAGGTGGGTGAGCTCCATCGCGGCCGCGGCGGTGATCACCTCCTCCGACGGCGAACCACCGATCCGGCCGGAGAGGACCGTGAACATGGGCCGGAACCGCTTGCCGCCGGCCTGGAACAGGTGCAGCGCCTCCTCGATCACGCACCCGTCGGCCTCGGCGATGCCGTCGGCGATGACCTGCTCCACGCGGGCCAGATCCGCGCGGACCCCGGCCGCGAACTCGTCGGACCCCAGCGAGACCCCGGCTACCGTCTTCTCCACGGGTTCAGCCTAGCGGGCGGGTCGCGGTGTGCAGTGCGACGATGCCGCCGGTCAGGTTCGTCCAGCTCACGCCACCCCAACCGGCCTCGCGCACGAGCTCCGCGAGGTCGGCCTGCGCGGGCCAGTTCCGGATCGACTCGGCGAGGTAGGTGTAGGCCTCCGGATTCGACGATCCCTTCGCCACCACCTGGATGGCCTCCAGCGCGACCTTCTCGTACAGCGTGCGGAAGGCGCCGTTGGTCGGGGTGGAGAACTCGCACACCACGAGCCGCCCGCCGGGCCGCACCACGCGGGCCATCTCGCGCAGGCCGGCGACGGTGTCCTGCACGTTGCGGAGCCCGAAGGAGATGGTCGCCGCGTCGAAGGAGTCGTCCGCCAACGGCAGCGCCATCGCGTCACCCGCGACCATCGGCACGCGCCGGAAGGCACCCGCCTGGAGCATCCCCGTCGAGAAGTCGCAGGCGGCGACCCACGCGCCGGACCGGGCGAGGTCCACCGTCGAGACGCCCGTCCCGGCGGCGAGGTCGAGGACGCGGTCCCCCGGCTTGAGGTCGAGCGCGCGCCGGGTGCGGGCGCGCCAGTACCGATCCAGCCCGCCCGTCATGAGCGTGTTGGTCCGGTCGTAGCGGCGCGCGACACCGTCGAACATCGACGCGACGTCGCCGGGTTTCTTGTCCAGGGAGGCCCTTGCCATGACCCGAAAGTTACACGACCGCGCGCACGCCACGATTCGTCGCAGGTCCGGCGATCACGCTCTCGTAGTGCGCGAACAGCTGGTCGCACAGCGCGGGCCAGGTGCGAGCGAGGACCGACTTGCGGGCGGCCTCGCCGAACCGGGCGCGCAGCGCCGGGTCGGCCAGGGTGTCGATGACGCCGGGAAGCAGGTCGGCGAACTCGGCGACGGGCAGCAGGTAGCCGTTGCGGCAGTGCGCGACCAGGTCGCGCGGCCCGCCCTGGTCCGGCGCGATCGACGGTACGCCCGACGCGAGCGCCTCCTGGACGGCCTGGCAGAAGGTCTCGTGCTCGCCGGCGTGCACGAAGACGTCGAGGGAGGCGTAGGCCGCGCCGAGCTCCGCGCCGCCCAGCTGCCCGGTGAACACCGCTCCGGGCAGCAGTGATTCGAGCCGCGCGCGCTCCGGCCCGTCGCCCACGATGACCAGCTGCACGTCATCGCGCCCCGCGAGCCCGACGAGCCGCTCGACGTGCTTCTCCGCCGCGAGCCGCCCGACGAACCCGACGACCATCCGGTCCGGCCGGTCCCCCAACCAGGCGGCGCGCAGCGAGGCGCTGCGGTGCGACGGCGCGAACCGCTCGCCGTCGACGCCGCGGGCCCAGGTCTTCACGCGGGGGATGCGGTGCGCCTCGAGATCGGCCACGGACGCACTCGAGGGTGCCAGGGTCAGGTCGCACTGCTTGTGCATCTGCCGGGTCCACCACCACGCTGCGCGCTCGAGCGGCCCGAGCCCGTAGGAGCCCGCGAAGCCGGCGACATCGGTCTGGAAGATCGCGACCGTCGGGATGCCCAGGCGCTTGGCCGCGGCCAGGCCACCCGCGCCCAGGAAGTAGGGCGAAGCGAGGTGCACCACGTCGGGCTCGAACTCGCGGAGCACGTCGAGGATCCGCATGTTCGGCTGCCCGATGGGCAGCGACGAGATCCGCGGCAGCATCCGCGCCGGCACCCGGTACACGGGGAACCCGAGGTGCTCCAGCGGGGCGGGCTCCTCACCCGCGACCGAATCGGGCGCGATCACGATCGCGTCCGCACCGGTACGGCGACAGTGCTCCAGTACCCGGAGCACCGAGTTGGTGACCCCGTTGACGTTCGGCAGGAAGGACTCGGCCACGATCGCGATACGCACGTGCCGAGTGTGTCGTGCGGGAGGGCCGTGCGGGAGCCTAAGGGTCGACGGTGTGCGGAACGTCAGGTGAACTCTCGGGCCGGGACCCGTCGCCCCGGTGGTAGCCGACGGCGAGGAGCACCATGATCGCCCCGATCACCAGCCACGTCCCGGCGGCGACGGACGCCGCCGGCACCACCGCGACCACGGCGGACCGTCCGGCCACCCGGACCAGCTCCGGGTCCGACCGGCTGTACTCCACCTGGATCCGGTCGCCCACCGACAGCTCACTGGGGTACAGGACGCCGAGCGGAGGATTGTGGTTGACGCCGTCGGTCGTGTAGAAGCTGATCGTCGAGCGGCGGGGCCCCGCGGAGAGCACTTCCGCGGTCGCCGTGCCGCGGTCGGCGTCGATGGTCACGTCGTCGCGCCAGGCCGCCGCGACGAGGACCGCGCACAGCCCGGTGATGAGGATCGCCGCCGACAGCAGCACCAACTGCACCCGGCGCAGCGCCGTGCGGCTCACGCGTGCCCGCCCGAGATCCGTGCGCGCATGCCCGCGTGCAGGGCCCGGAGCCCGGCCCGCTCGGTCCGGACCTCGACGACCCGCAGCCCGTCCGGCTCCCATCCCAGGTCGTCCAGGCCGGCACGCGCGTACTCGACGCCGTACGCGGCGCAGAGCGCGCTGATGTCCGTCCCGTGCGGCGTGCCGAACACCCGGGCGGCGGCACCGTCGTACTCCGCGCCGGAGTAGCGCTCCTCGCCCTGTTCGAGCAGGTTGAAGATGCCTCCCCCGTTGTCGTTGGCGACCACGATCGTGAGGTTGTCGGGCCGGGGTTCCTCGGGGCCGATGAGCAGCCCGGACGCGTCGTGGACGAAGGTCAGGTCGCCCATGAGCGCGACGGTGCGCCGGTCCGGATGTGCGAGTGCGGCACCGATCGCGGTGCTGACGGTGCCGTCGATCCCGGCGACGCCCCGGTTGGACAGCACGCGCACCCCGTCGGGCACGTGCCCGGCGAGCGCGACATCGCGGACGGGGTTCGACGCGCCGACCACCAGCTGGTCGCCGGGCCGCAGTGCCGCGCACACGGCCCGCGCGACGTGCAGGCCCGTCACCGGGCCGTCCTCCAGGCCCAGCGCGACGGCCTCGCGGGCGGCGGCGTCCGCCCCGGCACAGGTCGCGAGCCAGTCCGGCGAGGGCTCCCCGACGGGCACGACGCGCGTGCCCGTCGCCGCGACATTGCCCGACACGTCAGGCCAGCGCGGCCCGGTGGTCACGGCGTACACGGTGACCTCCGGGTCGGCGAGCAGGGCGCTGACCTCGCGGTGCAGGGTCGGGCGGCCGCAGATGATGGCCTGCTTGGGCTGCAGCGCCGACAGCGCCCAGGGATGCAACGCGTTCGTCGCCTGCGGCGCGGTCGGCTCGGCGACGGTCGGCAGGCCCGCGAGGGCCGGGTTCTCCCCCGCCCCGTGCCCGGAGATGACGACGGTGTCCGGGCTCAGGTCGATCGGGAGCGGGACGTCGAGGGTGGCGACGGGCGCGACGGTCCACGGCCCACCGTCGGGCCTGCCCTGCGCGAGCGCGGGCGACGGGTCGTCGGGCACGAGGGGTTCGCGGAGCGGGATGTCGAACTGGACGGGGCCCGCGTTGCCGGTGCGGGCGCCGCGGGCGGCGGCGAGCGCGCGGCAGACGGCGCTGCGCCACTGCGAGTTGCGGTCGAGGCCCGGCTCGGAGAGGCCCAGGCTGAGAGCGGCGCGGACCTGGGTGCCGAAGATGCCGAACTGCTCGACGGTCTGGTTGGCACCGGATCCGAGCAGCTCGTAGGGGCGGTTCGCGCTGATCACGAGCAGCGGGACCCGGGCGTAGTTGGCCTCGAACACCGCCGGCGACAGGTTCGCGACGGCGGTGCCGGAGGTCATGATGATCGGCACCGGGCGCCGGCTCGCGGCGGCCAGGCCGACGGCGAGGAAGCCCGCGGTCCGCTCGTCGATCCGCACGTGCAGCCGCAGCTCTCCGCGCTTGTCGGCGGCGTGGACCGCGAAGGCGAGCGGCGCGTTGCGCGAGCCGGGACACAGCACCACGTCGGTCACGCCCCCGCGCACCAGCTCGTCCACGATCACCCGCGCCTGCAGCGTGGACGGGTTCGGCGGCTTCTGCATGCGCACCACCTTACGACCGCATTCGCGCTCGCCCGGCTCCCGGCACCTGACGTACGGTCGTTGCGGGATGCCGCGAGGAGGGAGCAGAAGATGACCGCGATCACCGTCGCCGACCTTGCGGGCGTCGTGTACTCCTCCGGCAAGGTCTTCGACGGGCTGTCGACCGGACGGCTCGACACGGAGAACTTCCTCCGTTCCGGCAGCGTCGAGGGGATCACCTCGCGCGCGGACCTGGCACTCCTCGAGGACCTGCGCGATGCCGCGGGATTCATCCTCGACGGTGCCGCGCGCCCGACCGACGCCGCGCTCGTCCGAGACATCAACGCGCGGATCACTCGCAGCGGCGCACTGCATCCCGGCGAGCTGCGCACCGCGGAGCAGCGGATCGGCGTGCGCACCCGGTACGGCCGGCATTCTCCGGAGGCCCTCACCAACGAGGGCCTGCAGGACCTCGTCGAGACCCTCACGGCCGGAACGGATCCGATTGAGGCCGCGCTGTCGTTGTTCGTGGGCGTCGCGCGGGCCCAGCCCTTCGAGGACGGCAACAAGCGCACGGCGCTGTTCGCCGCGAATCACCTCCTGCTGAGCGCCGCAGCCGGAAAGCTCCTGACCGTCCCCGTCTCCGACACCGACCCCGCAGTCGCGGACACCTTCAACGACCTGCTCGCCCGCGCCTACCTGCTCGGCGAGGACGACGGCGTGAAGAACCTGCTGCGCCGGGACGGGATCGTGCCGATCGGCGCGTAGCCCACTAACCGCCGGCCAGCTTCGCCAGCACGGGACCGGCGAGCAGGAGCACGTCGCGTTCGAGCGGGGTGAGCCGCTCGGCCATGGCGGCCTCGAGCCACGCGTTGCGGGTCGCGCGGTCCTCCTCGATGACGGTGCGCCCCTCGGCGGTGAGCTCGACGTACTGCCGCCGACGGTCCGCCTCGTCCCGGCGCCGCCCCACGAGGCCCGCGTCCGTGAGGGCGTTCAGCGCGGGGGTGAGGGTCTGCGAGCGGACGTGCAGGGCCTCTCCGAGGTCGGCCGGTGTCGCCGGGCCGCCGCGGTCGAGACTGCCGAGGATGAGGTACTGGGTCTCGGTGAACGGGCCCGGCCGACGGTGCGCGCGGATCTCCCGGCTCAGGGAGTGCACGCCGTACCGGAGCTCGCTGACATCAGACATAGCAAGATTTTACTTCATACTTTTGCGTCTTTTGCGAGTTGATTCGCGTGTTTATCACGTAGATACTTGTTGTCATGCGCAGCGAACTGACGAGGTGGGCCGGTCTGATCGTCGCCTCCTGCGCGCTCTCCGCGGCGCTCCTCGCCGCCGGCGTGCCCAGTGCCCCGCTGTTCGCAGCGCTGGTGTGCGCGGTGGCCGCGGCGCTGTTCGGACGGGCTCCGGGGCCGATACCGCGGCCGGCGCAGCTCGCGGCGCAGGGCGTGCTCGGCGCCTACATCGGCACGCTCATGCAGGCGCACACGGTCGCGGCGCTCGGATCGCGGTGGCCGGCGGCGCTGCTGGTCGGATTCGCCACCCTTCTCCTCTCCGTGGGCGCCGGGGCACTGCTCGGCCGACACCGGGACACGGACTCGATCACGGGCTCGCTCGCGCTGGTCGCGGGCGGCGCGTCGGGGCTGGTCGCGATCGCCCGGGAACTGGGCGGCGACGAGAAGACGGTCGCCGTGGTCCAGTACCTGCGCGTGGGCCTGGTCACCGTCTCGCTGCCGCTCGTGGCGGCGCTGTACCCGCACGTCCCCGGTACGTCGGTCGCGGAGTCCGGCCCGAACCGACCGTGGTGGTTCGATCTCGGTTTCACCGCGATCTGCGTGGGCGGCGGACTCGCCATCGGGTTGGCGACCCGCCTCCCCGCGGGCGGGCTCCTCGGCCCGCTCGTCGCCTCCGCCGCGCTGTCATTGTCGGGCGTCGCCGCGGGGGCGACGGTGCCGTGGCTCCTCGTCGCGGCCGGGTACCTGGTGATCGGCTGGCAGGCCGGCGTCGGCTTCACCCGGGAGTCGCTGAAGTCGATGGCGCGCCTGTTGCCCTGGGCGATCCTGCTCATCGTCGGGGTCGGGATCGGCTGCGCCGGCCTCGGTTTCGCCCTGTCCGCGATGACCGGCGTCTCCACCCTCGACGGCTACCTCGCGACCACGCCGGGCGGCATCTACGCCGTGCTCGCGGTCGCCGCGTCGTCGAACGTCGACATCACCTTCGTCGTCGCCGCGCAGCTGATCCGCGTGCTGCTGATGCTCTTCCTCGCGCCTGCGGCGGCGCGGGGCTTCCAGCGTCGGCGTGCCCACCGCCGCGAGGAACCCCCTGTCACCACCGGCGTGTGACCCGTCACACGCGCGCCGCCGCGAACACTGCTAACATCGAGCCCATGACTGCGGGCACCAGGGAATTCGACATCATCGTCTTCGGCGCGACGGGCTTCGTCGGCGAGCTGACGGCGCGCCACCTCGCCAACCACGCGCCGGACGGCGTGCGCATCGGCCTCGCGGGCCGCACGCAGGCCAAGCTGGAGAAGCTGCGCGCGGGCCTGGGCGGGAAGGCGAAGGACTGGGGCATCGTCGTCGCTGACGTCGACAAGCCCTCCACCCTCGACGAAATGGTCGCGCGCACCACGGTCCTGTGCAGCACCGTCGGCCCCTACGCCCTGTACGGGGAGACGGTGGTGGGCGCGTGCGTCAACGCCGGCACGCACTACACGGACCTCACGGGCGAGGTGCTGTTCGCGCGCCGCTCGATCGACAAGTTCCATGAGCAGGCCGTCGCGAACGGCACGAAGATCGTGCACTCGTGCGGATTCGACTCGATCCCTTCGGATCTGGGCACCTTCCTCGTCTACGAGCGCGCGAAGGCCGACGGTGCCGGCACGCTCGGTTCCACGACGCTCGTCATGCGCGACCTGCGCGGCGGCGCGAGCGGCGGCACCATCGCCTCCGCGATCGGCCTCGCCGACGAGGTGAGCGTCGACCGCGAGGCCCGGCGCATCGCCGGCCGAGCGCATTCGCTGACGGTCGACGACACCCGCGAGACGCCGAAGCAGCCGGGCGACCTCTCCGTGGTGGACGCGAGGTCGGTGGATCCGTCCCTGTCCGGCACGCTCGCGCCGTTCTTCATGGGTAGCTACAACACCCGTGTCGTGCGTCGCAGCAACGGCCTGCTCGACTTCGGCTACGGCCCCGACTTCACCTACCGGGAGACGATGGCCGTCGGCTCCAACCCCATCGTTTCGACGGTGGCCTCCCGCGCCGTGCAGGGCGCCCTCGCCGTGGGCATGGCGGCCCTGGCGATCAAGCCGCTCCGCCCCGTCCTCGACCGGATCCTCCCGGCGCCCGGCGAGGGGCCGAGCGAGGCCTCGCAGGCCAAGGGCCGCTTCCGCGGCGAGGTGTACACCCGCACCACCAGCGGCCGGCGCTACCGCTCGACCATCGGCGCACAGCTCGACCCGGGCTACAGCGGTACCGCCGTCATGCTCGGCGAGTCCAGCCTGGCCCTGGCCCTCGACGGCGACACCGCCCGCGGCGGCGCTCCCCTGCCCACGTACGCCGGCGTCCTCACCCCCGCCGTCGCGATCGGCGACGTACTGGCCGATCGCCTGCGCTCCCAGGCCTTCACCGTCACCGTCGACGAACTGACGTAACTCCGCACACCGCCCCGCAGGAGGGCCGGAACCTCACGCCGACCTGGTGCGTCCAATTGATGAGCGCATCGGGTCGGATCGTGAGCGGAGGCCACCATGAATGTTATCGGTTCTGATAACATTGCTTCGGACTTGCCGGACATTCCACTCACGTGGGTGGGATCAACCCGGTCTGACATGCAAGCGCAGCCGAAGGAAGCGCAACGGTTGATGGGACAGCAGCTACGACGCGCGCAGAGGCGACTCGAGCCCGACGACTGGAAGCCGATGCCCACAGTCGGGCGCGGCGTCCGTGAGATCCGCGTCCGCGACTCGGACGGGACCTATCGCACGATGTACGTGACGTCAGGACGACCGCCAAGGATCTACGTGCTGGCCGTCTTCACGAAGAAGACGGCGAAGACGCCGCAACGAACCATCGACCTTGCGCGGAAGCGGTACAAGGCAGTCACTGAACTGATCCGGACGGGAGAATGATCGTGAAGCAGGATCCGATCGACGACGACTTCACGATGGTCACGACGGCCGACCCGTGGGAGGTGATCGCGGATACTCCAGAAGAGGCCGAGAACCTCCGGCTCCGAAGTGACCTGATGATCGCCATCGAGCAAGCGATCCGATCCCACGGATGGTCTCAGAAACAAGCGGCCAAGCACTTGAGCATCACCGCGCCCCGGATGAACGATCTCCTGCGCGGCAAGATCGACAAGTTCTCGCTGGACGCCCTCGTGAATCTCGGCGCGAAACTCGACCTTCACCTGCGGATCACGCACGTCGCCTGACAGGCCGTCACGCCAACGACAGGAACAGCTTCTCCAGCTTCTTCTGGTCCACGTTCTCGGGGCCCTCGGTCGCGATGCAGTGCTGCAGGCCGGTGGCCACGAGGGCGTAGCCGCTGCGCCCGAGCGCCTTGTTGACCGCGGCGAGCTGGGTGAGCACGTCCTCACACTCCTCCCCCTCCTCGAGCATGCGGATCACCGTGGCCAGGTGGCCGTGCGCACGCTTGAGGCGCGTCACGATCGGCTTGGCGTCCTCGTCCGGGATCTTCATGCCGCCAGCCCTTCCAGCATGCGGCCGAGCCGCTCACGCGCGTCCGCCGCGACACCGGACAGCGCTGCGGTGCCGGTGAATTCGGGCATGACGTTCGGGTCCATGACCTCCACCAGCGACTGCGCGTCACCCGCTGCCGACACCACCACGTTGCACGGCAGCAGCGCGGCCACGCGCGGGTCGATCCCGAGGGCCTCGTGCGCCAGTTGCGGACGGCACGCGCCCAGGATCACCTTCGGCGGCACGTCCACATCCAGCTTCGCCTTGAGCGTCGCCTTCAGGTCGATCTCCGTGAGCACGCCGAACCCGACCTCCGCCAGCGCCGCGCGAACCCGCGCCACCGCATCGCCGTAGGGCGCGTCGATCGTCGCGCTCATCGTGAACTCCGCCATGTCCCGTCCTTCCGTCGTCGACGGCACCGTCGACCCGTCGTGACGACCATTCTGGCACATCCCCCCGGGGGGATGCTAGGTTCAGGACGAACATCCCCCTAGGGGGTTAACGGAAGGACCGATCATGAGCACCCACGACACCGACGGCGCCGCGACCCTGCGCGCCCTGCAGCCGCAGCACCGCGACCTGCGCAAGGCCATCCCCGAGGTCTACGCCGGCTTCGGAGCCCTGAGCGCAGCCGCCTTCGCCGACGGCGCACTCGACCGGAAGACCAAGGAGCTCATCGCCTTCGCGATCGGTGTCGTCGAGGGATGCGACGGCTGCATCGCCTCGCACGGACAGGCCGCTGCCCGGGCCGGCGCCACCGAACAGGAGGCCGCGGAGGCGATCGGCGTCACCTTCCTCATGCACGGCGGGCCCGCCACGATCCACGGCGCGCGGGCCTTCGAGACCTTCCGCGGCTTCGCCACCGCCGAGAGCGCGTAAGGTCCGGCCCATGTGCAGTGCGATCACCTGCCGCGTGTGCGGCAAGACCACCTGGACCGGCTGCGGCTCCCACGTCGACGCGGTCCGCGCCACCGTCGCCCCCGAGGACTGGTGCCCGGGGCACCCGGCCCAGCCGCCGGCCGCGGAGCAGCCCGCCAAGCGGGGCTGGTTCCGACGTTGACCTCGACCGGCTATCGGTCGATCCGCGCGAACGGGCGCAGTTCCTCCACCTCGTAGGCGAGCTCGAGCAGCGCGGACTCCATGCCCGCCGGTCCGGCGAACTGGGCACCCAACGGCATTCCGGCACCGTCGAACCCGCACGGCACGGAGATCGCGGGCCCGCCCGAGACGTTGTTGAGCGGCGTGATCCCGACCATCGAGATGGTCCGGTCCATGAACTCGCCGAAGGGCAGCGCCGGGTCGAGGAAGCCGATCCGCGGGGTGGTCCGCGTCATCGTGGGCGAGAGCATCGCGTCCACGCCCTGCTCGACGAACATCCGCTCGTAGTTCCCGGTCACCGCGCGCAGGCGCCGGATCGCCCCGGGCATCGACGGTGCGCTGCGCCGCGCGCCGCGCAACAGGCTGCGGGTGACGGGGTCGAGCTCGGCGGGAGTGAACCCGCGGCCCGATGCCGCCGCCGCGGCCCCGACCTCGGCGGCCGTCAGAAAACCCCAGTAGTGCAAGAAGTCCCGCACGAAGCCACCGTCCAGCCGCAGGTCAGCCATGGACAGCTCGACGATCTCGTGCCCGCTCGCGGCGAGCTCCTCGGCGAGAGTGCGGACCGGCGCGAGGCACTCCTCGGCGATGCCGAAGTCGGTGACCGACTCGGTGATCAGGCCGATCCGGCGGCGCCGCCCCGGCCCGCGCACGTGCCCGACGGGTGGAAGCGCAAGGTTGCGGACCGCCCGCTCGGCCTCCGCGACGTAGTGCGCGCTGTCGCGGACGGTGCGCGTGAGCACGCCCTCGCACACCACGTTGATCGGCAGCAGGCGCAGCTCCGGCATCCCCGCCATCCGCCCGCGCGTACTCTTCAGTCCCACAAGGCCGTTCAGGGCGGCGGGGATGCGAATCGAGCCGCCACCGTCGTTACCGTGGGCGATCGGCAGGGCGCCCGACGCGACCAGCGCCGCGGCCCCCGACGACGAGCCGCCCACCGAGTAGTCCGTGTTCCAGGGGTTGCGCGCGGGCTCGCGCGCGGCGAACTCGGCGCTCGCAGTGAGGCCGAACTCGGGCATCACCGTCGACGCGAGAACGTTCACCCCGGTCGCCGCGAACTGCTCCGCGACCGGCCCCGACTTCCCGGCGACCTTGTCCGACAGGGCGATCGAGCCCATCGTGGTGGGCAGCCCCGCGAACGAGGTGTTCTCCTTGATCGCCGACGGTACGCCGTACAACGCCACATCCCGATCCGCCTGCGGCCCGGCGCCGCCCGGGCTCGCCCACCAGCGCACCGCCCGCGTCGCGGGGTCGACGGTGCGCATCCGCGCCGTCGCGGCGCCCGCGGCCTCCGCGACACCGATCTCGCCCGAGCGGATCGCCGCGGCGACGCCGGTGGCGTCGAGCGTGCCGAGCGCATCGTCTGTGAAGGCACTGACGCGCGTGGACTCGTGCGTGAACTCGATGGTCATGACCTGGCCCCTCCCGGCGCTGCGCCGAGTCTGTACAAACTTACAGAGTCCGACCCTAGCGCTAGTCTGTAACTTTGTACAGACTTCTGATTCGTCCTAGACTGCGGGGCGTGGAGGAGCGCAAACACCGTCGGAGCACCCTCGAGCGCAGGCGTGCGCTCCTGGAGGCGACCGTCGAGATGGTGGGCGAGTCCGGGTACGCGTCGGTGACCCATCGCGCCGTGACCGCCCGTGCCGGGCTGCCCACCACGTCGATCGGCTACTTCTTCGCCTCGATCGACGATCTGACACACGAGGCCATGCGCGTCTTCGTCGCGGAGGAGTTCGAGCGGCTGGACCAGCTGGCGGGCTTCCTCGGCGACACCGCCGCCCCACCGGAGCAGGTGATCACCGCGTTCGGCGAGGTCACCGATGCTCGAGGAGCCGAGTCGCTCGCCCTCATCGAGGCCTACCTGCGCGCGGCGCGCGACCCGGCCGCCCGCGTGGTGATCGAGGAGTATCTGCGCGCTGCGGACTCCTTGGCGCAGGGCGCTGCCGCGCTCGCGGGCGTGGAGATCACCCCGGTGACCGCACGCGGCGTGATCGCGCTGATCAACGGCTTCACCGTGATCGACTCCGCGCTCCCCGACCAGGCCGACATCGAGGTCAAGAAGGCGGCGCTGCGCACCATGCTCATCGGCGCGCTGTTCGAGCAGGGCCAGGACGACGCCGCCCGCGCCCTGCGCGATCGGCGGCCCGGCTGACCGGACGGGACGGCACCGTCGGGCTCAGGAGCCACCGGACGGGCTCAGCTGCCCCGTTCGATCCCCCGCGGCGATCCGGGTAGCCAGCCGATCCTGCGCCTCCCGGATACCGGAGGCGTACGACGGGTCGAGCGCGCTGTCCAGCGCGAAATCGAATTCCCGGCTGGTCTGCAGCCTGTCGGACGCCTCGGCGAACCGGCCCTGGCGGCGGTAGCCCTCGGCCAGGTTGAGGTGCAGCGAGGGCATGAAGCCGGCGACGGACAACGACGCGTGGACCGCCTGGAGGTCGGCGTCCGAGACGTGGGCGGACTCGGCGAGCGCAACCTCGTCCCACTCGACCTCAGCGTCCAATTCGCCCTGGACATCGGCGATGTAGTGCGCGGCTATGCACCGGGACGCGTGAGCCGAGGACTCGATCCGCACCCACAGCGCCTCGAGCTTCTGCTTGCGCTCCGACCGGTCACCGGTCATCGCGGCGCCGAGCTCCGTCATCAGGTTCTCCATGCCACGCACCCTAGACCGACCCACCGACAGGAAACTCCCAGCGGATTCCGACCTCGAACTGCAGGCGGCACCGCATCAGTAGGACTACAAAGGAATGATGAGACGATCACTGACGACCCTCCCGACCGTGATCGCGATCGCAGCGGTGGGGGCCCCGGCCGCCAACGCCGCGAGGCCCGAGGCCGCCATCGCGCGCGGCATGACGCTCGTGGGCACCGACGCCTACGGCGAGTACGGCTGCGAGGACTTCGTCGACTTCGCGTACGGCCGCACCGTCAGCAACGGCATTCCGCACGACTCCGCGCGATCGTTCTACGAGAACCTCGCCGCCAAGGGACTCGGCCACTCCGCACTGCCCGCGCCGCGCGGCGCGCTCGTGTTCTCCCAGAGCGACTACGGCTATCACGTGGACATCTCACTCGGGAACGGCACGTACCTCAGCGGCGGCGTCCAGGGGCTCGATCGCGGATTCGGCGACGGCTCGCAGATCCAGATCATCCCGAAACCCGACATCGCGCCGAACTCGACGCTACTGGGTTGGGCCTACGCGCCCTGGAAGTAGCGCCCGCGAGGTCCCGATTGCGGCTTCAAATCCGCTCAAGCCCCGCCGAATGCGCGCGTCCCGTCATACGGCTGTCGGGTTCACGAACGCCACAGGAGGGCCCATGAACCGACGCTTCTTCCTCACCGGCGCAACGACGCTCGGGCTCGCTGCAGCAAAGACGGCCGCGTGCACCACGACCGAGGATCGCGCCGGCGCCCCGACGTCCGCCACACCCGCGGCGGGCTCGACCTCGTTCGACAGGATCGTCCTGCAGAGCGCCGACGGCACCGCGTTCGCGCTGCACAGCACCGGCTCGGGCGACCTCGTCGTGATCCATCCGAGTCTCGCTCGCGGCGCGGCGGACTTCGACGTCGTGGCCGGCCTCATCGCCCAGCAGGGGTTCCGCGTCATCTCCTTCGACCCGCGGGGCTGCGGCGCCACCCGCAACGGCCGCCCGGACGCGAAGCTCACCCTCGACGACCTCGCCGCGGACGTCCGGCTCATCATCGACACGTTCGGCGGCGGTCGCGCACACCTGATCGGACACGACTTCGGCAACCGGGTGATGCGGCGCCTCGCCGTCCTCACTCCGGGCGCAGCACGCTCGATCACCCTGTGGGGTGCGGGATCCGGCGAGCCCAGCAAGGACGCCGTCGCCGTGCTGACCTCCGTGATCGGTGCACGCACCCCGGTGCCCGCCTTCGAGGAGGCCGTCACGCGCGGATTCTTCGCTCCCGGAAACGATCCGAGCGTCTGGTACACCGGCTGGTACGAGGCCGGGGGGTGCTCGAGAGCGCGGCCTCGCGGGCGACCCCGGCGGAGACCTACGCGGGCGGCGGCACCGCGCCGCTGCTCATCGTGCAAGGCGGACAGGACTTCATCGCGCCGCCCGAGAAGTCCGAGACTCTTGCGCGGGAGTTGGGCGACCGCGCCACCCGGGTCGTGATCGATCGTGCGGGCCACGCGCTGATCCCGGAGCAGCCCGCGGCGGTGGCCACGGCGACGGTCGCCTTCCTCCGCAAGCACTGACGCGCAGGCGGGTCAGAGCAGAGCGGCGCACCGTCGCAGGCGGGCGAGCCACCAGTCCCGTTGCTCCCCCACCACTTCCAGGGCCGCGACCTGCTGCGCCGCAGGTTCGACGGTGCGCACCCGTAGCGCGCCGTCGACCAGCGGGTGCTCACCCAGGTCCGCGGTGAAGAAGCCCCCGGTCCCCAGGCCCGCGGCGTTGCCGTCGGGGATGCACGCCGCCGCGACGATTCCGGCAGACATCCCGACCGCCGTGTCCAGTGCGGAGGACACCGTGACCCGCACGCCCGCAGCTGCTTTCAGCGCCTGTGCCACCTCCAGCACGGCGCGCACCCCGCCGAGCGGGGCCACTTTGACCACCGCGACGTCGGCGGCGCCCAGCTCCGCGACGCGCATCGGATCGCCCGCGCGGCGGATGGATTCGTCCGCGGCGATGTCGCAGGCACCGTCGAGCCTGCGGCGCAGCTCGGCGAGCTCCTCCACGGTGGCGCAGGGCTGTTCGGCGTAGTCGAGCGGACCTCCCTCGAGGAGCCTGGTGATCGCTCGCTCCGCCTGGTCGAGCGTCCATCCGCCGTTGGCGTCGACGCGCACGGCACCGTCGGGCCCGAGGGCGTCGCGGACGGCCGCCACGCGCGCCAGGTCCTGGGCCAGGGTCTGACCCGGCTCCGCCACCTTGACCTTGGCGACCCGGCAGCCCGGGAACCGCGCGAGCACCTCCGCGACCCTGCTCGGCGCGACGGCGGGCACCGTCGCGTTCACGGGCACGACGGTGCGCAGCGGCTCCGGCCAGCCCTCGTACGCGGCCTCGATCCCCGCGCGCAACCACTGCGCGGCCTCGGCGTCGTCGTACTCGGGGAACGCCCCGAACTCGCCCCACCCCGCCGGCCCCTGGAACACCACGGCCTCGCGCGCGGTGATCCCGCGGAACCGCACCCGCATCGGCAGCCGCACCACGCGGGCCGCGGCCACCAGTTCGTCGACGTCCACCACGCCCCCAACAGTAGAGTCGATCCCGTGACTTTCAACCCCGAGCTGTGGCAGCCGGTCCCCGGATTCGAGGACCTCACCGACATCACGTACCACCGGCACATCACGCAGGGCACCGTCCGCGTGGCCTTCGACCGCCCGGAGGTGCGCAACGCCTTCCGGCCGCACACCGTCGACGAGCTGTACCGCGCGCTGGACCACGCCCGACGGTCCGCCGACGTCGGCGCGGTGCTGCTCACCGGCAACGGGCCGGCACCGAAGGACGGCGTGTGGTCGTTCTGCTCGGGCGGCGACCAGCGCATCCGTGGGCGCAGCGGCTACCAGTACGCCACGAGCCACGACTCGGACGTCGAGGCCGCGACCGCGGACGGCGTCGACGAGATCCGCACCAAGGCCGAGGGCGGCCGGCTGCACATCCTCGAGGTGCAGCGGCTCATCCGGTTCATGCCGAAGGTCGTGATCGCGCTGGTCAACGGCTGGGCCGCGGGCGGTGGGCACTCGCTGCACGTGACGTGCGACCTCACGCTCGCGAGCCGTCAGCACGCCAAGTTCAAGCAGACCGACGCCGACGTGGGCAGCTTCGACGCCGGCTACGGCAGCGCCTATCTCGCGAAGCAGGTGGGCAACAAGTTCGCGCGCGAGATCTTCTTCCTGGGTGAGACCTACAGCGCCGAGGAGATGCACCACATGGGTGCGGTGAACCGCGTCGTCGACCACGACGAGCTCGAGAACGTCGCGCTGGAGTGGACGGCGAAGATCCTCGGCAAGAGCCCGCAGGCGCAGCGAATGCTGAAGTACGCCTTCAACCTTCCCGACGACGGGCTCGTCGGGCAGCAGCTCTTCGCCGGCGAGGCCACCCGCCTGGCGTACATGACCGACGAGGCCGTCGAGGGGCGCGACTCCTTCCTGCAGAAGCGCGATCCCGACTGGTCGCCCTACCCGTACTACTACTAGGGGCACAGGTCAGGCGGGGTAAATCAGCCCCCAGTCCGCAGCTGGTCCGCAGTAGTCTTCAGAGCTGCCCGCGCAAGCTCGCCAGCAGCGGCGCGGGTCCGATCCTCTGCGGTCGGCCATAAGTGCGAGTACGTGCTCAGCGTCGTCGCCGAGGAATGCCCGAGCGCCCGCTGAACCGTCACCACGTCGCAGCCCTGTGCGACCAAGCCGCTCGCGTAGTAGTGCCGCAGGCTGTGCAGCTTCGTGGTGAGACCGGCGGCCTTGCGGGTCTGCCGCCACCGGTACGTCACCTTGTTGTCAGTCCAGGCCGTGCCGTCGAGGTGGAACATCCAGCCATCATCCGCCGGCGGGTACGCGGCTACGTGTTGCGAGAGGATCGTTACCAGCTCGTCCCGCAGGTAGACGGTGCGCTCGGATCCCCACTTCGGTGGCGCCTCACGGGCATTCACTCCGTCGCGCCGGCGAAGGTCCTCGCGCACCGACGCGAGCAGCTCGCCCATGCCGACGTCGGACCTGGGTCCCATCGATCCTCAGATCTTCGCCGGCGAGCGAGGGTTCGTCAGCGCGAAGGACCTGATCGCCGCCATCGATGACGCCGAACAGAAGGTTGCTCGTACACCGGATGTTTCCCGATCCTCGCCGCAATGTTGGGAGGGATCGACGCCACGATGGTGCAGTTCGCGCGGTCGGCGCTCGATCGGACTGGGGACATCGCTCGACAGGCGATTGCGAGCAATCCGGACCGGTCCGGCGAGGAGATCGACGCCCTCTGCGAGTCCATCCACGGCCCCCTCATCGATACGCCCAAGATGCACGGCGCCCTGGTCGGCGCCACCGAAGCCGACGCCGCCGGCCTGAACGTCACGCAGCCCCCCGAATACCCCACACTGGGCCGCCATTTGGACACTGTGGACCCAGTACTTCGCTTTGGGCACAGTGGAGCCGGATGCGTGTCTACGAAGGCAGGATCGCCTCACAGGTCCAGAACCTCTGTCTGCCTGTCTGCCTGTCTGCCTGTCTGCCTGTCTGCCTGGGGAGCTTCGCATGAGCATGCTCGACGCATCGAGCACTGGGCGGTGGGCGTGCCCGAGCACACTCCCAGCGGCATCGCCGGCGCGATGTATGCCCGCATCGATTAGGCCGAAGACGAATCCGGGAGTCGCTGCACCCTCTGTAGCGCACCCTCATTAACCCCCGGGGGTCTCACTGCACTCGACACCCTGCGGGCGAGCTGTAGGTACGTCGCTCACGTGCGGTCCGGTTCTGCAGCCCTGTGGAGATCGAGGTTTGACCATGCTCCGGCCCGTGTAGCGCTACCGTGCTCGATGCGGCACCGGCCGCGTGTCGTCCGAGATAGATGGGGTCTTGTCGTGGTGTCCGAGATCGATCCGTCAGGATCCGAGCAGCTCGCGGTCGCGGGAGAGTTCTGGATGCAGGAGCACCCGGATCGTTTGTCCGCCGGTGTGCTCACCATCGAGCGAGGTGTGCGGCCGTCGATCACTCTCGACGCGCGGATCGATCCGGCTACTCCAAACCTGGTCCGCGACGAGGTTAGCGAACACGGCGGATTCAGGCGGCTAGTCCGATATCCGACTGTGGACGAATCAGTGGCTTCGTTCAGGCCCGTAACCCTGCACGGACGCATGAGTGACGGCACCGCCATCACCGGCTTGGAGTCGCAGAATCACGGTGGTACCGGCCCGTTTCCGCCGCAGTACCAGCCAAGGTTCGTTGTCCTCGGCGCCCACGTCAGCACCGACACCGACTATCAGCGGATGCGCTTCGCGATCGACGCGCAGTATCTCTTACCGCAGGTCTGGGCCCATACGGAGCGCGAGGCCTCGGTCAGCCGACCGGATGTAGCGGGCACGATCCGCCCGCTGTATGCCGAGGACCAGTGGTGGCTCGAGTACGAGGCCGCCGATCCACGTCCGCTGCGCGCGATGATCGACAGCATCGCGCACGCCACGACCGTCCTCATCAAGTTGGCGTTCAACTGGGCTGTAACCCTCACCGACGTCCGATTGCAGTTGCCCGACGACGAGGAGTGGCTCCAAGTGGTCAGTGCGCGGTCGTGGGAGTCGTCCCGCGATGGCCTACCAGGCGATACACCGATGGCTCTCGAATCCCTCACCCTCGGACGCCTGGGGACGTTCATCGACCTCCACGACAGGCTCGATGCCCTGTCCGATCCCGTCGCCAACGACGTGAACGGCCCGATCCAGGCAACGATGCTGACCAACGCATCTGTCGCCGAAGGGATCCATCGGAGGCTGTGGGATCACCGCAAGCGGTTCGAGCTGACGGAGGGTGTTTCGCTACGTCCGGTGCGCAGAGCTGCGATCGCGGCGGGAACGGCGAAGTTCGTCGAGCTTTCGATCACCGACGAGAAGACCGCCGGCCAGGCGTTGCAGGACGGGCTGCAGTTTCTCAATGAGATCTCCTTCAAGCACCGCGTACAGGACCTTGCCGCCGAAGCGGCATCGATCTGTCCCGAGATATTCGAGGCGGTCCCAGACTTCCCCGATAAGCTGACGAAGGCCCGCAACGAGCTCGCCCACCAGCTCCTCGACCCCGACGATCAGCCCGAGACGTTGAGCACGAAGGTCGACCGGTGGATCGTGCTCGAGCGCGTGACTCGGTGGATGCTCAAGATCGTGCTGCTCCACCGCACAGGGATCTCGAAGCTGGAGATCGCCCATGCTCTCAACGCTCACGCAGGTGCTCCGAATGGCTCGGGCTACCCTGAGTACTTGATGACCCGGGCGAACAATCGGGCCATCGCCACCGAACTCGGATGGTTCGGCGCCATCGAGGGTGGATCTGACGCGACGACACCAGTGTCGTGACGTGCCCTCGGGGTTCGAGATAGCGCAGCACCGTCGCGCCGCAGCCCGGCTTCACAGACCCACACAGGTTCAGATAACGATGAGCTGACGCTGCCATCGATACGCGCGTCGTTCCTGGTCAACGACCGTCTACAGGTGTGAGACCTACAGATAACCGATCCGGGCGCGCTGTCGCCGGGCCGGTACGACGTCGAGACCGACCCGGCCACCCAGGAGATACACGCGTCCGCGTCGTCCGCACCGTTGACTGCGCTCGTTGATTCTCCCCAGTTCTGCTAACTGAATCTCCCCACTTGTGTGCACCCGCCAAGTAATGGGCGGGGCCTCCCCGTGATGCTGGTGGTCTCTGACCACGCACCAGCCCTTCGAGGGAGGCCCCGCTCGTTCATGCTCACACAAGGAGAGACCGTGGAAGCACATGCTCTGCGCAAGCAGGGGTGGACGATCTCAGCGATCGCCCGTCATCTGGGACGGGACCGTAAGACCGTCCGCAACTATCTCAACGGGGTCACCGAGCCGGGTGTCCGCCACCGGGACGAGGACCCGTTCGAGCCGTTCGCCGAGTACGTCACCAGCCGCTTGCTCGAGGACCCGCATCTGTGGGCGCAGACCCTGTTCGACGAACTCGTCGAGATGCGGTTCAAGCA
>NZ_LSRE01000051.1 GCF_001575205.1 Tsukamurella pseudospumae
TTTAGWCGGCAGVGATGACTGCGCTCGTTGATTCTCCCCAGTTCTGCTAACTGAATCTCCCCACTTGTGTGCACCCGCCAAGTAATGGGCGGGGCCTCCCCGTGATGCTGGTGGTCTCTGACCACGCACCAGCCCTTCGAGGGAGGCCCCGCTCGTTCATGCTCACACAAGGAGAGACCGTGGAAGCACATGCTCTGCGCAAGCAGGGGTGGACGATCTCAGCGATCGCCCGTCATCTGGGACGGGACCGTAAGACCGTCCGCAACTATCTCAACGGGGTCACCGAGCCGGGTGTCCGCCACCGGGACGAGGACCCGTTCGAGCCGTTCGCCGAGTACGTCACCAGCCGCTTGCTCGAGGACCCGCATCTGTGGGCGCAGACCCTGTTCGACGAACTCGTCGAGATGCGGTTCAAGCAGTCGTATTCGTCGCTGACCCGGCAGATCCGGGACCGTGGCCTGCGCCCGGTGTGCCCGCAGTGCACGACCGCGGTGAACCGTCCGAACGCGGTGATCGAGCACCCGCCAGGCGAAGAGACGCAATGGGATTGGTTGGATCTACCCGATCCGCCAGCGGCGTGGGGGTGGGGCAAGACCGCGCACCTGTTGGTTGGAACGTTGTCGTGTTCAGGGCGGTGGCGAGGTTACCTCGCCCCGAATACGACACGCCCGCAGGTGATCGCCGGCCTGGACCGGATCACCCGCCGGCTCGGTGGGGTGACCCGCAACTGGCGGTTCGACCGGATGGCCACGGTCTGCCACCCCTCCAGCGGGGAGCTGAAGGCCGAATTCGCTGCGGTCGCCAAGTATTACGGTGTCTCGGTCAAGATCTGTCCACCACGTTCGGGGCACCGCAAAGGCGTTGTGGAGGGCGAGAACCGGAGCATCGCGCAACGCTGGTGGCGGACCCTGCCCGACGAGCTGACCGTGGAGCAGGCCCAAGCGTCCCTGGATGAGCACTGCCGAGTCCGCGTCGATACCCGGATGCGCGCCACCAAAGACGGCCGCAGCTCGGTGCTGACCGTCGCCGCCAGCGAACCCCTACGCCGGCCTCCTGCGGCGCCGTATCCCGCGGTCCTGTCGGAGCCGAGGAAGGTCTCACGGCAGGCCCTGGTGGCGTGGCGGGGCAACCAGTACTCGGTGCCGCCGGAGCTCGCGATGGGAGAGGTCACCGTCACCGAACGGCTCGGCGACAGTCATATCGACATCGCCACCGTTTCGGGGATCGTCATCGCCCGGCACCGCCTCGCCGCCCCGGGCACCGGGGCGCAGGTCCGTGACACGGTGCATGTGACCGCGCTCAACGCAGCGGCGATGGCAGCAGCAGCCAATTCCGGCGATGGGCGGCCGCACCGCAACAAGGAGCGGATCCCACCCGGTGAACGCTCCCGGGCAGCGGCGCAATGCCTGCGCGAGAACAACTCCCACACCCCCAGTCGACCAACCGCTCAACCGATAGCCGCATCCGATGATGCCGTCGTGATCGATCTCGCCGCCTATGAGGCGGCCGCACAGAACAGGAACACCCTCGGATGACCACCACCAGCAACCGCACCAGCAGCGCCGGCAGCAGGGGCTCTGCGGCGTCGTTGTATCAGCAGCTACGAGGGCACCTCGCGGTCCTCAAGCTCGACGCCGCCGCCGCGGCACTCCCCAGCGTGTTGGAGACCGCGACCGCCGAGAAGTGGACCATGACAGCAACATTGGAACATCTACTCAAAGTCGAAGTCGACGCCACCGAAGCCCGCCGACTGGCCGGCCGGATGCGATTCGCGTGCCTGCCGACCGGTGCGACCCTCGCTGATTTCGACTTCGATGCCGCCCCCGGCCTCGACCAAGCCCTGATCCGCGAGCTCGGGACCTGTGCCTACCTCGAATCCGCGACGAACGTGATGCTCGTCGGACCACCCGGCACCGGGAAAACCCACCTCGCGGTCGGGCTCGCGCATGCCGCAGTGCACGCCGGATACCGCACCTACGTCACCACCGCCGCCGACCTGGCCGCCCGCTGCCACAAAGCGGCGATCGAAGGCCGCTGGTCGACGACCATGCGGTTCTTCGCTGGCCCGACGCTGCTCGTCATCGACGAACTCGGCTACCTCCCCTTGCCCGCCGAAGCCGCATCAGCGTTGTTTCAGGTTGTCGCGCAACGGTATCTGAAAACATCGATCGTCATCACCACCAACCGATCGGTCTCCGAATGGGGCGAAGTCCTCGGCGACACCACCGTCGCCGCGGCCATGCTCGACAGGCTCCTACACCGCTCCGTCGTCCTCAAACTCGACGGCGACAGCTACCGACTACGAGACCACCACGCCCGCAACGAAACCCACCGCACAGCAATCGCACCCAGCCGCCGACCGCTATAATCCGACCGCACCCAGGTGAGGAATTTCAATGAGCATCACTGGGGACTTTCGATGAGCCTGATCAGDGAATCGCCGTCGCGTATC
>NZ_LSRE01000052.1 GCF_001575205.1 Tsukamurella pseudospumae
GCGGGGCACTAGCCTCGATCTTTCGTGAGGTGGTCGTCCCCTCCTGATCGGTTTCGGATTGGTGTCCTCGAGTGAGGGTTTCGTTCGTGGGCATGGTGATGCGGCCCGGTGTTGCGTCGGGTGGCGTCGGGTTCCACTGTCCCGTGGGGGTGTTTCGTGATCGGATTGTCAAGGAAGTCGTGTCGGTCATGTGGGTGCTCGCATCCGGTTCAGGCGCTGTAGGCCGGCGATCAGCAGGCCGGTGTCGGGGGCTGTCGCGGCGAGGTGCAGGCGGGTGCGGCGGGCGTGCCGGGCGATGGATCCGGCGATGCAGAAGAGTCGGTGGCGCAGTCGTTTGGGTTCCCACCGGCGGGCATCATGGCTGGTCAGGGCGAGCATTTGGGTCCAGGCTATGAGGTCGGCAGCCAGCGCGGCGATCGCGGTCCAGATCCGGTTCTTCGCGAACCGGTGCAGGGGGAGGTTCCGCAGGCCGGTGTCCTTCAATGCGCGGATGCGGTCCTCGCAGCGGGCGCGGCGCCGGTGCCGCAGCTCGAGGCGTTCGACCGGGCCGCGACTGTTGGTGACGAACGCGGTCAGCCGCAGTCCGTCCCGGTCGGTGAACGTCAGCTGCGCCCCGGGGTGCGGGCGTTCAGCACGCACGATCAGCCGCATCCCCGCAGGCCACGAGGTCAAGTCCACTATGTGTGTGAGCTCGGCGATCCAGGCCCCTTCCCGCAGTTCACCGCTGTCGTTATCGATCGCCGCGATCCACCCGGCGTCGGGGACCAGGTCGACGGCGGCTGCGAGCTTGTCGGTGAGAGCGAAGCCGATCGAGTAGGCCAGGTGCCGGCGAGTCAGATAGTCGAGGAACTCGTGGGTGCCGCCACCACCATCGGCACGGATCAGGACTTTGCGGCCGACCCGATACCGACCGCTGCCGGTCACCGCATCGGGGAGCTGCGCCAACGCCTGTTTGACGACGGTGATGTGGTCGGCGGCGGTGTTCGACCCGGCGTTCCCCGGCCGCAGCAGGACCGCCACCGGTTCCCCGGTCCCGGTCTGGCCGTGATCAACGAACGCCAGCAGTGGGTGAAACCCGAAGCCGCGTTTGAAGTTCGGCGCCGCCTGCTCCTTCTCACTGTGGGCGGTCACCAGTGAGGCATCGAGATCGACCGCGATCGGGTTCTCCGCACAGATCGCATGATCGGGACTGTCCTGGCCGGCGAGTTCCCACGCCCGGGCCCGGGCCTGCGCGGACGCCGCAGCGATCGCCGCCAACGCCGCGTCGACATCGCCTGCTAAGGCGGTGATCAGCCGCGACACCGTCGGATCGGAGGCGACCTGGCCCATCACCTGTGGTTGGGTGCGGAGCTGATCGAGGTCGGCCAGGCAGTCCCCGCCCGCCGCGATCGACACCGCCAGATCAAGCACCGTCTTCCCCGGATCGTGGATCGCGTTCGGCTTGCGCCACGGCATCAACGCACTGGTCAGAGCCGCGGTCAGACCGACCGTCTCGGCGGTACGAAGCAACAGCACTGTCCCGGCATGCGAGACGAGGTTCGTTCCGGCCGCGTCGACCGACACCTTCGGGTAGCAGGACGTAGACTGACTCACCAGAAAGGTGCTCCTTCGAGACTGGAAATAGGTTGGTGTGGTAACCCCTATTCTTCCAGCTCAGAGCACCTTTCTTCATGTCCGACACGACCTCACCCGCGAAAGGCCGAGGCTAGTACT
>NZ_LSRE01000053.1 GCF_001575205.1 Tsukamurella pseudospumae
CCCGTTCCTCGTGCACGCGGCGCAACCACTGTTGCCGGGGCCCGGACGGGGCGCGCGGTTCCTCGCGCAGCCCGKTGTCAACGGCGGGTGAAATCTGATCAGCAGACGACGGCTGAAAGTTGAGCAGCTGTCGGGTGTTTAGTCGCGATCCTTGCCGAGGAGTTCTCGGCGGGATCTGGTGCGGTAGCTATCGCCCGAGAGGGTGAGAACCTCCGCGTGGTGGACCAGTCGGTCGATCATCGCGGCTGCGACGATGTCGTCGGAGAACGTCTCGCCCCAGCGGCCGAACGGCAGGTTGCTGGTGACCATGATCGAGCCCTGCTCGTAACGGGTGCTCACGAGCTGGAAGAACAGGTTCGCCGCGTCCGGGTCGAACGGGATGTAACCGATCTCGTCCACGATGATCAGCTTGTAGCGTTTGATCTTCTTCAGCTCGGCCTCGAGTCGGCCGGCCTGGTGCGCGGCGGTCAGGCGGGCGATCCAGTTCGTCGCGGTGTCGAAGAGCACGGAGTAGCCGTTCTGCGCGGCCTTCACTCCGAGCCCGATCGCCAAATGGGTCTTCCCGATTCCAGGCGGCCCGAGCAGGATCACGTTCTCCGACTTCGCCACGAAGGTGCCGGTAGCCAAGTGCGCCAACACATCGCGGCGCAAGGTCGGTAGGTGGTCAAGGTTGAAGTCCTCCAAGGTCTTCACCGCCGGGAAGTGGGCGGTGCGGATCCGCATGATCGTGCCCGCCGCCTCGCGGTCGGCGACCTGCCGCTGCAGGACAGCAGCGAGGTATTCCTCGTGCGCCCAGTTCTCCGTCCGGGCCTGGTCGGCGAGGTCCTCCCATACCCGCCCGATGGTCGGGGTCTTCAATGCCCGGGCGAGGTAGGCCAGCTGGGAGCTGACCTTCTCCGCCCGTTCCGGCAGCAATGTGACCACGCTGCCGTCGTCGATCTCCGCTGCCTTCGCGGCGGTCGCGGTCTTTGCTGGACTCATAGATTCTGCTGCCTTTCAACGGTTTCCGTGGTCTGTGATGGTGGTGCGGTGAAGTCGGTAACGCCGAACAGGGCGTCGTAGTCCGGCAGGGCTCGGAGCGCGACCCGGTGCCCGTCAGGGTGTTGCCGCGAGGGCTGCTGCCGGCCGATCTCCTGGTAGCGGGCCCGCAGCAGCTGCGCTGCCGCAACGTGCTGCGGGTCGGTGACGTTGGCGTGTTTGGCCCACGACCGGCGATGGAATGCGACCCTGCTCCCGTCGCAAATCGCGGTCACTGTCGTTGGGGTGGCGGTGATGTCGACGAACTTGCCGATCACCCTCGGGTCGATCGAGTAGTCGTTACCGTCGACCCGGACGTAGTAGTCGCGTCCGAGTCGAACCCGGGTCCGCAGGCCGGTCATCGGGGCCATCGGCGGCAGGATCGTCATCGCCTGGAAGTCGGTAGCGAAGGCCTCCGCAGGCCGGCTTCCGGTGGCCCGCACCAGTCTGCGGTTCGCGGTCTGCGTGAGCCACTCAGTGACCTGGGCATTGAAATCAGCTGGGCTGGTGAACATTCGGCCCGGTAGGAACGAGGTCTCCAGATACTGGTTCGCCCGCTCGACGATGCCCTTGAACTCCGGATCACGCGCCGGAGCCAACACGATTCGAGTGGCGAGGGTGCCGGCGAACCCAGCAACCTCGACCGTGGGTTTGCCGGTGCCGCCGATCGCGGCCTCACGATCCCAGACCAGCGATTTGGGGACCCGGCCCCAGCCCTCGATGACCTGCCACATTCCGGCCAGCAGATCGCCGCCCTGCCGCGAGGGCAGCATCACCGCCGAGATCAACCGCGAGAACCCGAGCACCATCACCAGTACCGGTAGAACGCGGTCCTGACCAGGTCCGACCGGGATCCTCGCATCCGGGAACCACAGATCGCACTGCGCGATCTTCCCCGGTTCATACGAGATCCGATCGGCCGGATCCACGCCCTGAAACTCCGGCCGGATCTCCCGCAGCCGATCCTTGAGCGTGGTCAACGAATACGGCCAACCGATCCGCTGCGCGATCACCGTCGCCGGCATCGTCGGCCACTGCGACAGCAACACCCGGATCTGCGGCTCGAACGCATCGACCACCGAGCCGACCCGTGCCCTCTTATACTTCGGTGGCCGATCCGACGCTAACGCCGCCCGAACCGTGTTCCTCGCGATGCCCAGCTGCCGAGCGACCTCCGCCTTCGGCAGCCCTTCCGAATAGTGCAACCGGCGGATCTCCGCCCAGTCCTCCACAGTGATCACCCCTCAACAGGTAACCGGGCTGCTCAACTTTCGCCCGTCGATCACTGCTCAGTATTCAGCCGTCGTCGACAAGT
>NZ_LSRE01000054.1 GCF_001575205.1 Tsukamurella pseudospumae
GGGTGGCGATGTCAACTCGTGGAAGCAACAGCGCTGGTCAGTAGTAGTTTCTCGAACACCTCCCGGGGTGTGCGGAAGCCGAGGCAGGCTCGGGGGCGTTCGTTGAGTTCGCGGGCGATGGAGTCCAGGTAGGGCTGATGATCGGTGATCTCGGTGCCCTTGGGCAGGTACTCACGGATCAACCCGTTGGTGTTCTCGTTCGTCGGCCGCTCCCACGGCGACCGCGGGTGGGCGAAGAAGATCGGCAGGTCCGCGGCGACGGTCACCGACGCATGCTCGGCCATCTCGGTGCCTTGATCCCAGGTCAGGCCCTGTTTCATGAACGCGGGCAGACCTGCCAGGTGGTCGATGAGCACGTCGGCGACACCGTCCGCGTGCTTCCCGCCGGGCAGCCCGAGGATCAAGGTGTAGCGGCTGGTCCGCTCCACCAGCGTCGCCGCAGCAGTCTTACCGTTCTTCCCCACGATCAGATCACCCTCCCACCAACCAGGCACCCGCCGGTCATTCGCCGCCTCGGGGCGGTCGTCGATCGAGCGCATACCGACGATCCGCGCCGAACGCTCACCCACCTGCTTGCGCGGCTTGCGGCGGGTTCGCTTGCTCTGCAACATGATTCCCTGCCGATCAAGCTCACCTTTCGGCAACACGTACAGCCACCGGTAGATCGCCTCATGCGAGACGGTCCGGCCCTGAGCATCAACAGAACGTTCCATGAGCTCCACACTGGGATCCTGCGCCTCCAACCGCAACCTGCCCGCGATCTGCCGCGGCGTGCACGAGGACTTCAAGTCCGCGAGGACCCGCGCTCTGAGGATCGGATCACGGTCGATCACACGCTCCTGCGGACGCGAACGAGACTGCCGTGCAGTCTTATCCGCGGTGGCACACCGATACCCGCCGGTCTTCGTGGAGTTCCGGTGAATCTCCCGCGAGATCACCGACGGCGCCCTCCCCAGGTGCACCGCAATCGTCCGAATCGACCAGCCGGCCTTCAACCCCGTCGAGATCTCAACCCGATCCTCCACCGTCAACATCCGCCGCACATCAGCCCCGTATCGTCGCACCACCCCGGTCTACCAGGGCTGTTGCTACGACGCTATGACACCGCCGGAGGCTCGGCGCCGACACTCGGGATGAGTGTCT
>NZ_LSRE01000055.1 GCF_001575205.1 Tsukamurella pseudospumae
TGCAGTTCAGGGGACTGCTGCACCAGTAGGTGACATCTGATCTGTGGTGCTGTCAGGGTGCCACTGGAAGGATGTCAACATGCCTAAGCCCTATCCCCGCGAGTTCCGCGACGATGTCGTCGGTGCGGCTCGTCGCCGCGAAGGCGGTGTGACGATCAAGCAGATTGCCGCCGATTTCGGTGTCAGCGAGACATGCCTGCAGAACTGGCTGCGTGCCGCCGATGTCGAGGAGGGGAACCGACCCGGTGTCACCGCTTCGGAATCCGCTGAGCTTCGCGAGCTGCGGAAGCGGAATCGCCTGTTGGAGCAGGAGAACGAAGTTCTTCGTCGCGCTGCCGCGTATCTGTCGCAGGCGAACCTGCCGGGAAAATGATGTACCCGCTCGTGAAGGAGCTCGCCGCTGACGGGATCGCCGTCACGGTGACGTGCCGGGTTCTCAAGCTCGCCAGGGCGCCCTACTACCGTTGGCTGAAGGAGGCGGTCACCACCGCTGATCGGATCGCGGCGGAGCGGGCGAACGCGCTGTTCGATGCGCATCGCGAGGATCCGGAGTTCGGCTACCGGTTCCTCGCCGACGAAGCCGAAGCCGCTGGTCAGACGATGAGCAGCCGGACGGCGTGGCGGATCTGCTGCGCCAACGGCTGGTGGTCGACCTTCGGAAAGAAACGCGGCCGCAGCGGCACGAAGCCGGGCCCGCCGGTGCACGACGACCTGGTCGAACGCGACTTCACCGCCGACAATCCGAACGAGTTGTGGCTCACTGATATCACCGAGCACTGGACCGATGAGGGCAAGCTTTACCTCTGCGCGATCAAGGACGTGTGCTCGGGGCGGATCGTCGGCTACAGCATCGATTCACGCATGCAATCCCGCCTGGCGGTGAACGCTCTGAACAATGCTGTTGCCCGTCGACCTGGTCCCGTCGCCGGGTGTATTGTTCACTCGGACAGGGGTTCTCAGTTTCGGTCGCGCAAGTTCGTGGCAGCGTTGAACCAGCACGGCCTTGTCGGGTCGATGGGCCGCGTGGGCGCTGCCGGCGATAACGCCGCGATGGAATCGTTCTTCGCGCTGCTCCAGCGCAACGTCCTCGACCGGCACCGCTGGGCCACCCGCGAGCAGCTGCGGATCGCGATCGTCACGTGGATCGAACGGACCTACCACCGACGCCGTCGGCAAGCCCGCCTCGGCCGATTGACCCCGATCGAATACGAGACCATCATCAACACAGCCGCCCCGGCGGCATAACACCGTAACTGTCACCTCTCGGTGCAGCAGTCCCYRGTTTCCA
>NZ_LSRE01000056.1 GCF_001575205.1 Tsukamurella pseudospumae
ATGCCGGACCTCTCAGTGTTGCTGSGGCTCAGTGAGTCCTACTCGTAGGTCTCGCCGGCCTCGGCCTTGGCGACCAGGGAGGCGGGCGGGGTGAACTGCTCGCCGTACTTGGTCAGCTCCTGCGCGCGGGCGACGAAGGCCTTGGGGCCCACGGTTCCGTTCGCGCCCTCGTAGCCGTTGATGAACTGCAGCACGCCGCCGGTCCAGGCGGGGAAGCCGATGCCGAAGATCGAGCCGATGTTGGCGTCGGCGACGGAGTCCATGACGCCCTCGTCGAAGCAGCGCACCGTCTCGAGCGACTCGGCGAAGAGCATCCGGTCGATCATGTCCTGCAGCGGGATGTCCTGCCCGGCGGGCAGGAGGTCCTTCAGGCCGGGCCACAGACCGGTGCGCTTGCCGTCCACGTAGTCGTAGAAGCCGGCGCCGTCCTTGCGGCCGGTGCGGCCCGCGTCGACCATCGCGTCGACGACGGCGTCGCTGCCGTGCGCGGGCAGCGGGTTGCCGGCGGCCTCGGCGGCGGCGCGGGTCTCCTTGCGGATCTTCTGCGGCAGCGTCAGGGTCAGCTCGTCCATGAGCTGCAGCGGTGCCGCCGGGTAGCCGGCCTGCTGGCCCGCCTGCTCGATGAGCACCGGGTTCACGCCCTCGCCGACGGCCGCGATGGCCTCGTTGACGAAGGTGCCGATGACCCGCGAGGTGAAGAAGCCGCGCGAGTCGTTGACCACGATCGGGGTCTTCTTGATCTGCAGCGTGTAGTCGATGACCTTGGCCAGCACCGCATCCGAGGTCTTGGCGCCGCGGATGATCTCGACCAGCGGCATCTTGTCGACGGGGGAGAAGAAGTGGATGCCGATGAAGTCCTCGGAGCGCTTGACGCCCTCGGCGAGGATGGTGATCGGCAGCGTCGAGGTGTTCGAGCCGAGGATGGCGTCGGGCTCGACGATGTCCTCGATCTCCTGGAACACCTTGTGCTTGACCTCGACCGACTCGAACGCCGCCTCGATGACCAGGTCCACGCCGGCGAAATCGGCGGCGTCGACGGTGGGCGTGATCCGGGCGAGCAGCTCCGCCGACTTCTCGGCGGTGGTGCGGCCCTTGGCCAGAGCCTTCTCCTCGAGCTTCTCGGAGTAGGCCTTGCCCTTCTGCGCGGCTTCCAGCGAGATGTCCTTG
>NZ_LSRE01000057.1 GCF_001575205.1 Tsukamurella pseudospumae
CTGGTAGTAGTCAAGCGATGGGGTGACGCAGGAAGGTAGTGGGGCCAGTCAGTGGTTGTACTGGTGTAAGCCTGTAGGGCGAGATCTAGGCAAATCCGGATCTCACATAGCCTGAGAGGTGATGCGTAGCCGTTGCGGTGAATTCCATGATCCTATGCTGCCGAGAAAAGCCTCTAGCGAGATCTGATGTGGCCCGTACCCCAAACCAACACAGGTGGTCAGGTAGAGAATACCAAGGAGATCGAGAGAACTGTGGTTAAGGAACTCGGCAAAATGCCCCCGTAACTTCGGGAGAAGGGGGACCTCGCATTGTGACCGGATTTACTCCGTGAGCGGTGTGGGGTCGCAGAGACCAGAGAGAAGCGACTGTTTACTAAAAACACAGGTCCATGCGAAGTCGTAAGACGATGTATATGGACTGACGCCTGCCCGGTGCTGGAAGGTTAAGAGGACCGGTTAGCCGTAAGGCGAAGCTGAGAATTTAAGCCCCAGTAAACGGCGGTGGTAACTATAACCATCCTAAGGTAGCGAAATTCCTTGTCGGGTAAGTTCCGACCTGCACGAATGGCGTAACGACTTCTCTGCTGTCTCAACCACAGACTCGGCGAAATTGCAGTACGAGTAAAGATGCTCGTTACGCGCGGCAGGACGAAAAGACCCCGGGACCTTCACTATAGCTTGGTATTGGTGTTCGGTTCGGTTTGTGTAGGATAGGTGGGAGACTGTGAAGCGGGCACGCCAGTGTTCGTGGAGTCGTTGTTGAAATACCACTCTGATCGTATTGGATACCTCAACCTCGGACCATGATCTGGTTCAGGGACAGTGCCTGGTGGGTAGTTTAACTGGGGCGGTTGCCTCCCAAAATGTAACGGAGGCGCCCAAAGGTTCCCTCAGCCTGGTTGGCAATCAGGTGTTGAGTGCAAGTGCACAAGGGAGCTTGACTGTGAGACTGACAGGTCGAGCAGGGACGAAAGTCGGGACTAGTGATCCGGCACCGGCAAGTGGAAGCGGTGTCGCTCAACGGATAAAAGGTACCCCGGGGATAACAGGCTGATCTTCCCCAAGAGTCCATATCGACGGGATGGTTTGGCACCTCGATGTCGGCTCGTCGCATCCTGGGGCTGGAGTAGGTCCCAAGGGTTGGGCTGTTCGCCCATTAAAGCGGCACGCGAGCTGGGTTTAGAACGTCGTGAGACAGTTCGGTCTCTATCCGCCGCGCGCGTTAGAATCTTGAGGAAGGCTGTCCCTAGTACGAGAGGACCGGGACGGACGAACCTCTGGTGTGCCAGTTGTTCCACCAGGAGCACGGCTGGTTGGCTACGTTCGGAAGGGATAACCGCTGAAAGCATCTAAGCGGGAAGCCTGTTCCAAGATTAGGATTCTCACCACCTTGAGT
>NZ_LSRE01000058.1 GCF_001575205.1 Tsukamurella pseudospumae
ACAAGCAACTAGGGCGTGTCTCCCAATCATGGACTGCTGATCGGGGATAATCGTTCCGTGAGTTCATCTCGGTACGAAGCGATTTCGGATGAGCAGTGGGCTCGGATCGAGCCGTTGTTGCCTTCGAGTGTTGGTCGGCCTGGGCGTCGGTTCGAGAACAACCGGCGAGTGGTCGAGGCGATCATCTACCGGTATCGAACCGGGATTCCGTGGCGGGATCTGCCGGTCGAGGCATTCGGTTCGTGGAAGACGGCCTGGAAGCGTCACCGGCGTTACGCCCAGGACGGAACCTGGGACAAGGTTCTGGCCGCGCTCCTCGCCGACGCCGATGCGGCGGGCAAGATCGATTGGACGGCGGTGTCGGTGGACGCCACGATCAACCGTGCGCATCAGCACGCGACGAACACTGTTCGCCCTGATCAGGACACAGGGGGCCCGGTCGAATCACACAAATCCTCCACCCGGGTTCGTCGCGAGTCCGCTCGGCGGTGATCGTGAACCGGCCGGCCACGGGATCGGCCGTTCGCGGGGAGGCCTGACCACCAAGATCCACGCAGCAGTCGACGGTCAGGGGCGTCCGCTCGCGGTGGTCGTCACCGGCGGACAGCGCAACGACGGCGCCATGCTCACCGAGGTCCTCGCCGATATTCGGGTACCGAGATGCGGGGCTGGGCGTCCCCGCACTCGCCCGGACGCGGTCGTCGCCGACCGGGCCTACACCAGTGGCGTGAACCGGCGGATGCTCGCCGGCCGGGGTATCAAGGCAGTCATTCCGCAGAAGGTCACCGAGATCGACGCCCGCCGCCGCAAGGGCGCCGCGGGTGGTCGGCCACCGACATTCGACACCGATACCTACAAGGGCCGCAACGTAGTTGAGAGATCATTCAACGACACCAAGCAATGGCGCGGACTGGCCACCCGCTACGACAAACTCGCCATCACCTACCGGGCCGGGGTCGTGCTCCAAGCATGCTTGCGATGGTCACGACTATTGGGAGACACGCCCTAGCTGAHCAGYGAGC
>NZ_LSRE01000059.1 GCF_001575205.1 Tsukamurella pseudospumae
CTACCTCCGGCAAGAAACACGTGACGCTGCACCTAAATGCATTTCGGGGAGAACCAGCTATCACGGAGTTTGATTGGCCTTTCACCCCTACCCACAGCTCATCCCCTCAGTTTTCAACCTAAGTGGGTTCGGGCCTCCACAACATCTTACTGCTGCTTCACCCTGGCCATGGGTAGATCACTCCGCTTCGGGTCCAGACCCGGCGACTCAAACGCCCTATTCGGACTCGCTTTCGCTACGGCTACCCCACAACGGGTTAACCTCGCCACCGAGCACTGACTCGCAGGCTCATTCTTCAAAAGGCACGCCATCACCCCACAACGAGGGCTCTGACGGATTGTAAGCACACGGTTTCAGGTACTATTTCACTCCCCTCCCGGGGTACTTTTCACCTTTCCCTCACGGTACTTGTCCGCTATCGGTCGCAAGGTAGTATTTAGGCTTACCGAGTGGTCTCGGCAGATTCACAGCGAATTTCACGGGCTCGCTGCTACTCGGGTATCCATCACAACAGGCACCGTGTTTTCGGTTACAGGACTCTCACCCTCTCCGGCGGACCGTTCCAGGTCACTTCACCTAACACGACACTTTCTTACTGCTGTCCAGCCAGGTAGAGCTGGAAAGATGAACCCCACAACACCACACACACAACCCCTACCCGGTATCACATGTGCATGGTTTAGCCTCATCCGCTTTCGCTCGCCACTACTCACGGAATCACTATTGTTTTCTCTTCCTGAGGGTACTGAGATGTTTCACTTCCCCTCGTTCCCTCCACACCGTCTATATATTCAACGGCGGGTAACACCACATGACTGGTGCTGGGTTTCCCCATTCGGAAATCCTCGGATCACAGCTCGGTTGACAGCTCCCCGAGGCATATCGCAGCCTCCCACGTCCTTCATCGGCTCCTTGCGCCAAGGCATCCACCGTGCGCCCTTAGACACTTACAACACACAAAACACACACCAAACCCGAGACAACCAAAAGCCATCACAAACCTGATGCGCCCTTCATGACGTCAAGCGCCAAAAAAACACAACAAAATGCTTACACAGAAACATGTAAAATTACAGAAACAAAAACACGACCACCACACCAAAACAGTGCAGCGTCATGTTGATGCTCGCGTCCACTATACAATTCTCAAACAACACACACCACCACACCGCCACCCACCCACACCCCCACAGGGACGCAGTACGCAGGCGCTGACGCGCAGCAGC
>NZ_LSRE01000060.1 GCF_001575205.1 Tsukamurella pseudospumae
AACCGCCTACGAGCTCTTTACGCCCAGTAAATCCGGACAACGCTCGCACCCTACGTATTACCGCGGCTGCTGGCACGTAGTTGGCCGGTGCTTCTTCTGTAGGTACCGTCACTTGCGCTTCGTCCCTACTGAAAGAGGTTTACAACCCGAAGGCCGTCATCCCTCACGCGGCGTCGCTGCATCAGGCTTTCGCCCATTGTGCAATATTCCCCACTGCTGCCTCCCGTAGGAGTCTGGGCCGTGTCTCAGTCCCAGTGTGGCCGGTCGCCCTCTCAGGCCGGCTACCCGTCGTCGCCTTGGTAGGCCATTACCCCACCAACAAGCTGATAGGCCGCGGGCCCATCCTGTACCGCAAAAGCTTTCCACCAAACCCCATGCAGGGAAAGGTCATATCCGGTATTAGACCCAGTTTCCCAGGCTTATCCCGAAGTACAGGGCAGGTCACCCACGTGTTACTCACCCGTTCGCCACTCGTGTACCCCGAAGGGCCTTACCGTTCGACTTGCATGTGTTAAGCACGCCGCCAGCGTTCGTCCTGAGCCAGGATCAAACTCTCCATAAAAAACACTAGAAACACAAGGTTTCAGCATAATCCAGGAAATCCTGAACAAAACGAAACCACTGACAAAAATCAATGATTCCAGAAATACATCTCGCAAAGAAATAAACGAGAAAAGCCACAACACAAACAACCAAAAATTTGATTGTCCATGCGTGCCAAAAAATTTTGGCACTGACAATTTCATCGACACACTGTTGAGTTCTCAAAGAACACGCCAAACGCGGCCGTCC
>NZ_LSRE01000061.1 GCF_001575205.1 Tsukamurella pseudospumae
GACATATCGACGAGGCATGSGGGACTGGTGCACGGGTAGGTGACATCTGATCTGGCTTGCCCGGGAGGGTGGGCCTGGAAGGATGGCCATCGTGCCTAAGCCTTATCCGCAGGAGTTCCGTGACGATGTGGTCCGGGTTGCCCGGGATCGTGAGAGCGGTGTGACGCTCGCGCAGATCGCGAAGGACTTCGGGATCCATGAGATGACGTTGCAGAAGTGGTTGCGTCGCGCCGACGTCGATGACGGCAACAAGCCCGGAATGACGAGCGGGCAGTCGGCGGAGTTGCGGGAGGCCAACAAGCGAATCCGGTTGTTGGAGCAGGAGAATGAGGTCCTGCGACGGGCGGCGGCGTATCTGTCGCAGGCGAACCTGCCGGGAAAAGGTTCTACCCGCTCGTGAAGGAGCTCGCCGCCGACGGAATCCCCGTGGCGGTGACGTGCCGGGTACTCAAGCTCGCCAGACAGCCCTACTACCGGTGGCTCAAGGAGGCGGTCACCACCGCCGATCGGGTCGAAGCCGCGCGGGCGAACGCCCTGTTCGATGCGCATCGCGATGATCCGGAGTTCGGGTACCGGTTCCTCGCCGACGAAGCCGAACACGCTGGTCAGGCGATGAGCCAGAGGACGGCGTGGCGGATCTGCTGCGCCAACGGCTGGTGGTCGACCTTCGGAAAGAAACGCGGCCGCAGCGGCACGAAGCCGGGCCCGCCGGTGCACGACGACCTGGTCGAACGCGACTTCACCGCCGACAATCCGAACGAGTTGTGGCTCACTGATATCACCGAGCACTGGACCGATG
>NZ_LSRE01000062.1 GCF_001575205.1 Tsukamurella pseudospumae
GTCGTTGATCGAGGGCATGCTGCCGGCGCGGACCGGTCGGCAGGGGCGCCCATTCTCGGACGCGCGGACGATGGTCGAGGCGATCATCTACCGGTATCGATGCGGCATCGCCTGGCGTGATCTGCCGGAGACCTTCGGGCCGTGGCAGACGGTGTGGACGTGGCATCACCGGATGGCGAAGACGGGCACCTGGGATCAGGTGCATGCCAAGCTGACCGCTGCCGCAGATGCTGCGGGACTGGTGGATTGGTCACTATCGGTGGACTCGACCATCGCCCGCGCTCATCAGCACGCGACGAACACCACGCGCCTCACAGGGGGCTGGATCGAATTACACGAATCCAGGAATCGAGCCGCCTGATCACGCGGTCGGCCGCTCTCGCGGTGGGCTCTCGACGAAGATCCACCAGCTCGTCGACGGTAACGGACTGCCGCTGGTCACTCTGCTCACGGCCGGTCAGGCCGGTGACTCACCGATGTTCCTGCCATTGATGAACCTGCTGCGTGTCGGCCGGACGCGAGGCCGGCCACGCACCCGCCCGAACGCTGTCCGCGGCGACAAGGCCTACTCATCGCGGGCGATCCGTGCTCACCTGCGAGCGCGCGGGATCAAGGCCGTCATCCCCGAACCCGACGACCAGAAGGGACACCGCAAACGGCGCGGCTCCCGCGGCGGGCGACCCGTCTCGCTCGATACCGCCGACTACCGCAACCGCAGCGTCATCGAACGCCGCTACTGCCACACCAAGCAATGGCGCGGCCTCGCCACCCGCTACGACAAGCACGCCGTCAACTACCGCGCAGCAGTCGTTCTCAACGCAGTGATCGCCTGGTCGAAAGCTTTGTCAGACACGCCCTAGGCKGCCCATCGTCGAATTCGACGATGTGGTTCTCCCGCACCTGACCGT
>NZ_LSRE01000064.1 GCF_001575205.1 Tsukamurella pseudospumae
AGCAGCGGTCGAGATGTTCACACCACACTTCTGCAACGCGAGCGACAGATTCTCATTGGCCTTCAAACACACCTCATGAACATGCTGATAGCTCTCCTGATCCACACCCACCCAGTTACCCGCATTCAGATTCGCGGTGTTATTGGCCGTGAGCTCAGCAATATTCGCATCCGCCACCGCCGCAGCCTTACCGAAACTCGCCGACGTGGTGTCATAGCTCGCGTAGTTGACCAGAATCCGGTCGACACTCATGGAAGTTCTCCTCTACTATTCGCAGTCGATCAGGTCAGACAGTGGCATAGCCGGTGAACAACGAACCACCATCACCATCGGTATTAGCGATCAAACCACCATTCCGATTCAGCGCCTCAGCGATCGTCTCCAACTTCTGCTGCTCCGAATTACACACGGCGATCAACTCATCCATATGCGCAACAGCCTTGTTCGTCGTATCACCCGCATTCGCGGCACGATACGCCTCAGCAGTAGTACGCACGAACTTGATGTTCGCCAACGTCAACGCAGCCACATCATGCGTCTTCGCGGTACCAGCAGCATGCGCGACGGTGTTCAGGTCATAGATCTGCGGGGGCATTGCATTCTCCTCCAGTTCGTCAGGGACGGTTCGGTTCGAAACAGCGGATGGGTCTCAGCGGTGGGGTTCCAGTGCGATGATCAGGACTCCTCCCCGCCGTGGCGCCTGGAGACATCCGGTGTC
>NZ_LSRE01000065.1 GCF_001575205.1 Tsukamurella pseudospumae
TTTCCTAGATCTCGCCCTACAGGCTTACACCAGTACAACCACTGACTGGCCCCACTACCTTCCTGCGTCACCCCATCGCTTGACTACTACCAGCCGAGGTCCCGTGCATCCACTCAACTGTCACCCGAAGGTGATCCGTAAGCTTCAGGACGGTTAGTACAACTGATTCATCAGGGGCGATCTGACACGGGTACGGGAATATCAACCCGTTGTCCATCGACTACGCCTGTCGGCCTCGCCTTAGGTCCCGACTCACCCTGGGAGGATTAACCTAGCCCAGGAACCCTTGGTCATCCGGAGGACACGTTTCTCACGTGTCATTCGCTACTCATGCCTGCATTCTCACTCGCACAGCCTCCACAACTAGGTCACCCTGCTGCTTCTACGGCTGCACG
>NZ_LSRE01000066.1 GCF_001575205.1 Tsukamurella pseudospumae
GGATAGCCACGACATGGGTGGTCTGATTCTCCTCACCCCGGAGATTGCTCCGGCGTTTCCTGGGTGGGTTGATGCGGGGGCTCGGGATTACATCACGGGCTTGTTCTCGGGGTTGCGTGCGACGTTGGGGAAGGGGACGCCGGCGTTGCCGCAGGCGGCGGAGACGCCGTATGCGATTCCGCAGGGTGATCTGGGTATTCCTCGGTATGGGGAGACCAAGGTCGTCAATGATCTGATCAAGATCAGTTATGACAATGCGACGGCGACGATGGCGGCGACTGTGGGGAAGTCGGCGGTGTTGACGGTTCTTGCGCGGAATGCGGTGACTGCGGCTGTTGAGTTGTTCAACGGTTTGGCGGCGTCGTTGGTCGAGGATGATTACATGCGGCTTTACGCTGCGGCGGGTTATGCGATCGAGGAGGCGCGTAATGCTGTGGCGGGGTTGTTGGCGCGGCAGTCTCAGCCTGGTGGTCTGCAGGTGTATCCGTCGTGGTTCGTCGGGCCGATCCCGCCCGGTGCCATCCGCGCACCGAGTCCCGCASSWRCGMATCCTGCAGGGACACAGGCGACTCCGTCTGGTACGGTCCCGCGCCC
>NZ_LSRE01000067.1 GCF_001575205.1 Tsukamurella pseudospumae
TAGGGGTGAAAGGCCAATCAAACTCCGTGATAGCTGGTTCTCCCCGAAATGCATTTAGGTGCAGCGTCACGTGTTTCTTGCCGGAGGTAGAGCTACTGGATGGCCGATGGGCCCTCACAGGTTACTGACGTCAGCCAAACTCCGAATGCCGGTAAGTGAGAACGTGGCAGTGAGACTGCGGGGGATAAGCTTCGTAGTCGAGAGGGAAACAGCCCAGATCGCCGGCTAAGGCCCCTAAGCGTGTACTAAGT
>NZ_LSRE01000068.1 GCF_001575205.1 Tsukamurella pseudospumae
AACGGGCCGGATTTCTGTGAATTGTTACACGCATAATCTTCTGTGAGCCATCAGTGCTCGTTTTGGCGAATGTTATGTGTGTGGTAAGTCCTCGACCGATTAGTACCAGTCACCTGCACGCATTACTGCGCTTCCAGTTCTGGCCTATCAACCCCATAGTCTGTAGGGGGTCTTACCCACTCAAGGTGGTGAGAATCCTAATCTTGGAACAGGCTTCCCGCTTAGATGCTTTCAGCGGTTATCCCTTCCGAAC
>NZ_LSRE01000069.1 GCF_001575205.1 Tsukamurella pseudospumae
GCACAGCCTCCACAACTAGGTCACCCTGCTGCTTCTACGGCTGCACGACGCTCCCCTACCCACCCACACCAAAGATGTGAGTGCCGCGGCTTCGGCGGTGTACTTGAGCCCCGCTAAATTGTCGGCGCCCAGCCACTAGACCAGTGAGCTATTACGCACTCTTTCAAGGGTGGCTGCTTCTAAGCCAACCTCCTGGTTGTCTTCG